>DASXHL010000005.1:0-312691 GCA_036488555.1 Rhizomicrobium sp.
TGCGGACCTACTCGGTCCGCAACCCCCGGATTACTTCCAACCCCAAATCCCGAATCTTCTTGCGCAAGGTATTGCGGTTAAGGCCAAGCAGCTGTGCTGCCCTGATCTGGTTCCCGCGCGTGGCGGCCAAACAGATGGAGATCAGCGGCCGCTCCACCTCCTGCACAATTCTGTCATAGACGCCCGCAGGCGGCAGCTTGTCACCCTGGGCCTGGAAATACTGGGTCAGATATTGTTCCACCGATGCCGCCAGGGATTGCGGTCCCTCACCCGAGTCGGCGGGGAAGGTCTTCGCCGGTTCCTTCAGTTCGGCGCTGACGGAAGCCGCCGAGATCGTGTCGCCCGATTGCAGGACCGCCAGACGCCGGATCAGATTCTCCAGCTCGCGCACGTTGCCCGGCCAGCGGTGGCGGCGCAGCAGGTCGAGCGCCTCATTGTCCAATGTCTTGTGCGGCAGGCCTTCGTCTTCGGCTTTTCGCAGGAAGTGGCGCACCAGGTCGGGAATGTCCTCGATGCGCTCGCGCAGGGGCGGCAGGCGCAGCGGCACCACATTCAAGCGATAATATAGATCTTCGCGGAACAGGCCCTGGCTGATCAGCTGGCGCAGGTCGCGGTTTGTGGCGGCAATGATGCGCACATCGGTCTTGATCGGCGTGCGCCCGCCCACGGTGGTGTATTCGCCCTGCTGCAGTACGCGCAGAAGCCTTGTCTGGGCTTCCAGCGGCATGTCGCCGATCTCGTCCAGGAACAGCGTGCCGCCCTCGGCCTGCTCGAAGCGGCCCACGCCGCGGTTCGTGGCGCCGGTAAAGGCGCCGCGCTCGTGGCCGAAGAGCTCGCTTTCCACAAGCTCTTTGGGAATCGCCGCCATGTTGACGGCGACGAAGGTGCCGTGCCGGCGCTTGCCGTAATCATGCAGCGCGCGCGCCACCAGCTCCTTGCCGGTGCCCGACTCGCCCATGATCATCACGGTGAGATCTGTCTGGGTAAGGCGCGCGATGACCCGGTAGATTTCCTGCATCGCCGGCGAGCGGCCGATCAGGGGCAGCCGCTCTTCCGCCGCCTCGAGGCTGGCATCGCGCTTTCCCTGTGGGCTCGCCAGCGCGCGATTGACCACGCTGGTCAGTTCCTTCAGGTCGAAAGGCTTGGGAAGATATTCGAAGGCGCCGCGCTCGGCTGCTGTGATGGCGGTGAGCAGCGTGTTTTGCGCGCTCATCACCAGGATCGGCAGGTCGGGCCGCATGCGCTTGATGCGTGGAATCAGGTCGAATCCGGACTCGTCGGGCAGCACCACATCGGTAATGACGAGATTGCCCTCGCCCGCTGAAATCCAGCGCCACAGCCCGGCAGCCGTGCCGGTGGTGCGCACGTCATAGCCGGCGCGGCCCAGAGCCTGGTTCAACACCGTGCGGATGGCGCTGTCGTCGTCGCAGACAAGGATGGTTGCGGCCATTGCTTCAGACCTCTCCGGCGCGCGACTGCGGCAGCAGCACGCGGAAAATCGTGCGCCCGGGCACGGAATCGCATTCGATCACTCCGCCATGATCGCCCACGATCTTGGCGACCAGCGCCAGGCCGAGGCCCGAGCCGCGCGGCTTGGTGGTGACGAAGGGATCGAAGATGTGCGGCAGAAGATCGGACGGCACGCCCGAACCATTGTCGCGCACCGTTACTTCCAGTGGCAGCGACACGCGCTCACCTGCCAAGCCTGAGCCGAACTTCACGCCCGGCCGATAGCCGGTCGTCAATGTTATCTCGCCCCTGGTTTCCGGCAGCGCGTCCACCGCATTGCGCACCAGATTGAGGAAGACCTGGATCAGCTGGTCCTTATCGCCCGACACTGGGGGTAGCGAGGGATCGAAACTCTCCAGAATGGTGATGCCGCGGGCGAAGCCCGATTCCGCTACCTTGCGCACCCGGTCCAGGACCTCATGGATGTTCACCGGATGGCGGGTGAAGGCGCGGGTGTCGCCGAAACTTTCCATCCGGTCGATCAGTCCGCGAATGCGATCGCTTTCGGCAATGATCAGCTGGGTCATTTCGCGTTCGCCGGGCGGCAGCGCTTCTTCCAGAAGCTGGGCGGCGCCGCGGATGCCGGCGAGCGGATTCTTGATCTCATGCGCGAGCACCGCCGCCATGCCGTGCATGGAGCGCACCGCGCCGCGCGCCATCAGCTGGCGGTCCATGCGCTGGGCCAGGCCGCGTTCCTGGAAGGTGAGCAGAATTGAGCCTTCAGGTTCGGATACCGGCGTCACCGTGACGTCGGCGACGCGCTCGCCATGGCGCGGGGTGGAAAGATCGATGTCGCGTTCCGCGGCCGAGGCATTACGCTCGGCTGCTTGGATCACCAGCTGGAACAAGGGAGAATGGGGTGCGATCAGGTCGGCCAGGGTCTGCTTGCGCAGCAAAGTCAGGCCGGTGTCGAAGAACTGTTCGGCCGCCGGATTGGCGTAAATCACTTCCTGCTTGGGGCCGAGCAGCATGACCGGCATCGGCAACGCATTGGCGATCGTGCCCGAGCCGGATTCGGCAGTGCCTGCATTGCGCAACTTCTGTAAAACCCCTGCCAAAATTTGCCTATTGTTTGAGCAAGTATATTACAAGCCGATAATATAGGCATTCTGCCGCAAGGCAACAAAATATCGCGGTCTGTCCCCTTAAATGTTAGGCATTCCCGCGATCTTGGAAGGAACCATCATGTCGCGTATTGCTGTCCTGATTGTTGCCGCCGGCAAGGGGGTAAGAGCCGGGACCGAGCTGCCAAAACAATATGAACGGCTAGGCGGCAGGCCCCTCCTGCGCCGGACGGTGGAAGCCTTCCAGGGCTATCCCGTGCAGGTGGTGATCGGGCCGGGCCAGGACGAACTGGCGGCGAGTGCCCTGGCGGGATTGGATCTGCCCGCGCCAGTGGCCGGCGGCGCCACGCGGCAGGAATCGGTTCGGCTGGGACTGGAGGCCCTGGTGGGGAACGCGCCGGATTTTGTGCTGATCCATGACGCAGCGCGACCGCTGATCTCCCGCAAGGTGACGCAGGCTGTCGTGAACGCTCTTGAGGCCGGCGCCGAAGGCGCCCTGCCCATGGTGGCAGCCAGCGACACTTTGCGCCGGCAGGGTGACGACGGGCGCTGGACTTTGGTGTCGCGGGACAATCTTTATCGCGCCCAGACACCGCAAGGCTTCGTCTATGACAAGATATTGAACGCGCATCGCGCGCACGCGAAGGAAGATGTGACCGACGATGTTGCGCTGGCGGAACTTGCCGGACTGAAGGTGGAAATGGTCGAAGGCGAGGAAAAGAACATCAAGGTGACGCGCAAGGAGGATTTTGCCCTGGCGGAAAGTCTTTTGGGCTCTGGCGATGTGCGTACGGCCGGCGGCTATGACGTGCACAAATTCACCGATGGCGACCATATCATGCTCTGCGGGTTGAAGATCCCGCACACCCATGCGCTGGAAGGCCATTCCGATGCCGATGTCGGGCTTCACGCCATCACCGATGCGCTTCTGGGCTGTATCGGCGAAGGCGATATCGGCCAGCATTTTCCGCCGACCGATGAACGCTGGCGCGGGGCGCCGTCGTGGAAATTCCTCGACCATGCCGCGGGGCTGGTGGCGGCGAAAGGTGGCGTCATCAATCACGTCGATGTCACCATCATTTGCGAACGGCCCAAGGTCGGACCGCACCGCGACGCCATGAAGGCGAAGATCGCCGAGATATTGAAGATCGCGCCCGAGCGCGTCAGCGTGAAGGCCACCACCACCGAAGGCCTTGGCTTCACCGGCCGCCGCGAAGGCATTGCCGCCCAGGCCACCGCAACTGTGAGACTGTAGGGACACATGAAACTTCCTCGCGCCTCCACCGTGATCGCCTCGGTGTTCGGCATCGGCTATTTCGAGTTCGCGCCTGGCACGATCATGAGCGCCATCGCCGTGCCGCTGGCGATTCTGATTGCGCTGCGCGGTGGCGGGGCGATGGGCATTCTAGGCGCCACCCTGATTGCGCTGGTGATTGGCATCCTGGCCTGCGCCGATCATGTGCGGGAGACCAAGCGCGAAGACCCGTCGGAATGCGTGATCGATGAGCTGGCAGGCCAGTGGCTGGCCTGCGCCTTCTGCCTTCTGACCTTCGGCGGACTGATCCCGGTCAGCCATATCTCGCTGCCGTTGTTCTTTCTCGCCTTCGTGTTGTTTCGCCTGTTCGACATCTGGAAGCCTTGGCCGGTGAGCTGGGCTGACGAGAACATCAAGGGTGGGCTAGGCGTGATGACTGACGACATGATCGCCGGCCTGATGGCGGGCGTGCTGGTGGCGCTGGCGCGCTACTTTTTCCATCTCTGATGTTCACAGCCGCCCTCCTCGCCCAGGCCGAGAAACTGCTGGCTGATGCGCGTGCGAAGAATCTGAAGATCGCCACGGCGGAAAGCTGTACCGGCGGGCTGGTCGCAGGGCTGCTGACCGAAATCCCAGGTTCATCGGATGTGGTGGAGCGCGGCTTTGTTACCTATTCCAATGAATCCAAGTGCGAAGCGCTTGGCGTGCCGGCCGACCTGATCGCGCGCCACGGTGCGGTATCGGCCGAAGTCGCCCGGGCCATGGTGCTGGGCGCGTTAAAACACGCCCGCGCGGATCTGGCGATCGCGGTGACAGGCATAGCCGGACCTGGCGGCGGCACAAAGGACAAGCCGGTCGGCCTGGTGTATCTGGCCGCAGCGCGTGGCGAGCGGATAACGTCGCGCGAATGCCGCTTTGGTGACATCGGCCGCGGCGAGGTGCGGCTCAAAAGCGTGGAAACCGCGCTGGAGATGCTGACGGCTTTGCTCTAGCCGCCGTAACTGATGCGCCAGATGCGCCCCTTGTTGGAATCCGCCACATAAAGCGCCCCGTCGGGCGCCACTGCGAGTCCCACCGGACGATATGCCGCCTTGCCGGTATTCTTGTTGGCGGGCGACGGCCCCGCAAAGCCGTCGGCGAAAACCTTCAAGGCGCCGGGCTTGCCGGAGCGGTCGAACGGCAGGAACGCGACCGTATAGCCGTTGCGCCCCTGGGGAAGTTCAGGCCCGTTGGTGCCGTGAAGCGCGATGAATGCGCCGCCGCGCCATTCGGCCGGAAACTGCCGTCCCTGATAGAACTGCAGATCGACCGGCGCAGCGCGCATCGGCTGGAAGCTGACAGTCGGCGTCGAATAGTTGCCTTGCGCTGCCATCTTGCCGTCGCCGCCATATTCCGGCGCCAGCAGGCGGATCTTGCGCGCCCCGTCATAATAGCTGTAGGGCCAGCCGAAATCGGTGCCATCCGTCACATGATGCATCTCATCGCCGATGGCGTCATCGTCCTGGGCGCTGATGATTTCGGGAAAGGCGGCATGGGTGCCGTCGCGGCCATGCATGATGCCGTAAAGCCCGGCGTTCGGTGACCAGTCCATCGCCGTCATGAAGCGGATGCCGGTGGCGACTTGGCCGCCGTCGGCGAAAGTTTGACCGGTGCGGTCGGCGGCAAAACGCCAGATGCCGCCGCCACCCGTCAGGTCGGGGCACGGCTTCTGGCCAACCGGTTTGGCGCCTGGCGCCGGTTTGGTCGCGCAGGCATTGCTTTTGGCGCCCAGGCTGACGAACAGATGGCCGCTGTCATCGAAAGCGATGGCGTGATTGCCACCGCGCGGCAGGTCGGCGATCACGGTTTCCGGATCGCCGGCCGGCAGCAGCGCATCGTCCTTGAAACGGAAGCGATAGATGGCATTGCCGGCTGCCGCATACAGCATGCCGTGATAAAGGCCGATGCCGGTCCCGCCATTCACGGTGCTGAAATGCTCGACCCGCGCCGCCTTGCCGTCCGCACCCAACTGGATCGCAACCAGCTCTTCCGGCTTGGCATTCTCGCCGCCGGTCGAGGCATAGATATCGCCATTGGGACGCACCGCCAGATGGCGCAGCGGCCCCAATCCTTCCGCCACCACGCTGGCATGAAAGCTAGGCGGCAGGATCAGGCCATCGGGTTCTTCTGCGAAGGCGGGCGCGAAGGCGGAAACAGCCAGAAACAGGGCCGCGCCCCATGCAAATCTTTTCATCTTATTGTTTCCCCTATTGCCCCAACATGTTCGACGCCGCCAGCTGATCGTGCGCGATCTGCTGCAGAGCATGAGTCTGCGGCTTTGAGAAGCCCATGTCATCGGCTACCGTCTCATTGTCGCCCAGAGACAGTGGGTCTTTGCCCGTCACCCGGCCAAACACCATCAGCGCCTCCAGATAATAGCCATAGGCGCTGGCGTGATAATTGTCCCAGGCCCAGAGATCGATCTTGCCGGCGGGAATGCCGGCATAAGGATCGCCGCCCGCCACGCCGGCGTCGATGGCACGGTTCCAGGCCAGGCCCAGCGGGATCACGCCGGTGACATGGGCATTCTTCGCCGCCAGCGCATAGGCGCCCGAAATGTCGATGCCCATCTGCTGGACCGGTTTGCCATGCCAGGGCTTTCCATCGGGATAGGTCTGATCGGCCCGGCTCCAGGTTGCGGTCATCCAGGTCTCGACCTTGGCGTTCTTCGCGCGAAACATGTCGACGATCTCTTTGGCCGAAGACACCAGCAGCGCGGGATCGCCCGGATGCGCCTGGTCCAGCGTCGAATAGCCATGCATCAACACCACGTCCCAAGGCTTGTCCAGAACGCTACGCTTTTCGGCCAGATGAAAATCCAGCCCCTTGCCGCCCACGGTCTCAAGCGACACGGTGTAGTCCAGCCCTGCTTCCTTCGTGAACGCCTTGAAGAAAGCCGGCACGCCACCAACCGTCTTGCCATTGGGTCCCGGCCCGTTCAGGTCGGTGACGGTGTCGGGCTTGTAGTAATGCGCGGCCGAATTGGCGCCGAAAGTGAAGCTGTTGCCGACAAACAGAATGGTCTTGGCGCTGGCCGGCGTTGCCACCAGCAGAAACGCCAGAACGAGCTTCTTCATCTCGAGGCTCCCAGCGTGTCGTGCGCGACCTGCATCAGGGCATGGGCCTGCCCTGGCGAAATTCCCAGTGCCTCGGCGACGCGGTCCTTGCCGTCCAGCTCCAGCGGGTCATGGCCGGTGATCTTGCCGAAATCCATCAGCGCCTCGAGATAATAGCCGTAAGCGCTGGCGTGATAATGGTCATAGGCCCACAGATCGACCTTGTTCGCGTCGATCCCGTCATAGGGATTGCCATCAGCCACGCCGGTGTCGATCGCCCGGTTCCAGGCCAGCCCCACCGGCACGATGCCGGCATAGCGCGGCTCTTCCTTCACCGCCTGTTCGTAAGCGGCCTCGACATCCTTGCCCATCTGCTGGACGGACTTGCCTTTCCAGGTCGGCGCTGCGGTATCGGGATAGACCTGATCGGCGCGGCCCCAGGTCGCGAAAAGATAGAGTCTGGCGTTCGGGTTCGCCTTCAGGAACATGTCGGCGATGCGCTTGGTCCCTGATAAAAGCAAAGTCCTGTCGCCGGGATGAGCCTGATCCAGGGTCGAGAAGCCGTGCATCACCACCACGTCCCAGGGCTTGTTGATGCGCGCCAGCGTGTCGGGCACGGTGAACCAATATTCCAGCCCCTTGCCGCCCACCAGTTCGGAGCTGACGTCGTAATCATTGAGCCCGGCTTCCAAGGTGAACTGCTTGAAGATGGCCGGCACCCCGGCATAGGTCTCACCATATTTGTCGGGACCGTTCAGGTCCTTCACCAGCTCGGGATGGTAGTGCTGCGCCGCGGAATGGGCGCCATAGGTGAAGCTGGAACCGAGGAACAGAACGGTCTTGGCATGGGCTGGCAGGACAGCCAGCGCGGATATGGCCACCGATGCCAGCAGCGCCTTGAATGACAGCACGTATCCTCCCCGAATTTTATTTTTGGGGACTATAGAGTCAGGAACTGGTGCGCGAAAGTGCGGCGGCGCGGGCCTCGAAGGCGTCGGCCATCTTGAGCATGACTTTCTCGAAGGCATGGCCGGCCACGCCATGCAGCAGCCGGCTTTTGAATTCGAAGATGATGGCGAACTCGACCTCGCAGCCCTCGTCCTTGTCGGTGAAGCGCCAATGGTTCTCCAGCGTCTTGAACGGGCCCCCCCTCTTCCGATCTTGAATCTGGACCACGTCGATGCGGTGCTGGCCAGGATCGAGCGTCACATCACTGGTATAGCGCTCGCGCAGGCCGCCATAGCCCACGGCCATTTCGGCGGTCAGGCCATTCTCGCGCCGCGACAGCACGCGCAGCGCCACCACCCAGGGCAGGAACTCAGGATATTTCTCCACATCCGAAACGACCGCGTACATCAGCGCCGCCGGAAAGGCGACTACACGGGTCTCTCTGTGAGAAATCATTTATTCTCTGTCGCGCTTGCGTTGGAAAATCGCATGGCGATTTTCACGCAATCGCTCCGGGGGCCCTGGCAGCCCGAGCGGCTTTCAATTCCGCGAAGTCGCTGTCGGCGTGATAGGACGAGCGGGTCAGTGGCGAGGCCGACACCATCAGGAAACCCTTGGCGCGGGCGATGGCTTCAAGGCTGGCGAATTCTTCCGGCGTCCAGAAGCGGTCGAGCCTGGCGTGCTTTCTCGTCGGCTGCAGATACTGGCCGATGGTGAGGAAATCGACTTTCGCCGCGCGCAGGTCGTCCATCACCTGCATGATTTCCTCTCGTGTCTCACCAAGTCCCACCATAAGACCCGACTTGGTGAAGCCGGTTGGCATCAGTTCTTTTGCGTGCTCGAGCAGGCGCAGGCTGGCGAAATAACGCGCACCCGGCCGGATGTTCAGATAAAGCCGCGGCACGGTTTCCAGATTGTGGTTGAACACTTCCGGCTTGGCCGCCATCACGGTCTCGATGGCGCCGTCCTTGCGCAGGAAGTCGGGCGTCAGAACCTCGACCGAGGTGCCGGGGCTCTCGGCATGAATAGCATTGATCACCTGTGCGAAATGATCGGCCCCGCCATCGGCCAGGTCGTCGCGGTCCACCGAGGTGATCACCACATGGGTCAGGCCGAGCGTCTTGACCGCGCGCGCTACATTGGCGGGCTCTTCCGCATCCAGCGGTGCCGGCAGCCCGGTCTTGACGTTACAGAAAGCGCAGGCCCGGGTGCAGGTGTCGCCCATGATCATCATGGTGGCGTGGCGCTTGGTCCAGCACTCCCCGATGTTCGGACAGGCGGCTTCCTCGCACACGGTATGCAGCTTGTTGGCGCGCACCACCTCGCGGGTGGCGATATATTCGCGCGAAACCGGCGCCTTGACCCGGATCCAGTCCGGCTTGCGCTGGATTTCATTGTCCGGGCGGTGGGCCTTTTCGGGGTGCCTCGGCCCTGCTTCGCGGGGCCGCCCATCATTGGAGAGCTTGTCGATGACGATGGTCATGACCGACATATAGACGGCGTCATATATAAAATCATCATGCGCGGCGTCGCGGCAGTCCTGCGGTTTGGGAATACTATCCCAATATTATACTTCCCGTACCAGCCCCCTGATGTTCTATCAGGAGTATGTGCCGAATAATGTAGATGGCCCCACTGGGAGAAATCTCGGTGGGGCTTTTTTTGTTTTTAGCGGGCTTATTCCAAACTCTTGAGCGCCGTGACCATCAGGCATTGTTCTCGAACAGATGCGTCGCACATAGGCGAAATAATTGCTGCGAGCGCCCGCATCTTCCACCAACCCCTGCTACCAGGTTGCCCGCCCGCAGATGATTTATCGTTGAGCAAGAAACCAGATTCCGTGACAGCGCGTCTGATATCGGAAAGCGACATGGGCGTGATATGCCCAGACTCGGTGTAATCGTAGGGAGAAAATCCCTGATGATAGCCAGCGCGCAAAAAAACCGCTTTTGAGAAAGGGCTGTCAACGTTCGGCGTAGTTATAAGCAGAAGTCCCCCGGGCCGAAGAAGAGCATTAATCTCACGTAGGAAGTGACGGGGATTTTCTAGATGTTCGATGATCTCAGAAGCAATCACGCAATCGAATAGCTCAGAAAATCTGCCGGCAAAATCTTCGTTTAAGTTTGCCTGGACGAATTCTGCTTCGTCTTTGATTTTGCATTTGTCGTCAATCAAGTCGCAGCATGTCATGCTGTATCCAGCATCAATGAAGCGCTTCGCGAGCGCACCTTGGCCACAGGCGAGATCAAGCACTTTTGCTGGCGGTGGCAGGAGTTGCCGGACTTTCTTCAGAATCGCAGCGTGGACGCCGGGCGCACCATGGACGCGAAGTCCGTCGTACATCTCAAGGCCATCGAAATTGACTTGTTCTGCAACGGAATATTTTCCGACAGCGTCCATGCGCGCTCCCCAGCTAATGAGGGGACGCTAGTCGAACGCACCGGTTAATTCGAGTGCACACCAATCTACGCGCGAGTGCATGGCGCAATACACGCGTTTGACCGCGCTTGGTTAATCTACATCTGGGAGTCGTCTATGGCCTTTGCGCTAACATATCCGATTAAATAGACTGAATTCATGACAAGGCTGGAGTGCCGGGCCCTGCGGGAGAAATCCTGCGGGGCTTTTTGTTTTTGTGGTCAAAGAGCTGCCGAGTCATCATAGGAATGGATGCGCGGCTCTTGCCGCCAGTCTCTATTGGCGAACACGATGGTGTCGCCGTCCATGATCTCTCGCCGGGCTCGACAGTCCCAGCCGCGGTGATAGAAGTCCGGCCAGCCAAACACGCGCACGGCCCTGTAGGACCGCTCGCTCTTTTCCAGGCGAGGGTCCTTGAAGCCGACGAAATGCAGAGCGTGTTTCATGGGCCCTTTGCCCAATATTATACCTCCCGTATCAGCCGCAAAATCACGAGCGCCGCAGCTTTTCGAGCCACGGATCAAGCGGCCCTTCCACTTTGTAAGCGCCAAAATCATCCATGAGCTCGGGGTTGCCCAGTCGGGTGGCGGATCGTGAATCACGATGCCGTGGAACGCGGCCTCTATCTGGTGGGCAGTTTCCGCGACGATCCAGCCCCACGGTCGATCGGCACCATCGCCAGAGCTAACCACAAAAGCTTTCACGGTTGTTTTTCCCAATATCATGCTTTGCACGTCGGGCGGTCCGACCACTTGTAGACTGACGCAGGATTGCGTCACTGGATCGGAATGAGCAGCCCGATGCTTACGCTGATGGACTGCTCATGATCCTTGCCAAAGCCGTAGCCATAAGTGGGTTCCAAATAGAAACCGAACTGGCGCTCCCGCGTAGGCCAGTACATGAAATCCAGGGCTGCTTCCGCCCCCACATCATCGGACGTTGTCCCGTGGCTCACCGTGTGACTCCATTCGGGGCCTATGCCGGCCATGAACTCGAGCGATTCAGAAAGGTCGAACGGCTTTTTGAACAGGAAATCGGAATCCCATTCGGTTTGTCCGCGACTGAAAAAGGGTGTCACGTCCGCTTCCAGTTCAAGGATGCCGGGAAAGGGCGTCGTTTCGATGCCTAGGTTGGGCCCATAGGATGAGCCACTGTCTTTCAGGCCCCATTGACCGGCCCCGCCAATTTCAACAATGGCGGCCGGCTCGGCTTCCTGGGCATGCGCGCGCAGTGTAACCGCCAGTAGCGCCGCGCAGAAAGACAGAGCGTTTTTCATTTATGCTGTTTCGGCTTTTGGATACGTGCTCGCCAGAACGGTGGTCTCGGTGGAAGACAGCCCCGCTGCTTATCGTGGTGAGCTGATCCGACGACTATTCTGGACGACATGGATCTCCGCAAGACCGGATCGGAACTTCAAACATTAGGAATATTGTCTCGGCGAAATTCGTCCTCCCGTCAGAATTCAGGACAGGCACGGCCTTCGCTTTGTGCCCCTCCGGCTTTGGCAGCATGAAATATTAAGGCCTGCTGCAGTCTCATCTACGCATGCGCAATACGGCAGGCACCGGCTTTTCCGAATTCAGGGACAGGCTTGCGTCCCCTGCCCTGCAGGCCATTGTCGATCACTGGCGGCAAGTCTGCACGGACAGGCCGATGCCGGCATGGTCCGATCTGTCCCCTTCCAGCCTGGCGCCGCACTTCAAACGGCTTTGGGCGTTCAAATATGAACGTGCCAGCGGGGAGTTCACCGCGCGGCTGGCTGGCAACCGCGCCATGGTGGGTTTTGGGAAAAGCTTCCGAGGTACCACGCTCAAGGATATCCATCCGTCCCATGTGTTCGATCTGGCGCAGGCTCACATGACAAAGGTCGTGACCGAACCCGCAGCCTACTACTGCAGCGGAAAGCTCTTCAGGAGCGGTACCCAGATCATCGAGGGGGAGCGCATCATTCTTCCCCTGGCCTCCGACGGACGAAACGGGGACGGCGTTCTGGGCGCAACGGATTTTCCGGCCCGCCCAATGGAGGGTTCGGTCGAATTGCTTGTCGGGCAGATAGAATGGTTTTCGATCTGAAATGGGAATCTTATCCTTCCGGGGAAACCGCATGCTCCCCGAATGCGTTGGCATAATAGTTGAACCCCTTTCGGAGCGTTCCATGGCCACTGTCTCGTCCGTCCGTTCCCGTCGACGTCCGCTGCGTGCCGTCACCCAGGTGCGCCGCCCTGTCGCCGAATCGTCATTGATCGACAGGCTCCTGCGCCTGGCGGTCAGCCGTCCGGCCAGGACGGCCTATGTCGTGATCGGCACCGCGGGCCTCGCTGCGCTGG
Source organism: Rhizomicrobium sp. (assembly GCA_036488555.1). GTDB lineage: Bacteria > Pseudomonadota > Alphaproteobacteria > Micropepsales > Micropepsaceae > Rhizomicrobium. Next base: position 12,617 of record DASXHL010000005.1, read on the forward strand.
CGGTCGCCCTGATCGGGCCCAGACGGATAGAGCGCGAAGTGATCAAGCCGCTGCGCAGCGCCATCGAACCCCAGGCGGACAGGCTGTGGGCAGAGTCCCGGCCTCTGCGCGAACAGATTGCCGGCCTGTTCCGTTCGGCCAGTCCGACAGGACGCGAACGGCTGGTTCGCAGCTTTCAAAGCTGGATCGGGCATTTTCACGCGACTTGAGGTAAAGACGCTTTCCGACTTCCCTGATGGAAAGCATCCATGCCCGAGTTGGGAACGCCCAAGCGCATACCGTTTGACCCGTCCGCCGCGCGAAGCTCCGTCTTTCGCGCCCTAGTCAAAGCGCGCGCCGAACATGGCGGCGATGCCACAGCCCTCGTCGATGGCGACGACCGTGCCCTGAGCTATGACGACATTCTGCGGGCCAGTTTTGCGCTGGGCTCTGCGTTGAAAACCGGCACGGGTGCGGGGGAATGTGTTGGCGTGATGCTTCCCACCGGCGCCGCGGCGGCGATCACTTTCTTTGGGCTTTCCGCGTTCGGCCGCGTGCCGGCGATGCTCAATTTCACCACTGGGCTTTCGGGCATGAAAAGCGCGCTTCATACGGCAAAGGCCAGGCGCGTCGTTACCGCGCGGCGGCTGGTGGAGATGGCCGGCCTGCAGGATCTGGTGGCGGGCCTGGATGCGGAAGTCCTTTATCTGGAAGACGTGCGCAAGAAGCTGACACTGGCCAACAAGCTCACGGCGGTCTTGGGCAAGCTGGCGCCGGGCCTGTTCTCGGTCAGGCCTGGACCTGACGACCTTGCGGCGATTCTTTTTACTTCCGGCACCGAGGGTGAGCCCAAAGGCGTGGCGCTGTCCCATGCCAATATCCTGGCCAACGTCGCCCAGGTGCGCGCCCATATCGACCTTTATCCCGCCGATGTGCTGTTCAATCCCCTGCCCATCTTCCACTGTTTCGGATTGACGGTGGGCACCATCCTGCCATTGCTCGCAGGCGTGAAGGTGGTGTCCCATCCCACCCCGCTCCAGCCCAAGGAGATCGTGCGCCGGATCAAAAGCCACGGCGCCACCATCCTTCTGTCCACCGACACCTTCATCAACCAGTATGCCCGCACCTGTGACGCCGGCGACCTCGACACCCTGCGCATGGCGGTATGCGGGGCCGAGCGGCTCAGGGATGAGACCCGCGCCTTCCTGCGCAAGAAATCCGCCGTGACGCTGCTGGAAGGCTATGGCGTCACCGAGGCCGCGCCGGTGGTGGCGGCCAACCAGATAGAGGCCAACCATCCCGGCACGGTGGGCCGGATGATGGCGGGCATGGAAGCGAAGCTGAAGCCAGTGGAAGGCATTCCTGGCGCCGGTGAGCTTTATGTGAAGGGCCCCAACGTCATGCTGGGCTATATCCGCTCCGATGCGCCGGGAAAGATCATTCCGCCGGAGGATGGCTGGTACAATACGGGCGACGTGGTTGCGATCGACGAGGATGGATTCGTCGCCATTCGCGGGCGGCTGAAGCGCTTCGCCAAGATCGGCGGCGAGACCGTGTCGCTTGCTGTCGTTGAAAATATCGCTGCGGCGCTGTGGCCCGACAACGCCCATGCGGCGGTCGCGGTGCCCGACGGGCGCAAGGGCGAACAGGTCGTGCTGGTGACCAATGCCCCCGAAGCGCGCCGCCTCGATCTGATCGGCTGGGCGCAGAACCATGGCGTGTCGGAGATCAGCATCCCGCGCCGGATTCTGGTGGTGGAATCCATTCCCCTGCTTGCCACCGGCAAGACCGATTACGTGACCGTGCAAAAGATGGCCGAAGCGGAAGCGGTGAGCTGATCAGGCAGTCGCGCTGCTTTGTTGCCGGCGGCGTCGGCGAAACTTTCAGAAATATATTATTATATTTCAATGTCTTATCGTCGATATTGACAATCAGTCGCATCTAAATCCATATAGCTCCTGCCGGAGATAACCCCGGCGGGAGCCTTGGATGATCATCTGCGTCTGCAATAGGCTGAACGACCAGCGCATCGGCGCCGCGATTTGCGGCGGGGCCGAAAATGCCGATGACGTTTACGCACGCTGCGGCGTGAGAAAGAATTGCGGACGATGCCAGGAAACAATCGAAAGCCTGCTGGAAGAAAACCGGCAAGCCCTGTCGCTGGCGGCGGAGTAGCGCCGGGGCCTCAGCCCCACGCCTCGCTCGAAGGCGATCCCACGACCATCTCGTTCCTCAACAAGGTGTTGAAGAACGAGCTTACCGCCATCAACCAGTATTTCCTGCATTCGCGCATGCTGGCCGACTGGGGCCTCTCGATCCTCGCCCACAAGGAGTATGAGGAATCCATCGACGAGATGAAGCACGCCGACAAGCTGATCAAGCGCGTGCTGTTCCTGGGCGGCCTGCCCAATCTTCAGGACCTGGGCAAGCTCATGATCGGGGAGAGTGTGCAGGAAGTCCTCAAATGCGACCTGTCGCTGGAGATGATGGCCCTGCCCGATCTCAAGCTCGCCATCACCCATTGCGAGACGGTCAAGGACTATGTCAGCCGCGAGCTCTTCACCGACATATTGGAGAGCGAGGAAGAGCATATCGACTGGCTGCAGACCCAGATGCGGCTGATCGAGCAGATGGGCATTGAAAACTTCGCTCAGTTGCAAACAAAACCGAACGAAAGCGGCGCGTCCTAGAATTCCGCTTCCAGTTCCTCGATGCCGGCGCGCTCGTTTTTCGCTGCCTCGATCCATTCGATCATGTCGGGCATGGCCTGGATGGTCTCGCAATAGTCGGCGCACTGCCGGTCGAGCTTCACGTCATAGGTGGTGAAGCGGGTGGTGACCGGCGCATACATGGCGTCCGCGAGCGTCGGTGTCTCGCCGAACAGATAAGGGCCGCCATAGATGTTCAGGCATTCGCGCCAGATGGTGATGACGCGATCGATGTCGGCCTGGGCGGCAGCCCAGACCTTGAACCCCTTGTAATGGGCCTTGAGATTCATCGGCAGCGCCGAGCGCAGGTTGGCAAAGCCCAGATGCATCTCGCCCGATACCGAGCGGCAATGAGTGCGTGCCGCCATCTCCTTGGGGAGAAGGCCGGCTTGCGGAAACTGTTCGTGCAGATATTCGGCGATGGCGAGCGTGTCCCAAACCTTCAGGCCATTGTGGGTAAGCCGCGGCACCAGGAACGACGGCGCCAACATCAGAAGCTCGGCGCGCGCGGAAGGATCGTCGCTGGACAGCACCTCTTCGCGGAAATCCAGACCCGCCATCCGGCAAAGCAGCCAGCCTCGCAGCGACCAGGAGGAGTAGTTCTTGCTTGAGATGGTCAGGACGGCATCGGTCATTTGCGTCAGTTTTCGACGGTTTTAGCGCGTTGACAAGGGGTATTTTGCATTGCAGCATCTGAGCATGGGATGCGGTCGATCCGGACCGGGGTCCCCGTCGTGATTCATACTGTAGGGCTCGGGTTGCCGGAACGAATGCTGTACGACGCCTACCAGGCCCAGCAGGACTTGTTTGCCCCGGTACGGGCGGGCGCCGACTTGGTGCGAGCGGCCTTCAGCGACACCACCCTGGGACCTTCCGCCAATTACATGTTCCGCAGCGTGGCAGCGGGGGCGGAGATCATATCCCGCGCCCATCTGATCCATGACCGGCCGGATTATGGGATCAAGAGCGTCAAGGTTCAGGACCAGTTGGTGGACGTCACCGAGGAGGTGGCGCTGGAGATGCCTTTCGGCAATCTGCTGCATTTCCGCAAAGAGAGCGGCTTGCGTCAGCCCAAGGTTCTGTTGGCTGCGCCCATGGCAGGACATTTCCCGACCCTCTTGCGGCATACGGCACAGACGCTGCTGGCGGATCATGACGTCTATATTACCGACTGGAAAAGCGGCCGGGACGTGCCGGTGTCCGAGGGGCGCTTCGGCACCGACGAATATATCGACCACTTGATGGCTTTTTTCGGCCATATCGGCCCTGGTGTGCATGGCATGGCGGTGTGCCAGCCCTGCCCCTCCATGATCGCAACCGCCGCCCTGATGGCGGAAGACGAACATCCCGCGACCCCCAAAAGCCTGGTCCTGATGGCGGGGCCCGTCGACACTTCGATCAATCCCACCAAGGTCAACCGGCTGGCCAATGAACATCCGGTGGAATGGTTCGAGGAAAACCTGATCACCACCGTGCCGCGCCGCTATCCGGGCGCCCACCGCCGGGTCTATCCCGGCTTCCTGCAGCTCTCGGCCTTTGTCACCATGAACATCGCGCGCCATGTGCGCGCCCATATGGACTTGTTCGGCCATATCCTGAAGGGCGAGATCGAAAAGGCGGACGCCAACCGCAAATTCTATGACGAGTATTTCTCGGTCGCCGACCTGCCGGCGGAATTCTACCTCGACACCGTGCGCAAGGTGTTCCAGGAGCATCACCTGCCACGCGGCGTCTATACTTACCGGAATCGCAAGGTGGACCCGCGCGCGATCCGCAAGACCTCACTGCTGACGGTGGAAGGCGAGCGCGACGATATCTGCGGCCTGGGCCAGACCATGGCGGCGCAGGATCTTCTGTCGACCGTCAAGCCGTTCCGCAAGAAGCATTATGTGCAGGCCGGCGTGGGTCACTATGGCGTTTTCTCCGGCAGCAAGTGGCACAATCAAATCTATCCAATGGTGAAAAACACTATCCTCGCGTCGGAATAACCCGCGCGCGAGCAAATTGGGTTGGTGGGCGGCAATTTGCGAGCGCGCAAAAAAAGTCCAATGGTAAAGAACACCATTCTGGCGTCGGAGTGATCATTTCAGCGTAGTGTTGAGCAGGAAGGCCAGCCGCACACCGGCCTTTGCCAGCTCAAGCCGCGCGATGGGCGCCTCGCGCCAGGCATAGTCACGAGGCAGGCGTATAGAGAATGCGCCCCCAAGCGGCGGATAGATCTGGTCGCGCGCGATGGCATGGGCCTCGTTGGCCCAGTCCGCCGGCTTACCTTTGGACCAGGCCTGGCGCTGCTGCGGCGTGATGCTGTGCGCGATGTTCGCGGCGACGGCGCCGGGATCAAAGCCCAGGGCTTCGACCACATCGACGTCCCACACCCGGTGCAGGTTGGCGTGCTCGCGGCCGATCTGCACGCGGACCTCATTGCCCCCCTTGTCGTCATTGTCCTCGGCATGCAGCGGCTGGTGCACGTCGGCGACAAAATGGATCAGGAACAGCAACGCTTCGGCGCGCCGCCTGTCATCCAGATGTTTGTTGCGCAAAGCGGCCAGGTCAGCCTCGATCTGGGCCACCACGCAGTCGCCATCGGCGCAGTCGCGCTGTGGGATGAAGCCGTGCGCCTGAAGCGGGATGTCGACAAAATGCCAGCGGGCCGTGTCGCGGCGCTGGTCCTTGATCTCGTCGGCCCAGTTGGCCCCCTGCACCATCATCACGTCGCTGCCGAGAAGATGCGCAACCTGCGTTCGCGCCGCCGGCGAAAGCTCGTCCAGGGCTATGGCCGCGGCAACCTCATGGCCCTCCGCGCCCCAGGCGAAGGCCGATGCGGGCATCAACAACAGACCCACGGCCATCAGCGTGGAACTTGGAAACTGTCTAAAGTTCAATGGGAACAATCTCTTGGTACAATTACGGGTTGACCGTCCCATTATAGTAAAGGATATATGTCAACAGTCGCGCGCCGGGGATGGGCGAAAGCGCCATATTGGGGCTGGGACAGAGCAGATAAGGGTCGGGGGACCTGAGTCGGCCGCGTTTCCAACGACAAAACGGAGCCGACGTGGACCGCAAGACCCACGATATAATTGCGCGTATTCCTGAAGAAGAAGTTCGTCTGCCGGCATTGCGCCGCCGCCTGAGCGGTGCTGGCGCCGCACTCGCCACCACCGATGGCCGCTGGGCGCTGGTCTCCACCAGCCTGACAGCGTTGGTCGCGGGCGCCATCGCCTGGATGGCGGTTGGCATGATGCCGGTGACGCGCCCGATGGTTGCGCCCGGTCGTGCCTCTCTTCCTTACGCCCTCTTCATGAAACTGATCCGGGCGAGTGAGCCGCAAAACGCACAGAACGCCCCAAACGACAATTCCGACAATGCCAATCCGAACCCCGGCGTCGAGCAGCGCACCGTGACCCTGGATGCCGGCGACACGCTGGCAGGCATGCTGGAAGACGTTGGCATTTCTTCGCAGGACGCCAATTCCGTGATCGCGGCCATGGGCAAGAATTTTTCGCCCCGCCAGCTGAAGGCCGGGCAGAGCTTCGACCTCACCTATACGGTTTCCACCATCGATGCGACCGGCAACACGCAACAGCCGGGTCAAGCGAAGACCACGGTGGTGATGGTCAACCACAAGCCGGTGGTCGTGCCGGTGGATGCCGGCGAAGAAAATGATTCCGGCGCCCGGGCCGAGAACTCGCAGGCCATTTCGCGGCTCCTGTCGCTGCACTTCTCCCCCACCATCGACCAGGACATCACCGTCACCCGTACCACTGAAGGCGGCTACACCGCCGATGTGGAGAAGAAGGAACTGCAGATCCATCGTCACCGCGCTGGCGGCACGATCGATTCAAGCCTTTATCTCGCCGCCATGCAGGCCGGCATTCCCGCCGATGTGGTGGTCGATCTGATCCGCATGTTCTCCTACAAGGTGGACTTCCAGCGCGACCTGCATCCCGGCGACAAGTTCGAGGTCTATTATGACTATGCCTACACGCCGGAAGGCCAGCCGGCGAAATATGGTGCGATCAGCTATGCGATGCTGACGCTCGGCGGCAAGCAGATCCCCATGTACCGCTTCCAGGCCGATCCCGGCGAGCCGCCGGAATATTTCGACACCAAGGGCGAAAGCGCCAAGGGCATGCTGATGAAGACGCCGGTCGATGGCGCGCGCATCTCGTCAGGCTTCGGCTCCAGGTTCCATCCCATCCTGGGCTATACCCGCATGCACAAGGGCGTGGACTTTGCGGTTCCGACCGGCACGCCGGTGATGGCGGCCGGCGCCGGTACAGTCAAATTCATGGGCTGGGCCAATGGCTATGGCAATTTCGTCCTGATCAACCATGGCAACAACTACGCCACGGCTTACGGGCATCTTTCGCGCTTTGCGCCCGGCATGCGGGTGGGCGCGCGCGTGCGCCAGGGCCAGGTCTTCGCCTATAGCGGCATGACCGGCATGGCGACCGGCCCGCATCTGCATTACGAGATCCGGATCAATGGCGGCCAGGTCAATCCGCTGACCGTGAAGATGGCGCAAGGCCGCCTGCTGATCGGCGTCCTCTTGCGCAAGTTCCAGGAGACGCGGCTGGAGATCGACAATCTGGTCGCCAATGCCGCCCTGGAAGCCAAGGTGGCCGATGTGGCGACTGATTTGCGGCAGGCCAAAGCGAAGTGACACGCTGCTAAAGTGGCAGGCAAGGCCTAGAACATCCGTCCGCCATTGGGCACGGGAAGGCTGGGATGCAGCAATACCACTTCGCCATCGGCATCGGGCACGCCCAGCGTCAGCACCTCTGACATGAAGGGGCCGATCTGGCGCGGCGGGAAGTTCACCACCGCTACCACCTGCTTTCCCACCAAGCCTTCAGGCGCATAGTGCCGGGTGATCTGGGCCGAGGATTTCTTGACCCCGATCTCCGGCCCGAAATCGATAGCGAGTTTCAAGGCAGGTTTCCTGGCTTGCGGGAAGACCTCCGCCGACAGGATCGTGCCGACGCGGATATCCACTTTCAGGAAATCGTCAAAAGCAATGCGCTCACCCATCTGAACTCCAATGTCATGGCCCGCTTTCGGCGGGCCATGACATATCAGGTCAGTTCAGCGCAACCCCGGCGGGCGCCACATCCACCAGTTCGTCGGCGGTACCCGCGAATTCCTGGCCATTGATAGTCAGCCCGGTCTTGGACGCGCTCACCGTTACGGTGGCGCCCTCACCGACCTTGCCTTCCAGGATCAGCTGCGCCAGCGGATCCTGCAACCGGCGCTGGATCACCCGCTTCAGGGGACGCGCGCCATAGACTGGATCGTAGCCGGCATTGCCCAGCCAGTGACGCGCCTTGTCGTCCAGGGTGATGGCGATCTTGCGGTCCGCCAGCAGCTTGTCCAGGCGCCCGATCTGGATATCGACGATCTTGTCCATATTGGCCCGCGTCAGGCGGTGGAACAGGATGATCTCGTCCAGCCGGTTGAGGAATTCGGGGCGGAAATGCGCCCTGACCGCCTGCATCACCTGCGCCCGGTTGTGAGCAGCATCGCCGCCTTCCACCGAGAGGAATTCGGTGCCCAGGTTCGAAGTCAGGATGATCACCGTGTTGCGGAAGTCCACGGTGCGGCCCTGACCATCGGTCAACCGGCCGTCGTCCAGCACCTGGAGCAGCACATTGAACACATCGGCATGGGCCTTTTCGACCTCGTCGAACAGGATCACCTGATAGGGCCGCCGGCGTACCGCTTCGGTGAGCACGCCGCCCTCTTCATAGCCGACATAGCCTGGCGGGGCGCCGATCAGCCGCGCGACCGCATGCTTTTCCATGAACTCGCTCATGTCGATGCGCACCATGGCGGTGTCGTCATCGAACAGGAAGGCGGCCAGGCTTTTGGTCAGCTCGGTCTTGCCCACGCCCGTCGGACCCAGGAACAGGAAGGAGCCAATCGGCCGGTTGGGGTCCTGCAGACCCGCACGCGCCCGGCGCACCGCATTGGAAATGGCGCGCACGGCCTCATCCTGTCCGACCACGCGCTTTTCCAGATCGGCTTCCATGTGGAGCAGCTTCTCGCGCTCGCCTTCCAGCATCTTGTCCACCGGGATGCCGGTCCAGCGCGATACCACCTGGGCGATGTTTTCCGCCGTGACGGCCTCGGCCGCCAATACGTCGTCCTCGCGGTCCTCGATCGCTTTCAGCTTGCGCTCCAGGTCGGGGATCACGCCATAGGTCAGCTCGCCGGCCTTGGCGAAATCGCCCTTGCGCTGCGCCACGTCAGCATCGCTGCGCGCGGCGTCCAGCTTTTCCTTCAGCGACTGGACGTCGGCGACGGACTTCTTCTCTTCCTGCCATTTGGCGGTTAGCGCGTCGGATTCGACCTGCAAGTCGGCCAGTTCGCTTTCCAGCGTCGTCAGCCGATCCTTGGAGGCCTTGTCGGTCTCCTTCTTCAGGGCTTCGCGCTCGATCTTGAGCTGGATGATGCGGCGGTCCAGTTCGTCCAGCTGTTCAGGCTTGGAGTCGATCTGCATCCTGAGCCGCGATCCCGCCTCGTCCATCAGGTCGATGGCCTTGTCGGGCAGGAAACGGTCGGTGATGTAGCGGTTGGACAGGGTTGCCGCGGCCACGATGGCGCTGTCCGTGATCCGCACGCCGTGATGGAGCTCGTACTTCTCCTTCAGGCCGCGCAGCACCGAAATGGTGTCTTCCACCGTGGGTTCGCTGACGAACACCGCCTGGAAGCGCCGCGCCAGGGCGGCGTCCTTTTCCACATATTTGCGATATTCGTCCAGCGTTGTTGCACCCACACAGTGCAGCTCGCCGCGCGCCAGCGCCGGCTTGAGCAGATTGGAGGCATCCATCGCGCCGTCGGCCTTTCCGGCGCCGACCAATGTGTGCATCTCGTCGATGAAGAGAATGATCTCGCCATGGGCGCCGGTCACCTCGTTCAGGACCGACTTCAGGCGTTCCTCGAACTCGCCGCGAAACTTGGCGCCCGCGATCAGCGAGCCCATGTCCAGCGCCATCAGCTTCTTGTCGCGCAGGCTCTCGGGCACATCGCCATTGACGATGCGCAGCGCCAGGCCTTCGGCGATGGCCGTCTTGCCCACGCCTGGTTCGCCAATGAGGACCGGATTGTTTTTGGTGCGGCGGGAAAGGACCTGGATGGTGCGGCGGATTTCCTCGTCGCGCCCGATCACGGGATCGAGCTTGCCGGTGCGTGCCAGTTCGGTCAGGTCTCGGGCATATTTCTTGAGCGCGTCGTAAGCGTTCTCGGCCGTGGCGCTGTCGGCAGTGCGACCCTTGCGCAGACCGGCAATCGCCGCATTGAGACCCTGGGCGGTGACGCCGGCCTCCTTGAGGATGCGCGCGCTTTCGCTGCCGCCGGCCAAAACCAGCGCCAAGAGCAGATATTCGGCGGTGACGAAACTGTCGCCGGCTTTCTTGGCGATCTGTTCGGCATTGTCCAACAGACGCGCGGCATCCTGGGACAGGTAAACCTGGCCCGAGCCACCCTGTACCTTGGGCAGTTTCTTCAGCGCAGCCTCGACGCCGCTACGCACCTGATTGTCACGGCCGCCTGCGGCCGTGATCAGCCGGGCTGCCAGGCCCTCTTCGTCATCGATCAGGACCTTGAGCAGATGTTCGGGGGTGAACTGCTGGTTGCCCTCGCGCAGGGCCAGCGTTTGCGCCGACTGAATGAAACCGCGCGCACGCTCGGTGAACTTTTCAATATCCATGTTGTCTCCCGGTCGACCCCTTTTTGTGGTCGCATGGGTGACGGCTCGGCTAGCGCCTCGCCTTTCCCGTGCTTCCTCGGCAGCGGACCATTATACGACCCCGACTGGGCGTCGTTCCCACTTGATATGGGGAGACGGAACCGGGGCCACAAGACCCCTGTATGGTCAGGCGGTGAATGCCTGTCTTTGCGCTGGCACTAGAAATTGGGGTGAGGCCGGGGCGCCTCCAGCCAAGGTCAGGAGGCTTCAAGCGGAAGCTAGGACGCTTCCGCTTCTTCACCTTCTTCTTCAGTCGAGCTCTCGCTCAAGGAAAAAGAGGGGGCGCTGGTCTGAGGCTGCTGGGGCTGAGCGCCTTGCGGCTGCGGGTGCTGGGCGCCGTTCTGGCCGCTCTGGGCGGCCTGCTGGGCCTGATACTGGGCAGCTTGCGCAGCGGCGGCGGCCATGATGCGGTAGTAATGCTCCGCATGCTGAAGATAATTCTCGGCCATGATGCGGTCACCGCTGGAGTTGGCGTCGCGGGCCAACTGCAGATACTTCTCATACACGTGGCTGGCCGAGCCGCGAATCTTCACTTCCGGGCCCGAAGAATCGTATGTGCGGTTGGGATTGAACCCGCCGCCATTGTTGCCGCCGCCGCCGCCGCCGCTGTTGCCACCATTGTGGGGCCTGCGGCCACCTCTGCGAGAACGTTTCACTATGACCCTTCCTTCATCGCTGGCCCTCATGCGCCAAGGGGCGCGGCAGCCAGCATCCAATCCGGTTCGCTTTGAGTCCCCTGCCCCGGCGGCGGCTTTTTATCGCGTCGCCCGTCCCAGCGGTCGCCTTTCACGGCCCGCGGGAGGGACCATCCCCTTGGTCCCTGCAAAGCAGAACCTACCCGAACACCCGCGTTTTTCCAAGGAAATCCTCAGGCTTTACGCAAGATGACGCAGCGGGGAACAGCTGAGAGATCGGGTGCGATCCTTAGAATTTCAAGCCGCGGGAACAGCTTTTCTATTATTCCGGCCTGGCCAAAGCCGATTTCCAGCAGGGCGTGACCGCCCTGCATCAGCAGATCGGGCAGAAGTTCCGCCAGTGACCCGTAAGCCGACAAGCCGTCAGCGCCGCCATCCAGGGCGGCGCTGGGCTCGAAACAGCAAACATCTGGATCGAGTGATTCGATCTCCCTCGAAGGGACATAGGGCGGATTGGAAAAGATCAGATCGAACGGGCCTTCTGCCCTGTCCCATTCCGCCAACCGCATCTCGGCCCGTTCCGGCATCAGGCGCCGGGCATTGCGGCTCGCCCAGCCAAACGCATCCGGTGATGATTCAAGACCGATGCCGGTAGCATTGGGAAATTCCTTCAGCGCAGCAATCAGGATGGCGCCGGAGCCCGTGCCCAGGTCGGCGATCCGGAGCGGTGCATTGCGGTCCGGCACGATCCGCAACGCTTCCTCGATCAGGGTTTCGGTGTCGGGACGTGGCACCAGCACGCCGGGGCCGACTTCGAAATCCAGGCTCCAGAATTCCTTGCGGCCGGTGATGTAGGCGAAAGGTTCACGGGTCGTGCGGCGCGCCACCAGCGCCTCAAACCGCGCTTCCTGTTCCGGCGTGGCCGTCGCGCTCAGGGTCTGGTCGCGGCTGATCCCCAGCGCATGGGCGAAGAGAAGGCGCGCTTCCATGCGCGGATTGTCGATGCCGGCTGCGGCCAGTGTCCGCGTGGCGTCGTCGAGGGTCACTGCCCTGTCCCGTTCATGAATCCGCCGCTTCGAATTCCGCCAGCCGGTCGGCCTGGTCCTGCGCCACCAGCGCATCGATGATTTCGCCCAGCTCGTCGCCGGTGACGATGCGCGCCAGATTGTAGAGCGTCAGGTTGATACGGTGGTCGGTAACGCGGCCCTGCGGGAAATTATAGGTGCGAATGCGTTCGCTGCGGTCGCCCGATCCCACCAGGCTCTTGCGTTCGCTGGCGCGGGCGGCAGCGATACGGCTGCGCTCGGCGTCATAGATCTTGGCCTTCAGCAGCATCATCGCCTTGGCCTTGTTCTTGTGCTGGGATTTCTCCTCCTGCATCGCCACCACCGTGTTGGTAGGAATATGGGTGATGCGCACGGCGCTGTCGGTCTTGTTGACATGCTGACCGCCGGCGCCTTGCGCGCGATAGGTGTCGATGCGCAGGTCCTTTTCGTTGATCTCGATATCCACGTCCTCGGCCTCGGGCAGCACCGCCACGGTGGCGGCGGAAGTGTGGATGCGGCCCTGCGTTTCCGTCGCCGGCACGCGTTGCACCCGATGGACGCCGCTTTCGAATTTGAGTTTGGCATAGACGCCACGCCCCGCGACTTCCAGGGTCGCGTCCTTGTAACCGCCCAGGTCGCTCTCCGACAGCGACAGGATCTCGGTCTTCCAGCCCTGAAGCTGGCAATAGCGCTGATACATGCCCAAAAGGTCACCGGCGAACAGGGCGGCTTCATCGCCGCCGGTGCCGGCGCGGATTTCCACGATGGCCGAGGAATCGTCAGCCGCGTCGCGGGGCAGCAGTGCGATGCGCAGGTCATGGTCGAGCTTTTCCAGCTCGGTCTTCAGTTCGGCGCGTTCTTCCTCCGCCATGTTGCGGATTTCGGCTTCGGTCGAAGCATCGGCGATCAATGCCTCGGCATCGGCAGTGCGAACCTGGGCCTGGCGATAGGCGCGCACGGTCTCGATCACCGGCGACAGCTCGGCATGTTCGCGCGAGAGCTTGACGAAGGCGTCGCCCGAAACGCCGGACGACATCTCCGCTTCGATGGCGGAAAAGCGGTCCAGGAGCCGGTCAAGCTTGGCGGCGGGAATCATTCCTTAGAACCTGTCATCCCGGCCAGCGAGCAGACGAAGTCTGCGAAGCGCGAGCCGGGAACCATGATGCAAAAAAGATCCCGGGTCAGCGACGCAGCATTGCATGCCGCGTCGCGCCCGGGATGACAATTGAGTCGCTACTGCGCGGCTTCCAGCGGTTCCGGCTTGGCGGTATTGTCGCGCGCGGCCTCGATCTCGGCGGCCTTCTTCTCGCAAAGCTCGACGATGTGCTCGACCAGATCGGGATTGTCGATGCGGTACTTGGGCTCGCCATTGAGATAGATCTGCCCATGGCCCTTGCCGGCGCCCCCGCCGGTAAAGCCGATATCGGTCTCGCGGGCCTCGCCCGGCCCGTTGACCACGCAGCCGATGATGGACAGCGACATCGGCGTGGCAATGTGCTTCAGCCGGTCTTCCAGGGTCTTGACGGTGTCGATCACATTGAAGCCCTGGCGCGCGCAGGACGGGCAGGACACGATGTTCACGCCGCGGTGGCGCAGGTTGAGCGACTTCAGGATGTCGAAGCCCACCCGCACCTCTTCCACTGGATCGGCCGATAGCGATACGCGGATGGTGTCGCCGATGCCGCTCCACAGCAGCATGCCCATGCCGATGGAGGACTTCACGGTGCCGGAGATCATGCCGCCAGCCTCGGTGATGCCGACATGCAGCGGACAATCGATCGCCTCGCTCAGCGCCTGATAGGCCGCGACCGCCAGAAAAGGATCGGACGCCTTCACCGAAATCTTGTATTCGCGGAAGTCGAGGTCATCGAGGATCTTGGCGTGGTTGAGCGCGCTTTCGACCATCGCTTCCGGGCAGGGCTCGCCATATTTTTCCAGAAGGTCGGCTTCCAGCGATCCGGCATTGACGCCGATCCTCATGGAGCAGCCATGATCCTTGGCTGCCTGCACCACTTCCCGCACGCGCTGGGGCGAGCCGATGTTGCCGGGATTGATGCGCAGGCAGGCCGCGCCGTTCACCGCCGCCTCGATGGCGCGCTTGTAGTGGAAATGGATGTCGGCCACGACCGGGATGGCGGCCGCCTTGGTGATGGCCTTCATCGCCTTGGTGGCGTCCTCGTCCGGGCAGGAAACGCGCACAATGTCGGCGCCGGCCTCCTCGATCTTGCGGATCTGGTCGATGGTGGCGCGCGCATCACCGGTGATGGTGTTGGTCATGGTCTGCACCGTGATCGGCGCGTCGCCGCCGACCGGCACTTTGCCGACCATGATCTGGCGCGACTGGCGCCGGTGGATGTCGCGATAGGCGCGAATGCTCATCTGTCGTCCTTAGTGGTTGTTGAAACGGTCGGCCAGCGCCTGGGGATCCAGCGAAACCCGCCCGAGAATCTGTTGCGACTGCCCTGCCCGGCCTAGCGCGATGCCGTCCAGGTCGATTTCCACCACGCCGGCATTGTTGGTCGCCATGGTGATGCCGGGCGTGTTGGGAACCTGATAGCTGTCGCCCGATTTGAGGTCGCGGTTCAGGATCATCTGGCCTTCGCCATTCTTCACGGTGACGCGCACATCACCGCGGGCACGCAGGATCACGCGCGGATTCTGGTTCAGCGCACCATAGACGGTGCCAGCGCCGTTGCTGGCGGGCTCGGCCGGCACGGCGGCCGACGATGCGCTTTGCACCTGTGGTGCCGGCGCGGCTGTGGGGGATCCGGTTGAGGCGGGGTTCGCGGGCGGCAGGCTGGTGGCCGGGGTTGTGGCGCCGGCGGCAGGCGGCGGCGTGGCCGCGGTTTGCTGGCTGGTCGTGGTGTCGGTCGCGGCGGGTGCTGTGGTCCCCGCAGCCGGTGACGGCGTCATGGCCTGCTGCACCGGGGCCGGCGCGGGCTTGGGCGCCGCAGGCTTGGGTGGATTGAGGACGGGCGCCGGCGGTACGGGCTGGTTGGAGCTGGTCTCCGTGGACAGGAGATGCCAGGCACCCCAGCCGATCAGAATGACCACCGCGCCGGTGATGATGCGCCAGCCTTGCGGCAGGCGGCGGCCATCATCCTGATGGATCGGCGCGGGCTCATGCACCTTGTCTTCGGTGCGGCCAGAGATGTCGCGCTTGAAACGTTCGACATATTCGGTCGCATCCAGGCCTAGATGGCGGGCATAGGAGCGCACGAAGCCTATCGCGTAGGTTTTGCCCGGCAGATCTTCCAGCCGGTCCTCCTCCAACGCTTCCAGATGGTCTTTGCGGATCTTGAGCGCACGCGAGACCTGGGCGATCTCATCGCCACGCCTCAGGCGGGCGGCGCGCAGATCCTGGCCCACGGTCTGGAGCGGAGATTCGCTGTCGCCGGAAATCTCGCGCAGATGGATACGCCGGCGGCTCAGACCGCCGTCTTCCCCACTACCGTCATTCTCAAGGGACATCTGTGTAAGCTTGGTCATACATGGCCGAACATAGGCATTGCCCATAACCCGCCAAAAATCAGGGGCAAAGCACAGCTAAACATTTGTGCATTATACTTTATCCGATCAAGGGCGGCAGGGACAACTGTTGCGCCGCAAAAAGTCAGGTTCCGGGCCAAAAATACGCCAAATTGCCCTATTTCAAGACGATCCCGCGTTCCGCGGCAAAGGCGGAAAGCCGGGTGCGGAGCGAGTGGTCGGTACGGCCGCACAATCTGTCAACAAAAGCCGCCATCTCGCCCAGATGGAGCGATCGAATCATCATCTTGATGGGGCCGATCTGACCGGGCTGCATGGAGAGTGTCCGGATGCCCAGGCCGAGCAGCGCCATGGCGTCCAGCGGCCGGCCGGCCATTTCCCCACACAGAGAGAGGTCGCCCGAATTCTCGGCCGCGCTGTTGACGATGAGCCGGATCAGGGTGAGTGAGGCGGGGTTGAGATTATCATAGCGTTTGGCCACCCGGGGATTGGTGCGATCCACGGCAAAGGCCAACGACAGAAGATCGTTGGAGCCGATGGAGACGAAATCGGCCGAACGCATCAGCTGGGGCAGCATGAAGGCCAGCGCCGGCACTTCCAGCATGGCGCCCACCAGCACCTGGGTCGGCCGGCCCAGGCTGAGCAGTCGCGCCCGTTCCAGCTCGCGGTCGATCAGGGCGCGGCCGCGATTGAACTCGTCCACATCCGAGACCATAGGGAGGAGGATGCGCAGGGTTCGGCCTATACTGGCATTGAGCAGGGCGCGAACCTGGTAGCGGAGCAAGGCCGGGCGATCGAGCGCGATGCGGATGGCGCGCCAGCCCAGCGCCGGATTTTCCTCCCGCTCCCAGCGGGCATAGGGCAGCACCTTGTCGCCGCCCAGGTCCAGGGTGCGGAACACCACCGGCTTGTCGCCAGCCGAATCCAGGATCTTCTTGTAGAAAGCCGACTGGTCGGCCAGCCGCGGCATCGTCTCGCCGATCATGAACTGCAGTTCGGTGCGGAACAGGCCGATGCCGTCAGCGCCGGACTGCTGAAGCTGGGGCATGTCGAATTCCAGCCCGGCATTCATCATCATCCTGATGGCGACGCCGTCGCGGGTGACGGCCGGCAAGTCGCGCACCGCGGCGAAGCGGGCCTGGGCCTGGACGCGCAATTCGCGCTTGTCCTCGAAGGCTTTGACGATCTCGGACGCGGGGCGCAGATGCACCTCGCCCATTTCACCGTCCACCGCGATCTGGTCGCCGGCGCGCGCATTGTCGGCCACGCCTTCCAGTGACGCGACCATGGGAAGGCCCATGGAGCGGGCGACGATGGCGACATGGCTGGTGGAGGCTGCTTCTTCCAGCACCAGCGCCACCAGCTTGTCGCGGCCATAATCCAGAAGCTCGGCCGGACCCATGTTGCGGGCCACCAGCACCGCTTGATGGGGCAAGTTGCGCTGGGCGGCCTCTTCGCCGGTCAGGTGGCGCAGCAGCCGCCGCGCCAGGTCGTCAAAGTCATGTGCCCGCTCGCGCAGGATGGGATCGCCCATGCGCTGCACGCGCAGGCGCGTTTCGTCCTGGATGCGCTCCACCGCGGCTTCCGCGGTCAGGCCGGTGCGTACGGCGTCGCGCATGCGCTGGCGCCAGCCCTGGTCATAAGCGAACAGGCGATAGGCCTCGATCACCTCGCGGCCCTCGCCCGTCAGGTCGAGCTCGCTGGACGCCAGCATCCCGTCCACGGATTGGCGCAAGCTTCCAATCGCGTCTTCCAGCCGCTTGAGCTCGGCCACCGGATTGTCGGCGATCATGCGCTCCACACGCACGCGCGGCTCGTGCAGGGCGACGCGGCCCACTGCCACGCCTTCTGATAAGCCATCGCCCACGAACTTACGTGGCCGGTCGATGCGCAGTTCCGGCTCATCCAGCTCCGCGACGTTAAAAAAACCGCCCTGCGCCACCACTTCGGCCAGAACCATGGCCACGGTCTGCAGCGCCTCGACCTCTTCCTCGGCATAGATGCGCTCGGCCTTGTTCTGCACCGTGAGCACGCCGAACACCTGGCCGCCACGCACGATTGGCACGCCCAGGAAGGACTTGAACGGGTCTTCGCCGGTTTCAGGCCGGTAGGAGAAATGCGGATCGGCGGGCGCGTCCGACAGGTTCACCGCTTCGGCGGTTTCGCCGACCATGCCCACCAGGCCCTCGCCCTCCTTCAGGCGGGTGTTGTGAACGGCGGTGCGGTTGAGGCCCTCGGTGGCGAACAGTTCCAGCACCTTGCCGGCGCGGCGCAGATAGATGGAGCAGACCTCCGCGACCATGTTGGAGGCGATGACGGTGACCAGCTTGTCCAGCCGCATCTGGGCGGACGTCTGCTCCGCCATGATCTCGCGCAGGCGGCGCAGAAGAAGGCGGGGGCCACCACCGGCAGACATCACTTAACCCCAATTGAATCGAGGAAAGTATGTATCAGGCAGCATCCAACTCATAGGCGGAATGCAGGGCGCGCACCGCCAGCTCCACATATTCCTCGGCAATCAGGACGCTGACCTTGATCTCGGAGGTGGAGATGACCTGGATGTTGATGCCCTTTTCCGAGAGCGTGCGGAACATGGTCGAGGCCACGCCGGGATGGGCGCGCATGCCGATGCCGATGATGGAGACCTTGGCCACGGCGGCGTCATGGGTGACGTGGCTGTATTTGATCTGTTCGGCGCGGGCTTCGATGGCGGCCAGCGCCCGGGCAAGTTCGCCGCGCACGCAGGTGAATGTCAGGTCCGTGGTCTTGCCGTCTTCCGACACGTTCTGGACGATCATGTCCACATTCACGCCCGCATCGGCCAGGGGCCCGAAGATGGCGCTGGCGATGCCGGGCCTGTCGGGCACCTTGTGCAGGGTGATCTTGGCTTCGTCGCGGCTATAGGCGATGCCGGTGACCGGTTTCTTTTCCACGATGTCTTCCTCGTCGCAAAGCAGGGTACCGCCCACATCGGGCGTGAAGGTCGAAAGCACACGGGTCGGGACCCGGTGCAGCATGGCGATTTCCACCGACCGGGTCTGCAGGACCTTGGCGCCGAGAGACGCCATTTCCAGCATTTCCTCGAAAGCGATCTTCTCCAGCCGGCGCGCCTTGGGCACGATGCGCGGATCGGTGGTATAGACCCCGTCCACGTCGGTGTAGATGTCACAACGCGCAGCCCCGATGCCGGCGGCGACCGCAACCGCCGAAGTGTCGGAGCCGCCACGTCCCAGGGTGGAAATCCGTTCGCCCGGCGCCACGCCCTGAAAGCCCGCCACCACCGCGACTTCGCCGTCTTCGATGGCCTTTTTCATCTCGCTGGCCGGGACGCCTTCAATGCGGGCCGAGCCATGCAAGGCCGAGGTATTGATCGGTACCTGCCAGCCCAGCCAGGACCGCGCCTTCACGCCCATGGCATTGAGGGTGATGGCCAGAAGACCGCTGGTCACCTGCTCGCCGGCTGCGACGACCACGTCATATTCCCTCTGGTCGGGGATCGCGGGCCGGTTGTCGCCGGTGCTGGACTTGGCGGCGTCATTTGTCCAGGCGACCAGCTTGTTGGTCTCCCCCGCCATGGCGGACACCACCACGGCGACCTGGTTGCCTCGGTCCACCTCGCGCTTGACCAGGGTGGCGACATGGCGGATGCGCTCGATGTCGGCCACGGACGTGCCGCCGAATTTCATCGCAATCAACGCCATGGAGTGATTTGCCCCGGGAGAAA
Source organism: Rhizomicrobium sp. (assembly GCA_036488555.1). Lineage (GTDB taxonomy): Bacteria > Pseudomonadota > Alphaproteobacteria > Micropepsales > Micropepsaceae > Rhizomicrobium. The sequence continues at coordinate 31,948 of DASXHL010000005.1, forward strand.
CGGCGGCCTATGTATCCGGGGTTGCACCCCCGCTCAACCCTCGAATAAGCCTCAACCCTCGAAAAGACATGCCGGATTCTGCCTCAATAGACCCCCAGGAAGTGGCCAAGTTCTCGGCCATTGCGGCGGAATGGTGGGACCCGGCGGGCAAGTTCGCCCCACTGCACAAATTCAATCCGGTCCGCCTGGGCTTCATCAGGGCCGAAGCCGCATGCCATTTCGGGCGGGACGCACGATCCTTGCGACCCTTCGAGGGGCTTTCCCTGCTCGACATCGGCTGCGGCGGTGGGCTTCTGTCCGAGCCCATGGCCCGGCTTGGCTTTGCCGTCACCGGCGCCGATGCCTCGGACAGGAACATCGGCACGGCTAAGGCGCATGCCGCCCAATCGGGTCTTCTTGAGGGTGAGAGGGCCATCGACTACCGCGCAACCTCCGCCGAATCGCTTGCCGCCGAAGGTCTTGCTTTCGATGTCGTGCTGAACATGGAGGTGGTGGAGCATGTGGCGGATGTTTCCGCCTATCTCGCCGCCTGCACCCAGCTGGTGAAGCCCGGAGGGCTGACCTTCGTCGCGACCTTGAACAAGACCCTCAAGAGCCTCGCGCTGGCCAAATTCGGGGCGGAATATGTGTTGGGATGGCTGCCGCGCGGCACCCATGATTGGAACCGCTTCATTCCGCCCGTAGGGCTTAAGGCAGCGCTCGAAGAAAGCGGGCTAACAGTACTGAAGACGCAAGGCGTTTCGTTCAATCCTCTGAGCTGGGATTGGAAGCTTTCGCCCGATGTAGACATCAACTACATGGTGGTGGCGCGGCGGTAATTTGCCATTCCCGCGAAAGCAGAAATCCAACTTCGGCCCTTTGTACTTTTGTCCTGGATACTCTTCCCTCGCCGCTGGTCGCAGCTCGCCTGCCGCTCGCTTAAACTCGCGGCGTTGGCTTAGCTTTTCTTGGCGAGTGTAACGAGCCTAGAAAAGCTTGCCCTAGCCGAGCGAAGCGAGGCGCGCTGCTTCCGCAGCCCTTCGCTTGTGCTCAGGGCGTTCGGCACTCAAATCGGTCCACCGGACTGATTTGCCGGCAAGCCGGTCGTGCCTCACTCCACCGGACGTGCTCACGCCAGAGGCGCCGCAGGCTCACGGGATGACATCGCGCTTAAGCGCAATCTCAATTGGCGCTGTCCAGATCCGGCGGGAGCGGAGCGACGTCGACACCCTCCTCAAGCAGTTCCTGTGCTTCCTTGGGGGTCGCCTCGCCGTAGATGTGGCGCTCCGGCGTCTCGCCATAATGTATCTTGCGCGCTTCCTCCGTGAAGTTGGTGCCGACATAGTCGGCATTTTCCATCACATATTTGCGCACGCCCGTGGCGAACTGCTGCATCTGGCGCGCCTCGTTCCCCTTGGCGCGCGGAGTCTTCTTGGTGCCCGCCACCGCGGGCGCCATGATGGCCTTTTCTATGCGCACAGAGTTGCAGGACGGGCAGGTCAGGTGACCGCTGCTCGACTGTTCATCGAAGGCAGTGCTGTCCCTGAACCAACCGTCGAATTCGTGCCCCCTGTGGCAACGAAGCGAATACGCGATCACACCAAACGCTCCCGTTCAGCCTGCCCCCAGGCTGGGAAACGCAAGGATGAAGCCACGGCTCCGGATTCGCAAGACCCGCTTGTGAACAGGGTTTACGGACCGACGAAGGCACGGTCGTGCTGGAGATTGGGAACCCGGGCGCGGGCCAGCGCCGAAAGCGCTGGATCGATATCGGCCAGGATCACGCCGGGTTCGGTTCCGGCTTCCGCCAGCACTTCTCCCCAGGGCGCAACGATCAGGCTGTGGCCATAGGTCTTGCGGCCATTGGCATGTGTGCCGCCCTGCGCGGGAGCAATGACAAAGGCGCCGTTCTCGATGGCGCGGGCACGAAGCAGCACATTCCAGTGCGCCTCGCCGGTAGGCACCGTAAAGGCCGAGGGCACAGTGAAGAGGAAGGCGCCCTTCTGCGCCAACCGCCGGTAGAGCTGGGGAAAGCGCAGATCGTAGCAGATGCTGAGACCGATGAGGCCGAAGTCAGTGTCTGCAACAACCGCCTTGTCGCCGCCTTCGACGGTGTTGGATTCGCGATAGGTCTCGCCCGAGGCCAGTTCCACATCGAATAGATGGATTTTGCTGTAGCGCATCGTGATACGGCCATCAGGCGCGAACAGGAAGGAACGGTTTGCGGTCTTTCTGTCGCCGACCTTGATCGCCAGGCTGCCGATCAGCAGCCAGACCTTCAGGTCCTTTGCCAGCGCTGAGAAGACCGGCAAGGCTGGATCATGGGCCTCGTCATAGGAATTGGCCAGCTTGGCGCCACCGTCCGGTGCCATCAGGGTGGTGTTTTCCGGCGTGGCGATGAACTGGGCGCCGCTGGATGCAGCTTCCCGCACCAGCCGCGACGTTTCGGCAATATTCTCCGCCACGTCGTCGCTGGAACGAAGCTGGACGCAAGCGGCCTTGAAAGGAACAGGACCGGCCATACGCTATATTCTAGCCGATCCTGGTCCTTTGAGGGATTACTGGATTCGGTTCTGAATCTTGGCCAGCCCCGCAGTGGTGCAAACCTCGTCCTTGTCGCCGCCTGGCGCGCCGGAAACCGCGAAAGCGCCAACCAATTCGGAACCCGCCATGATCGGCAGAGCGCCCTGGCGCGCGGTGTCGATCATCGGATTGGCCTTCACCTCGGCGGCGAAGGCCGGATCGGCCGCGGCCTTTTTCGCCACATCGCCGCTGGTCATTTTGTATTTCAGCACCGCCTGGGCCTTGCTCATGGCGATGCGTTGGGTGACGGCAGCGGCGCCGTCATTGGAGATCACCACGATCGGCACGCCGGCACTGTCCACGATCATGGCCGTGGTCTTGTAGGTGTTGCCCAGACAGACGCGATTGGCCTCCATCGCGGCTTCCACTGCCAGCGCCACGGGAATGCCGCGGGCGCGCGCCGGGCGCGGCAGCTTCATTTCATCGGCGGTTGGCGGCGGCGCGATGGTGGGTGCGGGGTTGGCGGGCTGTGCATGTACGGCCGGAGTGGCGAGCATCAGAATGGAGGCGGCGAGCAAGGTCTTCTTCATGACTATCCCTTCCCTTGTGGAGCTTTATTGCGCGGCATAATCCGGGCGCTCCCGGGCTTTGTCCAGTACCGGAAAGGGGTGTGCGGTTGCGAAAGGATCAGGCCAGAAGCGGATCGAGCCTGCCGTCTTTCTCCAGCGCATAGAGCTCGTCACAGCCACCGACATGGGTATCGCCGATGAATATCTGTGGCACGCTGCGGGCGCCCCCGGATTTGGCTTCCATTTCCCTGCGCGCATCTTCGTCCATGAATATGTCGACTTCCTCGACCTCGGCACCCTTTTTCTTGAGGAGCGTCTTGGCACGCACGCAGTAGGGGCAGATCGGCGTCGTATAGATACGCACAGGCTTCATGGGCTCTCTTCAGCAGGTTCCGGGCCCGCAAGGCCCTTTGTGGCTTCGGCCGCTCCGGACTTCACATTTCCATCATATAAGCATGTCGGAAGCCTTCACAACGCGGGCCAGCGCCAGCACATGAACCCTGGCCGCACCGGCTCGTTTCAGCGCGCGCGCGCAGGCTTCGACAGTGGCGCCGGTGGTCAGCACATCGTCCAGCAGGAGAACGCGTTTTCCCGCCACCCGGCTTGTATCCGGCACCTTGAAGGCGGAGAGCACATTGCGGCGGCGCGCCTTGGGGGAGGCCATCGCGCCCTGGCTGAGGGTGGCACGGCTGCGTACAAGGGCGAAAGGGTCAAAGGCCAGATTCCAGTCCCGCGCGAGCCTGCGCGCCATCTCCGCGGACTGGTTGTAGCGTCTTTGCCAAAGGCGCGAGCGATGCAGGGGCACCGGCATGATGACGTCGCTTTCGGCGATCAGGCTCCGGCCGCTGCGCGCCAGCCAGCGCGCAAAGCCCGGCACAAGTTCCAGCCGGTCGGCATGCTTGAGCGCCAGGATGGCGGCTCGGCTGTGTTCGTCATAGGCGAGAATGGCGCGGGCCCGGTCGAAGGCGGGCGGGCGGACCAGACAGGCGGCGCAAAGATTTTCACCTTCGAGCGCCACCGGAAACGGCAGGCCACAACAGGCGCAGGCGGGACCGTCGAGGAAGGAAAGCCTGCTCCAGCAGCCTGCGCAGAAGCCGCTGTCAGCCACAGGCGCGCGGCAGCCGATGCAGAGCGGTGGAAACAACAGGTCGAGCAAGGTTTTGGCGAAGGCCAGGGCCATGGGCTAATCTAGCGTGGATGTCCGAAAATCGCCCGCCCCTTTTTGATTTTTCCGCAAGTATGCGCGCGCGCCTTCGCGCCACAATGCTTGGCGGCGACCGCTTTCTCTATCGCGCCGCCGCCGAAGGTGTGGGCGACCGGCTTTCCGCCGTGACCCGCCGCTTCACGCGCGGGCTTTGGATTGGCGAGGCTGTGCCGGCCGAAATCGCGCCATTTGCGAAAGACTGGTCTGCTGCGGACTTCGATGCCAGCGAAGTGCTGGCGGCCGATGGCCCCTTCGATCTGGCGGTCAGTCTTTATTCGCTGCAATGGATCAATGACCTGCCCGGCGCGCTGGTGCAGATCGGGCGGCTCCTCAAGCCGGATGGCCTGTTCATGGGCGCGCTGTTTGGAGGCGCCACGCTCAACGAATTGCGCGATGCCTTTGCTCATGGCGAAAGCGCCACCCGCGGCGGTATCAGCCCGCGGGTTTCGCCTTTCGCGGATGTGCGCGATCTGGGAAGCCTGCTGCAACGGGCGGGTTTTGCCCTTCCCGTCAGCGATGTCGAGCGACTGGTGGTGCGCTACCGCGATTTCTTTGGCCTGGTGCGCGATCTGCGCACTCATGGCCTGACCAATGTGATGGCCGAGCGCAGCCGGGCCGTCTTGCGCCGCGACACGCTCGCCACGCTGCTCGCCCATTACGCCAGTCATCATGCCGATGCCGACGGCAAACTGCGTGCGACGTTCGAGACCCTCTATCTCACCGGCTGGACGCCGCATGAAAGCCAGCAGAAGCCGCTTTCTCCCGGCAGCGCCAAGTCGCGCCTGGCGGATGTCTTGGGCACCAGGGAGCACCCGGTTACGGAGTCGTGACCTCGGTGAAAAAGGTCGAAAGCTGAGTGCCGATCGCGGTGAGCGCAGTGACGATCACGATCGAGATCAGGCTGGCGATCAATGCATATTCGATGGCCGTGGTGCCGTTGTTGTCGGCCGCCAGGTTCTTCACAAGAGATCGCGCAGCATGGGAATAAGCGGCAAGTCGGCTGCGGGCATGGGATAGTCTTTCATGTCGCGCGGCCGTACCCATTTCAGCGCCGCGTGATGACGCGCTTGCGGCTGGCCTTCCCAGCGGCGGCAGACATAGAGCGGCATCAAAAGGTGAAATGCGTCGTAGGTATGCGAAGCAAAGGTGTATGGCGCGAGACAGTCCTTCTTGACCACGATGCCGAGTTCTTCCCTCAGCTCGCGGATCAGAGCCTCTTCGGGCCGTTCGCCGGTCTCTATTTTGCCGCCCGGAAATTCCCATAACCCCGCCATGCCTTTGCCCTCGGGCCGCTGCGCCAGGAGCACACGGCCGTCCGGGTCTATCAAAGCCACCGCAACGACAAGCATCAGGGATTGCGGTGTGTTCATTTTCGCGTCATGGAACTAAGCTCAAGTTAAGAAGCATGGTTAGCATGGCTTTAAAATTTGCGCGAAGGAGAAGGACAAAATGACCACATTCGGCACTGCAAAATGGCAAGGTGGCCTGAAGGACGGCAAGGGCGCCCTCTCCACCAAGAGCGGCGCGCTGAACGAATATCCCTACGGTTTTGCCAGCCGCTTTGAAGGCAAGCCCGGCTCCAATCCCGAGGAGCTGATCGGCGCCGCCCATGCCGGCTGCTTCACGATGGCGCTGTCGCTGATCCTGGAACAGGCGGGCTTCAAGGCCGACCAGATGGACACCAAGGCCGAGATCACGCTGGAGAAACAGGGCGACGGCTTTGCCATCACCAAGTCGCATCTGATCTTGCGCGCCAAGATTCCCGGCATCGACGAAGCCAAATTCAAGGAGCTGACGGGCATGGCCGAGAAAGGCTGCCCCGTCTCCAAGGTGCTGAAGGCCGAGATCAGCCTGGACGCGGCGCTGGTCTAAGCCAGATAGAGCCGGCGTCGCAGCGGCTCGGCGGGATGGCCGGGTCTGAGCAACTGCCTGCCGGCCGCATCGACCACCGCGTCGCGCGGGAATGGTCGCTCTTTTTCCGCTCGCACCAGTTTGGCGCGGTCGAATCGTTCACTGCCCAGTTGATGATACTGGCCGCTGACGGGCGCGGGGAATTGCGGGTGATCGATGACCGGCCGGGCATAGATCCAGAAGGCGTAACGGCAATAGGCTTTGGACAGCCAATGCGGCTTCAGACCCGTGCGATCACCGTGGTTGTAGGCGAAATCCAGGCAGTGATCGTCCTCGCTCAGCGGATGATTGCGCAAGGACTGCTCCCAATCCGACAGCAGCGCAAAAGCCGCGTCGGTGCCGCGCCAGAACTGCGCCGCGCCCGATGCCATGAGCTGGCTGGCGGAGGCCAGATCGACGCTGAAATAGAATTTCCAGAAAGGTGTGCCGGGTTCGGGCCGCCAGGTATCGTTCATGGTGTCGGCCAGCCAGTTGTAGATGGCGAAGTCGCAGCCCTTTCTCGCCAGGCTGGCGATCCGCCCGGGCGCGCGGCGCAACACCATATCGGCGTCGAGATAGAGCACCGGCATTTGAAAGCGTTCGAGCAGGTAACGGATGAAGCGCGGCTTGGAGACCGAAAGGTCGCCCTCGCCTTTGACGCTGATGGAGCGATGCACCTGCGGCACTTCAAACAGGGCGTGCGCGAGGTCGAAATGTTCCAGCGAGGCCAGCAACCGTTGTGCCATCGGCCGGTAAGCCGGCGTGAACATGGCCGCGGCCATGAAACAGGATCCCGCCGCGCCGCCTTGCCGCCAGAGGCTGTAAGGCGCTTCGCCCATCAGGAGCGATAACTTCCATTGATGTCGATATAGCCGTGCGTCAGGTCGCAGGTCCAAACCCGGGCGTTGCCCTTGCCCAGTCCGATATCGACGCTGATTTCGACCTCGCGGCCCGAAACCGCCCTGGTCGCGGTCGCCTCATTGTATCGGGCAGCGCGCATGCCTTTTTCCGCCACCACATGTCCGCCAAAGGCAATCTTGAGTCTGTCGCGGTCGGCCGCCTCGCCGCTCTTGCCCACTGCCATCACGATTCGGCCCCAGTTGGCGTCATTGCCGGCAACCGCGGTCTTGACCAAAGGCGAATTGGCGATGGAAAGCGCGATGCGCCTGGCAGCGGCATCGCTTTGCGCGCCGGTGACATCGATGCGGATCAGTTTCTGGGCCCCCTCACCGTCCCGGACCACTTGCAGCGCCAGGTCGAGCAGCACCGCATCGAGCGCCTTGCGGAAGTTGGCAAGTTTTTTGTCGCTGGCCTTGGTGATGGCGGCATGCTTGCCACCTTTGCCGGTGGCAAACAGAATCAGCGTATCGCTGGTGGAGGTGTCGGAATCGACGGTAATGGAATTGAAGCTGGGCGCAACGCCGGCGCTCAGGCATTCCTGCAGCACCGTGGCGGGCAGGTTCGCATCCGTGAAGACGAAGGACAGCATGGTCGCCATGTCGGGCGCGATCATGCCCGACCCCTTGGCGATGCCGTTGATGGTGACCTTGACGCCGTCGATCATTGCGGTCGCGGTCGCCGCCTTGGGATAGGTGTCGGTGGTCATGATGGCATCGGCGGCGTTGCGCCAGTTTCCGGCGGCCCCTTCGTCCACCAGCCTGGAAAGCACTTTGGTGATCTTCTCCGCCGGCAATGGCTCGCCAATCACCCCGGTCGAAGCCATGAAGACTTCCTGCAGCCGGCAGCCGGCCGCAGTGGCGGCTTCCTCGGCGATGATGCGTACGCCCTCCTGGCCGGCTTTGCCGGTAAAGGCGTTGGCATTGCCACTGTTGACGACGAGAACCCTTGCTTCACCGCGCTTGAGCTTGTCGCGACACCAGAGAACCGGGGCCGAGGCTGTCTTGGAGGTGGTGAACACCCCCGCCACCTGGGTTCCAGGCGCCAGGAGCGCCAGAAGCACATCGGTCCGCTCCTTGTAGCGGACGCCGGCAGCTGCGGTGGCCAGCCGCACCCCGGCCAGTGGCGGCAGCTTGGGAAAAGCCTTGGGCGCCAGCGGCGAGACCGGATGGGCGGCTTTCTGAGTCACTTTCGCGCGTTTGGCCATGTTTCCCCCCAAGTGTCCCGGTTCAGAAATTCGCATGGTTCCTATATCGGGCCCGAGCGAATTTCGGAATCGAGGGACACTAGCAACTTATTGATTCCTAGTGTCGTTTTTGGTTTCGACGTTCGCTTCGCGCCGGATATAGGGGAATTGCGAACGCCGAAACCACGACACTGGGATTTTAGGGGATATTCTTAAAAACCCCCGGTTTGACAAGAGACTAGCGCGTTCTTATGTCTCCCGCGCGGCCGCCATGCGGATTTGGCGGTCCTCGCCCCCTTTTTCGGCCGGATGTAGAGGATTTTATGCTGGGTTTGCTCGCCAGATCGCTTTTTGGCTCGGCCAACGACCGCAAGGTCAAGCCGCTGTGGAGCACGGTCGCCAAGATCAACGCTTTGGAGCCCCGCTTCCAGGCCATGTCGGACGCCGAACTGGCGGCGATGACGCCGGCCTTCCGCGAACGGCTGGAAAAGGGCGAAACCCTGGACGACCTGTTGCCGGAAGCCTTTGCGGTGGTGCGCGAAGCGGCCAAGCGCACGCTCGGCCAGCGCCATTTCGATGTGCAGCTGGTCGGCGGCATGGTGCTGCACAAGGGCAATATCGCCGAGATGAAGACCGGCGAAGGCAAGACCCTGGTCGCCACCCTGCCCACCTATCTCAATGCACTCGCCGGCGACGGCGTGCATGTGGTGACAGTGAACGACTATCTCGCCAAGCGCGACAGCGAGTGGATGGGCCAGATCTACCGCTTCCTGGGCATGAGCGTGGGCGTGATCGTTCACGGGCTGGATGACAATCAGCGCAAGGAAGCCTATGGCGCCGATATCACTTACGGCACCAACAACGAGTTCGGCTTCGATTATCTGCGCGACAACATGAAATACGCGCTGGATGCCATGGCCCAGCGCGGCCATGCCTTCGCCATCGTCGACGAGGTGGACTCGATCCTGGTCGACGAGGCGCGCACGCCGCTGATCATCTCCGGCCCCACCGAAGACCAGAGCGAGATGTACCGCAATGTCGATGCGGTGATGGGCGCGCTGGAAAAGGGCGATTACGACCTGGACGAGAAGTCCCGCCAGGTGTCGCTGACCGAACAGGGCAACGAGCATATGGCCCAGCTGCTCAAGGCGGCCGGCCTTCTGCCCCATGGCGATCTTTACGACACCGAGAACATCTCCATCGTCCATCACGTGAACCAGGCGCTGAAGGCGCACCTGCTGTTCCAGAAGGACAAGGACTATATCGTCAAGAACGGCCAGGTCGTCATCATCGACGAGTTTACTGGCCGCATGATGGAAGGCCGCCGCTATTCCGAAGGTCTGCACCAGGCGCTGGAAGCCAAGGAGCAGGTCGAGGTCCAGCCCGAAAACGTGACACTGGCCTCGATCACCTTCCAGAACTACTTCCGCCTCTATGACAAGCTTGCCGGCATGACTGGCACGGCACTGACCGAAGCCGCCGAGTTCATGGACATCTACAAGCTGGATGTTCTGGAGATCCCCACCAACGTGCCAGTGGCGCGCCTGGACGCGGACGATGAGGTCTATCGCACCGTCGACGAGAAGAACGAAGCCATCATCAAGCTGGTGATGGAATGCCGCGAGCGTGGCCAGCCGGTGCTGGTGGGAACCACCTCGATCGAAAAGTCCGAGCAGCTCTCCGAAATCCTGAAAAAGCGCAAGATCCAGCACGCCGAGCTGAACGCCCGCAATCACGAGCAGGAAGCCAATATCGTGGCCCAGGCGGGCGTGCCGGGTGCGGTCACCATCGCCACCAACATGGCTGGCCGCGGCACGGACATCCAGCTGGGCGGCAATGCCGACATGCGCATCCGCCAGGAACTGACCGCCGTCACCGATCCGGCCGAACTGGCGCAGAAGAGCGACACCATCCGGACCGAGGTTGCCGCCAACAAGCAGAAGGCGCTTTCAGCCGGCGGCCTCTACATGATCGGCACCGAGCGCCATGAGAGCCGGCGCATCGACAACCAGCTGCGCGGCCGTTCGGGCCGCCAGGGCGACCCGGGCGCCTCCAAATTCTTCCTGTCGCTGCAGGACGATCTGATGCGCATCTTCGGCTCCGAGCGCATGGATTCGATCCTGACCAAGCTGGGGCTTGAGCCCGGCGAAGCCATCACCCATCCCTGGGTCAACAAGGCGCTGGAAAAGGCTCAGCAGAAGGTCGAAGCCCGCAACTTCGAAATCCGCAAGAACATCCTGAAATATGACGACGTGCTGAATGACCAGCGCCGCGTGATCTTCGAGCAGCGCCGCGAGATCATGTCGTCGGATGACGTCTCGGACCAGATTGCCGACTTCCGCGAGGAAGTGGTGGATCTGCTGGTCGGCCGCCACATTCCCGAAAAGGCCTATGCCGAACAGTGGGACGCCGGGGGCCTGCACGCCGAGGTACAGGCCATCTTCGGTGTCGAACTGCCGGTGGTGGACTGGACCAAGGAAGAAGGCATCGCCGACGAGGAAGTGCGCGAGCGGATCGTGAAGGCGGTCGACGAGCGCGCCGCGGCGCGGACCGCCGAATACAGTCCCGAAGTCATGCGCTATGTCGAAAAGGCGATCCTGCTGCAGACGCTGGATCATCACTGGCGCGAGCATATCGTCGACCTGGATCACCTGCGCCAGTATGTGGGCCTGCGCGGCTATGGCCAGCGCGATCCCCTGAACGAATACAAGAGCGACGCCTTTGAACTGTTCCAGGGCCTGCTCGCCAAGCTTCGCACCGAAACGGTGCGTCAGCTGATGCATGTGCAGATATCGACCGGCCCACAGCCGCCGCTGGAGCAGACCCCACTGCCGGCCATGCAGGCCTCCCACATCAATCCGCTCACCGGCGAGAATGAAGTGGAACAGGCCGGTCTGTGGCCCGACGAGCTGCCAGTGGATCCCAACAATCCCAAGACCTGGACACGGGTCCAGCGCAATGCGCCTTGTCCATGCGGTTCGGGGCGGAAGTACAAACATTGTCACGGCGCACTGGCCTGATTCTTTAATTGGTCGCGCCGGAAAACGGCTCGCTAACACTCGCCTGTCCGACGCTGCGGGGGCTTGCACTGAATTTCGCTTTCGCGCGTTAATCTCGTGCGCAAAGGGGATTCTGCTTGCTCACAGAACATCAGTCCGGCGGCAAGATCGTGTGGGTGGATTTGTACAATCCCACCGACGCCGACATCGGCCAGGCCTGCACCGTCTATGGGCTCGATATTCCGCCCCGCGCCGAGCTGGAGGAAATCGAATTCTCCAGCCGCCTGCAGTATGAGGACGGGGTCTTCACCATCTCGGTGCCGGTGACCCCGCATATCAGGGACGAAGAAGAGGTCACCGCGCCGCTCGGCTTCGTCCTCACCAAGGACATGCTGGTGACGATCCGTTTCGCTCAGCTTCACACCTTCGACGCCATAACAAAACGCGTGAACCGCCGGCCACGCAGCGCCCCGGATATCTTCATGGTGATCGTGGAAGCCATGATCGATTACCATGCCGATCGGCTGGAGGAATTGCGTGCCGAGGCGCTGAAGATTTCCCGCCGCATCTTCCACAAGGAGATGGCCGACTGGCAGCGCAACAAGGTGGCACAGGTCAACCGCATGCTGCGCGACACGCTGGTGGAGATCGGCGACATGAGCGAGCGGATGTCGCACATCCGCGATACGCTGCTGGTGCTGCAGCGGGCCGCGCCCTTTGTCGTCGAGCACGGCAATGGCTGGCTCGAAGATGCGGTCAAGGCGCGGCTCAAGGTCGCCAGCGCCGATATCCAGTCTCTCACCGAATACGGCATCCATCTCACCGACAAGCTGCAGTTCCTGCTCGATGCCGATCTGGGCTTCATCGCCACTGAGCAGAACGACCTGTTCAAGGTCCTCACCATCGCTTCGGTGGTCGGCATCCCTCCCGTGCTGGTGGCCGGGATCTACGGCATGAATTTCCACAACATGCCAGAATTGGGCTGGTCGTTCGGCTATCCCTACAGCCTGATTTTGATCGTGGTCAGCGCGCTCTTGCCGCTGGCTTGGTTCAAATGGAGAGGGTGGTGGGAGTGACCCTGCCGCGCCCCCGCTCAAATCTCTGTCGCACTGGCGCCCACCTCGCGGCAGCTTGGCCTAGGGAATAATCCTTCCCTGCAAGCACTTAGCAATTTCACGCTTCCGCAATTGCAGAATTTCCGGCTTGGGCTAATCTATTGGCGATGCGCGGCCGTATCTTTCCGCGCGGGGCAAATCCTTCCTTCCCGCTTTGTTTTGAACCGTTCGTTTGAACCAACTTGAAGGGGTGTATCATGCGTTTGGCCCAGCCTGTCGCTATGGCGACCTCCATCTGCCTCCTGTCCGCGTCTGCATTCATCCCGGTGCCGGTCCTGGCCGATTCCATCGACCAGAAGACCTCCCAGAAGCAGGCCGAAATTCCCAACTGTAGCCACAAGATCGGCGCGCTCGCGATACACGCCCCCCAAAACAATTGGTGGACCGCGCTGGGCCTGGAATCGCCGGAAGCCCTGCTCAAGGTCTTTGTGATGAAATCCGGCTGCTTCACCCTGGTGGACCGCGGCGCGGGCTTTGCGATGGCCCAGCAGGAACGGGCGCTGGCGGCTGGCGGTACCCTGCAGGGCGGTTCCAATATTGGCGCCGGCCAGGTCCGGGCGGCCGACTATATCCTGGTGCCTGACATCGTGAACAGAAACGGCAATTCCGGCGGCACCAATGTGGGCGGTCTGTTGGGCGGCTTTCTGCCCGGCGGCTTCGGCGCCATTGCCTCCCACATCGACATATCATCCAAGACGGCCGATGTGGTGTTGACCATCACCAATGTGCGCACCAGCGAACAGCAGGCGACCGAGGAAGGCCACGGCTCCAAGACCGATGTCGGCTTCGGCTTTGGCGGAGGCTGGGGTGGCTGGGGCGGTTTTGGCGCTGCCGGCATTTCCAATTACCAGAACACCGCCATCGGCCAAGTCGTGATCCTGGCTTATATCGATGCCTATACCAAGCTGGTTGGCGATCTGGGGGGGCTTTCCACCGACGCCAAGGCCGATGCTCCGGCCCAGGCCGTGACTCTGGCCCGGCCCGGCGTGCTGCGCGCCACTGCATCGGAAAAAGGCAAGGTCCTGAAGCCGCTGGAGGCTGGCATCATCCTGTATCCCACCGGCAACACCAAGGACATGTGGGTGGAAGTGGCCGACGAGGTTGGCAACAAGGGCTGGGTCTCGCGCCTGTCTCTGGCCAACTACAAGCAGTGAGGCACGACCGGCGGCGCTTAGCGACAGCGTAGCGGCGCGGGCAAATCGGTCCCGTGGAGCGATTTGAGTGCCGAACGCCGCGAGCTTGAGCGAGCGGCCGCGCGGCCATGAAAACTAAAAGCCGGAGCGATCCGGGCTTTTAACGATCAAATTGGGCGGATATGCCATTGTCCAGGTGCCGTCCAATAAATCGTTATGAAATCTCCCCGAAGCAGTCCCTTCTCCTTGAGGAAGGTGAGGTAGTTGGCAGGAGACCAATCTTTGCCGGCGCTGAAGGGCAAACCCAACTTGTTTACCCATTTGCCGGGAGCTGCCATGCTCACAAACGGAGGGGCATCATTCACAAATCGCGGCCCATCGCCAAGAACTTCGCTCTGCGTTTCCATAGCGGCTCTTCGCCGGAAATGCCTCATGTTCCGAAGAAATTTAGGGAGTAAGTCCGCCCAGCCATAGCGCCAAATTGCGCATGTATGATTTGGTGGATTGCATGGCTTCGGGCGTTTGTGCCATGGCGCTACCGGGTGGCTCATCCACAAAGCTAGGGGCGCCGGATCCGACGTCCCAGTTATAGTCGGCGAAATGGTGAAATGTTGATTGGGCGATGGCGGGGCCACTGCCTTCACCCGGCTCAAACGCCACCGCAATATTGAAATCCACGCCGGTGATCTTGCTGTGGCCGGTCGCGATGACCCGCGCGCTTGCATCGCCAGGTGGCGCGCTGACCGCGCCTTCGTGCGGATGGGCTGGCAGAAAGCGCAATGCCTGTTGCGGCCTGATCGGGTCGCGCAAGACCGGATGCAATTCACCTTCGGGCGCTATTTCCTGATAGTCGCCATTCGCACCGGAATGATAGTTGGGCCAAAGAATTGCGGTGGTGAATGGATCGTCGATGCGGCGGCGTAGAGGGTCGGCTTCCGGATTTTTGGAATGAAAATGATGGGCCAATCCGACGCCCCCCAAGGTGCAGACCGAGGAGCCGAGATCCATATGATCGCGCGTGACGAGAAGGCCGCCGCCGCGCTGCCGAAACCGGCCGATGGCCCCGCAATCCTCGGGCGAAAGTCCGCTACCCGTGTCGACGGCGAAGAGCCACACTTCGTCGAAGTCTGCTTCGTCAATGCGCGAGAGCACGGTATCAGGGCCGGAAGTGGTGTCCCGGTCGCGGGCCGTAACGGAAAAAAGCCTCGATCCATCCGCCGCCCGTCGCCCGTCCAGAAATTCCGCCAGAAGATGAAAGCGCGCGATATCCCAGTCGTCTTGTGTCGTGGGAATGGTGGTTTGCAGAAGTATATTCTTTGGCATTATGCCTCAAACCCTGCGCTGCTGTGAACTTGAGTCCGTTAGTGGTGTCACCGTTGGCTGCGTACAAGCGTCCGGAAATCAGGGCTGGCGCGAAAGACCCTGATGACTCAGAGATTGCGGCCCATAGCGAGGAACTTGGCGCGGCGCTGGCGCAGAAGTTCCTCGCCAGAGATTCCTTCCATCTCCTTCAGGCCAGCCGCGATCTGGTCAGCGACCGCGTCGATCGCCTCTTCTGGCACGCGGTGTGCGCCGCCCACAGGTTCCGACACGATGGCGTCGATCACCTTGAGCTGCAGCAGGTCCTGGGCCGTGATCTTGAGCGCGGTGGCGGCTTCCTGCGCCTTGTCGGCGCTGCGCCACAGGATCGAGGCGCAGCCCTCCGGCGAGATCACCGAATAGATCGCATGTTCCAGCATATAGACGCGGCTCGCCGCGGCGATGGCGATGGCGCCGCCCGACATGCCTTCGCCGATGATGGTGGCGATGAACGGCGTCTTGACTGAAAGCCCTGCTTCGATCGAGCGCGCAATGGCTTCCGCCTGTCCGCGCTCCTCTGCCGAAACGCCCGGGTAAGCGCCAGAGGTGTCGCAGAAAGACAGTACCGGCAGGCCAAAACGGTCGGCCAGCTCGAATATCCGCACCGCCTTGCGATAACCTTCCGGCATGGCGGAGCCGAAATTGTGCTTGATGCGGCTTTGGGTATCGTTGCCCTTTTCCTGCCCGATGAAGGCGATCGGGCGGCCGCGGAAACGCGCCAGCCCCGCCACCACCGCCTGGTCCTCGCCAAAGCTGCGGTCGCCGGACAGCGGCGTGAAATCTTCGAAAATGCGCCGGGCGTAATCCAGGAAATGCGGCCGGCCCGGATGACGCGCCACCTGAACCTTCTGCCAGGGCGTCAGCCGCGCATAGGTGTCGGCGACAAGCGTGCCGGCGCGGGTGGTCAGCTGTTCCACCTGCCCATCGATATCCATGTTGGGGTCTTCCTCGGCGAGCTTTTTCAGCTCAACGATCTTGCCCTCAAGCTCTGCGATGGGACGTTCGAATTCCAGATAGTGCATGGACTCAGGATCGCTTTGGGAGGCGGAAAATGGCACAGGCACCCGAGAAAGGAAACGTCTAAAGAACCTATCCGTTCCAATGGGTTAACGGCTACGTTTGGCGGTTTTGGCCTTTCCCAGCGGGTGGGCGGACGCAACCACCCGGCTCAAATGGTCCCGCGCCACATGGGTATAGATCTGGGTGGTGGCGATGTCGGCATGCCCCAGAAGCGTCTGCACGCTGCGCAGATCCGCACCACCCTCGACCAGATGGGTGGCGAAGGCGTGGCGCAGGACATGGGGCGAAACCTTGGCCGGATCGATTCCGCACCTGAGCGCCAGCGCCTTGAGCAACTGGTGAAAGCGCCGGCGGGTGAGATACCCCCCCTCGCCGCGCGAGGCGAAGAGATAGCGGTTGTTCTTGTCGGTCTTGGGGACGAACTCGTCGCGCACCGCCAGATAAGCGTCAAGCGCCGTGCGCGCAGCCGGACTGAGCGGTGACAACCGCTCCTTGTTGCCCTTGCCGGTGACGCGGATGAAGTTCTCCTTCGTACGCACCGCGGCCAGCGTCAGCCCCGCCAGTTCGGAAACCCGCAAGCCGCCGCCATAGAGCATCTCCACGATCAGGGTCAGCCGCAGGCCCTCGGACGTCTGGTCCTGGGCTGCGGTGTGGAGCATCTTTTCCAGATCGCCGCCCGACAGGATCTTTGGCAGCGGCCGGCGTGCCTGCGGCGCCTCGATGGTCTGGGTGGGGTCGTCACTTCGCATGCCCTCGCCATAGAGGAAGCCATAGAACTGACGCAGCGCCGAGAGCTTGCGCGCCTGGGTCGAGGCCGCCAGGCCTGCGGTCGAAAGGCTGCTCAGGAAGGCGCGTACCTGATCGCGGTTGGCCGTCGCTGGATCAGCCCCACTTCCACTGAGATGACCCGCGAAATCCACCAGGTCGCGGCGATAGGCGGCGAGCGTATTGGCGCCCGCGCCGCGCTCGGCGCTCATCATGTCGAGGAAGGCTTCGATCAGGTGCGCGGAATCGGGTCTCTTCGCCATGTATTAGCCTTAACACGACCTTTGGTGTATCGGGATGGTCATGTCGCTGAACAAGACCGTGGCGCTGGTGGGCATGATGGGGGCGGGCAAAACCTCCATCGGCAAGCGGCTGGCTGCGCGGCTGGACGTGGACTTCCGTGACGCCGATCATGCAATCGAAGAGGCCGCTGGCATGACGGTGGCGGAGATTTTCGCCAAATATGGCGAGCCGGAATTTCGCCGGCTCGAGCGATGCGTGATCGCCCGCCTTCTGGGCGATCCGCCGCACATTCTGGCCACTGGCGGCGGCGCCTATATGGATGACTGTACCCGCACTGCCATGCGGGCATCCGCCTTCACCATCTGGCTGAAGGCGCCCATCGACATCCTGCTGGGCCGCGTCAGGAAGCGCCAGGAACAAGACCGGTCACGGCCGCTGCTCAACAATGACGATATGCGCGGCACGCTGGAGCGGCTTTTGACTGTGCGCGAGCCGGTCTACGGCCAGGCCGACATGACACTGGAATCCGCCGACGAGCCCCATGTCGTGCTGCTGGACAAGATCGTTGCCGCCCTCAAGGCACATGAGCTATGCGAATGTCCATGAGCGAGACCATCAGCGTTGGCTTGGGCGAACGGGCTTACGACATCCATGTCGGCGGCAGCCTCTTGGCGCGCGCCGGCGAGTTGCTGAAGCCTTTTGCGAAAGGCGTGGTGCCGGTGGTGACCGACAGCCATGTCTCGGAACTCCACCTGCCCCGGCTCATGGATGTGTTGCGCAAGGCTGGAATTGACGCCCGCGCCATTGTGATGCCGCCGGGCGAGGTGAGCAAAAGTTTCGCA
The DNA here is from genome assembly GCA_036488555.1 of Rhizomicrobium sp. Classification (GTDB taxonomy): domain Bacteria; phylum Pseudomonadota; class Alphaproteobacteria; order Micropepsales; family Micropepsaceae; genus Rhizomicrobium. The sequence goes on from DASXHL010000005.1 coordinate 49,672, forward strand.
GGGCTCGAGAAACTGTCCGGCGCGCTGCTGGATCTGGAGATCGACCGCAAGGGCCTGGTGATCGCGCTGGGCGGCGGAGTGATCGGCGATTTGACCGGCTTTGCCGCCGGTGTACTGAAACGTGGCGTGGCCTTTGCCCAGATCCCCACAACCCTGCTCGCCCAGGTGGATTCCTCGGTCGGCGGCAAGACCGCGATCAACGCCGCCCAAGGCAAGAACCTGATCGGCCTGTTTCATCAGCCGCGCATCGTCATCGCCGACACGACGCTGCTCGCCACCCTGCCCCGGCGCGAGCTTCTGGCCGGTTATGCCGAGGTGGTGAAATATGGCGCGCTGGGGGACGCGGAATTCTTCTACTGGCTGGAAGCCGATGCCGCCAAGGCACTGGCCGGCGAAAACGATGCGATCGTCAAGGCGGTTGCCCATTCCTGCCGGATGAAGGCCGACATCGTGGCGCGCGACGAGCGTGAGACCGGCGATCGCGCGCTGCTCAATCTGGGCCACACTTTCGGCCATGCGCTGGAGGCGGCCACCGGATTTTCCGACCGGCTGATTCATGGCGAAGGCGTCGCCATCGGCATGGCGCTGGCTTTTCAGCTTTCGGTCAAGCTGGACCTTTGCCCCGGCCAGGATGCCCAGCGCTTCGTCCGCCATCTGAAAGCCGTCGGTCTGCCGACGGCGATTTCCGACATACCAGGTACGCGTCCCGGCGCAACGGAACTGATCCGCCACATGGCTCACGACAAGAAAGTGACGGATGGCAAGCTGACCTTCATCCTGCTGCGCGGCCTGGGCCAATCTTTTGTTACCCGCGAGGTGCCGCTGGATGCGGTCAGGGATGTTCTGAGCAGCTGAAAAAAACTATGCTTTGTGCGCTTCCTTGGGGGCGCGAAAGCCATGCTTGCCACCACTTTGATCGCCGTCGCCATATTGCTGGTGATTTCGGCCTTTTTCTCCGGCTCCGAGACGGCGCTGACTGCGGTATCGCGCGGTCGCATGCACCAGCTGGAGGTCGACGGTTCCCGCGCCGCCGGTTGCGTCAACCGGCTGGTGGAGAACCGCGAACGGCTGATCGGCGCCCTGCTCCTGGGCAACACGTTCATCAACATCCTGGCGTCGTCGCTGATGACCGCGGCGCTGGAGGCTGAGCTGGGCAAACGCGCCGTCGCCATAACCACCGCCATCATGACGGTGGTGATACTGGTCTTTGCCGAGGTGATGCCCAAGACACTGGCCATCGCCCGCACCGACCGCTTTGCCCTGTTCGTGGCCCAGCCCTTGCGCCTGGTGGTCAGCGTGCTCGGCCCCATCGTGGTGACGGTGCAGTGGCTGGTATGGCGCGTGCTGTCCTTGTTCGGCGTGGGGGCCGGTGAAGAGCCCGGCACCGAGGAAGCCCATGACGAGATTCGCGGTTCGGTCGAGCTGCATCACAGGGAAGGCAATGTCGAGCGCGAGCATCGCGACATGATCGGCGGCATTTTGGACCTGCGCGAACTGACCGTGGGCGATGTGATGCTTCATCGCACCAACATGGAAAGCCTGGATGTCGACCAGCCCCGACGCGAGTTGCTGGATGGGGTGATCGCCTCTCATCACAGCCGGGTTCCGCTGTGGCGCGGGGAGCCGGAGAATATTGTTGGCGTCCTGTCCACCAAGCACCTCGCCCGGGAGATGGTGGAGCACAAGGGCAATCTCGACGCGATCGACATTGGCGCACTGGCCTCGGCACCCTGGTTCGTGCCTGACACCACAAGCCTGGAAGAACAACTGGGCGCCTTCCGCCAGCACAAAAGCCACTTCGCCCTGGTGGTGGACGAGTATGGCGCGCTGCAGGGCTTGGTCACGCTGGATGACATCCTGGAAGAAATTTTCGGCGACATTCCCGACGAGCATACGGTGGAAGCCCGTCCTGACGTGCGCCGCCGCCCCGACGGCTCGTATCTGGTGGACGGCACGGTGCCGGTGCGCGATCTCAATCGCGAGCTGGACTGGAACCTGCCGGAGGAAGACGCCACCACCATCGCGGGCCTGGTGATCGCCCAGTCGGGCACCATTCCGGACGCCGGTCAGCGCTTTGCTTTCTTTGGTTACACTTTTGAAATCATGCGCCGGCAAAGGAACCAGATCACCGCGCTCCGGATCGTGCCGCCCCGGAGCGCCGGGCAGGCGAGCGTTAGCGAGCCGTTGGCCGCGCGACCATAAGATCTTTGCGCCGGACAGGCGAGCGTTAGCGAGCCGTTGGCCGTGCGACCATAAGATCTTTGCGTCGGCCAGGGCGAGCGCTGGCGAGCCCCCGGCGCTGCAGGCGCCATCGAACAAATGGACGCGCAAGCGTCCATCCGCGCGACCGTAAATCAGGTAGCCGTCTTCGCGGCCTCAGCCAGCGTAAGCGCATTCAGCGACAGCGCATGCACCGGCCCGTTCAACTCGTCGGCAAGGGCGGCATAGACGCGGCGCTGGCGTTCCACGCGGTTCACGCCGTCAAACGCCGCCGAAACGATGCGGACATGGAAATGCGTCTCGCCCTGGCTGCCGTCGGCGCGCGTCGATCCGCCATGGCCGGCATGGCGATGGCTTTCGTCCACCACATCCAACGCGATTGGCGCAAATGCGGCAGTCAGTTTCGCGTGAATGCTCTCCGAAACGGCCATCAGGTGAACATCCCGCAGGCAGGCGGAAAGTCAAGCAATACCTTTCCTTGTTTTTTGCGCGCCCGTTCCCATACTCGCGTAATGGCTGAAAAGCGCACATCCAAGTTCAAGAGTGACATCCGGATCAAACCGGAAAAGGCAAAGGCGCGCGTGGTCGAAACCCGCATGTGCGAGGCGCCGGACTGTGTCGGTCCTGGTAATTGCCGTGTGCCAAAATCGCCCAAGAACCTGCACGAATATATCTGGTATTGCCCGGCCCATGCTCGAGCCCACAACGAGGCTTGGGACTATTTCAAGGGCATGGGCGATGACGACATCCAGCGGTTCAAGGAAGAGGCGCTGACTGGCCATCGCCCGACCTGGCCGCTTGGCAAACGCGCCGCCAAGGCGCGGATGGGCCAGACCCCGCTGGGCGGGGTGCATGACAGCCATGCGATGTTCGAGGGCGAGGACGACACCACCACAGTGCGGCGTCCGGAGCGGCATTTGACGCGTCTTCAGGCCATGGCCATGGACACGATGCAGTTGGCGCATAACGCCACCTTGATCGAGATCAAGGCGCGGTATAAGGAACTTGTGAAGCGTTTTCATCCCGACGCGAATGGTGGCGACCGGGGCGCGGAAGAACGGCTGAAGCAGGTCATCAAGGCCTATGGCGTGTTGCGCGCCTCCGGGCTCCTAACCTGAGAACTGCGCGTGATCCGCGCCGGGGTTGTATCCGCGGCGGCTCTTGCGGATCAGATTATGAGCACTCATACCGAACCCCTGGAAACCTCGGCCGTTCCCGACACAACGGTGGATGCGGCCTCCGTATTCGGCATCAAGACGAAGATGAAGGTTCCCGCCTTCAAGGCGGCGAACGAGCATGTACCAGAGGTCGATCCCGCCTATCGCTTTGATCGTGACACCACGCTGGCGCTTCTGGCGGGCTTTGCCCACAACCGTCGCGTCATGGTCCAGGGCTATCACGGCACCGGCAAGTCCACCCATATCGAACAGATCGCGGCCCGGCTGAACTGGCCCTGTATCCGCATCAATCTGGACTCGCACATCAGCCGCATCGACCTGATCGGCAAGGATGCGATCGTGTTGCGCGACGGCAAGCAGGTGACCGAATTCCGCGAAGGCCTGCTGCCCTGGGCGCTGCAGCGTCCCGTCGCGCTGGTGTTCGACGAATATGATGCCGGCCGCCCCGACGTGATGTTCGTGATCCAGCGCGTGCTGGAAGTGTCGGGCCGTCTCACCCTGCTCGACCAGAACAAGGTGATCCATCCCCATCCGGCTTTCCGGCTGTTCTCCACCACCAACACCATCGGTCTGGGCGACACGACCGGCCTCTATCATGGTACCCAGCAGATCAATCAGGGCCAGATGGACCGCTGGAGCATTGTCACCACGCTCAACTACCTCACGCATGATGCGGAGGAAGAGATCGTTCTGGCCAAGGCGCCGCATTACAACAATGCCGATGGCAAGAAGACCATCTCCGCCATGGTGCGGCTGGCCGACATGACCCGCAACGCCTTTGTCGCGGGTGATCTTTCCACCGTGATGAGCCCGCGCACCGTGATCACCTGGGCACAGAATGCCGAGATCTTCGGCGATGTGGGTTTTGCTTTCCGCCTCACCTTCCTCAACAAGTGCGACGAGCTGGAACGCGCCAGTGTGGCGGAATTCTATCAGCGTTGCTTTGGCGAAGAATTGCCGGAAAGCGCAGCGAAAGTTTTGGTGGCTTAGCACCAATGGCCGCCTCAAGAGGGGCCATGACAGGTAAACGAAGTGACCAAGCCTGAAAGTCCTTCAGAACCTTTTAAACGGGCCGTGAGCGTCGCGGTTCGTTCGCTGGCGGCCGAGCCGGAGCTGGAAGTCAATTTCTCCAGCGAGCCACCCTCGCTCAAGGGCCTGAAGGCGCGCCTGCCCTCGCCTCACCGCAATCTTTCGGCACAGGACATTGCGCTGGTGCGTGGCACCGGCGACGCCTATGCGCTGCGCAAGGCCTATCACGACGAGAAGGTCAACACGCAATTTCGGCCCGCTTCGCCGGAAGGCGCCGCCGCCTTCGAAGCCGCCGAACAGGCGCGGGTGGAAGCGATCGGCGCGCTGGCGATGAAAGGCGTCGCGGCCAACCTGACCGCGGGCCTGGAACAGCGGCTGCTTGGCCGAGGGTTGGGCAAGGCGCGGGTCAGGGACGATGTGCCCTTGGCCGATGTGCTGGGATTGATGGTGCGCGAGAAGCTGACCGGCGAGAGGCCGCCGGCTTCGCTCGCGGGCGCCGTGGATCTGTGGCGGCCCACCATCGAGGCCAAGGCGGGGACCGATCTGGACAGGCTGGTGGATGCCCTGCGCGACCAGAAGGCATTCGCGCGCCTGACCCGCACGCTGTTGAACCATCTGGCGCTGGGCGACCAAACCGACCAGGACCAGTCCTCGGATGAAAATGCCGAAGGCGAGAATCCCGAAGGCGAAAATGACGAGGGCGAGGACCAGGACGCCCAGCAGGACGGCGAAAGTGCCGCCACCGAATCCGCCGCCGATGCCGAGGATGGCGAAGAGGTGGAAAGCGATTCCGTCTCCGAACCGTCCGACGAGCTGAGCGACACGGTCGAGCCGGAAGATGGCGCCAAACCCAACCGCCATGAGGCGCCCTTCGCCCATCAGGACGAATGGGGCTACAAGGTCTTCACCACCGAGTTCGATGAGGAAATCGCGGCGGTCGACCTCTGCGAGGCCGAGGAACTGGCACGGCTGCGGTCGTTCCTGGATCAGCAGCTCTCCTCGATGCAGGGCGTGGTATCGCGCCTGGCCAACAAGCTGCAGCGCCTGTTGATGGCGCAGCAGAACCGGCATTGGGAATATGACCTTGAGGAAGGCATGCTCGACGTGTCGCGCCTGCCCCGCATCATCATCGACCCGATGTATCCGCTCTCCTTCAAGCGGGAAAAGGACACCAGCTTCCGAGACACCTGCGTGACGCTGCTGCTCGACAATTCCGGCTCCATGCGCGGGCGCCCGATCATGGTGGCGGCGATGTGTGCCGACATACTGGGCCGCACGCTCGAGCGCGTGGGCGTAAAGACGGAAATCCTGGGTTTCACCACCCGCGCCTGGAAGGGCGGCCAGTCCCGGGAAAAATGGCTCGCCGCTGGCAAGCCGCCCCAGCCTGGCCGGCTCAACGATTTGCGCCATATCGTCTACAAGGCGGCGGACGAGCCCTGGCGCCGCGCCAAGCGCAACCTGGGCCTGATGATGCGCGAGGGTCTGCTCAAGGAGAATATCGACGGCGAGGCACTGACCTGGGCGCACAACCGCCTGATCGCCCGGCCCGAGCAGCGCAAGATCCTGATGGTGATCTCCGACGGTGCGCCGGTGGACGATTCGACCCTGTCGGTGAATGCCGGCAATTATCTGGAGCTGCACCTGCGGCGCGTGATCGAGGAGATCGAGACCCGCTCCAGCGTCGAACTGACCGCCATCGGAATCGGCCATGACGTGACGCGCTACTACAAGAAGGCGGTGACCATCGTGGACGCCGAGCAGTTGGGCGGCGCCATGACCGAGCAGCTGATCACCTTGTTCGCGGAAGACGCAGCCCCGCCCGGCCGCCGCCGCAAGGCCGCCTGAGCCACGGCGGTTCGCTCGCGGCCAGCTTATTTGATTATCAGGCGGCCTTTTCGGCCGCCGCTTTTGGGCTGGTCAGGCCGCCTTTTCGGCGGCCTTCTTGGCAATGGCGCGCTTCAGGCGCAGGGCCTTGGGCGAGAGTGTGCTGTCCTTGCACTTCAGGATGAAGGGGTCGAGCCCGCCATTGCGATCCACCGAGCGCAGCGCGTTCATGGAGATCTTGAGCTTGTAGCTGTTGCCCAGAAGCTCGCTTGCCAGCGCGATCACCTGCAGGTTGGGGCGATAGATCTTCTTGGTCTTGTTGTTGGCATGGCTGACATTGTTGCCAACCAGAAGGCCTTTACCGGTCAATTCGCAGCGGCGGGACATGGGCAGTTCTCACGATTCGCTAGGTTTTTCGCGGGTTTGCCCCGCAAAAGAGCGGGGTTCATAAGCAAATCAGGGGCTTGGGTCAAGGCGGAACCGCCCTTTCCCATAAACAAAGGGCAACTTGGCGAGACGCCGAAAATGCCAATATATGCGCCGCCATGGCTGCCGTGACCCCGAAATCCGTTCTTCTCGCTTTTTCCTTCCTTCTTCCGGGGTTTGCCCCGGCCTGGGCGGCCGGTGGGGCCGGCGGGGAAGAGCCCGGTCTTCCCTCGTCCCGGCTGGAAATCGCCATGACGCTTTATGCCGGCGGCATCCCCATGGGCCATATGGACCTGGATGCCACCCTGCGAGGGCCTGACTATCACGCCGTCTCCACCATGCAGACCTCCGGCGTGGTCAATGCCTTCTGGCAGTCGGAGATTCAGGCGACGGCTTCGGGCAAGGTGGGGGCCAAGAACTTTGTTCCCGCGCTTTACGACAGCTTCGACACCGGCCATTCGGGCAAGAAACAGCAGGTCTCGCTGACATTCGACGGCACAAACCCGCCGCACCTGTTCGCCGATCCCGCCTATTCCACCACCGGTTTTGAGGTGAAGACGGACGACACCAAAAACACCCTGGATCCGCTTTCCGCCGTGACATTCATCTTCAGCGGCGTGGGGACCGTGGGTGGCAGTCCCTGCAGCGTCACGGCCCCGGTGTTCGATGGGCGGCGCCGCTACGATATCGAGGTGAGCAGGATCCGCGACGTCGATATCAAGATGGACAATGGCCTCTATGCCGGCAAAGGCGTGGAGTGCGAAGTGCGCTATCACCAGCTTGCCGGTTTTCGTCCCCGCGTGCTGAAAGCCAATGAAAGCTTTCCGCTGATCCATGCCTGGTTCGCGACCTTTCCCAGCCAGGTGGGCGGGCATAATTATACGGTTCCGGTGCGCGTCTGGGCCGATACCAAATATGGGGTTCTGGCGATGATCGCCAATTCCTTGAAGGTGGATGGTGAAAGTCCGAAGGGCGTGCGCTAGCGCGGCGGAACTTTCGCCGCATTGCCGCGGGATCGTAACAAAAGCGCCGCAATCTGGCCGCTGGTTACTCCGGGTACGGAATAGTGCCCTTTGGACCAGACAAAACCCGATGTCTCGAATCGGCCACTACATATGGTGGTTTACCCCCTCGCCCCATCCGGCTAAATGTATGAGAACAAAGGCAGATATTGAATTGGTTAGTGATTCGGACGCTCTATGTTCCAGTTTCGTATCCATTCTTAAGACTGCATCCACAGCGAGACCGCGCAATTCCTGGAATCCCAGGTTGCACAAGCCGCGCCCACGCACGATTTTCAGGTCATGCACATGCGCCCGATAACCCCTGATCCCACCCCCAAGGTGACGGCGGTGCTGGGCCCGACCAATACCGGCAAGACCTTCTTCGCCATCGAACGCATGCTGGCCCACAAGTCGGGCATGATCGGCCTGCCGCTCCGGCTGCTGGCGCGCGAGGTCTATGACCGCATCGTCAAGCTCAGGGGCGAAAACGAAGTCGCCCTGATCACGGGCGAGGAAAAGATCGTCCCCAAAAATCCGCGCTTCTATGTCTGCACCGTGGAAGCGATGCCGCTGGACATTCCCGTCGCCTGCCTGGTGATCGACGAGATACAGCTTTGCGCCGATCCCGAGCGCGGCCATGTCTTCACCGACCGGCTGTTGAACGCACGGGGCGAAGAAGAAACCATGCTGCTCGGCAGCGACACCATGCGCGGCATCATCCAGCGCTTCGTTCCCAAGGCCTGGTTCATCACCCGGGCGCGTTTTTCCGATCTCGCCTATACCGGCGCCAGGAAGCTGACACGCCTGCCCCGCCGTTCCGCCGTGGTCGGCTTCTCCGCCGATGACGTCTATGGCATCGCCGAGGTGATCCGCCGCCAGCGCGGCGGCGCGGCGGTGGTGCTGGGCGCGTTGTCGCCCCGCACCCGCAATGCCCAGGTTGCACTCTATCAGTCGGGCGATGTGGATTTCCTGGTGGCGACCGATGCCATCGGCATGGGCCTCAACATGGATGTGGACCATGTCGCCTTCGCCGCGCGCGACAAGTTCGATGGCGCACGCATGCGCGCGCTCCGCGCCGATGAGATCGGCCAGATCGCCGGCCGCGCCGGCCGCTACATGAATGACGGCACCTTTGGCGTGACCTCGGACTGCGAGCCGTTCGAGGACGAACTGGTCCAGCGGGTCGAGACGCATCGCTATGATCCGGTCCGGGTGCTGCAATGGCGCAATGCCGATCTCGACTTCCGCAGCCTTGGGTCGCTCAACGACAGCCTGGATGCGCCGCCGCCGGAACGCGGCCTGACCCGGGCGCGTCCCGCCAGCGATGCTGTGGCGCTGAAGATCCTGTCGGAGGATGACATGATCATCCCGCTGGCGTCGTCACGCGACACGGTGATGCGGCTGTGGGACGTGTGCCAGCTGCCCGACTTCCGCAAGCTTTCCACGGACGAGCATGTGAAGCTGGTCAAGAACATCTTCCTGTTCCTCAGCCAGGAGGGCGTGATCCCCGACGACTGGCTGGCCCGTCAGATCGCCCGCGCAGATGTCAGCGAAGGCGACGTCGCCACGCTTTCAGGGCGGCTGGCGCAGATCCGTACCTACACCTATGCCGCCCATCGCCAGGGCTGGACGCGCGATGGCGGCCATTGGCAGGGCGTGACCCGTGCGGTGGAAGACCGGTTGTCGGACGCGCTGCATGAGCGGCTCACCCAGCGCTTCATCGATCGCCGCACCTCGGTTCTGATGAAGCATCTGCGCGACGATGAATTTGTCTCATTGTCCTTGGACGAGGCCGGCGGCGTCTCCATCGGCGGCGAGGCCATCGGCAAGCTGGAAGGTTTCCGCTTCGTGCCCGATCCGCGCGCGCATGGTGTACATGGCCGAACCTTGCGCGCGGCGGCGCTGAAAGGATTGGAAGGCGAGATCACAGCGCGCGAGCAGGCGCTTGCCAGTGCCGATGACGCTGCCATCACGCTCAGCGAACATGGCAAGCTGTGGTGGGACGGCGCCATTGTGGCGAAGCTGGTCGCAGGTCCCGCCCCCTTGTCGCCCACCGTCCAGATGCTGGCCGATCCGCATGTGAAGACCGAAGCCTTGCAGGCACGGCTGCAAGCCTGGATCACCGCGCGCGTTTGCGCCAGGCTGGGACCGCTGCTCGCGCTGCGTGATGCCGCCGAGGCAAAGACGGGAACGCAAGGCGCGCTGCCCGGCGAGGCGCGTGGCATCGCGCATCAGCTGGCGGAAAACTTCGGCGCGCTCGATCGGGCCGCGCTCCAGCATGCATTGCCGGAAAGGCTCGGCCCGCAGATACGCAGCTTGCGTCCCTTCGGGGTGTGGTTCGGCCGGCGCACCGTCTATCTGCCCAAACTGTTGCGACCGGATGCGGCGGCGCTGCTTACCCTGTTGTGGGGTGTCTGGCAGAAGAAAGAGGCGCCGCCTGCCCCGCCCGCGCCGGGTCTCACATCCTTTGCGGTCGACTCTTTGAATGGAAGTGGGGGCACCGACACCGCTTCACTGCATGCCGCCGGCTTTGCCGTTTTCGCCCATCGCGCCATCCGCTTCGACATGCTGGAGCGCCTGGAAGATGAACTGGAACAGGCGCTGGCCACCGGCACCGATGCGGAGACTTTGCTGACCAAGCTGGTGTCGCTGCTGGGCAGCGGCAGGGATGACGCGCGTGCGGTCCTCACTGCCCTGGGGTGGCGCGCCGTCGAGGTCGCCGATGCCAAGCCGGTCTGGCGGCGGCAGAAGGAAAAGCGCGAACCGCGGCGCGACAGGCCGAAAAAGCCCGAACCGCCGACCAATCCCAACTCGCCCTTCGCCGGCCTGGCTGTGCTGCGCTCACGATGAGCGGCGCTCGCTTGGACAAATGGCTGTTCCACGCACGTTTCTACCGTACGCGGCTATTGGCGCAGGCCGCGGCCAGTGCCGGCAAGGTCCGGCTCAACGGGGTTCGGATCGATAAGCCTGGCCATGCGATCAAGCCGGGCGATATAGTCACACTGGGCCGCGGAGCCGAAATCATGGCAGTCCGGGTGCTCGCGCTGGCCGAGCGGCGCGGCCCCGCAAGCGAGGCACGGAACCTTTACGAGGTATTGGATTAATTGCGAGGAGTTCTCAACTGCTGCGGCCTCATTCCCCTTGCCTTGCCGGATGCCTCGCCGTAAGGACAGCCCCGTTTTTCGCCGCCGGAGTCGTTTGCTTATGACCTATGTCGTCACCGAAGCCTGCATCAAGTGCAAGTTCATGGATTGCGTCGAGGTCTGCCCGGTCGACTGCTTCTATGAAGGCGAGAACATGCTGGTCATCAACCCTGACGAGTGCATCGATTGCGGGGTTTGCGAGCCGGAATGCCCACCAGAGGCCATCAAGGCCGACACCGAATCCGGTCTGGAAAAGTGGCTGTCGGTGAACGCCGAATATGCAAAGTCCTGGCCCAATATCAGCCAGAAAGGCACTCCGCCAGCTGACGCCAAGGAAATGCAGGGAGTTCCCGACAAATTCGAGAAGTTTTTCTCCCCCACCCCTGGCTCAGGTTCCTGACAGCCCGCCATATTTGGCGGAACAGGTCTGCATACAGAGCGACCGTCACAAAGGGTTGAATCTGAACCGGTTTCCGGGAAGATTAAATTAACGATGCCAAATCAATAGGATGGCTCGGGATTTTCTTTCATTTTCGCTGAATCTGTGATACTTTCGTGGCCGTTCAAACCCGTGACGAATGCGTGCCTGCCGGCGCCCCACCGGTAGACCACCGGATGTTTTGTCCCACAGGAAAAAGAAAAATGACCGCCACAAAGACGCCCGCCGCCAAGCCTGCTGTTGCCGCCATCGTCAAAAAGGTGCCGGCCAATTCCAACAAGAAGCACGAATTCAAGACCAACGATCACGTCGTCTATCCCACCCATGGCGTCGGCAAGGTTGCCGGCATCGAGGAAAAGGAAGTCGCCGGCGTTAGGCTGGAACTCTTTATCATCGAGTTCGAAAAGGACAAGATGACCCTGCGCGTTCCGATCAACAAGGCCAAGACCGTGGGCATGCGCAAGCTGTCGTCCCCCGAAGTGGTGGCCGGCGCGCTCAACACGCTAAAGGGCCGCGCCCGCATCAAGCGCACCATGTGGTCGCGCCGCGCCCAGGAATACGAAGCCAAGATCGACTCGGGCGATCTGGTTTCCATTGCCGAGGTGGTGCGCGACCTGCACCGCGCCGGCGGCCAGCCGGAGCAGTCCTATTCCGAGCGCCAGCTCTATGAAAAGGCGCTGGCCCGCATGGCGCGTGAAGTCGCCGCCGTTGAACGCACCGATGAAGCGGCTGCGGTCAAGCGCGTCGAAGGCATGCTGACCAAGAAAGCGGCCTAGGAGCGCAGGCGCGAGCCGGAGCGACCAAAGAAAACTACAGAAACTGCGATCCTCTATCGCAAGGAAGAGCCCGGCAGCGATGCCGGGCTTTTTTTCTGGGTCAATTCAAGACTTCAATCTGAAAGGGATTGGATAGCGCGATCTGGGGCCGACCATGCCAGTCCTGCACCATGCCGCGGATGCGGATGTGATGGGCTTCCAGCCCGTCAAGGTCGAAGCCGCGGAAGGCACGGCGGTCTTCCGGTTCGATCACGGCGGAGAATATCTGCCGGCCGTCGCCGCTGAAATCGATCAATACGCGTCCCTCGCTATGGCCCATATGGGTGACCTGGCCCTGCACGATCTGAAAACTGCCAGCGGTGCGCCGCATCTCATCAGGCGCGCGCGGCGCCATGCGGGGAAGCGCCCACAGCCCCGCGCGCTGAGCCTGACCGCGCTGCTCCGCTTCATACAGATCGGGCGCGCATTCATTACGGTCGGGTGCGATCTGGACCCGCGCCAGGCCGCGCTCGAGCAAGGCCGACTGAAACCACTGTTCGCCAAAGGCCTGCGCCCGTATCCGGCCGTAACGGTCTTCCTTGGGCAGGACGGAGGTAAACGCCACCGGTCCCGCCAGTGCCATCCCGCGCAGCGTCGACAATGCAAGGTCGGAAAGCTGTTGCGGCACACCATCTGCGCCGGGGATGCGGATGCCTTCCAGCATCACCGTGCGGCCGTCTTCCAGAATCAGCGCGCCATTTTTTTGCACCCGCACCACATGGGCTTGGGCGATCTCCACACTGCCGGCGCAGTCGGGAATGAACCGCGCGGCCATCGCGGGCGCCGGCAACCATATTGCCGCCAAAATCGCCCAATAGGTCAGACCGCGCATGGAACCATAGGTTCCAAAACCATTGCCAGGGTCAAGCGTTCTCCGGAAAAAGCAGACCCCGCGAAACCGGTTCGAAGGTAAATGATGGCACTTCCCGTTCCCTTGGGGCTTCCCAAGACGCTTCCCTCGGTGGAGGCCCTGCCCGCCGATGTGCAGAGGGCCGTACCCACCCTGACCGAAATGTTCGTTCATGGCGGCGTGAACATCCTGATCGCGGTGGTGATCCTGGTGGCGGGCTGGGTGATGTCACGCTGGGTGGCGCGCTGGCTGCGCGCGCTGTTCCAGCACAGCCATCATGTCGATGAGACGCTGAAACCTTTGATGATCAACTTCGCCCGTTATGGCGTGATCGCGATCACGCTGGTGGCGGTCCTGGGCCAGTTCGGGGTGCAGACCACCTCGCTGATAGCCCTTCTGGGCGCCACGGGCCTGGCCATCGGCCTGGCGCTGCAGGGTACGCTGGCGAATGTTGCTTCGGGCGTGATGCTGCTTTTGCTGCGTCCTTATCGGGTGGGCGAAAAGATAACCTCCGGCGCCGTCAGCGGCACGGTGCAGGAGATCGGCCTGTTTCACACCGAGATCATCACCTATGACGGGCTGTTCGTGGCAATGCCCAATTCGGCAATCTTCTCCGGCACCATTACCAATTACACCCGCGAACCGTTACGGCGCACCAATTTCCAGGTCGATATCGACCGCGACGCCGATATCGGTGCAGCCCAAGCCGCGATCGTGGATGCCATGACACGCGATGACCGCGTGCTGAAGCAGCCGCCGCCCCAGGTCTGGATCGAGGCGCTCAACGGCCCGCAGGTGCTTCTGAATGTGCATGTCTGGGTTTCCAACATCGATTTCATGCCGGTGCAGTCCGATCTCAAACTTCTGGTGCGCCGGACCTTGAATGAGGCCGGCTTTGGGCCGCCAATCCCGATGGCTGCGCCTGCAGTCGCGCCCTGGACGCCGCCGGAACAACACATACAGGACAGTCAGAGCAAGAAGCCGAATTAGATTGTAGCCTTGAGGCTGACGCTAGTGTCCCGATTCCGAAATTCGCATGATATCCATATCAAGCACCAAGCGAATTTCGGAATCGAAGGACACTAGCAATCTATTGATCCTGGTGTCGTTCTGGTATCGAAGTTCGCTTCGAACCTGATATCAGAGATGTGGCGAACTTCGAAACCACGACACCAGGCGGCGGCGGCATGTCATCGGGCACGAAGAAGTCCGGCAGCAGATCGCAGGCGGGATCAACGCGGTACTGATCGAAATCCGCGACCCCATTTTCGGCCAGGAAGGTGTCGTCGATCAGGAAATTGCCGCTGAAGCTGGAGGGCCTGTTGAAAACTTGCCAGGCTGCGTCGGCCACGATCTCGGGCTTGCGGCAATGGGCCATCCCCGTCTCGCCGGTCAGGATATTGCGCATGGCAGAGGTGGCGATGGCCGTGCGCGGCCAAAGCGCGTTGACGGCGATCTGGCCCTTGAATTCCTCGGCCATCCCCAGCACGCACAGGCTCATGCCGATTTTGGCCATGGTGTAGGCGGGATGGGGCGCAAACCACCGCGGGTCGAACCGCAGGGGCGGCGACAGCATCAGCACATGCGGATTGGGGCTGCGCTTCAGATGCGGGATGCAGGTCCTGGACACAAGGAAAGTCCCCCGCGCATTGATCTGCTGCATCAGATCGAAGCGCTTCATCCGGGTCTCTTCGGTGCCGGAAAGCGCGATGGCGCTGGCATTGTTGACGCAGATGTCGAGGCCGCCGAAACGGGCCACACAGGCTTCGACTGCGGCCGTGACCTGATCCTCGAAGCGGATGTCGCAAGGGATGGGCAGCGCCTTGCCGCCAGCGCGTTCGACCTCCTCGGCCGCGGTGTGGATGGTGCCGGGCAAGCGCGGATCTGGGGTGGCGGTTTTGGCGGCAATGGCGATGTTGGCGCCATCCCCTGCCGCCCGAAGGGCAATCGCAAGCCCGATGCCCCGGCTGGCGCCGGTGATGAAAAGTGTCTTGCCGCCCAGGGACATGTCAGTCCCTCTTACACCAATATGGCATGAAACCCTGCCCTCGACATAAAATCGCCAACCGCTAGATTGGCCGCCCATGATCGACGTTCAGACCAAGATACTGCCCGCTGACGCCAAAGGCATTACGGAAGCCGCCCGCCTGCTGCGGGACGGAGGCCTTGTCGCCTTCCCGACCGAGACCGTCTATGGCCTGGGCGCCGATGCCACCAACGGCCAGGCGGTGGCCGCTATCTTCGCCGCCAAGGGCCGGCCTCTGTTCAATCCGCTGATCGTGCATGTGGCCGATATTGAGGAGGCTCGCCGCCATGTGGAACTTTCGCCCCGCGCCCAGGCGCTGGCGGAAAAGTTCTGGCCGGGCCCCCTGACCCTGGTTCTGCCCCGGCGCAAGAACTCGCCTTTGTCGCTCCTGGTCAGCGCGGGGCTGGACAGCGTCGCCTTGCGCGCGCCGTCTCATCCCGCGGCGATCGCGCTGCTGAAGGAAGCCGGCCGTCCCGTCGCCGGGCCGTCCGCCAATCTGTCGGGTCAGGTCACCGCCACCACGGCCCAACATGTCGCCGACAGCCTGGGCGGAAAAGTCGATCTGATCCTGGATGCCGGCAGCGCAATGCTCGGCATCGAATCCACTGTCATCGGCTTTGATGGCGACCGGCCGCTGTTGCTGCGTCCGGGCGCGGTGCCGCGCGAGGAGATTCAGGACCTGGTGGGCCCGCTGGGTCCGCCCGGCAACCTGATCCAGTCGCCGGGACAGCTCGCCAGCCATTACGCACCGCGCGCGGGGCTCAGGCTGAATGCGGGCGAGATCGAATCCGGCGAAGTACTGCTGGGTTTCGGCGATGTCGAGGGCGCAAAGCTCAACCTGTCGTCCAGGGGCGATTTGCGCGAAGCCGCTGCCAATCTCTTTGCCATGCTGCGGGAGCTGGACAAGGTTGCCACCAATATCGCGGTTTCCCCCATTCCCGACACAGGCATCGGCGAGGCGATCAACGACCGGCTGCGCCGCGCGGCCGCGCCCAGATGAGCTCTCCAAAGTCGGTTGGCGACCGGCTGAAGGACGCGGTCGGTGTTCAAGGCTTTTCCGAGGATCCGGCCGAGATTCACCCCCATCTGGAAGAATGGCGCAGCAAGTATAAGGGCCATACTCCGCTGTTGCTGAAGCCTGCCACGACGGCCGAAGTCTCTGCCGTGCTGCGCATCTGTCAGGAGACCGATACCAAGCTTGTCACCCAGGGCGGCAATACCGGACTGGTGGGTGGGCAGATCCCGCTGCATGGTGAAGTGCTGCTTTCCACCAAAAGGCTGAGCCGCATCCGCCATCTGGATGAGAGCGGCATGACGCTCACGGTCGAAGCCGGCGTGACCCTCGCCGAGGTGCAGCGCACCGCCGATGACAAGGGGCTGCTGTTTCCGCTCAGCCTGGCCTCGGAAGGAAGCTGCACCATCGGCGGGAATGTCTCCACCAACGCCGGGGGCACCCATGTGCTGCGCTATGGCATGACGCGGGCGCTGGTGCTGGGGCTGGAGGTGGTGCTGCCGGGCGGCGCCGTGCTTCCCATGCTGCGCCCCCTGCTCAAGGACAATTCGGGGTATGACCTCAAGCAGGCCTTCATCGGCAGCGAAGGCACGCTGGGGGTGGTCACAGCGGCCAGTGTGAGGCTGTTTCCCAAGCCAGAAATCGCGGTCACCGCCTTTGCCGCGGTGCCCTCGCCCGCCGCTGCGCTGAAGCTGTTGGGCGAAATGCAACACGCCACCTCGGGCATGCTGTCGGCCTTTGAGCTGATCCCGCGCGTTGCGTTGGAATTCGTCACCCGCCATATCGACGGCACCCGCGATCCGCTGACGGCGCCCTCGCCCTGGTATGTGCTGATGGAAGCCACGGGCGGCAAACACGCCAACCTGGTCGCGAGCTTTGAAGACGGCATGGCGGCTGCGATCGACGATGATGTGGTGGCCGACGCCGTGGTGGCATCCAGTCACGCCCAGGCAGCAAGCCTGTGGAAGCTGCGCGAAAGCATTTCCGAAAGCCAGAAGCGCGAGGGCGCCTCGATCAAGCACGACATCTCGGTTCCCGTCGCCGCGATCCCCGATTTTCTTGCCAGGGCTACGCCGGCGGTGCTGGCGATATTGCCGGGCGCGCGCGCCGTCAGCTTCGGCCATCTGGGCGACGGCAACCTGCATTTCAATTTCAATTCGCCGGCTGCTGGTGACGATCCTGTTTTTCTCGCCCAATGGGACGAGGTGCAACAGGTGGTGCACGACATCGTGAAGGAATTCGGCGGTTCGATCAGCGCCGAGCATGGCATCGGGGCGATGAAGGTGGCGAGCCTGCCGCGCTACAAGTCTCACGAAGAGCTGGACGCTATGCGCGCTCTGAAAGCGGCGTTCGATCCCGGGAATATTCTCAATCCCGGAAAAACGGTTCCACCGGTCTTGCGGCTTTGAAAAAGCACGGCATCGCCTCCTTTGCGCTTGTAGGCTTGTTGTTGCCGGGCCCCGCCTCAAGCGCTGAGATGCCAAAGCCGCCCTCCGAGGCTTGGGGTGCGCTTTACGGTGCGGTGGAAATGGCGGGGCTGTTCGCCGACCAGAAAACCTTTGCCGATGCGGTTCCGCGCGAGCCAGTTGCAGATCCAGGCGGATTACAGGCGACAGAAGGACCAACCGGGATTTTCGCTACGCTCGTTTGTGATGGTCCATTTCACCTTGCCAACACGCAAGGAGCCGCCACCCATACGCCAGCGCGGTCAGGATGTGCGCGCCTATATCCGTGAGACCTGGGGCACATTGCGCCGCGCCTCCGACGAGAACGAGCCCAATTCCTCTCTCCTGCCTCTGCCCCATCCCTACATCGTGCCCGGCGGACGCTTCAGCGAGATCTATTACTGGGACAGCTATTTCACCATGCAGGGCCTGATGCAGGACGGTCAGTATGCGCTCGCCCGCGACATGCTGGCCAACATCGCCGAACTGATACGCCGCTATGGCCACATGCCCAATGGCAACCGCAGTTATTATCTCTCTCGCTCGCAGCCGCCCTTCTTTGCCGCCATGGTCGAGCTGGTGGCGGGCCATGACGGCGACGCGCTCTACCGTCAATATCTGCCAGAATTGCAGGCCGAGTATGATTATTGGATGCAAGGCGCTGCGGCGCTCGCGCCAGGCCAGGCACACCACCACACGGTGCGGATCAAGAACGGAACCCTGCTCAATCGCTATTGGGACGACGGCAATGGCCCGCGCGATGAATCCTGGCGCGAGGATCTGGAGACGGCGAAAGAATCGAAACGTCCGGCCGCCATTGTCTATCGCGAATTGCGGGCGGGTGCGGAGTCGGGCTGGGACTATAGTTCCCGCTGGCTGGATGACGGTGGAAGGCTCTCCACCATTCATGTCACCGACATCGCGCCGGTCGATCTGAATTGCCTGATGCAGCATCTGGAGCTGGTGCTGTCCCGGGCCTATGGCCTCTCAGGCGATAGCGCGAGGGCAAAACTCTATGCAGCCAGGGCCACGGTGCGCGCCGGCGCCATACGACGCCTGATGTGGGACGGAAAAGACCATGTCTATGCCGATTATCTCTGGCAGGCAGAACGCCAGAGCCCGGAACTTTCGGCTGCAACCGTCTATCCGCTTTATTTCGGCATCGCCACGCCGCAACAGGCGGACGCGATCGCGGATACTCTGCGCCACAGTTTCCTTGAACCGGGCGGGCTGGCGACGAGCTTGCAGGCGACGGGCCAGCAATGGGACCGGCCCAATGGCTGGGCGCCGCTGCAATATCTGGCGGTGGAAGGACTGAAGCGTTATGGCAATAAAGAATTGGCTGCGGTGATTGCACGGCGCTGGATTGCCGCGAATGTCCGTGGCTATGCCGCAAACGGCGTCTTGCGGGAAAAATATGATATCGAGTCCGGCAACCGGGCTGGCGGCGGGGAATATGCCCTGCAGATCGGATTCGGCTGGACCAATGGCGTACTGGCCCGGCTGATGGCTGAGTATCCGGAGGCTGTGCCTAGCGCACCACCCGGCCGTTCTCGATCACGATGACCTGCTGCGCCGGGCTGGCGGCCAGCGCCCACATCAGGGCCAGGAACCAGCCGATGCCTGTCCAGCCGAAGAAAAGGTTCAATGTCGCAACCCCCAGCGCCGAATGGGTGTGACGCGCGATGGCGATGATAGTCGGCAGCCAGTAGAGCACGAAGATGGCGAGCAGGAACGTCATCACGGCGAGACCTCCGGGAACGGATTCCCAATATAATGCCGGTTCGGGGGCTTTTTAAGCCGCCACCTGCAGCTTGACGCCTTCCGGCTGCAACATCCCGGTGGTGCGGTTGGAGCGGGCGGAGATGCGCGCCGTCACCATGGTGGCCAGATATGGCAGGCTCTGCACCCCCAGCATGACCATCCACAGGCTCACCGCCGGGTCCTGGAAGCCGCGGTCAAAGCCCATGGAGATCATGGCCAGCAGCAGCAGGGTCAGAAGCGCCGCCTCCTGCCACACCACCCGCAGCACCTGCGCGAAGCTCGCCGGGTCGGCGCATTTGGGGGTGCGCAGGAACGGCTTGCCGGAGGTCATGAGGCCCGCCCAGACCGCCTTGCCCACCGTATGGGTCAGCGCCAAACCCGCCACCGAGGCGACAAAGGCGCCGCGCAAGCCAGAGCCCACCTTGGGCGGATAAAGCAGCATGGTCTTGAACAGTTTGGTGGCGAACAGCGCCATGGCCGCGGCAGTGAGCGCGGGCATGGGCACGTCGATATAGCTGGGCGCCACCCACATCAGGATGGTCCAGACGATCGCCATCAGGGTAACCACCATGCCCAGCCCGTCGGAGATCCAGGGCAGCCAGCCGGAGAGAAACTGGTAGCGCTGCGGCCAGGAAAGCGCGGAACCGCCGATGAAAATGGCGCGGGCGTGGTGCTTGAACATCTGCATGGCGCCATAGACCCAGCGATAGCGCTGGGTCATGAAGGCCTCAAGCGTGTCGGGCATCAGACCGGAGCCCATGCTTTGTGGCACATACGCGGCCTCATAGCCGGCCTCGAACAGTTTGAGTCCCAGTTCGGTGTCCTCGGTGATGCACCAGTCGCTCCAGCCATCGACCTCTTCCAGCGCGTCCTTGCGCACGATGGTCATCGTGCCATGCTGGATGATGGCGTTGTGCTCGTTCCTCTCCACCATGCCGATATGGAAGAAGCCGCGATATTCCTCATAGGCCATGGCCTTGAAGCGGCTCTGATGGGCGTCGCGATAATCCTGCGGCCCCTGCACCAATGCGATGCCCGGCGATGCGAAATAGGGAATGACGCGCCGGAGCCAGAAGGGCTGGACCTGATAGTCGCTGTCGATCACCGCGACATAGGCCGCCTTCGGATCGGTCAGCGCCAGCGCGCGGTTCAGCGCCCCGCCCTTGTAGCCCTTCACGCCGTCGAAATGGAAAAAACGGAAATTGGAACCCAGGGCCTGGCAATGTTTCTCCACCGGCCGCCAGGTTTCGGCATCGGGTGTGTTGTTGTCCAGCACAATGACTTCGTAATTGTCGTAATCGAGGCGGGCGAGCGCAGTGAGCGTCTCGATCACCATCTGTGGCGGCTCGTTGTAGGTTGGCAGATGGATCGAAACGCGTGGCGCATTTTCCGGGATGCTAACCCTGATAACGCGCCGCTCCACCCGCCACAGGCTTGCCGCCATCTCAATGCCTTCGGTCAGGATCACGGCGCAGGCGAGCACCACCAGCGGCGACATGGCGATCATCGCCATGATGTCGGTGGGATCGATATATTCCAGCGCGGTGGCGTCGATCAGCGCCAGAAGGCCGGTCGAGACCAGCACCACCATGCCGCCCATCATCAGATAGCCAGTCTGGCGCACTCTGGGCATGCGCCCCATCACCAGAAGACCGAGCAACAGACTGAGCGCCGCGGCCACCAGCGCATAGGCGCGCCATTCCGGGAAGGTCCGGATCAAGCCGGTAAAGGCGAATTTCGGCCGGCCGCTGGCGTCGAACATGCCCCAATAAGCGCCCACCGCCCCTTCCTCGGACGAGCGCTTGGTGGGCTGGTCATAGGCCTCCAGCAGGTAATAGTCCCAGCCCTTTTCCTGGGCGTATTGCACAAAGGCGCGCATGAAGCGGGCTTCGTTGGCGACGGATGCCTCGGCGGCGCCACGGGTGCGCCCGTCTGACGGCCAGCCGGCCTCGCCCACCACGATCTGCTTGTCGGGAAATTCCGCCTGGATGTGGTTGTAGAATCCGGTCTCGGTCTTGAGCGCGCCGCGGATGTCCACATTCTCCCAATAGGGCAGCAGATGGACGAAGATCACATCGACATACTGGCCGACTTCCGGCGTGAGCATCCAGGTCGCCCAGGGCTCGGCGGTGGTGATCTTGATGCGGGCGGGAAGTGCGGCGCGGGCGCGGCGGATATAGGCATTGAGCTCGTCGGGCGAGACGTCGCCGCGCAGCTGGGTCTCATTGCCCACGATCACCCGGTCGATGACGTTGCGGTTGGCCAGGGCCGTCTTGATGCCGAGTTCGAATTCTCTCTCGCTGCGTTCCTGGTCGGCGTCGATCCAGATGCCGAGCGACACCGTCATGCCATAGCGTCGGGCGATCTCAGGCACCTTGTCCATGCCGCCATCCACCGTATAGGTGCGGACATGGCCCGTGATCTTGGAAAGCTGGGCAAGATCGGCGTCTATCCGTTCCGACGGGATGTGCCTAGCCTGGCGCGCGGTGAAGAGATGGCTGGGATTGTAGGCGATGCCGCGCACCTGCCCGTCCCATTCGGGCGCGGTGACGGTGTAGTCGCGGCTGGTCCAGAACAGCGCGCTTGCGCCCACCACCATGACGAGCGCCACCGCGATACGCAGGCGGCCGCCGCCCAGACGGCGCGCGCTCCACAGCCGGGCAAGAATGGCGCGCAGGCTATTGATCTTGATCTTCCTTGTCGCCGGGATCGGGGACATAGCCCTTTTCGCCGCGCTTGGGTGCGGGCGAGGTCTCGATCAGCTTGATGTCGAAGATCAGGTCCTGGTTGGGCGGGATCATACCGTCGCCGGCACCGCGCACGCCATAGCCCAGATTGGGCGGGATCACCAATTGCCAGTGATCGCCTTCGCGCATCAGTTGCAGCGCCTCGATCCAGCCTGGGATCACCTGGTTGAGTTTCATGGTGGCGGGAAGGCCTGGCGAGGTGCCGTCGAAGATGACCCCATTGATCAGCTTGCCGGTGTAATAGACCTTGACCGAGTCGGTGCTCTGGGGGCGCTTGCCATAGCCGTTCTGGATGATGCGGAACATCAGCCCGCTGGGGCGCACGATGACGCCCTTCTCCTTGGCATAGTCCGCCAGGAATTTCTGATTGTTGGCGATGCTGAGCGCATCGTCTGCCGCCGCCGCAAGCGCACGGGAAACACATACTGGAATGACCATTCCGGCCAGCCCAAACACAGCCGCTCTGCGCTTCATCTCACTCTCCGAACACCCCTGAAATATCATAGCAAGAGCGGGCCTTCGCCTAAAAGCCCAAAGCGAGGGAGTTCCCGGCGGAAATCCGTTATGGAACGCCCGATGACGGAAAAGTCAGGTGAATTTGATCGCCAGGTGGATCAGGACCGCCAGGCCGCAACCCACAACCAGAACGCCGCAGATCCGATTGATCATCCGCATGGCCCTTTCGTCGATCTTGGTATGGAACAGGCCGATCACGGTTGTCAGTGCCAGCCACCAGCCGGCCGAGCCGCCCACCACGCCGGCGACCACGAAACCGGCATCGTGGTAGCTGCCGGCGCCTCCGGCCAGCCCGCCCAGACCCGCGAACATCACGCCAAAGGAAAGCAGCGTGACCGGGTTTGTGATGGTCAACGCAAAGGTCGAGAGCATTACCCGGGCCAGGTTGGAACCCTCCTTGTCGGGCCTGTCATCCGGGCAGCGCGGGCCGGGCGGCGAGACAAAAGTCCTGTAGCCCATCCACACCATCAGTGCCCCGCCGATCAACTCGATGATGGTCGCGTAACCTTCGATCAGCTGGGCGATCCAGGTCAGGCCGAAGCCCATGATGGCGGCAAAGATGCCGTCGCCCATCGCCGCCCCCAGGCCCGAGACGAAACCGTTTAGCGGTCCGAAGGCGAAGGTGCGCCGGATGCAGATCAGGTTCACCGGCCCGATCGGCACCGCCGCAATCAGGCCCATCACCACCCCCGAAAGGACGAGGTAGAGGTAGGTCATGCCGGTTCCAGCGTTTCCACGAACCGTACCGGCTTTCCCTGCGCGGGCGCGACAGCCGCGAAATCGCGCATCACGATCCGGCCGCGCAGGATGGTGGCGACCGGCCAGCCCTTGGTGGTCATGCCGTCAAAGGGCGTCCAGCCCGAGCGGGTGGCGATCCATTTGTTCTCGATGGTGCGCGACAACCCCATGTCCACGATGGTGAAGTCGGCGTCATAACCCTTGGCGATACGGCCCTTGCCGGCGATGCCGAAGATGCGCTGCGGACCGGCCGATGTGAGGTCGATGAAGCGCTCCAGCGTCAGGTTGCCCTTGTTGACATGGTCGAGAAGGATGGTGGCGAGCGTCTGCACGCCCGGCATGCCCGACGGCGTATCGGGATATACGCGGTCTTTTTCCTCGCGCGTGTGGGGCGCATGGTCGGAGCCGATCACGTCGATCACCCCTTCATGCACCGCGGCCCACAGCGCCTGACGATGACTTTCATCGCGGATCGGCGGGTTCATCTGGGCGTAGGCGCCCAACCGCTCGTAGCATTCCGGCGCCGACAGGGTCAGATGCTGGGGCGTGGTCTCGGCGGTGCAGAAATCCTTGCCCGCCGCCAGCAGGGGAATCTCGTCGCCCGTGGTGATGTGCAGCACATGCAGGCGGCGGCCGGCCTGCTTTGCCAGGCGCATCACCCGCTCGGTGGACATGCGCGCGGCTTCGGCATCGCGCCACACCGGATGGGTCTCGGGTTTGCCGCGCTCCGCCAGATGCTTTCTGGCGATCATGCGATCTTCGTCCTCGGAATGGACCGCGACGCGGCGCCTGCCCGCTTTCAACATGGCCAGGATGTCGTCTTCCTTGTTGAGCAGCAGCGTGCCGGTGGACGAGCCCAGGAAGGCCTTGACCCCGCAAACGCCAGGCATGCGCTCCAGATCCGCCAGCGCACCGATATTGGCGGGTGTGGCGCCCACATAGAAAGCGTGGTCGCAATGCATGCGGCCCTCGGCGCGGTGCAGCTTGTCCTCAATCGCGGCGCGACTGGTCGTTGGCGGCGCGGTGTTGGGCATTTCGAAAACCGCGGTGACCCCGCCCAGGATTGCGGCCAGACTGCCGGTGGCGAGGTCTTCCTTGTGCTCGTTGCCCGGCTCGCGGAAATGCACCTGGGTGTCCATCACGCCCGGAAGCACATGCAGGCCTTTGGCCTCGAAAATCTCCGCAGCGCTGGCGCCGGAGAGCGAACCGATGGCGGCGACACGCCCGCCGATGACCCCAACGTCTGCGGGGGCAATGCCATTGGGGGTGGCGACAACCCCGCCACGGATCACCAGATCAAAACTTTCCTTCATGGGGCAAGGCAGTTAGCCCAGCAACCCGCCCTTGGCAACCGCCGACGACCGCCCTAATTGAAGGAGATGGATCCCGCCTTTCTCGATGACCGCACCATAATCGCCATTTCCGGGCCTGGGGCGCGGGATTTCCTGCAAGGGTTGGTCACCAATGACATTTTGAGCGGCCTGGCACCCGGCAGTGGCTTGTATACAGCTCTGCTCTCGCCGCAAGGCAAGATCCTGTTCGATTTCCTGGTGACCGAGGGCGATGGCGCCCTGCTGCTGGATGTGGCGAAGGATTCGAGCGAGGCGCTGCTCAAGAAGCTCAAAATGTACAGGTTGCGCGCCAAGGTGGAGATCGAGCCAAGGCCGCAGCTCGGTGTTTATGTGAACCTCAAAGGCCATCCCGACAACCGGCGCTCGCTCTATGCGGATCGCGCCGTCAGTTTTCCCGATCCCAGGCTGGGCGCTCTGGGTGTGCGCAGCATCGGGGCGAAGGCTGAGATGCCCGCCAACCTGGCCGGATCGCATCAGTATCATGAGATGCGGCTGGACCTGGGAGTGCCGGAGGCCGGGGACTTTGGCTTTGAGAAAATCTTCGCCCTGGACGCCGGACTGGAAGAGCTGCACGGCGTCTCGTTCACAAAGGGTTGCTATGTCGGCCAGGAGCTGACATCGCGGATGAAGCATCGCGCGACGGCGCGAAAGCGCATCCTGACCGTGACGGCGGACGTGGCTCTGCCCGGGGCCGGAACAGCCATCACGCGCGGAGAGGGCGAAATTGGCGAACTGATTTCCAGCCTTGGTGCGCGCGGTTTTGGGCTGATACGCCTGGACCGCTGGGACGAGACCCAGGGCGAGACCCGCGCCGGTGAAATTGTTGTTGCCTTGACGCGGCCGGCATGGCTCGCCGGAGCGTCGGCCAGCGTCTAGCATCGGCCGCGCGACCATCACACGAGCGTCGGCCGGCGCCTAGCGCGCCGGCCGGGCGAGCGTTAAAAGAGGCGCATGGGGCAGGACAAGACGCGCTGCTGGTGGCCGGGCGAGGATCCGCTCTATATCGACTATCACGACACCGAATGGGGCGTGCCCGAATACGATCCCCGCGCGCTCTATGAAAAGCTGGTGCTGGACGGTTTCCAGGCGGGGCTTTCCTGGATCACCATCCTGAAGAAGCGGGAGAATTTCCGCAAAGCCTTCCACAATTTCGATCCGCAGAAGATTGCGCGTTATGGCGCGCGCGATCTTGACCGGCTGCTCAGGAATGACGGCATCGTCAGGAGCCGCGCCAAAATCGAGGCCGCAGTCAAGGGCGCCAGGCTCTGGCTGGAGATCGAGGAAAAGGAGCCGGGCGGCTTCCGCGAATTCATCTGGAAGCATGTCGGCGACAAACCCCAGGTCAATCACTTCCGGACCCGCGACAAGGTCCCGGCCCAGACGGAAATGAGCGAAGGCCTGGCCAGGGACCTGAAGCAGCGGGGCTTCAATTTCTGCGGCCCGGTGATCGTGTACGCTTTCGCCCAGGCGGTCGGCATGGTCAATGACCATCTGGTGAACTGTTTTCGGCATGAGGAATGCGCGCATCTGGCGCATAAAAAGTGAAACCCGCTATCGTTTGGTTCCGGCAGGATCTGCGGCTTGCGGACAATCCGGCCTTGCGTGCGGCTGCGGCCCGGGGTGCGCCGCTGGTCCCTGTTTTCATCCTGGATGACGACACGCCTGGCGAGTGGAAATGGGGCGGCGCCTCGCGCTGGTGGCTTCACCATTCCCTGACGTGTTTGGACAAGTCACTCAAGGGACATCTGGTTCTTCGCCGGGGCAACGCAGCGCCGGTGATCAAGGCGCTGGTGCAGGAGACCGGCGCGGCCGCGGTGATGTGGAATCGCAGCTATGAGCCCTTCGCGGTCGAACGCGACAAAGCACTGAAAAGCGACCTGGCCAAGCAAGGTGTCGCGGTTGAGAGCTTCAACGGCGCTTTGCTGCACGAACCTTGGGAATTGAAAACGGCCGGTGGTACGCCCTTTCGTGTCTTCACGCCCTTCTGGAAGGCGATGCGCGAGCGAGCGGTGGCAAAGCCTCATCCTGCGCCGCATGATTTGCACTTCCGCAAAGCGAAAAGCGAAGCGCTGCGGGACTGGGAGCTGCTACCCACCGGGCCCGACTGGGCGAAGGGCTTCGACTGGGCGCCCGGCGAAAGGGCCGCCCAGCGCGCGCTCCATGATTTTCTGGACGGCATCGAGGACTATGCCCGTGGCCGCGATCTGCCGGCTTGCTCCGGCACTTCGCGCCTGTCGCCGCACCTGCACTGGGGCGAACTCTCGCCGCGCCAGGTCTGGCATGCGGTCGCCACCCATGGCCATGGGCAGGGCCATGAGACGTTCCTGAAAGAACTCGGCTGGCGGGAATTCTGCACCCAGCTTCTGTTCCACAATCCTGCGCTGCCGACCAAGCCGCTGGACACGCGCTTTGCCAAATTCCAGTGGCGCAGGAGCGAAAAAGACTTTCGCGCCTGGAGCGAGGGGCGCACCGGCATTCCCATTGTCGATGCCGGCATGCGCCAGCTCTGGCGGACCGGCTGGATGCACAACCGGGTGCGCATGATCGCGGCCAGCCTGTTGATCAAACATCTGGGCATCCACTGGCTTGAAGGCGAACGCTGGTTCTGGGACACGCTGGTGGATGCCGATCTCGCCAACAATGCCGCCAACTGGCAATGGGTGGCCGGCTGCGGGGCGGACGCTGCGCCCTTCTTCCGCATCTTCAATCCTGTGCTGCAGGGCGAGAAATTCGATCCCAAAGGCGACTATGTGCGCAAGTTCGTGCCGGAACTGGAAGCCGTGCCAGACGAATATGTCCACCGGCCGTGGGAAGCGCCCGCGGCGCCACCCAATTACCCCGCCCCCATCGTGGATTTGGCCAGGGGCCGGGCACGCGCCTTGGCTGCGTTTCGAGCCTTGAAGGGTTAGGTTCCGGCGTCTAGTTTCGCGCCCATCATGCAGATCAAGAAAGACGTCATTGCCGCGATCGGCAACACCCCGCTGATCCGGCTGCGCCACGCCTCCGAGGCCACCGGCTGTGAAATTCTGGGCAAGGCGGAATTCCTCAATCCCGGCCAGTCGGTGAAAGACCGTGCCGCGCTCTTCATCATCCAGGACGCCATCCAGCGCGGTACGCTGCGCCCCGGCGGCACCATTGTGGAAGGCACCGCTGGCAATACCGGAATCGGGCTGGCGACGGTGGCCAACGCCATGGGCTTCAAAACGGTGATCGTGATCCCCGACACCCAAAGCCAGGAAAAGAAGGATGCCCTGCGTCTGCTCGGCGCGGAGCTGATCGAAGTGCCGGCCGTGCCCTACAAGAACCCTAACAATTACGTGAAGTTGTCGGGGCGGCTGGCCAAACAGCTGGCCCAAACCGAAAAGGCCGGCGCCATCTGGGCCAACCAGTTCGACAATGTCGCCAACCGCCAGGCCCATGTCGAAAGCACCGGGCCCGAAATATGGGAACAGACCGGCGGCAAGGTCGATGGCTTCACCTGTGCGGTGGGGTCTGGTGGCACGCTGGGCGGCGTCGCCATTGCGCTGAAAGAGCGCAACAAGAATATCCGCATCGCCGCCGCCGATCCGCTTGGCGCGGCGATTTACAGCTGGATCAAGCACGGCACGCTCGAAGCCCATGGCGGTTCGATCACCGAAGGCATCGGCCAGGGCCGTGTTACTGCCAACCTGGAAGGCGCGCCCTTCGACGACGCCTATCAGATTCCGGATGAAGAGGCGCTTCCGATCATCTTCGATCTTCTGGAGCATGAAGGCCTGTGCCTGGGGGGCTCCACCGGCATCAATGTGGCGGGCGCCATCCGCATGGCGAAGGATATGGGCCCGGGCCACACCATCGTCACCATCCTGGCCGATTATGGCAACCGCTATCAGTCCAAGCTGTTCAATCCGGAATTCCTGCGCGAAAAGGGCCTGCCTGTGCCGCCCTGGCTGGTGGAGACGCGTGCGCCCATCAAGGTCCCTTATGAATAGGGAGTTTGGCGAATGACCAATCTGGTTTCCACCGAATGGCTTTCAGATCATCTGAAGGATGTGCGGGTGGTGGATGCCTCCTGGTACATGCCGGAAGACAAGCGCGAGCCGGCGAAGGAATTCGAAGCGGCCCATATTCCGGGCGCGGTGTTCTTCGATATCGACGGCATCGCCGATCATACGACCGACCTGCCGCACATGATGCCGACGCCGGGCGAATTCTCCCGGGCCGTAGGCGCGCTTGGCATCGGCGATGGTGCGTGCGTGGTTATCTATGACGGCACCGGTCTTTTCTCCGCGCCACGCGCCTGGTGGATGCTCAAAGCCATGGGCCACAAGGATGTGAAGGTGCTGGACGGCGGTTTTCCCAAATGGAAGCGCGAGGGCCGTGCCACCGAGGGCGGCCCTGCCCGGCCCCAGACCAAATTCTTCACCGCCATTCCCAAACCCGCGATCATGCGCGACTTTGATGCCGTTATCGACATCGTCAGGGACAAGTCTGCCCAGATGGTGGATGCGCGCAGCGCCGCCCGCTTCCATGCTCAGGAACCGGAACCCCGCGCCGGGGTGCGCGGCGGCCACATGCCCGGCGCGCTGAATGTGCCCTGGCGCAGCGTGGTGGCGGCCGACGGCACGCTCAAGTCCAACGCCGAATTGCGCCAGGCCTTTGCGGCAGTCGATCTCCATCAGCCGATCGTCACCACCTGCGGCTCCGGCATTTCCGCCGCCATCCTGATGCTGGCGCTGGAGGAGATCTGGGCGCACGACGTGGCGCTCTATGATGGCTCCTGGACGGAATGGGGCTCACGCCCCGAAGCGCCGGTGGTAACCGGCTGATGACGACTTCTTCCAAACGTCGCATCCCCATGACGGTGACGTTCCTGGAAATGAACGCCAAGCCTGCTGTTGTCCCTCCGCCCCACCCGCGGGGCAAGGTGGCGCTGCTGCGCTGTGAAAAGCCGCCCATCCATTTTTACCGCTATCTCTACGACACCATCGGCCACGACTATTATTGGGTGGACCGCAAGAAGCTTTCTGCCGAGGCGCTGGCCGAAGTGATCCATGACCCCGCAAACCAGCTATTTGTTCTGTATAAGGATGGAAATCCCGCCGGCATGGCCGAGCTCGACCTGCGCAAGGCTGGCCATTGCAACATCTCCTATTTCGGACTGATGCCCGAGGCGATCGGCAGGCGGATGGGCTTCTTCTTCCTCTACCAGACTTGCGTCAATGCCTGGCTCTCACCCATCCAGCGGCTGACCATCAACACTTGCACCCTGGACCATCCCCGTGCCTTACCACTCTATCAGCGCATGGGCTTTACCGCTTACGATCGGCAGGAGCGCTTTGTTGAATTGCCCTGACCGGAGTTTGAAGGCAAAGTCGCGGGCGTTTTGGCCCCACGCTGAAGGCGGTGCATGACTCAAGGCAAAGAACTCACCTGGCGCGGCATCGCCCTGGGCATGTCGCTCACCTTCATCTTCACCGCCGCCAATATGTATCTGGGATTGAAGGTAGGCCTCACCATCGCCACCTCGATCCCCGCCGCCGTGATCTCGATGGCCTTTCTGGGCCTTTTTCCTGGCTCTAACATTCGCGAGAACAACATCGTCCAGACTGTCTGCTCGGCGGCTGGCGCGCTCGCGTCCGTCATCTTCATCCTGCCCAGCCTGGTGATCATCGGCTGGTGGACGGGTTTTCCGTTCTGGACATCTTTTCTCGTCTGTGCGTCGGGCGGCGTGCTGGGCGTGCTTTTTACCATCCCACTGCGCCGCGCCCTGGTCGCGCAGTCCGATCTTCCCTACCCCGAAGGCGTGGCGGCTGCCGAAGTGCTCAAGGTGGGCGCGGACATGCGCGCCGAAAATCCCGAAGCGCGGGAGGGACTGCTGGCGGTGGTTTATGGCGCGGTTGCGTCCGCGGCTTTGGCAATCGCGGTCGCGATGCGACTGGCCGCCGATGGCGTGGAGGGCGTCTTCAAGACCGGCGCCGTGGCGGCGAGCGGCTACACATTCTCTTTTTCGCTGGCGCTGGTGGGTGCGGGCCATCTGGTGGGAATTTCCGTTGGCCTCGCCATGTTCTTTGGAATCCTGATCGCCTGGGCAGGTGCGGTGCCCATCCTCACCGCGATGATGCCTATGCAGGGCGATCTGGCAAGCTTTGTAACCGGCATCTGGCGCAACGATGTGCGCTTCATAGGTGCGGGCGCGATGGCGGTGGCCGCCATCTGGTCCCTGCTGCGGACGATGGGGCCCATCATCGGCGGCCTCGGGGCCACGCTGCAGGTGCGCGCCGCAACGACCGATCTCTCCAATCAAACCGACCGCGACATGTCTTCCCGCGCCATCCTCGCGATAGGCCTGGTGTCGACGGCTCTCAGCACCTGGCTGGTGTGGCGCTTCAGCGCCGAAGCGGGATTGACCGGCGAGGCGCTCTGGATCGCATTGCTTTCGGTCCCCCTGGTTCTGGCTGGCGGCTTCTTCGTGTCCGCCATCTGCGGTTACATGGCGGGCCTGATCGGTTCCTCCAACAGTCCCATTTCCGGTGTCGGCATTCTGGCGGTGGTGGGCACGGCTTTATGCCTGGTGCTGCTTTTTGCCGGGCATGGCGCAAAGCCCCTGGTGGCGATCGCGCTCTTCATCACGGCGATCCTGTTCGCGGTGGCTTGCAGCTCCAACAACAATCTTCAGGACTTGAAGACTGGCCAGCTGGTGGGCGCGGCTCCGTGGCGCCAACAAGTGGCGTTGCTGGCGGGGGTGGCAGCCGCGACCGTCACCGTGCCTGTCGTGCTCAATCTTCTGGCCGAGGCTTACGGTTTTGCCGGCGCGCCCAATCTGCACACCATTGCGTCCCAGCCGCTGGCGGCGCCACAGGCCAATCTGATGGCGGCATTGGCGCAAGGCGTGATCGGCGGCAAGCTCAACTGGAGCATGATCGAAATCGGCGCCGGTGTGGGTGCCGGCATCGTCCTCCTGGACGAGGTCCTGCGCGCGGGCCGACTGCTCCGCCTTCCGCCCCTGGCCGTGGGCCTTGGCATCTATCTTCCCATGGAAGCCACCCTTCCCGTGGTGGTGGGGGCCATCATCGGCTGGCTCTACAACCGCAGCGCACGCAGCGAGCGCGCAGAGCGTCTGGGTGTGCTGGTGGCCTCCGGCATGATCGTGGGCGAAAGCCTGTTCGGCGTGCTCAATGCCGGCCTGATCGTTGCTTTCAGCAAGGATGCGCCTTTGGCGGTGGTCGGTCCTTCCTTTCCGGCGACTGCGGTGGCGGCTGTCGCCTTCGCCGGGCTGATCGTCTTTCTCTACGGGTGGCTCAGGCGCAAGGCGCGAGTGCTCTCATGAGCCGCGATCTCTTCGGCCATCCGCGCGGCCTTACTACCCTGGCCGCGACCGAGATGTGGGAGCGCTTCACCTATTACGGGATGCGGGCGCTTTTCATCTATTACCTCACCATGGAAGTGCTGCTGCCGGGACATGTCGAGCATGTCCTGTTCTACCCGCAGGTGAAGGCCTTTTATGAATGGATGAGCGGACCGCTCAATGTGCAGCAACTGAGTTCGCTGATCTATGGCGCCTATACCGGCCTCGTCTATGCCACCCCGCTTCTGGGCGGCTGGATTGCGGACAATTATCTGGGCCAGCGCAAAACGGTGATCATCGGCATTCTGCTGATGGGTACAGGCCAGTTCATGATGACATCGGAAGCGTTGCTCTTTCCTTCCCTGCTCCTGATGATTTTTGGCACCGGCTTTTTCAAGACCAATACAACGACGCAGGTCGGCATGCTTTATGCAGCCGGCGACAGTCGCCGGGACCGCGCCTATTCCGTTTTTTATGTCGGCACCAATCTGGGCGCGTTCCTGTCTCCGCTGATCGCGGGCACCCTGGGCGAGGCCTATGGCTGGCGCTATGGCTTTGCCATTGCGGGCCTGGGAATGTTGGCTGCCCTGATCAATTATCTCTATGGCTGGCGCAGTTTGCCGGCCGAGCATCGAACCGAGGCTCACAAGCAGGAGCGAAAGCCGCTTACCGGTGCGGAATGGAAATCGGTGGGCGCGCTGATCCTGCTGGTGGTGCCGGTTACCCTTTGGTGGGCCTGCTATGAACAGCAAGGCAACACCATTGCGCTCTGGGCCATGGACAACACGAACCGCGCTGTGATTCCGGGCCTGGCGAGCTGGCAGATGCCTGCGACCTGGTTTCAATCCTTCAATCCCATAATGATTTTCAGCTTCACGCCTTTCCTGATTGCGCTATGGGCGGCACAGGTCAGGAAGAACCGCGAACCCAATTCGATGACCAAGATGGTCTATGGCAGCTTTCTGCAAACCGCCGCTTGCCTGGTCCTGGCCTTCGCCGCCTGGTACACCGGGGGCGTGAATGCGAGCCTGTTCTGGCTGGTTCTCTATTCCGCGCTGGTTACGTTGGGTGAGCTGTATCTTTCGCCCATTTCGCTGTCGCTTTATTCCAAGGTCGCCCCGCTCAAGATCGCGTCGCTGATGATGGCGGTGAATTTCCTGCCCAATTTTCTGGGTGGCGGTTTGCTGCAAGGATATTTGGGAACCTATTGGACCGCGATGAGCAAGCCCGCATTCTTCCTCATGATCGCCGGCGTCTCCGCCATCGCGGGATTGATGATCTGGGCGATGGAACGGCCGCTGAGGCCTTTGCTGGAAGAAAAGCAATGAGCAAGGACAAACCCGAGACCCGGATCGTGTCCGAAGGCCGCATGGGCGCCGAGCATTTCGGCGTGGTCAACACCCCTGTCTATCGCGCCTCCACCATTCTGTATCCCGATCTGGCGGCGCTGAAGGCCAACACCCAGCCCTACACCTATGGCCGGCGCGGCACCCCCAGCACGCGCAGTTTTGAGGATGCGATCTCAAACCTGGAAGGCGCGGCCAAGACTGTCAGCGTCACGTCCGGCGTGCAGGCCATCGCGCTCGCCATCCTGTCGGTCTCGGCCGCGGGCGACCACATTCTGGTGGTGGACAGCTGCTACGAGCCCACCCGCATCCTGTGCGAGCGCACGCTCAAGCGCTTTGGCATCGAAACCAGCTATTACGCACCGAACGACGACGTCTCGGCGCATCTGAGGCCCAACACCAAAGCCGTGTTCTGCGAAAGCCCCGGCTCGCTGACCTTCGAAGTGCAGGATATCGCCGCCATTACCAGGGCCGCCCACGCGCATGGCGCGGCGGTCCTGATGGACAATACCTGGGCCACCCCGCTTTTCTTTCAGCCGCTGGCCCATGGCGTGGACCTCTCCATCCAGGCCGCCACCAAATATATCGGCGGTCATGCCGACGTGATGCTGGGCTATGTCTCGGCCAACGAGCGCCACGCCGGCCGGCTGCACCAGACCCATGGCGACCTTGGACTTTATGCCAGCGGCGACGACTGTTTTCTGGGCCTGCGCGGCCTGCGTTCCTTGGCGGTGCGCCTGAAACAGCATCAGGAAAACGGGCTCACCCTGGCGCGTTGGCTCAAGGCCCGGCCGGAAGTCGCCCGTATCCTGCACCCCGCGCTGGAGGACGATCCCGGTCACGCCCTGTGGAAGCGGGATTTCTCCGGCGCCTGCGGCCTCTTCGGCCTGGTCCTTAAACCGGTCTCTGAAGCGGCTGTGGCCGCCTTTGTCGACGGCTTGCAGCACTTCGGGATCGGCTATTCCTGGGGCGGGTTTGAAAGCCTGATCGTTCCGGCGCATATCAGGCGCACAGCCAGGGCGTTCGCTGCCGAAGGACCGGTCCTGCGCATCCATGCCGGGCTGGAGGATGTGGGCGACCTGATTGCCGACCTGGAACAGGGCTTCAAACGCCTGAAAGAACATATTTGATGGAAGTTTTGGCGTGACCGACCACCTCTCCCATGCCGCCTTTGTGGCGGCGGTGAAATTCAATCCCGACGGCCTGGTGCCGGCCATCGCCCAGTCCAAGGAGACCGGCGAAGTCCTGATGCTGGCCTGGATGACACGCGGCACCCTGGAAGAGACCCTGGCCACCGGTCACGTGACCTACTGGTCGCGCTCGCGCGGCAAGCCGTGGCGCAAGGGTGAAACCAGCGGCAACCATCAGCGGCTGATCGAGGCCTTTGTCGATTGCGACGGCGACACCTTGCTCCTGAAGGTGGACCAGATGGGTCCGGCGTGCCACACCGGCGCGCCGACTTGCTTTTTCCGCTCGCTGGGCTGATCCGAAAAGGCTGCGGGCGGGTTATAGTGGCCAGGCCCATGTCGGAACTGAACGCCTCCTCGCCGCGCCCAGCCGCGGCCAAGCCTGATCCTCTGACGCCAAAATTCATGGCGGCGGTGATCGCGGGCGTGGTCGTTTCCGGCATCTATTTCGGCCGCCCGGTGCTGATGCCGCTGGCGCTGGCGGTTCTGACCTCCTTTGCGCTGGCGCCCATGGTGGCGCTGCTCAAGAGAATTAAACTGGGCAATGTCGGCTCGGTGGCGATCAGCCTGGTGGTTGCGGTGGTGATCGTGTCGTCACTGGCCCTGTTCATGGGCTCGCAGGTCGCCAAGCTCGCAGCCGATCTGCCGCGCTATCAGACCAATCTGGCGCAGAAGATCCATTCGGTGGTGGGCACCGCCGCACGCAACGGCACCATCAGCCGGCTGAACAAGACGGTTGACGACCTGGCCGAGCAGATCACCGGCGGCGCCAGGGGTGAGGACAATGAGGCCCCGCCCAATTCCATCAAGCCGATACCGGTGGTGGTGACGCGCACCTCGTTGGCGCCCTGGACCGTGGCGCAGACGGTGCTGGGCCCCCTGCTCGAGCCCCTGGGCCTGGTGGCGCTGGTATTCGTCTTCATGGGCTTCATCCTCCTGCAGAAGGATGACCTGCGCGACCGTTTCGTGCGCCTGGCAGGTTCGCGCGATATGCAGCGCACCACCGTGGCGCTGGATGAGGCGGCGAACCGCCTGTCGCGCTATCTGTTCCTGCAGACCTGCATCAACACCTGCTTCGGGCTGATGGTGGGCCTTGGCCTGTGGCTGATCGGCATTCCCAATGCCGGCCTGTGGGCGCTGATGTCCATGCTGCTGCGGTTTGTGCCCTATGTGGGCGTGCCGCTGGCTTTCCTTTTTCCCTTCACGCTGGCGCTGGCGGTTGATCCCGGCTGGTCCAAGATGGTGTGGGTGATCGCGCTTTATGGCGGCATCGAACCTGTGATCGGCCAGGTGATCGAGCCCATGCTCTATGGCCGCAGTATGGGTCTGTCGGCCGTCGCGGTGGTGGTCGCGGCGGTGTTCTGGACCTGGCTGTGGGGGCCGGTGGGGCTGTTGCTGTCGACGCCGCTGACCATGTGCTTTGTGGTCTTTTCCCGCCACATCGACGGCCTGAAATTCCTGGACGTGATGCTGGGCGACCAGCCGGCCCTGCGTTTCGAGGAAAGCCTTTACCTGCGCATGTTGGCCGACGACCCCGACGATGCCGCCATCGAAGCCGAAGATTTCCTGCGCAGCAATTCGCTCTCAGCCTATTATGATGAGGTTGCGGCGCGGGCGCTGATGCTGGCGCAGAACGACGTCAATCGTGGGGTGCTGGACCCTCTGCGCCAGGGACGCATCCGCGACACCATCAAGGGGCTGATCGTCAACCTTTCTGACCGCCGCGAGGATGATGCCCCCCATGCCGACCTGCCGGAAAGCTGGCGCGATGCGCCGCTGGAGCCGGTTCTGTGCGTGGCCGGCCGCGGACCGCTGGACGAGGCCGCCGCGCTTCTCCTGGTGGACATGCTGGGAAAATATGGCATCGGCGCGCGGGTGGTGTCGTCGGACGAGACCTCGGCCACCCATATCCGCGAACTCAACTGCATCGGCATCCAGCTCACCTGTGTGTCGTATCTCGAACCCGGCACGTTCAAGAACGCCCGCTACCAGGTACGGCGGCTCAGGAAGCGAATGCCCGGCGTGCCGGTGATGGCGCTGTTCTGGGGGCTGACGGGTGATAATTCCCGCTATCTGGATGGCATCGAAGCGACCGAATGCGACATCGTCACCACCGGCCTGAAGGAGACGGTGCAGCACATCCTGACCTTTGCCCGCCGCGCCGCCCCGCCGGCTTATCACAGTTATGAAGCGGCCAAGTGACTTCTGAACGGCCTGCCGCTTCGCTGCATGAGGCCGCGCCTTCTGACTTTGGCATGCTCCTGACCACCACGCCGACACGCGAGGAGGCGGCCAGGATCGCCAAGCTTCTGATCGACGAAAAGCTCGCGGCCTGCGTGCAGCTTCTGCCGATCGAGAGTTTCTATTTCTGGCAAGGCGCAACCCAGAACGAGGTGGAATTGCTGTTGCTGGTGAAGACGCGCAGCAACCTGTTCGAGCAGGCAATCGCCCGGATCAAGGACATCCATTCCTACACCGTGCCGGAGATCGTGGCCCTGCCCTTTACGGCCGGTTTTGGCAGTTACCTGAACTGGATCGACCAGGTTACCCGTCAGCGTTGATCTTGCTCTCTTCCCCCTTTAGGGAGAGGAGAAGCAGTATTACCGCTTGGCTATCCGTACGCTATCGCACGAGATAGCGTTCTTATGCCACGACCGGCCCGCGACCATTCATCCCTGGTTCAGGTGGCACGGCTCACTACTGGCTCGAAACCCAGGCGGATGGCACATGCGGAACCTGAAGACTGTTGTCGCGCTGACCCTGTCGGCCGCGATCCTGGCCGCCTCGGCGTCGGCGGCCGATGCCCGCTGGTATGGCCGCGGCTATTACGGCGGCCATTATGGGGGACGCTATTACGGTCATGGTGGACCCGGACTGGTCGGCGGCGTGGTGGTCGGCGCACTCACGCTTGCGACCCTGCCCTTTGCCATTCTGGGCGCGGCCACAAGTCCCGCGCCACCACCGCCCCCGCCTCCTCCGCCGGCCTATTACGGACCACCGCCCTACGCTTACGGTCCACCGCCACCGCCCGGTTACTACCGCAACTATGGGCCGCCGCCGGGCTATTACGGCTATTAACGCAAGGCACGTAGCAGCGATGGCGGCGTAATAGCCGCCATGCTGTGATGTCGCTCAGGCCAAAGCACGAAAAGCTATTTCACCCAGTCGCGCTTGAGGCGATAGCCAAGCGTGATGACGATGGCGACAATGGACGCGCCGACAAAGGCGATCCCCAGTGCCGAAAAGATCGTCGCCAGGTAAGGCCCGACGACCGGCAAGACTTCAAGCGCTTTGGCGCCAAGCAGCAGAACGATCGTGATCAGGAAGTTTCGGGAATTCTTTTCCGAATTGTTGTTGATCGCTGCAATGCCGCCGAAAACGAGAAGCAACGGGGCCATTATGGGGGTGACGATAAAAGGGGACGCGATTGCAAAAATGATGGCGAGCGCCCGCGCCGCCGCAGTAATCACATTCATGGTTCCCTCCCAATTATTGTTGTTGAAGACCAAGCCATACCGAGGGTGACGTCAGCTTGATTTGAGTCTCCTCCTATTCGGACGAAGATGCAATGCCGCGCAGGCGGAGCCGATTGGGCCGCCGCCTGCTTGCTATCGCAACCACGGCCCCCGTCCCCGCGCTATTGCGGCTATTAGCCGGGCGCGAGCGGAAACTGGCCGTACTTACGGGTTTGATGGCGAAACCACCAGCCGCGCTTTACGAACAAGCCCGGTGCCTATTGGGCGCCGAGCCCTTTCGCTGCCCGTTTCGCGCGACGCAAGGTGACTGCTCCTGCCAGGCCCGCGCCCAATAGCGAGAGCGTGAAGGGTTCAGGGACGGCTGCCGGCGGATCGACCGCAGTAAAGCTGCCATAAGAGGCGCCTAGATTGTTGTTGTAATAGAACGCGTAGACGCCACTCAAATCCAACGTGTCTCCGTGGGTTTGATTGTTGGGTCCGGAAAATGTGTAAGCGTATTTGATGTTGGTCAGGACGCCCTTCGTGAAAGTGACGGCCGCGGCCGGATCGTCAGCCAGCGTGAAATCATCCCCTCCAATGTTGATGCTCAAATCGATCAGGCTGCTGCCTGAAAAAGTGGACGTTGTTGTCGCGGACGGCATCGACGTTATTTCGAACGTACCAGTTCCGCCGACCGTCGAACCGGCACCTGGCGTGAGCGTCAAGTCGTAGGTGTAGACCGGGGAGGCATTCGCCGCGCTGCCCAGGAGCAACGTTAATCCAAAACACGCCATCGCAAACTTAATCACTATTTTCCCCATAGGAATGAGTACAAAACAAATGCAACAAGCAGGCCATCATCCCAATCCAGTGATTTCGAAGGTTAGCGCATCCGCATCCGTCAAAAACGTTTACAAGATTCCAGCGCGGACGCGTGCATCGAGTGATGACTGGCGATACGCCGGTTCAACGCGGATGTTCTATGTTGTCGTCGCAAGCACAACCAATTCTGGCGGGCGGGGCCGATTCGGCTGCCGAGCTATTGCGCCCCCGGGTATTATGCCTGCGAGCCGCCGCTGAGGTACTACGGGTATTAGCCGGGCGCGAGAGGGCCTGAAAACGCAGAGCGCTGCCTCGAGATTGCGCCCGCGAATCGTTATTTAAGGCCGCTCTTTGTCATGAACACGGCGATGTCAGGCTGTATCTGCGCTGCAGCCATGATGTCCGCGTTGCTGTCTTCGGCTTTTCCAAGCTTGGCCTCCGCCATTCCGCGCATGTATAGCGCCCTTGGATTTTGAGGCATCAAACGAATGCTGCGGCTAAAATAATCCACCGCCTCCGCAAAGCGACTTGCGTCGTAGTACGCTCCCCCGATTGCCAAAAGTATGAAGTAGTTGTCTGAAGCCAGACGTTCCGCCTTGTCGCACGACTGACGTCCCAACTCGAGATTTCCGTCCTTGGCCAAGAGTCCGCACCGGTTTGCGAGGGCCATGGGCATATTGGGGTCGGCGGCCAACACTGCATCAATGTCCTTCAATGCGGCTTTAAGGTCTCCCTTTTTGGCATAGGCCGCGGCCCTATTATTGATCGCCATCAGAAAATCGGGCTTGAGAAGGAGTGCTTTGTTGAAATCAGCAATCGAGGCATCAAAGTCGCCAGCATTCTGGAAAGCTCCGCCGCGCAAATTGAAAATTTGTGCAGTTGCCAGACCCGCATCTACTATCTTTGTAAATTCAGCGATGGCCTGATTTGACTTTCCCAAGTTTACGTAAATTTGCCCCAGCACGACTGAGACGTTTGGCGAATAGCTGATCTTTTGGGCGCTTTCATAATCTGCGGCAGCAATATCCAGGTCGCCCAACAGGCTGTATGCATCGCCTCGCACCAATAGTGCGCCGACATGCGCCTGGGAATCGAGTGTCGGTAGCGAAAGTATTTTCGTGCAGCCCGCGATGGTCTCTTTTGCCGGTTTGCCTGAGACGCATACGGCCGCTTCTTCCTGAGTGGTTGGTGCTGCTTGGGCGGCTAAAGCCGAAAATGCCAGAAGGCATATCAGCAGCAATACGTTCTTCGACATTTGGAGCGTGCCCCTATGGCGACCCCGGCGTGATTCGAACACGCGACCGCCGGATTAGAAATCCGATGCTCTATCCAACTGAGCTACGGAGTCGTCGGGTCAGGTTATAGACCGAAACCTTTGCAAATCTCACCATCTACCATGTGTGTCATTCCCGACCGAGCGCGCCGAAGGCCGCGCGAGGGGAAGGGAATCCAGGCGGATGGACTATCACGGTGACAGCACCTGGGTCCCCTTCCCCTCGCAAAGCTGACGCTTTTCTCGGCCGGGGATGACAGGTGGCGGAGCCTCAATGAGACCAGGGCACCCGGCGGTCAAAGCGGAAATTGTCCGAATAGGCCTTGGGCTTGGGCGTGGGCACATGCGGCTCGAACAGCTGGTAGGGGATGGCGTGTGCCTTGGCATAGGCAACCGCCTCCTCCGCCGTCTCGAACTC
Source organism: Rhizomicrobium sp. (assembly GCA_036488555.1). Lineage (GTDB taxonomy): Bacteria > Pseudomonadota > Alphaproteobacteria > Micropepsales > Micropepsaceae > Rhizomicrobium. The sequence goes on from DASXHL010000005.1 coordinate 90,028, forward strand.
CAGAGAGAGCTGCTGGCGCATGTCGCCCGACGAGGTCCAGCCCATCAGGGGATCGATGGTGCGTGGGCTTTCCGGCTCATATTCCAGAACCCACTGCTTGGTCCGGGCATGGCCCGACTGCATGGCGTTCTTGGCCGGTCTGAAGATGCGCGCGCGCATGAAATTTCTCCAATCATGTTCGGCGCCGGGCCTGCCATAGCCTGTCCGGCGCGGCCCGTTTTCGCTGCTTCGGGATCGATTTTCAAGCGATTTGCCTGCTCTTTAGCTCAAGGCAAGGTTTGTGCATTACTGGGCTACCCATGAATCGCCATTTCGCCCCGGCCGCCCTTCTGGCCCTGTTCTTCCTTGCGGCCTGTGCCAGCCGGACAGCGCCGCCACCACCGGCCCCCCCGCCTCCGCCGCCCGTGTCCCAACCAGAGCAGCCACCTCCAGCCGCAGCGGTACCGCAAGCGCCACCGGTACAGGCGCAGGCGCCCACGCAAGAGTCTGTCTTCACCGAGACCGGACTGGCTTCCTTCTATGGCAAAGCCCATGCCGGAAAGCGGACCGCGAACGGCGAAAGGTTCAACCATCGCGGTTTCACCGCCGCCCATCGCACGCTGGCATTTGGCACCATTGTGCGCATCACCAATGTACGCAACGGGAAATCGGTGAAGGTTGCGATCAACGATCGCGGTCCCCGCGTCAAAAGTCGCATCGTCGATCTGTCTGCAGCGGCGGCCGCGGCGATCGGCGTGAAGAGCGGCCTGGTGCGTGTGCGGCTGGAGGTCTTTCTTGCGGACCAGACCACCGCAGGCGGAGGTTGACGCGGGACGGGGCCGGCGTTGTTTCCACGCGGGATCGGTGCGGGACTTCCTGCCGCCCGCCCTCGTTCCGCTGTCGCGGCGGGCGGGCTTGGCATTCATTTCCGCGCGGGATCGGTGCAGGGCTTCCCGCCACGGGCGGACACTACGCTGCCGCTAGTCCGCCCTTGGCATTCGTCTTCGCGCGGATCGCGCGAAGACGAATGGTCGGAGCGGCGTGATTCGAACACGCGACCCTCTGCTCCCAAAGCAGATGCGCTACCAGGCTGCGCTACGCTCCGTCAGCCCGGTGCCTTATACGCTGCCGCAGCCCCCGTCAATTTGGCGCTAATTCGCCACCGTAAAGCGCCCGAAATAGAGCACCGGCCAGTATTTCCCGGTCAGAATGAAAAGTCCGCTGGCCGGGTCGTAGGCCACGCCGTTGGGCACGAAATTGCCATCGCTGTCCACCACCTTGCGGTCCTGCGGTCGCATGCGGTCGTGCAAGGGCGTCAGGTCCACCGTGGCCTCGACACAGCCGGTCTCAGGCGAGATGCGCACAAGCTTCCAGTCCTCGAAGACATTGGCCCAGATCGCGCCCTGGACATATTCCAGTTCGTTGATGTTCTCGAGATAGCTGCCTTCCTGCATCACCGGCAGCGCCCTGCGGGTGGTGAAATCCTTGGGCGAAAGAAAGAACAGACGACTGGAGCCGTCGCTTGTGATCAGCTCATTGTCGTCATGGGTCAGGCCCCAGCCCTCGCGTGGATTGGAAAGCTCGGGCAAGGGATGCATATCGTGATCGAAGACAAAGACGCGATGCTCGCGCCAGGTCATCTGATAGAGCCGTCCGCCGAAGAAGGTCAGCCCCTCACCGAAATAATGTTTGCCGGCATTGAGCAGGGTGGTGACGTGGCCGGTCTGTAGATCGATACGGTTGATGCGGGTCTCGCCGAAGAAATCGCCGGTGCTTTCCCAGATGGCGCCGTCATGGACCTCGAGCCCTTCGGTAAAGCCCAGCGCGTCGCGGTGGATCTCTTTCTCCACCCGGAAGGATAAGGCTTGCGGGATCGGACAGGCCGGCGCTGCCATGGCGCCGGCAGGCAGGATTAAAAGCAACAGGCCGGCGAGAGGGGGACGCATGACTGGCGACTACCCTGCCCGCAGGTCAAAAGCAAATGTCGGAAAATTCAACAGCGCGCGGACGCCGCCCGTGGCGGCAACGTACGGGCGAGCGCCACTTAAGAACGGTAGACGCCCGCTTAGTGGTCCAGCAATGAGATTTCGGCCACCAGTTCACCGCGCGGGCCGTCGCCCACCCTGACCTTCACCTTCTGGCCTTCATGGAGCTCCCGGATATGGCCGCGGCGCAGCGTCTCCATATGGACGAAGATGTCAGGCGTGCCCGGTCCGCGGGAGACGAAGCCATAGCCCTTGGCACGATTGAACCAGCGCACCGCCGCCTCGAAGGCGGGGCCGCGCGGCTCGGCGACATAACGATGCCCATGATCGACCTGGAACAGCACGACATGGGCGGTGGAATTGTCGAGGGAGAGTACCTTGCTGGCCTGGAGACCGCGTGGTCCCTTCACCGCCTCACACACCACCGAGGCGCCTTCGATCGCTTGCAGGAAACCGGACTGGCGTACGCAAGTCTGGTGCAGCAGCACGTCGCCCGTGCCGTCCGCCATAGTGATGAAGCCATAGCCCTTATGGGCATCAAACCATTTGACCTGGCCGGCAACCGTCAGGGCTGTGTGCTCATCCATCGGGCCCTCCCGTTAACCGTGAAGCGTGCCTCTATTCACAACCTTGGGGAAGCCCCCCAGAAAGGGGAATTTCACCCTGAAGGAAAGTTCCGCTTAGATGGAGTTCCCGGCCTGGCCGGCCCGCAGGAACCTCTCCATGACCGAACCCACCTCGCGCCCGTCCACCCGCCCAGCGCCGGTCCAGCCCTGGGCCGTGGGCCTGGTCGGGGTTATGCTCATCCTGATGCTGCTGGTGGGCTTAACGTTCTGAAAGCCGGTTCCTATTTTGGCGCAAATCACCGACACTGATGATGTCCGGATTCCGAAATTCGCACGCTTCCGATATCGGGCCCTGCGCAAAATGCGGTATCCAGGGACACAGGTAACTAGTTGATTCCCGGTGTCGTTTTGATTTCGACGTTCGCCTTCGGCCGGACATCGGAATTTCGACGAAGGTCGAAACCACGACGCCAGGGCTGACAGGATTTGCGACAAATCCTTGTTTGTGTGGAGCATGGCGTGTCGTCAAAATTGCGTCCAATGATCAAGGACGAAGCAAAGCCGCATATCCTTCTGGTGGAGGATGCACGGGATATCCGCGAGCCGCTGGCCCGCTATCTGCGCGAACATAACTACCGCGCGACCACGGCCCAGGACGCTGCCAGCGCCCGCAAGGTGATGAAAGGCGCCGCCATCGACCTGGTGGTGCTGGACATCATGATGCCGGGTGAGGACGGGCTGTCGCTCTGCCGCTCGATCCGTGAAACCAGCCAGATTCCCGTGATCCTGCTCACCGCCCGGGGTGAGGAAGTGGACCGCATCATCGGCCTGGAAATGGGCGCCGACGACTATATCGCCAAGCCCTTTTCCCCTCGTGAGCTGATCGCGCGCGTGGCCGCGGTCTTGCGCCGGACCCAAGCCCTGCCACCCCGTCAGAAGCCGCCGGGGGCTGAGCGGGTCAGGTTCGGGGACTGGATGCTCGACACCGGCCAGCGCGAGCTGATCGGTCTGGATGGCGTGGCCCTGCCGCTCTCGTCGGGGGAATTCCGTCTGCTGACAGCCTTGCTGGAGCGCCCCAAGATCGCGCTGACCCGGAACCAGCTGCTCGATCTGACCAAGGGCCGCGACGCCGATCTGTTCGACCGCTCGATCGATAACCATGTCTCGCGTCTTCGCAAGAAAATCGAGCCGGATCCAAAAAATCCACGCTATATAAAGACCGTATGGGGCGGCGGGTACATCTTCGCGATGGACCCGGAAATGGCCTAGGGGCGTAGGCGTGAGCCGGAGCGACCTCAAAAAATGCATGGGCACAGGCAGGGGCGACTGAGATTAGAGGCGTGATGCGTTTCAGGTTCTGGCCGAACACGCTGGCAGTGCAGTTGATCGTGGTGACCGGCGTCGCCGTCGCCCTTTCCAACATTGCGGTCGCTTTCTGGTTCGAATACGGCAACGAACAGCAATCCGCCATCGCCGCCAATGAGCGCGTGCTCGACCGCGCCGCCGCCGTCGCCACCACCCTGACCGCCATCCCCCCCGCATCGCGCCATGTGGTCATCAACACCATGAGCACGCGGGTCTGGAAGTTCACCCAGATTCCCCTCCCCAAGACCATCCGCGCCATGACGCCGGAGGAGATGATCCTCGCCAAGCATCTTGGCGACATGCTGCCGGATCGAATCCCGCACCAGAACCTGATCTCGGTCTGGCTGCACGCGCCGTTCACGGATCTGTCGCCCGATCTGGTGCCGCACAATCCTGGGCCGGTGAGCGACGCGATCCAGGCGATCGTACCGGTGGACAAGGATACGATGATGAGCGGTGTCTTCGTCCGCGGCCCCGCCACCTGGCCAATGGAGATCTTTGTCTCCGCCGTGGTCGCCATCCTGGTGGCGAGCCTGGGCGCGGCACTCGTGGCGCGTCGAGTCGTGCGGCCCTTGTCGGAACTGACCCGCGCCGCGGCGGCCGTGGCGTCCGGTACCAGCACACCGCATGTGAACGAGCAGGGCCCCAATGACGTGCGCGAAGCCGCCACCGCCTTCAACGCCATGGCCTCCAAAGTCACCCGGACCCTCGAAAGCCAGCGTCACCTTCTGTCGGCCGTGGGCCATGACCTGCGCACGCCTTTGACTGCCATGCGCATCAATCTGGAATTCGTCGAGGATGAGGAGTTGCGCGACGGGCTGATGCGCAATCTGGACGAACTTCAGGTCCTGACCGAGCAGGTGCTGTCTGCCGCCAAGGGCGCAAGCGGAGAGCCGCCACGCCAGGTGGACCTGTCAGCCCTGGTGGAAAGCCTGTGCACCGACCTGGACGAGTTGGGCGAACCGGTGAGCTGGGCGACTCATGCCCCGGCCCCAATTTCCTGTCGCCCCAATGAGATAAAGCGGGCTGTTCGTAATTTGGTGGAGAATGCCGTCGCCTATGGCCACAAGGCCGATGTGCGGATAGCCGACACTGGTGACGGCTATGACGTGCTGGTGGAGGACGAAGGCCCGGGCATCCCCGAAAACGACCGCCAGCGGGTGTTCGAGCCCTTTGTGCGGCTGGAAAGCTCCCGCAATGAAGATACCGGCGGCACTGGGCTGGGACTGACCCTGGTCAAGGCGATCGTTGAGGGGCACGGCGGAGCGGTCAGGCTGGAGAACCGGCCAGGCGGGGGCTTGCGCGCCCGCATGCATCTGCCCCGCGTCCCTGCCACTGTCTAGTTTCTATCGACAACAATCCGCCCTCCCCCGGCATCGAATCGACCGGATTCCAATTGGTTGGACTTGGATGCTGATCTGCTCTCTAAAGCTGTCATGACCGACGATCCGCTGTACCGGCGCGAGATCCTGCGGCTGGCGGCCGATGCGTTGGGCGCGGGTCATTTGCCCTCACACAACGCCATGGCGAGCGCCCATAATCCCGCCTGCGGCGACCGGGTGACGGTGGAGCTCAGGGTGGCGGAGGGCCGCATCCTGGACCTGACCCATGAGACCCACGCTTGCGTCCTGACCCAGGCCTCGGCGGCGCTGCTGGCGGCCAAGGCCCTCGGTCGGGACCGAGCCGAGCTGGCTGGGCTGGCCGACCGCGTACGGGCCTTCCTCAGAGGTGGCACGGCGCCGGAGGGGTATGATGTTTTCGATGGCGTGGCCGGACATGCGGGGCGGCACACCTGCGTGCTGCTGCCGCTGGAGGCTGCACTAAGGGCGCTGGATGGCGCCGATGAAGGCGCTGTACCGGCCGAGCGTCAGCCGATCCCCTGACAGGGTCGCCTCCCCGGTACCCAGGTCCAGCGGTTCGACTGGGCCCGGCAGGTCCAGGGTCATGGCCGTATCGCCGAGGTTGAAGACGCAGACCAGCTGTTCCCGGTCGCTGCGGCGCAGGAAGGCCAATGCGGGTCCCGGCAGCAGGTCGAGGCTGCCCTCGCGCAGAGCGGGATGGGCGTTGCGCGCCTGGAGCAGTTTGCGGGTGAAGGCCAGGGCCGAGGCAGGGTCATTCTCCTGTTCCGACACCGCCAGGCGCCGGTGCTCCGGCCCCGTCGGCAGCCAGGGCGTGCCGGCGGAGAAGCCCAGATTAGGCTGGCCCGCATCCCAGGGCATGGGCGTGCGGCAGCCATCCCGGCCCTTGAACAGCGGATAGTACAGGTCCCCCACGGGGTCTCTCAGCTGGTCGCGCCGCAGCTCCACTTCCGGCAGGCCCAGTTCCTCGCCCTGGTAGAGAAGCAGGGTGCCGCGCAGGGACGCCAGCAGCGCGAGCATGACCTTTGCGGCCTCGGGCCCAAAGCGCGAGGCGGTGCGCATCACATCATGATTGGAAAAGGCGATGCAGGGCCAGTGATCGGGATAGCGCGAAAGCGTCTCCAGATGGGCGCGGATAGCGCCGGCCTCGGTCGCCAGCAGCAGGGCGAAATTGTAACCGGCGTGCAGACCCTTGTCGGATGGCAGGTAACAGCCGGCACGTTCGAACTCCTCCGAGAACTCACCAAAGACGAATTTTTCGCCCTCCTCCCCCTCCCGCGCTTCGCGCCGGAGTTCGCTGCTGTTGAAGCGCTCCACCCGGCGGCGGATCACGTCCAGCACCGCCTTGTTCTCTTCCAGGTTGGAGTCGTGGAAATGCCGCTGCATGTTGGCGGCCGCGGCCCATTCAGCCAGGCCCCGCTCCGCCGGCGGTATGGCGGGATTGTCGGTCAATGACGGGTCATGCAGGAATGCATTGGCGACATCAAGCCGATAGCCGTCGACGCCACGCTCGAGCCAGAGGTCCAGAACCTTGAGCGCAGCCTCGCGCGCGTCGGCGTTCATCCAATTGAGCTTGGGCTGCTGGCGCAGGAATTTGTGGTGATAATATTGAAGCCGCGCCGGCTGGTAAGACCAGGCCGGACCGCCGAACACCGACAGCCAGTTGTTGGGCATTGTGCCGTCATTGCCCGGCGGCGCCCAGACATACCAGTCCCGCTTGTCGTGATCGCCGTCGCGGCTGGCCGCGAACCAGGCGTGTTCGTCTGAGGTGTGGGCCAGCACTTCGTCGAGGATGATTTTGAGCCTGCGGGCGTGTGCGGCCTCGACCAGCCGGGCGAAGTCGTCCAGCGTGCCGTAATCGGGATGCACGTCTTCGTAATCGGCGACGTCATAGCCCCAGTCGCGATTGGGCGAGGAATGGATCGGCGACAGCCAGATCGCATCCACGCCCAGCGACTTGATGTAATCGAGCTTGGAGATCAGCCCGGCAAAGTCGCCCTGCCCGTCGCCATTGCCGTCGCAAAAGCTGCGGACATAGACCTGATAGATCGCGGCCCCTCTCCACCATCGCGAGCCGTCCGGCCGTAGACCGGCAGAACCGTCCAGTGGACGGTTCTGAGCAAGCGATGCCGCGAGCTTGGGCGAGCGGCCTGGGGAAGCCATGCTTGGCGAATCTTCAGCCATGCGCCATGGCTAGCACAGATTTGCGACGCGCGGCTTGCGCCGGCCAGCGAAGTTACACTTCGCCGGCGTTGCTGATGACTTTGCCGACCAGACCGTATTTGACGGCCTCTTCCGCGCCCATCCAGAAATTGCGCTCGGTATCGGCCACGACCTTCTCGTAAGGCTGGCCGGTTTCCACCGCGATCTCCTTGATCAGGCGGGCGCGCATCTTGAGGATCTCTTCGGCTTCGATGGTGATGTCGCTGGCCTGGCCGCGCACCCCGCCCAAAGGCTGATGCAACAGGAAGCGGGTGAACGGAAGGCAGAAGCGATTTTCGCGCTTGGCGCCCAGAAAGATGTGTGCGCCCGCGGAGGCAACCCAGCCTGTGCCGATCATCTTCACCCGGTTGCCAACAAAGCGGATCATGTCATGGATGGTGTCACCCGACTCCACATGGCCTCCCGGCGAATTGACGATGACGCGGATGTCACCCTCGCTTTCAGCATAGGCCAGCAGCTGGGCGGTGACCCGCTCGGCCATTTTCATGTCGACTTCGCCGAACACCAGCACGGTGCGGGACTTGTAGAGCGCCTTGGCGATTTCCGCCGATTGGGGATCGGGCCGCGGGGATTTGTCTTCTTTGTCGTCGTCTTCTTGGTCAGCGCGGCGCAAGGCATGTCTCCGGATTGCTGGGGATTCGCTCAGTCTAACGATGATATGGGTATGGGCCAACCCATCACCAAATGGTCAATAACCGAGCGCATTGTGGGGCCTATTTCCGCGTTTATCACCAGGTCGGCCTGCCGGTCCAAAGGAGTTTCGTCCCGGTTGAGGATCGCGAGTGCCGCCCCATTGCGTTTGGCCAGAAGCGGGAACCCGGCTGCGGGATAGACAGCAAGCGATGAGCCCAGCACCAGCATCAGGTCGCAGGCCATGCTTGCAGCCCGGGCCCGCGCCATCTCGCCCTCGGGCATGGGCTGGCCGAAGGAAATGGTCGCGGTCTTGATCAGCCCGCCACAGGCCGCGCAATCGGGCGCCTCACCATGAGCCTTGAAATGCGCGAGGATGTCAGGGATCTCGGCATGCATTCCGCAATCCAGGCACCTGGCCTGACGGGTATTGCCATGCAGCTCGATCACCTGTTCGCCAGGCACGCCGCTGATCTGGTGAAGGGCGTCGATGTTCTGGGTAATGACGCGGGCAACCTTGCCCTGCGCCACCAATTCGGCCACAGCCCAGTGGCCGTCATTGGGCCGCACGGTCTTCCAGGTTTCTTCCATCTCCAGCCGGCGTTGCCAGGAGAGCCGACGGGCCTCAGGATCGGAGATGTAATCCTGAAAGGCGATAGGCTGCATCCTCGTCCAGACGCCACCGGGCGAGCGGAAATCAGGAATTCCGGACTCGGTGGAAATGCCCGCGCCCGTGAACACGACGGCGCAGCGCGACGCATGGATCAGCTCTGCAAACCGTTTCGCGCCGTTCACTGCATCGATCTGGGCGGGACTATCGGCTTGACCGAACCGCAATCGGTCTTCACGAAATCGCCGGTGTAATGCGTGGACATTTCCTGTTCATGGCCCTGCATCGTACCCTTGAAATTGTAGGTGCCTTCATAATGGTCGGTGCCGCGCCAGCTGACCTTAACGTGGCCCACGCCATTCATGCGGCCATGGCAGGTGATTTCAGCCTCCATCAGCGCGGGCGACTGGTTCAGCACTTTCGTGTCGCAGCTTTCCTCGCGGTTGCTCATCGACGGCGGCTTGTCGGCATTTACCTGTTCCTGGGTCATGCACATCTGGGTGGTGAAAGGCTCGCCCGAATTGGGGATGGGCAGATGTCGCTGCTTCATCATCGCCAGCGTTTCCGGCGGGATCGGCGGCGCGTTCGACATCTGCATGGTAGAGGTGACGGTCCAGAGCCCCGGCCTGCCATGCGCGGCAAGAGCGGCGGCGGGCACCAGCGCCAGGCTGGCGGCGATCAGAATAGAAAGTGGTGCTCGGTCCATGGCGTTCCCCATTTTACCTTCCGGGCCAAATCTGACCGAGCGGCGCCGTGGCGTCAATTTTCGCCGGTTCACCCTGCAGCCTTGAAATGGCCTTCCCGAGCGGTAAGTCTTGGCGGGCGGATTTTGTGGAAGGCAGGACATGTCCAGACCCAAAGCCCTGATCACGGGCGCATCCACTGGCATCGGCAAGGTCTATGCCCAGAAACTGGCCAAGCGCGGTTACGACCTGGTGCTGGTGGCGCGCGATCACGCGAGGCTGGAACAGCTGGCCAGCGATCTCAAAAAGGATGGCGCCGCAGCCGAAGTGCTGGCTGCCGACCTCACCAAGGCCGAGGACGTGGCGCGAGTCGAACGAAAACTGGAAAGCGATGGCGCGATTTCCTTTTTCCTGAACAATGCCGGCATCGCCACGATCGGGCCCCAACTCCAAACCCCGGTCGACGCCATCGAGAAACTGATCAGCCTGAATGTGACGGCGGCGACGCGGCTGGCGCTGGCGGCTGGCCGTGCATTCGTGACCAGGAAATCGGGCACCATCGTGAACATGGCAAGCGCGGTGGCGATCAATCCCGAACGCTTCAATGGGGTCTATAGCGGCTCCAAGGCCTATCTGCTGGCCCTGTCCCAGGCGCTGACCAAAGAGCTCAACGAAAACGGCGTGGCCATCCAGACCGTATGCCCCGGCGCCGTGCGTACCGAGATATGGGAGCGCGCCGGCGTGGACCTGGATGCGCGGCTTCCGGCGGAACGCATCATGGATGTGGAGGAGCTGGTCGATGCCGCGCTCAAGGGGCTCGATCTGGGCGAGCACATCACCATCCCGTCATTGCCCGATGCGAAAGACCTCGCGGATGCGGAAGCGGCCCGGCTGAAGCTCGCACCCAACCTGTCACACAATCACGCAGCGGCGCGCTACCACTAGAACCCGCCGTGCAGGCGCAAGCCCAGCGCCGTGACGGATCCGTGATTGGGGTTGTCGCCGTAAAATCAGGAAGTTAGGTTCGCCCCCACGGGGGGCATCATCATTTTCAACATAACAAAGCCGTTCGCATCGCTGTTGGTTCTGGGCGTGGTGGCCGGATGCATCGATCCGGCGCACGCGCAGACCTGCCCGACGACAGGCGACCAGATCGATACCGACCGTCCCGACACCACAAACTCCAGCGAAGTTGTGCCTCGCGGCAGCCTTCAGCTCGAAAATGGCGTCAATATCGCGGACTGGTCCGACGGAACACGGCTGGATGGCACCAACAGCCGTCTGCGGCTGGGCGTTGCAGACTGCGCAGAGATATTGGTGGATATTCCCGATTACAGCTTCTCGCCGCGCGATGCCGGCACGCGCGGGTTCAATGGCATTGCGCCAGCGGCCAAGCTCGAGTTGCAAGGCTTGCCGGAAGGCTTGCAGGCGTCTGTTGTGGTGGGTACCGGTCTTCCCACCGGCGCCAGCAGCAATGGTGGCGATACCACCAGGCCTTACCTGCAGATTCCCTGGTCACAAGAGATCGGCGACGGATTCGGTATCCACGGCATGCTGACCGAGACCTGGATACCCGGCCAGAGGAGCGACAGTCTGTTCGAAGAGACCTTGTCGCTTGAGCGTGAATTTGGCGAGTCGCTCGATGCCTTCATCGAATATGTGGGGGACTATCCACAACACCAGACCGCCAGCCAGATCCTGAACTTCGGCGGCGCGTGGCGCTTCACCCGGTTGCAACAGGTGGATTTCCATGCGGGGTTCGGATTCACGTCGGCCGCGCCGCGCTCCTATCTCGGGCTGGGCTATTCCCTGCGGGTGGACGGCCTTTTCTGAGACTGGCCCATCTGGGGATCAGATTTCCGCGTGCATACGGATGCCGAAAACCGAGGCCGGTCCCCGTGTCGTATTGGCGCCTGGATCCACAAAGAGCTGATAATCGAAGGTGCCGTGTATGCCCTTCCAGAGCTCAAGATCGTAATAGGTCTCCAGCGCCTTTTCCGGCGAATAGCTGATCGCGCCGTCGCCGAGTTCGATGCCCAGGCCGCCCGCATTCAGGAAACGCTGATTGGCCTGGGAGATGCCGCTGATGACACCGCCGATCCCGATTGTGTCGTCAGGCCGGTCCCATGTTGCGCCATTGATGCTCAGGCCCGACGATATCGACCAGTTGGCATCCGAGAATTCAAGCGCCTGGGTCTCGCCATCGTTCCAGCCGATTCGAGAGAATAGGCCAAAGGTCTTGTCGATTTCCTGCTCGAGGTTCAGACCGAAACCGTACGCGTAATGGTATCGTTGCGCCGGTGAAATGTCGGCGCCCGGTCCGTCTGCCAGCAGGATGGCCGTCGCATCTTTGTAGGTGTCGATGTTCGCATGATTGAGCCAGGCAAGGGCGCGGATCGCACCAGGATGTGAGTCGAAGGAAAAACGGTACTCGAACTCCGTCGCCATCGAATAGGATTTGAAAATGGGTGCGAAACTGCCGCGCGCAGGCCAGGTCAGAAACTCGTCTTCGCCGCCGTTGCCTGAGCCGAAATCGCCTGCATTGATATATTCCGGCATTTCGAAAAAGCCGTAGCGCAGGGTCCAGTCCGGCTCATTCAGTTCCACCGTTGTTCCGAGACTGTAGCCAATGGTGTCCTGCCCATAGTCCCAGGTCAGGTTGGCCACCATGGCCCAACTCATGAATTGCGATCGACCATCATTGGCGTAAGCGTTGTGGTCGAATATGTCCGCGAAGCTCATTCGGCCGACGGTGATCGTCAGCCGGGAAACATCCTGTTTGCCCTTGAGCGTGAACGGACCGTCCGGCACGTCCTCCTGCTCGCCGCCGAAACCAAAAGTCTGTCGCAGGAACAGGCGCGAAAACATCAGATTGGGCGTGCCGGTGCCGGCTTTGTAAGACTCAGCATTGGGAAAGGCGAGCAGCCCGGTCGTATGGCTCAGGCCGAAGCCCTGCCACGCCAGGCCATCCACATGGAACTCCCCGCCAGACCACAACCGTACGCCAGCGGTTATGTCAGCGGAAATCGTTTCCTTGCCCTCGCCGCCGGGAAGCAAGCTGTGCGGACCCGAATACTCCGCATGGAAAGGCGCCGTGCCCTGATAGATATCGGTGTTTTGCGCATGCCAATTCCAGCTTTCCGGTTGCGCGTCGTCAGCCTGGTCGCCGCCGGGCTGGGCATCAGCGGCAGGCACCGTCGAAGGCGCAGGGTCAGCGAAGGCTGGTCCCATCATCAGGGCGCAGGCGGCGGCCGCCAGCATCCAAGTCTGCTTCGTCACAACGGCGCTCCCCTTCCCAAACCTGTGGCGGTCGTATATACCCCCATGGGTATATTGCCAGAGGGGCGAACAGCGCCAGGATGTCGCATACGGTTCACGAGAAACAGAAGTTGCTCAACCGGGTCCGCCGCCTGAAGGGCCAGATCGACGCCATCGAACGTGCCCTGGAGGCTGAAGACAGCTGCACCCAGGTGATGGCCCTTCTCACCGCAGCGCGCGGTGCGATCAACGGCATGATGGCGGAAGTGGTGGAGGATCATATCCAGATGCACATGATGGCCGCCAACCGCAAGCCGAGCCGGGATGAGACGCTAGCCGCCGATGAACTGATCGACGTGCTCAAATCCTATATCCGCTGACCATCTCAACGGTTCCGAAGATCGTTGAAATTTGTGACAGTTCTTTGCGGTTGTGTGCGATCTAGAACACAGACCAGCCGGTGAGCGAGGCCAGCCGCTCAAGCGCCATGGCGCCGACCAGCGAGTTGCCTTGCGCGTTCAGTCCCGGCGACCACACGCAGATCGAGGCCTGGCGCGGTGCGATGGCGAGGATACCGCCCCCCACCCCGCTCTTGCCCGGCAGGCCGACGCGGCAGGCGAAATCGCCCGACGCATCATAATGGCCGCAGGTCATCATCACGGCATTGATGCGTTTGGCGCGGAAGGGCGTGGTCACGCGCGCATGATTGAGCGGGTCCTGTCCGGCATGTGCCAGGAACAGGCCGGCGCGCGCGAGCTGGCGGACATTCATGCGGATGGCGCACTGGTTGAAATAGACCTGGAGCACATCCTCGACCGGGCTTTTCAGATTGTCGAAAGCGCGCAGGAAATTGGCCAGGCTGGTGTTGCGGAAGCCGGTCTGGGCTTCGGATTCCGCGACCTCCTCATCGACCACCACCGTCCTGTCGTCGGAGAGCTTGCGCATGAAATCCAGGATCTCGGCAATGGTCTCCTTCACATCACCGCCATTGAGCAGCGTGTCGGTGATCACCACGGCGCCGGCATTGATTAGCGGATTTCTGGGAATACCCTTCTCCGCCTCCAGCTGCACGATGGAATTGAATCGCGAGCCGGAAGGCTCGCGCCCCACCCGCTCCCACAGATTGGCCCCCAGCTTGTTGAGCGCCAAGGTCAAGGTAAAGACCTTGGAGATGCTCTGAATCGAGAAAGGCAGGTGCGCGCCCCCGGCCTCGGCGGTGCGCCCGTCGCAGGTGGCGATAGCGATGGCGAAATTCCTGGGGTCCACCCGCGCCAGCGCCGGGATGTAATCGGCAACCTTGCCGCGACCCAGATGTGCTTCCATGTCGCGGCGAACCGTGGCGACGATGTCGTCCAGATATTCCACGCGGTGCATGGCCCCCTCGTCACAAATTATCGCCTAGTGTCGTGGTTTCGAAGTTCGCAATACCATCGATATAGGGCTCTAGGCGAACTTCGAAACCAAAACGACACTAGGATTCAATGAGTTGCTAGTGTCCTTCGATTCCGAAATTCGCCTAGTTCCGATATGGAGATCATGCGAATTTCGGAATCGGGACACTAGCGGGACCTTGCACAGTCCGGCCCGCCCTGTCCAAACTTGCCCCGCCAAGTGGGGCTTGACCAATAAATTTGAGGGGCGTCCATGACCTATTGCCTGGGAATAGTGCTGCCGGCCGGCCTGGTGCTGGCCTCGGATTCCCGTTCGAATGCGGGCATCGACCAGGTGACGCGGGTCAGGAAGTTCGAACTGTTCAGCCAGCCGGGCAGCCGGGTGATCGCTATCCTCGCGGCCGGCAACCTGGCCACGACCCAGTCGGTGACCACCCAGATTCGCGAGATGCTCAATACCGGCTATCCTCAGGACATCTTCGCCGCGCGCAGCATGTATGAGGTGGCGCGTATCGTGGGCGACAAGCTGCGCGAGGTGATCCAGCGCGACGGGCCGTCGGTGCAGCCCTATGGCGATCCGTCGGGCAGCTTCCTGGTGGGCGGCCAGATCATGGGCGAGACGCCGAGGCTGTTTCAGATCTATTCGGCGGGCAATTTCATCGAGGCCAGCCTGCGCTCCTGCTTCCTGCAGATCGGCGAGACCAAATATGGCAAGCCCATCCTTGACCGGGCGCTGACGCCGGAATGCCCGCTCAACGAGGCGGCCAAGCTGGCGCTTCTGTCGTTCGACGCCACCTTGCGCTCAAACCTGTCCTGCGGCATGCCGATCGACATTCTGCGCTATGAGACCGACAGATTCACGGCCACCAACATGACGATGTTGAAGGAAGACGATACCTACTGGAACAGCCTGCGCAGCGGCTATGGCGACGGCCTGTCGGGACTGGTGCAGATGCTGCCGCCACCGCCCAACTGGGGCTAGGCCTTCTTCTTTCCGCGCTCTATTCCTTCAGTGATCAGCTTGCGGGCTTCTGAAGCATCGCCCCAGCCGATGATCTTGACCCACTTGCCGGGCTCCAGATCCTTGTAGTGGGCAAAGAAGTGTTCGATCTGCTTCAGCGTGATCTCCGGCAGGTCGCTGTAATTGGAGACCGTATCGAAGCGCTGCGTGATGTGGCCGGACGGCACCGCCACGATCTTCTCATCCATGCCGGCATTGTCTTCCATCAGGAGCACGCCCACCGGACGCACGCTCATCACCGCGCCCGGCACGATGGCGCGGGAATTGGCGATCAGCACATCCACCGGATCGCCATCGCCCGACAGCGTGTGCGGGATGAAACCGTAATTGCCGGGATAACGCATGGAGGTATAGAGGAAACGGTCCACCACCAGCGCGCCTGAAGCCTTGTCGAGCTCATACTTGATCGGCTCGCCGCCGATCGGCACCTCGATAATGACATTGACATCGTCGGGGGCATTCTTGCCGACCGGAATCTGGTCCACGCGCATGACTCATCCTGCTGAAAGTTGCGGGGGTGGTAATTTTATTGCTGGGCTTCGTCAACCAGGGCGCGAAAATCCGGACGAAACGCCGCAATCCCCTTCACAAGGCGTGACGATGCCCTATGTGCCTCGGAGCCATTCCCCAGCCACTCGCCGGAGTTCCAATGCAGACCAAAGCCTATGCTACCCAGTCCGCCACCACGCCATTTGCCCCTTACAGCATCGACCGCCGCGAGCCCAGGCCCAAGGATGTCGCCATCGACATTCTCTATTGCGGTGTCTGTCACAGCGATCTTCACACCGCCCGCGGCGAATGGCCCGGCGTTCAATTCCCCTGCGTGCCCGGTCACGAAATCATCGGCAAGGTGACCAAGGTCGGAAGCGAAGTTGCCCGCTTCAAGCCCGGCCAGATCGTCGGCGTGGGCTGCATGGTGGACAGCTGCCGCACTTGTGCGCAATGCCATGAGGGACTTGAGCAGTATTGCGACGGTCCTGTCGGTTTTACCGGCACCTATAACGGACCCGTCGGCGGCGGCGCCAACACCTTTGGCGGCTATAGCGCCTCGATCACGGTGGACGAGCATTTCGTGCTCAACATCACCCATGCCGAAAAGGACCTGGCGGCTGCGGCGCCGCTGCTTTGCGCCGGCATCACCACCTGGTCGCCCTTGCGCCACTGGGGCGCGGGGCCGGGCAAGAAGGTCGGTATTGTCGGCATCGGCGGCCTCGGCCATATGGGCGTGAAGCTCAGCCACGCGCTCGGCGCGCACACGGTGGCGTTCACCACCTCCGCTGCCAAGGTGGCCGACGCCAAGGCGCTGGGCGCCGATGAGGTCGTGGTGTCGAAGGATGCCGAGCAGATGGCCAAACACGCCAACAGCTTCGACATGATCCTGAACACCGTGGCGGCGCCGCATAACCTCGACGCCTTCACCTCGCTTCTGAAGCGCGACGGAACCATGGCGCTGGTGGGCGCGCCCTCCACGCCGCACCCCTCGCCGGCGGTGTTCAACCTGGTGTTCAAGCGCCGCGCCATCGCCGGCTCGCTGATCGGCGGCATTCCCGAAACCCAGGAGATGCTGGATTTCTGCGCCAAACATGGCATCACCTCGGATGTCGAGATGATCAAGATGCAGGATATCGAGACGGCTTATGAGCGCATGCTCAAGAGCGACGTGAAATACCGCTTTGTGATCGACATGGCGTCCTTAAAATAACCCCTCCGGCTTTCACTGGCCCGAGGGCCAGCTACGTTCGTACGCTGCCGCTACTCACCCTCCTCTTCCAATGCGCTGACGCGCATAAAGGGGAGGAAGGTCCGTGCGAACGAAAACAAAGAAAAACCCCGCGGTTCACACCGCGGGGTTTTCTGTTTCAGACCACAGAATTTTACATCAACGGACGATGGAAGCGTCCCACCAGCACGGCCTTGGCCAGAACATGACCATCCATCGCCGACATGATCTGGGCGCGGGTCGCGTCGGGTCCCAGGCTCAGCTTGGTGTCCAGCGCATAGAGCTGGAACGTGTAATGGTGATAGACGTTTCCGCGCGCGCCCATACCCATATAGCCATTCTTCTTGCCGGTGTTCATGGGCTGAATGGTGCCATCGGAAAGCGTCGCCTGATTGGGTACGCCTTCCGACAGCGACATGGTGCTGGCGGGAATGTTGAATGCCGCCCAGTGCAGCACTTCGTTGGTCGAATGCTGCAGCGCGGTGTCGGGATCGTCCACCACAATGGCGAAGCTCTGGGTGACGGGCGGGGCATTGGTCCAGGACAGTTGAGGCGAGACAGGTGACGGGCTCACCTGCGTGTATTTGTCGGGAATGATGCCGCCATCATTAAACGACGCGCTGGTCAGCCCCATCGGCGGCGGCGGCGGGGTGGTGGGGGCGTTCTGCGCCAGCGCCGGCGCCGCGGACAGCAGGCACGCGCCCAGAAGCAGGGAACGGAAAGAAAGCATCAGGCTCCTCCTCGTGTTTTGGGGCGGCAAGCAGACGGCTTTTTGAAAGGCGCGTCCAGACGCAAATCCGCGAAATTTTGATGGCGTTCAGGGCCACAGATCGGTGGACAGATATTTGAGGCCGCTGTCGCAGATCATCATAGCCACGGTCTTGCCCCGCATTTCACCGGCCAGCAGCTTCAGTGCCGCGGCAGCATTGGCGCCGGAGGAGAAGCCTGCGAACACGCCCTCCAGCCGGGCCAGGTCGCGCGCGGTCTCGCGCGCTTCCTCGCCGCTGACGGTCAGATAACCATCGACTGGCACGCCCCGCAGGAAGTCCAGTTCCGCAATGGCATAGCCGCCGCCCTGGATGGGATGGCCCGGCCGTGTCACCTGTTGGCCGGCGATGCTGGCTGCGCCTTCCGGTTCGACCACATAGCAGCGGATATCGGGTTTGCGTTCTTTCAGCGCGCGCGTGACCCCGGCATAGGTGCCGCCGGTGCCGGCAAAGTCGGCAAAGGCATCAATGACCCCGCCGCTTTGCGTCCAGATTTCCGGGCCCGTGCCGTGATAATGGGCGAGCCAGGCGCCATCGCGATGGAACTGATCGGCGCGAAAGGCGCCGCGTTCGCCGGTCAGGCGTTGGGCTTCCTTTTCCACTTCTTCCAGATCGGCGCCGGAGACCTGGCCGGGAACAGATCCCGGCAACTGATCGACCAGCACCACTTCCGCGCCCAGCGCCGCCATCTGCCGCGCCCGTTCCGGCGAATTGCCCTTCGACATCACCGCCACAAAGGGATGGCCCTTGATGGCGCAGACGATGGCGAGTCCGGTGCCCATATTGCCCGAAGTCAATTCAACCACCGTCTGGCCGGGTTGAAGCTGGCCTTTGCGCTCGGCCTCCTCGATCAGGCCTTTGGCAGCGCGGTCCTTCTTGGAAAAACCGGGATTGAGATAATCCAGTTTGGCCAGAATCGTGCCGTCGAGCCCATGCGCCCTGACCAGTCGGTCGAGCCGGACCAGCGGCGTGCCGCCGATGGCATCGATCACCGAAGGCAGAACAGACGTCATGGCATGAACCTCAAAAGGATCAGCCATTCCTCACATGAAATCGTGCGTCCGGCGACTGGAATCTGGCGATCAGGGATTGTCCATCCAGTCGTCCTCCAGCCATTCGGTTTCGCCGATGGGCATGCCGCCAGGCACATAGGACTTGTGCGGCCGCATCTTGGCAACTTCCGCCTTCAGCATCGTGTCGTTCTTGACCAGCCTGATCATGCTGTGACTCCAGGCCGCGTCGTCGGACTTGGCCAGAAGGTCGGCGGACTTCTCCAGCCGGTCGTTGATCAGGGCCGAGACATCCGGCGAGGTCTGCCTGTCGTTCGCCACCCGCGCCAGGATCACTAGGGTGCGGTAGGCGATACGCCGGCCGACCGCGTCATGGGCGGAGCCCAGCGTGGCGGCCAGCAGCTTGTCGAGCAGCTTCTCCACACCCAGCATCGAAGCGTCGCGGGCATGCTGCTCATAGACGCGGGTCAGGCGCAGGGGTTCCAGAAGCGGATTGAGCGTCAACTGGGTGGCGGCATCGGCTGCGGCCAGTGGATCGAACACAGATGAACCTGCAGTGTCGAACACCTCGACATCGAAGGCGCGGCTTTCACGGCCATTGATGCCCGACGACATCATCTCGACCAGCGGCTTGGGCACCGTCAGCACTGAGGAATCCAGGCAGGCCAGAATATTGGCCAGCGCGGCTTCCTGCCGGTCGTTCGGCACTATGACCGGCAGTGGATGGCCGTCGCCGACGTCCTTGTAGTTATAATCCACGCCACCGATCGACTTGGACGCCGCGACCACCTGATAGCGGTGCAGGAGCCACACGGGCACGAACTTGCGGCGCAGATCGGCCAAAGGCTCGCCCGGATGCAGCACGTCCTCACCGAATTTGGACAGCGCCTCTGCCCTGACCTTCATCAGGCGCGGCAGTTCGGCAACCGGATCGGGACCATCGTCCCACATGCTGGCCCAGGGTGTCGGCGTATTGTCGGCCCGGCTGTCGATGTCGGTGATGAAGCGGGTGCCCGCGGCTACCATCTTATCGGCTTTTTCGCTGGCGAGCTGGTCGGGATCGACACCCGGAGGCGCTTCGCCATAGAGCCAATCGACCTCGAACTTGTCCCAGCTGCCGATGCCCACTGCATAAGCGTCCGACAGGTCGAGCTTGCCGTCCGCCGTCAGCTTGATGCGCGGACCGGGATATTCCATCACCGAGGTGCGATCCTGGGTGCTGCCAGCGAAATTGTGCATGTAGCCGATGGCGTGGCCGACCTCATGCGCGCCCAGCTGGCTCATGCGCGCCAGCGTCACGCGCACCGGATCGTTGGGGCCGCCGGTATTGTCGTCCTTGATGCCAACCAGGCCCTCAAAGATCTGCATGTCCTGGCGGGCACGGTCGCCGCCCAGGACCACGCCGCCGCGCACGATCTCGCCGGTGCGCGGATCGACCACTTCCTCGCCATAAGACCAGCTGCGGGTGAGCCGGTTCGACCAGTGCACGATGTTGTAGCGGATATCCATGGGATCGGCGTCGGCCGGCAGGATCTTGGCCTGGAAACCGTCTATGAAGCCGGCGGCATCGAAGGCCTGGGACCACCAGCCCACGCCCTTGAGCAACGCGCTGCGCACCGGTTCGGGCGCAGCATTGTCGATGTAGAAGACGATTGGCTTCTTGACCCTGGAGCGCGGCGCGCTGGGATCGATCTTCTCCAGCCGGAAACGGTTGGCGAGCTGATAGACCATCTGCTGGTCCAGCGGTTTCTTGAAATCATAGACCTGGGTGGGGATCGTGCCGGTGCGGATGTCGAACTTGCGCGGCACGAAACCGGGGCCGGGCAGCTTGATAAAGGAGTGATGGATGGTCACGCTGACCCGGCGCGGATCGGGCGAGATGTCGCCGATCTCGGGCCCTGGCTTGTCGCCCTGGAAGGTCAAGAGCGCGTCCATCTCCACATTCTCGGGAAAGGCCTTGACCGAGGCGGGATCGGCGGCGCTGGCGTCAGGCACAAGCTTGAAGCCGGTGCCGCTGGTGATCACCGTGCCGTCGGGGAAGCCGCCGGCCTCCCCGCCATTGATCATGCCGGCCACATTCATCACGTCGCTGGAGATGAAAGGCGCCAGATCGACCACCAGGCTGCCGTCCGGTTTGGTCGTGGCGATGTCCAGCATGGCGGCGGTGACAAAGGCGAAGCTCGTGGCGACGCCATTCTGCTCCTCGGGCGAACCGCCATCGGCGCGGAAGCGGGGATTCTCGAAGATCACCGCCACCTTCCTGCCGATGCGACGGAAGGCCAGCACCTGGGTGCGGCCCATCATGCCGCGGTCGAAGCGGATGTCGGTGGTGCCCAGGCCGCTCCTGACATGGGTGGTGTAGAGGAAGCGCGCGGAGACGCCATCCTTGCCCGGCGGCGGCAGCGTCATCAGAATCTTGCCCGATGCCGTCTCGGCCTGGACGGGAAACAGCGCCCCGGCCGGGAGTGGCTTGTTGTCGTCAGCCGCCAGAACCGGGGCCGTCATACCGCCCGCCAGCAAACCCGCCACGGCGCACGCCGCCAGAACCCGACCCTTGAAAGAACGCATAAAACTACCCCGCCTTCGCAATCGCGGCAAAAGCTAGCATCATCGCGATTTCGCCTTCCGGCGATTTGGGGCGGGTTGCGGCGCGCTTGTGCCGGTTTTGAAAAAGAACGGGCATTTCAGCGCAGGATTCCGGTCATGCCATTAGCTTGCCGATCCTCAGCGCGGGCATGGGGAAGATGTCGTAGCGGAATCCCCGTTCCGCCCTGATCACGGGATCGCCGGCGGCCAGCGCCTGCGGGTCCTGGTCATCGGGCAGCGACCAGAAGCCCGCGCCGTAACCGCCCGCCGGATCGGCCACGGGCCCATAGGCTACCGCCCAGCCCTTTTCGGCGAAGCCCGCCCAATAGGACTGATGCTGGCGCATCAAGTCGAGTTCGTCCTGCGTCATGGTTTGCATGAAATCCGCACGTGGCGGCACCAGCTTCATGAAGACGTATTTCAAGGTGCGGCTCCCCACCGACAAAATAAAACCACCGCAGCCATCCTTGCGATGGCTGCGGTGAATTCGTGACGTGATTTCTACCGCTTCGGGAAGCGCGTGAAAACATAGTCCTTCGCCGCCACTTTGGTATGACAGGCGAAGCCACAGCCCGGCCCTTTGCCCAGGGGTTTGAAGGCGTCCGATGCTGCGTCATAGTCGAACTCGCCATAACCCCAGCCACCGGTCGCGGCAAAACGTTTGCTGTCCTTCACCATGGTGTCGAGGTCGTGCAGCGTATCCGGCACCAGGGCGGGAAATCCGTCCTGTTGCTTGGTCGAATTCCAGTGAATCTTCACCATCTTGACGCCATCGGGGAAGGTCTTGCCTTCTGCGGGCAGGCCCGACTGATAGGCCTCGATCATTGCGGGATTGCCCACGATCACATCGATGATGTTGTTGCTCTGGCTGACCGCGATGACTTGCCATTTTTCGTAGCCGGCAAATTCCGACAGCGCGGTTCCATCGGATACTTTCACAGTGTTCTTGTTCTGCTGGGCGATGGCCAACCCGCCCAGGGCGGCAAGCGTCAGAACGGGAATGCCATATTTGAGAACATTGAGAGCGCGCATTGAAATGGCCTCCATCGATTTGATGGCCGCCAAACCCTGTCCCCCAAAATGAGAGTTGTGCCGGGGTAACCGGAAAGGGCCCGCGGACCATTACAGAAATGACAGGTTAGGATGCCCCTTTGACCGGGTCATTGCAACCAGAAGTTAAGCAGCCGTCCGACTAACGCTTTGGCGCCACCAAAGCGAAGAAAGCACCCTGCAGGTCCTGGGCTTGTAGTACCCATTGGCCGCCGGGCACTTCCATCGGGCCCATCTTGATCGAGCCGCCAGCCTTTTCGACCCGGTCCTTCGCGGCATCGATGCTGTCGACATTGATGTAATAGTTCCACCAGGACATCGGCATCACTGGCGGACGGTTCATCATGCCGCCAATGGGATGGCCGCCGGCCGCAAACAGCTGATAGGTGCCAGCCTCGCCCATGTCATGGGCCTCGGCCAACGTCCAGCCGAACATCTGCTCATAGAACGCGAAATCTGTTTTCCAGTCGGTGGCGAAAAGCTCCCGCCAACCCACGGTGCCGGGCGTGCCCATTGGCAATTCGGGCATCGGCTGGTCCACCAATCCCCTGGCCGCGATGAAGACCGCACCTTGCGGGTCGCTGGCTACGGCGAACTTGATGATGCCGGGCACCTCGATGGGGCCGCGATGAATGGTGCCGCCCAGTTCCGCAATCTTCTTCGCCGCGGCATCGACATCCTCTACCGCGATGTAGCCGTTCCAGCCCGGATGCCCCTGCATGCCTTCGGGAAAGGGCATCAGGCCCGCCACGCCGACATCGCCCACCTTGAAGATGCCATAGGCGTTGCCCGGCTGGCTCATATCCTCATAGGTCCAGCCCACCACATCGCCGTAAAACTTGGCGGCCGCCTTGGTGTCGGTGGTGACCAGATCATACCAGAAGAAATTATTGGCCATCTCTTTCCCTCCTCAACTGTTGCAGTCCCGAAGGACGCCCGATGCCGGCCGTTCCAGACAGGTAATGGAAAAGAAAATCTGACGCGCAATTGTGACAGTGGGACAATCCCTGGCCAGGATCTAGTATGGTCGCCACCATTTTGCTGAGGTGACCCATGTCCCGCCCTCCGCTTCCGCCTTTCACCGAGGAAACCGCCCCCATCAAGGCCCGCGCCGCCGAGGACGCCTGGAACAGCCGCGACCCCGCGCGCGTCGCGCAGGCCTATACAGTGGACAGCGTGTGGCGAAACCGCGTCGAGTTCATCACCGGGCGGGCGGAGATCGAAGCTTTCCTGACCCGCAAGTGGCGCAAGGAGCTGGACTATCGCCTGATCAAGGAAGTCTGGGGTTTCCGCAACAATCGCATGGCGGTCCGTTTTGCCTATGAATGGCATGACGATAGCGGCAACTGGTTCCGCTCCTATGGCAACGAGTTGTGGGAGTTCGACGAGGAGGGCCTGATGCGCCGGCGGATCGCCAGCATCAATGATCTGCCCATCACCGAAGCGCAGCGGCTGTTTCGCTGGACCACGCCGATCCGTCCCGCCGATCATCCAGGGCTGACGGATCTGGGGCTTTGAGCACGGGGAAGATGCAACGTCTTTGAGAAGGGAGTAGGCTGGCCGCGCTAGGGGGTGGGATGCCAAAGCGCCTGGTCTGCCTGGTTGCCCTTTCTGCCGCACTGACGGCCTGGAGCCTCACGACTGCGGCGCAGGCCCCCTCGCCGCCACCGGAAAGCGTCACGGTGACCGCGACCAAGCTGCACGAGATGGTTGAGCAGTTCGTGAAATCCTCCATCGTCGCCACGCACATCACCGGAAAGGTCGCGCGCTGGGAGAAAGGCATATGCCCGGTCGCGGTAGGACAGTCGCCCGCCATCATCTCGATGGTCACGGCGCAAGTGAAGGCCGTCGCCACGGCGGTGGGCGCCCCCGTCGATGTCGACAAATCCTGCACGCCCAATATCGAGATCGTCTTCAGCACCACGCCCCAGGCGCTGCTCGACAATATCAAGCGCGACGATCCGGACTATCTGGGCTACGCCATGAGCGGCAGCGAGCGAGAGGCGCTGGCGACCATCAGCCGGCCCGTGCAGGCCTGGTATGAGACCGAGACCGTGGACCTGGACGGCGTGCGCCGGGTCGACAGCGCCAAGCGCCTGGGCATGGGCATTACCATGTCGAATTTCACCGCCTTCGCCATGCCCGCCACCAGTGGCGTCAACCGCGCGCCCATCGACCTGCCCTATGCGACTTACGCCCGCGTCACCGGAAATCATATCAATGATGGCACGCACAGCGCCTTCCATCACATCGTCATTATTGTCGATTCCAACAAGCTGTTGGGACAGAAGCTTGGACCCCTGGGCGACTATATCGCCGTGCTGGCGCTGACCCAGCTGAGTTCTCTGGACGCCTGTCAGCAGCTGCCCAGCATCACCAACAATTTCGCGACCGGTTGCGAGCAGAAGACCGACGGCATTACCACCATCGACGCATCCTACCTGCGCGGCCTCTACAAGATGGACGCCGACAAGGGTCTGCTCTTTCAGCAGAGTGATATCGCCGACAAGATGCTGAAAGATGCCGAGGGGCGGTAATATCCGCTAAGGCTTCATCCCCGGAAGAAATCCGGTGGGTTGGTTATAGGTGGACGTCGCCAGCGCCGTGGTATTGGCGGATTCGGCCAAGGTGCCGTCACTGAGCCTTTCAGGCGTGGCATCGGTGCCAGGCGCAACGCCGGCGCGTTCATAGGCGTTGCCGGCAATGCCGCCCGGCTGCACCTGGGCAGCGACACTCTGCTGAGCCGCCGATGTCTGCGCCACGGCGCTGCCCATCAGGGCGCCCGAAAGAGTGATTGCCATCATGGAAAGGGTCAGAGCGAAACGCATGGAACTATCCTCTAAAGCCCAAACCGTAAGTGTGGTCTCGGGAGGGGTTTCGCAAGGTAAAGTGATGATGGTTTAATGTTGCCATGATTTGACTCAGCATGATGCAACGCTACGGCCCCGCCGCCCTTTGGGAAGGCGCATGGGACCGGATCACGCATTTGGCGGCAGCGGATCGGCGACCACGCCCGACACGGCACATCCTGTCCTGCATGACTTTACCGCGAAAATTTTAGCGAGCCCGGAAAAACGCGCCCTGCACAAGCCCGGCGAGGGAAGCGCCCGCGGCCTCCCCCTGCTCCGACGCGCATGTTTCTGATAGGATCAGCCGATTGCAATTCCAAGCCTAGGCTTGAGCAGCCATCTCAAGGAATGGAGTTTGCCATGAAGAAATCACGTCGCCATAAACATATTTTGCCTGTGCTGATGCTGTTTGCATCCATCGGACTGGCGAGCGGGGCGGCGCTTGCCCAGCAGACGCCAAGCCAGGAGGCGCCCCCCAAATGGAAACCATCCCTGGAATCGGTGACCGTCTCGGGGATGATGCCCAAGAACTATCGCGTGATCCTGTCGAGCACCCGTCTTGGCGAAGCCTATGTCGTCACGGCGTCGATGCAGGTTCCCTATTCCGACCTCAATCTTGCCAGGGAGACGGATGCGGCCGAACTTGGCAGGCGTATCCACGTCGCCGCGCGCCTGGTTTGCTATGAACTCGACCGCAAATATCCGCCCGATCTATATCCGATACTGCAGGGCGATGATTGCGAACACGCGGCCGCGATGGACGGCATGGACCGCGCAAATCAAATCATTGCCGCCGCCAGAGGTTAAACGCTTGGCCCGTGCAAAGTGCTGTGTGGGGGTGATTGCCGGAATGTTTGTACTGGCAGGGTGCCAGCATGAACTGACCCTGGAAGAGGCGCAGGCGCTCTGCACCAAACAGGGTGGTTTTCTGGTGGTGTTTTACTCTCAGAAAATAACGCCTTCCGGGATAGGGCCGCAGATCGCGACACCGGGAAACTGTATCTCGCCCGGCAAATTCGACATTACCACGTCCACGCCGCCTGCGCCCAAGGCCTCGCCCGTTCCGGCGAATTAGACTGTGGACCTGGACCAAATCGAACGCCGTGATCCGTCCTTTGGGCCCAACACCGGAAATGCTAGTGTGCCTCCGTTGACGGGGGATGGTGGTATCTTGGCGAGCGCTCCAGTATTTCAACTTCGCGGCCTGCCCTCCGTCAGTGCCGTGCTGGACACCGCGGAAGCCTGTTCGCTGGTGGAGCGGTTCGGTCATCCGGCCACAGCCGACGCCATTCGCACCGTTCTCGATCAGGCGAGAGACGCAGTGAAGGCCGGTAACGGACCGGTTCCGTCAGCCATCGATCTCGCGCTCGGCGCGCTCGCTCTTTTGGACACCGGCAGCCGTTCGACCCTGCGCCCCCTGTTCAACCTCACCGGAACTATTCTTCACACCAATCTTGGCCGGGCGCTGCTGGCGGACGTCGCGATCGAAGCAGCCACCGAGGCCATGCGCAGCGCCGTGGCGCTGGAGTTCGACCTGCCGACGGGCAAACGCGGCGAACGGGACGATCACATACGCGCGCTGCTCTGCGAACTGACAGGCGCCGAGGATGCGACCGTGGTCAACAACAACGCGGCGGCGGTGCTGCTTTGTCTCAACACGCTCGCATTGGGCCGGGAGGTGATCGTTTCGCGCGGCGAACTGATCGAGATCGGCGGCGCCTTCCGCATGCCCGACATCATGACCCGCGCGGGGGCGAGGATGGTAGAGGTTGGCACGACAAATCGCACGCATCGCAGGGATTACCAGGCCGCGCTCGGCTCCGAGACGGCGGCAATCCTCAAGGTTCACACGTCCAACTACAAGATCCAGGGATTCACGTCGGAAGTTGATGCCGCCGAGCTGGCGAAAATGGCTGCCGAGGCAAATGTCTTGCTGTTGAACGATCTGGGGTCCGGCACCCTCGTCGACCTGGCGCATTATGGATTGCAGAAAGAACCGACGGTGCGTGAGGCGGTTGAACAGGGCGCCGACCTTGTCACCTTTTCCGGCGACAAACTGCTTGGGGGGCCGCAAGCGGGGTTCATCGTCGGCAAGCGCAGCGCAATCGAAGCCGTCAACCGCAATCCGATGAAGCGGGCCCTGCGTATCGACAAGATCAGGCTTGCGGCCATCGAGGCGACGCTGAAGCTCTATCGTGATCCGGCCCGGCTGACGGAGCGGCTTCCGACACTGCGTATTCTGACGCGGCCGAAGCACGAAATCGCCGAGCAGGCGGCCCGACTGCTGCCCCAGGTGGCACAGGCGCTCGGCGCCGGTTACGCAGTGTCGCCTTGCGATTGTCTCAGCCAGATCGGATCGGGCGCCTTGCCGCTTGATGCGATCCCCAGCGCGGGGCTGGCGATCCGCCCCCCAGGCGGTAGTGGCGCGCTGTTGGAAGAACTCGCCGCCACACTGCGCAGACTGGAACGTCCGATCATCGGTCGCCTTGCCCATGACAGCCTCATCCTCGATTTGCGATGTCTTACCGACGAAGAGGATTTTCTCGCCGCCCTTGCGCAACTGCCCGCGGCGCTATGCTCATGAACTCCAGCGAAGCGTGCCATGATCATCGGTACTGCCGGTCATATTGATCACGGGAAGACCAGTCTCGTCAAAGCCTTGACTGGCGTCGATACCGATCGCCTGAAAGAAGAGAAGGCGCGCGGCATCACCATCGATCTGGGCTTTGCCTATCTGCCCCTTTCCGACGGTTTGACGCTGGGCTTCATAGATGTTCCAGGCCATGAGCGCCTTGTGCACACGATGCTGGCTGGAGCTGGCGGGATCGATTTCATGCTGCTTGCCGTCGCGGCGGATGACGGGGTGATGCCGCAGACACGGGAGCATCTGGCGATCCTGCAGCTGCTCGGCATCGAGCGAGGCGTCGTCGCGCTGACCAAATCGGACATTGCCCCCGAAAGACGTCTCGCCGAGGTCAAAGATCAGGTGCGCAGCACGCTTGCTGGAACGCCGTTTGCGACGGCTGAAATTCTGAGCGTTTCCGCCCGGACAGGCGCGGGGGTTGCCGATTTGCGCCTCCATCTGGAGCAGGCCGCGCAGGAGACAAGGCGCCATCCGGAGCATGCCGAATTTCGCCTGGCTGTGGACCGTGTTTTCACACTGGCTGGCGTGGGCCTCGTCGTCACCGGAACGGTGCTGTCCGGCATCGTGCGTGTCGGTGACCCGATTCTGGTCAGCCCATCGGGATTGCCGGCGCGCGTGCGTTCCGTGCACGCACAGAACCGTCCGGCGGAAATCGGCAAGGCTGGCGATCGTTGCGCTCTCAATCTCGTCGGCGAAAAGGTCGCCAAAGGCGCGATCCATCGCGGCGACGTTGTTCTTGCCCCCAATCTCCATGCCCCATCGGACCGGATCGATGCCCGCCTGTCCCTGCTTGCCGGCGAGACCAAACCCATCCGGCAATGGTTTCCCGCACGGCTGCATCATGCAGCCGGGGAAGTCGGCGCGAGGATCGTGCTGCTCGATGACCAGGCGATCGGCCCTGGCGGATCGGCCGACGTGCAACTGGTGCTGGATCGCCCGATCGCAGCCGCGATCCCCGATCGTTTTGTGATCCGCGACACGTCCGCGCGTCGTACGATCGGTGGCGGTTTTTTTCTCGACCTGCGCCCACCGGCCCGCGGCCGCCGCTCGCCCGAGCGACAGGCGCAGCGCCGCGCTCTTGCCATTACCGAGCCCTGGGCCGCATTCGCGGCGCTGTTGGAGACACCACCTTACGCCAGGGATATCAACACCTTTGCGAGGGATCATGCCCTGCCCCCTGCCCAGCTTATTGAAGCGGCAACTGCCTCCAATGCCCTGCTGCTGAATGGTGGGGCCTCATTGATCGCGATTGCGGATAAACGCTGGCGCGCCTTCGTCGCCAGCCTGACGGCATGGCTGACCGGTTTCCATGCGGAAAATCCGGATCTCCAGGGTATCGGGCGGGAAAAGCTTCGGCTGTCGCTGCCGCACAGGCTGCCGGCCGAAGCATTCGTCGTTGCGCTTCAGAAACTGGCCGAGGAAAAAAGAATTGCGCTGGACGGCGCATTTGTGCGGCTGGCGACGCACACTGTGCGACTGACCGAGCGTGACGAAAGAAACTGGAAGTTGATCGCGCCGTTGCTGGGTGGCGTGGCGCGTTTTCGCCCCCCCCGCGTGCGGGACATTTCAGCGGTGACCGGCTTGGCGGAGCGCGACGTGCGCCAGGTCTTGAAGCTCGCCGCCCGCCTCGGCCGGGCCGACGAAATTGCCCACGATCACTTCTTTCTCCGATCCACCATGCAGGAAATGACCGGGATCGCGGCAAGGATCGCGGCGGACAACAGTGAGCATGGATTCACGGCCGCGCAGTTTCGCGACCAGCTGGAAAATGGCCGCAAGGTCTCGATTCAAATCCTCGAATTCCTCGATCGCCACGGCGTGACGTTGAAACGCGATGACCACCGACGGATCAACCGGCACCGGCTGGACTTGTTTGGCCCTGTCATGCATTCATTTGCCGGGGATTAGGAAGAGAAGCGTCCTCCGGTGGGGCGGTCGGACTTCAAATCCGAGGGAGGCAGTGAGACTGTCTTTGGTGGGTTCGACTCCCACTCTCTTCCGCCACGATCTCACCGGGACGTTGCCATAAATTGAGCGTGCGCGCCGAACCCGTTCCAGCGGCGCGCTAATTGCGCTCCCTTGAACCCGATGATAGTGTCCATCAATATTGATCGCAGTTGAGGTCGGAAGTCGGCGGAGGTTATTGGCGGTAGAAATTAGGGGAGGCTCAAATGCTAATCCACAAACGCGAATTTCTGCATGCTGCAATCGCATTTTCGTCGATCGCGGCGCTACCATCGGCGGCGATATCCGCCACAGATACTTTCGATCCGCGCCCGGTCCGCTGGCGTAAATTCGAACTCACCACCAGCGTCAAGATCCTCAATCCCGCCGGGAACGTCAGGGGCTGGTTTCCCCTCGCCGGATTCAGCGCCAAGGACTGGAACCAGCCGGTATCCAACACCTGGCGCACCAACGGGATCGCCACCGAACAGGCCGCGGGCAGCTATGGCGTGAAATTGCTGATGGTGGATTGGTCACAGGCCAGTGAGCAACCTTATCTCGAGATGATCAGTACCGTCGCGACGCGGAACAGGTCGAGTGACCTGGCGCGGCGAACCGGCGCGAGGCTGAGCCCGGCGGAACATGCGCTTTATACCGCGCCCACGAACCTCATTCCGACGGATGGCATCGTCAAGGCGACCTCCGACAAGATCACCGTGGGGGCCGGTGATGATGTGACCAAGGCGCGGCGCATCTATGAGTGGATCATTGCCAACACGTTCCGCGACCCCAAGGTCAAAGGCTGCGGGCTGGGCAATATCCGCTACATGCTGGAGACCGGAAACATGGGCGGCAAGTGCGCCGACATCAATGCCCTGTTCGTGGGGCTGACGCGCGCCGCCGGCATTCCCGCGCGCGATCTTTACGGCATTCGGGTTGCCCCTTCCGAATTCGGCTATAAAAGCTTGGGCGCCAACACCACCGATGTGAGCAAGGCCCAGCATTGCCGGGCCGAAATCCATCTGGCAGGCACGGGCTGGATACCGGTCGATCCCGCCGACGTGCGCAAGGTCGTGCTGGAGGAGCCGCCGGGAAATCTCTCCATCGACGATCCCAAGGTCGCCGCCGCGCACAAAACCTTGTTTGGCGCCTGGGAAGGCAACTGGATCGCCTACAACACCGGCCACGACGTGGCGCTGCCGGATTTGAAGGATGACGCCCTCGCCTTCCTGATGTATCCCCAGGCCGAAAACGGCGGCACCCTGATCAATTGCCTGGATCCCGCCAGTTTCCAGTATGGCATCACGGCGCGGGAGATTTAGGCCACAGCCGTTTCAGACAACCTCGATGGCTGGGGCACCCGCACCGACGCGGCCAATGATCGATGCGCGGGGATAACCGGATGCTGTGATGGTCGCGCATATCGCTTCCGCGCGCTGGGGTTTGCAAGCCACCAGCAATCCGCCGGATGTTTGCGGATCGGTCAAAAGAGCGCGCCGCCAGTCGGCCAGGTTGGCCGGAAGGCTTATACTTTCGCCATAACTCGCCCAATTTCGACCTGACGCGCCCGTGATGTACCCCGCTTCGGCAAGCGCCTCCGCCTGAGCCAGAAACGGTATTCTCGCCTGCTCGATGATCAGACGCGCATGGCTGCCGCGCGCCATTTCCAGCCCATGACCGAGAATCCCGAAGCCGGTGACATCGGTGATCGCATGCACGTCCGTATCCTGTGCCAGGTCGTGGCCGATTCTGTTCAGCAGAGTGGTGGTGGCGATCAGCTCGCGATAGGCGTCTTCGGCAAGCGCCTGCTTCTTGAACGCCGCCGAATAGATGCCTACGCCCACGCCCTTGGTGAGGATGAGCGCGTCACCGGGCCTGGCGCCGGAATTGCGGCGAATGGCCTGCGGCCTGCACAGCCCGATGACCGCCAGCCCGTAAATCGGTTCGACGGAATCGATCGAGTGCCCCCCGGCGACCGGAATGCCGGCCTCCGCGCAGATCGACGTCCCGCCTTCGAGAATGGCCCGAACCGTCTCTACCGGCAGCTTGCCCAGCGGCATGCCCAGGATCGCAAGCGCCATGATGGGCTTACCGCCCATCGCATAGACGTCTGACAGGGCATTGGCCGCGGCGATCCTGCCAAAATCGCGTGGATCATCCACGACCGGCATGAAAAAATCGGTCGTGGCAATGACGCAGGTCTTGTCATCGACCTGCCATACCGCGGCATCGTCCCCGGTTTCGGTTCCGACCAGCAGGTTCGCAAAGGCGGGCAGACCCGTCTGGCCGCCGAGAAGCTGCTGCAGAACGGATGGCGCCAGTTTGCATCCGCAGCCGCCGCCATGGGCAAGCTCGGTCAGCCGCGTTCCGGTTTCAGGCATATGCACCCGTTCTTGCTTAAAGCCGCGCGATCAGCCTAGCGCGCGCCGCCCACAAGCACCAACGGATTTGGCGCGTGGCGTGACCAGCCCGCCTCCGCGACCAGCAGATCCAGTCCCAGCGTGGCCAGATCGTCTGCATACGGATCGGCCTGGGCATCCTGCTTCTGGTAGACCATCTTCGCGTAGGTGCGACAGGCCCCGCATGTTTCCGCCTTCACGACGCCGGCATCCCCCTCGATCCCTTCCAGGGTGATGTGACGTGAATCGCCACAGGTTATGCATATCGCGCGAACATGATTCCACGCCGTGGAGCAGAGCGAACAATAGAGATACCGCGTTCCGGGCGTCTTGCCGGTTGCCGTTATCAACCCCGCGCTGGGCGTCGATCCGCAAGCCGGGCACAATCCCAGTTGCGGCAACGGATGCAGCCGACCTTCCGGTATTTTTGCGGCCAGCACGGTGAAATAGACCTGGAGAGCGGCGGCGATATACAGGATCGCGCCCGCATCCTCGATCGGCGCCAGGCCGCGAAGAAACCTGTCCGCAAGGGCTTCAACCGTTTCGCGGGACTGAGACCGCAGCCCTGTTGCGACGGCCCGGGCCTGGGCCGGCAACGACATGGATTGCATCGTATCAAGAATGTGCGCCAGGGCGTCGTACCAGATCGAAGCGCGATGGTGCCCGTCGGCGGCCAGCGGGGGCATCTGGGCGTTGACCGCCAACTCGATCATGGTCTCGGAAGGAGCCTCAACCGTTTCGACCGTCACAATCGCCTCATGCTGCGATCTGGAAACTTCGGCCAGAAACACAAGCCAGTCCCGCATCGGATGGTCGCCGGCGAGCGCGCGCAGCCGCGCTTGCGTTTGCGCAAAACGGCTCGCCGGGATGGGCGGAATAATGGCATCCGGAGCGACCACGCCTCCGGCCGCCGAGCCTTGCCATTTCCCGGTGAGAACGCCACCGCCCTGTCTCATGCCGCGGCCCTATTTTCCGAGATTGCGGTTTGCGGATGGGGTTGGCCCCCGCGACCCGGCGGCAACGAGGCCGCGCAACCACTTGCGGTGATGGCGCCACGCCCAGCCTGGCGTGACATAGCCCCGCGTCATGGCGCGCATCGAGCCGCGCACCCAGATCGCGGCATATACGTGAATGATCCACACGATGATGGCGGCGATGGCGCACAGGCTGTGGAGCAGCACCGCGATCCGCTGGACCTCGATGGGTGTAAAGGCCCCGAAATAATACTCCCATATGATCAGGCCGGTGAGGAACAGCACCGGCACCAGCAGGGCCATGGACCAGAAAACAAACTTCTGCCCCGCGTTGAACCGCGGCACCTCGGGCACGCCCTCCTCGTCATTGACGATGACCCGGTCTAACTTCTCGATCCAGGCGGTATCGTCACTGCTTGGGAGATTGTCGCGCCAGAACTGAATGATCAGCCCCAGATAGCTGAGCACCAGAATGATGCCGATCCAGGGATGGATCGCGCGCGTCCATTGCCCGCCGCCGAACAGCGCGCTCAACCAGAAGGTAAGCGGGTCGAACATCGCCAGCCCGGACAATGTCAGCAGCACGAAACAGCCCGCGGTTATCCAGTGATTGACCCGCGCAAGCGTGTCGTGACGGATGATCGTTCCTCTGGGATAGGCCATTTAGCGTCCCTCCCTCGCGGATCGTATCAACTCGTCCGCCCTCGCCTCGTCTTCCGGCTGCACCTGATTGGGGCCGGCCGTTATCCAGTGGAAGAAGCCGGCTAGCGCGGTGAATGCCACCCCGGCAAGCGCGATCGGCTTGATCAGTCCCTTCCAGAAACCGACGATATCGCTGATATGCGGATTTTCCGGCAATCCCGCATAGAGCGAGGGCTTGTCCGCATGATGCAACACATACATTACATGCGTGCCGCTGACCCCTGGCGGATCATAAAGACCGGCATTCTCGAAGCCGCGCGACTTCAGATCCTCGATGCGCTCTCCCGCCCAGTCCTTCATGTCGCTCTTGGAACCGAACATGATGGCGCCGGTCGGGCACGCCTTGACGCAGGCCGGCTCCAGCCCGACAGCAACCCGGTCGGAACATAGCGTGCATTTGTAGGATTTGTGGTCCTTCTGGCTGATGCGCGGGATATCGAACGGGCAGCCCTTCACGCAATAGCCGCAGCCGATGCAGTTCTCGCTGATGAAATCCACGATGCCGTTGGCATATTGGACGATCGCGCCGGGCGCCGGACAGGCCTTCAGGCAGCCCGGATCCTCGCAGTGCATGCAGCCGTCCTTGCGGATCAGCCACTCCATAGTGTCCTTTTTCTCGTCCTGATATTCGGTGAATCGCATCAGCGTCCACACATCGGGGCCGAGGTCGGAGGGATTGTCGTAAGAGCCCTCGAAATGGCCGATATCGGTGCGCAGGTCATTCCATTCCATGCAGGCCGACTGGCAGGCCTTGCAACCGATGCAGCGGCTGACATCGATCAGCTTCGCCACTTCCTGCTCATGGGCGCGGGTGGACGGCGGCGTCAGCGTCGTGGCCGAGATCCTGATGTAATTTTGGGACTGCAAATCCGACATGGAATGCTCCTTCAGGCCTCCGGACCGCTGGCTTTCTCGACATTGACAAGAAATGCCTTGAACTCCGGCGTCTGCGTGTTGGCGTCGCCCACGGAGGGGGTGAGCGTATTGGCGCCATAGCCCTTTCGCGCCTGGCCGGTGAAGCCCCAATGCAGGGGAACGCCGATCACATGGGTCGCCTTGCCATCAACCGTCAAGGGCTTGATCCGCTTGGTGACATAGGCCTTGCAGACCACCACACCACGCTTGGAGGAAACACGGACCCAGCCGCCCTGGTCGATGCCCTTTTCCTGCGCCAGCACCTCGCCGATCTCCACAAACTCCTCGGGCTGAAGCGTCGCGTTGATCAGCGCGTGCTTGGTCCAGAAGTGGAAATGCTCGGTCAGGCGATAGGTGGTCGCCACATACGGGAAGTCCGAGGGGGTGCCGAATACGGCGCGATCGTCGGGGAAGACCCGGGCAACCGGGTTCGACTTCACCTTCGGATGCAGGACATTTTCGGATGGCGATTCCAGTGGCTCGTAATGCTCCGGGAAAGGTCCCTCCGCCATCTGGTCGCGCGCAAACAGCCGGCCAAGCCCTTCCGCATTCATGATGAAGGGACCAACGCTGTCGGATGGCTTGATCGTCGGCGTGTAGTCCGGCACATCGATCCCCACCCACCGTTCGCCATTCCACTCGATGACCGGCTTCGCCGGATTCCAGGCCTTGCCCGAGGGATCGGCGCTGGCGCGATTGTAGAGAATGCGACGATTGGCCGGCCAGGACCAGGCCCAGTTGGGAGCAATACCCTGATCGCGCGGATCTGTCGGATCGCGCCGCGCCATCTGGTTGCCCTTTTCCGTATAGCTGCCCGTGAATATCCAGCAGCCGGACGTGGTGGTTCCGTCGTCTTTCAACTGGGCGAAGCCATCGAGCAACTGGCCCGCTTTCACCGTCACCGCGCCCGTGTCATCCTTGAGGTCCACCAGCGCACGGCCATTCATGTCCTTCGCCAATTCCTCGGGATCGGGATCAACCGGATTTGTGTAGTGCCAGGTCAGGTTCAGGATCGGATCCGGGAACGCACCACCTTCCTTGCGGTACAGTTCCCGCAGGCGATGGTAGAGGTTCGTCATGATCCAGATGTCGGACATGGCCTCGCCCGGCGGTTCCGCCGCTTTCCAATGCCATTGCAGCCAGCGGGCCGAATTGACCAGCGTTCCGTTCTCTTCGGCAAAGCAGGTGGTCGGAAGCTGGAAGACCTCGGTCTTGATGTTCGCGGAATCGGCCGGGTTCTGCGGGCCGAAATCCTGCCAGAAGCGCGACGTCTCCGTATCCAGCGGATCCATCGTCACCAAGAATTTCAGCTTGCTCAGGCCTCGTCTGATCTTTCCCCTGTCCGGGAAGGCCTGAAGCGGATTGAAGCCCTGGCAGATGTAGCCGTTCATCTGGCCATTGGCCATCATGTCGAACGCCTTGATGATGTCGTAGAGCGGAATGTCCATCTTGGGCAGCCAGTCATATGCCCAGTTGTTGTCCTGGGTGGCGGCGTTGCCGTAGACCGCCTTTTGCAGGCTCACGAAGAACTTGCCGTAGTTCTGCCAATAGCTGGTCTGGCCGGGTCGCAGCGGCTTGTACAGCTTGGTCTTCATATAGTCCTGGAATGTCGGCTCCTTCTCGGTCGGCAGGACCAGGTAGCCGGGCATCTGGTTCGACATCAGGCCGATATCGGTCAGGCCCTGGATGTTCGAATGTCCGCGCAGCGCATTCATGCCGCCGCCGGCGACACCGATATTGCCCAGCAAAAGCTGCACCATCGCCATGGTGCGGATGTTCTGGGCGCCGACCGAATGCTGCGTCCAGCCCAGGGCAAAAAGACTCGTCATCGCCTTGTCCGGCGCCGCCGTCGTGGCGAAAAGCCCGCAGACTTCCAGGAACTTGTCCTGGGGCGTGCCGCAAATGCGCGAGACCATTTCCGGGGTGTAGCGCTCGACATGCTTGCGCAGCAGGTTCATCACGCAACGCGGGTTCTGCCAGGTATCGTCCACCTTGGCGAAGCCCTGTTCATCCAGTTCATAGTCCCAGCTCGACTTGTCGTAAGTGCCGGTTTCGGTGTTGAAGCCGCTGAAATGGCCATCCTCGAAACCAAAGCCGTCCTTCACGACAAGGCTGGCATTGGTGTAGGCGCGCACATATTCGTGTTGGATGGCGTCCTTCTGAAGCAGATAGCGGATCACACCATTCAGGAATGCGATATCCGTGCCCGGGCGGATTGGCGCGTAATAGTCCGCGACCGATGCCGTGCGGGTGAAGCGCGGATCGACGACGATCAGCTTGGCCTTGTTTTCGATCTTGGCTTCAATAACCCATTTGAAGCCGCAAGGATGGGCCTCGGCGGCATTGCCGCCCATAACCACAACCACATTGGCATTCCTGATGTCCTGCCAGGTGTTGGTCATTGCACCGCGACCGAATGATGGGGCCAGACTGGCCACCGTCGGTCCGTGTCAGACGCGCGCCTGGTTGTCGAAGACCACCATGCCGAGAGATCGAGCCACCTTCCAGGTCAGGTAGGCGGTCTCGTTCGAGGAGGCGGAAGCCGCCAGCATGCCCACGCTGGTCCAGCGGTTGACTGTCTCTCCATTGGCATTCTTGGCAATGAAATGCTTGTCGCGATCGTCCTTCATCAGCCGCGCAATGCGGCCGAGCGCGAAATCCCAGGACACTTCCTTGAACTCCGTGCCGCCAGGCGCGCGATAGCGCGGCGCGGTCAGGCGAGTTGGGGCATGCACGATGTCCAGAAGCGCCGAGCCTTTGGGGCACAGCGTGCCCCGGTTCACCGGATGATCCGGATCGCCCTCGATATGGATGATGTTGGACCGCGCGTTCTTGGCCCGGTCGCCCATGCTGTAGATCAGAATCCCGCAAGCGACGGAGCAATAGGTGCAGGTGTTGCGCGTTTCAGAGGCCGCGGCGAGCTTGAAGGGTCGGACGGCGGCGGCGAGCGCTTCTCCCGCTGTGCCAAATCCCAGGGCGCCCAACGACGATGCCGCCAAACCCGCACTGGTGATTTTGATGAAACCGCGCCTGGTGAGATCCATGCTCGCACCTCTTTGTTGTCCATCCGCGCCAGATCGCAACGAGGCATCATGGCCGGAAATCAAGACATCCGCCGATGCCATAACATTAACACCCGGTTCCGCGCCAAATCAACCTATTGACTCCAAAACCATTTCCGCTTCCCGCAACACGCCGGCCTCCCTCCATTGGGACAGGCCGGTTCGATGTTTCGGTTGGTTGCCAGGATCGACAGCGCGCATTGTACCGGCGCTAATGCGGCATAAGCTCTGGAAAGCGCGGCAAGAAACCATTGCGATTTGGCATGACGACCTTGGGCAGCGTGCGGGCATTGATGACCTGTTTCGCGTCGATCAGCTTGTTCTCGGCAAGGATATAGGCCGTCAGGGCATAGACTTCGTGGTCCGTCAGCGACCTGGGTTCGGTCCAGGGCATGGCCCTGCGTATGTAATCAAACAGCGGCGGCGCATAGGGCCAATAGTTGGCGATGGTGACCCGGGATTCATCCATGCCCTTGAGTTTCTGGTCGCTGACCAGCGCGGGAGGCGCAGGCGCGCCGCTGCGTGACAGAGCGGTGCCGCGGCCACCGTCACCATGGCAGGCAGAACATTTTGCGGAAAAGATGGAAGCGCCTTGGGCAGCAGTCCCCTCTCCAGGCGGCAATCCGGTGCCATCGGCAAGTATCTCGATCTCCCAGCGCGCGGCATCGGCCGGTCGAACAGGCCTTCCCAAATGGGGGCTTGCGGGCGTGATACCGGCCGCGACCAACGGCCGGGTCCCCAGCAGCGACAGGCAGACCAAGGGCAGGACCACACGCCTAAGCGTAGGCATGAATCACCTTTCCATGGCTGTCCACGGCCCAACTCGTAATCGTGTTGCAGTGATGATTTTTGAAGGCGACTACAGAAGGAACGGCATCCAGCTGTCCGCGGGCCGCAACAAATTCCGCGCGCGTCGGTTGCGTCGAGCCATGATCATCCCAGGCGCGGCTCTGCAGGATCACCGGGCGTCCATCCCAGCGCCACGGCATGCGAAAACGGGTGAACGCCTTGCTCAGGACCGGCAATTGCAGGGCAGCCCCTCCCCAGCTTTTGCCGCCGTCGGCGGAGATCATCACCCTGGTGATCTTGCCCTTGCCGGAATAGGCAATGCCGGAAATCTCGTAGATGCCCGGCTGCTGCAGATCCTGGCCCGGCGATGGCCGGGTGATGAAAGACTTGACCTCGTTCAGGAAGTCGAAGTTGTAGCTTTTTCCTTGCGGCATAGGCTCGGTATAGACCTGCGTTTCCCAGAAACTCATCGCCGGGCCGGACACAAGCTTGATGCGCCGCAGGAACTTGACGTTCATGTTTCCTTCGTAACCCGGCAACAACAGTCGCATGGGAAATCCATTGCCAGGCATCAGTGGCTCGCCATTCTGGTAAAGCGCGATCATCGCGTCATCCAGGCCCTTGGCGAGCGGAATGCTGCGCATCAGGTGCGGTCCATCGGCGCCTTCAGCGATGAACCATTTTGCGCTCGCGTCGATACCGCACTCATCCAGAAGCGCCGCCAGACTGACCCCGGTCCATTCCGCACAAGACGCAAGCCCGTGCAAGGCCTGGACGTCGGCCTGTACGGGCTTGGGCGAGAACAGGGGCGCGCTGTTGCCTCCACATTCCACAAAAGCAGCCCGTGACGTCATGGGGTATCTCAGAAGCGCATCGAGAGTAAAAACCAGCGACCGCTTGACCAGGCCGTGGATCAGCAGCCTGTGTTCGCGCGGATCGATCCGGGGAATGCCGGTATGGTTGATGGTGAAATGAAGGCCATTCGGCGTGTGCGTGCCTTCCAGCCATTGATGCGGTGTGCGTGCGATGGAAGAGCGGGGCTCGAATTTCGGATTGGCCAGCGTCCGCACCACGTTATTGGCGAATTTTGACGGCATCTGATAGGGCGGCGTGTCTTCACCCACCTCAAGGCCCCATGAGGGTTCGACAAGCTGTTCGGCGGCCGCGCCCGTGGCATTGGGGCCAAGGCCGGCGCCCAGCACCCCCGCAACGGCGATGCCCCTGTTCAGCAGGGCACGCCTGTGGAGCAGGCCATTGCCCGCAACCTGCTCCGGTCCTTCCTCTCGGCCGGGATCTGTCACACGCTGTTTCATCGCGTCTTCCCCCTGACTTTGTCGGGAGCGTCGCAGCACCGCGACGGTCCGCGCCGCATTGGCGCCATTGAGGCAGACGCCATTCCCACTGGCAATGTGTCTGCGGCTTCGCATCAATCGGCCAATGCTTTCAGCAAGATACCGTGCCTGCGTAACGGCTTCGACCGGCCACGCCGCAAGCCCCATTGCCACAAGCTTGCGGCAAATGCCTAAATGACAAAAAACAGATTCGGGGAAACACTCAGCCGGAAAATTCAATCCATCCATATGAATGAAATCTGGATGGCTTCTTCATGCCGCGCCAACAGCACCGTTCTGATGCTTTCTCCGTAGTCGCTACAGGAGTGATCGCCATGCGGAATAATGGTCTGGTTGCCTCCATATTCTTTCCGCTTTTGTTTCTTGTGATTCTTGCGACTGTCAGCGGGCGCGCCGCATCGCTTGACGATTCAGGCCTTCGCAACGCCGATCGCGATGCGGGAAACTGGCTCATGTACGGGCGGACCTATGATGACCATCGCTTCAGCCCGCTCACCCAGATCAACGAACAATCCATTGGCAAGCTCGGGCTGGCCTGGAGCCACGAATTCGGAACCACGCGCGGGCTCGAAGCCACGCCGCTGGTGGAAGACGGCATCATCTATACCTCCGGCAACTGGAGCCTCGTCTATGCGATCGACGCCAGGACCGGAAATGTCCGCTGGACCTACGACCCCAAGGTGCAGCGCTCGCGCGCCTATTTCATCTGTTGCGACGTGGTCAATCGCGGCGTCGCGCTCTATCGCGGCAAGGTCTATGTGGGAACGCTCGATGGAAGACTGATCGCCATCGACGAGCGCACGGGTGTGCCCGCATGGTCGGTTTCGACCATCGACAGCGCCAAGCCCTATGCCATCACCGGGGCGCCCCGCATTGCCGGCGGCAAGGTCATCATCGGCAATGCCGGCGCCGAATATGGCGTGCGCGGATACATCTCCGCCTATGACGCGCAAACCGGCAAGCTGGCCTGGCGCTTCTATACCGTGCCTGGCGATCCGGCCAAGGGCTTCGAGTCCAAGGCCATGGAGAGTGCGGCCAAGAGCTGGAACGGGGAATGGTGGAAGGTGGGCGGCGGCGGCACGCCATGGGAAGGGATCGTCTATGATCCATCGCTCGATCTGCTGTATTTCGGAACGGGCAACCCGACCGCCTGGTACCGCGCGCTGCGCCGTGGCGGGCAAAGCCTGTACACGGCCTCGATCGTTGCCGTGCATGCCAGCAATGGCGAACTGGCCTGGTATTTCCAGACCACGCCCAACGACAATTGGGACTTCGATTCCACCCAGCCCCTTGTGCAGGCCGATCTGTCCATCGGCGGCCGCGTGCGCAAAGTCATCATGCAGGCCAACAAGAACGGCTTCTTCTATGTTCTTGATCGGGCCACCGGAGAATTCATCTCCGGCAAGCCGTTCGTGAATGGTGTCACCTGGGCGACCGGCCTTGATCCCAAGACCGGGCGCCCTACCGAAATCCCAACTGCCAGCGAGAAGGCGGCCATCGTTTCACCTGCCCCCGACGGCGCACACAACTGGAATCCCATGGCGTTCAACCCGGTCACCGGGCTGGTCTATCTGCCGGCGAAGGAAGGCACGGAAGCGCTGCACGTGCCCGACGCGGACTGGAATTACAATCCGGACAAGAACAATATGGGTGGTGAGCCCCTTTACGAAGGCGCGCTCAAGGCCAAGCTGGAATCCATGCCGCTGCCTACCGGAGAGCTGCTGGCCTGGAATCCCGCGACGCAGCGCGCTGCCTGGCGTGCGAAATATCCCACCGCGGTGGGCGGCGGCGTTCTGACCACTGCCGGCAATCTTGTGTTTCAGGGACGCGCAGACGGCGTCCTGGCTGCCTATCGCGCCACGGACGGCAAACAGCTTTGGTCGTTCGATGCGGGCACCGGAATTATGGCGCCGCCGGTGACATACCAGGTCGACGGCGTTCAATATGTGTCGGTCCTGGCGGGTTGGGGCGGACCCGATGGACTGGCCAATGATCCCAGCTGGGGCCATGTGAGGCCTGGGTATGGAAGGATACTCACCTTCATGGTCGGCGGCAGCGCCACATTGAAAGCGCCCGCCTTTGGCCACAAGAATCCGCCACCCGTTCCTTCGGTTGCGGCCAGCATCGATCCGCAGGTCATCCATCAGGGGGAGCTTCTGTTTGCCGACAATTGTTCTGGGTGTCATGGCGTAAAGGCGATCGCTGGCCCCCTGCCCGATCTGCGTTATGCCAGCAAGGAAACGCTGGAAGGCATCGAAGGAATCGTCCTGGGGGGAAAGCGGGCGGCAATGGGTATGCCGTCCTTCCGGAAAATCCTCAATCCCGAGCAGGTGCGGGCGATCCAGGCCTATATCGTCTCGCGCGCCCGCGACACGGCAAATCAGGCGGCCGCCCGGTAAAGTCCAGCCGCCTCAGTGATATGTGATACCCTCTTCGCAGATAACAGATCAGGAGACCGGCATGAAATTGAGCGCGCGCAATCAGATCAAAGGCAAAGTCGCTCGTGTGCGAAAGGGTCAGACCACCGGTCATGTGGAGATCGACATCGGCGACGACGTCATCATCACCGCTTCCATCACCAACGAAGCGATCGATGAACTCAAGCTGAAAAAGGGAGACAAGGCCATCGCCGTCATCAAGGCTTCCGATGTGATGGTGGGAAAGCCTTAGCAGACTGGCGATTTGAAAAAGCCCATATCGCCGCTGCTTGAGCGGACAAGAGCATGACC
The DNA here is from genome assembly GCA_036488555.1 of Rhizomicrobium sp. Taxonomy (GTDB): domain Bacteria; phylum Pseudomonadota; class Alphaproteobacteria; order Micropepsales; family Micropepsaceae; genus Rhizomicrobium. Next base: position 132,589 of record DASXHL010000005.1, read on the forward strand.
GGGAAACCCTGTCGCCGCGACGCCTTCAGAACGTTGCTCGCCGCCGCCGCGCTTGTGCCAGGTTCCGGCCGCGCCGAGGGCTATAAGATGACCAAAAAGCAGGCGGGTTATATCGATCGCAAGAAGCCCGCCACTCTGGAATGCAGCGGCTGCATCTATTTCATTCAGCCCAACGACTGCGTGATTGTGAAAGGCCCTGTCAGCCCCCATGGCTGGTGCACTTATTACGGCGACTGAGGCGAGCCGGAACATTGTTGCAACCGGCTCATTTCATCTCGATGGCAATCAGGCATAGCTTGCATCACAGGCAGTCCTGCTGGTCCTTTGGGACGCATTTGAAAGACACATGCGATTGAAAAAGCTCCAGCTTCTTCTGTTTCTTTTATGTTGCACGGTTGACGCCGCCTACGCCGCACCCGCCGATTCAGCTTTCCGTGACGGTCTGTCAGCTTACAACAGCGGCGATTACCTCAGGGCGAAAAGCATCTGGGAACCGTTGGCGCAGAATGAAGACGCCCCTTCGCAGGCCGGACTGGGCTTTATGTATCATCGCGGCTTCGGCATGGCGGTGGACGAGAGGAAGGCGGCTTATTGGCTGCGCAAGGCAGCGGAACATGGGCAGCCAGAAGGCCAGATGCTGCTTGGAAGTCTGTATTTTTATGGCCAGGGCGTTGTCCAAAGCTATATCCAGGCTTTCGCCTGGTGCGATCTCGCCCAGGACAATGGCAATGCGGATGCCGGCATGTGCCGGGACTCGGCGCTTCAGTCCCTCGTTTCCAAGCATGATGTGAAGGCAGCGTTCGATGCCAGCCTGGCGCTTCATCATCGCCTCGGCCCAAAACATTGATGCCGCGTCTGCGAGCGTTATATCTTTGTGTATATCACCATATTTGACAGCGATTACGGTTCTTGCCGTTGAGATGATTTCGCTGTCGCACACTTGTCCTCGTCCAAGCCTGTGATAGATTTTTGCCATCCAGAAGCTTTTGGGGCGTCGGTTGGCAGGCTCATAAGACACGCAAAAAGCCAACCACGCAGGGAAGACCCAACAGCCAGTTCTTTAAAACGTGCGAGGGCATTATGTCTGACGCCAACAAGACTGGATCAACTCCCGATCAGGCGGGACTGCGCGCCACGCGACGCAGCGTCATCAAAGGTGTCATCGCCTCGGGTGTCGCCGTGTCGGCCATCGGCTATGTGGTTTATGAGCGTACGGCCAGGCGTCCGGCCGCCGGCTCGATCGAGCGTTTGATCACACTGAACATCAATGGGCGGGACCGCCGCGTGGACGTGGCCCCCCATGAAACCCTCGCCCACACTATCCGCTACAAGCTGGGCCTTACCGGCACCAAGATTTCCTGCGATCGCGCGGAATGCGGCGCTTGCACGGTGATGATGGATGGGGTGACGACCTATTCCTGCTCGACGCTCACCCACATGGCGCGGGGCCGCAAGATCACCACCATTGAAGGCATTGCCGGCCCGATGGGTGGGCTGCACAAGGTGCAAAAGGCGATGATTGCGGAATTGGGACCGCAATGCGGCTTCTGCACGTCAGGCCAGGTCGTCGCGGCCGTGGCCCTGCTCGATCGCAATCCACATCCCACGCTGGAGGAGGCTCGACACGGCATGTCTGGCAATCTTTGCAAGTGCGGCGCCTACGATCATTACCTCAAGGCGGTCATGCGCGCATCGCAGGAGGCTTAAGTCATGGCGAATGAACGCAAACTGATCGGCAAGGATTTCACGGTTCCCGATATCGAGGCCAAGGTCACGGGCCGGGCGAAATATGCGGAGGACTTCCGCGCCGACAACATGGTCTTCTGCAAGACCCTGACCAGCCCCATTCCCCACGCCAAGATCCGCGGCATCGACACGTCGGAGGCCCTCAAGATACCCGGTGTCCTGGGCATCCTCACCGCCGATGACGTGCCGCAATTCCCGCCGCCGGCGCAGGGGATCTTCGCCAAGGGCGAAACCTTCTATGTCGGCGAGCCGATCCTGGCGGTGGCGGCCGAAAGCGAGGAGATCGCGGTGGACGCGATCGAGGCGATCAAGGTCGATTTCCAGGAATTGCCCCATGTGACCGATCCGCTGGAAAGCCTGTTCCCGGGAGGCCCCGACGCCCGTATGGCCGGCAATGTCGCGGCCGGCCAGATCAAACTGCAGACGGTCAAATGGGATGGCGCGGATTTCGCGGCCGCGGGCGACACCAAAATGCCCTTGGGCCGTCCGGCGGAGGAATGGGACTATGGCGATCTCGACGCCGGCTTCAAGAAAGCCAAGGTGATCGTCGAGGAGAATTTCGTTTCCGGTACCATGTCGCACAATTGCATGGAGCCCCGCACCGCCTTTGCCTATTGGCAGGGCGGCAAATGCTACCTGCACGGCTCCAATCAGAGCCACACCGCGGCCATCGCCAATATTGCCCGTTACATCGGCATCGAACCGGACAAGCTGGTGTTCATTGCCGAATATTGCGGCGGCGGTTTTGGCAGCAAGATCCCCGGCTATCCCAACATGGCGATCGCCGCCTTGATGTCCAAGAAACTCAACCGGCCGGTGATGCACCGCATTTCCCGCTACGAGGAATACGGTATCGGCAGCGCCCGGCCCGGCTTTCAGGGCTATATCAAGATGGGCTTTGCGCCCAATGGGAAGATGGTCGCCGCCGATCTTTACATCGTGCAGGAAAGCGGGCCCATGGCCACGGCGGGCGATTTCCGTGCCGCCGCGAACTGCATGAGCCTGGTCTATCAACCCGAAGCCATGCGCTTCCGCACCGTTCCGGTTCTCACCAACACGGTACCGGTCGGCGCCCAGCGCGGACCGGGCGAAAATCAGCTCGTCAACATGATCGAGCCGATGATGGACAAGGCGGCGCGGCAGCTCAACATCGACCGCTTCGAGATTCGCATCATCAATGCGCCCGATTCCAAGTCAAAATTCGGCAAGGATCAGGGTCCCGTGACCAGCGCGTTCCTGAAGGAGGCGCTGGAGAAGCTGAAGACCTTCAGCAATTGGGAAGAACGCAAAAAACGGTCCGGCCAGAAGAACGGAACCAAGGTGACCGGCATCGGCATTGGCCAGGGCTATCACTCCGCCGGTTCCAACGGCTTTGACGGATTGCTGCGCATTACCGCGGACGGCAAGCTTCACGTCCATACCGGCGTCGGCAATCTTGGCACCCACTCCTGGGCTTCGACAGCCCGCGTCGCCCCCGATCTTCTGAATGTGAGCTGGGACAATACGGTGATCGAGCGTGGCGACACGCGCCGCGGTTTGCCCTTCAACTCACCCCAGGCGGGCAGCCTCACAGCCTCGACCCAGTCGCGCACCATGTACGCGGCGGCGATGGATATGAAGGCCAAGCTCACCGACATCGCAGCCCAGATGCTGGGCGGCAAGGCGGACGAGTATGAACTGGCCGACGAAAAGGTCGTCCATAAGGGTGGCGGCAAGTCGATCACCTACCAGCAGGCCGCGCAGAAAGCCATCGAGCTGGGTGGCAAGTATAGCGGCAAGGAAGTGCCAGACGAGTTGAACCCCATCACCAAAAGCTCTGTCGCCATGATTGCGGGCACGGGACTGATCGCCGCCGCCAAGGATACCCTGCCCCGCGTGGGAACGACGCCGGGTCTGACCTGCAATGTGGCCGAGGTGGAGATCGACACCGAAACCGGCGTGGTCGAGATCAAGGAATGCATGAGCGTGGTCGATGTCGGCACGGTGCTTTTCCCGCTTGGCCTGGGCCATCAGATCGCCGGCGGCCAGATCATGGGCATCGGCCTGGCGCATCTGGAGCGCCATCTCTACGACCCCAAGCTCGGAATACCCGCGGCCGTGGGTTTCCATCAGGGCAAGGTGCCCACCTATCTCGACATTCCGCCCAACATCACCTGGCAGGCGGTCGAGAAGCCTGATCCGCAACATCCGCTGGGCATCAAGGGTGTGGGCGAGCCATCGCTGGGTTCGGGCTCGTCCTGCATCGTATCGGCCATCGCCGATGCGTTGGATGGCCATCTGTTCAACCGCACGCCGGTGACTGCGGACATGATCCTCAATCATCTGTCGGGGCGCCCGCCGGCGCACAAGCCCCTGCAAGTCAACACGGTTTGAGGGAGCGAACGTCATGATCGTGAAAGACATTATGACCCCTTTCGAGCTGTATCAGCCGACACAGCTCAAGGACGCCTTCTCCCTTCTGGACAACTATGGCAAGGATGCCTGGAAGCTGGGCGGCGGCTATGACAGCCTGGACTGGTTCAAGGATCGCATTGTGCGGCCCAAGGCCGTGGTCGATCTCACCCGCATCCCCGAACTAAAAGGCATTCGGCAGACGCCGGACGGAGTGGAAATCGGCGCGCTCACCACGCTCACCGAGATCGAGAATGATCCGGTCATCAAGGCGAAGTACCGTCTTCTGTCGGATGCGGTCAGCCATGTGGCCAGCCCGCAAATCCGCAACCACGGCACTATCGGTGGCAACGCGTCCCAGAACGCGCGCTGCCTGTATTTCCGCTACGGCCTGCCCTGCTATCGCGCCGGCGGAACCACCTGTTACGCCGACACGCCGGAAGGAATCAATCGCGAGCACGCGCTGTTCGGCGCCGACCGCTGCATCGCGGTTACGTCCTCCGACGGGTCCCCTGCCCTGACCGCGCTGGATGCCCAGTTCGTGATCCAGAGTTCCGGCGGCCAGCGCGTGGTCAGCGCGCAGGACTTCTTCGTCGGTCCCAATATCGACATTACCAGGTTGACCGCGACCAAGCCGGAAGAAATCCTCACCGCCATCCGCCTTCCCAAGGCATGGGCCGGGGCGAATTTCTATTTCGAGAAGGTCACCGACCGCAACGCCTGGGATTTCCCACTGGTCAATGTCGCCGTCGCGATGCGGGTCGCGAACGGCAGCATCCAGGACAGCCGTATCGTGGTCGGCGGCGTCAGCGCCATTCCGCACCGCCTGACCGGCGCGGAAGCGATCATCAAGGGCAAGGCCCAGGATGCAAGCATCGCCGCCATAGCCGGCCAGTCATCCACGCGCGATGCGCGGCCGGTGAATTATAACGGGTTCAAGATTCCGCTGATGCAGAACCTTGTCAGCCGCGCCGTTCGCGGCGCCACGGCCTGAAGGGGACACGTCCGTGGAGCTATTCCGGTATGCGACCTCGGTCTACGGGGACAGGCAGGTCATCGGCGCATCCTTTGATCTCATTCAATATTTCGTGGCCGTGGGCGTGGCGGCCATTCTGGTCCATGCGATCTTCAAATGGGTCATGCCGTCCAACAACAATCGCGCGCAATAGGCAGCCCGGACCAGGAGGGGTTTATGAGTTCGCTTGCCACAGGCGGCCGCGTGGAGCGGCACAAGCTGGTGGACCGCATCTATCACTGGGTGATGGCCATTTCGATCCTCACCCTGCTGGCGACGGCCTTCCTGCCCATCATGGGATGGAAGTTCGAATGGCTCGAAATCCACTGGGTGACGGGCCTGGTGCTCAGCGTGGCGGTGATATTCCACATCGTTCGGTCCCTGTTCTTCCAGCGGCTGATGAATATGGTGCCGGACGGCAGGGACGTGGCGAGCCCTCTGGCGCGGCCGGGCAAATACAGTATCGCGCAGAAACTTTATCACGCGGCGGTGGCGATCCTGATCCTCTGCGGCATCGGCACCGGTCTTTTGATGCTGCGCCACATCGATACCCCGTTCTGGAAGCGCGATCCCTACTGGTTCAGCGATCATGGCTGGGGCGTGATCTACGCGCTGCATGATTTTGCCGCCATGGCCCTGATCACGATGGTGATGATCCACATCTATTTCGCAATCAGGCCCGACGAGTGGCACCTGACCCGCTCCATGTTCCGGGGCTGGATGACGCGCAAGGAGTATGCGGATCACTACGATCCAGGGCGCTGGAAGCCTGCGGACGATTGATCCCGGTCCATTCCGCGCACCATCGCCTTCGTCTATAAGACGTTGTGAACCTCGCCTCTCGCAATAGGAGCATGGATGTCCAGTGATGCCGCACCCAGGGATCTGGCCGGGGCGATCGATGTCATCGAGGAGACTTATGAGTTCATGCTGGCCTATGCCGCGCAGGGCCGCGTCAATGACGCGGATATGTCCGACGGCGGCATCCGCGCCCATCTGGAGCGTTCGCAAGAAGCGCTGGACGTCATCGCAGCGGCGAAACTCTCCGGGGACGCTGCCCAGCAGTTCCTGGAGGTGGTTCGGCAGGATGTGACCAAGGCCGGGGCAGCCATCCGCCTGGTGCTGGCCGGGTCCACCCTGAGTTCGCAGATGATCGACAATCTCAACGCGTCGATCCATTTGCGTGCGCTGTTGACCGATCTTTTCCTGCTCGACGAGGCCCTCGGGCTCAACGTCTCCTGAGAGGGAGGGCGTTTTCCATGTCTGACCTGAAGCTTGGCGTTATCGGCATCGGAGCCTTCGGTTCGTGCGCCGCGATGCGGCTTCTCTGGCAGGGCCATCACAACCTGATGGTCTATGACACGCACGAGCAGACGCCCCGGATCTTTACCGGGACGTTTGGCGGATTGTCGCTTGGGTCGCCCAAGATGATCGCGCAGCTTTGCGACATCGTGATCACCTGTCTGCCCTCTGCCGCCGAAATGCGCGACGTGTTTTTCGGTTGGGAGGGCCTGGCCACCGGGTTCAAGGGCGAAGGCCTGGTGATGGATATCGGCACCACCGATCCGCTTGAGACGGTGGAAATGGCCAAGGATCTGGCGCGGCACAATGTTCGGCTGGTGGATGCGCCGGGTTTCGGCACCCCCGAGGATGCAAGAGAGGGTCGCCTGACCATGGTGGTCGGCGGCGAGGACGGCGCCGTGGAGCACTGCCGGCCGGTGTTGGGCGCGCTGGCGGCCAAGGTCATCCGGGCGGGCGCCACCGGTTCGGCGCAAGCGGCTGTGGCGATCGCCGATTATGTCCGGGCCGCACGGCTGCTGGCGGCCAGCGAGGCGATCCGGCTGGGCGGGCATTTTGGTTTCAAGCCCGACAATATTCTGGACGTCTGCAATGCCCTGGGCGGAGCGGCAATGGATACGATGCTGCGGAACGAGGTCGCCGGCCGCCGCTTCAAGACGGGGCTGCAGCTGGGCGTACTGCATGCCAATGTCGCGCTGGCTGAAAGGGTGGCCCTCGCTGCCGGCCTGGTGCTGCCCTTGATGACACAGACCGAGGCCATGCTGACGCAGGCGGAGGACCGGCTGGGATACAGCAATGACCACAGTGCCGTGATCAAATGGCTGGAATCCCTGAGCGTCCCGCGCGCCGACGAAACACAAGCAGGGCCGGAAATGAAAACCGGCCCCGCCTAGACAGACGGCGTGTTTGTCCCGCTAAAATCCCGATCAGTGCGCGGTCAGCACTGCTTGACGCCAAGGGCTTTGGCGGCCGCGTCGGTGGCCGCAGTGACCTTCGCAATCAGCTCGTCTCCGCTGGAGTCTTTGATGCAGCTCAAGGTGTAGTCGAACTGGCCCTTCTTGGAAGCGGACGGCTTCTTGGTCTGAATGGTGCATCCGGTCGAGCAGGTATCTGCCATGGCCGTAATGGAAACCAGTGTGACGGCGCCGAACAGCAGAACCGCGTGAATGGCGATCTTCTTCATGAACGTGTCCTTGTCGCTTAAACAAACGCTAGCTCAGGAATACCCCATCGCTTATGCGAATTAAAGGCGGCCTTCACTCTTAATACAAGACGGACGGCAACCAGGCTCCCACGGGCTCATTATAAAGTCCCATGGTCATCAGCATCATGGTGTGCGTGACGCGCAAGCCTTGGGTCAGGCACCAACGCATCATCTCGCCATTGCGAACAGGCAGAAGAAAGCCCGGACCAGGGAACACTTGCGCGGCCCCAATCAGCGCCTTGAGATCGTCATTGGTCTCACCCACCGCATGACCGAAAAAGGCAACTGGCGTGGCGTACCCCGTGATGCGGCCCGCGCGTTCCACCACGCTCGCCACGCCCTGTGCGATCGCATCGGCCAATTCGCCGCCGCGATCATGTCCATGAATCCGAAAGCACAGGCTGTTGCAGGCCTCCAGATCGTCCAGGCGCGCGGCGCGCACAGAACATCCCGGCACCACCTTGCCGAGCGCAGGGCCTTGCAGGCAGGCCAGGTATTCGCGCGCATCAAACCCCAGTTTGGAATAAAGAGACAGCGAGCGATTGTGATAGCCGGCCTGGACCAGCCGCAATCCAACGAACCCGCGCTCCCGCGCACGCTCCATTGCCGCCTCCATCAGCGCGCGGCCGACTTTGCCGTTCTGAAGCGCGGGATCGACCGTGACCGGCCCGATCCCGGCGATCGGGTTGCGCTCATCCAGGAAATTGCTGCCCACGACGCGGCCGTCGATCTCCGCCATGATGTCGAAAAACCGCTCGTGATCGATCAACCCCGCAAGCAGATCGGTGGCGATTTCCGGACTCGGAAGATCAGGAAGAAAATTGTGCGCCTCGGCAATCGCCTTGAAGGCGTGATAACAGACCGCACCGGCTGCCGCAGCATCCGCCGCGTGCCCCCTTCGCAAAATGATTGCCAATTTCCGCTCCCCAGCTTGCCCAGCAGGGAACGATATCACGGACACACCGGGGCTCGCATTCGCCGCCGTCGCAAATCCCTGGTCTGGCACATGGAACCGGGCTGCCGTTCCACGATTAACATTCACAGCAATTCGGGAGGATTTTCATGAGCACGATTCTCATAATCGTTTTGCTTATCCTGTTGCTGGGCGGTGGCGGCTTTGGCTACAGCCGTTGGGGTTATGGCGGCGCAGGCAGCGTCCTGGGTCTGGTTCTGGTGGTTTTCCTGGTGCTGTGGCTGCTGGGCGCTGTCGGTCACGCCTGAACAACCACACACAGAGCTTCATCGGCAAAATGCGTGGTTTTTGGGACCAACGGTTTAATCATGTCGCCGACGGCTATCGATTCCCATACTGGCTGGTCGCCATTCAACTGACCCGATATTGCGGCGCAACATCTGTGATTTTTGCGAGGCGGGAAAACGAAGGTTCCGCGAAGCCGATGGATGACATGTGATCAGGGCTGTATGTCACCCTGCCAGCCGAACAATAGTTGCGCTCGCCGTGCCCCCTGCCCCAATGAAACGAACGCGGAAACGCATGTCATGCGAAATGATAAAAATGGAGCATTGCCAGGAGTTGCCTACTCCGAGCAGATCTCAACAACGGTGAAAGCGGCATCTTCCCCAATCGGTGACCGAGAAAGCCCGCGGGCGATTATGCCCGCGGGTGACGCACTCGCTGTTCGTTCCGTTTCAGATGCAGCTACTGCTTCTTTCTTCTGCTGCGTCGCCCGAACAGGCCCGCGGCTACAGCGCCGACACCAAAAATCGAAACCGACAGCGGTTCTGGAACGCTTGACGGAATGGAACCTGGAAGAAATGCTGCCGACAAGTCCGGCGAGCTGCAAGCTGCGAGCAGGCACGAGCCTGTTTGGAATATTTCCTCGTTCGTGAGCAAGTCCGCGCTGTGCGTGAGCGGCTCGGTGACGTCGTATGCGTTACCAATCGCGTCCTTGGAGATGACGATCTCCGGAATGGTATACGCAGACGTATCGCCACCCTCGCTTTCATCGTCCCAAATTTCGATCATCGCGGTTCCGTTTTGAAAGGCGCTCGTCCCCTCAAGCTCAGGAACCAATATCGAAAGAAAATTATCTCCCTGCGCAACTGCCGCCTGGTCGCCCGTGTACGTCACGCCCTTGTACGTGAATCCGCCGTTCAACGCAGAATGCATGTCATTGTACTGGTCGGGCGTAATCCAGTTGTACGCCGCATAGGTATTGTTCGCGATATCAGACTGCAACTGCGCAAAGGTGCGACTGGCAGCCGGGTTTGTGTTGCTGTCGGTAAAGAACGCCATGGGATTGTGTTTTACCGCATAGTTATACTGGAGAGTGCCGTTATAGGGGTTTTGCGTGACGGTATTGCCGTTATGAACGCCTCCCGTCCCGGATGCGCTGACCAGCGGAGAAGATGAGTACTGCACATCCTCTTGATACGAATTCCAGCTGATGCCTTTCTGCGCCAGCTGGCCGGTAAAGCTGGTTGCAGTCTCGATATTGTGCGACGACGCGGACGGGTCATTGTCTGCAAATACGCCGAAGTTGGACCCGCCATTCTCCCATATATAGTTGGGCTCGGATGGATGAACACCCGGCGCGACGTTCGTCATGTTTGAAAAATAGGATGTGTATTGCGCGTTCGGATCGCCTGGAGTGATCAGGCTGTTCAGATAGGGCGCTGCCGTATTTCCATACAGCTGCTGAATCGCCGTATAGCTGCTTGGCTGAGTGAAGTCGTGGTTCTCCATTGCTATCACGAACACGGTGCTTATCGGTGATGCGATCGCCGTGCCTGTGAGCAGCGAAAAAGTGATCAGCCCAGCTCCCAACGATTTGATGTGTCTGCTGACCAATCGGTTTCTTGCATTGCCTCGCGCGAACACAAACCGCTGCATGCCGATGTTTGAGGCGAAACCATGAGAGCGCCATTTGCATGAATTCGTCATACTTCACCCGTGTGTTGTTTGCCGGATGAGATCGAGCAACAAGCATGCCATCAGCCGCGGTTTTACTCGAAACAAGTGGTTAACGCGCATCGTTCCAACACGCGCATTGCAATGTGTAAGGAGCAATTACAATGAAGACACGCATTCGCATTTGCGCGCCAAGTTCCTAATTCGCAAAAGTGAAAAGAATGATCGGCGCGACTCTTGGTTGCGATGCTTTCTTCATGCGCGTCGTTTGATTTTGAGGCGCGTCTACCGCCAAAGACATGACCGGCTGAGCCGCGCATTTAAAGTCACCGAAGATGTCGCGCCAATGCGCTTGCGGAGATCGTGATCGCGCCTGCTTGTTCCGGAAAGCGCCTCAGGGCGAGCGGGATGCCATATACGCGGCGACGTTTATGATGTCCGCATCCGACAGCTTGCCCACAATATCCTTCATCTGGCCCAGCGCCGCGCCCTTGCGAGCGCCGCTGCGCATGTCGGCCAACTGGCGGATCAGGTAGTAGGCGCTGCGGCCTGCGATGCGCGGCGCGTCCTCATGGCCCCTGTAGTCATCGCCATGGCACGAGCCGCAGGTCCGCATCTGGCCATGATTGCCCATCGCCACGGTGTGGCCCTTCATAAGAGAGCCCATCGGCACATAATCGACGAAGCCGACATGCGCGTTGCGCAGTTCGACCTGTTCGCTTTCCGCCACCTCGTAAATCATGTCGGGCGGCACCGGTATGGTCTTATCGCCCTTGTCGAAGAAGCGCGCACCGCCCGCACCGACATGGTTTGCCGGCGCGCGGCCGGCTTCCACAACCCGGATCCATTTCTGCTGCGTCCTGGGAATGTTGGCATAATAGGCGGCGGCATCGCGCAATTCCTGCTCGCTGATGTCCAGTGCCATCTCGATCATGGCGGGAGCACGTATGTTCGTGCGCTCGCCGTCGCGGAAGGCGTGCATCTGTTCGATAATGTAGGGGAGCGTCAGGCCGGAAATACTGGCCGACTCGGGGTGGCCGTTGCCGTTGGGCAGGTGACAAAGTGCACAGGCCGGCACATGCGGCGCGCGACCATGGGCGACGATCTGCGGCAGTGGCGCATGTTCCTTGGGAAACCAGTCCGGCGGACCGAAGGCATTGCCCACTTGGCGCATGGTCAGTTTCATGGATGGGTCGGCCCCCTGTGCCGTGAAGGTGGCGGCGGGATCGGGATGTGGCAGGTTGGCGGGCGCCACCGGATAGGCCCAGGCAAAAGCCGCGGGCGGCGCTGCCATCAAAGGTGCCAGCTCGCGCGCAGTTGTTCCGTCCGTGAAGGCGCCAGCGGGGTGCGCCGCCGGTGTGACGGCTTTCTGCGCCTGTGCGCCGAAAGTGAGAAACGGGACGGACACCGCTGCGGCAAATAGAATTTTTTTCACGATGTTTCCCACCTTCATTTCATTTTGGGGAACATAGGCCACGAATCGCGGAAAATGGAAGCAGCCATACAGACCAGCCTGATGGGGCGTGTTTCACACGATCGAGAATGCTGTGGAATACGACGCGATGTGGCGCGGCGCGTGTAACTAAGTGTGGCCAGATATTGTGATCTTGATATAGTTGAGATGGGCCGGGGGAAGATAGGGTTCCCACCATGGCCTTGAGTTTCTCTGTTGCACGACTGGATGACGAACTTGCCGCCGGATCGTCTCCCGGATGGGCGGTGGTTCGGCACGAAACAGGACAGCCACATCGATTTGTGAGCCGGATATTTCTTCGTGAGCAGGATGCCGCGGAGCACGCTCACCGCCTGATGTCTCAGGAGGTTTCAAGAGCGCGAAAAAATGCCGGCCTGCCCTCTCTGGGGGTACAGTCGAGGTTTAAAAACTGAATGCGATAGACGCATGGTTGTTCGTCGCTGGCCGCTCGGGGCACGTGCCCTCCGGGGTTTGATCCGCGCCGCACTTGTCAAGCGCCTGAAAGTTCTCGGCGTTTTTTTGAAACAATCATTACTGAATAAAATCAATGGCTTGGTGGTGAATTTTGGTGTAATTTGGCAACAGAAAATGCGGGAAGTCGCCCCGCTCCGAAGGCTTCGCCCAGCCTGAATTTCCAACAGCAGGAGGAATGTGATGACTGTAACCATTCACCCGCTGGTTGATGGCGGCGCAAAGAAGGGTTCGGACAGCTTCACGGGTGGGGTGCTCGTCTGCAAATGTACAGACAGGCCGGTGAAGGTGAAGATCAATACCCAGGTTGCGTACAACCATGCCTGCGGCTGTACCAAATGCTGGAAGCCGGCCGGCGCCAAATTCTCGGTGGTCGCGGTGGCCCCGACCGAAAAGGTCGAAGTGCTGGAGAACGGCGACAAACTGGCGGTCGTCGATCCCGCCGCCCTCATACAGCGCAAGGCCTGCAAGGTTTGCGGCGTTCACCTTTACGGCCCAGTGGAAAAGCCGGCCCACCCCTTCACGGGCCTGTCTTTCATCCATCCGGAACTGTTCACCACCCCCGGGGCGGCCGAACCGACCTTTGCGGCCTTCGTCTCTTCGATTATCGAGGGTGGCGGTGCCCGGCCCGAAGAGATGGCCGGGGTCCGCGCGCGTCTCAGCGAACTCGGCCTTCCGCCTTACGATTGCCTCTCGCCGGCACTGATGGACTATATTGCCACCTTCGCGGCCAAGGCCAACGGCGTCCTGCCGGGCTGAGATTGGGAACCCCGCTGCAGGCGATCAATTAATGTCCGGGCTTACCGAAGTCGAACAACACCACAGTTTCGGCGGTACCCAGGGCGTCTATCGCCATCTGTCGCAAGCCACCGGCGGAACAATGACCTTCGCGGTCTTCGTTCCGCCGCAAGCCCAGCCGGGCGCCAAACTGCCGGTGTTGACCTATCTGTCGGGCCTGACCTGCACCCACGCCAATGTCATGGAAAAGGGCGGCTATCAGCGCGTCGCAGCCGAACTGGGGCTTATCGTCGTCTGTCCCGATACGTCCCCTCGCGGCGACGATGTTCCTGACGATCCGGCCTATGACTTCGGCCAGGGCGCAGGCTTCTATGTCGATGCCGACGAGATGCCCTGGAAGACCCGGTTCCGCATGTACAGCTACATCGTGCGGGAGCTTCCACCACTCGTTGCCGAACATTTCCCCGGGGACCCAGCCCGGCAGGGGATCTTCGGCCACTCCATGGGCGGGCATGGGGCACTGACGCTGGCGTTGCGCGAACCCCAGCTCTACAAATCGGTGTCGGCCTTCTCACCGATCGTCAATCCGATCCAAGTCCCCTGGGGCCGCAAGGCGTTCCAAGGCTATCTCGGTGCCGATGAGACGCGATGGCGCCAGCACGATGCCGTGGCCCTGATCGAAGACGGCCGGCGGGTGAACGACATCCTGGTCGACATCGGCACGGCCGATCCGTTTCTGGAGCGCGAACTGAAGCCTGAGGTTCTGGAGGCCGCCTGCCAGAAGGCAGCTATCCCCCTCACCTTGCGTCGGCAGGAAGATTACGATCACTCGTATTACTTCGTCTCCAGCTTCATGGAGAGCCATCTTCGCTGGCACGCCGCGCGGCTTGCAAGCTAGTAATTGAAGCGGACGCCGACGCGGAACATGCGTCCAATCACATCGTAAAGGACCTGATTGTTGTCCTGCGTGCCGATATCCGGCGGCCGGATGTTCGTGAGGTTTTCTACCCTGGTGTAGAACTGGGTCTTGGGCGAGTAATCCCAGTGCAACCCCATGTCGAAGTAGAAGATCGCGTCGACATGGTTGTAGTTGATGGTCGGGGTCTGGATAGTCGGCGCCGGGCAGCTTCCGGGGGCGCAGACAAGATAGTTGCGGTTCGGAGTGCTGACACCTCCCGAGAGCCAGCGTTCGTCCAGGTCGATGCCCCAGATGTCGTTCGAGTAGGACTGATATTCGGTAATTTTCCAGTTCAGGATGTCGCCGCCAAACTGGGTATACGTCTGGCCGTTATTGCCGGCGTTCACCGCACCCACAAATTCCTGGTTGGCCTGAGACCCTGGGATGCCCGGGTTGAAGATATATTTGCTTATGTGGTTGACCAGCGAGCGCAGCGTGAAGGTGCCGGGAACGTCGTAATCCTGCAGATCGTAGGTGTACGATGCTTCGATGTCGAAGCCATCGGTAACGATGGAAGCGGCATTGAAAGGTTGGGCAATGATCTGGATGACATTGTTCGGATCATTCACGCCGCCTTGCTGACCTACAGTACTGTTCTGGTTGACGCCGTTTGCTGTGCGGATCGCGCTCTGCGCGCAGTAATTGTGGAACGAGACTACGCCCGTCACCTGATAAAAGCACAGGTCTTCGACCTGCTGCTGGTTGAAAGAGAAAATGGCGTTACCCAGGGAGATTCGATAATAGTCGACCGAAGCCTGGAAGCCCGGGATGAAATTCGGTTGCCATACGATACCGAGCTCGGTCGTATTCGCCCTCTCCGGCTTCAAAAAGAGATTGCCCGCTGTAACACTGATGATGTTCTGGTTGGGCTGGCTGTTAAAGTCATTGTTGAAGCTGCCGTTGGCGCCAACCGGCGGCGGCTCCAATTCCGACAGGTTCGGGGCACGAATGTCGCGGGACATGGTGGCGCGAAGACGAATGCCAGGCAGCGGCGTGTCCCAGGTCGCACCAAGCTTCCAGGTATTGGCGTCACCGGCCGTCGAGTACCGTGCGTGGCGACCCGCAATGTCAAGGTCGGCTTTGCCCCAGAAGCTGTCATTGAGCACCGGGACGCCGAATTCCACGAACGCTTCGTTCACATGGTACGTACCGCGACCGTCTTTGTAGTTACCCGCATTGTACGCGCCGAGAGGACCCCAAGTGGTCAGGCCGCAATCCACGAAGGGATCGGTGCAGGGTTCGTTGACGGTGGCGGGGGTGGACGCGGTGACGCCGCCGGCATAGGGGTCGGCACGCTGCGAATAATGCTCTTCGCGATATGCGTAACCAATCGCGACTGCAATCGGGCCGGCCCAATCCTCGATTGGCTGCCCGTTGACGCTGAAGTCAAAGGATTCCTGCCGGTTGGTCTGGATCGAACTGATGTGTTGAAGCTGGCCGGCGGGGCCATTCTGGTTGTCGAAATAAGCCTGCGCCGCCTGATTGATGGGGGCATTGCCGAAAGGATTGAAAGGCACGCAGCCATAGGTCTGGGCAATGGTGTTGCGGCATACGATGTTGCCGGCAGCATTGATGACGGCGTCCTGCGCCAGGTTAAAGCGCGAGAGGAGTGTATTATCCGGATTGCCCGTCGCGGGATCCACCGGGGTATTCGACAGCGGCATGTTATAGATCTTGATGCTGGTGTCGTTCTCACCGTGCTCGAAGTATGACTGCCAGGTCCAGTTCTTGCCGAACAGATCAAAATCACCGTCACCGCCGACCACGGCGCGGCGGGTCTGGCGATAGATATGCATGTTCTGGTCGGTGAGGATGTTGGCCCAGTTGCTTCCGAACGGAATGCCCACGCCGTTATCGAAAATGTTCTTGCCGGCGGGAGTTGGATATGCGGCAAGGCATGCCGACTGTGTCTGCGCCTGGGTCAAACCAACGCCAAACAGGCCGGTGGCCGCCAAATAGGCGTTATCGCAATGAATGAAGCCCTGCTTGTCGGAGTTGCCCTGGGCCGGCGTGTTCTCGGTCCGCACGCCTGCATAGGTAAGGGTAGCGAATATCTCCGCGTGCGGGGACAGATCATAGGACACGCGCGCATAAAGATCGCCACGCGTAAGCGGGTTGATCAGACCCTGGGTGAATTCATGTGAGTCGATCTGGTCGCCCGGCTGGGAGGGGGTACCGAAGCATTTGCCCGCGACACTGCCGAAAAGAACCCCCTGCGCATTTGCCGAACAGCCGCCGGCAAGAGCATACGGATATGCGATGCCGTCGGAGCCAAAGGTATAAAAGGCCTTGGGACTGGGTTTCGATGAACTGCCGGCCTCGACCAGGCCGTAGGCCGCGAACTGGGTCTGCTGGTACAGCGGGCCATAGTAAGACTGCGGCTGGCCGGCGGGAGTCTGAGCGGGCGTGCCATAAGTCGCCGTGCCCGAGTCGCGCGAGAGGGTTCGGCCATCGATATTGCCCGGCAAGGTCGTGTGCTGTTGACTCTGCGGATAGCGCGGCAGCAGGCCATCGTTGTAGCTGTATTCCATTGCCGTTTCGAAGTGCCCCCGGCCGCCGGCAAAGCTCGTGCCTGCCGCGGCTTGGAAGGTCACATTGCCCATGTCGCCATAGGTGGAGAGGCCGGCTTCCGTGTTCATCTTGAAGCCTTCGAACTTCTTGTCGGTCACAAAGTTGACCACGCCGGCAACCGCGTCCGAGCCCCAGTCTGCGGATGCGCCACCGGTCACAATGTCCACGCGCTGGATCAACATCTGCGGCATGCCGCTGACGTCCACGGTGCCGTTTTCGTTGGCGGCGACGAACCGCTGGCCGTCCAGAAGGACCAGCGTGCGCAGGGGGCTCAGGCCGCGAAGGCCGATGGCGGACAAGCCGAGCAGGCCGTTGGAGGTCGTGCCCGCCTGTGCGGCGGCGCCCGTGGAGCCCTGAACGGCGGGCAGTTCGGTCAGCGTATCGAAGGCGTTGGGCATGGCTTGCGTTTGCAAAGCCTCGGCACTCATGACCGTCGTCGGGGTCGGAGCGTTAAAACCCTGAGCCTGAAGTCGGGTCGAGGTGACGGTGACGTTTTCGACGTTTTCCTGCGCCATCGCGGCACCGGCGCTTAGCGCCACAATCGCGGTCCCCGTCGCGAGCCGGAAGCGCATCCATCCAAGACCATAATTCATTTGAGAGCCCCCTCATTGAACTATTAATCTTTATTTAGAGCAGTTTGGGACCAACACGCTCCCATTCGCAAGGCGATAAGCCAATCCAACGAGCAACTTAGATGCGAACGTCGACAAGTGTTGCGCTGATGTAACTGTTATATACATTACGTAGGCATGATAGATTTGTGTACGGGGTAGCAAGGAGTTACGGCCGATGCCAACCCGAAGGACCTCCCGCTTCACCGACGCCGAAGCCGCCCGCAAGTATCTGGAGACGATATTTTGGCCCGATGGTGCGATCTGTGCTCACTGCGGCGCCGTGGGAAAGGCGACGCTTCTCAAGGGCAAGTCCACCCGCGCTGGCGTCTACTGGTGCAATGCCTGCAAGAAGCCCTTCACGGTGACTGTGGGCACCATCTTTGAAAGCTCCAAAGTTCCACTGAACAGCTGGCTCTACGTCAACCACCTGCTTTGCAACAGCAGGAAACGCATTTCCGTGCGGCGGTTGGCGCGCATAGCGGGGGTCACATACAAGACCGCCTGGTTCATGGCCCACCATATTCGCGATGTCATGGCTTCTTCGGTTCCGGTCGGGCGAGAATAGGCAAGCCGCGCGGAACGACAGCACGATGAGAGCGTCACGAGCGGGCTATTGCCCACTCCCAGGGGATTTGGGAGTGACGCTACCCTTTCGCTTCATATCCGTTTGCGGCTTGGGTGGTGTCTTGAGCATCCGCAACAGGACCTCGTCTTCGCGCTTCTGGCTGGGCGTTTTTTCCATGCAAGACAATCTCCGCGATGATCAAGCTGGTTACGGCGTACCCGGCCTGTAACCCGGCCCATACAGCACGTGGCCCGGCAATGCGTTGGTTGGCTTGCCGTCGGCAACCACTGCCGTACCGTTGACCAGCACCCACGCGATGCCTTTGGAATATTGGGCCGGATTGTCATAGCTGGCCATGTCCTGGACGGTCGCGGGATCGAACACCACCACGTCGGCCTTCATGCCCTGGCGCAGAATACCGCGATCAGCCAGCCCAAGCCGGTCGGCGGGCAGCGACGTCATCTTGCGGACCGCTTCCTCGACGGTGAAGACATGGCGCTCGCGCACATATTCCGCCAACAGGCGGGTGTGGCTGCCAAACGAGCGCGGATGCGGACTGCCGAAGGAGGTGCGCGCTCCCGCCGGCAGCGAGATGCCGTCAGAACCGATGTCCATCCAGGGATTGTTGAGCATCCGGGTGACGATCGCATCGCGCTTGCCGGTGGGGAGCCCGATCTGGAAGCCCTCCCCCTTCATCTTGACCAGTATGTTCAGCAGCGCCTCTTGCGGCGAGACATGCATCTCGGCGGCGATCCGGGTCAGAGGTTTGCCGTCAAAGTCCGGATTCTCCGAGGCCACCTTCAGGGTGGTAAAATCATGGTCTTTCAATTCCGTCAGGATGCGCGCGCGGGTGTCGGGCTTTTGCAGCCGCGCCACGATGGCGGCAGAGTCGCCTTCCTGCGCCCAGGCGGGGAGCGACTGGGTCAGGTAGGTCCAGCCGGTCTCGTAAGGATAGGAATTGCCGGTGATATCGACGCCGTCCGCGCGCGCCTGCTGGACATCCTTTATGAAGTCGTCGGGATCCATGCCGGCGCTGGCGCCCAGATGGAATATCTCCACCGGAATATGGGCGCCCTTGGCGATCTCGATGGCTTCCTTCAGGCCAGTGTCGCGGGGAGTGCCAGGAGCGACGTTACGGATATGGATGGTGAAGATGCCGCCATAACTGGCCGCCACCTTGCACAATTCTATCAGCTGGGCGGTATTGAAGAACATGTTCGGAACGTAGGCCAGGCCGTTTGACAGGCCGAAGGCGCCCTCCTCCATGCCCTGGCGGATCAGCTCTTTCATCCTGTCCATTTCCGCAGGCGTCGGCTGGCGGTTTTCATAGCCCATGGCGGAGGCCCGCACCTGGCCTGCGCCGATGTAAGAGGCGACGTTCAGGCCGATGCCTTTCTTCTGAAGATAAGCGAAGAAGCCGCCCAGCGTGGTCCAGCTCCGCTTGACCGGCGGCGTCACCATCATCGGATCATCGACAGCATGGCCCAGCACCGGACCGGCCGACAGATGCTCGCCCATCACTTCGGTGGTGATGCCCTGGGTGATCTTGCTGAGAGCGCGGCTGTCCAGCGAGAGCCCGAATTCGGAATGCGAATGCATGTCGATGAAGCCGGGCGAAACCATTTTGCCGCCGGCGTCAATCACACGCCTGGCCTTCACCGGAGCACGGCCGACATAAACGATCCTGTCACCGGTGATTGCGACATCGGCCTGCATCCAGGGACCGCCAGTGCCGTCCACGACATGGCCGTTCTTGATGAGAATATCCACCAGCGCCGCGGGCGGACTTTGCGCATCGGAATGCGCCGCGCCCACCAGAAGAAAAAGCGCCAAGGCGGTCGCCGCCCGGCCGGCACACTTCTTTTGCCACGTCGCCATCATCGCACCCATCCCCTATGGCTTGTTGCCCGCCAATTTCCGCAGTCTGTGGACGAAATCTTATCGCGACAAGCCGCCTTTTATGCTGCACCGCGCACACCATGCCACAAACCGGGCGGCGGCCAAGCGCGATGCCATTGAGCGGCCGAGTTCCAAGTGATACCAAATTGGCGTTCCGCAAGCGGGTTGGGCAGAATGGACCGCCGGCATTTGTTGAAGAACTCGCTCGCCCTAGGCGGGCTTGTCGGCATCGGAACCCGCGCGGTTGATACCGCGACAGCACAGCCTGCGCAGGTCCCGCTGATGGACCGCCCGTTCAACCTGGCCCCGATCCGGGCGCATGTCGACCGCATCTACGACATCAAATGCTGCATCCGCCCCTTCCGCACCAAAGGCCCTCGCCTCGATGTCGAACAGATCGGCGACGCGACGGTGGTGCACAATTACGGCCATAGCGGCGCCGGCTGGTCGCTGTCCTGGGGATCGGCCGACATGCAGGTGCAAAAGGCCATGTCGCGCAGCCCCAAAAAGATCGCGGTCATTGGCTGCGGCATCATCGGAATAACCTCGGCGCTGATGGCGCAAAGAGCTGGCGCCCAGGTCACCATCTATACCCGCGACGTGTTTCATCGCACGCGTTCGGTGCGCGCCAATGGCAGCTGGACGCCGGCCTCGCACATGGCGCTGGCCTCGGAAGCGCCCCCTGATCTCGGCGACATTTGGGAACGAATGACCCGCATGTCGTGGAAAAACCTCCGACAATTTGTCGGCATGGCCGGCAATCCGGTGGCCTTCGCCGATCACTATTATCTGTCGGACACACCGTTTGACGCGCCGCCGGAGCCACCACCGCCCATCTCCACGTCGATTCCCCAATATTACGATCTTGGCGACCGCATCGGCGATATCACGCCCACACGCCAGGTGCTGGCGCCCGACATTTATCCCTTCCCGGTCCCATATGCGGTGCGCACCACCCGCATGTTCTTCAATTTCAGCGAATACGGCCATGTGCTGATGAGCAATTTCTACGAAGCCGGCGGCAAGCTGGTAATACGCGATTTCCATTCGCCGGCAGAACTGGCGCACTTGCCTGAAAAGATGATCATCAACTGTCCCGGCTATGCGGCGCATGACTGGTGGAAAGACTCTGCGATGGTGCCTCATCGCGGCCAGACCGAGTGGTTGATCCCGCAACCGGAGGTGAATTACGGCCTGACCTACCGCAACATCGAGGCCCTTTCCAAGAGCGACGGCGTCATGGTGATCGACACCGGAATCCCCGGCGCCCTTCCCAAGGGCTATGGCAGCGGCAATGAAGTGCCCGACCGGGCGGAAGCCGAGCGGGCCGTGCGCGTGATGGAAGACCTTTATTCCCGATTTCCCGCTCACCCGGTCTGAAGGGGACATGGCCATGCGACCAAGGACGATATTGGCGACCAGCATCGCGGTTCTGGTTCTTGCGACGGGCGTCTCCGCCGCGCGGACACGGATTTCGGTATGGGATGGCGTCTATACCGATGCCCAGGCCGAGCGCGGCCACACGCTTTATATGCAAAGCTGCGCGCGCTGCCATGGCGCCAACCTGTGGGGAACATACGAAATCCCGCCTCTGGTGGGCCGCTTCATGCCCTATTGGTCCGGCTCAACCCTGGACGCGCTATTTGACTATGTCAGCACCGCGATGCCGCTGGATCATCCCGGCGCGCTCGGCCCGGGCGCCAACGCCGACATCGTGGCTTTCATTCTCAAGAGCAACGACATCCCTTCGGGTTCCACAGAGTTGAGCGCCGAGCGGGTCAAGGACATTAATTTCGATTCCGCCAAACCTTCCGCCAGGCGCGCGCAAAAATAACGGCGGCCCCGCGCTTGCGCTTAGCCTGTGCAGCGCAAGAGGTCCTGTCGTTCCGGCTTAATTCAATTGCGCCCGCGGCTTCATTTTGTTTCAATCCGATGCCAAGAGATGCGTGTCTCGCACAAAGCCGGATCGGTTGAGGCGATGGATAAGCGTACGCGTTGGATTTGGGGACTGCTGCTGCTCCCGATGATGGGTCTGGCAGCGCCGGCACAGGCACGCCCCCGCGACGATACGCTATCGGGCGCTTTCCGCTGTGTTGTCATTGCCGACTCCCGACAGTGGCTGGACTGCTATTACGGCGCCGCGCAGCCCGTGCGTGCCGCGTTGGGCATGTCCCCGGCCCTTCAGGCGCAGATCAAACTCGTGGAGGCGCCGCCGTCCGGCGGTCAACCGCGCGACCAGGCCGTGCGCGATCAGGTCGTGTCGGCCGCGGCCGGTTGCATGCGCGAGACCGATGATCGCCCATGGCTGGATTGCTATTACGGCGCTGCGATGCCCATGCGCGCGCAGCTTGGATTATCAACACCACGAACAGCCGGCGCATCCGCATCGACGGCGGCCCTGCAGCCTGCTTCATTGCCAGCCGCGCCCGCAGGTCCTCCACCGATGCCGCGTCATGCCGGTCTGTTCGACGGCATATTCACCACCATCAAGCCAATTGTCCGCGACATGCCGATGAAATCCTTCGTCCTCGACAGCACTGGCGCCTTCACCGTTACCCTGGTGGACGGCGAGGTGTGGCAGCAGCTGGACGAAGACCAGATTTATCATCCCGCGAATTGGCGCAAACCCGCTTCGGAAATGCGGGTCACGATCTCACCGGATGTGATGCATACGTTCGTCCTGATAGTGGCGGGTGAAAACCGCATGCATAAAGTCCGGCGCATTCGCTGACGACAGGTGCGGACCGATTTGAGCTGATACTCGCAGAAAGGAAAGGGATTGTGTGGCTACGATTTCCCGCCTTGATGAAAGCGCCGCCGCCAGGCGATCCTTCCTGAAGCTGCTGGCGGCCACGCCGCTGTTCGCCACCATCGCCACACGCAGCGTTGCCAACAGCGTCGCAACCGGCGTCGGCAAGGCGGCCGGCAATCCCTTCGCCAAACTTGGGGTTCGCCCCCTGATCAACGCGCGTGGCACTTATACTTACCTTGGCGGCTCGCTGGAGTTGCCCGGCGTGCGCCAGGCGGTGGAAGCCGCCTCTCACCAGTTCGTGAACATGTATGAATTGCAGCACGCCGCCGGCAAAAGGCTGGCCGAATTGTCGGGCGCCGAGTCGGGCATCGTGACGGCGGGCGCCGCCGCCGCCATGGCGCAGGCCGCAGCGGGATGCATCGCCGGAACCGATCCGGAAAAAATCTGGCAGCTTCCCGACACTACGGGATTGAAGGATCAGATCGTCATGCTGGGCGGCCGCAATGCGTTCGACAGCGCCTTGCGTCTGGCTGGCGGAAAATTGGTAATTGCTCCAAAACAGTCCGATCTTGCGGCGGCCATCACACCCAGGACTGTGCTGGTCTATACCGCCTGGCGTGATGAGCGGGTGCTGGACGCACTCAAGGTGACACGCGCGGCGGGTGTGCCGCTCCTGGTGGACGCCTCCTCCTCCGTTCCTCCCTTCGAGAACTTCACCAAATTCGCAACGTGGGGCGTGGACCTCTACTGCGTCAGCGGCGGCAAGGGGCTGGGTGGCCCGCAATGCTCCGGTCTGTTGCTGGGCCGCAAGGATCTGATCGACGCAGCCATGGCCAACGGTCCGCCATGGGAGGGCGCGGTGTGCCGCGCCATGAAGGTCGGAAAGGAAGAGATCATGGGCGCTCTTGCCGCTGTGGAATATTGGTCGAAGGCCGACCTCAACGCGCTCAACCGCATGTGGCAGGGCCGGGTCGAGCGGATCGCCCGGCTGGTGGAAACCGTGCCAGGGGTGACGACGTCGATCGAAATTCCCGTCGGCAGCAACAGTTATCCAACCCTGACCGTACATTGGGACGAAGCGGCTTTTGGTCTTACGGTGGCGGAGTGCGACGAAGAACTGCGCCAGGGAGAGCCGCGTATTGAGGCACTGACCGCCAAGAATGGGAGCCTTGTATCGGCGGTTCGCAAGGATGTTGCACCCAAGGAAAACAAGCTTCAGATCGTCTCCATGACCCTGCAGCCCGGCGAAGACCTGATCGTGGGCAACCGCCTGCGGCAAGTTCTGGCCCGGGCCCGCAAGACGAAGGCGTGACGTTGTTCGAGTGACGGCCGCTTCAGCCGGCGTTGCGTGCGATGCACAATGGTGGCCTGTTTCATCTTCTTTGTTCGATACCCGCAAATCAGAAGATGCGCGCTGCCTCTGCGCGGGCTACGCTGCATCCAGGAATTTCACGGACGGCCACAGGCTGCAGCCGAAGGCCGAGAAAGAGGAAAATTTCCAATCGGGGAGAGAATGACATGTCCAACTCACGGAAATTCGCATACTTCGGATTTGTCCTGGCACTTTCTGCTTTCACAATGCCCGCGGACGCGCAGTCGGTTGCGCGCTTGCCGTCCGCCAACCCGGCTTCTCCCATCGTCTCGGCAGTCACCGTTCCACCCGGCTATACCACTTATTACATCAGTGGCACGCCGGCGGGCCCGATGAATCCCAATGCCCCCGAAGGCCAGCCCGGCCGCTGGGGCGACACCACCCAACAGACCTCCGACTCGCTCAACAAGCTCGAAGCCGTCCTCAAGCAACTCAGCCTGACCTTCGGCGATGTGGTGAAGGCGACCGTGTTTCTGGCCGCGGATCCCGCCAACGGCGGAAAGATCAATTTTCCAGCCATGAATGCGGAATGGTCCAAGCGCTTCGGCACGGCGACCCAGCCCAACAAGCCCGCCCGTTCCACCATTCAGGTGGGCCTGGCGACTCCGGGTGCCCTGGTCGAAATCGAGATGTACGCTGTCAAGAAAGTGGGCAACTGACGCGGGGTGCGGCAGCACCGCGAAAGGCATTCGGGTCACGCCGGGTGCCTGCCTTCGCGGCATGTTCGGCTCTCGCCATCAGGAAACGTACATCCGCGAAAGGAGGAGCATCATGATCTCAGCCAGCAGGCTTGCAGCGCTTTTCGGGCTGCTGATGGCGGGGACAGCCGGTTATGCCGACGAAATGGACCGCAAGATCGATCCTACTTTCCTGCATCGCTCCATTGATGCCGTTCACGAGGTGGCGACAGACATTACCACCGCCAGCTGCCACTATAAGCCCCTGTTCGGAACAGGTGATGGTGATGCGTTGCCCGCCAGCGGCATCGTCCGATTTGGTGAACTGGTGATCGACCCCAAGGGAAGCTGCAAGCCCGCCAATCATACGGACGAGGACCAGATCCTTGTGGTCCTGAGCGGTGGCGGCAAGCTCGACTATGGAGCCGAACGCCTTGACCTTGCGAAGGAGGATTTCCTTTACGTCCCCGCGACGGTTGCCCATGTCTTGCACAATGATGGCGCGGCACCGTTGACGGTCGCGGTCATGGGCTATCACATCAAGGGTTTCCTGCCGACGCCGCTTCCGGCGCATCCCCTCAAGGACAATATCGCAAATGTGCCATTGCAGCTGGTCGGCAGCCATCCGACATCAACCCATTATCGCCTTTTGATCGGTGACAGCAGCCAGACACGCGATCGCATCGATATGGGCAATGTGGTGACGAGCCTTTTCCTGATGGAAATCGATCCGGGCGGCACGAATTTCCCGCACCATCATCCGCGTGAGGAAGAAATCTATCTGGTCCTCGACGGTCATGGCGATCAGGTCGCCGGCAGCGGTACGGACGGGATCGCCGGCCGCTTTCCGGCCGGCCCGGGTGATGCCTATTATTACCGCGCCAACGCCACGGTCGGTTATTATAGCGCGCCCAATGTGAAATCGCGGATCCTCTGTATCCGGTCCTGGCAACCGGGGCTGCAGCCGCAGACCCGGCAGAAATAAGAAATAGAGGTGGTCGCCATGCGCCGTCGGGATCTTCTGAAGAACTCACTGGTCGCGGGCGGGCTCGCCGGCTGGAATGGCCGCGCCATCGCCCAGGCCACAACGCCGCTGATGGACCAGCCCCCAAAGCTATTGCCGATCCGTGCCCATACCGATCGCATCTACGACATCAAATGCTGTCTGCGGCCCTTCCGTACCAAGGGTCCCAACCTGGCCGTCGAACATATCGGCGACGCCACCGTGGTTCACAATTACGGTCATTACGGCAGCGGCTGGTGCCTGTCCTGGGGTTCGGCCGACATGCAGGTCGCAAAGGCCATGTCATTCAGCCCCAAGAAAGTGGCGGTGATCGGTTGCGGCATCATCGGCCTGACCTCGGCGATCACGGCACAGCGCGCCGGCGCCCAGGTCACGATCTATACCCGCGAACTGATACAGCGCACCCGTTCGGTGCGGGCCAATGGCGTGTGGGGACCCGGCACCGTGGCGCTGGCGTCGGAAGCCCCCGCCAATCTGGGCGAGATCTGGGAACAGATGGTCCGCATCACCTACAAGACCCTGCGCTTCTATACAGGTTTGGCGGGCAATCCCATCGCCTGGGCCGATCATTACACGCTTTCCGACACGCCGTTCGATGCGCCGCCGCAGCCACGGCGATTGACGCTGGCGAACGGTCAGCCGGCGCCGGAATTCTACGATGTGCATGAAGAGCGGATCGCCGACATCACCGACAAGGGCGAGGAGCTGACGCCGGACATAAACCCTTTCCCGGTGAAATACGCCCGGCGCGACACCAAGATGTTTTTCAATTTCAGCGAATATTGTCACCTGCTGATGCGGGACTTCCTGGCCGGCGGCGGCAAGTTCGTGATGCGCGATTTTCATTCGCCGAACGAACTTGCCCATTTGCCGGAGAAGGTGATCATAAACTGCCCCGGCTATGCGGCGCATGACTGGTGGCGGGACAAGGCGATGGTGCCGGTGCGCGGCCAGACCGAATGGCTGATCCCGCAGCCGGAAGTCAATTACGGCCTGACCTATCGCAATGTCGAAACCCGTTCCAAGAGTGACGGCGTGATGGTGATCGCCATCGGCCCGGAGCAGTTCGCCAAAAGCTATGGCAACAGCAATGAGTTTCCGGACCGCGCTGAAGCCGAGGGAGCGGTCAAGGTGCTGCAGGACCTGTTTTCACGCTTCGGCACCCGTCCAGCTTGAACGGCACGCAATGATTCCCGAGATGCCAAGCGATATTTCAGAACCATTGCATGGCGCCGTTCTTGCCCTCAACAACGCGCATGCGACCGAACTGTCGCCATTGGATGCAGAGGGATTGCGCGCATTGCTCCATGGCGCCTTCTACGCCCGCCACGTCGGTGGTCTGGAAGCATTTCTCATCGCCCTGGACGAACATCACCCGACCTATGCCAGTCCGAATTACCGCTGGTTCCAGGCGCGCCGATCCGGTTTCGTGTATGTCGATCGCATCGTTGTGGCGGAATCGGCGCGCGGCAAGGGACTTGCCCGGCTGCTCTATGCCGATCTGATCAAGCGGGCGCGTGCAACGGGTCACACATCCATTGTGTGCGAAGTAAACCTGGACCCGCCCAATCCGGCCTCAGATGCATTCCACGAGGCCCTTGGTTTCAAACAGGTCGGAACCGCCGCGATCCACGGCAGCTCGAAGACGGTTCGCTATCTGGAGTTGACCCTCTAGGGCCGTACCGCGGCCGGCGATTGTCCCGGAAAGTCAGGCACCGTATCAAGCTGGCAGCGGCAACACCGACTATGGACCCATTCAAGGCGAGCCGATAAACTCACCTTTTTAAAGATGGGCCGATAGACCCATCGTTCAACCGGGACTGGGGACTATCCATGAAGATTTCTTTCGCGGCGGCAGCCGTGGTGCTGAGTTTTGTCGTGTCCGGCTGCGCCACCATGAACCAGCCACCCGGCGTCATTGTATCGGAAGATTTTGAATCCACGCCCTCAGGCAGCATTCCGGCCGGCTTCACCAAAACCGGTGACGTTAGCGTCGAGGAAGGCGTGGCCCACAGCGGCACGCATGCATTGAAGATAGACCCTGCCGTGAAAGGCGGGCGATTCATCAGTCTTGACCCCGGCAAGGTCGCGGCGCTCGGCGGCGAGCATTGGGGCCGGCTTTACTACAAGGTCAAGACGCCCACACCATTGCCGACCGGCCGGCTCATCCATGCCACCTTCGTCGATGGCAAAGGCACCAGCCCGCTGGCCAATGACCTGATCGATGTGCGTCTGGCCACCCTGCTGTTCTATCCCAATGGCGACTATGGCTGGTTCTACAACGTCCAGCCGCCGAACGGGCGCAAGGAATTCGGCCCCAAGTCCGCGGCCATGCAGAAATTCAACGACGAATGGACCTTGCTGGAATGGCACGCCGATTACGCGACCCAGACCTATGCGTTCTTCGTCAACGGCAAGGAAGTCGCCGACATCGGCCAGCACAAGGGCGCGGGCAACTATGAAGGCATCGAAATCCCCGCCGCCTTCCAGACCCTGTCGGTCGGCTTCACCAATTACCAGCCCGCCACCGATCAGGGCTTCACGGTCTGGATCGATGATTTCGCTGTCGGCAAGCAGCGGCTCGGTCCGGTGCGTGGGGCAACCAAGTAATGCCGCTGCCATTGAGCGTGGCCAGCACTTGCCGGCCACGCTCAATCCACGACGGGTGGCCGCTCAGGCCCTGGTCTTCCGACGGCGGCGCATTGCGACCGCCCCGGCAATCCCGGCGCCGAACAGCGAGAGCGTGAAAGGTTCGGGCACCGCTGCAGCCTGGGGGCGAAACTGGATCGTTACGTTTTCGAGCGGCGTGCCATCGACATTGTCCACCGTGAAAGTCGCAACCGTGATAAAGCTTCCCGTGTTGACGTAATTCGTTGCGGAAGGCAGCGCACAACAGGAGCCCACGACAGCCGATATGCCAAAATCCTGAAGTCTATCGGTGGAGTCGTAGATCGCCGACGCCGTACCGTAATCGGTCAACGTCACGCCATCCGGCTCATAGACATTGAAGTTATCCGAGAACGAAAAGTGCGTGTCCGACGCACTGACATTGAAGCCATCGGCCTGGCTGCAATTGCTGCTGTTGTGGCAGTCGTTATTAAAAACCAGACCGCCATTCAGATACTCATACGACATCAGGTCGCCGGTCGAGTCATCCAGTTGCAACAGGTAATTGTCCACCGTTGGAGCAGCGACCGCAGGTGAAATGAAAACGCTCAGAACGACCCCCGCCCCAATAGCGATCAAGTTTTTCTTCATGGCATCCCCTTCTGGTCGCCAGTGACCTGGCCGAATTCTGCAAAAGGTATGCCGCTGCGACGCGTGCCAACATTTTCCGATGGTTATTGCTCCGATCGTACAGAAGCCAATACCCGATTGTAAAAGCGACTTACAAATCTGGCGATGAAATCAGAACATGCTGCCTCGGCCAGGATGCGGTATCGGCGCCAATTGTCCGAATGCGGATTGAAGACGAGACACAACCGAAACGCGTTTGACCACAGTGGATAACACTTCAGATTGTTTCGCCGCAGATGGCGCTCACGTCCGGCCGAGGGAATGGTCATGGGTTCAATCCAGCCTCCGGTTTCTGATCTTTCCGAAATGGATCTGAATTCAATACCGATGGTCACCGAACCTTCGCATGGCCCTGCCATAGAGCCCTCCCCCGCGATTTGGAGAGTTCATGAATCAGATGAAACCGATCAAGCCCGTCCCGGCCAGGCGCGGACAGGGTCGGGCGGCCACCTTGATGGCCGTCCGCATTTGGCACTCTTACGCGGGTGCTTTCTTCGCTCCGGCGATTCTGTTCTTCGCAATCACCGGCGTCCTGCAAACCTTCAACCTGCACAAGCCGATGCCGGGCTATCGTCCGCCGATGGTGCTCCAGGCTATGGCCTCGATGCACAAGAACCAGAACTTGCATGTGAAAAATGCGGATGATCCGGGGCCCAAGAAAGGCAAGCACGCCAAGACCGACCAACCCGACGAGACACCGCCGCCGCTCGCAAGCCGGATCGCCCAGTGGATGCTGAAGGTGTTCGTCGCCCTGGTCTCGGTGGGCCTGGTCGCCACCACGGCACTAGGCCTTTACATGTCGTGGCAGACCAGTCGTCGCCGGTCGATGCTGCTGTGGCTCGCTGCCGGCACGGTGCTGCCGATGCTGATGATGCTGGCGGTGTGAGGCGGGCCCCTACCGCGCCGCCGCAAGACATGCGGTCGCCAGACCGGCTAGCGGTTCTGGGCATGCGTGGCGCCCCTGGGAATTTCGGAAATCCAATGACTTAGGTTGGACGTTCTAACCTATTTGGCTGGGGTAGCATGGGCTCTTTTGCCCGCGAAGGCGTCTCCGGGCGTCGGACGCCCTGCCTTCTCCAAAAAAAAGCAGACGAGCGTCGTCCATATTCATCCGCCCGGGAACGAATGGAGCGTATTGACGTATAATGGGTCTATGAGGAGGCTTGTATGCACCTCAGGTTTATCACCGACGATGCAGTAACCATCGACGGAAAAACCTATCCGCTCCATGTAACGCGATACTCGACGACGCGGTGGCGGGCATACGGGCTTTTTGGACGAAGGCACTTGAGTGGGGTCGGAGAGAGTTACTTGGCGGCGCTGGAAGACTGGGAGCGGAAGGCGCTCAGCAAAGCCTCGCCGCCCATGTCGCGATCATTCGAATAACTCAGTCGTCCCTTAAAACTCTGAATCTGCGGATATTCGGTCAGCCGGCAGCTGCTTTGCCGCCCTGGTCGATGCGTGCGATCAAGCGTGATCGCTGCCAAATCTCAACGGCGGTTTTGTTGGAGTGCTTTTTGGATTCTTCCATGGCCGCATTATCGTCAGATCCATGAAAATCATAGGCGAGCACGATGTGCCCTGCCTTGTCCAAGATATAGATTTTATAGTCCTGCATCTGCCCTCCACCACCTTGCGAGCGAGAGCGCCGACAATGTTCTCTTTAATTTTGCCCGCGACATCTCTCTGCCATCGATGCCTATTACCAATATCGGCAATGGCAAGATTTTACTCTGTGCGTTGCGAATAGCCAAAACATTTCTCGACCGACGGGAAATACATCTACTGTTCTCATCGTCCTCGCAATTTCACAATCGCTTTGATTTTATTAGCGGTTTTGTGACTCGCGCGGCAACCAGCCATGCGCAGACGCGCTGAATTGGTTCGCGCCAATCTGTAAGAAAGTATGTGAGCGTCAAAAAATGCGGCAGTCAGGTTCCGCACTAAGCGCACCGTTCGTTTCCCTCATACACAACGCCTCGGGTGAGGCGCCTATGCGCGATTGGCCCAACCAATGGAGCGCCTTCTCCATCGACCGCGTAAAGGTGGCGGCCGCATCAGGCTCAATCCCCGTAGCCAGCATCGCGCCACGTCCTTTGCCAAATGAAAAGGACCGCTGGAAAACCAGCGGCCCCTATTTTCTGTGCTGCTTTTCTGTTCTGCAATTAAAGGCGATAAGTTTCCCGCTCGCGCCGCACCTGTTCGGTATCGTACACGGGCGCGGACGGATCATATCCCGACCATCCCTGCGAACGATATGCAGTCTGCCGCTGCGTCATGTCGATGGCCGAACGGTCCAGAATGGCGGCATATTTGCCCTCCTCGTCGTCTGGTACCTTGGCAGTGACGATGGCGCCGCCACGGCGCAGGGCCTCGGCATAAAGCTCCGCATTCTCCTTGCTGGTCCCCGACTCCACTAACGCGCCAACAATTCCGCCAGCTGCGCCTCCTGCAACGGCACCCGCGGCCAGGCTGGCCAGCCAGCCCATGGCGACCACAGGACCAATGCCGGGGATAGCCAGCATGCCTAGACCGGCGGCCACACCGGCCGCGCCGCCGGCGACGGCGCCGATGCCGCCACCGGCAGCAGCGCCTTCTGAGCGGTCATCCTTGCCGTCGCGATCCTTGTCGTGCTTGGGATCGACATCGCCGCTACCCGGCTTGTGCCAGCCGTCTGCGTTGCTGGCGACGATGCCGATATGGCTGTCGCCCAATCCGGCGGTCTTGAGCTGCTGAACCGCAGCGTCCGCGCTTGTGTAATCGCTGAAAACGCGGGTCAATGTCTTGGTCATGGAAACTCCTGACATGTGAAGGTGAAGGATACGGCGCATGTGATCAGTTCACATTGCCCTGATAGTCGACGCTGACCGGGCCGGACTGTCCGTCCTTGGTCGCCACGCCGCGCCAGACGCCGTCCTTGTCCTTTTTCAGCCCGGCAACATGTGTATAGCCCTTGGCCTGAATGGCCGATTTGGCCTCACCCATGGTAAAGCTGTTCGCTCCGGCCACGGGGGCAACCGAATTGTTGTCATTCGTGGATTTGACAGCAGGGTTGGCGGGGCCATTCTGGGCAGGCATGTCCTGGGCAACGGCGAGGGACGCAAAGAGGCTGCACGCGGCGGCTGCCGCGAGTATTAGACGCATGAGATTCTCCGGGTGTGAAGCCTAACACTAACGCCCGGTTATCACCGCCGTTCCAGTTTCTGCACTTATATTGCGCAGTATTGGCACAAACTATTGCGCAGTACCGCACAAACGCGCCCAACCGATGAACGGTGGTTGCCGTCGAACGTTGTGTGGCTAATGCTCACAGACACCATCCTGTGCATGATCAAGCTTCATTCGTATCGCTGGAATATCACGCGTGTCGTTTGATGAGCCCTCGCAGGGGCCAGACCATGTCGAAAAGGCCAGGCGCGCCGTCGATACGCTGCACACGGCACATGATGATGCAGCCTCGCCCATGGACCGGGGCGTCGACGGAGCAATCGCGATTTTGGGCAGGCCGGCTGCGCTTCTTTGCATCATATTGGCCATCGCCACCTGGATGGGCGCAAATCTGTTGGCTGGCAAGCGTGCGCTCGACCCCTTTCCTTTCCCGGTTCTCGAATTTGCAATTTCCGCCGCAGCACTGGTGATTGCCCTTCTGATCCTCACCAGCCAGCGCCGTGCGGACAGATTGGCCGATGCGCGGGAAAAGATGACCTTGGAGCTTTCACTGCAGAGCGCCCACAAGGTCTCCAAGATTATAGAGCTGCTGGAGGAACTGCGACGAGACTCTCCGAACGTACCGGATCGTCACGATCCGGAAGCTACCGACATGTCGAACCGACGCGCCGAAACGGAAGTCCTGGAGCAAAGCCTCGCGATCCCAGACGCCGAAAACAAATAATCTATCCGCGCCTTTCGCGCATAAGGGGAACATGCGCGAGGCCTGAGTGTTTGCGTTAGCATCCCGAAGGAAAAATCAAATGGCAGCAAAAATTCAAAAGGCGAAGGCAACACTCCTGGGGATTTCGTGACAGCAGCGGTTGCCTGACGAGCCTGGATCGCGAGCCCCATATTTTGAACATTCCGCAGGATCACCATGTTTACGCAATGGATCAAACTTTCATCGGACGTGATGCTTGCGAATTTCGAAGCCCAGCACGTCATCGGCTTGCGCCTCGCAAAACTGGCGCGAGGCGGAGTTGCAGCGGAAGTCGAGTCACGCCGCATGGTGACCGAGAAGCTCGCTGCTGCGGCGGAAGCGGCAACCGCTTTGGCAATGGGAAAATCGCCCAACGCGATCGTGCGCCGCTACCGAACCATCATTCGTGCAAACAAACGTCGCTTGAGTGGGCGTTGATGGAGGGGTGGTGTCAAACGATAACGTGCTGCACAGCAAGATACGCCTCGCTCCCGACGTCCCGCCGGGATTGGAGATGAACGGCAAGAGCAAACGACCGGCGCGTGGGAACATTTCCATGTGTCGCGGGTTACCGCCCGGCCATAGGTGGAGGAATTTATGAGCACAATCCTGATTATTGTTCTTCTGGTTGTCCTGTTGGGCGGCGGCGGCTTTGGCTATAGCCGCTGGGGCTACGGCGGAGCCGGCGGCATTCTTGGCCTGGTTCTGGTCGTATTCCTGGTCCTGTGGCTGCTGGGCGCCGTCGGGCACGCTTGACGGATTGGCGCAGGAGATTTCCAACCCTCCTGCGCCGTTTGCGCTTTAAGCCGGTGCGCCGTGTTCCAGCGCCGGCGCGTTCATGGTGATGGTCTTGGGCTTCGGCAGGCCCTTCTTCTCGAACTGGGTCATCAGCTCGTCCTTGCGGGCCGCCAGTTGCTCGCCCAGCGCACCCAGGTCCAGATCGGTCTTGCGCGCCTCGCTGAAGATGCCGCCTGACTTTTCTTCTTCCTTGACGTGGTGCTTGATTTCTTCGGAAAGCACTTTGACCTTGGCGTCGTAGTATTGCTGATCGGGCGAGCCAGCATCCAGTTCGGCGATCAGCACCTTCGCGCCATCATGCTCGACATTGGCCTCGTCCATCATGTCGCTTTCAACGCCGGCGTCACGACAGGCGGGGTAAAAGATTTCCTCTTCGATCATGGTGTGGATGGTCAGCTCCATGCAGATCTGATGAGCGATATCTGCCTTTTTGGAGCGCGCGGTTTCGTACTTTTCGAATAGCTCCTCGACCTTGCGATGGTCAGCCTTCAGAAGGGCGACGGCGTCTTGTTTGTTCGGCATGAGAACTCCTTTGGGTTTGACCGGGAACGTGCCAGTCAGTGGCGTGTTCCGCCGCCCTCTCAACAGGCGTTCGAAACGAGTGGGGCGTCGCCGAAATGGAACCACGACCGATGTTTGCTGGTTCCCTTGACAGGGCAATGGTGGCGGCAATCCCAGAGGTAAAGCGTGGCGAAAAAGTCGGATGGAATATGGGAGAAACACCCCGCCAAGGAAGACTATGCGGCGGCTAGAGAGTATCTCAGCCTGCTGTTCACCGAAGCGGACGCCCAAACTATTGTCGAGAAACTGCGCCGGGCGCCGACGGTCCAGCACCAGGGAAAAGATCTGCTCCGGGCGAGCCAGACGCATCTGCTGAACCGGGATGATCCCCATGTGGCGGCGGACCTGAAGAAAATCAAGAAAGGCAAGAAGCTTTCTCCCGTCCTTTTGGTTCGCGGCGATGCAAAGAACGGAGTGACTTTGACCATTGGGGACGGTCAACACCGGATATGCGCCAGCTGGCACTGGGACGAAAACGCACCGGTGGCATGTTGCATCGTAAGTCTGGTCGGCCGTTAGAACACTTTTAATGAGCGATTTGTGTGAATGCCGACCGGCGTGCGGATCCCGTTAGAGACGCGCTGCACAGAACCGCTCATTTTCTCGCTTCTAAAGCCAGCATCCTGACGGCTGACTGAATTCCAGCGGCTGTATAGGGTTTCGCCAGAAACTTGACGGCCCCGGATTCTCTGGCTTCCCTCAAACTGGCGCGACCCGATGTAACAAGGGTTTGTACTTGCGGATAATCATGCGCGATAACTTCGATAAGCTGAAGACCGTCCAACTTTCCCGGCATCTGGACATCCGTAACGACGACATCGACTTCCGGGTGATCGTTGAGTGTGGCGAGCGCCTCCTCCGCATCCACGGCTTCAAGCACATCGTATCCCGCATCCTCCAGGATGGCGGCTGACGCCATGCGGATGATGCCCTCGTCTTCCACGAGCAAGACGGTAAATGCTTGGTCTTTGGGGTGCCCCATGCTTGAACTAACTCTATCGGTACAACAGCGTTCCAATTTTCTTGCGATTTCAGAGATTTACCGTGCGCAAGCCCTGTTAAGGCTTTCAATCTGGTTGTATAGTTCGCGCCCTATCCCCCTGTAATATCGAACGTTCTTCCGACAGAGAGCAGCATGGCCCTGGTCAAGACGACGAAAATTGCCCCGCCCAAACCCAAGGCATCCGCACCCCCGGCAAAGCCAGTAGCGGGGGGCACCAAGTCGCAGGTACGCAATCGTGCATTGCCTGGCAAAGCCACGATCACGGAACGGGTTGCGGCGGCGACCGAGCAGCTCGCCAGCGGCATTACCCAATCCGCCACGGCGGCCGAGGAATTGCGCCGTTCGATGGAGCAGATTGCCAGTGGCGCCGAAGAGGCTGCCGGCGCATCCCAGGAACAGCTGGCCGCCATAAAGCGCATCATCGCCAATCTGGGCACGGCGCGTGGACGCGCGGCCGATACGCGCCGCCAGACCGAGGCGGCGCAGCTTGTTCTGGCAGAGACCTCTCTTCTCATCGGCAATTCCGTGCGTGCGATTGAGCGCAACGCCGAGCGCCAGGCCGGCTCGGTGGATGTGATTGACGAACTGGAACGACGCGCCGCGGAAATCGCGGACA
The DNA here is from genome assembly GCA_036488555.1 of Rhizomicrobium sp. Classification (GTDB taxonomy): domain Bacteria; phylum Pseudomonadota; class Alphaproteobacteria; order Micropepsales; family Micropepsaceae; genus Rhizomicrobium. Next base: position 168,416 of record DASXHL010000005.1, read on the forward strand.
TCACCAGGATCGTCAGCGGAATATCGGACCAGACCAATCTGCTGGCGCTGAATGCCGCTATCGAGGCGGCGCGTGCCGGCGATCATGGCCGTGGTTTTGCCGTTGTCGCGGAAGAGGTGCGGGCGCTGGCCGAGACATCGGAAAAAAGCGCCCAGACAATCCAGGGGCATGCCAACTCCATCCAGGAGGAAGTGCGCCAGATTGCAGGCGTCATAAAAACGTCTGCTACTACGGCCATTGAAGAAGCCAGGAATGGCGTGGAACTGGCGGGAAATCTTGATGCTCGGCGCGACGACATGATCGCCATCGCATCGGGAAGCGGCGAAATCCTTGATACTGCCGATCAGGCCGAACGCGCCGCCATGGAAGCACAGCGCGGCGCCGAGCTGGTCGCCAGCGCGGCCGAACAGCAGTCCGCCGCCTCTGCAGAGGCGCAGACCGCGATCCAAGAGCAAGCGCTGGCTCTCGAACAGTCCCAGGCCGCGGCGCAAACACTCGCCCGGCAGACGGAGCGATTGCGTGCGGGAACGGCGGGGGCAACGGCAGCGGAAGAGATTGGCGCCAGCGCCGAGGAGCTTTCCGCTTCCATTCAGGAAATGTCCGGCGCCGCCACCGAGATCATGGCCGCCATCAGCCAGATCAACAAAGGTTCGCAGCAACAGGCCGCGGCAACGCAGCAGACATCCGCAGCACTGGCGCAAATCGAAAAAAGCGCCGCGTTTGCCAGGGACAATGCCGACCGGGCCGTGGAGAAGATCCTTGGCCTGGAAAAAGCTCTGCGTGAAGGCCGCGCATCTGCCGCAAAGCTGGTTGACGGCGTGAGCGCCGCTCTCGCAGAGACCAGGTCCAGTCTCAAGACCCTCGCCCGCCTCGAGCAGGTTGGCCGCAATATCGAAAAAATCGTGGACACCGTCGCGCTGGTGGCGGTCCAGACCACCATGCTGGCTGTCAGCGGCTCTGTCGAAGCGGCCCGGGCCGGCGATGCCGGGCGCGGCTTTGCGCTGGTGTCGGGCGATATTCGCGGCCTGGCGCGCGAAACCTCCAGTAATGTGGACCGGATTAAGGATACTGTGCGCGGCATTCTGGATCAGATCGCCGCCCTTCGCCGTGATCTGGAGCAGATCATTGCCTCTAATGAAGCGGAAGTTCAGAACAACGTGGCCGTGACGGCGTCCCTGGAGCGGCTGGAAAAAGATATCGCAGCGCTTGCGGGTGCCAACCGGGATATCCTGAAAGGCGCGGACGCAATCCAGTCGGCCATCAAGGAAACAGCCGCCGGCGCCAAGCAGATCGCGGCCGCCGCGGAAGAAGCCAGCGCGGCCTCCACTCAGGCCTCGACCGCATCTTCCCAGCAGGCGCGCGGTGCAGAAGATCTTGCCGCCTCCATCGAAGAAATCGCCGCCCTGGCGCAGGAACTCAAATAGGCCATGCCGGACTTGAGCGCCCAGGCTGCGTCAACCGGTGCGACTTTGCATTTTCTGACTTTTCGCCTGGATGACCGGCTCTATGCCTTGCCTGCGGGCGATGTGGCGGAAGTCATCCGCATTCCCGCGGTGGCCCGGATGCCCCAATCGCCGAAGACACTGTTGGGCCTGGCCAATCTGCGCGGCGCGATATTGCCCATTGCCAGCGGCCGCGGCCTGCTGGGACAGAGGGGGGGCGAGGACGCGCTTCACGGCCGGGCAATCGTGATGAACGGGGCTGCACCCGTGGCGCTGACCGTGGACGCGGTGACGGCGTTGGTGGAAATCACGCGGGCTGACGTTGAGACACGCGAGACGGATCTGGCCGCGCTGCCGGGCGAAGTATTGACCGGCGCGTTTCAGCCGAGCAAAGGCGGTCCCGTCATCAAGGTGCTGGATATCAAGGCCCTGCTGAGCGCCACATTCGTCGCGCGCGAGCGCCCGCCGAGGCGACATAGCCAAAATGCGGCCGTCGCCGAAATCGCGGAAGTACAATCGGTACGGGCCAGGTTCGTGGCCTTCGCTGTCGCCGGACAGGATTACGCATTGCCTTTGGATATTGTGCAGGAGATTGCAGCCGCCCCCGCCCTGCTGGCGAACATTCCACATTCCGAGGCCCTGGTTCTGGGCGTGACGAGCCTGCGCGACAGGCTGCTGCCGCTCCTCTCCCTTCGGGGCCTGCTGGGGTTTGGCCCCAACCCGGAACCGCAGAAGGAAAAAGTGGTGGTCGCAACCGCCCAGGGCAATCTGGTGGGCCTGGTGGCGGACGAAATGCGGTATATTTTTTCAGCCGACGAAAGCCGCATGGATCCCATTCCGGATGTTCTGGCGGCGCGCACTGGCGGAGAAAGCCGCATTGCCGCGATCTATCGCGGAGGAGATGGCCGGGGCCTGGTTTCCATTCTTTCACCGCAGCAGATCTTTGGAGACGATGTGATGCAGAGGCTGGCGGGTACACGCAAGGCAGCAGAGACACCGGAGGAAACCGCGAAGGTCGACGGCGAAACTCGCCAGTATCTGGTTTTCCGCCTGGGCGATGAAGAATACGGCCTGCCGATTGCGGCTGTCGAAGAAGTTGCGCAGGTGCCTGAGAAGATCGCGCGGGTTCCCAACACGCCGAAATTCCTGGAAGGCGTCATCAACCTGCGCGGCGAGGTCATTCCTGTTGTTGACCAGCGCAAGCGTTTTCAAATGCCTGCCCTGGACCAGCAGGCATCACGCCGCCTCGTGGTCGTGCGCACGGACCGGCATACGGCCGGTCTTATTGTCGATGGTGTATCCGAGGTCCTGCGTGTCGGCGTTGACGCCATGGACGTCGCGCCTGATTTGACCGGCGAAGGCAGGAAGCTTGTGATGGGCGTCGCCAATCTCGAGAGCCAGAAGCGCATCATTCTGCTTCTGGACCCGGCAGAACTCCTGACCCGAGCCGAGCGGGGTCTTCTCGATAAATTTGCCAAACAACAGGACGGCCAGGAGCGGTCCGGCAAGTGATAAAAGTCCTGGTGGTCGATGATTCCGCATTGATGCGGAAGCTCCTGGGCCAGATATTTTCCCGTGAGCCCGACTTTGCTGTCGCTTTCGCGCCCAATGGTCTTGAAGCCCTCGATAAGCTGGCCTCCTTTGAGCCCAATGTCATTACCCTGGACGTTCATATGCCGCAGATGGATGGCTTGGCGTGCCTGGACCGCATCATGGTGGAAAGGCCCTGTCCTGTCGTCATGGTTTCATCGCTTACCGCCGCCGATGCCGACGCCACTCTTGAGGCCTTTCGGCTCGGCGCCGTTGATTTTGTGGCCAAGCCCGACAAGGTTTCGTCTCTCTATATTGACGAACTTGGCGCGGAGCTTCTGTCCAAGGTCAGGGCGGCGGCAGGTGCGAAGCTCAAATCCAGCCTGCGGCTCAAGGACCGTGTCCGGCATCGGGTTGGAGTTGCCCCGCCCTCTTCCCGCAGCGTCAAAACACAACCTCCGGCATCCGTTGAAGCGGCTGTCGGTGAAGGGCTTGTCCTGGTCGGTACATCGACCGGAGGGCCGCCCGCCCTGGAAACGTTGCTCACGGCACTCCCTGCCGACTTCGCATGGCCCATCCTGATCGCCCAGCACATGCCGGCAACCTTCACCGGTCCCCTGGCACGGCGGCTGGATAATTTGAGCGCCCTGACCGTGATGGAAGTCAACGACCCCGTTTTGCTCAAAGCAGGCTGTGCCTATATCGCGCGCGGCGGCGGTGATCTTGTTGTCGGCCGCCGCTCCGCCGGTCTGGTGGCATCACCGGTTGCCGCACGGTCTGATTATCTTTGGCATCCCAGTACCGACCGGCTTGTGCGGTCGGCGCTGGACTGTCTGCCGGCGAGCCAGCTTGTCGGCGTCCTGATGACAGGCATGGGCAATGATGGGGCCGAGGCCATGGCCCTTCTCCATCAGCAGGGTGGCAGGACCATAGCCGAGGCTGAGGAAAGCGCAGTCGTGTGGGGTATGCCCGGTGAACTGGTTCAGCTGGGCGGCGCGGACTTTATTGTCGCCCTGCCAGGGATCGCTAACCAGCTTCAAAAGTTGACACCTCCATGCCGCTGATCCGCAAAGAGCCGACCTCGGCGCCCTCGCCGGCTACGTCTGACAGCCGTGGCGATCTGAAATCCGCCAATACGCAGACGCGCTGGACCGCGGCGCGGTTACTGGCCAAAGACCCTTCGAGTGTTGCGGCTCTGGGCGACGCGCTGGCCGTGGAAACAGATGCGCGCGTACGCGAGGCACTCTTTACCAGTCTGGCACATATCCAGACGGCCGACGCGGTCGGTGTCCTCCTCTCTCATCTCCGTTCGCCCGACGCCGCCATACGTGCCGGCGCGCTCGACGCCTTGAGTTCCATGCCGCAAGCGGTCGAAAGCCAGCTGCCGAAGCTGCTCGCAGACCCGGATCCGGATGTGCGCCTCCTGGTCTGCGAGATCGTCCGCCGGTTGCCCGGACCGGTCGCGTGCCGATATCTGTGCGACCTGCTGGCACGCGAGACAGAGGTCAATGTCTGTGGCGCGGCCGTGGACGCTCTCTCGGAAGTGGGCGACGATACTGCCCTGCCCATATTGAGCGATTGCGCGGCGCGATTCGGCGCCGAGCCTTTTCTGGTGTTTTCAATCAAGGTCGCTTCCAGCCGTATCGTCGGAGACGGGCGTCGGCGCGACCCGAAAGCGCCTTGAGCGATCCAGTCGTCGCCACCGAGGAGGAGTTTGGGCGGCTGTGCGAATTCCTGTACCGCCGCACCGGCATGCACTTCAATGAAACCAAGCGCTATTATGTCGAGCGCCGTCTGTTTGAACGCATGCAAATGACAGGGACCGGATCCTTTGCAGGCTATTTCGCGCGGCTGCGCAGCGACGTGCAGGGCGAGATTGAACAGTTCATCAATGCGCTGACCGTCAACGAAACATACTTCTATCGCGAAGATCATCAGCTTCGGTGCATGACGACCGATCTCTTGCGGGAACGGCTGAAGATCAATGCTCCAGGCGACCCTATCCGGATCTGGTCGGTGCCCTGTTCGACCGGAGAAGAGCCCTATTCCGTCGCCATCTGGCTTCTGGAAAACTGGCCGGATGTTGACCGGCACGACATCGAGATTATCGGCTCGGACATCGACACGCGGGTCATGGAGGCGGCGCGGGAAGGTTATTTCGGCAAGCGCGCCCTGATGCGCCTGTCGCCCATGCTGGTCGCCAAATATTTCACAGAACTTCCCGACGAGCGCTGGCGGATCATAGAAGACCTGCGTCAGTCCGTTCGTTTCACCCCCGCAAATCTGGTCGAGCCCGGCGGCACCGGCCTGCATGGCCGATTCGACATCATCTTCTGCCGCAACGTTCTGATCTATTTCGACGATGCCTCCCGTCGCACGGCGGCCGAAAATCTGTTTGAAAATCTCGCTCCCGGCGGCTTTTTGTGCCTGGGCCACAGCGAATCCATGAGCCGTATCTCGCCTTTGTTCGATGTATGCCGATATAGTGACGCCATCGTCTATCAACGGCCGCTGGAGGCGAATCATGTCTGAAAGCCCCCAAGCGCGTATCCTTGTCGTTGAAGACGCGGGCCTGGTCCGGGCCTATTATCGCGACATTCTGGAGCGCGCCGGCTACCGGGTGGATGAAGCGCTCAACGGCGTGGAAGCGATGGAAAAATTGCTTCAGACCGAAGTCGATATCATCATCGTTGATGTGAACATGCCCCAGATGGACGGCATCTCCTTTCTCAAGGCCCTGCGGCGCCAGGAACTGCCGCTGGCATCCATCCCCGCCATTGTCGCCAGTACGGAATCCGAAAATCATGACAAGGCCGCGGCACGCGCCGCCGGCGCCAATCACTATCTGGTCAAGCCGCTGCGCGAAGACACGCTCTTGCGATATATCGCACTTATGACGGGGCGTCCGTCATGAATGAGTTTGTCGAGCAATTTCTGCTGGAGTCGCGCGAACTTGTCGAACAGGCGAATGCCGATCTCCTGGCGGTCGAGGAAAATCCGGGGGACGCCGAACGGCTGGACGGCGCATTTCGAGCTTTTCACACCCTGAAAGGTTCTGCCGGCATTGTGGATTTTGCCGCCATGAGCCGCGCCGCCCATGCCGCCGAAGATCTGCTGGCGGCGGTACGGTCAGGCAAAGCCGCCATCTCGCGGGAGCTTGTCGGCAACTGCTTGGGCTGTCTGGACTTGATTCAGCAATGGCTGGACGCCATGCAGGTCAATGGCGACATTCCGGCGAAGGCAGATGCGGAAGCTGATGCGATTGTGGCGCGGCTGGGCACGCCCTCTGCCGGCAGCGTTTCTGATGCCGGCAACGGCCACGCCAGAGCTGAAAAGGGAACTCTTTCCGCCGAGGCGACGGCGTTGCTACAGGCGCAGATACAGCTGCTGCAGGAGAAAACCTCCGAAGGTCTTGTCGGGCGGCTTTTGTCGGCCGGCCGTGTGGCAGTCAATGTTCTTCGCAGCAGCGGCCTTGTGGAGCCGATAGCCGACCTGGAACACGCCGCAGGCGCCTCCGCAGCGGCGGAAGATGGCGTCCCCCTTGCGGCAGCCATCCGGAAACTGTTGCCAGCCTATGTACCCGGCGTGCCAGGACCGGAGGCATCTGCGGGCGCCGATACCGCAGCGCGCGTTCTGCGCGTGGATGTGGAGCGGATCGACGCCCTGGTCAAACTGACCGGCGAACTGATCGTCGCGAAGAATGCCGTCGGGCACGCCGCCCAACTCGCCCGCAACAATGCCGATCCGCAGACCCTGGCGCAATTGCTCAAGGAACAGCATGGCTTGATCGGCCGGTTGATCGAGGAATTGCAGCGGTCTGTTCTGACCATTCGGGTCCTTCCGCTGCGTCATGTGTTCAATCGTTTTCCCAGGCTCGTACGGGAGATCGCAGAGACCCTGGGCAAGCCCGCCAGGCTCGTCACCGAAGGCGACGACACCGAGGCCGACAAAGTCGTTGTCGAGCATCTGTTTGAACCGCTCCTGCACATCATTCGCAATGCCCTGGACCACGGTATCGAAACTGCGGCCGAACGGCTGGCGCTGGGCAAGCCGCCCATTGCAACGATCAACCTTCGCGCCGCGCGCAGCGGCGATGTTGTGGTGATCGAGGTACAGGATGACGGCCGTGGCATTGATATAGACAAAGTCCGCGCCCTGGCCGTGAAGCGCGAAGTCGCCGAGCCAGGGATTATCGCCCAAATGAGTGACGATGAGGTCGCTGATCTGGTGTTCGCAGCCGGATTCTCTACCGCAGCCGCGATCACTGATCTTTCGGGGCGCGGCGTCGGCATGAACGTCGTGCGCAGTAATGTGGAGCGCTTGGGTGGCACGGCGCGCATCGTCAGCCGCCCTGGGCAGGGGACAAGCGTGGTCCTTCGCCTTCCCTTCAGCGTGATGATGACCCGCGTCATGACGGTCGCGGCTGGTGGACAGATTTTGGGCCTGCCCCTGGATCATGTCGTGGAGACCGCCAGTATTCCGCGTGACCAGATCTCGGCGATCGGCAAAGGCGAAGCTTTTGTACTGCGCAACCGGACGATTCCGTTGGTCAATCTTGCCAGAACATTGGGACAGCCGGTCGGCGAGCCGCCATCCGCGGAGGCCAAAATCGTCATTGTCTCGCTGGATGGTCAATTGGGCGGACTGGAGGTCGAGCGGTTCGGCGACCGCCTGGACGTCATGCTCAAGCCCATGGATGGGATTTTACAGGGTATGCCCGGTGTGGCCGGCACAAGCCTTTTGGGTGACGGCACTGTGCTGATCGTGCTGGATCTGCAGGATCTGCTGCAATAGCGAGCGCGAACCGGGCGCGGGACTGGCGGTATGTCCGGTGCTGCCCTAGGATGGCTTTGCCATGCCCGGGGGGCTCGGCAATCACAAAAGGCCGAAAACGGGTTTGGTACGATGGTGTACAGAATACTGGTCGTCGATGACAGCAAACTGGCCCGCATGGCCGTCGCCAAGATGTTCAGCGCCGTGGGTCCCCACTGGGTAAGGGTGGAAGCATCTGGCGCCGAGGAAGCGATGAGCCTGGCCAAGGCCTCGCACTTCGATGTGGCGCTTGTTGATTTCAACATGCCCGAACGCGATGGCTTGCATCTGGTCGCCGACCTGAAGGCGATCGCTCCCGGGATGGTTCTGGCGGTCATTTCCGCGAACTATCAAAAAGAGGTTGTTGAGCGCACGGAGGCGATCGGCGCGACCTTCCTGCCCAAGCCGCTTACAGAGCCGGCATTGCGTGCATTCTTGTTCGAAACAGAGTCAAAACTTGAGGCAGGGAACACCTGATGGAAACCAGCCTCCCCCTGACTCCTCTGGAACTGGATGCACTGACCGAACTGGTCAATATCGGCGTGAGCAAGGCGGCGGCCAGCTTGCGTGAAATGGTCGGCCAGGAAATCATCCTCTCCGTACCCAAGGTCGAGCTTCTTGGTCGTTTGCAAGCGGTCGCGATCCTGCAACGCAGCGGGGCCGCCAAACTTGTCGCTGTTCACCAGGTGTTTGAAGGCGACATCACCGGACGAGCCATGCTCATCTTTCCGGAAACCAACAGCCTTGAGATTGTGCGGGCGGTTGCCGGCGGCAACCTTTCCGTCGAAGACATCATCGAGCTGGAGCAGGAGGCGCTGGCCGAAACCGGCAACATCATCCTGAACGGGTGCCTGGCGACAATCGCCAACATGCTGGAACGCAACCTGAAAATGTCGCTCCCCGAGATTCTGCGGGGCGATGCGACGCATTTTTTCAGCCTGCCGCCGCCGCCCTATGGCGGTGAAACGGTCTTGTTTGTCTATATCAATTTCGCAATCAAGGACCGTGAAATCAGAGGCTACATCGCGATGCTGATGGACATGCCTTCCCTCGCCGCATTGAAGGTGTTGCTGGACGAATTCATAGAAAGAACAGCTGGCGGAATTTCACCGAATGCCGGTATCTGAGCCCGAATCTCTTGATAATATAGTCGGCGCGCTTGACCTGGGCATTGTGGTCCTTGACGCACAAAAACGTGTCCGGAGCTGGAACGCCTGGTTTTGCGCGGCCAGCGAAATATCCGCAGACGCTGCTTCCGGCAAACTCTTGGCCGACATTTTCCCCGCTGCCAAATCCGCGCGCCTGAACTCGGCAATCGATGCGGCTCTCGGCTCCGGGGTCTCCAGCCTTTTGACGCACGCCCTGCACCGCTCGCTGTTCCCCTTGAAAACCGCGGCCGGCCTTAACATGGTGCATGACGTCTCGGTGCGCCCTCTGGGACAGAAAAACAATCGCGCTTGCCTTCTGCAGATCATAGATGTGACCGTCGCGTATCAACGCGAGACCGTCCTGCGCGACCGTTACACTGCCCGCTATGACGCGCTGGTCGAGGCCCAGGACAGAATCAACGCGATGGAAGAACAATTGCGTCAGTCCCAGAAAATGGAGGCGGTCGGACAGCTGACCGGGGGAATCGCCCATGACTTCAACAATCTTCTTCAGGGCATCATCGGGTCGCTTGACCGTGTCCAGGTCCGCATCGCGCAAGGGCGAATTGGAGACGTCGATAGATTTTTAAGTGGGGCCCTTACTTCAGCAAATCGCGCGGCTGCGCTCACCCATCGGTTGCTCGCTTTCTCTCGCCGCCAGCCCATCGACCCCAAGCCTGTCAATGCCAACCATCTTATCGGCAGCATAGAAGAGCTGTTGCGCCGCTCCCTGGGAGAATCCGTCACCCTGGACACGGACCTCGCGCCCGATCTCAATATCGTCCGCTGTGACGCCAACCAGCTCGAAAACGCGCTTTTGAACCTGGTGATCAATGCCCGTGACGCGATGCCGGACGGTGGAACCGTCAGGATCATCACCCGCAATGTCGAACTGAACGAGACGGATAGCCTCAAATATGATCTGCCGGCCGGCAAATACGTGTCCATCAAGGTCGATGACAACGGCGTGGGGATGCCCGCTGACGTCAAATCGCGCGCTTTCGATCCGTTCTTTACCACCAAGCCAATCGGTCAGGGGACAGGGCTTGGCCTGTCCATGATTTACGGCTTCGTTCGCCAATCGGACGGCTCGGTGCGCATTGAAAGTGAACCAGGCAAGGGAACAACAATCGAAATCTGTCTGCCTCAGTTCGACGGTGTCGAAACGCGGGAGGCCGCCAACGCGATCCAGGCCGAACACTATCAGGCAGATCATGGTGAAATCGTTCTCGTCGTCGAAGACGACGCTGTCGTTCGCCTGCTGGTGGTCGAGACGCTTCAGGATCTTGGTTATCGCGCGCTGGAAGCTGCCGATGGTCAAGCCGGACTTCGCATTTTGCAGACCGGCCAGCGTGTTGATCTTCTGGTGACGGATATCGGACTACCGGGACTTAACGGGCGGCAACTCGCGGACGTCGGACTCATAACGAGGCCGGACCTGAAAATTCTTTTCATGACGGGTTATGCCGAAACCGCCGCCAGCAATGGTTTTCTCCCAGCGGGCATGGAAATCATAGCCAAGCCGTTTGATATGGATGTGCTCGCAAAGCGCGTGCGACACATGCTTGAACGACCATTTTCTTAGCGACACCGGTCCGGTCAGCGACCTTCGCGCGATTGCAGAACGCTCCGCTCTATTATTGGGGTTCTCTAACGTCAGACCGGTAAGGTCGGGGATGGCGCGCCCTAGGGGAGTTGCCAAACTTAGGAATTTCAATGGGTTAGCGGACGGTGGGACACTTTTTGCCCCTCACCAACACTCATGAATTTCGAAGAGTGTCCCACCAGTTAGCCGGGGCATATCACCCCGGCATTTGGTCCCTGCCCTCGTTCCGAATGCTGGCTGGTGATGGCGAGGCTTTGGGGCACTGTTACAGTTCGCCTCCATCCTACCTTGCGACCAGTTAGACCGGGCTCTACTCTTTGGGCAGCCACACGAGCCCCCATGGAAAACGCTGTGCTTAGGTTCATAGCCACCTGCATGATGGTGGCGTTCATTGAGGTTGCTTTCCGTCATACCTCGCCAGGGCAAGCCGTCGCTGTGGGCGTAATAGTTGGCGCTATTTCGACCGCCGCATATTATGGAGGCTTGCGACGCCTTGAACGGTTCTTTGGATGGCGTTCATAACATCCACGCCTAGAGGCTGCGTCTAGTTCCGACACATAGTTATCTGCTAGCCGGGTTGAGTCAGCCTAGCAATAATTGCGGCGGCTTCGGCCCACTCATTATTTCCGGGTTGCCGTAGCGATACTTGCCACTGTCATGCATCATTGATTTTCAATTTTTTTGAGCCGCCCATATGCCCAATCGCTGAGATGGCCCGTGGGCTGGGTCCCTTGCCCTCCCGGGGATGCTTTCCGGGTAATGGTGGGGTTCTATCCCATCGCAAAATTCGTGCCTCAAAACGAAAGAGGGTGAAGACCTTCATCTTCACCCTCTTCACGATCTTTGCGGCTTACACCCGTTAATTCCGTGTGGTCGGGGCTCCCGTGCATTGGTACCGCACCGTGACCTGGAATCGCAAACAACCGCTGTTGCTCATATACACGCAACGCTGCTGATAAGCACCGAAGGGCCGAGCCCCGGTATAGCCCCAGCCGTTACAAGTCTGATTGGCGGAAGATTGTGCTTGGTCATTGTTTATTTCTGGCTTCTGGAACAGGCCATACTCGTACGCCATATCAATCGTACCGTCCGCTCTTGAGCCACCTGTCGGCACCATTTGGACCGGTGTCGCGCAACCGGCAAGCAACAGTAACGCAGCGGCGAAAATGCCGCTTTTCATCCGTCTCATATCGTAAGCCCCTTATTATGCCCTATGCATTTATGGCCGCACTATAGAACTAGCCCGCTGGTGAACAAGGTTATGCGGTCGCGAAAATGCGCATGCAGTAATCAGCGGTTGCACGACTTCCCATGCTCGCGTTAAAGCGTTTGCCGCTACTTGGAACTGGGTTGAGTCAGCCGAGCGGTAATCGCGGCTGTCTTGACCCACTTACTATGTCCCGCGTGATCGCCGTTAGCAGTGCATTCACTGGCGTAGCGATCCGCTAGGGTGAAGGCTTTGTCTGGCCCATACATTTTCAACATGGAGCGAGCGAGGGCTGGGGGGCCAGCGGAAGTCATTACGGGAGCTCGCTTCGCAAAATCTAAAAAACTGGCCGTAGAAATATAAGCGTCCAAAGTTGGCTTTTCTCAATGCGGATTTTTGGACGGCGAGGCTGGGTCCCGGTCATCGCGCCTGATCATTTGTCAATTTGAGGCGTCGTGGCGGGGCGGCCCAACGATTGGAGGCAGCCAAGTTCTACTGCCCGTCAGCATTTAGAAGGTCTGATGAATCTTTTAACCAGCCCAAAACCACCCGCTTCACATGCTCGCCGAGCGTGCTAACTTCCCGCCGGGGTTAAGACAAAAAAATATAGAGGGGATATATGTTGAAACGCGCAATCGCGACCGCGCGCTCGTCGCTTTACATCAATGCCATACATCCGGACATGCTGAATTCCGATATTTCGCGGGAAACCGCGAAGACGCTGTTCAAAAAATATGTCCACGACGTTGAGCTAGAGAATCACAGCTATTGCAATCGGACCTGCTGGTTTTGCCCGAACACATTTTTGGATCGGCGGTCGTCATCCATTCTGATGACAGATGAGGTGTTTGATAAGATCATCTCGAACCTGGCCGAAATTGATTACAGCGAGCAATTGGAATGGAGCGGCTATGCCGAACACTTTGCGGAGCCGTCATTCATTGATCGTCTTTTGAAAGCGAAAGCCGCCCTTCCGAAAGCTCGGCTGATCGTCTTCTCGAATGGAGATTATCTCAACAAGGAGATGGCCGACGCGGTCTTGTCCCACGGGATCAAGCTTCATGTGGACATCTATCCAGCAGAAGGTGATGAGTTCAACGAGGAAAAGATCGAAATTGCTATCAATAAATTTCGCAAAAGGACCGAATTGACCGTAGTCGCCAAGGACCCTGGCGCACGCGGCTGGGGGGACTATGCGATTGTAAATGCCTCGGGCAAGCAGATTTCATCCCTAAAGGTGGGCCGGTACAGCAAGGAGAATATCTACACGCGTGCTGGCGCCATGGATATTCCGAAGCTGCACACCTATCAGCGCAAAGCAGCATGTATGAAGCCGGTCTATCACATGAACGTAAACTATGACGGCAAGGGCATGCTGTGCTGCCATACCCGCACCGATTTTGAAGGTCACAAGGATGCAGCAGTTGCCGACCTGTCGGACCCGGTGGAAGACTTGTTTTCGTTCTTCACGAAGCTCGCGCCGGCACGTCGCGCGTTGTTAGCACCAGGGGCGAAGGGTGGCGTCTGTACCTCATGCAATGACGACGATGGTCATCCTAGCGGCATTCTCGCACGCACACATGTTGGCGCCGCTATCGCTGGCACCCTGAAGAAGCTGAAAACGCAGCGGAAAAGCATGCCGTGAAAATTTGAAATCCTGAAGTTGGTTTTTTGCTAACTCAAGTTTTTTAGACGGGCGGGGGCTGGGCTCCCGGCCTTCAATCCTTTCCGATTGGCGCCGGGTAAATCCGTTCCGATCCGCGCCACACTTCAAACGCCTTCCCGTTAGCCGCGCAGGCTCAACCAATGACGTCTCGCCAGAGCCACACCCCTAGAACAATAAGGGCCAATAGATCCGCAACTATCAAAAAGCCTGAAACAACCTGAAAGCCGGAGCGCTCGTACAGGGAGAACTCGTTGAAGTTGTTTCGACAAGCGTTTCGAAATCGCGGCCAGTAATACCAATTGAGACCCGCGACCAGTGCTAAGCTGGCAACGGCGTATTCCCAAGAATGTGAAAGCAACATATCGGTGACGCCCTCCGGGCTGATTAAGGCGCAACTAATTGCATATAATCCAGCGCCCGATCCATTTTGCAAATTTTTCGAGCCGCCCCATAAGCCCAATCGCCTAGATGGCCCGGAGGCTGAGCTCCCCCGCCTTCAATCTTTTCTCCGTGACGGCGCCGGATAAATTCTTTCCGAACCGCGCCACACCTCGAACGCCCGCCCTTTAGCTACCTTATGCGCGGCGTGGATCGCGGCAGCATCGTTAAACGCGTTTTCACTGTTGGCAGTCGCGACCGTGCCATCCTCGTTGAGAAGTCGAATTTCGTAGTCGCCCATCGAGCACTCCAATTTAGGGTATTGTCCATTAGATTTAAGCGAGCCGCGCTACTTGGGGCGGGCGTGGGTTAGTTTAGCGATGATCGCGGCGGCTTCCGCCCACTTTTGATGGCCCGCGTTATCGCCGTTCTCGCTGCATTCGGTGGCGTAACGCTCCGCCAGGGTGAGGCCTTCGGCTGCACCGCATATGCGCAGCAGCGACTCGGCCAGATCGCTAGCATGATTGGAAGACATGGCGCTTCGTACCGTAGCGCACTTAATGAATTTTAAATTTCAAACGTTGGTTTTGCTACCGCGAAAATTTCAGATGAGCGGGGTTGGTTTCACGGTTGAGTCAACTAGGCCCCAGCGGAACCGTGCCTGAGCATGATCGTTTGGATGTGATCACCCGAGTGCTGGGCGGAAAATGGCAGATATTGAGGACCACCGCGCCGACGCGACAGAACGATGGGGAGTGTTACTCGTCTGTGGTCTATGGATCACAACTACCGCCGTGATCCTGCTCGGATGGGCAAATGGAATGGAGCCGCCGTGGGCTCTGTGGGCCGGTTACACAGTGCTGACATTGGTGGCGATGGTGCCCCAAACAAGATGGCTGATAAACCTTCTTCCTCGCCGCCCTCGCGCGTAGTCTTTGCGTAGTCTTTGGAACGGAAAACGCTTATGATTCAATTCAATGACGGCCCCAATATCGCGCCACCGGGACCCCCAAATTTCATCTGGACAGCGCCTCAATTTGGCGCTGTAAAATATCGTGTCTGTGGAATGGAGGCTTCCATGCACGAATATGAAATTCGCATTTTTCATGACGATGGACGGACGGCGATTGTTCTCGCCGGGACGCAGTTAAACGACAACGCGGCGGTCAGGTATGCCAAGAAAGCTGCTGGCGCCCGAAAGTTTGAGGTGTGGCGCGGTTTGGATTGCGTATACGGCACCGGGCTCGCGCCGATCCGGCAAACACATTCCCCGAACTACCCGGCGGCGTAGCTATCGGACCGTTTAGCTTCTGACATCGCCAGTGGGCTGGGTGCTGGGCAAAGATTGGCCCGTCCTTGGCTCGCAAGGACGGGCCAATAAGAGCGGAATGCCCTGGGCACAGCGGGCGGGAAGTCCCGGGGTCGCTCGGGAGAACAACACGACCACTGCGGTATCGTTCCGCAATGCGATTTTTTATGGCTGGAGCCTGCCATATCGGAAAAGTTGAAAGGCCGTCCGGCTTGGGCCCTCCGGGGTCGCCGTGGGCTGCTACTGTCGTGACGCGCTAGCAGGTGCGGGGCAATCCGCAGCGTTTGGCATGCAGGGCGGATTGTTATCGAAAAACGTAAACCACCCAACCGACCAGCGCGATAATGAGGGCAGCCGCGATCAATGCAGTTATTTCTAGCCTGCTCATTGGTGATCCCTAGCCCGTGCTAACACTTTACGAATTGGTGAGGCGGCCCGTGGCTCGGGTCCCTTGCCCTCTGGGGGAAATGCTTACCGGCTAGCGACGGGTCTTGCACCATCAAAACATTTCTGTCGTGATGCGACATTCCAACAGGTAGCACATCGGGGGCTGGGCATGGAGGTGGAAAATTTATTTCAGAAGAGGGTCAGAGAGGCGGAAGAACGCGCCGCTCTTGCTCCTCCCAACTCGGAAGAGCGCAGGATTTGGACTGAGATCGCCGCTGAGTATCGCCAACTCGCCGAAGAAACGGCGAAAGCCGCCACCGGGGTAGTAGAAAATTAGTGTCCCTCTACGCATTTGGAAAAAATGTCGCGCAGTGGGTACATGCTGAATCTTTGATCGTCCCGGGCTGGGTTCCCGGCCTTCAATCCTTTCCGATTGGCGCTGGATAGATCCGTTCCGATCCCAGCCACACTTCAAACGCCTTCCCGTCAGCTGCCTTGCGCGCCGCGTGGATTGCTGGATTGTCGGCAATGTGAAACTCGGACGTGACATACGCCAACGTCCCGTCGCCCTTCAAAATTCGGAACTCGTATTCGCCCATCGGACACCCCTTGCGGCGCCATTTTCTGATCGTGGTGGGTTTTGTGCAATCAATATGAAGCGCGCTCGCCTTACCTTCAACATCGCGGTCCTTCAATATCGCGGTGCAGCATGAGCAAATGTGAAATGCTTAGTCATGTACGCAGTGGCGGGCGGTCGTCCCGACTTAATTGCGTTGCTGTCCCCAACGTACCGACATTCCGCTTGGTACACAGGATCGGCAGGAATCTAATGGGGGGATGCCTCTTTATTTCTTCCACATTCGGAAAGGCGAAGATTTCATTCGTGATGATGAAGGGGCTGAGTTTGAAGATTTAGAAGATGCTCAGGCCGAAGCGGCTCATAGTTGCCGTGATCTAGCCGTTCAAGAAATGCGCGATGGTGGCTGCGTCACTTGCTGCAGCGTAGAAATTTGGGACGAAAGCGGCAAACTATTGGACACCGTGCACACGCGTGCAATCATCGATGAACTATCAACCCGACTAAATTGAGGTGCTTTCGTGAAGATGGTCGGGGGCGTGGGCTCCCCCGCTACGTGCGAATTCTGGAGTCACGGGTTGGCAATTATCGGCGCGGAGAGAGATGGGCAGTGCACTTTCACCCGTTCGATTACATCACCAACCGTGTAAATCGACTCTTGTTCTTCACCGGTCAACTCGATCCCAAATTCTTCTTCGATGCTCATCAAAAGCTCAAAGCGGTCGAGGCTAGTCACGCTGAGGTCATGAATCAGATGGGTGTCGGTAGTTGTTATTTGAACGTCGTTAAGTAAAAGCGCTTTTCTCAAAAGGGCAATTACTCGCTCATCAATCGTCATCGGGCACCATGTTCGCTGCTCGGGTGGAGGGAGAAGCGCAGCGTATAGGCCAGTTGCACGCAATACAAACGGGTTGGTAAGCGCGGCGCGTTTGATGGCAGTGGGCTTGGGTCCCCCTGCATCGAGTCAAATTTCGCCGCCTCGCGTACATGGCCACTTCACATTTCTGTCAGGGCCTTTGATGTCCCTCGCCCCGATTTTGCGCGACGGGCGGCCTTAGGGAACCCCTATCTTTGAATAATTCTAGCAAGCACTTTCGACGTGATCCGTTGTGATGCGATGTGATGGCAGTTTGAGTCCGACATATGGTGATGGCGGTGCGATTCATGGCATGCGCAGCCGCGTCTAAATTGATGTAGTGAGAGTTGCGATTCAATCGCGCAAAGAAAAACCCCGCCGAAATGATCGGCGGAGTTCGCTGAATTGGACTGTTGAGGTGGTGCTTAGGCGACTTTCGCCGCGTTATCAGCGATGGCGATGATGCGATACACGCTTGCCGGGCTGATCTTGAGCGCGCTGGCAATGTCTGCCGGTGCTTCGCCACGCTCGCGACGGGCCAACACATCATCCGACTTGTCACGTGCGGTCGGTTTGCGGCCTTTGTACTTGCCGTCACGCTTCGCCTTGGCGATGCCTTCGCGTTGACGTTCCAGCATCATTTCACGTTCGAACTGTGCAAAGGACCCGAGTATGTTCATGTGCAGACGACCATTGGCAGACGATGTATCAATCGCGCCGTCCAGTATGCGCAATTTCACGCCTTTGGCCTCAAGCCGTTTTACGATTGCCCAAAGATCGATAATGGACCTCGCGATCCTATCGAGCTTGGTGCAGATCACCACATCGCCGTCACGGGCAAACTCGATTGCGGCCTCAAGCTGAGGTCGTTCGGCGGCGACCGACGATAGCTGTTCGCCAAAGATGCGTTCACATCCGGCGTCCGTCAGATCACGCTTTTGCGCTTCGTAACCGGCGATCTGTTCAACTGTGCTCGTGCGCGCGAAGCCGATCTTCATGGGTGATGCCCTCAAGGTGTTCTCACAGTCGTTATAGACTCAGTGAGAATAGCGGTCAACGGCTTTTGAGAGATTTATGTGAGAAAAAATATCAATGGGTTAGCCCAATCGGCGGATTTGCACTGTGGCATGCCCCAGTGAGAGAGTCGTGGGCGTGGGCGCGTCCCGGAGACCGAGCCAATTGGGTCACGGTAACTCACCGCTTCGCGGTTCGCGGTATGTGCGCTTGCGCGCCATCCCGGCTGACGCTCGCTAGGTCGGATAGGTTGATAGCTCGCATAGCTAGCTAGGTCGTCTAGCTCGATAGCTCGCTAGCTCGTCCAGGTCGTCCAGGTCGGATCACTGACCAGTTCGGCCCGGTCAGTCACGCGTTCACTCATCCACCGCGCCACCCGGCAACGTGGTCGTCGTGGGCGCGTGGGTGATCTGATGGGTTGGTGATCTGGTCGAGTTGGGCGATTTGGCGCGTTGGCCGCGTGGGTCGATCTGGTCGAATTGACGCGTTGGGCGAATTGACGATTTAGCTGAATTGACGACCGCGAGGTCCCGAAGTCGTCCGTAGGACGGACTGAGGGGTGCAAGGTCACACACCCGCCGCGACGATGTGTGACGCGACGGGTGGCGGTGGTCGGGCTGGTATGGTTAGGCGGCTGGCGTGATGCCAACGCCATCGTTGAAGGCGAGCATGGCTTGCCGGGCGCGTTCAATCTCGGCCAACGCGTCGGCAAGCTCGGCAAGGTCGCCGTTCACGGCGGCAGCGGTAGCCCATTGCAGGGCTTCCACCAGGGCGGCGAAGGTTATGTAGCGGGGCGTCCGGACGTGGCGCTCGGTATCGAGGTCGATAAGATTGGTCATGTTGCCCCTATTGCGCTGCGCCGTATGGGTCTGCCCCACCGATCACGTCCGCGCCAGCCAGGGAACGGTATGGAACTCCGGAGCGGTCGTCAACAGGAATGTCTAGCAGTATCAATGGGATACGTCAGGTTTCCTGACAGTGCTGTCGGAAAAACTGACACTTGGGGCGGCGTGATCCGGGACGACGCGAGCCGATCCAATTTAATACCCACACAGTGGATAAGGTTATACTTTTGAGGACTCGTCGGACGTGTGCGCTGCTTGCGTCCCGGGCCGTAATTTTTCAGCGAAAAGAACTTCGCGCGGCGGGCGCTTTTACCTACATATGCAGGTGTTTCTACGGTACGGGCAAAGAAAAACCCACGCTGGGCCGTCATTCCCCGCGTGGGCTATTGGCAAAACAGGAATCGCAGAGAGGGCTCACAACTTTCTTGGCGAAACCGGCCTTGTTTGATGATCGGGAGAGTCTACCGGAAAGCAGAGCGTCGTCAAGAAAACTGGCGATGATGATTCATCTGTGAACGTCGATTGGCGCAACGGCCATCAGATCAGCTTGCGCATCTACTCGCTTCGCTCGCCCTGCCGACTTCGTCGGCTGGGTCTGGCGATGGGTAACGACCAGTTCGACCAACTCACCATCGCGCTGTTAGGCGGGCAAAAGCGCTTTGCTAGATGTAGTGCCGGAGGATTCGCTTGGACATATTTATTTCTTCCTACGTCATACCTAATAGAAGAAAACTACCATGTAAAACGTCACACTGATCTAACCTCACTCGATAACGACATTGCTTTACGGCACTAGGTCCAAACCTTGTGACGTTTTACATGGTACTTTTGACCTAGTGTTCCGGCTCACCGGGAGAAAAACAACCTCACCCCTGCTCAACGCGACCGGACACACGCCGAACAACGCGGCGCAAACCGTGTAAAGCTCCACCGGAGCCGCAAGGTGCAATTCAACGCTCCCCATCTCGAACGTGATTAGAATGTGCGCCATCAGCGCTGTCATTTTGCGTTCGCGGACAGCCTCGCCCAGCCTGTAGCCTTCCAGCCCAGTTTCGGCTTGGACGTCCGCCCGCAGATCATCAAGGGCTTGGGCACGGACGGCAGGGGCCCTGATCGTCATGGCGTCCAAAATCGTCGCTACCTCCGGACGGGACGCGACTTCCAGCACGCCTAGATCACCCCGCGCATCCGCAAATGCTTCCCCGACCCTCAAAAACAGATCGGCCCGCGCTTCCTGCCACGTCTCGAACGGGGATTTGTCACGTCGCCAGTCCACCTGTATCCGATGGTCAGCCCAGCGACCCAATAAGGGCAACCGGTCGAGTTCCTCAGGGTTCAGATTCCATCGCCCATACCCAAAATCCTGCCGGAACGATTCCTTCAGCGTCCGGGTCACCAGTTCGTTCTCTTGGGTACGTTCCTCGGTGTTCGGCATATGGCCCGCAACCGCGCGATGAATCTCCCCGGTACTCGCGACACCCCCACGTTCCCGAAGGAACGCGAGAATGCGATCTTCCGTACCGGCGCGGGCGTCCAGCTCTTCTTTTTCATAGCCGGGAGCCACCGTATAGCGTCCAGCTTCCTGTCTGACCAAAAGCTGCCGCCGTGTCATACGCCCAAGGATATGCCGCAAACGCGCATTGTTGCGCTTCTCCTGCCATTCGGGTCCCAACGCCTCGGCAATTTCCTTCGGGCTGGCGCTTCCAGCATGCCTAAGCTTGGCGAGGATGGCGCGCTTTATCGGGTGAGTGGATGCAGCCACGACTAAGCGCCTTCCTCTTCGGGCGGTTCGGGTGATGTAGGCGGTTCGGGTGCCAGCACCACCTTGTATTCCGAGATATTATTTTTGTTGGGTGTCACTCGGAACATATAGCTCTTATCGTCTGACTTGAAAGTGTGGCCCTCAAGCCCGTCTAACCTGTCACCCAGCTTCTTTTTGCGGTCGGTTTTCCCTTCAAGGATGCCCAAGTCCATGTCTTCGGCCCAGTTATGGATATCCTTCAAAGCATGCGGATTTTCGGCTCCATACTTCTTCGCAAACTCCACGAGGAATTCATTGTTCTCCGCCGCCTTCCGATCAAACATGACCGGCGCCTTGGATTCCAAGAAGCCATTAACGCCACAGGCCTGTAACACGCCGCCGACTTTCATGGACCAATCCTCGAAGCTCGCGAGCGGCTTACCTTTGAACGGCTTACCCTTTACCTGCCAATAGCGGATCATCGTCAGGATGTGGTGGATTGCGGTTCCTCGATTTTCCGCAACGAACTTCGCCAAGTCCTTATGCTTGAACCTTCGCGTGGTGAGATCGGACATTTGAGCATTTAGACGAATCCATGCGATGCGGCGAAGCATGTCTGCACAGATTTGGGTATTGTTGCCGGTGCCAGTCCAGTTGAACAGGTTTTTCCGCAGGAACATTTTGGACTGACCCAACACGCGTCCGCCGATAAGTCGTTGAGTCACTGCGCGGATGATTGTGAGGCTGTTCAGCACTTCTAGATTGTCAAAGAACATATTCTTCCGGGCAGCCATTATCGCCGCGACTATGACTTTCTGCATCTCGTCGTCGTTCTCACTGTAATTTAGCGAGCCTTCTTCACCGTCCACGCCATCGAACAGGATCATTGGCAATGTGGCGAGAAGCGTGCCGCCTGTACCCGGTTGTGGTTTCGTCACGAAAAAGAATGGCGTTAAACCTTCGATCATCCACCGCATGAATGGCGTCACGATCATGGCAAACGCGTTCGCCATGGAAGGTTCCACCAATTTATTTCCCTGATCATCGAATTCACAAAATGGGAAGTCAGAAAGAAGCTCGGTCTTGATCCAATTCGCAGCCGCTTCGGCTTGCTCTTTTGTCGGCTCGGCGGAGATTGGGGGAACGATCAGATCATTAGCAACGAGTAGAAGGTTTTGCTTGCTGTTATAACCCGGCTCGCTCATCAACTCCCCGTCACGAAGGTAAACCGGGGTGTAGATGATTTCGGGAGCATCCTCCAGCAGATCATAGGACTGCTCGTTTATGTGCTTTGCTGCGTCTTTGTCGAACTTGCCCCGCGCCCCATCGCCGTTTTCTGTGCGCCTGACCATCGTGACAAGTTTGTTGAGTTCCGACCAAAGCGCATCATTGTCCAAATTGACGAATGCCATTTTCCCATCCGATAGAGTGGTCAAGCGCACGGGATTTCCATTCATTTGCGAGAATGTTGGCGCACCGCTGCTATGCTTGACGTTTTTCAAAGCTTTCGATCCAACGTCGCACAGTTCGTCGAAATTGAATTCGCCGTTATATGGGAAGATGATGCGGCCCTTTGGGTCCTTAGATTTGCCAGTTGCGGCTTTGTCCCGAGCGTTCTTCAACACTTTCAGGGTGGTGCGAATCTTGCTGGTAGTCCTGCCAGTCGCCTTCTTGATGTCGCTGCACACCTGTTCTAAGTCGAGCGGTGAGGGGTTTGCGTCGATGACCATTTCGAGCACTTTTTCGATGGCGTCTGACGTGGATTTCGAAGTCAAAGCGGCGATTGCAGTCTCAAGACCGTCACGCGCCTTGTCTTCCTTATTCACCTTGTCGCGCTTTTTGTCCCACTCGCTCTTTTCGGCTTCTGGCTTCTTTTTGGGAATGCCTAGCTCAACCGCATCAACGAACCGTCCAGCCCCATACAGGAATGTTTTATCATCCGGCTTGGGTTCGTAGTTCGTACTGACCGGCGCATCATAGCAAGGAATGCCCTTCACAGTGGCGAATGCCTTCCTAATCGCAGCGACTCCCTCACTGCCGTACTCGGCAACAGAGATAGGGTTGACGAGAAAGGTCAGGCGATGGTTCGCAACTTCCGGGTGGGTGAACACCGCCATGATCTTACTGTCAACCAGATGGCTACCAGCGAATGACATATCCGCGAATGGGTCCAATATATAGCCTTTGACCTCGCGCAGAATCTTGCGCATGACCTTGGGGTCGTGGAGGTCGTCACCGTATTCTTTGGCCTTCTCAATCGGGATCAGTGTTTCACAAGTTGCGTTGAATCGCTGGCAAAGGCCGATGGTGTCGGCCTCGGCCATAAGTTCGTCCACATACCCACAATTGTACCCGGGCAACTCGAAGACAAGGGCGTTTAACGTTTCGCTATCGGAGTCGGTCGAGGCACTGAATAGGGATCTGATTTGAGCCGAGTCGTCAAAGGACTTACGCACCTCGGCACCGTTATAATGTGATCCGATGGGATAGAAGCCGTACACAGATTCAAGCGGGGTGTCGTCACCGTCACCAAGGTAGGCGTCCTGCATCTCTTCCAACGAAGTAAGACGCCCGGTATTCAGAATGAGGTCGTGTTCATCAGTGATGGCGTATTGTGCATCGAGCGATGCCATGCCGAGCGCTCGCGCCACCTTCGCCGCTTCAGTTGGATTGGCTGGATTTTCCAGTAACCAAACGTGAAGGACATGATATTTCGCAACGAAGATGCCGGTTTCTTCATCGGTCCAGCAGAGGTCAGCCGTCAAAATGAATGTGGGCGGGACCTCTTCGAGGAAATGGGCAGTAGTGTCGTCCACTTCACGCACGAAGGCCACGGCGCTGCCTTGCTCGCCTAGGCAAGAAAAACTGATTTTTCCGTCAAGCGACTGGTCAAAGGCATGGAACGACAACCGCGTGCCATCGACATAGAACGACCGCGTGTCATTGACATAGAGCGTGGGTCGTTCGAACGAAAGATCGGAGACAGTAAGGTGGAATTCGCTTGTTGCCGTGAGCTCTGGTGGATTCAAAAGAGCGTTGAGAATGGCGTTGCGAGTGTGGTCCGACACTTCAAGTGACAGGACGGGTGCGCCATCAGATGGCGCGGCATGCGATAACATTTTTTTGTGAGCCTTGATAATTTGAATTCGGCAGTCGGACATGACGTTCCGGCTGGCGTAGGTATGGGATGATTGTTAGAGTTTGTTCTGTTGCTTGCGCGCTGCCTCCCACTTCTTAAAGTCAGCGTCATTCACCGCACCAAGACGCTGCACGGGTGTTGGCTTTTTCGGCGTTGGCGTCACGGCTTTGGTTTGCTCAATGTCGCGCCCTGTGTGATACGCTTCGAAAACCGGGCTGGCATACTCGACGGTCGCTTTCGACGCTGGCGATTCAACCGGCGCCGCGCTGACGGGATTGGTCGGCACCGTCGCCATTTCTCCGGCCAATTTGTTATTGGCATAGAGCAGGCGGACATTCGCCGGCTGTTTATTAAATTCATCGGACGACTTGCCCGCTGGTGGCGCGACTTTGCCTCCAGCTTGAATGCGCCCCGTTGCGACTGGTGCGGACTCGCTCTGCTGTTCAGCCTTCTGCTTAATCTCAAGCGCGCGCGCCGTGATCCGTGCCCGGTCTTCGATACCCTCGCCCGCGATCTTATCCGCCATGGCGTTGATGTTTTCACCTTTGAAGCGCGGGTCGTCTTTCAGTTCATCCAGGGCTTTCTCGGCTAGCATTTGTTTCAATGTTGGGTGGGTCATGTTTAATCTTTCTTTTGTGTGACGGTTTTGTTTTGAAGGTTGATTACGTGATGTGGCGCCTGCGGCACGGGAACGACGGTCATTTTCTTGTTCGCCTTACGTGGTGGTGGAGGTGGGGGCGCAGAGCTATTTGTCATGACCGCCTCCGGTGGCTTCCTCAACCGCGAAAGCCAGCGCAAGGGAAAGTGCGAGGTCGCTATAGAGTTCCTGCCCCGCCAAAACCCGCGCCAGCATGCGACGCTGGTGGAAGCTCATACCGGCGACGTAACTGTTACTACGCGTCACCTCTTTCGAGTTCAGCCAATTGGCTATTTCTTTTTCGGTCTTGGCAGGCGGTTCATCCGCTTCGCGTGCAGCACGAACCGGCGCGGTATCAACATCAGCTTTGGTCTTGACAGTCAGTTCGTCCGTTCCGCGTGCTGCCCGGGCCAACGCTGCATCGATATCAGCAGTGTTCCGAACACCTTTTTCGGACATCTCAACCGCGCGGGCTCGGCGTGCGGTACGACTCAGGCTGAGCAGGTACGGGTGCCCTGCGTACATCAACTCTGCAAAATATTGACTGACATCCAGAGGGCTCACTTCTTCCCTCCCGACTTCAAGGCCATCAACACCGCGCGCGCCTCGTCAGTGATGAAGTGGCGTGGTTGCCTGCGGCGCAGATTATCCAAGATGGTCTTGATTGTTGCATCGCTTATATCAAGCGCCTGCCGCTCCAACTCATACGCAACCAACGCAGCGACATCCTCGAATGACTCCTCACGAAGGTCTGGAGCCAATTCCCGCAGATGGTCGCCCACTTCCAACGCATCGGCCATCCGCTTGTCGCGGATGCTTTCCCAGCTGTCTTCTTGAGCTATGAGGCCATCGAACGCTTCACGGACCGTCGCTTCCGTAATTTGGCGACCGTGCCGCATAAAATCGGCGGCGATGCGCTTGCCGTAAGTCCAACTCTCGTCAGGCTCCAAATATTTCGCGTGGGTTTGAATCATTTTCTTAACGCGCCGCGCGACTGCGGTCATCTCGGCATTCGAGGCATACAGCCCTGCATAGAATTGTTCGTCAGACATGATTAGTTCTTACGCTTCCAGTGCGGCAGAGGGCGGCGAGGTTTCGGTGTGTGTGGTTCGGGCTTGTGCGTGCGCTGATCGATGTAAGAAGCTTGGGGTTCGCTGTTGAACAGCCTGGGCGAACGCGCCTGATGCGATTCAACCGCGCGCGCTACGTCCCGATCTGAAAAGTCCGACCCTGCAAGCTGCAAGGCATATGCGACGCTCCCGGCAATGAACGCAGCGAATTCTATCTTTACGGGGATTTTATGCGTGCGCATCCAAGCCAGCACGTAAAGCGATGCATCGGCGGGCGTGGTGGGTGTGTGATCAAATTCTGACATGGCGTAAAAACGGAATTAGCGGCGACCTTCAATGATTGCGAAGATCGACTCCCACGCATACAAAAAGTTCTTTCGCGTTATGACGCGATATTCGAGGCGCCCTTGCTTGCGGTATTTCCACAAGGTCACGGAATTTACGTTGCCGAGCGCCCGCCGCGCTGTCTTGGCATCCGTCCACTTCTCGGGATCGTAGTCAGCACGCCATGCTTGGATTTTTGATTTCGGCGGGTCGAGGCTGATAGGGGCTACGGTGTCAACTTCATTGTAACGAGGGCGCGGGACAACGCGCTTTTTGGGCGGCATTAATTTCAAACTTTTCTAGGGGAATGGTCGGATGTGCGAAAACCCCGTTTTCAGCGCCATTCGATAAAACAAACACTATCAAATGATATCAGTTGTGTCAAGAAATCTGACACTTGCGCATCTCTCCGCAGCGCAAATCTTCGAGAATGTCAAGATCGATCAGTGTACGGAGTATGCCGAGTGGTTGCACGCGCAGTGAAGGTGCTGCCAGATCAATCGGTGGAAAGTTGGGAAGCGATTTCAGCGAGAAGGCGTTGGGTAGTTCACATTTCCGGAAGCTGAAATCGCTTCCCCTAGTTTTGTCCGTCGGTCTTGGGATATCCGGGGATGACAAATCATGCAGCGAGACGTTGGTCAAGAAATCCGACACGTAGCGTGCCACGATGGCAAGCGCGCCACCCCTCAGCCGCATCGGGTCCCCAACAGCAGATCAAAATCTTGACCGTGGGAGGCGGATCGGCTTTCATAGGTGTGAGGAGTCCCGTCTGGCTGCGAACCCAACCAAGTGTGGGAGTGCGCGCCAATGGGCGATCAGCGAAATAAGATAAACAAGATTGAGCGGGCCAAGGCCGACAAGCTAGCCATGGAGGCGCTGTTGCGCGCCGTTACGCCCAAAGCTGCTGTCCGGCCAAGCAAAGACGATATGGATTTTGTCCCCGGGCGTGTCGTCTATCGACCGCCGTCAACGGAACCCTTCTTGCAGTGGGTTTGGGTGCGCTGTGTGAGCCCCATGTGCGGCCACACCCGAGCATTGCCCCTCGCGCCTTGGCGTATCCGGTTTGGTGTGAAAAACCCGCTCAGGCAGATGCAGATTTTTTTCCGGTGCGGGTCATGCGGACGAAAGGGCTGTGTGTTCGAGGAGCCGCATCGCGGGACCGGGCAAAACGGCGCGAAGGTAGGCGTTGAGCAGCCGTACCCGTGGGGCCAGGAGCTTCGCATCAATGGGGAGCGCCGATGGCCAGAGACCTACCCGGAGGCCGAGCGGCGGGTGCGGGCTGAATATTTGGCCCGCTTCCCTTGTGGCGATGCAATACGTACTGTCGATGCGATGTGTAATCTCTATTCACTTACTAAAGGACAGAAGGCCATTCGTGATCTGGCCAAAGCCATGGTGGATCGCGCGGGCAACATGCCATCGCTGCCAGCAATCTTCCCCAATGGTCACGCGCCTATTGTGCGCACTACGGCGACTAATGAGCGCGAACTGGTGGTGGCCCGATGGGGCTTCCCGCCGCCGAACATCCCGGGGAGTAAGCCCCGCAACCCCTACCTGACCAATGTTCGCAATACAGACAGCAAATATTGGTTGTCCTATCTGAGGAAGCCGGGCGCTCGCTGTCTAGTGCCGGTGACTAGCTTTGCGGAGCCGGACAATAATCAAGGCCCAAAATCAATCTGGACTTGGTTTGCCCAAGACGAAAGCCGACCGTTGATGTTCTTCGCCGGAATTTGGCGGGAGTGGGAGGGTGACCGAGGGACCAAGGCAGCGCCCGATGTTGGAAACCACCTCGTTTTCAGTTTCCTCACTACGGATGCCAGCCCGGACGTTTTGCCGATCCATCCTGACGCTACGCCCGTTATCCTGTTAGATGAAGCGGCCCGGGAGACGTGGATGAATGCCCCCTGGGAAATTGCCCGCGAGTTACAGAAGCGGCCGCCAGCGGGTGCGTTGAGGATCGTCGCCACTGGGAGAAAGGAAGACCCGTGAGCAAGATGGAGCTAATCCCCCCGAAGCTGGAGGACGTGGGTTTCGTTCTGTGGGGAGCGGACTGGCGGGAGCCTTTGGCGGTGTCGCTGGACCTGTCCGACGACGAGTTGCAAGCCTGCTTGGACGACCCAGACAATATACCTTCAGGCACTGAAGCGCGGCTGCTGGAGCTATGCGCGATCCGCATGCAGGAAATTGAAATGATCTGCGCCCTTCTACAAGCGGCGGGGTTGCGGCGGACTGATGAGTGACGGCGATGGTTTAGGATGTCGCGCCAAACGGGAAAAACCGTTTAGTTTCAACGATGTCAACAACTCGCGTACAATACCAAAACACGCAGAAAGCCCGGATTTAAAGGTCGGATAGCACTTCGCGGCAGGGTCAAGATAACTATTTTGGGGTGCCTGAACGTCTGAAAGAGCCGTTTTCTTGACGTTATTTTGCGGTCTGGCATCTTCGCCCGACCCCATGCCTGCAAAAACGAATCCAGCTACAATCCAAGTTTCAACTTACCCTAGGGGCCTTCGTCTCGATGCCGCTGCTGCTTATGTGGGCGTTTCCGTGAGCACGTTTAAGCGCTGGGTTGAGCAGGGGCTCATGCCGAAGCCGAAGAAGATTGACGGCATCACCGTCTGGGATCGCAACAAGATCGATCAGTATTTCGATAACCTCCCAGAGGATACCGATGACGGGCGATGGGATGATGTGGCGGCGTAGGTTCTGAAAATGGCTAGACGCGACCGTCCCCCATTGCCCGCCTATTGCATCGAAGATAAGGACCGCCACGGAAACTGGCGCACTTACTTTCGTCGCAAGGGGCAAAAGAAAATCCGCTTGTTCGGCATGGTAGGCTCTCCGCAGTTCAACGAACAGTACAATCGCGCTTTGAACGGGGGTGCGGATGAGGCCCCTGCCGCTGCCCCTGCCCCAACTGGCGCCAAGCACGGCACTTGGCGTTGGCTGTGTCAGGCTTACATGGCGTCCGCCGAGTTCAAGAAGCTCACAGGCACCACGCCCGACACGCGGCGCAGAATTTTGGAGTCCACGTGGCGGGAGCCCATCCGCCCGGAAGCAAACGATCTATTCGGCGATATGCCCATCGGAAAGATGACGCCTCAGGCGGTCCGCGTCTTGCGTGATCGAAAGGCCGAACATAAGACGGCGGCAAATGATCGGCGGAAGATTATGGGTTATGTGTTCGCGTGGGGTATAGAAGCTCACCCGAACCTCGTGAAGGCTAACCCCGTTCGCGACATTGGCCGCCTCAAACATAAGGTGACGAACGTTCCACCATGGAGCGAGTCACATTTCCGCGTGTTCATGGATAAATATCCGACCGGCTCTAAAGAACGCCGGGCGATGGCGCTTCATCTCTATACAGGGGCCCGAGGCTGCGACGTGCGCCACTTCGGCCCGCAACATATGCGAGATGGCCGCTTTGTCTTCACTCAACAGAAGACAGGTGGCGCTGTTGACGTGCCGGTCTTGGAAGAGTTGGCGCGTGAATTGGCACTCGCGCCGAAAGACGCCCTCGCCTTCATCCTGACCGAATATGGCAAGACGTTTTCGCAAAAAGGTTACGGTAATTGGTTTAACGAAAAAGCGCGGAAAGCTGGCCTTGTAAATCGCACCGCACATGGGATTCGAGCGGGTGCCGCAACTATCGCCGCAAACAATGGCGCGAGTGTCCATCAACTGGTATCAATGTTCGGTTGGCTGAGTGAGTCAATGGCAATGCGTTATACTAAGGAAGCGAACCGAAAGAAGCTCGCTGACAGTGGAATGCCGCTGATCAAGTTGGAGCAAACCGCGAGCTGAAATTTACAAAAGGGGCACGAACCGAAATGGTCGCTAATCAGGAAGTCGCATTAGAGGTGACCCAACTTGTAGCGATCATTTTGATCGTGGGAATGGTTTGTGCCATCGGGTTCGGCATAGTTAGCACGCTAAAATCGCCGGAATTGGTCGCCTCTGTGCTTGCACGGTTAACGCAGACGGGCAGCATCATCAGGTTAGGTACTATTCTCACTATTGTGGTTGTCGTGTTTGTCTTGCGGCTTTTTGAAAAGATTCCAGCCGATGCAACCATTACCCTTCTGAGCGGCATCGCTGGGTACGTCCTCGGAGCGGAACGCCGCCCCGGCGCAAAACGATCTGCAAGTGGGTTGAGCCCAGACAAGGCCAATGGACTAGAACAAAACGCGAGTTGAAGTGTCCCACTCGACTCCGCAAAGTGTCCCACCAATCAAATAACGCAGTAAAATCAACGCGGACAAAAGGGGATGGCGCGCCCTAGGGGAGTCGAACCCCTCTTGCAAGATTGAAAATCTTGAGTCCTAACCGATAGACGAAGGGCGCTGCCGGAAGGACCCGGGGTTTAGCGGCGGAATGTCGGTTTTGCAAGCCGGACTTTCACAAATCCTGTCAAAGGCTTGCCGCGGCCGCATCCTCGATTTCCAGCTGCACCCGCACCCGCCCGTTCCAGTCGTCGCGTCGCAGCCGCCCTGCCACATGGATGGGCCTGCCGCGTGACGCCAGAAGCCCGTCGCCCAGGGGGGAGCCCAGGGCCCGAAAGGCGATGGCGTCCAGCACCGCTCCGCCCCCGCCGCCCAGCCTGAGCTTCACATGGCTCTGGCCCACCACATCGGCATAGGCCACCCGCACGTCCGGCAAGGCCAGCAGCGGTTCGGGGTTGCCGGCGCCAAAGGGGCCGGCCTGGGCGATCTCCTCGGCCAGCGCCACATTGGCGCCCGCCGGCGACGATACGGCATCGAGGTAAAGAGCGCTGGCCTCCGCCAGCGCCGCGCCCGCGCCGCTGAACTGTTCTTCCACAAAGCGGCGGAAGCCCTCCAGCTGCCCGGTGGTAAGCGAAAAGCCCGCCGCCATGGCATGACCGCCGCCATATTCGATGATACCCGCCTCGGCCGCGGCGCGGATGATGCCACCGATATCGATGCCGGAAATCGAACGCGCCGATCCACGACCCATGCCGCCTTCAAACCCCGCGACAAAGGCCGGCTTGGCGAACCGCTCTTTCAGTCGCCCCGCCACAATGCCGACCACGCCGGGATGCCAGCCATCGCCCGCCACCAGCACGAAGGGCACATTTTCCTGCAGCGCGGCCATTGCCGTTGCTTCTTCCAGGATGGCCTTCTCGATCGCCTGGCGTTCCTTGTTGTGCAGGTCGAGCTGGGCGGCGAATTCGCCCGCGCGCTCGTCCTCGCGCGCGGTGAGCAGATCCACGCCCAGCGACGAGCGGCCCACCCGGCCGCCGGCATTGATGCGCGGCCCGAAGACGAAGCCCAGATGATAGGGCGTGAACGGCCCCTTGGCCCCGGCCACGCCCGCCAGCGCCGCCAGGCCCGGCCGTGACATTGTGCCGATCTGACCCAGGCCGAAGCGGACAAAGGCGCGGTTGATGTCTTTCAACGGCACCACATCGCAGATGGTGGCCAGTCCCACCAGGTCGAGGAACAGGCGCAGGTCGGGTTCAGCCATGCCGCGCGTCTCGTAGAACTGCGTCTCGCGCAGATGCCGATTCAGCGCCACCAGGAACAGGAAAGTGATGCCCGCCGCGCACAGATGCCCCAGCCCCGATATATCGCCTGGCTGGTTGGGATTGACATGCGCGGCCGCAGGCGGCGCGGCTTCGACCTTGTGATGATCCAGCACCACCACATCCATGTTCAGGCTGTTGGCCTCTTCGATGGACGTGACGGCGGCTGAGCCGCAATCCACCGTGATCACAAGCCTGGCGCCTTCGTCCGCCAGCGTGCGCATGGCGGCCGGGTTGGGGCCATAGCCTTCCTTCATACGGTCGGGAATGTAGATGCGCGGCGCCGCACCCAGCGCCGACAGGAAGTCGCTCAGCAGCGCGGCCGAGGTCGAGCCATCCACGTCATAGTCGCCGAACACGGCAATGCGCTCGCCCCTTTCCAGGGCGTCCGCGACACGCGCCACGGCGCGGTCCATGTCCTTCAGCAGATTGGGCTCGGGCAAAAGCTTTTTCAGCCGCGGCGACAGGTAATCGGCAGCCTCGGCCAATGAGACGCCGCGCAAGGCCAGCAGCCTGGCCAGCACCGGCGAAATCTCGCGCAGCAGTTCGTTTTCCAGCTTCGTATCGACCGGCTTCAGCAGCCAGCGCCGGCCGGTGAAAGAGCGCGCGACACCGAAAGCCGCGCCCTGTTCGGCCCGGTCCTCAGCCACTCGTTTCGCGGCGATGGCGCGCGCGGATCCAGCGCACCGTGCCCGTGGACGAGCGCATCACCACACTTTCGGTAGTGATGAAGTCGCCATGGCGATGCACGCCGCGCAGCATGGCGCCGTCGGTGACGCCGGTGGCGGAGAACACCACATCGCCCGACACCAGCTCACGCAGGCCATATTTGCGGTTCAGGTCGGTGATGCCCCATTTGGCGGCGCGCGCCTTTTCATCGTCATTGCGGAACACCAGCCGCCCTTGCATCTGGCCGCCCACGCAGCGCAGCGCCGCCGCCGCCAGCACGCCTTCCGGCGCCCCGCCCATGCCCATATAGATGTCGACGCCGGTCGCGGGATCGGTGCACTCGATCACGCCGGCCACGTCGCCGTCGGTGATCAGCTTCACCTTCGCGCCGGCGGCGCGGATCTTGGCGATCAGCTTTTCATGGCGCGGGCGATCCATCACCAGCGCGGTAATGTGTTCGGGCCTGACGCCTTTCGCCTTTGCGACCGCATTGATGTTGTCGGCGGGCTCCGCATCCAGATCGACGATGCCGTCGTGATAGCCGGGACCGACTGCGATCTTGTCCATATAGGTGTCGGGCGCGTTCAGCATGGTGCCGGGCTCGGCCATCGCCATCACCGCCAGCGCATTGGCCATCGCCTTTGCCGTCAGGGTGGTGCCTTCCAGCGGATCAAGCGCGATGTCCACGGCAAGACCACCCTGCCCCACCTTCTCGCCGATGAACAGCATAGGGGCTTCGTCGCGCTCGCCCTCGCCGATCACCACTGTGCCTTCGATGGGCAGCACATTGAAGGCCGCGCGCATGGCCTCGACCGCGGCCTGGTCGGCATCATGCTCGTTGCCGCGCCCGATCTGGGCGAAGGCGGCGATGGCCGCGGCTTCGGTCACGCGCACCGCTTCCAGCGCGAACGAGCGGTCCAGGGGTTTCTCCTGAACAGGAGGACGGATCTCGGTCATTTCTCTTGTCTCGGTCTTAATCTCAACTTCGTTCAACGACCCGGAGGGAACCGCAGGGGAGTTGAACCACTAACACTTCGTTCGAACTGCCCTACGGGAACCGCAGGGGAGTTGAACCACTAATCAGGCTTCCATCGGAATCATGCACGGCCGGGCCCGCACCTTGTCGGAAGCGGAGATGGCCTTCAAGGCGCGTTCCACGGCCGCCTGGGCGGTCTCGTGGGTAATCATGACAATGGCCACCGGCTCACCGGGGGCCCGGCCGCGCTGGATCATGCTTTCGATGGAAACACCGGCTTCGGCCAGATGCCCGGCAATCGCCGCCAGCACGCCAGGCACGTCCAGCACCTCGAAGCGCAGGTACCAGGGCGAGGTGGAAGCCTTGCCGTCGGCCGGCTCCAGCCTGGTCAGGCTCTCAGCCGAACGGCCGAACACGGGGCTGGGCTGGCCTCCTTCCGACGCCGCCTCGACAATGTCGGCGATCACGGCGCTGGCGGTAGGCGCTTCGCCCGCGCCGCGGCCGGAGAAGAAGAAGCTGCCCGCCTCGCCCGCATCCACCAGGACGCCATTGGCGGCGCCAGAGACATTGGCGAGCGGGCCGCGGGCGCGAACCATGGCGGGATGGACCTTCTGGTCGATCTTGTCGCCCACGCGCCTGGCCACGCCCAAAAGCTTGATGCGGAAGCCGAACTCCGACGCGAAGGCAATGTCGTCGGCGGTGATGTGGGTGATGCCCTCCACCGCGACGCTGGAAAAATCCGGCGCGGTGCCGAAAGCCAGACTTGCGAGCAGACAAAGCTTGTGCGCGGTGTCGCCGCCGCCGACATCGAGCGTCGGATCGGCCTCGGCATAAC
Organism: Rhizomicrobium sp.; assembly: GCA_036488555.1. Lineage (GTDB taxonomy): Bacteria > Pseudomonadota > Alphaproteobacteria > Micropepsales > Micropepsaceae > Rhizomicrobium. The sequence goes on from DASXHL010000005.1 coordinate 202,132, forward strand.
CTTTCTCTTGCGCATCCTTCAGCACATCGGCGAAGGAACGGCCGCTCGCTTCCATCTCGGTGAGGATGAAATTGCAGGTGCCGTTGAGGATTCCCTTCACCGCATCCACGCCATGGGCGATCAGGTCCTCGCGCAACACCTTGACGATGGGAATGCCGCCGGCGGCCGCGGCCTCGAACTTCAGCGACACGCCCTTGTCTTCGGCAAGTTTGGCCAGCGCCAGACCGTGTTTGGCCAGAAGCGCCTTGTTGGCGGTCACCACATGCTTGCCGTTCGCAAGCGCCCGTTCGACCAGCTGGCGCGCGACGCCTTCATCGCCACCGATCAGTTCGACCACCACATCGGCGTCGCTGTCGGCCAGCGCCAGCGGATCATCCCGCCAGCCGGTGATTTCGAACCCGCGGGCGCGCGACTTGTCGCGGGCCGACATGGCGGTGATGGCGAGCGCGCGACCGGCGCGGTGCGAAAGATCCTCGCCCCGCGCGGCCAAGGCTTTCACCACGCCGCTCCCGACTGTGCCGAGACCGGCAATGGCAATACGAAAGGGAGCCGTCATTTCGCCGGAGCCAGTTTCTTCTTGGGCTGCTCGGCAGGCTGCTTGTTGGTGCCGGCCTGCAGGAACTTCTTCACGTTGCGCGCGGCCTGGCGGATGCGATGCTCATTCTCCACCAGCGCCACCCGCACATAACCCTCGCCATATTCGCCAAAGCCGATGCCCGGCGACACCGCGACCTTGGCATGGATCAGCAAATCTTTTGCGAATTCCATGGAACCGAGCTGCCGATATTTCTCCGGCACCGGCGCCCAGGCGAACATGGAGGCCGGCGGGGCGGGAATCTCCCAGCCCGCCGCCGCCATGCTTTTCACCAGCACGTTGCGGCGCGACTTGTAGACGGCGCGGATCTGATCGACCACATCCTGCGGTCCGTTGAGGGCGGCGGCAGCGGCGACCTGGATGGGCGTGAAGGCGCCATAGTCGAGATAGGATTTGATGCGCGCCAGCGCGCCGATCAGCTTTTCATTGCCGGCGGCAAAACCCATGCGCCAGCCCGGCATGGAAAAGGTCTTGGACAGCGACTGGAATTCGATGGCGATGTCCTTGGCGCCGTCCACCTGCAGGATCGATGGCGGCGGCTGATCGGTGAAGTAGATGTCGGCATATGCCAGATCGCTCAGCACCCAGATCTCGTGCTTCTTCGCGAACTTGATGATCTCCTTGTAGAAGTCGAGATCGACCACCTGGGCGGTGGGATTGGAAGGATAGTTCACCACAAGCGCGATCGGCGACGGCACGGAATGGCGTGTCGCCGTGCCCAGCCGCGAGAGATATTCCTCCGGGCTGGTCGCCGGCACATGGCGGATGGCGGCGCCCGCGATCATGAAGCCGAAGGCGTGGATCGGATAGGCGGGATTGGGCACCAGCACCACATCGCCGGGCGCGGTGATCGCCATGGCGAGATTGGCGAAGCCTTCCTTGGAGCCGAGCGCCGCGATCACCTCGGTGTCGGGGTTCAGGTCCACGCCGAAGCGGCGCTTGTAATAGGCGACATGCGCCTTCCTCAGGCCCTTGATGCCGCGCGAGGCGCTGTAGCGGTGGGCGCGCGGATCGCGCGCGGTCTCGCACAGCTTGTCGACGATATAGTCGGGCGTCGGCAGGTCGGGATTGCCCATGCCGAAATCGATGATGTCTTCCCCACGCGCGCGCGCGGCAGCCTTGAGGCGATTGACTTCCTCGAAGATATAAGGCGGCAGCCGCTTGATGCGGTAGAAATCGGTATTCATGGCGAAGAATCCTGAAAACGCCTGAGAGTCCGGGATTTACCCGGAGGGCGCAATCATTTTTGGGTTAAATTGCGGCCCTTTTGTGCAGGGCTCGTATACGGGATGAGCACGGGACCGGACATATTTCCGGCCGCTCGTTCGCAGCTCAAAACCATCCACCGGATGGTTTTGCTGGCCTTCGGCCAGGCGCTCCTTACAGCTCGCGGCGTTCACCCATTCTCGCATGTCCGCCGGACATGCTCGCGCGCGCGCCGTGGGTTCACCCTTGTACGTAGATCTCCGCGCGGCGATTGCCGTCTTCGCCCTTGGGCATGGATTCGTAATAGATGGGCTGGCTGTCGCCCACCGCTTCGATCTGCACCTTGTCGGCAGGCACGCCGGCCCGGATCAGGGCCTGGGCCACCGCAGTGGCGCGGGCCTGCGACTTCTGGAAGATGACTTCCAGATGCCGTTCGACCGGCATGTTGGCGGTGCGGCTGGAGGCATGACCAACCACCTTGATGGTGCCGGCGCCGCCGCCCGCCTGGAAGGTGGCAACCGCGCTGCGCACCTGGGTCATGGCCGATTTGGACAAGTTGGTCGTATCGCCCGGGAAATAGATGATCTGGGTGGGAGGAACGCCGCCATTCATGGCCGCAGCGCGGCCAAGCGGCGAACCGGGAATGGCATCGAGATTGGCGACCACATCGCCCGACGCGGCCGAAGCACCCGTGCTGCGCGCGCCCTTGCGAGGCGAACCAGCCGGCACGGCGGCAACCGCCGGTTCTGCCGTCCCGGCCGAGCCGGCCACGGAGGCGGTTTCGCGATAATGCGCCAGGATCGGCGGCGACACCCACTGGGCAACACCGGCATTGAGCGGCGGGGCCGAGGACGGCTTGAAGCCGAGCTGTGAATCGCTCGGATTCACCATAGCCATCTGGGCACCAGGGGTCATCGGAACGGCGGGAACGGCCGGCTCCGCGCCCGGGGGCGTCAGAGCGGCAGTGGTCGTGACGGCGCCAGGCGGCGGCGGTAAAGCCGCGCTGGCCACGGGAGCGGCAGCGGGCGTACCCGGCTGAGCCGCAGCGGACGGCGGAGCCGCTTCAGGCGCCGCCGGAGGGGCTGCGGAGGCTACCTGCTGGGGCTGCTGCTGGGGCGGAACTGCGGCATTTGGATTGGGGGCGGCCGGAGGCGCGGCGGGCGCAGAAGCGGTGGGAGGGGCAGCCGAGGCGGCCTGTACCGGAGCCGAAGCGGTCGGCGGCGCGGCCGCGTCAGCCGAACCGGCCGTGGGAGGCGCATCGGGGCTGGCCGTGGGGGGAGCGTTACTGGCGGCCATGGCTTGCTTGGTGGCGGCGGCATCGGTGGCGACCGGCGGCGGGGCAGCCGCGTCGGTTCCCGCACGCAGCGCATCGGCGCTGTATTGGGCCTGGGCGCCAGCGGCGGTGACCTGCTGGGTTGTGGCGGCTTGGGCGGCAGCATCGGGCTGCGCCGGGCGGGCGGGCAACGAAGCCAGGTCCGGCGTGGTGGTGTTGGCGTCCTGGGCAGCCTGTTGGGGGCTGTCCGGCGGGAACTGGGTATCGGGCGCGGGCGCGCTGTCATCGCCGCCGATCAGTCCGGTGGGATCGAGATCGGACATCGTCTGGCAACCGGCGGTTCCCACCGCAAGCGTAAGCGCCAGCGTCGCCACCACCAAAGGACGCGCGTATGTCTTGCTCATGACTGCAAATGCCCTTCCAAATGCCTGCAAAAGCGCGCGCGCATCCACGGCCTGCGCGCATCCTCCCAGCCCATTTTTCCTATACCGCGACCCAGGCTTTGGCGCCAGCGGGACACCCCCTAAATCGCGTGAATGATTGCAATATTTGGGCGTGAAAAGGCTGCTCCACACGGCTTGCGGGCATCACCGTGGCCGGGCTATCACAATTTTCATCTAAAGCGCGATCTCAGGCCATGACCTCCAAAGCTTCTGTCTCAGCCACGAGCTCCGCGACCGAATCGGTTGCGCCCGCTTCCCTGGATACCCAGGAATTCGCCAGAAACATGCTCACGGTGGGCGTGAAGAGTCAGAAGCTGCTGATGGACTTCATCGCCCGCGTGGTGGAACGCGACAATCCAATGCCGCTGGACCCGCTCAACGTCTCCGGCGCCATGCTGGCACTGGCCAAGGCCATGGGCGGCGACCGCGACGTGGTGGTCGAAGCCCAGACCCAGTGGTGGAACAATTTCATGACCCTGTGGGAAGGCACCGCCCGCAAGATGCTGGGCGGGGAAGCGCCCGCCGTGATCGAGCCCGCGCCCGGCGACCGCCGCTTCAAGGCGGATGAGTGGAAACAGAACGAGATCTTCGACTTCATCAAGCAGAGCTATCTGCTTACCGCCAACGCCATGCAGGAGATGGTGGGCAAGCTTCACGGCCTGGACGAAAAGGAGCGCGGCCGGGTTGCCTTCTATACCCGCCAGTTCGCCGATGCGCTGGCACCCACCAACTTCCCCCTGACCAACCCCGATGTGCTCAAGGCCACCATCGCCTCGAATGGCGAGAACCTGGTCAAGGGGCTGGACAATCTGCTGGCCGATATCGAGCGCGGCCATGGCGAGCTTTCCATCCGCCAGACGGCTGACGGTTTTGTCATCGGCGAGAATGTTGCCACCGCTCCAGGCAAGGTGGTGTTTCGCAACCAGATCATGGAGTTGCTGCAATTTTCTCCGACGACGGATGAAGTTCACGCGCGCCCGCTGCTGATCTTTCCGCCCTGGATCAACAAGTACTACATCCTCGATCTGAGGCCCGAGAACAGCTTCGTCCGCTGGCTGGTTTCCCGGGGCTATACGGTGTTCCTGGTGAGCTGGGTCAATCCGGCTGCGGACATGGCCGACAAGGGTTTCGAGGACTATATGCAGGGCGGCATCTTCGCCGCGCTGGAGGCGGTGGAGAAGGCCACCGGGGTGAAGGATCCCAACTGCGTCGGCTATTGCATCGGCGGCACGCTGCTGGCCGCCACTCTCGCCTACATGGCCAACAAGGGGGATGACAGGGTCCATTCCGCAACCTTCTGGGCGGCCCAGACCGATTTCAGCGAGGCGGGCGAACTGTCGGTCTTCGTGGACGAGGCGCAACTGGAAGCACTCAAGGCGCAGATGGACAGCGAGGGCGGCGTCTTGCCCGGCTCCAAGATGGCCGGGGCCTTCAACATGCTGCGCGCCAACGACCTGATCTGGTCGTTCGTGATCAACAACTACCTCCTGGGCAAGCAGCCCATGCCCTTCGACCTGCTCTATTGGAACAGCGACACCACGCGGATGCCGGAGAAACTGCATCTGTCGTACCTGCGCCAGTGCTACAAGGAGAATGCGCTGGCGTCAGGCAAGATGAAGCTGGCGGGCGAGAAGCTGGACCTGTCGAAGGTCAAGGTGCCGGTCTATCTGCAGTCGGCCAAGGAAGACCACATTGCCCCGGTGGGTTCGGTGTTCAAGTCGGTCAACCTGTTCGGCGGCCCGGTGCGCTTCATCATCGCGGGCTCCGGTCACATCGCGGGCGTGATCAATCCGCCGGCGGCGAAGAAATATCAATATTGGACCAATGATTCCTTTGCCAAAAAGGGCGGCGCCAAGACCATCGAGGCCTGGCGGAAGGGTTCAACCGAACATCCCGGCTCCTGGTGGCCGGATTGGGACAAGTGGCTGTCCAAGCTGTCGGGCGGGAAGGTGCCCGCGCGCAAACCAGGCGATGGCGAACTGAAGGTGCTTGGCGACGCGCCCGGGACCTATGTGAAGGTCAAGGCGCAGTAGCCATGAAGCGAACGCGGCTCACTTTGCTGGCCGCGTTATCGATGCTCGTTGCATTGCCCGCCTATCCTTATGATGTCGATCAATGCCATTTGCCGAAAAACGGTAAGTCCACGACCGATCTTGCCGGTTTGCCGCCGCTGCTGAGGCGGCTTTCTTATGGGCTTGGTCGACGCGACGGGCCACTCGCAACGGATATGCCGCAACATTACAACCCACCAACCGAGCGGCTGGTTCGCGCTTTCAGCCTGGACCGACGTTGGGTGATCGTCGAACAGGTAGGTGGCTTCGAGCCGTATCTGAAAATGGTGGTCTATGCCCTCTCGAAAAAAGGTGATCTGGCAATGCTGATAACTGACCACCCGCAGCAACTGAACTGCCGCGCCATTGCGATGGCGCTCCAGCCAGGCCCTGATGATTATTGATTTGTCGAACGGAGCTCGCTGATCCGCTCGAACCAATCTGTCATTTCCAGCGATCACGAGCGAATAGCGAATACGAGGAAAGGGAACCCATGTGGATAGATCAGCCCTAGTCTTTCCACCTGGGTCCCCTTCCCTCACGACGCATCGATGATGCGTCGTTCGCCGGGGATGACACGAAATGCTTTGGCATTTCGTGTCAATTGATCCGCCCCGGCTCCAGCTTCTCGTTCTCCCCACCGATCTGGTGATAGAAACCCGGCCCCTGCGGGCCGTCCTGCCAGAAATCGCCATGCGGATGGACCAGGAACATCTGGTTCTGCCCGTTATGGACATAGCCGAAGCGCAGCACAGTCAGATAGGTCGCGGCCAGATCGCTCTCGCCGCACTGCCCCTGGATGCAGCGGGTGGAAATGCGTGTCGCGAGCAGACCGGGATCGCGCACCGTCAAGGCCGGCGCACCTGGCGAGGCGCAGCGCATCGACAGCACCACCGCGCCCACCAGCGGTTTTGCCCAACTGGCTTCGCCGCCCGCAACCGCAGCCACCCACAGCGCGATGCGGTTTCCCGTGACGCGATAAAGCACAAAGCCGGCACCGCCCTTGTTGTTGCCGAAATCGCGCACCACAAAACCGAAGGGCCGGCCTTGCGGCGGCGTCAGCACGACAGGCGCCCCGAAAGTGGTCTCCAGAAAGCCGTTGATGAAGGCATCGGGCGAGACGCCGTTCAGCGTGCCCGTCTTGTAAATGGCGTGCTGGAAGCTTTTTTCCGCCATCACATGGAACAGCGAATTGTCGGGCGCATGCGCCGCCACCCGCCACTGCGCCGGCGCGAAGCCGTTGCAGGCCCCTGCTCCCAGCCCGGTCAGCGCCAGCGGGCGGATCGTGGGTCCGCGCAGGATGCGCCTGGACCAGGACGCATTGGCGGCCGGCATGGGCGGCGGGAAATATTCGCGCGCCAGGGTGCGCGGCGGATGCACCGAGAATTTCTTTTTCGGCACCGGCTGGTCCTCGAAGGTCAGCGAAACCGTTTCGGGCTTCACCTCACCCCTGGTGACGTCATAAAGCGTGAAGCTGACCCGGTCGCCGGCCCGATGCGCACGCACCAGGTCGGATGCCTGACGCGCCGACAGGATGGGCTCGCCATCGATCGCCGCCACCACTTCACCGGACTTGATCTCGGCCTTGTCGGCGGGACTGTCATCGGCGACCTGAAACACCAGCGCCCCGCCTTTGGTCAGCAGCGGCGTGCGCGCCGAGGCCGCCGGCGTCAGGGCGGCGAATTCCAGCCCGGAAAAGCCACGCAGCCTGGGCGGACGATGAATGGCATACAGCACCGCGCCCGCGAACAGCGCCAGCGCTACAAGTACCGAAACTCCAATGCCCAGCCATGCCCGAGACATGCGGGATTCCTAGCACGGATTATGTGAAAAGCGTGCCCTGCGCTTTGGCCATACCTTCATGCATCGGCAACCTCAGTGCGTCGGCCCTTCTGGCGCGTCCGCTTCGGTCTGAGCAGGGCGCGCACCTTGTCCGCGTCCGCGGGCGTAGCGGGATTGTAGATTACCATGGTGAGATCGGGCCGGCCATCGACCGCGAATCCCGAAAACTCCATGCAGAGCTTGCCGGCCACGGGATGGTGCAGGACTTTATAACCATCGCCATGCCCCCGCACATCATTGTCGCGCCACATCGCCGCGAATTCGGCACTCGTCGCGCATAGCTCATCGACCAGCGACTGGACGTTGCGCGCCGCGCCCGCGCGCGCGACATCCGCGCGGAAAGACGCTACGACATAGCGCGCAACATTTTGCCAGTTGGACTGCGCCGCGCGGACGCGGCTGTCGCGGAACATCATGCGCAGCACATTGCGCTGCCCCTCCGGCAGCGTGCTGTAATCGGTCAGCACCGCTGCGGCCGCCTTGTTCCACGCGATCACATCCCAGGTCGCCGTGCGGATGAAAGCGGGGCTGTGGTCCAGCGTGTCGAGCAGACGCTGCAGACGCGGCGTGATGCCTTCGGGTTCCTGATAGTGGGCTTCCGGCAGCCGACCCAATCCGAGCAGGAACAGATGCTCGCGTTCCACATCGGTCAGCATCATGGCGCGGGCGATGCGGTCCAGGACATCGGCGGACGGTGCGCCGCCGCGCCCCTGCTCCAGCCAAGTGTACCAGGTGGCGCTGACATTGGCGCGCTGGGCCACCTCCTCGCGCCGAAGCCCCGGTGTGCGCCGCCGTGTCAGCGCAAAGCCAAAAGCCGCGGGATCGAGCCTGGCGCGGCGATCCCTCAGATAGGTCCCGAGTGAATTGGCGTCCGGCATCCTATTAGCAATTATACCCGTATAACTTCACTACTTTACCCGCATACCCATCCTACCAATATCCCGTCCGTCCGAACAGGGAGTGCTTTTCATGCGTATATTCGTCACCGGCGCGGCCGGCTTTATCGGCGCCGCCACCACCAGGGAATTGATCGCCAACGGCCATGAGGTGCTGGGCCTTGCCCGCTCCAACGCCAATGCCGAGGCGCTGCGGAAACTGGGCGCAAGCGTCCATCGCGGTTCGCTCGAAGACCTCGACAGCCTGCGCGAAGGCGCCAGGCACACGGACGGCACCATCCACCTCGCCTTCATCCACGACTTCACGAAATTTGCGGAAAACGGGCAGATCGACAAGCGCGCCATCGAGGCGATCGGCGATGTGCTGGAAGGCACGCACAAGCCCTTCATCGTCACATCGGGGACGCTGTTGATAGCGCCGGGCCGAAACGCCACGGAAAAGGACCCGGTGATGCCGGGCCTGCCGCGCGTGTCCGAAACCGCAGGACTGGTCTTTGCCGGGCGCGGCGTGCGTGCCATGGCCGTGCGGTTGCCTCAGGTGCATGGCGGCGACGGCAAATGCGGCCTGGTCAACTGGCTTCTCGCCATCGCACGGGAAAAAGGTGTTTCCGGCTATATCGGAGACGGCAGCAATCGCTGGTCCGGGGCGCACCGTCTTGATGTGGCGCGTCTGTACCGACTGGCGCTGGAAAAGGGGCTGGCCGGCACCAGCTATCACGCCGTGGCGGATGAAGGCGTAACAGCCCGAGACATTGCTGAGATTGTGGGCCGTCAACTGAACCTGCCGGTGGCCTCGATCCGGCCGGAAGAAGCCGAGGCCCATTTCGGCATCATGGCGAGATTTGCCGGGTTGGATGGCCCTGCTTCCAGCGCGCTGACACAGCAATGGCTGGGATGGAAGCCGACCCAGATCGGCCTGATCGCCGACATCAGCCGGCCGGGTTATTTCGACGCCTGAGCCGTTCGCGAACCGCTCCTCCCCCTGAGCTTGCCGGGGGGAGGAAGCATTCAGAGGCCCGTAGTTTCCGGGAGGTTCAGCATGATATTCATGTTCTGCACCGCAGCACCCGATGCACCCTTGCCCAGATTGTCAAAGGCCGCCACCACACGCGCCTGCTCCGCCTTCTCATTGGCGAAGACATAGAGTGTCAGGCCATTGGCGCCGGCGAAGATCTCCGCATCCAGCGTCTTGGCCGCGCCCGCATCCTCCAGCGAGGCGACCTTGACCAGCGGCCGGTCGGGATAGGCCTTCATCAGCGCCGCATGGATGTCGCGGGGCGTGGGCTTGCCCGGCAGTGCCCAAAGCTGCAGCGGCACTTCCACCAGCATGCCGCGATAAAAGCGGCCCACGCTGGGCTCGAACAGCGGCGGATGGAATAGGCCGGAATGCTTCTGCATCTCCGGGATGTGTTTGTGGGTCAGGGCCAGGCCATAGATGCGCGACACGGTCTCGGTATAGCCGGCGCTGTTCCTGTCCTCGAATTCCGCGATCATGCTCTTGCCGCCGCCGGAATAGCCGGACACGCCGTTGGCGGTGAGCGGGAACTCCGCTGGCACCAGCCCGGCGCGCACCAGCGGCCGCGCGATGGCGAGAAAACCCGTTGACCAGCAGCCGGGATTGCTCACCCGCTTCGATGCCGCGATGCGGCTGTAGCCGTCGGGTTCCAGCTCGGCAAAGCCGAAATCCCAGCCCTCGGCCACCCGGTGGGCGGTGGAGGCATCGATCACACGCGTGGCAGGATTGTCGATCAGGGCAACGGCTTCCCGCGCCGCCTCGTCCGGCAGGCACAGGATCACTAGATCGGCCTCGTTCAGCGCCCTTTTGCGGGCAGCCTGGTCTTTGCGCTCGACGTCGGACAGGGCGATCAGCGAAAGCTCATCTCTGCCTGCCAGACGATCACGTATCTCCAGCCCGGTGGTGCCGGCTGCGCCGTCGATGAAGATTTTCGCGCTCTTGCTCATCCTGAAACCGTCAGATTGACACGTAGGTAATGTGGTTCTTAGCTGATTACGCCCCGAAAGGGGGCGTGCCCTGCTCTGCGCCGGGCGCAAACCATGTGGGCCGCCGGCTCAATACGCCAAAGCCGCCGCCCAAAACAGGGGGTAGCGTCATGGATATACAAGCGATTTTCGAGAATTACCGCCGCGCCGTCATGGAGCATTACTTCGACATGGCCGGCCGGGTCGGCCGTTCGGAATTCTGGTATTTCGTGCTGGCGAATTTCGTCTTCGCCGTCATCGCCGCCATCCTGCAGGGCGTGACCTTCCTACCGCTGCTGGCGATCTACAACCTGGCGATGATCCTGCCGGCCGCGAGCATGGGCGCGCGCAGGTTGCAGGACACCGGCCGTGACGGGCGACTGGTCTGGATCTTCGTCATTGCCGGCTTCATTTCCCAGCTTTTGGCGGCCGCGGCCATGATGAGCTTCATGGCCGTGGGCTTCCTCTCAGTGTTCCTGTTTGGGCCGATCGTGATGCTGTTCAACCTGGCCTTCCTGCTCGCCTGCATCGTGCTGATCTATTTCTGGTGTCAGCCGGGCGATCTTGGGGCCAATGCCTATGGTCCGGTGCCACCCACCTTCGATCCGTCGCATCGCGTTTCACCAGCGCCTTGAGCGCTGGTGAACAGTCCATAGCGACAGCGTATGGACGGCCAGTGGACCTTTTGAAGGGGCGGATACCGCGCCTCCCTCGCTCCGCTCGAAGAGGGGCAAGCTTTTCTAAGGCTCGCGTCCGGCCGCTGCCGCTACGGACCTTCGCCAAGAAAAGCTAAGCCAGCTTAGGCGAGCGGCCCCGGCAACAGTCATACCGCATGCCGCGTATTCGAGCGGCCCCTAGCTGCGCAGGAGAAGCGGCCCGAACGGATTTTCGCGGCGGGCAAAGCGCACGGCGCTGATCTGGTCGACGAACAGGCCTTCGACCAGGCGGTCGTCGCGGCGTGCCCGCCAGCGGCCGCTTGTGTCACGGAAAACTTCAAAAACGTGCATCGACATCATCCTTGTTGATGGGGCCTTCCTGCGGCCAGAAAATCGCGCACAGGGTCATCACCCAGGCGAACAGCAAAAGCAGGCAGACCCCGATAGTGTAAGGCGAATGCAGAAGGGCGCTCACCGCTGCACCATCCTGGGGTTCTTCGCCACCACCAGAAGATGGGCGGCGTGATCGATGAAGCCGGGATCGCGGCAATAGCGCTCCTCCAGCCGCACCAGTTCCTGGGACAGGCGCCCCAGCGGCGCCGCGATCTTGGGATTCCAGCGCGGGTCGCCCGCGAAGCGGCCATGGAACAGATCAAGGCCGCGAATGTCCTCGACCTCCAGGTCAGACGACACCAGCTTCGACAGCTCGGCGCGCGAGAACAGATGCGACTGGAAGCTGACGCGGCGGCCGTTGACGAATTCCACGTCCAGCCGGTGGATCTGATTGTCCTGGTGGAAGCGCAGCGCCGCGCTGAGCTCATCGACATAGACGGTGGGCTGGCTGCCGACTGCGCGCACGGTGGCCACGAAATAGCCGTCGGTCAGCCTGGCCATGCGCGTCATGGCTTGGGGGAGGTCGGCCACCGCGACATGATTGAGCACGCCGTACAGGCACAGGCAGAGATCGGCTTGGGGCGCGGCGATCTCGTTGCGCAGATCGCCTTGCGCGAAGGTTATCTGCACGCCTTCAAGCGTCGAGAGGCCGCGCGACAGCGCGCGGGCGCGGTGAAGCTGGGTTTCGGCAATGTCCACGCCATGGGCGATGACCTCGGCAAAGCCCAGCTGGCGGGCGCGCACCACCACGCGCCTGAGCCAGGTGCCGGGCCCGCAGCCGATATCGAGCACGCGCAGGCGCTTCAGCCCCCGCGCCCGCAAGGCGAGAATCCGGTCTTCGATCACCTGCCAGCTCTTGGCGTCGCCATAGGCGTGGCGGCCGTCAAAGTGAAACAGCGTGCGCCCGCCGCCGTCCGCATATTTCCCGTAGCGGTAGCCCGCCTCGTTATAGGCCGCGGCGATCTGGGCCTTGGAGTTGGCGATTTGGGAGTTGGCGATTTGGGCGTTAGCGATGGGAAGCGAACGAACGGCAATGGACATGCGATTCTCCGGGCAATGACTGCCCAAGAAAATCGGATCAGACGCATAGCAATTCCATATGGAATGGCGCTGCCGGAAATATAGGCAGGCCATAAACAAAAACGGCGGCCTTTCGGGGTGAGGCCCGGTTCGCGCCTGCGCGAGCGAAATGGTCCGGGGGACCATTTCGAGGGCCGAACGCGCGGAGCACGAGCGACGCGCGGGGCACAAACAAAAACGGCAGCCTTTTGGGCTGCCGTTTCCGTAAATCTGCAAGCTGTGTTTAACGCTTGCTGAACTGGAACGAACGGCGAGCCTTGGGCCGGCCATACTTCTTGCGTTCCACCGCGCGCGGGTCGCGGGTGAGGAAGCCACCTGGCTTCAGCACCGGACGCAGGGTGGGCTCGTAATTGACCAGGGCACGCGAAATACCGTGACGCACCGCGCCGGCCTGGCCGGAAAGCCCGCCGCCGTTGACGGTGACAACCACATCGAACTGGCCGTCCCGGCCTGCCGCGATCAGCGGCTGGCGCAGGATCATGCGCAGCACCGGACGCGCGAAATAGACGGTCTCGTCGCGGCCGTTGACGGTGATCTTGCCGGTGCCGGGCTTGATCCAGACGCGGGCGACCGATTCCTTGCGGCGGCCGGTGGCATAGGCGCGGCCCTGAGCGTCGCGCTTGTCGCCAGCCTTGGAGGCATCGTCGGCCTGCGCCTGGCGGGCCTTGATCAGCGTGGACTTGAGTTCGGTGAACTTGTTCTCTTCGGCCATCGGTTAGGCTGCCTTCGTCTTGTACTGGGTGTTCTTGGGATTCATCTTGGCGATGTCGAGCTTCTCGGGGTTCTGCGCCTGATGCGGATGCTCCGCGCCGGCATAGACCCTCAGGTTCGCCATCTGGCGGCGGCCGAGCGGACCGCGCGGCACCATGCGCTCAACCGCCTTTTCCAGCACGCGGCCCGGGAAACGACCCGACATGATGAAACCGGCGGTGCGTTCCTTGATGCCACCGATATAGCCGGTGTGGTGATAGTAGACCTTGTCCTTCAGCTTCTTGCCGGTCAGCACCACCTTTTCGGCGTTGATGACGATGATATTGTCGCCACAGTCCATGTGCGGGGTGTAGGTCGGCTTGTGCTTGCCACGCAGACGCATGGCGATGATGGAGGCCAGACGCCCCACCACCAGGCCTTCGGCGTCGATCACGACCCACTTCTTCTCGATCTCGCTAGCTTTCGCCGAGTAGGTTTTCATTGCATTTCCCTTTGGTCGCTCCGGCTCGCGCCGACGCTCCGTATTTCAGTTGGTCGCTCCGGCTCGCGCCGACGCTCCGTATTTCCGTAATTTGACGGGCGCGTGTACGGGAAAGCCCGCACCCAGTCAACAGAAATGTCGGAAATCTTGACACTTTTCCAATACGGTATCTAAATACCACATATGGAAATCCTACACTTCTGTACCCGAGCACAAGAGGTAGCCTATGACCACCCGATTCAGCCCGTCTGCCATCCCGGCTCCCGGCCCGGTCGGGTTGGGAGCCTTTAGGAAATGATTAGCGCCAGCATTACAGGACTAACCTCGCTTATTCATCAGCTTGCGCTCTACCAACTATTGAACCGGCACGCTGACGGCAGGTCTGAGGAGCGCGTCAGTGAAAGCTTCATCGATCAGGCTCGCGGCTGGCTGAAGATAGCCTCTGCCATTGCAAAGGACTTCCAGATTAAGGCGGCCATGGACCGAATTGAACTGTTCGGCAAGGCCTTGGATCGTGGATTGACTTGGCGCGATCTAGGGGGCCAGGCCCAAGTGCTTCGCGAGGCAATTGATTGTGGCCTGAGAGAGCAACTCATCTATCGGTACGATGAGAATAAGGGAGCAGTATTTAGTCGCTGGATGGAGGACTGGGCGACAACCCGAGAGAAGTTTCCATCGGCTATAGAGGACATAAAGGCAGCGGTAGACTGTTGGGCGCTCTATTACGGCACGGCTAGCGTTTTTCATTCCATGCGGGTTCTGGAATATGGGCTTGCCGCGCTTGCCGGTGATGTTGGTATAAGCATAACAACCCAAAGCTGGCAAAACGTCATAGACCAGATCGAATCGCGAGTGCGGGCCCTCGGAAAGGAACTACCTAGCGGCCTGGAGAAGAGCGAGCGCCTCCGCTTCCTCTCAGAGGCGGCAAAGGAAATGGTGTATTTCAAGGATGGCTGGCGCAACCATGTCTCGCACAATCGCGCCACCTATGACGAATATCAGGCACGCAGTGTTTTAGAGCATGTACGCGGCTTTATGACGGTGCTTTCGGGGCGCCTTTCAGAGGTGCCGCTACCTTGAAGGCCTTCTCGAAATCAGCCGCCCTTTCTGAAGTGCCGACGTCCTGAAGCGCCAGCTTCCCGTGCCATGTCACTAAACTACTGGTGCCGCTCGGCCGCGCCCCTATTTCAGCGCGATCGGCTGGACATAGGCGCCGTTGCCGGCCGAGTCCCACACCGCAAAGCGCACCCATTTCTTGCCCGCCGCATCGAAGGGAATAGCGAAGCTGTGGCTGCCGAAAGGCTGCGTGTCCTTCAGGTCGATGATCTTGCGATCCACCTTTTTGCCGTCGCTCCACACCAGCTCGGCGAATTCCAGCGGATAGGTGTATTCGATCTCGGCCGTGTAGGTACGCGACTTGCCGCTGCCCGAAACGCCCCAGCTGTGAAACAGGACCTCGCCGGTGGTGCCGAAGAAATTGCCGGCGCGCAGGCCCTCGGTGATCGGCGCCCAGCTTTCGTCATAGCGCGGCACATGATCGAGCTTGAGATAGTTCACCGCCAGCAACGGATAGGTCTCGTCGTCCGGCCATTTGGAATAGGTGTCGCCCTCGGCGATCAGGAATTTCGGCTTGGGCGCCCAGTTGCTCATATCGTCGCCGGTGCCGAAGCAGCGCACCGCGCACAGCCGCGGCTCCGACAGGTCGGCCGGCAACGATTCCCAGGACGCGCCCAGGAAGCGGTCGCTCTGGAAGAAATCCTGGTCCTTGTAGCGGTCGGGATATTCCTCCGAATTCTTGGTGCGCGGATGCGCCGTCCACATCAGCCCGCCTTCGCGGTTGACCATATCCAATACGTCCTTGGACGAGCGCAGGTGATAGACCTGGCCATAGGTCGGATCGTTCTCGATGAAGGGCTGGTCCGCCGGCGGCTTGGTCGCATGGCTGAAATAGACCGGCTTGGGCGTCAGCAGGTACCAGTGTCCGCCCAGGAAGGCATTGGGCTCCTCCGCCGGCATCACCAGGAAATCCTTGTCGGACAGATGCTGGGCGCCTTCGAAATAGACCTTCTGCTCCTTGAAGCGGATCGGCCCGGGATCGTTGCCGTGGGAATCGTCGTGGAAATCGCCCAGATAGACCATGTTGATGCCGAGCCCCCGGAACACCGGCACCCATTGCGGCTGATAATCCAGGCTGCCCTGGTCGGTCAGCATCTCGTTGAGGTCGAGATGATAATGGCCGGTCAGCACCTTGAAGCCGGGCACCGGCTTGTAGACATCGCCATGGGTATAGGCGAGCACCGCGGCTTGCGTCGCCTCGGGCGCCTTGCCGCTCAAGTAATAATAGACCGCCATGCGCTGCTGGGTGCCGGGCGGGGCATTATAGAGCGCGTAATTCTCCCATTCCTCGTGCGACACGCCGGTACGCCGCTGCCAGACCGCATCGCTGACGCCCCAGGGATGATAGCCCTCGCTGCGCTCCGGCTGCATCACGCCCAGCGAGAAGCTGCCCGCGTTGTCTTTGCGGTAATAGACGTAACCCAGATTGACCTCGTTCTCGCGCGCGAAGAAGAATTTGTGCGGGGCCGGAAACACGGCCAGCGAGCCCTGACCTAGGCCTGGGCCCTGATCCAGGATCACCAGCCGGTTGCGGGCGCGCAAAGCCACCGGGTCCTTGTTGATTGCGCCGCCGAATTCGTATTTCTGCCAGGCCCGCGCGGTGTCGCGCCACACCACCTTGGTATTGTCGCCGATGGCGAAGCCCTTCAGGCCCGCCTTGTAGACATAGGCGACATCCGGTGTATCGGTCTTGGCCACGGCCTCCTGTCGCAGCAGATTGGAACCGCGATAGACAGTGAACCGCACCTCGCCCGCGAAGATGCCCAGGCTCAGACCGTCGAAGCTGACACTTTCCCGCGCCCCTTCGCTCGCAACCCGGCACGCCGCGGTGTGGAAGGCGACGCTATCGTGGCGGACTTCTTCGCTCTTGCGCGGCAGGAAGGCGCTGTTCGTGCCGCCGCCCGGCACCACCAGCGGATCGTCCCAGAAGGCGTTCCACTGCCGGCGCTGGATCTCGGCGGGGGTGTCGTCATGGAACTGTTTCATCTGATTGAGCTGGGCGGTGGAGAGCCGCCTTTTGGCGGAGGTGACCTGAAAATCCGGCGTCACATTGCGCGCCAGGGTCACCCATCCGCCGCCCTGCTCCTGAACCGCCAGCTCGCGTATCACGGGGTGGCCATCCGTCACGGCGAATTGCGCGCGCAGATTGGCGCCCGCCTCGCCCTGCCAGGTCAGGGTTGCGCCATCGGCGGACGTTTCCGCGGCCAGTCCGGGCGTCTGCTTGGCGCCGGCAAGATCGCAAGGAGCGGCGTGCGCACCTGCAACCGGCACCATCAGCGCAACAAAAGCCACGCAAAGCCGCAGCCGGATCATGAACCCCTCCCCGTTTTTTGCCGGCGATCCTAGCGATGGCATTGCGGCCGTAAAGAGCAGCCGGGTGCAAATCCGCTTGTGACCCACTACATTGGTAACATGAACGCGCCCACATCCCCGCCCCTTCTGCTCACCGCCCACAATGGCGGCGTGTTGAGACTGGTTCTTAACCGGCCCCAGGCCCGCAACGCCCTGTCGTCGGAACTCATGGCCCAGATCCAGGCAGCGCTGAAAGGCGCGGCCAGCGACAACGCCACCCGCGTGATCGTGATCGCCGCCGAGGGCCCGGTCTTCTCCTCCGGCCATGACCTGAAGGAGATGGCCCGCCACCGCGCCGATGGCGATGCCGGCCGCGCGGCTTATACCGGCCTCTTCACCCAATGTTCGAAGATGATGCAAGCCATCGTGCGTCATCCCAAGCCGGTCATCGCCCAGGTGCAGGGCGTCGCCACTGCCGCCGGCTGCCAGTTGGTGGCAAGCTGTGATCTGGCAGTGGCATCGAGCGCGGCGCGTTTCGCCACGCCCGGCGTGGACATCGGCCTGTTCTGTTCGACGCCGATGGTGGCCCTGTCGCGCAACGTGTCGCGCAAGGCGGCGATGGAGATGCTGCTGACCGGCGAGATGGTCGATGCCGATGAAGCCCGCCGCATCGGGTTGGTGAACCGGGTTGTGGCGCCGGAGATCCTGGAAAGCGAGACCATGGCGCTGGCGGCGAAGATCGCCAGCAAGCCGCGCCATACGCTCAAGATCGGCAAGGAAGCCTTTTACCGCCAGCTCGAAATGCCGCTGGCCGAGGCTTACGACTATGCCAGCAAGGTGATGACCGAGAACATGCTGGACGGCGAGGCCTGCGAAGGCATCAGCGCGTTCCTGGAGAAGAGAGAGCCAAAGTGGCCGAGCTAGCCCTGCCGCAATATCCCGATCACCTGATCAAATCCATCCTGCGCAGTGTCAAGACCATCGCCATGGTGGGGGCGAGCGGCAATGACATCCGCCCGTCCTATTTCGCCATGATGTACCTGCTGAACAAGGGCTACAAGGTCGTGCCCGTGAACCCGTCCATGGTCGGCAAGGAAATACTGGGGCAGAAAGTCTATGCCGCGCTGAAGGATGTGCCTGCGCCGATCGACATGGTCGACATCTTTCGCGAGGCCAAATATGCGCCCGACATCGCGCGCGAGGCGGTGGCGGAAAAGGACCGGCTGGGCGTGAAGGTCTTGTGGATGCAGCTGGGCGTGATCAGCGAGGAAGCGGAACAGATCGGCAAGGATTCCGGTTTCACCGTGGTGATGAACCGCTGCCCCAAGATCGAGCATGGCCGCTTCTCCGGCGAGATCGGCTGGATGGGCGTGAACCGCAAGGTGATCGACAACAGAAAGCCCCTGCTGTTCGGCCGTGGCGGCACGCTCAAGCACGGATAGTCCCACGCATGAAAAGCCTTGCCGCCGCGATCCTGCTGGCCGCCGGCCTGCTGGTTCCGGCGTCGGCGGCGGATCGCGTCACTTATCAGACGGGCTCAGCTACCTGCGACGGCTTTCCCAAAGCTTCCATCGGCATGGCGCCGGGTTTCTGCGCCGGCATCGTGGTGGCCCCGCCATCCGATTTCGGCGCCCGCACGATCCGCATGCCACGCGTGCTGCTGCCCCTGCCCGGTGGAAAAGATTTCCTGGTCACCGACGTCGGCAAATGGGACGGACCGGGCGGCAAGATATTCCGCATCACCGCCGCGCGGGGCAAATCAGCCGTCATCACGCCGGTACTCACCGGTCTCTATATGCCCCATCACATGGCGTTCGGCCCCGATGGCAAGATCTATGTCAACGAACAGGGCCGCATCTTCCGCTTCGATCCTTCTGCCGCCGATCCGCAGACGAGCATCGAGACGGTGATCGCCGATGCGCCGGACACGAGGGTCCATTTCAGTCTGCATCCTCTTGCCGGCTTCATGTTCGATGCCAATAACGACCTGCTGGTCTCGGTCGGCGCGCCGACCGACCAGTGCCTCAAGGATGGCAAGCCGGACGGCACCAATTTCTGCGCGCAGTCGGAAGGCGCTTACAAGGCGGCGGCTATCCGGCGATACGCCTATATTGGCGACAACAAATGGTCGCCCCGCTTCATCGTGATGGCGCAGGGCCTGCGCAACTCGGTGGCGATGGTGCGCCATTCCTCCGGCACGCTGCTGGAAGCCGACAATGGCGTGGATTTTCATCCAGCCGACACGCCATTCGAAGAGTTGAACGTGCTGCGTCAGGGCGCCCATTATGGCTGGCCCTATTGCTATGACATGACCAGCGCCAACCCGGCATGGGCGCCGCTGCATGTGATGGATTGCGGCAGCGATGCCCACACCAGGCCCGTGCGCCTGTTGCCGCCACATGGCGCGCCTCTGAGCATGCTCTATTACGACGGCGCGATGTTCCCCGAGCTGCGCGGAAAGCTGTTGATCTCGCTCCACGGCTATCGGCCGGCGGGCGCGCGCATTGCTGCCTTTTCTGTTGATAGCCGCGGCATACCCCTGCTTGCGCCGAATGCCCATTATGAATCCTATGCAGGGCGGGACGGCGACCAGACGACACGCCAACCCTATCCGGGGCCGGCTTCCGAACCGCTGCTGCTCACGCCAGGCTGGAATAACGTGCGCGGCAGCCATCCCATGGGCGCGCCGCTGGGCCTTGCGGTGGCCGAAGACGGCGCCATCTGGGTGGCGGAAGACAGGAACGCCACCATCTTGCGCATCGCGCGCGACCAGCCTTAGATCGGGTCTGGGATTTCGGACACTTTGCGGGGCAACATGCATGTCGCTGGATAACGCCGCGATGACGGTCTATGGCGATTCCATCTCGGGCAACTGCCTGAAGGTGAAGTTCGTCGCCGACCGGCTTGGCATTCCCCATGACTGGGTCGAGATCAGCGTGCTTAACAAGGAAACGCGCACGCCGGAATTTCTGGCGATGAATCCGGCCGGCCAGGTGCCGGTGGCGCGTTTTGCCGACGACCGGGTGCTGGCCCAGTCCAACGCCATCATCCTCCATCTGGCCGATGGCAGCGACCTCATCCCCACCGATGCCTTCGAACGCGCCCAGATGTTTCAGTGGATGTTCTGGGAACAGTACAGCCACGAGACGGCGATAGCCGTGCTGCGCTTCCAGAAATTCTATCTGAAGAAGCCGGACAGCGAGATCGACCCGAATCTGCGCCCCCGCTGCCTGCGCGTGCTGTCCCTGATGGACGAGCATCTGGAAGACCGCCACTATTTCGTGGGCAAGAAGCTGTCGCTGGCC
This sequence comes from Rhizomicrobium sp., assembly GCA_036488555.1. Classification (GTDB taxonomy): domain Bacteria; phylum Pseudomonadota; class Alphaproteobacteria; order Micropepsales; family Micropepsaceae; genus Rhizomicrobium. Next base: position 222,452 of record DASXHL010000005.1, read on the forward strand.
GATGTCGCTTTAGTCGCCTATACCCGTTTCAGTCACGAAGCCGGCATAGAGTTGAAAGACTATCCGGCAGTTGCGACGTGGGTACGGCGCGTGGAAAAAGATTTGAAAATCGAACACCTCTCCTAAGGAGACGAACATGGCTGACTATGGATTCAACACTTTGGCCGTGCATGCCGGCGCCCAGCCCGATCCGGCGACCGGGGCGCGCGCCACGCCGATCTATCAGACCACGGCCTTCGTCTTCGAAGACGCCGATCATGCCGCGGCTCTGTTCAACCTGCAGGTCTTCGGCAACATCTATTCGCGCATCATGAATCCGACCAATGCCGTTCTGGAAGAACGCGTGGCGGCGCTGGAAGGCGGACGCGCGGCGCTGTCCTGCGCTTCCGGTCATGCGGCACAGCTTCTGGCCCTGCACACCCTGATGAGCCCGGGCGACAATATCGCCGCCGCACGCCAGCTCTATGGCGGCTCGATCAACCAGTTCTCCCAGGGCTTCGCCAAGTTCGGCTGGCACGCCAACTGGGCCGACGCCACCAACCCCGACAGCTTCAAGTCCGCGATCAACGACCGCACGCGGGCCGTTTTCGTGGAAAGCATCGCCAATCCGGGCGGCATCATCACCGACCTCGAAAAGGTGGCGAGGATCGCGCATGACGCGGGCGTGCCGCTGATCGTCGATAACACGCTGGCCTCGCCCTACCTGATCCGGCCGATCGAATGGGGCGCCGACATCGTGCTGCATTCCGCCACCAAATTTCTGGGCGGTCACGGCAACTCCATGGCGGGCGTGATCGTCGATAGCGGCAAGTTCGACTGGGGCGGCGGCAAATTCCCGACCTTGTCTGAGCCCTGCCCCTCCTATCACGGCATGCGGCTATGGGAGACCTTTGGCGACATGGCGTTTGCCATCGCCTGCCGCGTCCTGGGCCTGCGCGACCTGGGGCCGGCACTGTCACCAATGAACGCCTTCCTGGTCCAGACCGGGATCGAGACCCTGCCGCTTCGCATGCAGAAGCATTGCGACAATGCGGTGACGATCGCCAAATGGCTCAAGGCCAATCCGAAGGTCAGCTGGGTGAATTATGCGGGGCTGGAAGACAATGACAGCTATGCCCTGCACAAGAAATATTGTCCCAAGGGCGCGGGCAGCGTGTTCACCTTTGGCCTGAAGGGCGGCTATGAGGCCGGCATCAAGCTGGTGAACAGCGTCACGCTGTTCAGCCATCTCGCCAATATCGGCGACACCCGCAGCCTGATCATCCATCCGGCCTCCACCACCCATCGCCAGCTGTCGGACGAGGACCGCGCCAAGGCCGGCGCCGGCAACGACGTGGTGCGCCTTTCCATCGGCATCGAGGACCCGGCCGACATCATCGCCGACCTCGAACAGGCGATGGCGTGAGATTGATTCCCCGGGCCGCGCCGTTTTTTCTGGGGCTGGCCGTCGCGACCGGGGTGCAAGCCAGGACCGCTCCCGTCACGATCCACATGAAGGCGGTCAGGGGCCAGATAGAGATTTTCTATCGCGGCCAGAAACTGACGGATTCGAAATTTGCCAAGCTGTGCGCGGCAAGCCGGGGGCGGAAGGCCGATATAAGTTTCCAGCGGGACAAAATGAATTCTGGCGATACCGTGTCGGCGCTGCTCAGGGAGGCGGACTGCATGGGCGCAGCGCGCAAGGGCCCTACACGTGATGGCCGGCGCCAAGAACAAAAATCCTCAGCTCGAACGCATGCCAAACACCCGCGCGCAAAAGGCTCGCCGCTATGACCTGACGCACCGCAACCAGGCATTCCCGCGCCTGTACAAACCCCTGACGATCGATTTTTGCCGCTGGCTGGCGAACCAGCGGGTGTCGCGTGACCGCCATAAGAAAACAAGAAAGAGAAACCATGAGGCGGAATTTCACGCTTTTGACCCTGGTGGCCGCATCGGCGCTATCGCTGACAGCATGTGACAGCCGACCGTCACGGGTATGTGCAGGGCCGAATGGCCAGCGCGTCGATGACGCCAATTGCAACGGTGCGCATTACGCCGGCGGCAATGGTAGCGGCGGCTGGTTGTACCGCTGGTACTATATGCGCGGCGGTTCCGGTCCGGCCGTGGGCGAAACGGTTACAGGGGGCAGCTTCACACCGGCATCTGGCGTCAGTTATTCGACGGTCAGCCGGGGCGGATTTGGGGGCGAAGGCTTTCATTTTGGCGGCTTTGGCGAATGAAGCGGCTGCCCATCCAGCCGCGTGCCGACTGGCAGCGGAAAGTCGAACGGTTCGGATTGCTCTGGCATTCACCCGACGGCGCCCTCTACTGGAACGAAAGCGCCTATTATCAGGTCTCACCGCGCGAACAGCGTGAGATCGCCGACGCAACGGAGGAATGCTACCGCCTCTTTCTCGCCGCCGGCCAACGCGTGATCGATGACAGGCTCTATGAACGCTTCGGCATACCCGGTTGGGCCGTGCCGATGATCGAGGCGGCCTGGGAAGAGGAACCGCCCGCATTGAACTACGGCCGTTTCGACTTCGGATGCGACGGACAACATCCGCCCAAGCTGTTCGAGTTCAATTGCGACACACCCACAAGTCTTCTGGAAGCTGCCGTCATTCAGGGACACTGGTTGCAAGACCAGTTCCCCCATGGTCGGCAATTCAACGACATTCACGACCTGCTGGTGGACAAGTGGCGCGATATCATCCCCTACCTGCCCGCCGGCCGGGTCTATTTCATGAGCGCAGGCGGTGACGCCCTGGGCGAGGATATGATGACGGCTACCTATCTGCGTGAGACCGCTGATGAAGCCGGTCTGGTCACAGACAGTATCATGGCGCCGGACGTGGGATGGGACAGCGCGCGCGACCGCTTCGTGGATCTGCAAAACCACGAGATCGGAACGCTGTACAAGCTCTATCCCTGGGAATGGCTGGTCAAGGAGCCGTTCGGCAAATGTATTCCCGACGCGCCCACGATCTGGATCGAGCCGGCGTGGAAGATGCTCTGGAGCAACAAGATGATCCTGCCGGTGCTGTGGGAGATGTTCCCCGGTCATCCCAACCTGCTCGAAACCGCGATGACGCCGCTGGGACGGCCGGCGGTGGCCAAGCCGGTCCTTGGCCGGGAAGGCCGCGGCGTTTCTTTTGTGGATGGCAACGCGCAGCCGGACAACGATCCCCGCCTGGGACCGATGGTGTTTCAGTCCCGCTTCGACATTCCGGAACAGGACGGCAAGACACCGATCGTTGGAAGCTGGATCGTGGATGGGAAAGCGGCTGGTATCGGCATCCGCGAAGGCGGCAGGATCACCGACAATAGCAGCAGCTTCGTTCCGCACATCGTCGCGGAATGAAGCTAGAGTGTCGCTTTATAAACCCTCAACTCAAATGCATGCCAAACGGCCGCGCATAAAAGGCAAGCGGCCGTGACCTGATGCGCCGCGGCCAGCCATTCCGGCGCTTGCAGCAACAGCGTGGTGATGCCCAACCCGATCTGGAAGGTGGTGATGATGGCCACCGCCTTGGCGCTGGCTTTGGCAAAACCTGAAAGCCTGATGCCCTGGACATAGACCCAGACAGCGAAAGCGGCGACAAGATAGGCGCCGACGCGGTGATCGAACTGGGCGAGGCCGGGATTTTCGAAGAAGTTGATCCACCAGGGCCGGGCAAAGAACGGATCTTCCGGCAGCACGTGGCCGTTCATGTCGGGCCAGGTGTTGTAGATCAGTCCGGCATGCAGCCCCGCCACCAGTGCGCCCAAAAGCATCTGGAAATAGACCAGCACGGCAAAGGCGGTGGCGCGCTTGGACATGCCGGTGCTTTTGCCGCCACGCAGATATTCCAGCGCGATCCACAATATCGCCACCAGCAGCAGAAGCGCCGTGCCCAGATGAATGGCCAGCCGGTACTGGCTGACCGAGGTGCGCACTTCTAGCCCTGACGACACCATCCACCAGCCGATGAAGCCCTGCAGGCCGCCCAGAAGAAACAGCAGCAGCATGCGCGGCCAGTCGGCGCGCTTGATCGCCCCCACGGCCGCAAACCAGACAAAAGGCACGAAGAAAATAAGCCCCAGCAGCCGGCCAAGGAATCGATGTGTCCATTCCCACCAGAAGATGCCCTTGAACCCTTCCAGGGTCATGCCGCGGTTTTCGACGATGTATTGCGGGATGAGCTTGTACTTGGCGAAGGCGTCGGCCCAGGCCGCATCGTTCAGCGGCGGGATCGCGCCCATGATCGGGTCCCATTGGGTGATGGAAAGGCCCGATCCGGTCAGACGTGTCAGCCCGCCGATGGTGACCATGGCCAGGATCACCAGCGCCACGGCCAACAGCCAGAAGCCGACGGCGCGGCGGCGCTTTACCTCTGTTGAAGAGGGGCAGAAATTTTCCGCTACGGTCATGCGGGTTCTGATACCGTCCCGCACCTCTTGCGTCAAAGAAGTCAAAATGTCCCGCCGCACCAAGACCCTGATCGCCACCATCCTGATCGTCTTCTTCTGGCTGCCATTTTACGCGCTCTTCATCATGGGCCTGGCGCGTCATGTGCTGCCCGGGGCGCCCTGGTATGCGGCGCTGTTGTTCTATGCCCTGGCCGGAACCCTGTGGATCGTTCCCATCGGGTTATCGCTGCCCTGGATGAACCGCGAACCGGTACGGAAATGATCGACAACCGGGATGAGAGCCGTTTCGAGCTGGAAGAAAACGGCCTTCTCGCCTGGGCCGAATACCGCATACGTGACGGCAAATACATCATTCCCCATGTCGAGGCTGAACCGCCCCTGCGCGGCACCGGCGCCGCGGGACGACTGATGCAACAGATCGTGGATCACGCGCGTGCCCAAAAACTGGTCCTTGTGCCGCGCTGTTCTTATGCACGGGCCTGGTTCGAGCGACATCCCGAAGCACAGGACGTACTGGATTGAGTGCTCAGGCTGTTAACGGTACTTCATGTCGCATGGGCGGCTAGTGTCGTGGTTTCGAAGTTCGCAATATCGTCGATATCGAGCCCAAGGCGAACTTCGAAACCAAACGACACCAGAGAATCAATGATTTGCTAGTGTCCTTCGATTCCGAAATTCGCTTCATTTCTATATCGGGCTCTGGGCGAATTTCGGAATCGGGACACTGGCGTCCGTGAACGGATCGAATTGAACAGCGAGAATGGCAGGACAAGGCATGGCAGGCGGGAAGTGGCGTATCAAATCCCTGGACGCGGTGCTGGCCACCGCCGAGAAGAAGTCGCTGCATCGCAGCCTGGGGCCCATCCAGCTCACACTATTGGGCATCGGCGGCATCATCGGCACAGGCATCTTCGTGCTGACGGCGGAAGCGGCGCAAAAGGCCGGCCCGGGCATGATGATGTCCTTCGTGATCGCGGGCGGGGTCAGCGCGGTGGCGGCGCTGTGCTATGCGGAACTGGCCGCCATGGTGCCGGTGTCGGGCTCGGCCTACACCTATTCCTACGCCGTGCTGGGTGAGCTCATCGCCTGGCTGGTGGGCTGGGCCCTGATCCTGGAATATGCCGTGGCCGCCAGCGCCGTGTCGGTGGGCTGGTCGGGCTATATCGTCGGGCTGCTCGCCCACCTGCCCCATCCCATCGTCATCCCCACGGCATTGGCCGCCGGGCCTTATGCCGGCGGCGTTGTCAACCTGCTGGCGGTGCTGATCGCATTGGTGATCACCGTGCTTCTGGTGATCGGCACGCGCGAAAGCGCCAACGTCAATGCCGTCCTGGTGGCGATCAAGCTGGTGGCGCTGGCTGCCTTCGTCTGGCTGGCGCTGCCGGTGATGCATGACGCCAATTTCCACCCTTTTGCGCCGCTGGGCACCTCCGGCATCGTCTCGGCGGCGGCCTCGATCTTCTTCGCCTATGTCGGCTTCGACGCGGTCTCGACTGCGGCCGAGGAAACCAAAGATCCGCAACGCAATCTGCCCATTGGCCTGATCGGGTCGCTGGCCATCTGCACCATCATCTATCTTCTGGTGGCGGCGGGCGCGATCGGGTCCTATGGCGCACAGCCCGTCTTCTCGCTCACCGGCGAAAGTCTCGATCCCGGCTCGATGGCGCTGCAGGCGCGCTGCACGGGGCTCACCGTCCAGCCGCTGGTGTGCAGCAAGGAGGCGCTGGCCCATGTGCTGCGTTCCATCCATCATCCCTTTGTCGGCAATCTTTTGGGGCTGGCCGCCGGCATCGCGCTGCCCACCGTCATCCTGATGATGATCTATGGCCAGACCCGCATCTTCTTCGTGATGTCGCGCGACGGGCTTTTGCCGTCGGTGCTGAGCAAGGTCCATCCCCGCTTCCATACCCCCCATGTGGTGACCTGGATCACCGGCGTCGCGGTCGCCTTTGCCGCCGCCTTCCTGCCGGTGGGCCAGCTGGCCGATATTTCTAATTCGGGGACGCTGTTTGCGTTTGCGGCAGTATCGCTGGCGGTAATGGTGCTGCGCCATACCCAGCCGGATCGCAAGCGGCCGTTCCGCACGCCTTGGGTTTATCTGTTCGGCACCCTATCGGTGATCGGCTGTGTGGTGCTGTTCATCTTCCTGCCCTGGCAGGCCAAAGTGCTGTTTCCGGTCTGGTCACTGGTGGGGCTTGCGTTCTATTACGCCTATGGCTATCGCCACAGCCATGTCGGCCGCGGTCATCCGGAAGTGCCCGAGCTGGATGATGACGCGCCATCCGGGCTGATTTCCGACGAGGCGCGATGAGCAGCGAACTGACCGATCTTTCCCTTGCCCAACTGTCGGCAGCCATCGGCGCGGGCCGCGTTTCACCCGTGGATGTGATGCAAGCCCATCTGGACCGCATCGCCAGGCTTGAGCCACGACTTCATGCCTTTGTCGAAGTTCATGCCGCCGATGCCCTGCTGGCGGCGGAAGCCGCCGACAAGGCGCTGCGTTCCGGTCATGGACTTGGCCCCCTGCACGGCATTCCCATCGCCATCAAGGACCTGGTGGAAATCGAAGGCCGCATCGCCACCGGAGGCTCGCCCTCGCGCCGCAACGCCGTGTCGACACAGAGCGCAACACTGGTCAAAAAGCTGATCGGGGCCGGCATGATCGTGCTGGGCAAGACCCATACGGTGGAATTCGCCTATGGCGCCTGGGGCACCAACCAGCATATGGGCACGCCCTGGAATCCCTGGGACCTCAAGACCCAGCGCACGCCGGGCGGCTCGTCCTCAGGCTCGGGCGTCGCGGTGGCGGCACGCTGCGCTCCTTGCGCCATCGGCACCGATACCGGCGGCTCGGTGCGCGTTCCCTCTTCCTGGTGCGGTATCACGGGGCTCAAGACCAGCGTCGGGCGCATCTCGACCTTTGGCGTGCTGCCGCTATGTCCCACGCTCGACACGCCCGGCCCGATGGCGCGCACGGTCGAGGATTGCGCCACGCTGCTTGCCGTGATGCAGGGGCCCGATCCGCGCGACCCGCTGACCATGCGGCTTGCTCCCACCGATCCTTTCGCCAAACTGAAGCGCGGCGTGAAGGGATTGAGGCTTGCGCGCATGCCCGACAGTGAGCGCGTCAATCACGATGCGGAAGTGCTGGCCGCCTATGACAGGTCGCTGAAAGAGCTGGAAGCAATGGGTGCCGAGATTGTGGATCTGCCGCCGATGGGCCGCAGCTTCAAGGAGAATGGCGACCTCGTGGGACGCATCATCTCCGCCGAAATCTATCCGCGCATTGCCTCCCTTGTCGATGACGGCGCGGCACAGATGGATGAAGCCGTGCGCGCCCGCGTGCTGGCCGGCCGCGATCTCAGCGCGCGCCAATATCTGGATGTTCTGGCCGAGCGGGAGCGCCGCAAGCAGGAATTCGCCGCAAGCATCGAAGGCATCGACGCGGTGTTGTCGCCCTCCACCTTCACGCCCGCCGTGCCGGTGGACACGGTGGACCAGACCAGCACACCAGCGGTTTCCACCCGCTGGATCAATTCCTGGACCTGTGCGGCCTGTCGCTGCCGAACGGCATGACGGCCGGCGGACTTCCCACCTCACTGCAGATTGTCTGCCGCGATGGCGACGAAGCAACGGCGCTGCGCATCGGCTGGGCGCTGGAAAGCGCCACCCAGTGGCACAAGCTGACCCCGAAGCTGGATTGAAGTCTCAGCCTGTTGAGGTCGTGGGCACCGTCGTGGGCGTCACCGGCTGGCCCGGATTGCCGCTGGACGCGGTGGCGAAGGCGATGCCGGCGATCGTGCCGGCAATCCCGACCATGATGACCAGTGTCGTCGAGTCGATCTGGGCGTGTCTGACGCCGGCCGGCTTGCCGGGCGCCAGCGGCCCACTATTGCTGCCCGCCATGGCGGACGTCGCCGCCAATGTGAGCGCCAGAGCAGCGGCAATCAAATTGCGCATGAGTGCTCCCCCAAATTCTTTTTGGAGCGGCATGTCCGCTCGCCGGAAAGACTATCCCTGCCGCCCGTGGCTGTCATCAGCCCGCCCCCTTGCGATTGCACCGCAGCAACGATGTCGCAAAAGCCGCGCTCTCACCCAATGAGAATGACAGCCAGTGTTGTGGTTTCGAAGTTCGCCCCATTATCGATATCAAGCTCAAGGCGAATTTCGGAAGCAGGGACTAGCGCAGTTTCCAGGAAACCAGCAGGCCCGTGCCCACCCTGGGAGCGCCGCTCGACAGACCATCTTCGACATAGGCCGTCAGCGAAATTTCGTCGGTTGCCAGCCAGCTCAGCGAAGCAAAGAGCTGCTGGGCGTCCGCAAGCGAGCTCGAGATGGAGCCGTCGAAATCATAAGAGGCGATGGCGACAAACTTGTCGTCCAGCTGCACGGTGGAACCGAGCGAAAAGGATGGCGCGTCGTTGAAGGAATAGAAGGACGGCTTGCCCGGCACGCGGTAGCCGAAATTCACGAAAGGCCCCCAGATGCCGAACGCGCGGGAAACGTCGACATAGAAGGAAAAATCGGTCGCGCCGGTCGAGAGCCCCTTGGAGGCTTCTGCCGTGGCGACCTTGGTCCGCGCTGTCACCGAGATGTCGAAATCATCCAGCGCGGCGGACGGCAGCGAATAGGTGACCCCGAGATTGAGATCGCCCCAGCCACTGCGGCTGGTGGATTGTTCACCCGGTTTGGGGGTGACCAAGACCGGCACCCCACCCGCCCCCACCACCACATAGGTCGGTCCCGTGATCGTGAGATAGGGCACCGATGCGCTGAACAGGAAGTCGTTCCAGGTGACGCCCACATTCGTCAGCCCCACCAGAATGTCGGTGGACTTGCCGTCGCCATAGTTGCCCGAAGAATAGTCGATGCCGCTGGAAAGCGTGACATGGGCAGTATCGCTGTCATCGGGTTTGGAGGCAGCCTCGCCGGCAAAGGCCGGTGTTGCCGTGGCCAAACTTATGGCGGCGGCGAACAGGCTCGATCTTCGCATTTGCCCCCTCAGGCTGCCGTTCGCATTCAGGAAACGGTTTTCAGAACCGCCTTAGTGCCTCATTGCCGCGAGCTTGGCTTTCAGCGCCAGTCTCAGGGCCTGAATCTGTTCGCGAGTCGCCCTGGTGGTTTTTACGTCGGCTTTTGTGGTTGCGACACTGGCACTGATTTCGGCACGCTGCTCGGCGGCGATGTTTGGCATCGCAACCGACGGAACGACAGGTTGCGCGACGGCACTGCTTGCCAACGCAAACAGCATAAACATCGCAGCGCTCAGGGTTCCCATCTTCATCATTTGCACCCTCCACCTGGCGCAAACATGATTAACCCGTTGATGTTAATACAACTTTAACTACAGAATTGCAATCGGCCAACGGCCCCCGATCGAAGTGTATGTAATCGCTGGTCTTCGCGGCTTCAAGTGACGGTCTGTCAATCAGACAGCATCGTCAATGCTTTCCCGGCGCCGAATCATGGCCGGATTCCAGGTCCCACGTTCCGCAGCGTTCGGCCAGAAACTGCACATCGCACTGCGCCACATGCCCGCCGGGAACGCGCACCTGATACTTGCCGACACTGGGATCGGCGGTGAAGAAATCGGTGGAAATGACTTGCGCGCCCGAAGCAAAAGCCTTGTCACGTCGCGTGGTGTTACCCGCGCGCGCTTCCTTGGTATCGGCGTCAGCAAACGTATGAACCATGAAACCCGCCTTTACCGCCCGGCTGATCACGCCCGGATCCCTGGCGGGATTCTCGATGGTGACAAAGGCGGCGGCGGGCGAGCTTGTGTTGGTGGCGATGAACATCACCCGCTTTTCCAGGGAATGGCGACGCCCACGATACATCTCGGCCTTCTCCTTGCCGTCATCCAGAAGGAAGATCAGCTTGCCGCGCGCCGCCCCCAGCGTCGGCCACGTTCCCGCCTGGACCGCGTCGCGCAAGGAAGAAAAACGGCCCTGAACCAGGTCGGGCGTGATGATCTCATTCGGACGCAAGACCGAGAGAATGGCCGAATCCAGGGCGTCAAAGGCGTGCGGATCGAATTTCATCGGATGGGTGGCGCCGGGCATCGGCGTCTTGTCGTCATTGGAGCGGATGCCGATGACGATGGGCAGATGATCCGGATGGGCGCGCGACCAGGCGGCCACGCCCTGGAGGCATTTCACCAGGGTCATGCAGCTGGAGTTGAAATCGATGTCCAGAATATGGATGACCTTGAAGCCGGGCTGGCTCATGTCATGGACATACTGATCGCTCATCAGCTCCATCGCCATCAGCGCGCCGGCGGGATGGGCATAGAGCCCGCCCTTGGGATCGTAGGCGACATCGAATTCCAGCGAACGCGCGCCAAGATCGAGTTGGCTGGCGATGGACGGTTCGGCGAAATCAAGCTCCCTGGCGTCTTCGGCCGAGCCCATGCGGATCAGCCCCAGCATCGAAGGGCTGGGCCGGAGCTTGTAGCTTTCCGCGGTGCCGACCAGCTGGATCTGGTTAAGCTTGAGATTGGCGTCGAACCACGCCCGCACGCAGGCCGGCCCCGCTTCCGCGGCCGATTTGGCGTGGAGATCACAAACGGGCGCTGCGCGGGCCGAGGCCGGTAGCGCCAGCAGAAGGAGGGAAATCAAGACCCAAGAACGCAAATTCTAGCCCCTGGAGCGCCCCGTCTTCGCTCCCCTTAGATATCCCGCCCTGTCAAGTTGGTGGGTATCATAGCGGCCCGGGCATATCTTGCGACAGTTAAGTTTGCGGCCTTGCCCCGATTTCACGGGGGGCGGGCGCTGCCCCTGGATGGCGTCGGCCAATGCGCGCCCCGCGTCTTTGTCGTACAGACACGTCAACGAAAGTTTCTTGGGTCGGCCTATATCGTCGGCAAGCCCAGGTGCTGCCAAAGCTGCTCGATCTGAAACAGCTTCAGCTCGATCGCGTTTTCGACTTCGTGGATCCTGCCGCTCGCTTTCCCTTTGGCTTTGCGAGAATGACTTTCGACCAGCATCTCACGGAGCGTCCCGTTCGCGATGTCATGAGGATCTTCATCGGTCAACCGCCATCCAGGCGTGTCCAGCCGTTTGGCCAGTTCGTCAGGCGTAAGCTTGTTCGCCATGAAAGGTCACCTTTCTCTCGCCCGTGATCATAATTCCAAAGGCCGGGAAAGACAGCATGGATATGGTTTGGAATGTCCCGGTCCCGTCCGGTTCAGCGGCCTGCCGGCCGGGCGAGGCCCAACTGTGTGTCCGTCAGGCCGGCGGTCACGATGTTTTGCTGTTCGTCATAGCCGATATTGGACGCAGGCACGGTGAACGTGAGCCCCGAAGGCAGCCAGATCTCCATCGAGGCCGGCTTGCCGGCCGCATCCGCATTGAGCGCTTTCACCTGCCCCACGCGATGGGCGTCCAGATCGTAGACCGGCGCGGACCCGATGTTGTGCGGAAACCGGCTGTAGCTGTTGAGCGCCATTGGCGCCAGGACCTGCGTGCCGCGCACCACTGCGGATCGATCAACCTCAGCCGTAGCGTCACCAAGAAACAAAAGGCCCGCGCCAAGAACGGCAGCCACTGCGAACTTCATGGCGGTCCTGCCAACATGCTCGAACAGGTTCAGCCTTGAACATTAGCACCTTTCATGCCGCGCCTGAATGGCCGGTCAACATGATTAGCGCGGCTTAACCGGCGCTCGGCAATCGGCGCAAGAGCCGATTAACCGCTCGCGCATTCGCCCGTCGCCATCGCCTGGCCGCAACGTTATGTCGGTTGAGGAATTATTTTCGGAACCGGATGCCGCATGAATAATGCAATGGCGATTGCCGCTTCGGGCATGGCCGCCGCCCAGGTGAGCCTGACCGCAAGCGCTTCCAATATCGCCAATATGGAAACAACCGGGCCGGTGCCGGCGACGCCCCCTTCGCAGCCGGTTCCACAAGGCGCCGGAAACGCCTATCAGCCGGTAACCGCCACGCTGAGCGCGCAACCGTCTGGCGGCGTTACGGCAAGCATCTCCAGCACGCTTCCCAGTTACACGCTGGCCTATGATCCTTCCGCGCCATTCGCCAATATGCAGGGCATGGTGGCCGCGCCGAACGTCGATCCGGCAAGCCAGGTGGTGAACCAGATGTCGGCCTCGCTTGCTTTCCGGGCGAACCTCGCCGTGTTCAAGACCGCCGACAAGACCTTCCAGTCCCTGCTGGACACCCTGGCCTGATATCTAACGCCCCCCTAGCGGGTGACGGCGAACAGCGGCGTCATGCTCACGACGCCCTTGTCGGTGTCCGCCGCATGGCGCAGATGCTGTTGAATGCCGAAGGCATCCTCGATCGTGCGCAACAGCGAATAGTGATTGTATGGCGTGGGATCCTGGAGCCCGCGCGGGCCATGGTTGGTGATGACGATGGTGGGGATATGGCCGCCGCCAGGGTGATCGGGGTCCGCAGGGTCCGTGCCGCAGCAGCCCAGCGGACCACTGGCCCTTTCCTCGGCGCTGTCGCCTTCGTCAAAAGTGATCACAATGGCGCTGTTGCCCGGCGCCCGCCACTGGGCCGATTGCATGATCTCAGTCACAATCTTGCCGGCCATGGTGTCTGCCCGCGCCAGCAGTCCCTTGTTTTTGCTTAGGCAGTCCTGCGGCACGTCGTGACCTCTCAGCCCATGCATGTCATCGCATTGATTGGGAACGATGTGCGCGAAGTTCGGCAGTGTTCCCGCCGCGATATCATGTTCCAGGGCATCGAAGCCGACGATCTTGCTGGCGCGGGCCGGATCGTCCTGCACGCTCTTGAAGGTCATGAAGCCGTTATGCTTGACGGCATACAGGGCGTCCGGCTGGCCGGCGACCGGCGCTTCCGGCGACGGCGCGCGATAGGCGAGCCATCCCGGCTCGGGCAGGCTTTCAAAATACCCCTTCCAGCTCAGCCCCGCCTTGTTCAACTGCGAAGTCAGATTGTCGCCCGCTACCGTGTGGTCGACATATCCCGGGCGGCTGGAACTCGGGCATCCCGGATCTGTTTTGCCCGGAGCACAATAGAAGGCATCGTCATCACGGATGCCAAACGTGTCCCCGCCAACCAGAACGACATAGTTCGGCTCGCTGGGATGGCGGATGGCGAAGAAATTGCTGGCAAGACCATAGGTTTTCGCCAGCCGGGTCAGTTCCGGCGTGTCCGGACCGCCGATGATCTCATCGACGGACCGGTTCTCCTCCAGGATGACAAAGACATGATCGTAGCGCGGGACCACGGCGGCCTGCGCCGCCGTGGCAAAGCACAATCCCAGCAGCGCGCTGGAAATCACGGAATTCATGCGCATGCCCGCCCCTCACTTGTCGAGATTGATGCGGATGCCGGCCAGATAGGTCGGACCGTAGAATTCGCGCTGAACCGGATAGTTCTTGTCGGGAGTCTGGGTGAATTCCAGCTTGGTGTTGGAGATGTCCTTGACGTCGAAATAATAGGAGATCGCGTCGGTGACGGCGTAGCTGCCGCCGAAATCCAGACGGAAACGGCCTTGCGAATAAAGGTCGCTGGCGTCCGAGCCCCCGACCGACCAGAGATTGCGTGAGACATAGGACGCCGCGATGCGCAGATTGAACGGCCCCTGTTCGTAGAACAGGCCCGCATTGTAATTGATTGGCGAGGTTTGCGGCAGCGTATGCTTTTCACCCGTGCGGATCTCGCCACTTGAACCGACGAACGTCACGTTACCTTCAAAGCCCAGGCCATAGAGAGGCTCCGGCAGGAATTCGAACTTCTGGCGATAGTTGAACTCCACGCCTTGCACCTTCGCGCTGCCGATATTCTGGAAGCTGTCGACTTCCACGGGAACCCCGGTCAGCCGCGGATCGGGATAGTTGGTGACACCCCGCTGCACCGTCGGAATGATGTAGTCCGAAAAGTCCTTGTAGAACAGCCCGACCGAGGCAATGCCGCCTTCGGGCAGATAGTATTCCGCCGACAGGTCAAAGGAGTTGGCGGTCGTGGGCTTGAGGTCCGGGTTGCCCTGGCTCACCACATCATTGACCACATCCACATTCTTGGCGGCGGATATCTGGTTGAATCCAGGCCGGGCGATGGCCGTCGAATAGGCGGCGTGCAGGATGAAATCGTCCGTCACCGCATATTTCAGGTTCAAGTCGGGAAACAGGTTGGTGTAGTCGCGCTTGGCGGTATTGGGCGTGATCGTGCCGGTGCTGGCATCTTGAATATTGGCCCGATAGGTGGCCTGCGTGTTTTCAACCCTGAGACCGCCTGTAGCGTCGATCATTCCAAAGGTGGCGCTGTATTGGGCGTAACCGGCATAGACATTCTCACTGTCGTCCTCATATGCCGTCGGATCGACCACCTGCGCACCCTGCGGCAGCGCGGCGAGCGCCGAATAGTTGGGGCTCGGTCCGATATTGTAATGGCCGTTATAGTAGATGCGGTTCGCGCCGCCAGAGAACGCCGAATAGCCGGCGCTGTTATTGTTGAAATCGGCGGATGAAGCGGTGGCCGTACGCTCGCGCTGGCGGATGCTGCCACCGAACTTCAGCACGCCGCTATCGTCGAAAAAGCTCAGCGGGGCGGAAAAATTCGCTTTTCCGGCCCATTCCGTATCGATATGCGCGCTCAGACTGTTGTTACCGCTGAAGTTCGTATAGTTCGCCGGGTTGTTCAGTGCCGTCCCGTCCGTGGTCTGGTAGCTGGGGTAAGCGGCATTGCTGTTGTTATAGTTCAGGGCAATCGCATTGGGGTCCTTGAAATTGATGCTGTCGCCCCGGCCGAACTTGTCGGTGCCCCGCGTCCAGGAACCTTGCGCGTCGGCCGTGACCAGACTGGCGATGAGGGTGCGGCCGCCAAACTCGATCAGGTCGTTTCCGACCGTTTCCTGGGAATCGGTGAGATTGATGAGGGCATTCGCCGCGCTCACCGAAATCGTCCCATCCGGGGAGATGTTGGTGATATTGCTGCCCAGGCCGTTGAGCTGGAGACGGTGCTTGAAGGCGAGCTCGGTATATCCCGCATGCAGGCCGCGGATGAACAGGGCCGTATCGTCATTGAGGTCGAACGTCAGGCCGCCGCCGAAGCCCTGGCGGGTGCGGTGATATTTGTAATAGCGGTTTTGCAGGTCGGCATAGGTCTTGGGCGGCAGCGTCGGGTCGTTTTGATAATCCTCCTCGACATCGTCGATGCCGCGCTGGTCGTCATAGATCGAGTAGGAACCGATGATGCTGAAACGGTCGTCGCCCTGGCTAAGCCCGAAACGGGTTCCGGCGGTGACGTCGGCCTGCCAGACGGGCGTGCCGCGCAGCGGCTCGATGCCGGTTCCCAAGGTGCCTTCCAGGACGGTGCTCTTGCCCACCGGAATCGAGCGCGGAAGGATGTTGACCACGCCACCCAGGCCCTCGGCGTCCATTTCAGGCGTCAGGGACTTCACGACCTGAAGACCACCGAGAATGCCGGCCGGAAAGGCGTCGAATGCGATGGCACGCCCACCGCCCTGGGGAGAAGCCTGATTGGAGGCCGTCAGGTGCACGCCGTCATAGGTTGTGCCGTTCAAATCGGCGTCCATGCCCCGAATGTTCACAAACCGGCCTTCGCCGCTGTCGGATTCCATCGACACGCCGGGAATGCGTTCCAGGGCTTCTGCCGCACTCACATCCGGCAGGGCGCGAATTTCCTGCATGGACTGCACGTCGATGACATTCGGCGCGTCCTTCTTCTCCGACGCGGCCGCGTTAACGCCCGTGACAACAACGGATTCGACACCATTGCCGGTGGAATCAGCGCGCGCCGTATCGAACGCGACCAGCAGACTGAAGAGGGCCGCGCTGGAGCAGAGCAGCCGCTTACGCACATTCGAAGATGCCATGGAATTTTGTCCCGATCTGAAACACGCAATGGCCGGACGAAAAGCATCGCGCTATCGCCGCGTACCGCCGGTATCCATCGGGCGCATCGGTCACCGCTGGGTGTCTGTTCGATGACAGATGCTAAAAATAACTTTACCAACTCCCAAGGTTGGCAATATGCAGGGAACTTGTGCGCGGCGAATGAAACAGTCAGGCGCGCAATCAGGCCGCGGCGGGAAATGTCACCACGGCACGCAGCCCGGGCATATTGTCTTCCAGGCGTATTGTTCCGGCATGCAATTCGACAACGGCGGCGACAAGCGCCAGACCCAATCCGCTGCCAGGCATGGTGCGGCTTTTCTCGCGGCGAAAGAAACGGCGAAACACCCTGGAACGATCTTCCGGCGGGATGCCCTCTCCACGATCTTCGACGCTGACAGCGATGCCGGCTTCGGTCTTGTGCGCGCATAGAAGGATTCCAGCGCCGTCCGGCGTATGACGGATCGCGTTGTCGAGAAGATTGGAAAACAGCTGGATCAGAAGCTGGGGATCGCCGCGCAGTCTCAGGTCATCCTCGATCCGCGCCGCAAAGGGGTGGAGCGTGTCTTCCATCAACGGCCGGTAAAGGCAAGCCACCCTGTCCATCAGGGAGGCGAAGTCGACGTCCTGCATGCCCGCCTGCCGGGCCCCGGCCTCGACCTGGGCAATTCGCAACAGCGCCGAAAACACCGCCAGAAGCGTATCGCTCTCTTCTATGGCGCGATCGACGGCGATTTCATAATCCTGGACACACGTTCCCTCGGCGCGAACGCCTTCCAGCAGATATCGCAGATGCGCCAGCGGCGTACGCAAGTCGTGCGCGATGTCGTTGGTGACCTGCTTCAGGCTTTCCATCAGAGCCTCGATGCGATCGAGCATCGCATTGATGGATGCCGCCAGCTGATCCAGTTCGTTGCGGGTTCCCTTTGCCGGAATCCGGTCCTGGAGGCGACCTGACATGATGCTGCGGCAGGTCGCGGTAATCGCGTCCAGCCGCTGCACAAAGGTGCGGCTCAAGACGATGCCGCCGATGGCCGCCAGGACGAGGCTTGTGCCCAGCACAATTGCGAAGGCGGTGAGAACCTGCTCCCTGGCCTCTTCCAGCGAATCCAGATTGCGGCCGACAAACGCATAGGCGCCATCGCGAAACAGTTCCCCCTTGCCCAGCAGCATGCGTTGCGTCGCGGCGCCTCCTGCGGAGTAGGCAAAGCGTTGCACCCCAGCAACCGGCTTCATGGCTGGCAGGTTGCCGGCGACCTTCTTGCCGTTCTTCAGCAAAAGGAACAGGTCGCCGTCATCTTTCGCGAGCAAGCGGTCTTCGATCATCTCCGTGGCTTCGTGCAATTCCGTCGCTTCCAAAGGCCCGCGCCTTTTGGGCCCGTCCGCGTAATTGTAGGCCGTGCGGATGGCATTGAGGTCGTCGCTTGCGGCACGAAGCAGGCTGGCTTCAAAGGCCTGGCTGACAACCAGGTAGATGATGACCAGAAGCACCGCCATGGAGCCGAAAAAGAGGCCTGCATAGATCGCGGCCAGACGAAAGCTCTCAGTCTGGAACAGCCTAGCCTGCACGAAGGACATAGCCGGCTCCCCGAACCGTATGAATCAGCGTCATGTCGTAGCCCTTGTCGATTTTCGACCGCAGGCGGCTTACATGCGATTCGACCACTGTTGTTCCCGGCACGAATTCCAGGCCCCAGACATTCTCCAGCAACATGGTGCGGGTCACGACGCGGCCATGATGTTCCATCAGATACTGCAGAAGCTTGAACTCCTGCGCCTGCAGATCGATCTTCGTTCCTTCGCGCGTGACTGTTCGCGTCAGAAGATTCATTTCCAGGGAACTTATGCGCAGGATCGTATGGCTGTTGTTGGCGCCGTTGAGCGCCGCCCGTCGAACCAGGGCATTGGTACGCGCCAGCAGTTCCGGCATGGCAAAAGGCTTGGTAATGTAATCGTCTCCGCCAGCCTCCAGCCCCTCGACCCGCGCATCCAGTTCGCCCATGTTCGTCAGAAACAGCACGGGCGTCTGAATATTGACGTCGCGCAGCCTGCGGATGAGCGTGAGACCATCCATGCCCGGCAGCATGCGATCGGCGATGATCAAGTCATAATCGCCACTGCGCGCCTGCACGAAACCGTCTCCGCCCGTTGGCGCCCAATAGATGGTGTGTCCGTTCCGGCTCAGCCCCTGGGTTAAATAGAGCGCGGTTTGCGCATCGTCCTCGACGATCAATGTTCTGACCATTTTCCGTGTGGTGCCTGTTCAATGGGACGGGGATGTGTAGAAGAGTTGCGCGCCATAATTTGTGACAATTCAGAGCCGAAACTTTGGAAATTCCCAATCTTCGCCCTGAAGCGGCGGCACTTCGCAGTGTTGAGACGGTCTGACCTTGTTTCGTGCCGGGTCCCGGCGCCATGCTGCATCTGCGTCCACCTGCGGTTGAATCGGATCGCACGCCGGAAAGCGCCGGCTCCCGCAGCATTGCCTTGGCGCAGCAGGCCACTAGACTGCCAGAAAAAAAGGGGACCTGATGGCCGGCCAATCCAACGTGCTGGATGCGCAACTCAGACGTGCCATCGAACTGCACAAGGCCCGGCGACTGGCTGAAGCGGAACAGGCCTATCGCGAACTATTGGCCTGGCGGCCTGATCTGGCCGAAGTCCATGTCAATTGCGCCCTTGCACAATTGGGCCTTGGAAAATATCGCGAGGCCGAAGCTTCCTTGCGCCAGGCTTTGGCGGCGGACCCGAAGCTGGCCAAGGCCCATTCCCGTCTGGCGGATGTGCTGTGCTTTCAGAGCCGCTACCAAGAGGCGGTGCAAAGCTATGCGCGGGCGCTTGCGCTCCAGCCGGACTATCCGGAAGCTCACAACAATATGGGCAATGCCCTGAAGCTGTCGGGCGATGTGGACAGGGCCACATCCTCCTATCGCCAGGCCATCCGGCAGAGGCCGGATTTCGCCCAGGCCCACAACAATCTGGGCCTGTGTCTGCTCCAGCAGGGCCGCATGGCAGACGCGCGATTGGCCTTCCATCAGGCGATCGCCGCAAATCCCAACTATGCGGAGGCGTACAACAATCTCGGCAACGCACTGAAGCAGGAGCACAAGGCGCCGGAAGCAAGACAGGCGTTCGAGGCGGCGATCCGGCTTGCGCCCGCCTATGCCGACGCGCATCTGAACCTGTCTTCTCATCTGTACGACATTGGACAGTATGTAGAAGCCGAGGTCCTGGCGCGACAGGCCGTCCGGCTGGCCCCTTCCCTGCCCGACGCGCATGGCGCCTTGGGCAACGCATTGCGGGAACTGGGCCAGCTGACCCAGGCCGAAGCGGAATATCGCGAGGCCATCCGGATCGCCCCGGACCATCTCGAAAGCTACAAGCGGCTTGCGACGGTGCTGGAAGAACAAGGCCGGCTGGATGAGGCCTTCTCGCTGTTTTGCCGTTATGCCGAAAAGACGCGGGAGAAAGAGCCGGAACCGGCCGCCGTTCCGGACCACAAGCTGCGTCACGATGAGGAGCAGCAGGCCTGGCTGGGACAGGAGACGCACGTCTTCCATCCGGGCGATGGCGGACGCATGGCCGGACCCGCGGTCAATCCACACAATCGCATTGCCGAAATCAGCGCCTTATGGAAAAGTGCTCACCCCCAGATCGTGGTGATAGACGATCTGCTGACTCCAGACGCGCTGGCGAAGCTGCGCCGCTTCTGCATGGATGCCACTGTCTGGCGCCAGGTCTATGACGGGGGATATCTGGGGGCCTTTCCAGAACATGGCTTTGCCCCTCCTCTCCTGGCCCAGATCGCCGAAGAGCTTCGCGCCATCTATCCGGCGATCATCGAGGACCATCCACTCCTACATTTCTGGGCCTTCAAGTATGATAGCGCCTTGCATGGCATCAGGAAGCATGCCGATTTCGCGGCGGTGAATGTCAATTTCTGGATCACGCCCGATGAGGCCAACCTGGACCCGGAGCATGGCGGACTGGTGGTGTGGGATGCGGCCGCGCCGCTGGATTGGGACTTCGCCAGATACAATGCGGCGGAAGAGGACATCACCGCCTTCCTGAAGGAGAAGAATGCCAGGCCCGTCAGCATTCCCTATCGCGCCAACCGGGCGGTGATCTTCGATTCCGATCTCTTCCACGAGACCGACACCATCCACTTCAAGCCCGGATATGAAAAACGCCGCATCAATGTCACCCTCCTCTTCGGACGAAGACAATCGCAGGGCGGCAGGACGGGCTAGGCGATGAACCATCTTCAGGAACCCGCGCCCGAGGCGCTCTTGCACCAGGCCATTCGCCATCATCAAGCCGGCAGATTGCCGGAAGCGGAAGCGCTTTACCGGCGCGTCTTGGCGGCCTGTCCGGACTCGGCCGATGTCCATGTCAATCTGGGCGTCCTGCTGATGATGCGCGGCGATCTTGCGGCGGCGGCTCTGTCATGCCGTCAGGGCCTGGCGCTGCAGCCGGACCATGCCAGGGGATGTTGCTATCTGGGCGATATCCTGGCGGCCCAGGGCCGGCTCGACGAAGCGATCTCGTCTTATGGACGTGCGCTGGCCGCAAAGCCGGATTATGCGGAAGGCCATAACAGTCTGGGCAATGCGCTTTTCCGCCAGGGACGATCCGCGGAAGCCATGGACGCCTATCGCGACGCCATCGCGCACAAGCCGGACTTCGCCGAGCCGTACAACAATCTTGGTTACATGCTGCTGCAACAGGGCCGTCTTCAGGAAGCGGAAAGCCATCTGCGGCGCGCCTTGTCCATCAGGCCCCAATATGCCCAGGCCCACAGCAATCTCGGCGCCGTTCTGGGGCAACAGGGCAGGCTTGCAGAAGCGCAAAATAGCTGCCGTCAGGCGCTTGCGCTGCAGCCGAACCAGGCGGAATCCTACAACAATGTGGGACTCATTTTGCAAAAGCAGGGACATTTGCGGGAGGCAGAAGCCTCGTTCCGCAAAGCCATCGCGCTCAGGCCGTCCTTTCTGGAAGCGGGCCAGCACCTTGGCGTGGTCTTGTGCGAAAGCGGCCGCATTTCAGAAGGCTTCGAGATCTTCAACGACCTTGCGCGCCGCCGTTATGGCACGGCGGGGGCCGATCCGAACGCCGCATTCTCTCCTCACAAGCTGCGTCACGATGAGGAACAGCGGGCCTGGCTGGGACAGGAGACGCACGTCTTCCATTTGGGCGATGGCGGACGCATGGCCGGACCCGCGGTCAATCCACACAACCGCGTCGCCGAAATCAGCGCCTTATGGAAAAGCGCCAAGCCCCAGATCGTGGTGATTGACGATCTCCTGACCCCCGACGCGCTGGTGAAGTTGCGCCGCTTCTGCCTGGAATCCACCGTCTGGCGCCAGGTCTATGACGGGGGATATCTGGGGGCCTTTCCCGAACATGGTTTTGCCCCGCCTCTCCTGGCCCAGATCGCCGAGGAGCTTCGCGCCACCTATCCGGCGATCATTGAGGATCATCCGCTCCTGCATTTCTGGGCTTTCAAGTATGACAGCGCCCTTGCCGGAATCCGCAAGCATGCCGATTTCGCGGCGGTGAATGTCAATTTCTGGATCACCCCCGACGAGGCCAACCTGAACCCGGAGCGTGGCGGACTGGTGGTGTGGGATAAGGCCGCGCCGCTGGACTGGGACTTCGCCAGATACAATGCCGCGAGAGAAGACATCGCCGCCTTCCTGAAGGAGAAGGATGCCAGGCCCGTCAGCATTCCCTATCGCGCCAACCGGGCGGTGATCTTCGATTCCGATCTCTTCCACGAGACCGACACCATCCACTTCAAGCCCGGATATGAAAATCGCCGCATCAATGTCACCCTCCTCTTCGGACGAAGACAATCGCAGGGCGGCAAGCGTGACTGAACCATCGGCCACTCCGCCCGATCTGGGCCGCATGCTGGCGGATGTCGGCGCGGACCGGTTTTTCGATGATTATTGGCAGAAGCGCACGCTGGCGAGCAGGTTGACGCCCGAGGTCTTCGCGCAATTGCTTGAAGCGGTTGGCCCGCTGGACATAAGCCGTTTCTGCGGCATGGCCCGTGAAGGCACGCGCGCCTGGATTGCCAACGAATTCGTCGCCCACAGCGTCATACCGGTTGACGCCTCCAATGCGGAGCAGCTCTTTGACATCGGCGCGACGCTTTATTTCGTCAATGTGTCCCTCGACACCCTCACCGCCGCGGTCGCGGACTTCCTGGGCGCGCCCCGGCAAAAACTGATCGCCAGCCTGTTCCTCACGCCGGCGGGTGGCGGCGCGGCGGCGCATTTCGACAAGAATGAGAATTTCACCATCCAGCTGACCGGGACCAAGGCGTGGATGGTGGATGAGGTGCCCGCGGTGACGGCCCCGCCGGATGGATATGTCCTGGGTCAGACTGTTTCGGCCGTGCTGGCGTCGCTGCTTCCCGCTTCGCTGCGGCAGCCCGACCGACAGGTGGAGCTGCAACCGGGTTCGCTGCTCTATGTGCCGCGTGGCACGATCCACGCCACGCTGGCGGGCCCCGTCAGCTGGTCCCTGAACCTGTCATACAGTCCGTCGATGTGGATCGATCTGCTTGTGACCGGATTGCGGCGGCAATTGTCGTCCTCGCCTGAGTGGCGTGGGACGGTAACCGGCGTCGGCGGCTGTGCGTCCGCGGCGGCGAAGGCCGATATCCTGCCGGAACTGGCGAACGGCTTGCGCGCACTTCTGGCGGACCCGCGGCAGCTTGAACAGCTGGCCCGGCAATTTCTCGACCATCCTGACGGCTAGGCTGGTGGCATGCGCTTTCTCATGAAGATTCCCATCCCGGCGCCGGCGGAAAATGCCGTTGTGAGCGATCCGCAGTTCGAGGCGAGGTTGAAAGCCTTGTTCACGGCCATCGGTGCGCTGGCGACCTATTCAAACAGCGCCGACGGCCGCCGCATCGAATATGTTCTGGTGGACGTCGAACCGACGCGGATCACCGCGACAGCCGAACCGGTATTCCGGCTTCTGGGTGTGAAACCGGAATTCCTGCCGGAAGTCGTGCCGACGCCCTATTACGGCCGCACCGGCTATTGATCCGCCGCTCGGCCCGCACGGGACGGGCACGCGCCTCGCGTGCCCGTCCCGCATGACGACGGCGGATCCTCACATTTTGGCGGTGAAGCCCAGTTCGATGATCCGGCCGATGGGATTGCTGGTATAGGCATCGAAGCCGTAGGTGGTGGTTCCGTTCGATCCCTGCGTGCCGTTGAAGAAAGGCGGATAGGTATTGAACAGGTTTCGCACCGTCAGCGAGACATTGTCGCTTCCCAGATAGCCGGTATCGAAGGTGTAGCCCAGATGCAGGTCCACCGTGGTCCAGGCCCCGACGGGATCGCCGCCCGTGCCGTTGTAGACATTATTGATGGTGGAACCGATGGCCGTGGTGGCAGTGCTGCTTACATTCGTATAGGGGCCGACATAGTTCACATAGATGTCGGCGACATAGTCGTCGAGCGCCCAGCCGATATGTCCGCGCATCTGCGTGCCAACATTGGGGAATGTCGTGTTCAGGCCAACAGTGTTGGCGACATCGAAACGATACTGGGAGGGCGGCGGGTTATGCCCGAAACCCTGCAGGAATTGCGTGGACTGGCTGAGAGTGTCGTCAAGCGCAACGGTGCCGAAGCCGGAGTCGAAATGGTATCCAACCGTCAGATCGATGCCCGACGCCCAGAAGTTGATCAGATTGTCGGTGGCCGTATTGGTGAAGGTCGAGACGCAGCCCGGGATGACGGTGTTGACCGGCGCGGTGCCGATGAAGGCCGCGATTTCAGCCTGGGTGGCGCAAGCCGTGCCATTGCCGGTGACATTGGGCGACAGAACCGTGATGCGGTTGTTGAGCGCCGGATTGAAGGCATCGATCTGTGCCGTGGCGGCCGTCGCGCCCCCCAGATAGGTCACATGCCAGTAGGTCAAGGCGGTATCGAAGCCCGGCAGGAATGAAGGCGCATATTCGAAGCCCAGGGTCCAGCCATGGCCCCTTTCCGGCGTGAGGTTCTTGGTGTTACCGCTGCTGTTCAGGCCTTGAAGCGTGCTTGTATCGCACGTCGAGGAAGCGGCCGTGCATCCCGGAATGCCAAGCTGGGTCACGCCGGGGAATAGCGCCACCGGCAGTACGCCGGGCGTGCCCGAGGTGACGCTGGCATTGGCGACCTGGCCGTTGGAAATGTCATGTTCCAGCGCAACAGCCACGAACGAAGTCGACCAGCTGCCTTTGAGACGCAGGCCGTCGATCGTATCCCAGTTGAAGGATACCTTTGGGTTGGTCGTCGTTCCCACGTCGCTGTAGGCGTCGTGACGGACCGAAGCGTCCAGCTCGAACTTGGTGACAAAGGGGACGCTCATGCTGGGGCCAACCAGGGGGATATCCACCTCCCCGAACTCCGAAGTGACCACGCGACCGAAATTGAACTGCAGGAAGTTGGAGCTTACCGAGGATGGCCCCGCATTCTGCGGATTGAGGACATAATTGTAGAGCTGGCTGTTGAACTGCTCCACGCCCCCGGCGATCTTCACCGGTCCGCCGTCCCATGTGAAGAGCGTGCCGTTGACGGTGGCGCGGAACTGCTCGTAGGAATTCACGCCATGGTTCAGGTTGTTGCTGGCCTGCGGCGCCACAAGCGCCGCCAGCGTGGCCGCGGATGTGCGATTGGTGGCGGCCGGATTCCAGACGTCCAGCGCGTTGGCGGGCGTGAGCGGCAGCTGCTGAACCGACGATTGAAGGCCCGGGATCGAGGTGGAGCTGAGGCTCGTTCCGGTGGGCAGGGTACCGCCGGACTGGTTGGTGCCGTTCAGGTCCAGCGTCGCCATGCCCTGATTGACCGTGCCATGGTTCTGCCCAACAAAACTGTCCGACCGGCCTGCGGACGCCAGAAGGTCCACCGTCCAGTTGTCATTGACGTTCCAGGTCAGCTTGGCATCACCGACCATCTCGTCGTCGCCATAACCGGACCAGGCGCCCGGGCCCAGCAACTGGTCGAAGTCGTAGCGGATGGTCTGCTTGGTCGCGGTAATCCCGGGCGGATTGGTGTAAAAGGGGTTGATCTGGCCGGCGGCGATGTTGGTGGCGCCGGGCCCAAACACAGTCGCCTGCAGCGTACCTCTGGGGATCTCGGAGACAGCGCGCCGCGTCTCCCACAGGCCATCGGCATTCAACGTGACGGAACTGCCCAGATCCTGGGTGATCTTGATCATCGCATTCTGGCGCGTTTCGGACGGCAGATAATCGCCATACTGCCATTGGGCGCAGGGCGCGTTCGCCACCGAATTGGCGACACTCGTCGTGCCCTGCGGGCTCAGGAATATGTTGCCCGAACCGTTCGGCTGCACGGTTGCCGGACTGCAGAAGAAATTGCCCTGGGAGGTCGAGCCGCCCGTCTTGCCGGTGAGACCGGCGGCAAGGGCGCGCTGCGGCTGGATCAGAGGATTGGTCTGCGGAATGGAAGTGTCGTGGATATCGCCCTCGAAGCTGTAGGAATAGGCCGCGATAAAGCCGCCCTTGTCCCAGCTCTGACCGGCCAGGATGCTGCCGAGCTGGCCCAGTGAGGCGCCATGCTCAAGCTGCGCCTGGTAGCGAAACTCAAGGCCGTCGAATTTCTGGCGGGTGATGAAGTTCACCACGCCCGACACCGCGTCGGAGCCATAGACGGACGATGCGCCGTCGGCGAGAACCTCGACGCGCTCCAGCATGTTCTGGGGAATGATGTTGGGATCGACGACCGGATTGCCGTTGCCGGAACCGGCGACGGGAAGACGGTGACCGTCCATCAGGACAAGCGTGCTGTTCTGCGCGCTGGCGCCGATCTGGTGAATGTAAACCGAAGCACCCGCGCCGCCATTGCCGTTGGAACCGCGACCGCTGTTTCCCATGCCGGTGATGGCAGGCACATTCGCCAGCACCTCACTGACCGTGACCGCTCCCACATCCGTAATGGCCTGCTGATCGACCGTGATCAGGTTCGACCCGATGGGGGCAAGGCCCTTGATGCTGGTGCCCGTGACGGTCACCTGCTCGACGGCATCGTCGCCCGATGCCGCCGGTTGGGCATGAGCCAGAGACGCGAAGAAGAATGATGCCGTGACGATAGCAAAAGTCGAACCGCCAGCCTTAAGCTGGCCGTGTAGGCTCTTCATGGGGTTCCCCTAGGTTTATGTGCTGGTTAAGCTACATGTTGTTGCCGCGAGCATATGCCTGCTTCGCGCGGCGCGCTAGAAGAACAGTGTACGAACTTTAACAAGAGTGAGAGCGCGATGCGGCATCGATTCAAACGGTTCACCACGCACCGCATCAGGATGCTGGCGACTCACTTGTTAAGGGGCGCCATAACGGCTGTATTCTGTATGCCGCTGTTTTGCGCATCGCCAGCCTCCGCAATCGGACCGCGCGACGAAGTCATCGCCGGCATGTTCCGCTGCGCCGTGATCGGCGACACGCGAATCTGGCTGGATTGCTTCTACGGCGCGGCACAACCGATGCGAGACACACTTCGCCTGCCATCTGTTCCTGCGACGCAAGAGCGACTCGTTGCAAATCCTCCAGCCAGCGCGCAATCGGGCGATCCAAATCCGCGCTATCAAACGACAAGCGAAGTGCTTCGCTGCAATGATGTCGGTCAGGACCGGCAATGGCTGGATTGCTATTACGCAGCGGCACAATCCGTCAGGGCGCAACTGGGACTTTCACCCGCGCCGCAGGTTCGGCCTCTGCCCGCAACCGATGCGCCGGCAAGGCTGCCTGCTGCTGCAAGGTTCCCCCTCGCCTCCCAAATGGCGTCCTACAGTTTCAATCGCTACGGCGCCTTCACGGTGGTGCTGGCGAACGGACAGACCTGGCGGCAACTGTCGGGAGACACCAGTATTGCCCACTGGACGAAACCGGCATCTCGTTACACAGTGAAAATCACCCATGGCGCGCTTCGAAGCTTCAACCTGAGAGTTGGGGGCGCTTCCGATGAATATAAGGTCGAACAGATAAACTAGCGGCGCCCGATGATCCAAAAGATCACCAGCCGCCACAACAATGCCGTCATAACAACAGGGGATGTCATGCGAGGTTTACACGGATTATTGGCTGGCGCAGTTCTTCTCGCGGCGTCGGCTGCGCAATTGGGGCACGCCGCGCCGCTCACGGCCTGGGCGCCAAAGCCGGTCAAGCCCGCGCCCTATATCGCGCCGAACAAGCCGCTGCGGAAATTCGCGGACATTCTCGCCCGTCACCGCGGCAAGACCGACTGGAGCGAGACCCAGGTACTGACCCGCGATTTCATCGGCCAGTACATCTCCATGGGAGCGGGCAAGAAGACCAAGACCCTGTTCTGGGCCGATGACCGCGTCTATTGGGTGGTGATGTCCGGCCAGATGAAGGTGACCATCGACGGCGTCGAGCCTTTCATCGCCACCAAGGGCTTCCTGGTTCAGGTGCCCTACCGCGTGCCCTACAGCATCGAGACGGTCGGCGACGAACCGTCCCTGCGGTTTGAGGTACACCCCTCCGGCGAAACGCCCAGCTATCCGGTCAGCGAAACGCCGGAAGCGGCCAAGGGCATCAAGTTCATCCAGGCGGTCTATTCCGGCCGCGGCAAATATGATGACACCAACAAGCCTTTCGTCGATTTCGAAAAGGACATTGTCGCGGCGAACGGCAAGGGTGGCGGCGTGGTCAAGGACGACCACACCTGGGCCAATATCATCCGCACCAAGGCGGTCCCCACACCGCCCGACACGGACTTCGGCCACTTCCACGAGAATTTCGCCGAATTCTGGCTGGTGATGGAAGGCCAGGAACAGTTCCTGATCGAGGGCGAGCCGCTGATCACCGCCGATGTCGGCGACATCGTCTTCGCACCGGAAGAACGCTGGCACAGGGCTCTCGCATCCGGCACGGGCTACGGCACGCGGCTCGCCATCACGCCCAGGCCGCCAAGCCTGCATTACTATCAGCCCGATCACGCCGGCGGCGACTGAACCCGCCCGCGTCGGGACGGAGAAGCTGCGCCTCGCCTCCTCCACCGTCATGAAAGCTCTCCCGGCTTTTTCGGATTCTTTCGCGCCTGACGGCAAGACCATATTCGAAGGGGATCTGACCGCGCCACCAGCACGCTCGCGCTTGTGGCGAGCGGGCCGCGCGCCATGCGACCTGCGGCCGCAACGTCCCTGAGCGAATTTTCATTGCCTCTATTTTGTTCGGCAGACATCCGGCGGCTAGTGTCCGCTCAAGGGGGGATGTCAACGGACCAATGGAGCCCAAGGATGTCCCGTACTGCCAAACTGACCGCCATCGCAGGCACTGCTTTGATATGCTTGATGAGTGAGGCAATTGCCGCACCGCCCGATCATTTCACCTTTCAGGATGCCGAATTTCATCCCAACCAGCGGGAAGGGTTTGAGGCCGCGAAAGCATTCGTCGCCAGTGAGCTGCCCCAGGGAATACCGATGAGCGAAGCAATCGCAAAGGTCGAGGGGGCGCGCGCGGCCTGCGACACGCCCACCGCCCCTTCAGCCGTCGTCCAGTGCGAATATTCGATATTGGCACGGCCCGCCGAAGGCGGCCTGGGAGAGAATGTCTGGACCGTGCGGCTCACCCCCGGCCCGGGCGACAAGCTGCAAAGCGCTTACGTGGAAAGATCTCATATGGGCATGCCCGGCATCGACTGATCGGGCGCGCAGCAAAAGACGTTGCGCCGGAAGGCCGCGCCAAAAACGCGGCCTTCCGCATTTGCATTGCGACGCCGGAATCGTTTTGGCGCGAAACCGGCCGGCCGATGCTGGCCAAACCCGTGAGCGTGGAAAATGCCTGGACGATGGCAACCGCAGGCCACAAGGAAAGACCCGGCGCAAGGGCTGGGGCCGATGCCACCGGGTCTTAGCCTGGCCCGACTCAACCCACCAGCGACTCGAGCATACCGCTGCGAAAGCCGCACTAGACTAAGCAAACTACCCAGCGTGGGGACCGCCTCATTGTCGCCGCGGTTATCATGATCCAGCCCCAAGTCTCCTCCGACAGGTTCAACCGATCGGTTTTGCCGATGAATGCCATCGGCAAATTGCGTTGGATTTATCCTGCGGTTGCCACGACCTTGACGCGGACAGGAGACCCGTCCATGCGCTGCTGCATTATTGCCCTGGCCCTTACTCTGGCGACGCATTCGGCTTTTGCCGCGCCGCTTCCGGCGACACCGCAATGGTCCGTACCCGATATCAGCAAACTGCCCGATGACGATTGGGGGCGCACGGTTCGCTATGGCCACGATCTGGTCAGCAAAACGACGTCGCTGATCGGCCCGGAGGCGAAAGACGCCAGCCATCGTTTCGCCGGGAACAATCTCAACTGCCAAAGCTGCCATATGGACGCCGGCACGAAGCAGTTCGGCCTGCCCTTTCAGGGGGTCTTCGCGGATTTTCCGAACTATCGCGCCAGGTCCGGAAGCGTCGGCACCATCGAGGATCGGATCAATGGCTGCATGACGCGCAGCATGAACGGAAAACCGTTGCCGCTGGAAAGCAGGGAAATGACGGCGATGGTGGCCTACATGAAATTCCTCTCCACCGGCATCCCGGTCGGCGCAAAGACGGTGGGCCGCGGCTCGGGAACCATGCCCGAACTGACCCGCGCGGCCGACCCGCAGCACGGAAGCGCAATTTACGCCAGCTCATGCGCGGCCTGTCATGGCGCCAATGGCATGGGCCAGCGCAGCGGAAAAATTGGCGATGGACAGGGGTACACCTTCCCGCCCCTGTGGGGGCTCGACAGCTTCAATGACGGGGCCGGAATGGCGCGACTGATTTCGGCGGCGAACTTCATTCACAGCAACATGCCGTTCGGCGCGACCTGGAAAAATCCCGCACTCTCCCCCCAGGATGCCTGGGATGTGGCCGCCTATCTCGAATCCAAGCCCAGGCCTCATCGGGCCAATTTGGATAAAGACTTCCCCAACCGCGTGGAAAAGCCTGTCGATGCGTCCTACGGCCCCTATGCCGACACGCTCCCGGCCGCCCAGCACAAATTCGGCCCCTTCAAACCGATCCGCGATGCCGATGCCGCGCATAAATCCGGTTCGGCCACAAAACCCTGAAAGGAGAACGACAATGCCCGCACTTACGCAAAGACGCGAATTGTTCAGTGGAGCAGCACTCCTGGGTGCAGCGATGATGGCCAGCGCACCAGCCATGGCCGAACCCGCCGCCGATCTCGTGCCCAATGGCGCCAGCTCGCTGGCCGACCTGACGGCGCGTCTGGCCCGCGCGCCGCGCCGGCGCGATTTCAAGACCGTACCCATGATCCTCAACGACAGGAGCCAGTGGGACAGCGAGGCGCTGGACGAGGTGTTGGCCTACAAACCCGCCACCAAGCAGGCCTGGGATGTGACGGACATCGGCGGCCCATGGCTGAACGCGATGCGCAATTCCCTCAATGTGCAGATATGGTCGTTCGGTCACAAGGATTTCCTGGTCGTCTGCGAAACCCATGGCACCGCCCAGCTTGCGCTGTATGACCAGGCGATGTGGGACAAATATGGCCTCGCCAAGCTCGCCGGAAGTGGATTCGCAAGGAACACGCTGATCGAGGAAAAGACCGTGGCCGCTTCCGATCCGGCTGATTATGAGAATCCGACTGGCATCTTTTCCGCAATGAACAATTCGATCCCCGCCCTGCAGCGGCGCGGCGTGGTGTTCATGTCGTGTCACAACGCCATCTGGGAACAGGCGACCAAACTTGCCGCCACGGGCCCCAATCTCGGCGGGACGGATGTGGCCACGATTGCCGCCGACCTGACCAATCATCTGATCCCCGGTGTCGTGCTGACACCTGGCGCCGTCGCCACGCTGCCCGAACTCCAGCGCAAGGGGTTTGCCTATGCGCGCTGACCGGACCTTGCGGGGGCTCAAGTACCTGCTGCTGGCAGCGGCCTGCTTTGCGACCTTTCCGGCCGCCGCACAGGACAATGCCGGCTGGCATGGCCAGGTCCGGGCGCCTCAGTACCAGGGCGAGATATTCCCGCCCTGGCAGCATGGCGCCAACAATGACGCGCTCGATCGCGGCCTGGAATTCACGGTGCCCGAAGTCGATGACCTTGCCGATTTCCACGGCGATATCACCAGCCCCAAACTGGTCCTCTATGTCGGTGGAAACTATTTCTTCGCCATGGCGCCCCTGGTGCAGGCCTTCGAGACGCTGCATCCGGAATACAAGGGCCGGGTCTATTGGGAAACGATTCCGCCGGGACTGCTTGTCCAGCAGATAAAGGCGGGCGGAACGATCACATCCGGCAACATGACCTGGACGGCCAAGGCGGATGTCTATCTTGCGGGCCTTGGCGCGGTACGCCAGCAGATCGCTGCCGGATTGTTGACCGGCCCTGCCGTGCCCTATGTCACGAACACGCTGACCATCATGGTGCCGAAGGACAATCCCGGCCATGTCACCGGGCTTGCCGACCTAGCGCGGCCGCAATTGCATCTCGCCATGCCCAATCCGGCCTTTGAGGGCATCGCCCGCCAGATCCGGGACACCCTGAACAAGGCGGGCGGCGCCGCGCTCGTTTCAGCGGTCTATCAGACAAAGGTCAGCGCCGGCAGCACGATCCTGACCCATATCCATCATCGCCAGACGCCGCTTTTCCTTATGCAGGGCGTTGCCGATGCCGGCATCACCTGGCAGTCGGAAGCCGTATTCCAGGAGCAGGCAGGCCATCCCATCACCCAGATCGACATTCCAGCGTCGCAGAATACGACCGCCGTCTATGCCGCCGCCCAGGTCGCCGATGCGCCCCATCCCGTTGCGGCTCAGGCATGGCTTGCCTTCATCCGTTCGCAGAAGGCCTTGGCCATCTTTCAGCGTTATGGCTTCAAGGCCTACGTCGCCTCATCCGGCGACTGAATGTGCGTTTCGATTTGTGTCATGGTCCGGGCCGACGCCATGGCCATGCGCTTCACAAACCCCATCGAGGGTCAAAACAAAAACGTCAGCCGGCGATGCGATAGCGCGCTGGCCGAGGTGACCATGCCTCACTGCAGGCATTTCAGAACACATGCCCGGATCTTCGGCGTCATTGCGACGCGAGCCTGGTCGAAATGGGCGCCGGTCAATTGGCCGTCGAGGTCGGCCTGAAGATACATGGTCCACCACATCTCGCCCAAACCTCCCCCGCCGGCACCCGCAAACGCGTGATAATGGCATATTGCGGAATCGCGGCTGGCCCCCTCCGTGCAGCCCATGCCCGCCGCATGAAGTTTGTCTTCCGCGGACCCGAGCGAGGCCCCGGCGGCAAGCTCGCCTTGGATGAATTCTTCCGCCGATTGAGAGGCGTCCGCAGGGCTGTAACGGGCCAGGTTCGGAAAGGAGAAAACCCGGGCGCCATGCGCCGCAACGGGTGAGACGGATCCCCCCAACCCAGTCAACGCCGCAAGACAAATGGACACAACCAACCTGGACATCACGCGTCTCATCACTTTCGAGCGGTAGTGAAATAGATCGCTGACGGCCCCGAAACCAACGATTTAGATGAATGAGTATTATCGCCCTGCCCGATCGTTTTCGGATCGCAACAGGCGCGCATTTCCGGTGCAATTGATGCTGAACATGCTGACCGCCGTCCGCTCCAGAACGCCGGGACCAGGATCTTGAGGTCGACCCGTCGCGCAGAGACTACGTGGGAGACGCGCTAGATAAATTTCGCAATCAGAAAAGCGACAATCGCCCAGAACGCGAGTGTTCCTACAACAAGCCAGAGAACACTTGATTCAAAGGGCGCCTTGCGCCCGTTGGCTCCGCCAATCATTCTTTTTTGGCCCTTCAGCAAACAAAGCGTGGAGCATTCTCCAATTGCTTACGCCGGGACGAATTAGGGGCGCATCATTTTCTAGAACTGGAGTTTGTTGTTTAACAGGTCCAGATCCCTTGCAAAGCCGGGATTGTTCTTGAGGTTCAGACGCCGAATGGCGGCTTTGAGCCGATTGCGGGTGAGCTGACAACGTGATGGTGCCGGCACCGCCAGCACGAAACGCTCAAACCGTGTCTCATTCTCGCAATTGCTAAAGGCGGGCATCAAGCCGGTCTGATGGGTATAAATCAGCGCCAACGAATAAACCCAGTATTCCAGGTCGATCCCCACGCATGCGGGCTCGGCGCTCTCCGCGCTGTGGATTGCATCGCTGATTTGTGCGTATGCACCATGCTCATCGCGCAACGGCAATCGCGTGGCGGCACGCAACATATCAACTGCGCTATTTCCGGCTCGAAGCGAATTGATCGAGGATGAATTCAACGCCCCCTCCAAATCAAATATGCGCCCGATTATCTCCAAACGGTAATCTTGTTCGGAACTCAGCAAATCTCGTGCCAAACAACTAAAACTATGAAAAACATCCATTTTATTCCTGTCGATCTGATGAAGTGTAAAATCCGTTTACCATACGATGTTACCCATATCGCGGCCTGCCAGCCTCCCCGGCAAGGTGAAAGCACACGCAAGCCGTCAACGAAGTCTGCATCCCCGCCGTCGTCGCTCATAAGTGCCAACCCTCGAACCGGAAAGCGTGACAGGGGCTTTTCATTGCGATTCAGTTTTCACTGCCGCCGCTCTTTTATTGGGACGAAGTTCACGCGCATTTGGACGTGCGCCCTTAGCAACGCTTAGCACCGATGGCATTTTGCAAGCGTCCATGACGGCCAGCTTCAGTGCGAAGCCGCAGCGTCGTGCCGAACGACAGCATTGTGCATCGCAGCGACGATGATCTTCATTGCCGCTCATTTTTCACTACCGCCGCTCTTATTATCGTGACGTAATTTTTGGCGAATTTGGGCGGCTTGTGCCTTTCTACATAGCACAGCAGCAATGGCGCTTTGGACGCGCGCGTGGCGGCTAGCCTCAGCGCGAATGGATAGCGTCGTATCCGTCGCCAAAATTTGCGCACTTCACGATCAATATTTTTGAAACGGCATTCTTCATCGACGTTGGATTTTCACTACCAGCGCGTGTCGAGTTGTGCGCAGGATTTCGGGCACTTCGGTGTTGGGGGCGCATTTGTCCCTTCTCATTTCAACCTAGAGGAGAATGCACATGACGAACTTAAAGATGCTGGCATCGGCATCGACCCTGGTTATCGCCATGGTCTTGTCAGCCGCTGCCTATGCCGATTCCAATACTGGGCAAGGCGATGCCCAAAATAGCAGCACCGCGACGACCACTGGCAACTCGGTCGACAACAACAACAACCAAAGCAAAACCACTTCCGTCAGCGCCGACAACAACAACAATCAGAGCAAAAACATCTCGGCTGACAACGGCAATTCGTCCACGAAGACCCTGACCGCCGACAACAACAACAATCAGAGCAAGAACACCAACATCAGTGCCGACAACAACAACAATCAGAGCAAGAACATCTCGGCTGATAACGGCAATACGTCCAACGCCAACAACCACACGAACGCCGACAACACGACCGCCAGCAACAACACGACGAACACGGACACTGGCAACAATCAGAGCAAGAACACCTCTGTCAGCGCCGACAACAATAACAATCAAAGCAAGAACATCAGCGCAGACAACAACAACAATCAGAGCAAGAACACCAACATCAGCGCCGACAACAACAACAACCAGAGCAGGACCATCGACAGCGGAAACACGAACCAGCACAACATCACTGTCGGCAACATCACGCTGACGGCGACGGTGTCGAATGAGGACCTGTCGGGAACAGTGTCGGGGATCAATACGACCCTTGCCGACCACGGCACCACCGCCTCCACGGGCGGCATCACGGGCAGCACCTATAGCGGCTTCGCCGGTATCGTGACAGCCAGCAACAACACTGGCATTGGCTCGATCAACCAGGCGGCGACCTCCATCGCTGCCAATGCGAACGTGAGCTTCGGTACGCCTTGATTGATATCCGGCAGACGCCTTCACCGGCGTCTGCCGGCCTTTTTAACCAGAAGGGGTGTGCAATGAGACATGTCCTCTTGATCGCCTGGTTTGCCGTGTTGACGCCAGGTTTCACGTCTGCGACCCGGGCGGAAGACACAAAAGACCTTGTGTTGCCTCAGCCGTTGGCGACTTCGGATCTTGCCCAAATGAGCGGCGGCGCGAGTCCCACCGGCATTGCCATCACGACCCAGGATCTGTCGGCGAGCAATTCCGACAATTCCCTCACTGCGAATTCCGTCGTTACGGGCAATATCAACGTGCCGGCCAGCGCATTCAATGGGTACAACGGCGTCGGCAACTTCGTCTTCAATACGGGCAACAACAACAATGTTCAGGGATCACTGAGCATCACGATTGTAACGCCGGGGAACTGACATGCGCGCGAATCGCGTCAGAGACGGGGCCGGGCGCGCCACGGGCGGCGCAGGTTCATTCTGTCTCGCTTGCGCGATGGTGCTTTGGGCAATGTGTTCGCTGCCCGCCAGGGCTGACGACGTCGTTCTCGCGACCCCCACAACCGGCAATTACGCCTTAAAGCTCACCAGTTTCGCCGAATTGAAATTCAGCACGGTCATCCACCAACAGTATGATTACAGCTGCGGCTCGGCGGCACTGGCGACCCTGCTGCGCTACCATTACCGCCTGCCCGTCGATGAAGCGACCGTTTTCAAAACCATGTTCAACGTCGGAGACAAGGCCAGCATCGAAAAGCTGGGCTTTTCGCTGCTGGACATGAAAAAGTACCTGGCGTCGATTGGCTATGAGGCCGACGGGTATCGCCTGGACCTGGACCAGCTTTCCAAGGTTCATCTCCCCGCGATTGCGCTGATTCAGATCGGCACCTACAAACATTTCGTGGTGATCAAGGGCGTAATCGCCAATCATGTCCTGGTAGGCGATTCCGCGCTGGGGTTACGCGTTCTTTCCGCGAGCGATTTTCGTGATGCCTGGAACGGCATTGCCTTCATCGTGCACGATGCTCCCAAGGGCGTTGCACCGCCATCCTTCAACGATAACGAGGAGTGGAAAAGATGGGCCGATGCCAACCCGTTGAGCGCCGCGGTCGTCATGCCGCCATTGGCGCCCTTCCTGTCCAATCTCAGAGTGATCTACCAGATCGAGCCAAATCAAATCCTCCCCAATCCACTGCTGCCAAGTCCGTTATTCTGATGCGCCCTGCGAGATCGAAAGCAAAAGTGTTTGCGCTGGGATTGGCCTGGTGGGCGATCCCTTGCGCCGCATTTGCAGCAAGTGAGCCCGCCGGCGCCCCCGCAGGGATTTTGGCATCGCTCCTGCCCATCGGCGATGAAGAACTGGAGGGAGCGCGTGGCGGGTTCAACGTCGGCGGTTTGAATTTCAATTTCGGCGCGTCCGTGCAAACGCTTGTCAACGGCCAGCTCGCGCTTCAGACAAATCTGCAATGGACGGCGGCGGGCGCTGTCGTGACTCAGCTCCAGGGCCTGGGAACAACGATCCAGGCGCAAGTCGCATCAACACTTGCCAATGCCGGTATCAATGTCCCGACAACGACCAACTCTGCACAGACAACGGTCGCCGCGAACCCGACAACCAGCGCATCGTCAGCTTCTCCCGCGACAGTCACCGCCACACCGGTCGTGAGCAATACGCAATCCGCCCTTAACGGTGCTGCGGCCTTGACCGGCGGCGCCATCACGTCATCACCACAGGTCTCCGCGACTCCAGCCTCTAACAGTGTGGTTACCGTTCCAACGACGGTCAGCGGTTCGCCGGCCTCGACGACCACCATACCGCTGGGCGTCAACATTTCTCCGTCGACATCAAGCACCGCTTCAAGCATTTCCTCGCAAGCCAGCAACATCATGCCCGGCAACTCGATCACGCCCAGCAACCCGCCGGCCTCGCAATCGGGCTCCAGCCCCACTGTACTGAGTGGTGTCCAGATCCAAAGCGCGACCGGCTCGACGGATGTGTTGGCGAATGTCGCCAACGGGCAGATTCAAAACGTCGTCCTGAACACGGCGAGCAATCAAAACATCGCGCAGAACACCAACATTCTCCTGACGATCTACAATTTCTCCTCTTGGCAGCAGATGCTGGCCCAGCATGCCATGTCGGCCCAGCTGGCCAACCAGGTTCTGGCCGCATCGGGCTTCACGGGAGGACGGTGATACCTGATGAAAAGACTCAGAGAGCTCAACGCGGCGCCAGAGGGCCGCTGTTCTGCGTCTAGTTCTATGTTACCATTCAGCGAGTCTGCTGGTCCGGGGGATTCATGGGGTTGC
The DNA here is from genome assembly GCA_036488555.1 of Rhizomicrobium sp. Lineage (GTDB taxonomy): Bacteria > Pseudomonadota > Alphaproteobacteria > Micropepsales > Micropepsaceae > Rhizomicrobium. The sequence goes on from DASXHL010000005.1 coordinate 259,917, forward strand.
GGGGCGGTTGGTCCAAAACTCGGGGCCAACGTATAGTTCGATTGAGTTTCCTGATCTTTTGCGGGTGCTTTTGGCTCTGCCGCCCGGCGGAAGCACAAGACACTTCGCTTGATCAACGGCTGAAAAAAATCTCGGACCAGCTCAAGGCCCAGGAGAAGAAGCTCGCCGACCAGGAACGCGCATTGAAGGCGCAGCAGGCTGCCATTGCCGAGCAGGCGGCAATTGTTGAAGCCCAGCGCAAACAATTGGTCCGGCTGCGAACCGAAACCGCTCAACCGCAACAGCCAAAACTCTTGCAGATCGATGCGACTGTGCCACCTCCACCGGCTCAGGTAGCCCAGGCGAGCCCAACGCCGGCGCCTCCACCGTCGCAACCTTCGCCCCCGTCCCGGCCCGTCGGCGAGGCTCCCAAGGAACAGCAGGAACCTCAGGTCATTCAAAGCCTGCCACAAGGCCTTGCGGTGCTGACACCCGCACAGCATTTCATTTTGACCCCATCCATCGAATACACGCAGGCCACCGCCAATCGTTTGGTCTATGAGGGTGTCGTAATTGTCCCAGGCATCAATGTGGGTGAGGTGACCGCCTCTACCGATGATCGCAGCATATTTGCCGCGGTTGCGGATGTTCGCTATGGCATTACCGATCGTCTGGAAGCGGAACTGCGCGTTCCGCTGATCTTTTCGGACGACCGGGCCACGGTGCTGAGTCAGGGCCCCCAGGGCAGCGCCACCCAGAGCATTTATATTTCCGGAAAGGGCCTGGGCGACATCAACCTTGGCGCGCGATATCAAATCAACGACGGCGCGGATGACTGGCCGATCTTTGTCGCCAATGCGCGAACAAATCTCGATACCGGTATCGGACCCTTCAACATCAAGCGCAACTCCGCCGGCATCGCTGAAAGCGTTGCGCTCGGCTCCGGCTTTCTGGGATTGCAGGGCGGATTCAGCGTGCTCAAAGTCACCGACCCGGCGGTGCTGTATGGCAGCGTAAATTATGTCTATCAGCTGCCGAAAAACATCAACCAGACGATTGGTGGCGTAGCCGTCGGCGAGGTGGATCCCAGCAATTCGGTCAACGTCACAATGGGCTTCGGTTTTGCCGTAAATCCCGATTTCTCTTTTTCGTTGGGATACGCGCATTCCTACGTCTTCCCGCAGGTCACGTACTTGGGCGGTACACGCCAGTCTACAACCTCACTGGAAGTTGGCACCTTGTCGTTCGGCATGGCGTACCGCGTGAGGCAGAACATGTCGTTGAATGCAAATTTCCAGTTCGGCGTGACCGCAGACGCGCCGAATATGTACATGATTATCAGCCTGCCCACGTCGTATTAGCCTACGCCTGGACCGGCTTGATAGAAGTTGTTCGCAGATTGGTTCGATCCGCACTTTCGCAATGCGCGGATCGCTGTGTTGTCCTATTGGCTAACGATCGGGTTGAACAATGCGCGCTTTCCTCTTGGGTCCACTGGCAGCCATGTTAATTGGTTCGGCGGCTTTGGGCGCCGACTTTCAAACGCCACTTCCGCCAGGCAAGCCCGCGGGGACAAAGGCCGCGCAACTTGATGTCACGAACACAACCGTTATCGCCGTAACAGGTGCGATACTAATCGCCGCGCTGGTCATCGGAGTCACCCAGAAAAGTTTCTCGAGCAACAACACCACCAGCAGTACGACCAGCACTTCAAGCACTTCCTGAAAGACGATTGAAGAACAATAGGCGCATGTCCCCGCGCGGCTTGGCGCCAGTGGCGTGGCCGCGCTGATCGCGACCACTTTGGCGGCATGATGGCTATTGCCCGTCCACCATGCTATGATGCGTGGGGGCTGAGTGAGTGTCGTCTCTTTTCCGCGCCCTCATCCGTCGTTGCTTAACGACCGTCATCGCGCGAAGTCCTGCCTAGCAGGCATGCGTTCCCTGTATTTCATCGAAACATTCAATGGAGAACCATATGAAAGCCAATACGATTGTGCTCACTCTTTGCGCATCTGCTTTTTTAGCCGCGCCGGCCTTTGCCCAAATGACCACCGACATGGGGATGGTCAAGACGCTGGCCCAAAACGACAAGCTGACCGTTACCGAGAACTGGCTCAAGCCAGGCCAGTCGGCAGAAATGGCGTCACGCCTGGGCGCTGCGATCTATTACATCCAGGGCGGCACGTTCGAACTCGACTACAAGGATGGCACCAAGAAAACCGCGACGCGCGCATCGGGAACGGTTCGCATCGCCACGGATGCCCAACCCTATGCCCCCAAGAACGTCGGCAAGACCACCATCCATGTGATCGTGTTCCAGCCGAAATAGCAGAATAGCCGGCGTCACCGGCCGATACCGCACGGACGCCTGTGTTCGCGCGCAGGCACTGTGTGCCAATTCAGAACAGATTCATCCGCTTCCATGAGGAGCGAATTGCAAAGCAAACAGAACAGTGCAGAAACCATCTTGAACGACAAACATCCGACACGCACGCTGAACGCAATGCGCGCCGAACCCGCGGATTTCAGTTCGCCGAGTGGGAATTATCATTTTCAACGGCTTATGCAGATGCGTGACGCTGTGAATGGCGCGGCCGTTTTTCGGACAACGCGCTTTTCACAACCAGCGATCGATAATGCTCTTTTCTGAATTACTTTTCGATAGTATTGTTACTTCTCGTTTAACATTTGCCGGCGGTTTCCGAATTTCCCCACAACGCGAAGGAGCCAGTGATGCCTGTCGCAGTGTCGTACCCTGGCGTATACGTTGAAGAAATTCCGAGTGGCGTGCGGACCATAACGGGGGTGGCGACATCGATCGCGGCCTTTGTGGATTATTTCGCGCAAGGCCCAACTGACACGGCCGTGGAGCTTTTCAGCTACGCCGATTTCGAGCGCCAGTTCGGCGGCCTCGACACCAAAAGCGAGGCCAGCTACGCAATTCAGCAGTTTTTCCTCAACGGCGGGACACAATGTTATGCCGTGCGCGTCACCGTCGGCGGTCAGGCGGCGACGATCAATCTGCAGGATGCGCCAGGCGGCAACGATCTCGTCACGGTCACCGCGCTGAGCCAGGGCGCCGCGGGAAATAGCCTCTGGGTTGACGTGGAATGGACGAGCGATCCGAACGACGCCACCAAGCCACAGTTCAACCTGACGATCTCGTCTGTCAGCGTGAGCAACGGCCAGGTGCAGGTCGTGACGAGCGAGAGCTATCGCAACCTCGTCATTGATTCCACCAAGAGCAACGACGCGGCAGCCGTGGTGAATGCGGCATCGCAACTCGTGTCGTTGAAAAACGTGTACAAGAATACGCTGGCTCCGCCACTGCGGCCCGCCCAGACCGGGACGTCGAGCGCGGCGATCGATTTCTCGACGCTGAAGTTGAACGCGGGCGACGCACTCGCCGTGTCGGTGGGACATGGCGCGACCGCGCCCGCATCGGTCGGCACCACGCCTGGCCTGCCCGCGCCATCCGGCTCCTCATGGGATGCCACGTCGCTCGCCTCGGCGTTGCAGAAGATGCTGCGCGGCGTAAAGGATTCCAAAGGTGCGGCGCAGCTTCCCAATGCCACCGTCACGCTGACGGGAACCGGATCCAGCCGCTATCTGGTGGTTTCGTCGGGTGATGCGGACCAAAGCACGATCGTGGCGCTGGCCGACAGCGGCGGCACGCTGGCCAAGACGCTCGGCTTCGACAAGGCGGGTGGGCAGAATGTGCAGTACTTCGCGCTGGGCGGCGCGGCGATCGGCGCGGAGTCTTCGCCGCAGACGGGCGGCAACGGAACCTGGGATTCGACATCGTCCGGTGTTCCCACCGCTCTGATCGGCGACCCGGACAAAAAGACGGGGATGTACGCCCTGCTCAACACGGACATCTTCAACATCCTGTGCATCCCGGCGACCATGAACCTGTCGGATGATGCGGCGGCTCTGGTCGGGGCGGATGCCATTGCTCTGTGCACGCAGCGGCGCGCGATGTACCTGATCGATCCGCCGAGCAACAGCGGTGCGCGGGATTCGGTCTTGGGCATCATGAGCTGGCTCGACGCACAGGCCTCGCTGCGCAGCCGCAACGCCGCGCTCTATTTCCCGCGCGCGGACATCATTGATCCCCTCAACAACTTCAGCCAGCGCAAGGTGGCCCCAAGCGGCACGGTAGCCGGGCTTTATGCCCGCACCGACGGCTCACGCGGAGTGTGGAAGGCCCCCGCGGGCACTGAGGCGACACTCTCGGGCGTGCAGAAGCTCGAATACAAGCTGACCGACGGGGAGAATGGCGTGCTGAATCCGCTCGCCATCAACTGCCTGCGCGTTTTTCCGGTCTACGGACCCGTGTGCTGGGGCGCGCGCACGCTTTACGGCGCAGACGAACTTGCCGACGATTACAAATACGTGCCGGTGCGCCGGTTGGCGCTGTTCATCGAAGAGAGTCTGTTCCGCGGCACACAATGGGTGGTGTTCGAGCCCAATGCAACGCCGCTCTGGGCCCAGGTTCGCCTCAACGTCGGCGCCTTCATGCAAAACCTGTTCCGCCAGGGCGCGTTCGCAGGCACCACGCCACAGCAAGCCTACTTCGTGCAATGCGACGACAAAAACAATCCGCAGAACACCATCGATCTCGGGATCATCAACATTTCGGTCGGCTTCGCGCCGCTCAAACCCGCCGAGTTCGTGGTCATCCAGATTCAGCAGATGACCGGAGATATCGCGAGCTAAGGAGGGATCCGTGGCTGAATTCACCGTCAATGCGCAGCGCTTCGATCCATACAAGAACTTCAAGTTCCGGGTGAAGTGGGACGGCAAGTACGTCGCAGGAATCTCCAAGGTGGGTGCGCTGAAGCGCACGACCGAAGTGGTGAAGCACCGGGAGGGCGGAGACCCGTCCTCGAGTCGCAAGTCGCCGGGACGCACCGAATACGAGGCCATCACGTTGGAACGCGGTGTCACACACGACCTCGAGTTCGAGAAGTGGGCCAACAAGGTGTGGGATCTGGGCTCATTGCCCGGCTCGGAAGTCTCGCTCAAGGACTTCCGCAAGGACATCCTGATCGAACTCTACAACGAAGCGGGACAGCTCGCGATCACCTACAAAGTCTATCGCTGCTGGGTCTCCGATTTTCAGGCGATGCCCGATCTCGATGCCAACGCCAACGCGGTGGCGATCCAGCACATCAAGCTCGAAAATGAGGGTTGGGAGCGTGACACGTCGGTGACGGAGCCCACGGAGCCCAGCTTCACCCTGCCTGCCGCAGCGGGCTAGCGTGCCATGCAAGCCCCGACGATTTCACAGGCCTTGGCGGCGTGGGAACGGGGCACGGGACGGGGCGCGGTTGAGCGCAGCCTGGAGCTGTTCGCGATCGCACGGCCCGATGCGCCGTTGGATGCGCTGGCAGACGCATGCCTGGGCGAACGAGACGGTGCACTGTTCGAGCTGCGCGAGGCGATGTTCGGACCAGAGCTGAGCGGCAGGTTTTCCTGCGCGGCGTGCGGCGAACAGCAAGAGATAAATCTCAACCTTTCCGACCTGAAGTCGACTGGCGCGCACCAGCACGCCCCCCTTTCGCTGTCTAGCGGCGATTATGCGCTCGAACTTCGCCTGCTGACGAGCCGGGACATGCTCGCGGCAGCCGCCGTTCCGTTCGACGAGGGACGCATCCTGCTGGAGCGCAGCGTGATCAGCGCTTCGCGTGAAGGCGAATCCGTGCAGACGCAATCGCTGCCGCCATGCGTTGTGGACGACATAGCGCGCACGCTGGCCGACGCCGATCCTGATGCCGACCTCAAACTCAACATGGCCTGTTCCAACTGCGGTCACGAGACACGGATGACGTTCGATATCGGAACGTTCCTGTGGGAGGAAGTGGACGCCTGGGCCGACCGGATGCTGCGTGAGGTGCACACGCTCGCGGCGAGCTACGGCTGGACCGAACGCGACATTCTGGAACTTAGCCCGCAACGCCGCCGCCGCTATCTGGAGCTCGCGAGCGCATGAGCGATTTCTTCTCCGATCTTATGGCGCGGGTCGACGGCACGGCTCCGGTGTTGCGGCCTCGCCTGCCCGCGTTATTCGAAACTCCAGCGGCAGAACCGCAGCTTCGGGCGGAATCCGAAATGCCCGCAGAGGCGCCGGAGCGGACAGACCTGCCCCCACAGCCGTCGGTGCCACAACCGGAAAATGCCCGGGCGAACGCGCCGGCTTCGCCGCAGCCCAATCCGTTCCGTCCGGTCGCGATGCCGCCGCCACAGGCCTTCGAGGTCGCCTCGCCTCGTCCGCTCGAAAAGCCCCTGCGCGGGACCGGGCGCCAAACCGTCCAAACCGTCTCATCGCCAATCGCGCCCTCCTCGCCAATCGCATCGCCAGCAGAGACACGCCGCAATCGTGCCGATACGCCGCTTCACACGGACCGCGTGCGTCAGCCGTCGCCGGCTCCCGATCACGCGGCGCCGGCCCTCGAGCGGACGAATCCAGCAGCGGCCGCGCCGATGGAGCCCGCAGCTTCGATGCGAACGGTCCAGGCGCCCTTCGCGCCTACGCCGCCCAGCTTGCGCCCTCAGCTTCCGCCCCGTCCGCAAGCAGCCAGGCGTGAGGCGGACCCCTTCATCCAGATTTCCATCGGCCGCGTCGAGATCCGCGCCGCAAGCGATGCGCCGCGGCCGCCAAAAGGCAGCAAATCTTCGCCGGTCATGAGCCTCGAAGAATACCTGCGCAGCAGGTCGAGGTAAGCCATGAGCAACTCGCAGGCGGTCGCGGCTGTCACGGCGACGATTTACGCCATCCTGCAATATAACGTCACGACCGAGAGCGATCTGTCCGACACCAAGGTCACTCTGCTGCCGCTGGACAAGGCACGCGGCACGCGCACCTCCAACCAGCTCAACCTGTTTCTTTACCAGGTACAGCGTGACCCGGCCTGGACCAACATGGACATGCCGCCCCAGGCCAAGAACGGCGAGGTCAATTATCCGCCGCTGCCGCTGACGCTGTTCTATCTGCTGACCGCCTTTGGCCGCGACGACGATTCCAGCCAGCCCTTCAGCCATGAGCTGCTGGGCAAGGCGATGAGCCTGCTGCACGATTATCCGGTGCTCAGCGCGGCGGACATCAAGGCCGCGACGTCTGGCATCATGCCCGACTCCGATCTCGACCAGCAGATCGAGCGCGTCCGCATCACCCTGCATCCCATTTCCGTGGACGAGCTTTCAAAGCTGTGGACCGGCTTTGCCACGCAGTACCGGCTTTCGGCCGCTTATGAAGTGGGGGTGACGCTCATCGAATCCACACGCAGTTCGGCCGCGCCGCTGCCGGTGCTCACGCGAGGTCCAAAGGATACCGGCTACAGTGCGCTGGCGAACCTCGGTCCTGTGGTGCCCACGCTCAACAGCATCACGCCGCCCAACAACCAGCCCAGCGCGCGCCTGGCCGACAAGCTGACGATCAGCGGCGCCCTGCTCGACGGCACCAATATCGGCGTGTCGTTCGATCATCCGTTGCTGAGCACGCCTATCGAGCTCGCGCCGGATTCCGGCGCCACCGCCACGACGCTGACAGTCACCTTGCCGAACGACGCCCTGCACTGGCCCGCCGGCATCTATGGCGTGTCTGTGTTCGTGCAGCGATCCGGTGAAAGCTTCCGCCGCCAGACCAATGCCCTGCCGCTATCGCTGGCGCCGTCCATCACCGTGTCGCCGGCAACCCCCGCCGCCGGCAATGTCAGCCTCACCGTAACAAGCTCGCCGCAGATCTGGCCAGGCCAGCGGGCGACGCTGTATCTCAACGACCAGCAGCTTCAGCCCAATCTATTCACCACCGAGACCCCGACGCTCACTTTCCCGGCGGTGACACTCGCCAAGGGCACTTATTATACGCGGCTGCGTGTCGACGGCATCGACAGCCTGCTGGTCGACAAAAGCGCCTCGCCGCCGAAATTCGATCCCAGCCAGGCGGTGACCGTGTCATGACCAATACGGAACTCTGGCAGGAAGAAAATACCCGCTATATCGCCGCCGCGGTCGCCGCCGTGCGGGTGCAGCTGGAGCAGCGCGCCCAGGCGAATACGCGGGCCATACCGCCGCCGCCACAGCCTGCCGCCGAGCCGAGCCGCGACAGAGGTTGGTTTCCCTGGCGCAAGAGCAGCACGGTTTCCTCCGAAACGTTTCTGCTGCCGGACGAAACGAACGTCACCAAGCCCGCGCCCCCGGGCGCGACACCCGCCGCACCGGCCGAGAATGTGCCTCCACCCGCGCTCTTCACGCTGCGCCAGAAGCTGGACTTGACTCAATTCGAGAGCGACGTCCTGGTGCTTTGCGCCGCCATGGAATTGGACACGTCCATTGCCTCGCTCTGCGCCATGGCACAGAACGACGTGTCTCGCCCCTATCCCACCTTCGCGCTGGCCTTGTCGCTGTTCCGCTCGGCGGCCTGGGACCCGCTGTCTCCCGAAAGACCTCTGCGCCGCTGGCACCTGATCGAGGTTGGGCACGCGGCCGGCCAGCCGCTGACCGTGAGCCGCCTGAGCATCGATGAATGGGTGCTGAATTATCTGAAGGGCCTTGATTACAGCGACGAGCGGATCGCCTCGCTGCTCGAACCGTCCGATACGACCGCACCCGGCGATCTCGCGGGCACGCATCACGATGCCGCGATGAAGATCCTGGATGGTCTGGGGCACGTGCCCGAAGGCGGCAAGCCGCCGGTCGTCGAACTTGTGGGCCCGGACCAGGCCTCGAAGAAGAGCGTGTGCGACGCGGTCTGCGCCGAGCTTGGACGAACTTTGCACCGCCTCAGCTGGAACCTGGTCCCCACCATACCGGCGGACCTGGAGCTTTTCACTCGCCTGTGGCAGCGCCAGGCAAAATTGTCGCCGCTGGCGCTCTACGTCGATCTCAATGGATTGGAAACGGACGGCCCGCAGACGCTCCAACAGGCCGCCGTCAATCGGCTGGTCATGCAGTTGGAAGGTCCGGTGTTCGTCGATACGCGCGAGCCGCTGATGACCCTGTCGGCGCCGTCGCTGGTCGTCGATGTCGCCAAGCCCACGCCGGCGGAGCAGAAGCTGGAGTGGCAAAAGCTGATCGGCGAGCAGGACGCCGCGGCCGCCGGGCCACTCGCCTCGCAGTTCAACCTGAACTTTGGTGACATTGGCGCAGTGGTTCAGTCCGCCAAGGCAACCGCGGGCGACGCGCCGCTGCCGCAGAAGCTGTGGGATGCCTGTATCGCGGCCACGCGTCCCCGCCTCGATGCCCTGGCGCAGCGTATCGAACCCAAGGTGGGCTGGGACGATATCGTCCTGCCGGCGGACGAACTCAAGCTGTTGCGCCAGATAGCCGACCAGGTGGGCAAGCGCTCGGCCGTCTATCAGGATTGGGGCTTCGCGAAGAAGACCACCCGCGGACTTGGCATCAACGCGCTGTTTGCGGGTGAAAGCGGCGTCGGCAAGACCATGGCTGCGGAGGTCATCGCCGGCCATCTGCGTCTCAACCTCTACCGCATCGATCTGTCGGCCGTGGTCAGCAAATACATTGGCGAGACCGAGAAGAATCTGCGCCGGCTGTTCGACGCGGCCGAGGAAGGCGGCGCCATCCTGTTGTTTGACGAGGCCGACGCGCTGTTCGGCAAGCGCAGCGAGGTCAAGGACAGTCACGACCGCTATGCCAACATCGAGATCAATTACCTGCTGCAACGCATGGAGTCGTTCGGCGGACTCGCGATCCTGGCAACCAACCAGAAAAGCGCGCTGGATCAGGCGTTCATGCGCCGCCTGCGCTTTGTGGTGAATTTCCTCTTCCCGGCGCAGGAGCAGCGCAAGGCCATCTGGCAGAGGGCATTCCCGCCGGAAACGCCCACAACCGGTCTCGATTTCGATCGACTGGCGCGCCTCAACCTGACCGGCGGCCATATCGCGTTGATCGCGATGAATGCGGCGTTCATCGCCGCAAACGGCGGAACACCCGTGACCATGACCAACGTGCTCGATGCGGCGCGAACAGAGTACCGCAAGCTCGATCAGCCGATCCGGGAGCCCGATTTCCGGGCGCCGCCGGCGCCTGTGCGTATCGCGTGAGGCGGCAATGAAGATCATGCTCAACATCGATCGCCTGGTGCTGGACGGACTTCCCGTCACCGCGGCGCAAGGCGCCCGTTTGCAGCGCGCGATGGAGCAGGAACTCTCCCGCCTGTTTGCCGAGGGCGGCGTCGCGGCGGAATTCCTGAGTGGCGGCGCGGTGCCGCGCATCGACGGCGCAGCCTTGCGCCTGCGCAAGGGGGAGCAGACGGACGCGCTCGGGAAGCGCATCGCGCAATCGGTTTATGCAGGCATCGGAAGCCCGGCGCGCATCACCCCGAAACGCCCGTCCGCAGATATGCGCCCCGATAAGGCGGAGACGGTTCCCACCCCATCGCGGCGGCAGGCGGTGCGCCAGACACGGCAGTCGCGGGGTATCCTGCTCGACAGCAGCACGCGGGCCTTCATGGAAGCGCGCTTCGCCCGGGATTTCAGCGCCGTTCGGGTCCATACGGACAGCCAGGCCGACCGTTCCTCTCGCGCAATGGGCGCAGAGGCGTTCACGCACGGCTCCGATATCATGTTCCGGTCGGGACGCTACGCGCCCGAGACACCGCAGGGCCGCGCGCTGCTGGCGCACGAACTCACGCACGTCGTGCAGAGCGTCGGCGCGCCGGATCAACCGGTCCAGACCATAGCGTCTCCCCACAGTTCGGCGGAACGCGAGGCCTCGCGCATCGCCACGCAAGTCACGCTCGGACTGCCGATCGGGCCGATCCGCGCGCGCGCGCCGCGGAACGCGATCCATCGCACGGTGGCGGGCGATGTCGGCGGCGGCGCGATCGGCGGCCTGATCGGCGGAGCGATTGGCGCGGGTCTGGGCGGTGTGGGCGGCGCGATCGCCGGCGGACTTCTGGGTGGGCTCGCGGGTGTGATCCTCGGCGAAGTCGCGACCACCCATCCCCGGCCGCTGACGGACGAGGAGGCGCTCGAAGTGCAGCTCGTGTTCGGATCGAGCCTCGACTTGAAGCGCACGCGGATCGCGGAATCCTCGCTGATGGCGATCGGCGATTACGCGCGCACGCCGTTCGAAACCGCCTATTTCCCCATCGGCGCGTTCAAGAGCGCCGATTTCCTGCCGTGGCTGGTGCACGAGCTGACCCATGTCTGGCAGACGCAACACGGCATCTCGGTGTTCCGGAAGATCGCAACGGCGCTACGTGGCGCAAGCGCCTACGAGTATGGAGGGCCGCAACAACTCGTCATCGATCGCGGGAAAGGCAAGAAGTTCCTGGACTACGGCACCGAACAACAGGCCGACATTTGCCGCGATTATTACCGCAGACTGAAGGCGAGCCAGGATGTCTCGGCCTATCTGCCCTTCATCGCGGAAGTAAAGCGCGGAGGCAAATCATGACCGCACGGGCACAGCACGCCTCGGCCACGCGCAGCGCCGCCAGCCCGGCCGTCGCACAACATCTCGGCAGAACCAACACGCACACCGCGATCCAGCGCGAGGCGAACGGTGCGCGCAGTCTGGAAGGCGCAACATCGCTCGTGCAGGACGTGCTGACCATGCCCGGCCGGCCGCTGGACGCGGGCACGCGGGCCGTGATGGAGCCCCGCCTGGGCTACGACCTCAGCCCCGTGCGCGTGCATGACGATTCCCAGGCCGCACATTCGGCGGTTGCCCTTGGCGCCACGGCTTACACGTCTGGCCATCACATCGTCTTCGATCAGGGACGCTACGCGCCGCAGACCGCGGGCGGTGAGCGGCTGCTCGCGCATGAGCTGACCCATGTGGCGCAGCAGGCGCGCGGGCCGGTGGACGGCACGCCGATCGGCGACGGATTCACCGTTTCGCACCCGAACGACTCCTTCGAGCGGCAAGCAGCAGCCAACGCGACCGCGTTGGAGGCGCCGTCGCATCCCCAGGCTTCGCTGCAGCACCTGCCCTTTACGGCCGATCCGGCGCGCCCCTTGCAGCGCCAGTCCGATGGCTGGTCGGTGGCCGGTGGCATCGCAGGCATCGTCGGTGCCGCACTGGGTGCTGCAGCGCTGATATTCGCGATACTGGCCTGGCGGCGTCCCGCCAACCCGGCACCGACAACCGGCGGCATCACGCTGAATTCGCAGCCGATCGCTGCTGCCGCTTCCGAAATACCCGCCGAACGTCAGGACGCCGCATTGTCTGCTCCGACGCACACGGAAAAGCTGCTCGACCTGAAGACGGACGACGACAACTGGGCCGACATCAATTTCGACGTGGCGACGGATGGGGTGAGCATCTTAAGCGCGATCCCGCAGACGGTGCCGCAAAACTATAACGGTGGAACGGGCGGCAGCTCCGCCGCGATCAATTTTGCGGCGCCCGCGATTGTCGCTCCGCCCAAATACGCGCCGAAGCCGGAACCTGCCAAGCCGGACGCCACGAAAAAGGCCGCAGGCAAGGGAGGAAAGGGCGGGAAGGCAAAGGAGGAAGCGCCGCCGCCCGCTCCCGCGGATACGCCGGCTGTCGTGCAGGTGGCGTTCAACGGCACCAACAGCATCGGCGAAAAAGAACCGCTGCAGCAGTTCGCGGGCCGGTTCGTCATTCGCGCCAATCCCGCGGGCCATCGCATGGTGGAATGCGTCGAATGCGTGCCGCACAACCGGATTGGCTACGCCGCCACTGACAACCAGAAGATAGGCCATGTCGACTATCACGGCCATACCGCGCCGGCGCAGCAGACCACGCCGCCGGTGCCGGGGCCGCAACAGTCGCAGCCAAATCCGCCGCCCCCAACGGGAGGAAAATGAAGCCATGGGCTGGGCGCGCTGCGAAAGAACAAACCAGGCAGCTTTCGTGGCGCCAAATGGCCTGCTGCGCCGGCACGTTTCGGGGGCTGCTGCGGGCCATGTGCCCGGGCTGGTTCACGACGTGCTGCGCTCGCCGGGACAGCCGCTTGACGTGGCGACGCGCGCCAGCATGGAGCAACGTTTCGGCCGCGACTTCAGCGGCGTTCGCGTGCACGACGACGCCAAAGCGTCAAGGTCGGCCACAGCGGTCCAGGCAGACGCCTATACCGCCGGACAGGACATCGTCTTTGCGCGCGGCCGCTATTCGCCGCAGACGCAGGGCGGCGTGCACCTGCTGGCGCACGAACTGGCCCATGTCTCGCAGGACGGCGCCCGGCACGGCGCCATGCCCAGCCAGATCGGCGCGGCGCATTCGCACGAGGAACACGCCGCAAACCGCGCGGCCGACGAGGTCGTCCAAGGCAGGCGCGTTTCAGCGGCCGGTGCGGACGCTTCCAGGCTCCATCGTCAGGCGAACCTCGATCCGCAAGCCGCGCGCGATCGCATCATCGCGCTAGCGGAATCCGACAAGCCCGCAGATCGCCAGCGCGCGCTCGACCTCATCATCGACACCTATTTCGGCCGTCCGCCCAATTATGACGGCATCTTCTACGATCCCAACCTGCACACCACGAGCCCGCAGGACGCGGAAACCGGTCCGTCGCAGGGCCAGGCCTCTTTCGGCGGCCGCCAACGCACGACCATCGGCCCGGGCTTCTTCCACGAATTCCGGCGGCGCTACGTCCAGCGCGTCCGCACCATCGGGCACGAGCTCCAGCATGTGGGCCAGCGTTCGCCCGCCAGCAATCGCTCGTTCCTCAGCACGCTTGGCGGCGCGGGCGTGGGCGCGGCCATCGGAGCGGCGGCCGGCGGCATCGGGCTGGGCATCGCCGCGGCGGCGGGCGTGTCCCTGTCAGGCGGTCTGATCGGCGGGGTTCTCGGCGCCGCTGGCGGCGTCGGCGGCCTGATCGGTGGCATTCTTGATCCCTTTGCGAGCAAAGACGAACCCGTGCGCAATTCGCACACGCGCGAATTCCTGGCCGTTCACTGGACGTTGACGGCCCAGGTGCGCGGTCTGGGCGACATGCCGCGCGGCCAGGCGCTGCAGGCGCTCAACCTGCCGCGGGTCGGCGCGCTGGCCGAATACGACCAGATGCCCGCCGCCGACCAGAAAAAATATCGCCGCCAATACGAGCAGTTGCTGCAGTTGAAGCAGCGGCTTGAAGCCGAGGGCGAGGCCAAGAGCAACACGCGGCAGGCGCAGCCCAACACGCAAGGAGCCAGCCCATGAGTGCATTTCCCCGTTCCCCGCGTGTGCTGAAAGGCGGCATCGTCCTGCTTGATCCCTCGAGCTTCGCGATCAAGCCGAACGGCGTGATCGTGCTGCAATACAATCCCGACACGCTGACCCGTACGTTGAAGATCAAGGGCATCAGCGAAGGCGGCGACCGTTCCGAGGCGCTGCGGCTGACCGGGCCGCCGGTGGAAACCTTCAAGCTGGACGCCGAGATCGACGCCACCGACCAGCTCGAGGATCCGGACAACAATCCCAACACCGTGCGTTACGGCATCGCGCCTCACCTCGCCGCGCTCGAAACGCTGGTCTATCCGGACAGCGCCACGCTGCAGACCAACTTCAACCTGTCGCAGCAGGGCACGCTCGAGATCATGCCGGTGCTCGCGCCCCAAAGCCTGTTCGTGTGGAGCGCCAGCCGCATCGTGCCCGTTCGATTGACCGATCTCAGCATCACCGAAGAGGCGTTCGACCCCTCCCTCAATCCGCTGCGAGCGAAGGTCAGCATCGGCATGCAGGTGCTATCCATCGACGACCTGTTCTTCAGCGACAAGTCCGGCGGCCTTTACATGGCCTACCAGCGCCAGAAGGAAACACTGGCCACGCTCTATCAGTACGGCACGCTGGGCGCGCTCGGCATTCAGGGGATTCCATGAGCACCATTCCCAACGATCCGGTACAAGCCCTTCTGGCGCAGGTCTCGCTCAAGACCACACTGTTCTTAGCGACCAGCCGCTATTACGGCCTCGATACCGAAACGCTCGTGCAGAACGGCAGGCCTGTCGCCTATGTCACGCGCCGCTTCCTGCCGCAGGTCTCGGGCTTCCAGGTGCTGCAGACCCATACAGTCATACAGGGCGAGAGGCTCGACAACATCACCGCGCGATATCTGGGCGATCCGACGCTGTTCTGGCGCATCTGCGACGCCAACAACGCAATGAATCCAGACGCCATGACGGCCACCATCGGCCGCACGCTCAACATCACCATGCCCAGCGGCATCACGGGATCGAGCCTATGAACCAGGGCTTCTATCTTACCCTGATGATGGGTGGGTTCAATGCGAGCCCCGTGCCCGAGCCGGTGATCGATGCCCTTAGCGAAGTGCAGGTCACCTCCGCGGTCGGCAGCCAGGGCGGCTTCCAGATGAAATTCACGCTTGGCAAGAATTCCAAGCGTGAATTTCATCACGCTTGGCAAGAATTCCGCCTTTACCACGCTGCATGCGAGCGGGTTTTTCGATCCGCGGCAGCGGGTGATCATCGCGGTGACGGTGAACGGTTCCACCGAAGTGCTGATGGACGGCATCGTCACCAAGCAGGACGTCACGCCGTCGAGCGCCGCTGGCAAATCGGAGCTGACGGTCACGGGCCTGGATCTCACCGCCCTGATGGACTTCATCGACCTTTCTGGCATCCCCTACCCCGCGCTGCCGAACTTCCTGATCGTGGAGGCGATTCTGGCGAAATACGCCGTGCTGGGCGTCATCCCCATTGCCATTCCCAACGCGATCCCGACCTTCGAGAATCCGCTCAGCCGCTTCGTCAAGCAAGACGGCACCGACTACCAGTACGTCCAGGCGCTGGGTCAGGCGACCGGCTGGGTTTTTTACCTCGATCCGGGTCCGTCGCCCGGCAAGAGCCTCGCCTATTGGGGCCCGGACATCTCGAAGATGTTCGGCGGCGTGCAGCCGGCGCTCAGCATCAATCTCGACGCCAGTTCCAATGTGGATTCGCTCAGCTTCTCCTACGACGGCACGCTCGCGACGCAATACATCGTGACGGTGATCGAACCAAATTCGGGATTTCCCATTCCCGTGCCGGTTCCGAACATCGACATCTTCAAGGCTTCGCTGGCGGCGCATGCACCCACGCCGCTCAAGAGCGAGCAGGGGCCAAAGGGTACGGCGAACTACAGCCTCGCCAATGCCGCGCTGTGGGCCGTCGGCAAGCTGTTTGCGTCGGCCGATGCGATCACCGGCAGCGGCCAGATCGACGTGCTGCGCTACGGCCATGTGTTCAAAGCGCGGCAACTGGCTGCCGTGCGCGGCGCCGGTTCCTATTACGACGGCAAGTATTACGTGAAGAGCGTCACCCACAACATCAAACGCGGCGAATACAAGCAAAGCTTCACCCTCTCACGGGGCGGCACGGGATCATCCGTTTCGACGGTGAGCGTATGAGCAGCAGCGGAACGAGGTACTACGGCATCTATACCGGCACGGTAACGAACAATGTCGATCCGATGCAGCTCGGCCGCATCCAGGCCACAGTGCCGGCGGTGGGCGGGCTCACACCTTCCACCTGGGCGAGACCGTGTTTCGCGTTCACCGGTGAGGGCATGGGCGTGTTCGCGGTGCCAATGGTCGGCGCCAAGGTATGGATCCAGTTCGAAGGCGGCGAAGCCGATTATCCCGTGTGGATGGGCGGCCGCTACGAGAGCCAGTCGGAAGTGCCCACGCTCGCAATGGCGGGCATTCCCGGCGACGCCAATTACGTCATCGGATCGCTGCTCAAGCACACTTTTGTCATCAGCGACGTGCCCGGTCCGACGGGTGGGCTGATGTTGAGAAGCGCGGGCGGCGCCACCATCATCGTCAACGACACGGGCATATTCATTCAGAACGGCAAGGGCGCCAGCATCGTGCTTTCCGCCAGCACGGTGACGGTCAACAACGGCGCGCTTGTCGTGACCTGAGGAGGATAGGATGCCGGGATTTCTTCTTCATGTCGGCGCCACGGTGATGTGCAGCCATGCCGGCCAGGCGCAGCCCACCACGCCCAACGCGCGCGTCACGGTGATGGGGCAGCCGACAGTGACGATATCCTCGCCCTACCAGATTGCGGGCTGCACCATGCCGCCGCCCAATGCCGGCAACGGACCTTGCGTCACGGCGCAATTCACCACCTCGGCCACGCGCGTGACCTCGCTCGGCCAGCCGCTGCTGCTGCTCGACAGTCAGGCGACCTGCGTGCCGACCGGAACCCCGCTTCTGATCACCGTGACCCAGACCCGTGTGACGGCAACATGAGGCAGCAATGAACATCGACTTCCCCTTCCACTTCGACAGCCGCGGCCGCACCGCGGCGACCGACGACAACGATCACATCCACGACATGATCGAACAGCTCCTGTTCACGAGCCCTGGCGAGCGCGTCAACCGGCCGGATTTCGGCAGCGGTTTGCTGCAGCTTGTATTTGCGCCGAACAGTCCGGAGCTTGCTTCGGCCGTGCAGTTCACGACCCAGGCCGCGCTGCAGCGCTATCTCGGCGACCTAATCGATCTCAATGCGCTGGAGGTCACGGCACAGGATTCCACCCTCAGCGTGACGGTCAAATACACGGTGCGGCAGACACAGGAAAGCCGAACCGACACCTTCATCAATCCAGCGTCCTAGCGGAGCGGCGATGAGCACAAACGACGTCAGCTGCGAAAACCGGCACCGCCGCCAGGACGTGCGCAACGCGGCTCTGTTCGGCTTCGACTATGTCGACGTCGGCGACGACCAGAAGACGCTGGAGGTCTTCTTCCTCGGCCGCGCGCCCGCCAACATCCAGAAGGCGAACCTTCAGATCACGGGCGGCCGCCAGGTCCGCAACATCCAGGTGAGAAGCCTCAACGTCGTGCGGCAGCGCGATCCCTCGCTCGACGATTACATGGAGGTCGTCGTCGACCGGCCCGGAGATTTCTCGTGCTACACGCTGAGCCTCGTCACGCTCGACGATGCGGGGCGGCCTACAGACACGTCCTTTCCCGGCTTTGACCCGCGCTATGCCTCGGTGGACTTCAGCTTCAAGTTCGACTGCCCCAACGATCTCGACTGCGCGCCGCCGAACGTCTGTCCGCCGACGCCCAAGAACGATCCCGAGATCAATTATCTCGCCAAGGACTATGCCAGCTTCCGCCAACTCCTGCTCGATCGACTGGCCCTGACCTGTCCGGACTGGAGCGAGACGCACATTCCCGACATCGGAATCATGCTGGTGGAGCTTCTGGCCTATGCCGGGGATCGGCTCAGCTACTACCAGGATGCCGTGGCGACCGAGGCCTATCTCGAGACCGCGCGCCAGCGCATTTCCGTGCGGCGGCACGTCAAGCTGGTGGACTACACCCTGCATGAGGGCTGCAACGCGCGCGCCTACGTCACCGTTGCGACAGACAAGGATTCACCCGTCTTCGCGCCCACCGACTTCTTTTTCATCACCGCGTTCCCCGGAATGCCGAACGCGCGCATTCTGGAACCCGCGGACATGCTGAAGGCGCCGCCGGGAACATATGAGAGCTTCTCGCCGCTCGTACTCGATACCGCAGCCACGATTCAATTCTACGCCGCGCACAGCGAGATCGATTTCTATACCTGGGGCGATTGCGCCTGCTGCCTGCCCGAAGGCGCCACCGCTGCCACGCTCATCGATCGCTGGATCGCGCCCGATGGCGGCGGCCCGCCCGAAACACCACCCGGAACGCCGCCCGCCCCCCCACCCGCCGGAACACCCGGCACACCGCCGGCGCCTTCCGCGCGCGGTCCACTGCCCGCGAGAGCGGCGGCCGCGGCGCCCCCAACGGTCAATCTCGGCGAACCGCCTGGCGCCACGCGCGCGCTGAATCTGCGTGTCGGCGACATCCTGATTTTCGAGGAAGTGATCGGGCCAAAGACCGGCGATACCGCGGATGCCGATCCGAAGCACCGCCAGGCCGTCCGGCTCACCAAGGTCACACAAGGCGTCGACCCGCTGTACCACCCGTTCAGCGCGGACTATGGGGCGCCCATCGTCGAGATCGAATGGTGCTCGCAGGATGCGCTCACCTTCCCCCTTTGCATTTCATCGCAAATGCCTCAGCCGGATTGCGATTGCCGTGCCGGCATTTCGGTCGCGCGAGGAAACGTCGTTTTCGTCGAGCACGGCGTTGCGGTGTGCGAGCCGATCGGCACGGTCGGAATTGTCAGCTCGCCCGAGAACTGCCCCACCGATTGTGTTCCGCGCGAGACCGTCATCACCGCGGCAAAATTCTGCCCCGTGCTGCAACAGAAGCCGATCAGCTTCCGCGAGGCGCCCGATCCGTGCACCTGCGCGGGGCCTATACTGGTACAGGATCCTCGCCAGGCCCTGCCCTGCATCACGCTCGAAGGTACGGTGCAGGCCCCCAACGGTCCCGTCGTCACGACCTGGATGCCGAAAGCGGATCTGATGGAAAGCGGGCCGGCCGATGCGGGCTTTGTCGTGGAGATTGATGACGAAGGTGCAGCGCACCTGCGGTTCGGCAACGGACAGGAAGGCCGGCAACCGGATGGCGGCACCATGTTCGTGGCGCATTACCGCGTGGGGAACGGCACGGCAGGCAATGTCGGCGCCGAGACCATTCTCTACATCGCCTTCCGCTCCGTGCGGGAGGGGGTGGGCAATCTCGTCCCGCGCAATCCACTGGCAGCATCCGGCGGGATCGACGCGGAGCCCGTCGAGCAGGCCAAGAAGTTTGCGCCCTACGCGTTTCGTGACGTGCTGGAGCGCGCCATCACGGCCGACGATTACGCCACCCTGGCGGCGGACAATGCGCGGCGGCTCGTCGAACGCCAGATATTCTTCGCGCCGCCCCCGCCCGCGCCGCTACCCGTCCTCCCCGGCCCTTCGGCCGACGATCCGCGCGCCGCGCTGGATGAGGAACATGACGAAGACGACGAGGCAACGCAGCATGGCTGCTTCGCGCCATTTGAGCCGCTGCAGGGCGCCAAGGCCACATTGCGCTGGACGGGAAGCTGGTACGAGGCGCAGGTGGCGCTCGATCCCCTCGGCACCGAAACCGCCGACCAGGATCTGCTCGACGAGGTGGACGCCTATCTCGATCGCTACCGCCGCATCGGCCATGATCTTGTCGTAAGGCAGGCAATCTATGTGCCGCTCGACGTCGCGCTGTGCGTTTGCGTGACCCCGCAGACGCTGCGCGGCGATGTGGAGGCGACGCTGCTCGGCCTGTTGGGAAGCGGCGTCCTGCCAGACGGACGCCTCGGCTTCTTCAGCCCCGACAATCTCGAATTCGGCGAAGGTATCTATATCAGTCGCATTGTGGCGGTGGCGCAGTCGGTGCAGGGGGTGGTCGAAGTGCGGCCGCTGCGCGTGGCGCGCTTCGATCCCGGCATCGCGCCCGCGATAGTCACGACGAGCGAGGTGCCGGCGAATGGCGTCCTGACGATGTCGGCGTTCGAGATCGCACGCCTTGACAATGATCCCAGCCAGCCCGGCAACGGCCGGCTGACGCTCATCATGAAAGGCGGGCGGTGATGGCGACCTGCGGCTGCCTGACCCTGCCCTGCACCTGCGGCTGCTGCGCGGGCATCTCGGCCGTCACGCCGCTTTCGGAATACAACGCGACCGGCCTCGACGCCCTCGTCTATCGCGCCGGGACCTATGGCGATTTCTTCGAAACCATGCTGGCGCGACTCTCGAGCCTTTGGATCGACATTACGCCGTTAAATGGCATAGGAACCAATAGAGTCTATCCGCTGCGCGCGCTCACCACCCGCGACACCAGCGATGCGTCCATCGCCCTTCTCGATGCCTGGGCCGTGCTGGCCGACGTGATGACCTTCTATCAGGAGCGCATCGCCAACGAAGGCTATCTCAGGACCGCCATAGAGCGCCGCTCGATCCTGGAGTTGGCGCGGCTTGTGGGCTACCGCCTGCGCCCGGGCGTCTCAGCCAGCGTCTATCTCGCCTTCACCTGTGCCCAGAGTTTCAACGGAACGATTTCCGCCGGCGCGCGCGCCCAGAGCCTTCCCGATCCCGGCCAGCTTCCGCAATTCTTCGAGACATCGAACGATCTCGCTGCCCGCGACAGCTGGAATGCGATGAAGCCGCGGCTGACCCGGCCCCAGGCGATCACGCCACAGGGATCTATGCTGGCCGATCGCCCGTCACCCACGGATGTGAGCCTGATCGACACGATCTACCTCGACGGCACATCCACCAACCTGAAGACCGGCAGCGCGCTGATCTTCAGTTTCGGCGACCAGATCGACAGCCTGTGGTTGCGCCGCGTGGAGAGCGTTACGCCGCAGGATGCACAGAACCGCACGGAAATCCTCCTGTCGGACAATTTCGGTGACCTCGACACGGGCAAGCAGATCCAGCTCTACATCGACAAGGCGACGTATTTGTTCCAGGATAGTTCGATTGCCAACGATGTGGTCGGCATTCTCACCAGCGTACTCGGTGCTTCCGATGCCAGCGTCATTCCCCTGGCGGTCGCGCAATTGCGGGAAAAGATGACGCTTGCCAATTCCCGCGGCTTCTCGCGGGTGTCCGCGCTGATCGCGCATATCCTGGAATTCCTGCCGGGCTTCACGCCCGACCATCGCGTGATCGTGGCCCCCGGAACCAAGACCTTTCCTCTCAACCTGCAGCTGGTGCAGTCCGCATTGCGTTCGTCGGCGCTCGGCAATCTGGTCGATGTGGCGAATTCGTTGGCCAAACCCGCTTCGCTTCAGCCGGCCAACCCGCTGCGGCTTGCGATCTCGATCAAATCGAGTTTTGGGCCGCAGTCCGACGTCGCGCCGCGTCTGATCGCGACGTTCAACCCAAAGCTCAGTCCGTCGCTCTATGGCTCCTGGCGGAACGTCGCCAGGCCGCCGGGCGCGGTGCAGGTCTATGCCGCGCGCGCCACGGCAGGACTGTTCGCAAACCGCTTCTCGGGACCGGCTACGGTTCCCAGCGTCGGCAGCAAGCCGACATATTCGAGTCCCACACTGCTCAATGCGTGGTCGTCTCTCATCACCAATGACGGCGCGGGACCGCCGTCGGCCGTGGCGCTGGACAGCACCTACGACCAGGTCAAGCCGGGAAGCTGGGTCGCCATCGACCGCCCGGAGATCGCCGACCCGGTCAACGGCACGCGCACGGTCACCTACCACAAGGTGCACGACGCCCGCACCGCAAGCATGGACACGACGACCGGCTTCACAGCGTCGGTCACCCTGTTGGCCCTCGACCCGCAGTGGCTCAGCGAACTGAGCGCGTCCGACATGCACACGGCACTGGGTTCAAATGTGCTCTTGCGCCACACCGTCGTTTACGCACAGGCCGAAGCCGTGGATATGGCCCAGGAGCCGCTCGACGTGGAGGTCGGCACCGACAAGATCTCGCTGGACGCCGTGTATAACGGGTTGCAGGCCGGCCGCTGGGTGATCGTCTCCGGCAACCGCATCGATGTCGGCAATGCCGGCGGCGTGCCCACCAGCGAACTCGCCATGCTCGCCTCAGTCGCACAGGGTTCCGAGCCGCCCAACGGCGCCGCGGCCTTCGCAGACATTCCCTTCGGCTCCGTACTCTACACCACAGCCGCCAATTCCCTGGGGGACAGGCTGGTGGTCGGCACGGTGGATTCGCCCGCCGATTTCTATCCCCGGCTCCAGAAGCTGCCTCTCCCGGCCGTCATCAACCAGCAATATAGCGAGCAGATCCAGATCGCGCCGGGTGTCTATGTGAACGCCTATGTGCCGAGCGCGCAGGAACGCAAAGGCATTTTCAGCGACTTTACCGGCATGCTGCTCGATCCATCCGGGGCGCCGGTACCGAACGGGACCTTCGATGGTTTGTCTGCGCTCCTCGATCCTTCGAAGGGACCCACCTTCTTCGCCTGGCGCATTTCGACGCCCCAGCTGCACACGATCCTGCACCTCGCCGCGCCGCTGGCTTACACCTATGACGCCGGGAGCGTCAGCGTGCTTGGCAATGTCGTGGAGGCGACGAACGGCCAGACCACCGGCGAAGTGCTGGGCGACGGCGACGGCTCGCAGAGTTTTCAGACCTTCGGGCTGCACCAGTCTCCGGTGACCTACGTCTCGGCCCCGACTGTGGACGGCACGCAAAGCTCGCTTTTGCTCCGTGTCAACGAAATCGAATGGCACGAGACCGACACACTGGCATTCGCCGGTCCGCGCGACCGCGTCTTCGTCACGGCCACGGACGACGATGACAACATGACGGTCACCTTCGGTGATGGCGTCAACGGCGCGCGCGTGCCCACCGGCACGGCCAATGTGAAGGCGACCTATCGTTACGGAATCGGCTCTGCAGGCAACGTCGCGTCCGGCAAGATCAGCCAGATGACGACGCAGCCGCTTGGCGTCCAGTCGGTCATCAATCCGCTCGAGTCGAGCGGCGGCGCCGACCGCGACGGTGCCGACGAAGCCCGCGCAAATACCCCGATTGCGGTGATGGCGCTCGACCGCCTGGTGTCGGTGAAGGACTATGCCGACTTCAGCCGCGCCTATGCCGGCATCGGCAAGGCGAGTTCGACGCGCATCAGCGACGGCCGGCGCCAGCTCGTTCACGTTTCCATCGCGGGCGCCCGCGACATCCCGATCGACACCAGTTCCGACCTGTTCCGCAACCTTCTCACATCGCTCGAAACCTACGGCGATCCCTCGCTGCCGGTCGCGCTGGCGGTGCGCAAGCTGAAGCTCCTGGTGATGAGCGCGGATGTGCTGCTTGAGCCGGACTACGACTGGGAAGATGTCGCGCCCGTGATCCGATCTGCGCTCCTTGATCAATTTGCCTTTGGCGCACGCGCGCTCGGACAGAGCGCGTTCCTGAGCGAGGCCGTGCGCGTCGCGCAAGACGTCGAAGGCGTTTCGTACGTGAACTTCAGGGTTTTCGACCAGGTGGCGGAGGACGCGACCGCGGAGACGCTGGCGAGCCTTGCCGCAACGCTGACACTCAATTCCTATGTCCGCAGCAATCTGGCGCAGGTCAATCCCGATCCGGCCGCCACGGGTGACCAGCGCATCCTGCCGGCCGAACTTGTCATGCTGACGCCCGATATCGCCGAAACGCTGATTCTCACGAACCTGGGGAGCTGACGATGAGCGCAAACCCCGATCGCCTTTACGAGCTGGTACCGGTCGTCTACCGGCTGCGCGATGCGGCCCAGGGTTATCCGCTCCAGGCGCTGCTCCGCGTCATCAACGAGCAATATGACGTGCTTGAGCGCGACATCGCCCGGCTTTACGAAAACTGGTTCATCGAGACCTGTGACGACTGGGTCGTGCCCTATATCGGCGACTTGATCGGCTATGAGATGCTGAGCGGCCCGCTTCAGACGCAATCCGCGCGGCCAGGCGCGGCGGCGCTTGCAATCTCCGCCCCCCGACGCGAGGTCGCCGACACGATTGCGTATCGCCGCCGCAAGGGCACCCTCGCCGTGGTGCAAGACGTGGCGGCCGCGGTCTCGGGCTGGCCGGTGAAGGCCGTCGAATTCTACCGGCATCTTTGCGTCTGCCAGAACATCAACTGCCTCAATATGAACCGCGGCCGGACCGCCGAGTTGCGGGATTGCGACGCGCTGGATCTTCTGGGTGGCGCCTTCGACGAGATGGCGCGCAACGTGGATGTCCGGCGCACAATCTCGGTGCACTCTCGCGGGTTCGGCAGCATTGCGGAACTCGGCGTCTTCGTCTGGCGGCTGAAATCCTATGCGCTCGCCGTGACGCAAGCCTTTTATTACGACGCCCAGGCCCCGAATGCCTACTTGTTCAATCCTCTCGGCCACGACACGCCGCTGTTCACCAATCCCCTGTCGAACATAGCGGCCAGCGCGCCCGACCTGGCCCTTCCGCTTCCCATCCGCCGCCGCCCGATGGAAACGCGCGACGCAGGAACACCCGACGGCCAGACGACCTCCGGCATACCCTATTACTATGGGACGGGCCGCAGCCTGATGATCTGGACAGGCCCGAACCGAGACCCCGTAAAGCCGGAGGATATCGTCGTCTCCGACCTTTCCGCCTGGTCCTACCGCCCCATGCCCGGCAAGGTCGCGGTCGATCCGCAGCTCGGCCGCATCGTGTTCGCGCACGACATCACGCGCCGGCAGAATGTGTGGGTGTCGTATTCCTACGGGTTCAGCGCCGACATGGGGGGCGGACCCTATCCGCGCCCCATCCGCCAGCCCGCCGACGCCAAGATCTATCAGGTCGGCGATGCCCCCCTCTTTGCCAAGATCGGCGATGCCCTGGCGAAATGGACGGCCGACGGCAATCCCGACGCGGTGATCGAGATCACCAACAGCGCGGTCTATTCGGAACCGATCCAGGTCAACCTGCCGAAGGGGTGCACCCTGCAGCTTCGCGCGGCCCAGGGCGTGCGGCCAGTGATACGGCTTTACGACTGGGGCACGGGCGCTCCGGACAGCCTCAGCATCTCGGGTCAGGGTGACTGCTGGTTCGTGCTCGACGGCGTGGTGGTCACGGGCCGCGGCATGCGCGTCGACGGCGACGTCTCCGGCGTGGCGATCCGCCATTGCACGCTCGTTCCCGGCTGGGGCGTGGACTGCAACTGCGAACCCGACTCGCCGAACGAGCCGAGCCTCACGCTCGTGGATGCGCCGCGCTGCATCACGATCGAGCACAGCATCCTGGGCGCCATCCAGATCGAGCGCGATCAGGCGAAACAGGAGCCGCTTCATATCCGTATCGTGGACAGCATCCTCGACGCCACCAGCCCGGATAAAGCGGCCATCGGCTCCGACGGAAACCTGTGCGCGCACGCCACGCTGCTGATCCGCCGCTCGACCGTCTTTGGGCAGGTGCAGGTACATGGCATCGAGCTCGGTGAGGACACGATTTTCATGGGACTGGTGCGCGCCTGCAAGCGCCAGCAGGGCTGCATGCGCTTCTGCTACGCGCCGCCGGGCTCGCGCACGCCGCGCCGCTATGAATGCCAGCCGGACATGGTGGTCAAGGCGGTCACCGATGCGTTCACCGCCGGCACCATCACCGCGACCGAGCGCGACGCGCTCACCGAGAGCGAGAGCCTCCGGGTTGAGCCCGAGTTCAACGCCGTCCGCTACGGCCGTCCCACCTATTGCCAGCTCGCCTTTGTTTGCGCCGACGAGATCGTGCGCGGCGCGCATGACGAATCCGAGATGGGGGCCTTTCACGATCTGTATCAGCCGCAACGCACGGCGAACCTGCAAACGCGTTTGTCCGAATATGCGCCGGCCGGCATCAACGCCGGTGTCCTCTTCGAGAACTAGGGGTCTGCCATGAAAAATGACATCACACGCGAGACCTACCGTGCCTTCCGCCATTACAGCGGCGTTCTGATGCAGCAGGGGCGTGTGCAGCTCGACGCGGACTGGAACGAACAGGTCGCGATCAACCACCATTACTTGCGCCAGCTCACGATCGATCTGGTGGGGCCGGTCGGCGTGCCCGCCGGCAACGCCGGCTTTATCGCGATGTCGCTCGACAGCGTGGCGGCCAAGCCGGGAACCGATATCGCCTTCACCCCCGGGCACTGCTATGTCGACGGCATCCTCTGCGAGTGCGACGCCACCGCCGTGCCCGTCGGCTTCGCCGAGAAGACCGTGTTCACGGTTCCACGCTGGGTCGTGGACGGCGTTGCGTTCGATGCGGGGCAGTATCTGTGGGTGTCCGATACCAGCCCGACGCCGGTGGCCGCGCCGATGCTCGTTCGCATTGCATCCGTTGATTTCACGAAGATGCAGGTTACGCCGGCACAGGACGTCAGCGCCTTCAGCGGCAGCGGAAACGTTCGCATTCGCCGCTTCTTCACCTTTCTCACACAGCCCGATTACATGCCGCCGGCCCTGCCCGCTCCCGGCACGTATCAAATGTACCTCGATGTCTGGGAGCGGCTGATCGGCTATGTCGAGAATGACGCAATCCGCGAGGTGGCGCTCAATGGACCCGACACGGCCGGGCGCTCCAAGGTGGTCTGGCAGGTGAAGTTGCTGCCGGCGGCAAACACGGCGACGAACTCCGACGGAAATCCGGTGTGCATCACGCCGCAGGCGCTCACAACCCTGCTTCAGCCCGGCAATCTGGCCTTGTTGCGGGCCCGCACGCAGCCGGCGCAAACCTCGGATGACCCGTGCACCATCGCTCCGGATTCGCTCTATCGCGGCCCCGAGAACCAGCTCTACCGCGTGGAAATCCACGATGGCAGCCTGACACCGGACGGCAAGCCGCAGCAGCCGACTTTCAAATGGTCGCGCGAGAACGGCGCGGTGGTTTTTCCCATCGTGAGCGGCGCTGGCACCAGCACGCTGACGCTCGAGAATCTGGGCCGCGACGACCGCTTCACGCTGAATGCAGGCGATTTCGTGGAAGTCCAGGACGATGTAAGCGTTCTTCAGGGCTGCGTGACGCGGCTGTATCAGGTGCAGTCCATCGACCGCTCGCGGCTTACCGTGACCTTGAACGCCGCGACAAACACCACCATTGGTGGCGATCCGACCAGGCATCCATTGTTGCGCCGCTGGGATCACAAGCAGGGTGACGCCTCCGCGGGCGGCCTGACGCTGGCGAGCGACAATGCGGCCCAGGTGGTGAGCGGCAGCCCCGCGCCATGGCTGAACCTCGAAGACGGCGTGCAGGTGCAGTTTTCCGATCCTGCATCCACCGTGTACCGCCCGGGCGATTATTGGCTCATCCCGGCCCGTGTTGCGACCGGCGACGTGGAATGGCCGTCCGAAACGATTTTACTTCCTCAAAACAAATCGCTGACCCAGCAGGTTGCCCTGCCGTCGTTCGGCGTCGTGCATCATTATGCGCCCATGGCCGTCGTGACGATCAGCGCGAACGGGTTCGGCGTCGCAAATTCATGCATGCCAATATTCCCAACGCTCGAGGCGCTGGCGACGTCCCGTCTCACGCCTCTGTCACCGCCGGTCGCCACGCCGGCGGCTCCAGCATCGCCCGCACCACCGCCCAGGCCGGCATCGCCGGTCACGGGTCCCGTCGCGCCGATCATTACCCCGGTCGCCCATCCCGCCACGCCCGGCGAGACACCGGGTACAGGCGGCGGCGGCTAAAACTGGCGCGGGCTGTCCGACAGGTTCGACGTGTCACGCCCGCCGACCTCTACTTTGCGTGAACCCCATTACCATGCAGGGCAATTACGTGCGCAACGTAACGAGGTTCGTTCGCCCCCGGATTGTCACGCAACCACTCCAGATGCAAAGAGGTGTGGTAGACGAATATGTGACCCCATTCCTTCGGAATATGTGATTTATAGGTGTCGAATATGGACTCCATGACAGAGTGAACGGTCATGGCGAAATAGTGGTAGCGAAACTCGACATCGCCTTGAAATGCGCGAGCGTAGTCGTCGGTACGCCGCTTGTCGCCAAACTCCGGATTGGTCCGATAGAGCTCCAGCAGCTTGCTATAACTCTCGTCGAGATAACGATATTCAGCCAGTTTGTTGTTGCGCTCGCTCCAGTACCAGGCGATCCCGATAGCGCCGACGATCGTCGCGATCAGCTGCGCGAAATCGATGGCGTTCTTTATCGCATCCTGTGTCATGGGAGCACCGTCCAGATACAGTTTCAGACAGCATCGCGATCGCTGAAGTCTTTCCGGGCATGCAAGAGAAGAGCAGAGCAGACCGGATCAGATGTCCATGGCCTGAGGGATGATTGTACCAAGGGATAGAGATTACAGCATCCAGGGACTTGATTCTATGAATGAGTGTGAGAATTGTTGCGGCGGTGGGCGATAACGCTTGCGGATCGATACGCGACTGAATGCAACCAAAAAATGGTGACATCGCCGGGCATAATAAATGGGCCGGAGCAGCGGCGATTATCGCTAGGCTGACTCAACCAAAGAACAAATAGTGCTGGGTTGATACTGCTGGCGAGCGTTGTCTTCAGCTAAGAGGCAGGCCCAAATATTGCCGTAACCATTGTGTGATTAAAGCTCTTGCAACTTCACCGCCAATTTTTGCACCTTCGGCAGCCAGCTTGGCAGGAGCGCTTTTCAGCCAGTCCTTGGTACGCGTCCCAATGCCATCTTTTTCTGGCTTTGCCGCGTCCTCGTCGAGCGCTGTGTGTAAGTGTGCTAGGTCGATGGCAGACAATCCGAGATCAGTTAGCGCGCTGTCGAGTTCAATCCTTGCGCCCTTCGCGATATTGATCTGGATGACGTTGGTGGTGGCGTGTTGAGTGCCGCCGAATACGTTGTGGCCGCCATATATGATGTTGGTCACATTCCGCTCAATGAACTTGGCCGGTACAGCATCGACCTTGTCGGCGACTTCACCGAGTTCTTCGCGAAGCTCAAGAGCAAATTTCAAGACCCGGTTTCTGACCGTATCGAGCAACCCGATCATCGCCGCCGCTGGTATCTCTTGCCAAGCCCGATTTAGGTTGAACCCTTGAATGAATTTAGACTGATACAGCACAACTAGAAATGGGGGCCACTCGACGATTGCTTTGTCATCGGCCGATCCCCCATGTTCGTACGAAGCTATCGGTTGAAAAAGCGTCAGCGTAAGCGCGAAGTGCCGGTGCTCTTTCTGCAATATGTGCGCAGAGATGGGTTGATCTCGGATCGATGCTCCCGCCGGTCCGACGAACAGCCCCTTGGCGAAAGCGGTTATTTTTCGATATTCGGGAATCGTGGCTTCGTCCTTTGGATCGTAGCCGTTTAGTTCAGCCTCGATCCATTCTTGAAGTTGCTTGTTCTTCAGCGCGTAGGCCAAGACAAGGAAGCGACGCAACAGGGACGCTATCGTCACCTCGGATGAGGTCGCGTCGTTTATGAGGTCATCAACGAGCTTCATGGTCTACCTAGACGGACGCCCATTGGTGCAAATTTGCATCGTGATAAACGCCGAAGGGATGACTGAAAATCACTCTGGGGCTAACCCGCAATGATCGCGCTAGGTTGGCGCGACGAATCATTCATGCGGGTCATTGTACCGGACAGGCCGGGCGAATTGTCCCTGGTGAACGAGTCTGGGACTTATCTGGGACTCTCCGCGCCCAAAGTCGCACTTTGGGGCCTTTTCGTTCCCTTTTTAATGATCCGTTCTCGTTTAGAAAAATCACGAAAATGGCTGATTTTATTGGGTTTAAATGGTCGGAGCGGCGGGATTTGAACCCACGACCCCCAGTCCCCCAGACTGGTGCGCTAACCAGGCTGCGCCACGCTCCGACATTGATTTGTTGGGGCTTTAGGCCCCAGGGGGTACGAAAGGCCGCGGAACATAGCGGCGAGCCCTCTCGCCAGCAAGTCTTTATCTGGAAAGACTTAGTTCCGGCTTTTGTCCCGCGCTGACCGTCGCTTGTGCTTGGGCCGTTTGGCGCTCAAATGGACCCATGAAGCCGTTCGCGGGCGGCCTGCAGCCGGCTCTTGAGCTCCCAAAGCTCCTCCAGCAGCGTTTCCAGCTGTGCGAAATCCGCTGCCGCGGGCGCGTCATCGGCCGGGCTTTCCGGCATCGCCTCGATCACCGGCTCCGGCGCCACTTCCTCCGCGACTGGCGGTTCGACGACCAGCTCAGCCACTGGCGCAGGAGCCTGATCCAGCACCGGGAATTCGCGCGATGGCGAAGGCTGGTCGAAGAATGGCAGATCCATTGTGTCGGACACGGGCCGCAGATGGGCCCGCGACTTCTTCGGCGCAGGCTTCGGCGCCGGCTTTGGTGCCGGAGGCGGTGCGACCACAACGACCGGCTTTTCGACATAGACGATCTTCTCGATCACCTGCACCTTGGGCTCTGGCGCACGCAGCTCCCCACGGCCCAGTTCGGCGACATGGCGCAATCCGCGTTCCTTCAGCACCTTCTGCACGCCACGGATGGTGAGGCCGTCGCTGTACAGCAGCGCGCGAATACCCTTGAGCAGGTCGATATCCTCGGGCCGGTAATAACGGCGGCCGCCGGCGCGCTTCACCGGCCTTATCTGTGCAAAACGGCTTTCCCAGAAGCGCAATACATGCTGCGGCACATCAAGTTCGTGCGCGACTTCGCTGATGGTGCGGAAGGCTTCCGCCGATTTCTGCGGATAGGCAAAAGCCGCCGACGACATCAGTCTTCAACCTCCGGTTCCGGGATCTGGCCGTTGATCACGGCTTTCAGCACATGGCTGGGGCGGAACACCAGCACGCGGCGTGGCGCGATCGGCACCTCGTCGCCGGTCTTGGGATTGCGGCCCATGCGCTGCGATTTCTGGCGCACGGCGAAGGTCCCAAAAGAGGACAATTTCACCGTCTCGCCCTTGGCCAACGCGCCGCAGACTTCCTCCAGCATGTCCTCGACCATCTGGGCCGAGTCTGTGCGTGACAGGCCCACGGCCTGGAAAACGGCTTCCGTCAGATCGGCTCTGGTCAAAGTTCCCGTGGTCATGGCCCCGCGACTCTTTTGCTTATCCACAAATACGGTAGGGCGCGGAGGAAAGCTCGTCAAGTCAATGGCTTGGGGGAAACCCCTCAAGCGGGTGACCGAAACGGTGGGGACGGGTACGGCGCGAGGGATTTTGCTCCTTGGGCAGGAGCGTCGCGCGGAGCGGGCCTAGAGCCCGTGAGCACGCGCGACGAACCCAAGGGGCAAAAGACCCGCGCCCCTCAGTTACCAGCGCAGGAGGGCCGCGCCCCAGGTAAAGCCGCCGCCCATAGCCTCCAGCAGGACCAGGTCCCCCCGCTTGATGCGGCCGTCCCTGACCGCGGCCACCATCGCCAGCGGCACCGAAGCCGCCGAGGTATTGCCGTGCAGCGCCACCGTGGAGATGACCTTGGCCGGGTCGATGCCCAGCTTCCTGGCGGTGCCGTCCAAAATGCGCTGGTTGGCCTGGTGAGGCACGAACCAGTCGATTTCGTCGAGCGGGATGCCGGCGGCCTCGGCCGAGGCGGTGATGGCGGCGGCGATATTGGCAACGGCGTGCTTGAAGACTTCCTTGCCCTGCATGCGCAGCTTGCCGGTATCCTGGGTCGAGGAGACGCCGCCATCGGTATAGAGCATGTCGTGCAGCCGGCCATCGGAGAACAGCTTGGTATTGAGGACGCCCTGATCCTCGTTGGTACCGATGCCTTCATGCGCCTGCAACACCACCGCCCCTGCTCCGTCGCCGAACAGCACACAGGTGGTACGGTCGTTCCAGTCCAGAAGGCGCGACATGGTCTCGGCGCCGATCAACAGAATGGTGCGGGCCATCCCGGTCTTGATCATGCTGTCGGCCACCGACAGGCCGTAGATAAAGCCCGAACACACCGCCTGCACGTCGAATGCCGCGCCATGCGCCATGCCCAGGCGCGACTGCACGACGGTCGCGGTGGCGGGGAAACTTTCATCCGGCGTGGTGGTGGCGCAGATGATCATGTCCAGCTCGCCGGCATCGATGCCGGCATCGATCAGCGCGGCGCGCGCCGCGCCAACCGCGAGATCGGACGTCTTTTCGGTGGGAAGCGCGATGTGGCGCTGGCGGATGCCGGTGCGCTCGCGAATCCACTCGTCGGAGGTATCGACCTTCTTGGCCAGGTCGTCATTGGTGACAATGTTGGACGGTAGAAAGGCGCCGCAGCCGATAACGCGAGAACGGATCATAATTCACTTGCCCGGGCGCCGGCGCTCTCGGCGCTTTCGGCGGTGATGCGAGAACGATCTGCAGTGATGCGCGCATTGATGTCGGCGCGCGCCATGTCGATGGCGGTGTCGATGGCGCTGGCGAACCCGACGGCGTCGGCACTGCCGTGGCTTTTCACCACCACGCCGTTCAGGCCCAGGAATATGCCGCCATTCTGTGCGCGGGGATCGAGCTTCCTGCGCAGCGCATTGAGCGCGCCCGACGCCACCAGCGCGCCCAGCCGCGAGAAGAAGGATCGCTTCAGCGACTGGCGCAAATAAGAGCCGACCAGCCGGGCGGTGCCTTCCGCGGTCTTGAGCGCGATATTGCCGGTGAAGCCGTCGGTCACCACCACATCGACCGTGCCCTTGGCGATGTCATCGCCTTCGACAAAACCGTGAAAGGCCATGGGCAGGTTGGAATTGCGCAGGATCTGGGCCGCGCCTTTCACGCCGTCATTGCCCTTCTGCTCTTCCGAACCGACATTGAGAATGCCGACCGTGGGCCGCGCCAGACCGAGCAGGACATGCGCAAAGGCTTCACCCATCACCGCGAAATCCACCAGCTGTTCCTCAGTGGCGCTGACATTGGCGCCGACATCCAGGACCACAGTCTGCCCCTTGAGCGTTGGCCAGATTGTGGCGATGGCGGGACGGGAAATGCCTTCAATGATGCCAAGCCCGAACATGGAAACCGCCATCAGGGCGCCGGTATTGCCGGCGGAGACCGCGACATCGGCCTTGCCGTCCTTCACGCACTGAATGGTGTGCCACATCGAGGTGTCCTTGCCGCGGCGAAGGACGTGGGAGGGCTTGTCCTCCATGCTCACGCGATCGGGCGCGTGCTCGATGGCGCAGCGGGATTTGAGCGTCGCATGGCGCGCCAAGAGCGGCGTCAGCTGGGCTTCGTCGCCATGCAGGACGAAGCGGACGTCGCTGTGGCGCTGGGTGGTCTTGAGCAACGCACTCACGACAACGCCCGGGCCGGCATCGCCGCCCATGGCATCGATCGAGACGGTCAGGGCGCGGGTCACGGCCGCCTTTCTCGCGCGAGAGGAGGCTTAGCTCTTGGCCTTCACGACTTCGCGGTCGGCATAATGGCCGCAGGAACCGCAGACATGATGGGGACGCTTGGGCTCGCCGCAATTGGGGCAATCACCATGGGCGGCCGCCACCAGGGCGTGGTGCGAGCGGCGCATGTTGCGGCGCGACGGCGAGGTTTTTCTCTTCGGGACCGCCATGGCGGGAGACTCCATCAGAGCGCAGGCCCCAGGACCCCTTGTCCCGGAAAGCTGCGCGAACACAAAAAACACCAGCCCCGGAAGGGGTGGCGAAAACAGGCGGCGTGGGTAGCAGGAAAGCCGGGGCGGTTTCAACCCCGAAAGCCCGGATTTGGAAGGGGTTAAAGCCCCTATTTAAGCCCCTTGAGCACGGCAAAGGGGCTTTCGGGCCGGTCCATCCCCTCGGTTTGCGGGGAAAATTCCACACCGGGGCGGCGTGGATAGGGCTCCAGCGACAGAACAAATTCCTCCAGAATCGGGCCCGCCAGGTCGTAATGCAGGCTTTCGATCTCCTCGGGCCCCTCCTCATCGGTATCCAGGACCAGCTCCGGGCCCGAATCATCAGTGACCGGCTTGTGCCGGCTGGGGCCGGTGAAATGCAGCTCCCGGCTGAATTTGTGGTCCATCCGGCTTTGAACCGGCTCCAGCGTCACCACGCAACTCTGGGTAAGGTCGGCGGTCAGCTCGAAGGCAAGGCCGAAGCGGCTGGGACCGAGCTTGTGGATCTCGATTTTCGCCTCGAAGCTCTCCAGCGAAACGATGCCGGCCCATTTCGCGATTGTCCCGCGCTGGTGCTCGTCGGCCGTGATGGTCACCACATCCCCGGCATTGCCGAGGCGGGCGAGATTGTAGCTGTGGGCGAGCGGAAGGGCTTGGGTCATGGCGGCTTATATGGCGGGCAGAGGCCCAAAATCGAGCTTGGCAGGCAGGCTTTTCCCCAGATGCGCGCGGGCGGCGAAGGCATAGGCCGCGAGCTTTTTCGCCCGTTCATCCCTTTGCGCGCCGCGCCAGATGTTCCTGGCCAGGGCCGCGGCCAGTTCCTCTTCGCTTTTCGCTGCGTCATAGGCGCTCATCCGGCCATAAAAGGCCTTGGCCATGGCCTTGAGCTTGTGGCCGATGCCGATATCGCCCACGCCCTGCTCGCGCATGGCTTCGTCAAAGCCGGTGAAGATGGTGTCGATCAGGGCTTGCGCCGGTTCACCACCCTTCAATTCCGCAAGCACCAGCCAGGCATGGAAGGCCAGCATGTCGAAACGGCCGTCCAGGCTATCGGCCACGCCGAATCCGGCAAAAAACACCGGTTCCCGCGCCCGGCTTACCAGACTGTCATAGAGAAGCCGCGCATCCTGCTTGCGCGCCACCGTTTTCCTGAGCAAATTCAGCATTGAAAGTCCCTGTGTGCCTTATGGGCTTGCGGTCTTAATGCTTGCAAGCCTGGCCGTCGGGACGATAGCACATCAGCCGCTGTCGAAAGTCGTGACCATGAAAATCTCCAAGCTCGCCCTGTTGCCGATGGCCGCCGCCGCGGCCCTGATCGCCTGTGCGCCGGTGATCAACCAGCGCGGCTATCTGCCTGATCCCGACGCCGAGGCCACGATCAAGTCGGGCAAGGACACCAAGACGTCGGTGCAGGAGCGGCTGGGCTATGCCTCCACCACCGCGACCTTCGGCAACGACAGCTGGTACTACATCTCCCAGACGGAAAAGCAGGTCGCCTTCTTCAAGCCGGTGGTTCTGAAGCGCGAGGTGATGGCCGTCTATTTCGACAAGGAGAACAAAGTGGTCGGTGTGCGCCATTATGGCCTGGCGAACGGCCATCTGATCAACTTCGAGACGCGCGAGACGCCGGCACGCGGCCGCGAGACCACCTTCCTGCAGGAATTGCTCAAGGCCACGCCGGGCTCGAGCGCCACCAACATCCAGGAATCCAATCCGGGCAACGGCGGCGGGCCGGTGCCGTAATTTCCGGCGCCGCGAGACCTTCGCGGCAGATTATCAGTCTACGGATAGTCAGGCGGAGCCATGCGACAGGGGCCTAGCCGAAGCCAGCCCGTACACGCAATCGAGGTCGCGCCACACTTCGAAGGGCGCGCCGGCGGCGAGCCTGGCCGCCAGCGAGATTGCGGCATCGTCATCCATCAAGTTCTGCTCGTGAATCACCGCCGCGCTGTAGCGGTCATCCTTCAGGACATGAATCTCATATTCCGGCATTACCACCTCCGGCGAACCATGCGCTCTTAGAGCGGCGTCATCGGGCAATTTGAAGGCACATCGATGACGCTTTTGCATATGGCAATGTGGACAAAAAATTCATTCTCATAACGAAACGAAAATGGGGACGCGTGGTTATGCATTGGGTGGGGAATCCCGTACGCCGAACGAATGCCGTGAAACGTGTGTTGCTGCTGGCCTTTGCGCTGACGCCGCGTTGCGCTTTTGCCGACAGCGATATTCTTCGGTATTTCGACAATTCCGCAGACGCCGCGCGCGCCAGCCAGCCGGAATGGAGCTCGCCGCTTGTCACCACCACGGCGCTGATGGAACAGCGCTTCCGGCTGGACATGTATCAACAGCATTCCGGCAACGGCGCCGACACCAGCGAACTTGATGGCGGCAAGGGACTGGATCTGATCGTCAGCCCGACCAACGAAATCCAGTTCGCGCTGCCCCCTTACGAGATTCGCACCTCCACACCAACATCGAAATCATTGGCAGGCTATGGCGACTGGGCCTTCATGCGCATGGAGCAGCGGCTTTTCAGCGCCAACAAAGATGACGGCGATTATGTCGTCACCGCCTGGCTCACTTTGCAGGCGCCCACCGGCATCAAAGCGCTGACCAGCTCGTCCTGGTCGCTGCAGCCCACGCTGGCCTTCGGCAAGGGCTGGGGCGATTTCGACATCCAGGGCACGATCACCGGCGTCCTGCCCACCTCCAATGTCCATGTGCTGGGCCAGCAGATCCAGAGCAACACCGCCTTGCAGTATCACCTCGACACCGTGTTCTGGCCGGAGCTGGAAGTGAACTGGACCTATTATCCGGATGGCCAGCGCGCCGGCCTCAATCAGGTCTATCTGACGCCCGGCGTCGTGATCGGCCGTTTCGATATCGGCCATGGCCTGAAGTTCACCACCGGCATCGGTTATCAGGTTGCGGTCGCGCCGCAGTATCGCGCCAAGCCGCTGACGCCCGCCTATGCCAACAATGTGATCGTCACCACGCGGATGAATTTCTGAGCGGCACATTCTGAACGGGCGGTTCCGGCAACCGCGCCTTTTCCCACACGTTTCCCAAAGGGATACGTCTTTTCCGGGAAAGGTTCCCCATGCGCACATGGACGCTGCTTTCGGCCGCCCTGCTGATTGGCTCCACGGCGGCCATGGCGCAGCCTTACGGGCCTCCGCCTCCGCCTCCGCCTCCGCCTCCGCCTTACGGCTATGGTCCGCCGCCGCCCGACGAACGCGACATGTACTGCCGTCATCAGGCCGCCGCGGCCACCGGCTACACCACGCCGGGCGAGGCCGCGCGCCACGAGCAGGCAACGGGCGCCATCGGCGGCACGCTGGTGGGCGGCGCGCTGGGCGCCATCATTGGCGGCGCGGCCGGCAATGCCGGTCTGGGCGCGGCCGCCGGCGCAGGCGCCGGCCTGATCGGTGGTTCGGCCGTCGGCTCGCAGAATGCCCGTGAAGCCGCCGCGGAAGTGCGGCACCGCTACGATGCGGCCTATTATGACTGCATGAACAGTGCTGCGAACGGGCCACCGCCGGCACCACCGCCGGGCTACGAGGCCCCGCCACCTCCACCTCCCGATGAGGACACGCCGCAGCCGCCCCCGCCGGACGACCGCTACTCCCGATAGGCAAAGCGCTTCCATAACAATGCACTGGCGCCACATGTTGTGAGAGCGCATGAGGATTGGCGCCGGTTCTTTTTGGATGTAGACACGCGCAAGTCCGGCTTGGCGCTGAATTAACTTCCCCCGTAAGCTTCGGGCCGGTATAGGCTTTCGGTCATGCGACAGACCCTGTTTATCCTGGCCGCCCTGGCCCTGCTTGTGGCGCAGCCGCTCAACGCGGCCGACACCGCACCCCCCCTCGCCCCCGGCAAGCCAGCCGGGGCCAAGGCCGCGCAGATCAACAGCGTGTGGAGCGCATATGCGCCGGCCGTGGTGCTGGGTGCGCTGCTGGCGATCACCATCGGCGTCAGCGGCAGCTCTGTCCCCCCCAACACCCAGACCACCACCAGCACCAATTACTGCTGCGGATAGAACCTTGCGCTGCCGTCAGGGTTTTGCCGCTTTCGGCAGAGCCGCCGCTTCGGCCGCCGACAGTTCGGTCAGGGTCTTGGGGAAACAGGGCTCGACCAGGCCGTTCTCGCTGGCTTTCACATCCAGGTCCGGCGCCGAGCAGACCTGACCGCCTGAGTGGTTGGTCAGCAGCAAGTGCGGATCGATGCTCTTGAGCGTGCTGCACTCCCGCGACAGCTCGATGCGATAATAGTGGTCCGCGCCGGTACGGATATAGATCGTCTTGCCGTCGGGGCTGCGCCAGCCATTCATCTCTGCCGTGGAAAAGCAGCGCGGATGCGGGTCGGCGATGGCGGGCGCGGCGGCTGCAGACATCAGCAGGCACGTCAGCAGCAGATTCCTTGCGGTCATGGTTCACTCCCGCTTGTTGCGGTGTCCATACTAGCAAAGAAAAGCCTGGCTGGCAGCTGACGGCCAGTCCATCATTCCGTCACAAAGCCGTCGCGCATGACACGACGGCGATCGGGGGATCATGAAGTTTCTGGTTTTCGCGCCGATCTTCGCTTTGGCCCTGCTGGCGGAAGCGCCTGCCGAGGCCGCCTCGCTTCTCCATCCCATGTTCAACGATCATGCGGTGCTGGAGCGCGATCAGCCGATCCCGGTCTATGGCACCGCCAGGCCCGGCGCCAAAGTACGCGTGGAAATGGCCGGCGCGAGCGGCTTGGCCCATGCGGACAAGGACGGTCAATGGCGCACCGCCCTGCCCGCCATGCAGGCCGGCGGGCCTTACAGCTTGCGCGTGACAAGTGGCGGCGATGCGCAGGAAATCCATGATGTGCTGGTGGGCGATGTGTTCCTCTGCACCGGCCAGTCCAACATGCAGTTGAGTGTGCGCGCCGCGGCCAAGGCGGCCATGGAAATCGCCGCCGCGACCGACAGTCAGGTGCGCGAACTGGCGGTGGACCGTGTGCCCAGCGCCACGCCGCTCGCTACGTTCACGTCGCCCGTGTCCTGGAAAGTGGAGACGCCCGACACCGCGGGCGATTTTTCCGCCAGCTGTTTCTACTTCGCCCGCGAATTGCGCAAAACCGTGAAGGTCCCGATTGGCCTTGTCACCGTGGCCTGGGGCGGCACGCGGGTGCGCGGCTGGGTGAGCGGGGCCACTCTGCGCGCGCAGGGATTCTTCAAGGACGATCTCGACATGCTGGCGCTGTATGGGCGCGATCCGGCAGCCGCCTCGCGCCGCTGGGATGCGGCCTGGGAAAGCTGGTGGCGCGCCAATGGCAAGAGTGAGCCGTGGAAAGAGGATAGCGCGTCC
Source organism: Rhizomicrobium sp. (assembly GCA_036488555.1). Lineage (GTDB taxonomy): Bacteria > Pseudomonadota > Alphaproteobacteria > Micropepsales > Micropepsaceae > Rhizomicrobium. Next base: position 299,023 of record DASXHL010000005.1, read on the forward strand.
TGGCCGGTGGCGCCGGCGGCGCTGGGTCCCTGGAACGACTGGCCCGGCCTGTCGCTGCCGGACGGCTCGGCCGAGCCCGGCGTGGGCTTTGTCGGCCAGATGTGGCTTTCCACCAAAGTGCATCTGACCGGGGCGCAAGCGGCGCAAGCCGCGACACTCGACCTGGGTCGCGCCAATGAGGAAGAGAAAAGCTGGGTGAATGGCCAGGGCGTGGGCGGCAGTTCGCAACAGCCCGATGCGCGCCACGACCTGCCGCGCGGCCTGCTGCACGAAGGCGACAACAGCATCACGCTCAACATCTTCTGCAGTTGGAGGAATTGCGGGCTGACCGGCCCCGCTTCCACCCGCGCCATCCGTTTCGCCGACGGTTCGGTCGTGGCGCTGGACCAGCCCTGGCATTACAAGCCGGTGGAGACGCTGATCGCGCCGCAGATCCCCTGGGGACCGATGCATGGCGTGGGCCTGCAATATGGCGGGATGATCGCGCCCATCGGGCCTTATGGCGTGAAGGCGGCGATCTGGTACCAAGGGGAATCCAACATCTATTTCGCGAGAGCTTATCAGGCCGAGCTTGCAGCCATGATGTCGGACTGGAGAAAGCAGTTTGGCGCGAATCTGCCCTTCCTGATCGTGCAGATCCCCGACTATGGACCCACGCCGACCGAGCCGGTGGACTCGCTGTGGTCGGATGTGCGCGAGGCCCAGCGCCACACAGCCGAGGCCGACGCCCATGCAGCCCTGGTCGTCACCGTCGACATCGGCGATCCCAAGCTGCTGCATCCCGCCAACAAGCAGGAAGTCGGCCGCCGCATTTCCATCGCCGCGCGGCATCTGGTCTATGGCGAGCAGGTCGCGGCGTCGGGTGCACGGGTGGTTTCGGCGCGCAGGAATGGCGACACGGTGACGGTGGCCTTCCGCGACGTGACCGGTCAGTTGACCGCCTATAATGGCCAGCCCAATGCCTTCGAACTGTGCGACGCCGCGTCGTGTCGCTGGGCGCGCGCCACGCTGGCGGGCGACCATGTCACCCTGCCGGATGCAGGAAACGCAACCCGGGTGCGCTATTGCTGGGGCGACAGTCCCGTTTGTACCTTGAGCGATGGTTCGGCGCTTCCCGCCGGCCCGTTCGAAGTCCCGATCCAATAGCAGGCCCGTCATGATTGCGCTTCAACCCGTCGCGCTGGAGCGCGACGGCATAAGGCTGGAACCACTGTCGCCGGAACATGGCGCAGGAATCCGCGAGGCTGTCGCCGATGGCGAATTGTGGAAGCTGTGGTTCACCTCGGTGCCGGAGCCGGCCGGCATCGATGCCTGGCTTGAAACCGCGCTGGCAGGCCACAATCGCGGCGTCATGCTGCCTTGGGCGGTGCGCGAACTGGACAGCGGCAAGGTGATCGGCAGCACGCGCTATCACGACATCGTGCCTGAAATGGACAGGGTCGAGATCGGCTACACCTGGTATGCCGCCAGCCGCCAGCGCAGCAAGGTCAACACGCTGTGCAAGCTGATGCTGATGACCCACGCTTTCGAGACCGTGGGCTGCGGCGTGGTCGGCCTCAGGACCGACAATTTCAACTTCCGCTCCCAACGCGCCATCGAGGCGCTGGGCGCGAAAAAGGACGGCGTCATCCGCAACTATCGCCGCCGCAAGGACGGCAGCATCGGCGACACGGTGATGTATTCCATCCTCGCCCAGGAATGGCCGGATGTGAAACGCCATCTTGAACTGCGGCTGGAGCGGCACAAATGAAAAAGGGCGCGGGATTTCTCCCGCGCCCTTGTCATTTCATGCCGTTCGATCAGGCCATGTGCGCCAGGGCGGCCAGCAACAGCAGAGCAACAATGTTCGTGATCTTGATCATCGGATTGACGGCGGGGCCGGCAGTGTCCTTGTAGGGATCGCCCACCGTATCGCCCGTCACCGCGGCCTTGTGGGCGTCGCTGCCTTTGCCGCCGTAATGGCCGTCCTCGATATACTTCTTGGCATTGTCCCAGGCGCCGCCACCGGAAGTCATCGACACCGCCACAAAAAGCCCGGTGACGATCACGCCCATCAGCATGGCGCCCAGCGCATTGAACGCCGCCGTCTTGCCCGCGACCCAGTCCACCAGGATGAACAGGACGATGGGCGAGAACACCGGCAGCATGGACGGGATCACCATCTCCTTGATGGCGGCGCGGGTGAGCAGGTCCACGGCGCGGGCATAATTGGGCTTCTGGGTGCCCTGCATGATGCCCGGCATTTCGCGGAACTGCTTCCTCACCTCCTCGACCACGGCGCCCGCGGCGCGGCCCACCGCCGTCATGGCGATGCCGCCGAACAGGTAGGGCAGCATGCCGCCGAAGAACAGGCCCACCACCACCCAGGGATCGGCCAGGCTGAAGGTCGGCAGGTCAAGACCGGCGAAGAAGCCGGTGCCCTGGGCGGCGAAATACTTCAGGTCCTGGGTATAGGCGGCGAACAGCACCAGCGCGCCAAGGCCGGCAGACCCGATGGCATAGCCCTTGGTCACCGCCTTGGTGGTGTTGCCGACGGCGTCCAGCGCGTCGGTGGTCTTGCGCACATCGCCTTCCAGGCCCGACATTTCGGCGATGCCGCCGGCATTGTCGGTGACCGGACCGAAAGCGTCGAGCGCCACGACCATGCCCGCCAGCGACAGCATCGTCGAAACCGCGATGGCGATGCCGAAGAGGCCCGCCATCAGATAGGTGACGATGATGCCGGCACAGATCACCAGCGCGGGCAAGGCGGTTGCTTCCATCGACACCGCCAGGCCCTGGATCACATTGGTGCCATGGCCGGTGACGGATGATTTGGCGATCGACTGCACCGGGCGGAAATTGGTGCCCGTATAATATTCAGTGATCACGATCAGCGCGCCGGTGACGGCCAGGCCGACAACGCCGCACCAGAACAGGGTCATGCCGCTATAGTCCACGCCGCCCGAGGAGAGCGCAGTATCCATGCCGATCATCCGGCTGGTCAGCGGCCACAGCCCGATCAGCGACAGGATCACAGTGGCGACTACACCCTTATAGAGCGCCCCCATGATGTGACCCGACTTGCCCAGCCGCACGAAGAAAGTGCCGATGATCGAGGTGACGATCGACATGCCGGCGATGGCCAGCGGAAAGAGCATCAGCTGGAACTTGATGTCGCCGGAGAAATAGATCGAGGCCAGCACCATGGTCGCAACGGTCGTCACGGCGAAGGTCTCGAACAGGTCGGCCGCCATGCCGGCGCAGTCGCCGACATTGTCGCCCACATTGTCGGCGATGGTGGCGGGATTGCGCGGATCATCTTCGGGAATGCCGGCTTCCACCTTGCCCACCATGTCGCCGCCCACATCGGCGCCCTTGGTGAAGATGCCGCCGCCAAGACGGGCGAAGATCGAGATCAGCGAGGCGCCGAAGCCCAGGCCGACCAGCGAATCCACGATGATCCGGCTTTGCGCGGCGTCGTCGAGGCTGAGCCTGAGGCAGGTGGTGAGGAAGAAGAAATAGCCGGCCACCGCCAGAAGACCCAGCCCCACCACCAGCATGCCGGTGACGGCGCCGGAGCGGAAGGCGACTGACAGGCCGCTGGCCAGGCCCGAACGCGCGGCCTCAGCCGTGCGCACATTGGCGCGCACGCTGACATACATGCCGACATAGCCGGCCGCGCCCGAAAGCGTGGCACCGATCAGGAAGCCCACACCCACCTGCCAACCCAGGAAGAAGAAGGCGAGCAGGAAGATCACCACGCCCACCATGGCGATGGTGGTGTATTGCCGGTTCAGATAGGCGCGCGCGCCCTCCTGGATGGCGGCCGCGATCTCCTGCATCCGCGCATTGCCGGCGGGAAGCGCCAGCACGGATTTGATGGTCCAAAGGCCATACAGCAACGCAAGCACGCCGCAGGCCAGTACGATGTACAACTGCATGATATCCCCTCGTGAATGACGTTTTGGCGGGTCGGGGAAAACCCTTGCTCGAAGAAGAGGAAGGGCTTTCGCCGATCCCCATGGCCGGGGTCGCGGGCTCGAAATCCCGGACTCGCCGCTTCAAGGGCGCGGCAAGACTGCCAAAAGCCTCTTTACGAGGCAACCGGAAGGAAGCGACGAATTCGTGAAAAATCGCCGGGTTCCGCGGCTCTTAGCTGTTGCAGCGAGACTTGACCGGGTTCTTGGGCGGGGGACTGCCCGGGGGCGCAGTCTTCTCCGGCGGCGTGTTCAACGCCGGGGTCTGAACCGGATGCAGTTCCGCGATCTGCACAGTGCAGACCATGATCAGCTTGACCTTGCCTGCCCCCATCACCTGGGTGGCATCACCCAACAGACGCTTCTCCAGCGTGGGAACGTCGACCTTTTCCGGATCTTCGGGCGTGGTGATCGCGTCGCTGTTCACGTCGCGCACCATCTTGTCCTGAATGAAGGGCAGCTTGTCGCGCACGGCCAGCGCATAGGTGTCGGACGTGGCGGTGAGCCGGGTGGAGACATAGGCATAGCCCACCAGCTTGCCGTCGGCATTGCTGAGCGGCGCCATCAGGAAGGGCATTTCGACATTGGTGCCGGGCTTGCCACCCTTCTTGGCATCGTCGGCCGCATGGGCGGGAACCACAAGGGCCGCCAACAGGAACAGGATCGCCGCTTTGCGCATGCGATGAAGCTGACAAAACAGGGTTAGCGAAGGGTTAAGAGCGCCTCACTTCTGCTCCAGCGCCAGGAAATCCATGGCATCGCCGATCGGGGTGAACCAGTTGAGTCCTGCCGGGCCGTCATTCTCGAATCCCAGATCGGTCAGCCCGATCACCTCCCCGTTTTCATTCAAGAGCGGCCCGCCACTGGAGCCGTGCGACACCGTCACATCGCTCTGGACATAACGCAGGCCATCCATCGTGCGGTCCGCCGAGATGACACCGCTGGACACCGTACCCTCGAATTTCTTGCCCTTGGGCGAACCGATGGCATAGACGCGCTGCCCCGGCATCACCGGACCGCGCCTCAGCGCCAGCGGCACGCGGTCGCGCGGATTGGTCTTGAGGATGGCGACATCGCGGTTCTTGATGCTGCGTTCAACCGTGGCGAGGGTTTCCAGCCCATCGGACCAGCGCACGCGAACATCCTTGTCGTCGCCCACCACATGGGCATCGGTCAGAATGTAACCGTCGCTGGAAACCAAAAAGCCCGATCCGCTGACCGAACTGGTCAGGATCGTTACCACGCTTCCCGTCGCATCCGCGATCTTGCGCTTGCCCGCTTTCAGGCTGCCGGCCAGTTCGATCTTGCTCTGCTGGCCCGGCATCTGAAATCCGGCGGTGAGCGCCTTGGGCGCGCTCATGGCGGCGCGGAAATCATCGCTCTGGGCCAACTGGCGCGCATTCTGCGCGAAAGCATCGATCACCAACTGCTGTGCGCCGCCGGCGACAGGTTGGTCGATCCGGCTCGTGCCAGTGGTGTTGACATGGGCGACCACCTGCTTTTTCAGCGGTGAGTAGACCTGCCATGTCACAGACATGGAGCCCTTGCCCTGGGTGTCGCCCTTGCGAGTGTGTTTGAAGGGGTTGTCATCCCACACACAGCCTTCGATATGCTCGCCGGTGATCACGGCGGCGACTTCCAGATCCGCCGCGCCCGCGTCTTCGTCGAACAGATTGCTGTCGTTGGGGGTGATGACCCTGTATCCCGCGCTCTCCAGCTCGGTTTTGAACGATGGCAAAAAGGGCGATATTTTCTGTGGCACGTTGCCGGCGGTCCAGGTCCGGTTGGAAAGAGAATCGCCGCAAAAAAGTCCCGTGCGCAGGGTCATGTACGGCGTGCCCACGGCAAGCTCGGCCACCATCTTCGACAGCTTCACGGAATTCTGCGCGACGGCGTCCGTTGATCTGGCATCGTCTTGCGCCATGGCGAGCCCCCCAGCCAAGCAGCAAGTCAGCACGCCAATCATCAACCGTCGAATCATCGCCGCCCCTCGCAGCCAAAAGTTCTTTCTTTGTTCCGCGATGAGTAGCGCGGCAAAGACCGGCTGACAATACGGATAGGCACATTAAAAATGGCTGTAGCCCGGCCTGGGGACCGCGATTTCCCTGCCCGCCACCGTCAGGTTGACGCCATCGCCAGCCACAACCCGGCCAATGCGGGTGAAAGGCCCGGTGATGTCCGGCGGCGCAGTGAAAGCGATCTGATAATCGTCACCGGCGATGACCGCGCGTTGCAATGTCTTGTCGCCCCACAGGGCTTTCAACGGCGCAGACAACGGCACGCGCTCGCCTTCTACCACGATGCGCACGCCGGAAGCCGAGGCGATATGGCCAAGATCGGCGATCAGACCGTCGGAAACATCTACGCTTGCATGCGCGATGTCGCGCAACCGGGGGGCGAAGGAGACCGGAGGCCCGGGTACACGATAGCGGGCGGTGAGATGATCGCGGTCCGCGTCCGACAGGCTGTGGTTCTCGCGTTTGAAGATGGCCAAGCCCCCGCCGGAATCCCCGACTGTGCCGGTGACATAGACCGCGTCGCCCACACGCGCGCCGCTGCGTTTGATCAACCTGCCGGTGGGCACAAAGCCGAAGGCGGTGACGGCGATGGAGAGCGGACCTTCCGTGGCGCCCGTATCGCCGCCCAGAAGTGAAAGGCCGAATTCCGCCTGATCGGCGGCCAGGCCCGACGCGAACGCAGCCAGCCAAGTGTCATGAATGGAATGCGGCAACGACAGATTCAGCAGATAGCCGGCGGGCTCGGCCCCCTTGGCGGCGAGATCGGAGAGATTCACGCGCAGCGCCTTCTGCGCGATGCTGTGCGGCGGATCGAAGGCGAAGAAATCAGTGCCCTCGCTGATCGTGTCTGTGGTGACAATCAGGTCGTGACCGGGCCGCTGGGGCAGTAGCGCCACATCGTCCTTCAGGCCAAAGGCGCCCTCACCGGCCAATGGAGCAAAGTACCGGCTGATGAGCTCGAACTCGTTCATGGCTGACTTATAGGCGCGACAACACAGACTGTCATTCCCGGCGAGCCACACGCGGCAGCGTGTGGCGAGGGAAGGGAACCCAGGCGTCAACACCGATAGATCCGTGGCACCTGGGTCCCCTTCCCTTCGCGCCGCGTCGCGGCGCTCAGCCGGGGATGACAGGCGGAGCTAAATTAGTATCTTCCGCTTGGAATGCTCCCGCACCGTTTTTATTTTTCGCAAAAGAAAAAGGCGGCGGCATCTTTCGATACCACCGCCCAATTCATAACACGCAATTCTAACCGCGAGGGATTTTGCGGACTGAGCAGGAGCGAGGAGCGATGTGGGCTAGAAGCCCATGAGCGATCTCGCGACGAACTCAGGACGCAAAAGACCCGCGATTAATCGCCAGTCGCTTCGAAGTTGTGCAGAATCGGGGGACGGGGGTTAAAGGGCACGCGGGTCGACCACGGCGCGCTCGGATCGTCGCCGGCGCGGTGCCAGCGGCCCTGGGCGGCGATCATCACGTCACCCGGATCGCAGACGAAATACTTCTCGCCTTCGACCTTCATGCCGATATGGCCTTCCATGATGAACCAGAATTCGGTCCAGCCGACATGGAAGTGGCCCTTGCCACCCTTGCCATTGTCATCGGGAACCGGGGCGCCCTTGCCACGCAGGATGTTGGAGGTGAAGTGGTCATCCCACACGAACTTGCCGCCATAGGCTTTGTCCGTGCCGTTGAACTCCTTCATATAGTCCACATAGATCGGATTTGAGTCCTTCTCCTTGGACGGGCCGGGCTGCTCGGTGACCTTGGTATAGGTCATGCCCTTGATCGGATCGGGCGTCTCGGACGCCGGATAGATCGGCTCGGAGCCGTTCTGGCGTACTTCAAAGCGCAGCGCAGGCGTGGTGCCCACATTCTCCAGCGTGAACATGTGACGGAAGGGCACGTTCACCATGAAGCCCTTGGTGGCGACGAAGGGCGCATAGCCGTCGATCGAGACCTTGATCGAACCGTCCCACACGATGAACACGATGCGGTCATCGGGGTACATCTTCATCTTGGTCTTCTGGCCGGCGCCCATGGAGATGTAGTCAGCAACCTGGTCCTTGTTGCGCACGATGGGCTGCACCCAGTCGCTCGAGCCCTTATGAGAAGCCAGGATCTCTGACAGCTTCCAGTGCGGCTTGTTGGGCGCCGTGTAGGGCGTCAACTCGGTGGGCTTGGGAGCCCAGAACTGACCGGTCATCTTGGGCTGGGTGATGGACATGTCTTCCTTGCCCAGGAATTGCGCCGATGCCGACAGCGGCATCAGCAGCGCCGCTGCGGTGGCGGCATAAACAATACGCTTCATGCTTTCTTTCCTCTGGTCACGCCCAGGCCAGGCCGGAGCGTTTCGATTTTTCGGGCATTGTTGTTGTGGGCCGCCCGCGCCCTGTGATGGGCGGCCTTCATCTTTCCGGCGCGCTTCAAAGCATCGCTCTTTTCGGATGAACCGGTTTGAAGGCCTTGTACTGTTGCCCCCTTTGCATGGCAACGCCAAAGCCCGAATTCGCAAATGCGAAGGGGCGGCCCGATCACGGACCGCCCTTCGTCTTACCCCACCGTCTTAAACAGGCATTTTCCGTTTGGTGTACTCGCGGCCCTGGATGGCCGCGTCCTCACCGCATTCCAGCACCATGGCGCCATCCGTGAGCTGCTTGATGATGTAATCCGAGGAATCCTTGTTGGTGTTGGCCGCATTCAGGAACCTGACATTGTTCTTCTTGCACAGGTCCAGCACCTTCTGGCGCACAGCCTTCATCTCCGGCATGTCGATGATGTTGGGGGCGCGCTGGCTGGCATCCTCCGGCATCACGTCCAGGCCATAGAGCCAGTAGCTGTGATCGCCCGGGCCCCATTCCGCCATGGCCAGGCCGGGCAGCGCGAGCGTGCCGTCAACCTGCTGGTCGGCATAGGTGTCCTCGATCTTCACGCCGAAGATCAGTTCGCCCTTGGGGTTCAACGGCCACAGGTCGGCGATGTGGTTGTACTTGAACAGCTCCACGCCCCAGATCTGGGCGGCATAGTTGGCGGACGAGCCGCGCAGGCCGCGCATCGGCAGCTTGATGCCTTCGCGCGGGAACGGATAGCGGCAACCCATCTGCATGGTGGTCGCCACCGCCTTGGTGTCGCGGGCATGGCACTGGTGGATGCCGTGGATGCCGCAATCCAGAAGCTGCTCGATCACCCAGGTGTTGGCGCGGGCATAGGGCTCATCCAGACCGATGATGCCGGTCTCCACGAACACCGCGGGGGTGCGATGGCCCGAGGCGGTGGGGCCGCCATCCACCAGACCGCGCATGAATTCGCGCAGTTGGGAGAAGTCGAGCGCGCCATGCTCCATCTCCACATTGATGGCGTCGTACCAGGTGCGCGCCATCTTCACACCCTGGGCGTAGGGATCGACGCCCGGTCCAAGGCCGGAGCCGTTGTAGTAGATCGGCTGGCCGTCTTCCCACAGCTCGATCGCCTTGTTGACGCGGCGGGGCTTGTAGTTCCAGTCCACCGTCGAGGGCTGGACATGCTGGCTGACCATGCCGCGCTGGTTGACGTCGATCGGCCCCTTGAGATTGTTGCGGCGCGGTTGCGCCTCGGCCTGTCCGGCCGCCGCCGCCAGGCCCGCCGCGGCGCCGACCCCGGCCGCCAGGCCCAGAAAATCGCGTTTCTTCATATCCATGGAATTCGCTTCCCTTCGCTTCCCCTGTCGTGCCGGAGACTGTACCGACGAGACCTCTGGCGTACAGGAAAAAACGATTTTGCAAGTGCGAGAAGAATGATCCCGCCACGCCAGAATGAAGGGCTGTGCGATTTCGCCCCACGCCGTTTGCGACACTTCGTTACGAAGTTAAGGCGCGGCACGCGCGTCTAGAAATCCAGTTCGCCTTCGGGTGTCGGAAGACCGAACTCCGAAGCGCGCTTGCGACGCGCTATCACGTCCAGCGCGGCATTGACGAAGCCCGGCTCGTCGGCGCCGAAGAAGGCCCCGGCCACGGCGACATATTCATCGATCACCACTTTGGCGGGGACGTCGCGGCGCCCCACCAGCTCGAACACGCCGCCGCGCAAAATCGCGCGCAGGATGGAATCGACCCGCTCCAGCTTCCACTTTTCCGACAGCGCGCCGGCAATGGCGCGGTCGATCTCCACCTGGTGCGGCGGCACGCCGTTCAGGATGGCGGAAAAGAATTCCTCGTCCGGCGCCACCGCGAGTTCGCTGAAGCGGTGCTCGATGAACTCCTGGGCAACCTCTTCGGCGCCCGAACCATTCATTTCCATCTGGTAGAGCGCCTGCACCGCGGCAAGGCGGGCGGCGTGGCGTGCGTCAGCCTGGGACGTCATTTCAGGAAACCCAAACGCTCGCGGAAAGTGACCAGCGACAGACAGGCGCGCCCCGCATCGCCGCCAATGTCATGGGTGATGGCGAGGTCGCGCGCCGAACCCTCGTCCGAAGCCAGCACGATCCCCTGCCCCAGCGCGATGCCCATGGTGGAAAGCGCCAGCAGCCCGCGCATGGTCTCGGCATAGAACATGTCAGCGGTATGCGGATGGCCGGTGACCGAGCCCAGCGCGACATAGCCGTCATAAGGCCTGGGCGATTTGGCCGCGATGGCGATGGCCGCGGGCAGTTCCAGCACCCCGGGCACGGCAATACGCTCGAACCTGGCGCCGCCATTTTCCAGCGCGGCGGTGGCGCGATCCACCAGCACGGCGGTGACGTCAGGATGATAGCGTGCTTCGACAATCAGGACATTCATGATGACCCCCTCCGGCTTCAGCTTTCTCTCGGCTCGCTAACGCTTCGCCTCGATCGCTGAAGCCACCTCCCCCTCCCGTGCGCCGATGCGCACGAGGGGGAGGCAGGCCTTTGCCACGTGACAATAAACAAAATCAAAGCTTGTCGTCTTCGCCTTCGAGTTCGCCGATCAGGGCCTCGAAGTCCCGCGTCTCGCGGAAATTCTTGTAGACCGAGGCAAAGCGGACATAGGCCACCTTGTCCAGCGAGGCCAGGGCCTGCATCACCAGTTCGCCGATCACATTGGCCGGGACCTCGTTCTCGCCCATGGATTCCAGGCGCCGCACGATGCCGGTGACCATGCGATCGACACGCTCGCGCTCGACGGGGCGCTTCCTCAGCGCATGGTTGATGGAACGCTCCAGCTTGTCGCGATCGAACGCCTCGCGCCGGCCGTTCTTCTTGACGACGATCAGCTCGCGCAGTTGCACCCGCTCGAAGGTGGTGAAGCGGCCGCCGCATTCCGGGCAATGGCGGCGGCGGCGGATGGCGGAATTGTCCTCCGAGGGACGGCTGTCCTTCACCTGGCTGTCGTCATGTCCGCAGAATGGGCAGCGCATGCTTTCCTCTTGTTGTTGTTATGGATAGATCGGGAAACGCTGGCACAGGTCGGAGACGCGGCGGGCCACGCTCTGTTCGATCTGGGCGTCGCCGGCTTCGTTTTTGGCCACGGCTTCCACCACTTCGACGATCAGCTTGCCGATCTCGCGGAATTCGGCCGTGCCGAAGCCGCGGGTGGTTCCGGCGGGCGAACCCAGCCGCACGCCCGAGGTGACCACCGCCTTTTCGGTGTCAAAGGGCACGGCGTTCTTGTTGCAGGTGATGCCGGCGCGGTCGAGCGCATGCTCGGTCGGGCGGCCCTTGGCGCCCTTGGGCCTGAGATCGACCAGCATCAGATGGGTATCGGTGCCGCCGGTGACGATGTCGAGACCGCTGGACTTGAGCACTTCGGCCAGCATCTTGGCGTTATCGACCACATTCTTCGCATAGGTCTTGAACTCGGGCTGCAGCGCCTCGCCGAAGGCGACGGCCTTGGCGGCGATCACATGCATCAGCGGGCCGCCCTGCAGGCCGGGGAAGACGGCGGAGTTGATCTTCTTGCCGATCTCCTCGCTCTTCGAGAGGATCATGCCGCCGCGGGGCCCGCGCAGGGTCTTGTGGGTGGTGGTGGTGACCACATCGGCGAAGGGCACGGGATTGGGATGCACCCCGCCCGCCACCAGGCCGGCGAAATGCGCCATGTCCACCATGAAGAGCGCGCCCACTTCGTCGGCGATCTCGCGGAAGGCGGCAAAGTCGATGATACGGGCATAGGCCGAACCGCCGGCCAGGATCAGCTTGGGCTTGTGCTCGCGCGCCAGCGAACGCACCTGGTCCATGTCGATCTGCTGGTTGTCGCGGCGCACCGTATAGGGCACCGGCTTGAACCACTTGCCGGAATAGTTGGCGGGATGGCCATGAGTGAGATGGCCGCCAGCGGCCAGGTCCAGGCCCATGAAAGTGTCGCCCGGCGAAAGCAGGGCGTAAAAGACTTCCTGATTGGCGTTGGCGCCCGAATGGGGCTGCACATTGGCGTAGGTCGCGCCGAACAGCTGGCAGGCGCGGTCGATGGCGATCTGCTCGACGACATCGACATATTCGCAGCCGCCATAATAGCGCTTGCCGGGATAGCCCTCGGCATACTTGTTGGTCAGGACCGAGCCCTGCGCTTCCAGCACCGCCTTGGAGACGATGTTCTCCGAAGCGATCAGCTCGATCTTGTCGCGCTGGCGGTTCAGTTCATCCTGAACCGAATTGAAAACATCGGGATCGGCGGCTTCCAGCCCCTTGGTGAAAAAGCCGGAATGGGACGGGACGGAATTGGCAGCAGCCGACATTGCGCAAAGCCTCTTTGCAACCGGAACGGGTGCGGGGCCGCCGCTAGCGCCCCCGCGCAGGAGTGGCGGGTTTACCCCCTCTGGCGCACCAAATCTAGCGTTTCGCGCAAGTTTTGAGGAGCTTCTTGCAACACCCGGGAAAAGCTGAGATTTCCTTGTTTGGTCATGATTTCATGTGGCTGGTGCAAACCGGGTGTGACGCCGATGGGCAAGGACAATGAGGAAGACATCCTGAAGCTGGTGACGGAGATCGTCACCGCCTATGTCAGCAAGAACCCGGTTGCCGCCCATGAGCTGCCGGGCATCATCAGGAACGTCCATGCCACTCTGGGCGGGCTTAATGGCGCGGAGGAACGCGCCCTGCCCCGCCAGCCCGCCGTGGCGATCAAGAAGTCGGTGCAGGACGAGTACATCGTCTGCCTGGAGGACGGCAAAAAGCTCAAGATGCTGAAGCGGTATCTCAGGGCGCGGTACAAGATGTCGCCCGACGAATATCGCACCCGCTGGAACCTGCCGGCCGACTATCCGATGGTGGCGCCCAACTATGCCCAGAAGCGCAGCGACTTTGCCAAGAAGATCGGGTTGGGCAAGGGCGATGGGCGCAAGGGCCGGAAGAAGAAATAGAAAGCTGTCACTTAGCCGTCTACGCTGGTCTCCAGTTGTGTTCTGAACCCTTGAGTCGTCAGAGGAAGCAACATCAATGGAAGAAACCGCCACAGAGGCGTTTCCCTATACGACGCATCTGAACATCCTGTTCCCCCAGCTCATGAAAATCGACGTGCCGGCGCTGGCGGGCGCGGTCAGAGATCAGTGGTACAATCAAACGCTTTGCCAGGTGAACGGATCGGTCGTGCGCCTGGGCGTCATGCAGGGCGAGTATCACTGGCACAAGCACGACGAGGATGACGAGTTCTTCTTCTGCCTCGACGGCGAGTTCCTCGTGGACCTCGAGGACCGCACGGTCGCGCTCGGCTCGCGGCAGGGCTTCGTCGTGCCGAAGGGCGTCGTCCACCGCACCCGGGC
>DASXHL010000042.1:0-20573 GCA_036488555.1 Rhizomicrobium sp.
TCGTCGTCGCTCTGCACCGTCTGCGGCACTGGCGACAGTGCGGCGAACTGCCCTGACGAACCATAATTGGGCGCCACCTGCGGCAGGCTGAAACCGGCGATCGCCGGCGGCGGCGCGCTCTGCGCCACCTGCTGCCAGGGCACGGTGCGGCTCGCCACCAGGGTCGGATTGGCGCTGATCTGCGTGAAGGTCTGGTCGAGCAGGCGTACCATTTCCAGGTCGCGGCGCACGGCGGTGCGCCCGCCCATTACCACGCCGATGATGTGGGTGGTGCCGCGCGTCACCGAACTCACCAAGTTGAATCCGGACGCGCCGGTGTAACCGGTCTTGATTCCATCAGCGCCGTCATAGCGGCCGATCAGATTGTCATGAGTGGGAATCCAGGCGCCTTTGTAATTGAAGCCCGGCAGGCCGAAATATGAGAAATACTGCGGATAGTCATAGGCCAGGTGGCGCGCCAGCACCGCCAGATCCGACGCGGTGGTGATCTGCAGCGGGTCGGGCAGGCCTGAGGCATTGTGGAAATTGGTTTCCTTCATGCCGATCTGGCGGGCACGTTCGGTCATCATCTCGGCGAAATGCGATTCGGTGCCGCCCAGCGCTTCGGCGATCACCACTGCCGCGTCATTGGCACTGCGAATCACGATGGCGCGGATGGCAGTATCCACGTCGATGGTCTGGCCGGGGCGCAGATTGAGCTTGGTGGGATGCTGGACCGAGGCATGCCAGCTGACGGGCAGCGGCGTCTGCATGGTGACTTTGCCCGCCTTCAGGGCGTCGAACAGCAGATAAAGGGTCATCATCTTGGTGAGCGAGGCGGGATGGCGCTCGGCGGTTTCATTGCGGGCGAACAGCACCTTGCCGGTGGCGCCATCCACGATCAGGGCGGCGTCCTTCTCAGGGTCTGTGGGACTTGCCAGCATCTGGATCTGTCCGCGATGCCCATGGCCGTGCGGGGCCAAAACCGAAGCGGCGGCGACCAGGTGATGGCGGTGATGGGCGGCCCAGGCGGGCAGGGCCAAGCCTGTGGTCAGGAAAAAGGCGGCGGCAAGGCCGGACAGGAAGCGGAGCCGATAAGGTAAAGACACTGACATTCCCAAAGCCGGATCACCCTCGCGAAAGCCAAAAGACCAAATTGCGACACTTTCCGCAACAAGTAATGGGAATCTACTATGCACCTCCGGCATTTACGAAGGATTAACGATGGTTTCCAAGGTTCCCGTTGTTCCCTGAGAAAATTTATGGTGCGGCGCACAATTAACTCTTGACGAAGATTTTAGGCTGCCTCATATAAAGCATGTTGCACTGCAACAGGCCCACCGGGCAACCGGTCGTGCCCTAACTCACAGAGAGGACATGACATGAGCAAAGCAAAGACGGCCGGTGAAAAAGCGGCCACCGCGGCTGAAACCGCCATGGAAAACGGCGCTGCGGCGCTGAAGACCGGCCTCGAGAAGGCGCTCAAGGGTTATGACGCGGTTCTTGGCTACAACAAGGATACCGCTGAAGCCGTGATGAAGTCGGCCACTGTCGCCGGCAAGAGCGTCGAAAGCATCAACAACGAAATCTATTCCTTCTCCAAGCAGTCGATCGAAGATTCCGTCACCGCCACCAAGGCTGTGATGGGTTCCAAGTCGGTGCATGAGGCGTTCGAATTCCAAACCGACTATGCCAAGTCGGCCTTCGAAGCCTATGTCGCCGAACTCTCCAAGATCAGCGAACTCGCCGCCACCGCCACCAAGGACACGTTCGAGCCCTTCAAGGGTCGCGTGCAGGCCTGGCTGGACGTGGTGCAGAGCACCCGCGCCGCCTAAGTCTTCCCGCGTAAGATATTGCCAAGGGCTCCGGTTTCGCGACTGGGGCCCTTTTGCTTTGCGCCCGGAAAGACTTGAATTTTCCTGACGCGCTAACCAGATAGGTGGTTCCCCCACTAGGCAGACGGCCAATCCGCGCTAGGATAGGGCTGGGAGCGAAGCAGAAGTCTTTCATGAAGGATTCGGGCGACAGTGACGATGGCAAGAACGGGTCGGGCAACACCGGCACCGGTATCGTCACCAAAACGCGCCCCAAGACCAAGAAACCTTCGCTCTACAAGGTGCTGCTGCTGAATGACGACTACACGCCGATGGAATTTGTCGTCCACATCCTGGAAAAGATCTTCGGCAAGTCGCGCGAAGAGGCTGTGGATGTGATGCTGCATGTCCACCGCCATGGCGTGGGCATTTGCGGGATATTCACGTTCGAAGTGGCGGAGACGAAAGTCGCCCAGGTCATTGAATTCTCGAGGCGGCATCAACATCCTTTACAATGCACGATGGAGAAGGAGTAGGCGTAGATGCCCAGTTTGTCGCGTAGTTTGGAGCAGGCACTGCACCACGCCATCAAGCTCGCCAGCGACCGGCATCACGAATACGCCACGCTGGAACATCTGCTTCTGGCTCTGACCGACGACACGGACGCCAGCCAGGTCATGAAGGCTTGCAATGTCGACATGGATGCGCTGAGGAAGTCGGTCCAGAAATATATCGACGAGGACCTCGCCACCCTGGTGATGGACGAATCGGAAGAGGCCAAGCCCACCACCGGCTTCCAGCGGGTCGTTCAGCGCGCCGTCCTGCATGTGCAGAATTCCGGCCGCGACGAGGTCACCGGCGCCAATGTGCTGGTCGCGCTCTTCACCGAGCGGGAAAGCCATGCCGTCTATTTCCTGCAGGAGCAGAACATGAACCGGCTGGATGCCGTGAGCTATATCAGCCACGGCATCGCCAAGCGCCCCGGCATGAGCCAGCCCAAGCAGGTGCGCGGCTCCGAGGAAGAGGACGAGCCCGAGAAGCAGTCCAAGCAGGGCACTGAGGCGCTGGAGGCCTATTGCGTCAACCTCAATGAGAAGGCCAAGTCTGGCAAGGTCGATCCGTTGATCGGGCGTGCGGCGGAAGTTGAGCGCACCATCCAGATTCTCTGCCGCCGCCAGAAGAACAACCCGCTGTTCGTGGGCGATCCCGGCGTGGGCAAGACCGCGATTGCGGAAGGTCTGGCGCGCAAGATCATCCGCGGCGAGGTGCCTGAAGTCTTACGCGGCTGCACGATCTATTCGCTGGACATGGGCTCGCTGATCGCGGGCACGCGCTACCGCGGCGATTTCGAGGAACGGCTCAAGACCGTGGTCAAGGAGCTCGAGAGCCTCAAGGGCGCCATCCTGTTCATCGACGAAATCCACACCGTGATCGGCGCGGGCGCGACGAGCGGAGGGGCCATGGATGCCTCCAACCTGCTCAAGCCGGCGCTGGCGGCGGGCACGCTGCGCTGCATCGGTTCGACCACCTACAAGGAATACCGCCAGTATTTCGAGAAGGATCGCGCCCTGGTGCGCCGGTTCCAGAAGATCGATGTGGTCGAGCCCACCGTCGAGGATTCGATCAAGATCCTGATGGGCATCAAGAGCTACTTCGAGAATTACCACAAGCTGCGCTACACCGCCGATGCCATCAAGGCCGCGGTGGAGCTGTCTGCCAAGTACATCAACGACCGCAAACTGCCCGACAAGGCGATCGATGTGATCGACGAGCTGGGCGCCTCCCAGATGCTGCTCCCGGAAAGCCGCCGCAAGAAGGTTGTCGGCGTGAAGGACGTGGAAGAGGTGATCGCCAAGATCGCGCGCATCCCGTCCAAATCGGTCAGCAAGAACGATGCCGAGGCGCTCAAGACCCTGGAAGCCGATCTTGGCCGCGTGGTCTATGGGCAGGACAAGGCGATCCATGCGCTGGCATCCGCCATCAAGCTGGCGCGCGCCGGCCTGCGCCAGCCGGAAAAGCCCATCGGCTCCTACCTGTTCTCGGGCCCCACCGGTGTGGGTAAGACCGAGGTCGCCAAACAGCTTGCCGCCATCATGGGCGTGGAGTTCCTGCGCTTCGACATGAGCGAATATATGGAGCGGCACACCGTGTCGCGCCTGATCGGCGCGCCGCCAGGCTATGTCGGCTTCGACCAGGGTGGCCTTCTGACCGACGGCGTCGATCAGCATCCGCATTGCGTGCTCTTGCTCGATGAAATCGAGAAGGCCCATGGCGACCTGTTCAACATCCTGTTGCAGGTGATGGACCATGGCAAGCTCACCGATCATAACGGCAAGAAGATCGATTTCCGCAATGTGGTCCTGATCATGACCACCAACGCGGGCGCCTCCGACGCCGCCAAGGAAGCCATCGGCTTTGGCCGCGGCAAGCGGGAAGGCGAGGACGAGGAAGCGATCAAGAAGTTGTTCACGCCGGAATTCCGCAACCGGCTGGATGCGACCATTCCCTTTGCGCCGCTGTCGCGCGCCACCATCGACAAGGTGGTGGAGAAGTTCGTGCTGGAGCTGGAAGCCCAGCTGGCCGACCGCGACGTGACCTTCGACCTGACGCCCGAAGCAACCCGTTGGCTGGGCGAGAAGGGCTATGACGACGCCTTTGGCGCCCGACCGCTGGCGCGCGTGATCCAGGACAATATCAAGAAGCCGCTGGCGGATGAGATATTGTTCGGCGCGCTCAAGGACGGCGGCACGGTGCGCGTGCTGCTGGATCGGGAGAAGGACAAGCTCGCCTTCGAATTCATCCCGGCCAAGGACGCCAAGCCCCGCGCGCCCCAAAAGACGGGCAAGAGTTCGAAACCGGCGGAAAGCGCCTGACGGTGATCATCGGGGGCTGTCTGTGCGGCGACCTGCGCTATGAGGCGAAGGCCGCGCCGCGCTGGATGGGCTTCTGCTACTGTGCCGATTGCCGCAAAGCCTCCGGTTCCGGCTTCATTCCCTTCATGGGCTTTGACGCCGGCGTCCTCAGCGTTACCGGCCGCTGGACGGTGCACCGCCTGACCTTAAGCGACGGCCGGGTCGCCGTGCGCAACAGTTGCGTGGTCTGCGGCGGGTTGGTGTTCGGCGGCGTCTGGGGCGAGAGCCGCAGCCACACGATCTATGCCGGCTCGCTGGACGATCCGTCCCACTTCAAGCCTTCTATCGCCATTTTCACCCGCGATGCGCCGGCCTGGCTTGCGGTCCCGCTGGAACTGAAACAGTTCGAGACCATGCCGCCACGGGGCTGATCCGTTCAGAACGAGCTTTTGTCCGGCCCAGCGTGGGGTTTCCTTCCCTTCTAGCGTCCGATCTCGATGATCCTGAAACTGTCCGGCAGCATGGGCCCACGGGCGATGCGGCCTGGCTGCGGTGGCGGTGCGTCTGCCGGCACAGGGCCGTAATCTGCCGTCATCAGGAAGATGTGGCCGGTCTTTCTGTCCAGCGCGATGGTGCGCGCGCCGGGCAGGGTGGTGAGCGTCTGTTCTACCGAGAAATGGCCGGGGCTGTCCTGCCGGATCACCGTCAGGTGGCCGTCGCCAGTCGCGGCCAAGGCTTCCCCGGTTCCAGGATTGAACAGCACGCCATCGTTCTGCATGCCGATGGGAAGGGTGCCGAGAATCGCGCCGGTGTCGGCATTCATCATCACCATCACCGCCGGATTGCGGCAGGCGACGAACAGCACCCGGTTTTTGGGGTCCAGCGCGAGGCCGGCTGGCGTACCGCCCTGACCTGCCAGGGGATAGCGCGCGGTGACGGTCATGCTGTTCACGTCCACCACGCCGACCGCGTCCCTGTCTTCCAGCGCGACATAAAGATGGCCTTTGCCGTCGGACACGGTCTCTTCCACCGCCGCATCCAGATTGACCGTCCCGAT
Organism: Rhizomicrobium sp.; assembly: GCA_036488555.1. Lineage (GTDB taxonomy): Bacteria > Pseudomonadota > Alphaproteobacteria > Micropepsales > Micropepsaceae > Rhizomicrobium. The sequence continues at coordinate 5,703 of DASXHL010000042.1, forward strand.
GATCGAACCGTCGGCCGTGTTGATTGCGGTGATGTTGGGGGCACTGTGGCTTAGCACATAGACCCGGTGTGCGGGCGCGTCCAGCGTTAGCCCGTCAGGACTGCCGTCGACCGTGATGCTTTTCAGCGTGGTGGTGTTTGTGCTGTCGAACATGGTGAGCGGCTTGCTTGAGGCAAAGCCGCGATGGTTGGCCGGGTCCACCACCGCGCCATGGGCATTGACGCCATCCAGTTCGCCCGCCTGTTTCAAACTGTCGAGGTCGTAGGCCAGAAGCCGCGCATTGGTCTTGCCGCTGCGCGCGATATAGAGGCGCCGGCCATCACTATCGGCGACGATATAGTCGAAGCCGCCTTCACCGCCGACCGTGACGGTGCGCAGGATGCGATAGGGGCCATCGGCCAAGGCGGGGTGGGACAAAGCCAGAAGCAGTGCGGTGAGAAGGACTTTGCGCATGCGAGCCTCCCTTTTCGGAAAGGCTAGCACCGTACCGCGTCACCGCTGCCGTACTGAGCGATTATATTTCCCCAACCTGTCGGTCGGTCAGAGCGGTTCGTGGTGATGCACGACCTGCGGCGGAGCGGCAAACAGCGGGCCCAGGATGGCGCGCCATTCCTGGAAAGCCTGGCTTTCGCGGAAGCCAATCGTATGGTCTTCCAATGTCTCCCACCACACCAGCAGCAGGAAGTCTTCCGGATTCTCGATGCCCTGGCGCATTTCGCATTTGTGAAAGCCCTTGGCGGCGGCGATATGCAGCCGCGCCTTGGGAAAGGCGGCCTTGAAGGCTTCGGCCTGGCCGGGCTTCACAGTGATGAGGGCGCGTTCGAGGATCACAGTTCACTCCGTATCTTGGCGGCGACGGGTTCAAGTTTGGCGGCATCTACCATGACTTTGCCGTGTGGCGCCAATCCTAGGCCTTCCCAGCGCGGCACGATATGGAAATGGACATGAAAGATGCTTTGGCCAGCCGGCGCGCGGTTATATTGCTTGAGCAGGATGCCGTCCGGAGACAGGGCCCTGTCCACCGCTTTGGCGACTTTCTGGGTGGTTGCCATCATCGCCGCCATGCCTTCGGCCGACAGGTCCAGGATATTCTCCGCCGGTTCCCTGGGCACCACCAGGACATGGCCTTCCGCTTCCGGCATCACGTCCATGAAGGCCAGCGTGTTTTCGTTTTCGTAGATTTTCACGCAGGGGATTTCGCCGCGCAGGATTTTCGCGAAAATGTTGCCGGGATCGTAAGCCATCTAGTTTCCCTTCCTGAACGGCGCGTGCCGCGCCAGCTCCGCCATGTTTTCCGTCAAAACCGCGCGCTCGGCATCCAGAAAATCGTCCACGGCCTGCGCCAGCCCCTTATGCATGATCATATGGGCGCTGTAGGTTTCGACCGGCAGATATCCGCGCAGCAATTTGTGCTCGCCCTGGGCTCCGGCTTCAACCTTTTTCAACCCTCGCGCAATCGCGAAATCGATCGCCTGATAGTAGCAGGTCTCGAAATGCAGGAAGGGGATGTACTCGATCGCGCCCCAGTTGCGCCCGAACAATATGCCTTCGCCGAACAGGTTCAGGGCGCCGGCAACATATCTGCCGCCCGATTTGGCCATCACCAGCAGTGTCTGGTGTGACAGGCTTTGGCCCAGGCGGGAGAAGAATTCGCGGGTCAGATAGGGCGTGCCCCATTTGCGCCCGCCGGTATTCATGTAGAAAGCGAAGAACTGGTCCCAATGGGCCTCGGTGATATCGGTCCCCGTCAGCCAGTCGAATTCCACACCGGCTTCGCGCACAGACGCACGTTCCTTGCGCAGGTTCTTGCGCTTGGCCGATGCCAGTTCGCCCAGGAATTCATCGAAGCTCTTGTAGCCGCGATTTTCCCAATGGAATTGCTGGCCGGTGCGCTGCAGATAGCCGGCATCGCCCGCCGCGCGCCATTCGCTTTCGGTCAGGAAGGTGATGTGCAAAGACGAAGCGCCGATCTGCTTCACCGCAGACGCGGCGGTCTTGAGCAGGATTTCGCGCGCCTTGTCTGATGGCGCCAGCAGCCTGCGCCCAGTGACGGGGGTGAAGGGCACCGAACATTGCAGCTTGGGGTAATAGTCGCCGCCAGCCCGTTCGAGCGCCTCGGCCCAGGCATGGTCGAAGACATATTCGCCATAGGAATGGCTTTTCAGGTAAAGCGGCATCAAGCCGTCGGGCGTCATGAGATGCGCCGGCTGCCAGCCGGTTTTGCGTGTGGCCGCGCCGGACTCTTCCAATGCCGCGAAGAATTCGTAGGTCGTGAAAGGATGGGGATCGGCCAGTGCGCGCGGATTGGCGAACGCGTTCCAGCGCGCCCGGCCGATCTCCGCGGCGCTGGTCATCAGCCTTGCGGGCACCTCGCGCGTCACTGGATCTCGAAAGTCGCGTCCACTTCCACGGCCACGCCGCGCGGCAGCGAACCCATGCCCACTGCAGCGCGGGCATGACGGCCGGCTTCGCCGAACACGGCCACCAACAGGTCGGAGGCTCCATTGGCCACTTCCGGCTGCTTGTCATAATCGGGCGTGGCGTTGACGAAGACATTGACCTTCAGGCAGCGCACCACCTTGTCCATATCGCCCTCGCAGGCGACGTTCAGCACCGACAGGATGTTAATGGCGCAAAGCTGCGCCGCAGCCTGGCCGACTTCCACGCTGAAATCCGCACCCAGCTTGCCGACATATTTCAGCGCGCCGTCGGCGATCGGCACCTGGCCGGAGACGTAAACCTGATTGCCGCTGATGGTGTAGGGCACATAGGAGGCGACGGGTTTGGGGGGCGTGGAGAGCGTAATGCCAAGCTCTTTCAGGCGGGCGGCAATGATGGACATGGGGACCTCTGTTGGGGTGAGCAGATTCTAGCGCAGGCGCGGGGGCTTTTGAATGCGCGTATCGCCGCCGCGCTTGCGCGGTGGCTATTTTTTAATGGGCTGTTTGTTGCGTAACGAACGGCCGGTACCGACGGCTTCACCGCCGAATTTCGCGCGGATCTTGTCCATGGCGCGTTCGGCCGCAGCCCGCTTGTCGGACTGGGTATCTATCAGGCTCAAGGGATCGGCGCCCTCCTCCGGCATCAGGCTCGACAGGCCTACGCCCAGCAGACGAAAACGGGTCCCATTGGCCTCGCGTTTCAGCGCGGTACGGGCGGTGCGAAAAATGCGGTCGGCGAGCTGGGTGGGCGCGTCCAGCGAGGCCGAGCGGGTGCGCAGGCGGAAATCGGCGGTCTTGAGTTTCAGCACAATGGTCTTGCCGGCCAGGCCCTTGGCCTTGGCGCGGGCGCTGATCCGCTCGGCCTGCCGCCACAATATGCGTTCCAAATCCGCATAAGCGGACAGGTCTTTGTCGAACGTGGTCTCCGACGAGATGGTTTTCATCTCGCCTTCCGGATCGACAGGGCGTGAATCTTGGGCATTGGCCATGCGATGGAGCCACAGGCCGGTCGCGCCATAACGCTCCGCCAGATGCCTGGGATCGGCGTCCTGCAACTGGCCGATGGTGGTGATGCCGTCGCGCTCCAGCTTGGCCTGCAAGACCTTGCCGGCGCCGCGCATGATGCCGACCTTCTTGTCGCGCAGGAAGGATCGCGCTTCCGCCATGCCGATCACGGCAAAGCCGCGCGGCTTGTCCAGCTCGCTGGCCAGCTTGGCCAGGAACTTGTTGCCGGACAATCCAATGGAGACGGTGATGTTGATCTCCCGCTCGATGCGCAGGGCAAGCCGCGCCATGGTCTTGGCGGGACTTTGGTGATGGATGCGTTCGGTGCCTGACAGATCGAGATAGGCTTCATCCAGTGACAATGGCTCGACCAGTGGGGTCAGCTCTTCCATGAAGCCGCGGATCCGCCGCGCCACCTGGCTGTAATGGGCGTGGCGGGGTTTGAGGATCACAGCATGCGGACAAAGTTTTTTCGCCTGGAACATCGGCATGGCGGAGCGCACGCCAAACGTGCGGGCAATGTAGCAGGCGGTGGAGACAACGCCCCGAACCTCGCCGCCCACGATCAGCGGCTTGTCGTTCAGCGAAGGATCGTCGCGCTTCTCGATCGCGGCATAGAAGGCATCACAGTCCATGTGCGCGATGGAAAGTCTGTCCAGCTCGGGATGGCTGACGACTCTGGTCGAACCGCAATTGGGGCAGGGCGCCTCCACTGCGTCGCTGAGGCAGTCGCGACAGAAGCCGGGCCAGTTCTCTATTCCTCCGGCCACAGCCATGCCGCGCTAGGAGCGTACGCGTGAGCGGGAGCGACCCCTAAAAACGCGCGGCGCCTGAAGAATAAAATCTGGTCCATTTCAATGATTGTCCTCCGGCCATAACCACGCTGCGCCGCGCACGCCGCTGGAATCGCCGTGCATGTTCTTCACGATGCGCGGCGGGCCACCCAGATTGAAGCCGTATTTCTCCACCAGCGGCGGCAGGTCGCGATAAAGCCGCTCCACATTCGACAGGCCGCCGCCCATCACGATCACGTCTGGATCCAGAATGTTGACCATGGTGGCCATGGCGCGGGCGAGACGGTCCACCAGCCTGTCCATGGCCGCGCGTTCCTCGCTGCCGTCAGAAGCGGCGATCCGCTCAGTGGTGGCGTCTCGGCCGGTTGTGCGCTTGAAGTCTGAAGAGAGACCCGGGCCGCTGCACCACACTTCCAGGCAGCCACGCTTGCCACAGTAACAAGGCGGCGCGTTGTGTACCTCATCGATCGAAGGCGCGGGCAGGGGGATATGGCCCCATTCCCCGCCGATGCCATGGGCACCACCCAGCACCTTGCCATCCACCACCACGCCGCCGCCCACGCCGGTGCCGGCGATCACCCCGAACACGGTGCCCGCGCCAGCCGCGGCGCCATCATGGGCTTCCGACAGGGCAAAGCAGTTGGCATCGTTGGCCAGGCGGACCTTTCGTCCGAGCACCCGTTCCAGGTCGCGGCGCAAGGGCTTGCCGATCAGATAGGTGGTGTTGGCGTTCTTGATAAGGTTGGTACCGAAGCTTTCGCTGCCCGGGATCGCCATGCCAATGCTGCCGCGGGCACCGAGCTCGTTCTCTGTGCCCGCCACCAATTCGGCCAGCAACTCCAACAGGCCATTATAGCTCTTGGGCGTCTCGGCTCTGCGGCGCAGCGCCACTTGGCCGCCCGGGGCCAGAGCCATGATCTCTGTCTTTGTGCCGCCCAGATCGATACCAAAGCGCATCACGCCTCGCCGCCGATTTCATCTTTTGCCAGGCGATGGCGGGCCAGGTGCAGATCCCTTGGCTCGACCTCTTGCGCCTCGCAAAAGCGCAGCAACAGGTCCTCATGGCCCAGAAGAAAGTCCAGAACCGCCACATGCATGTCCGAAGTGCCGGCCTGGACCCGCAAAGACCCTACATCCAGTCCGGAAAGGCTTAAAAACCTTTGCAGCCCGTCTTCGTCGCCGGCCAGCCAGCCAAGGCCTTGTAAGGCCAGAATTTCCGCGTTTTCCGTGTTCATCGTCAGGGCATCGTCAAGCAAGCGTTAAGAGATAATCCCTAATACTGCCCAAAACGGCCAGTGCCCCTTTTGGGCCCTGGGAAGTGGCGCGGCTGGGCGCCGGAAAGACCGAAAGCCATGGACGCCAAAACCAAGACGGTCCTGATCGTGGAGGACAATGAGCTGAATATGAAGCTCTTCCACGATCTTCTGGACGCCCATGGCTACAATATCCTGCAGACCAAGGACGGGATGGAGGCGCTGGACATCGCCCGCGAGCACCACCCCGACCTGATTCTTATGGACATCCAGCTTCCAGAAGTATCGGGCCTGGAAGTCACGAAATGGCTCAAGGAAGACGATTCGCTGAAGGCCATTCCCGTTGTCGCCGTCACCGCCTTCGCCATGAAGGGCGACGAGGAAGTCATCCGCCAGGGTGGGTGCGAGGCTTACATCTCCAAGCCGATTTCCGTGACCGGCTTTCTGGATACCGTGCGCCGCTTCATCGGGTAAAATATCATGACGGCTCGGGTTCTCGTCGTCGATGACATCCTCTCCAACGTCAAGCTTCTGGAAGCGAAGCTGACGGCGGAATATTTCGAGGTCATCACGGCTTTCAACGGTCAGGAATGCCTGAACAAGATGGATGCGGGCGCGCCCGACATCGTGCTGCTCGACGTGATGATGCCGGGCATGGACGGTTTCGAGGTTTGCCGCCGCATCAAGTCCAATCCCAGGACCGCCCATGTGCCGGTGGTGATGGTGACCGCGCTGGACCAGCCTTCCGACCGTGTCGCGGGCCTTGAGGCCGGCGCCGACGACTTCCTCACCAAGCCGGTGGATGACGCTGCCTTGTTCGCCCGCGTGCGCTCGCTGGTGCGTCTCAAGATGATGACCGACGAGCTGCGCATGCGCGAGTCGACCGGTCAGGGCATGGGCCTGATCGACCCGGCCGAGACGCTGATCGAAACCAACCAGTCCGGCCGCATCCTCGTGATCGAGGACCGCGCCGAAAGCGTGGCCTGGTTCACCAGCGCGCTCACCCCCAAGCATGAAGTCGCCTCTGCCGACACCTTCGAGGAAGCCCTGGTGCGGGTGAAGGGCGGGGATTACGATCTGATCGTGGTCTCGCTCGGCATGCGCGGCTTTGACGGCCTCAGGCTCTGCTCGCAGCTGCGCTCTCTGCCGGAAGGCCGGCATGTGCCGATCCTGGTGGTGGTGTCGGACGGCGACCGCAGGAAGCTTACCCAGGCGCTGGAGATGGGCGTGAACGACTATCTCACCCGCCCGGTGGACAAGAACGAATTGGTGGCCCGCGTCCGCACCCAGCTGCGCAAGAAGCGCTATGCCGACAGGTTGCGCCACAATGTCCAGCTCAGCCTGGAAATGGCGATCACCGACCAGCTCACCGGCCTGCACAATCGCCGCTATATGAGCCGCCATCTCGACACCCTGCTGGGTAACGCCAAGAAGAATGGCCGGCCGCTCGCCTTCGTCATCATGGACATCGATTTCTTCAAGCACGTCAACGACACCCATGGCCATGATATCGGCGACGAGGTGCTGAGGGAGTTCGCAGCCCGCATCAACGCCAATGTGCGCGGCATTGATCTGGCCTGCCGCTATGGCGGCGAGGAATTCGTGGTCGCCATGCCCGACACCGACCTGGCCTTCGCCTGCAATATCGCAGAGCGCCTGCGCCAATCGATCGAGACCACGCCAGTCAAGATCAGCCGCGCGCCGGGTGAACTCAACATCACCATCTCCATCGGCATCGCCAAGGCCGAAGGCGAGAACGATACCGCCGAGGCGCTGCTGCATCGCGCCGACCAGGCGCTGTACCGTGCCAAGCGCACTGGCCGCAACAAAGTGGTCGCCGACGCAGCCTAGCTGCAGCTTTCTAAGCCATTGAAAATCGCCTAGCGTCGCCCCAAAAGGTTTGGGGAAACGTCATGCGTTTCATGCTGATCGCGACCTTGCCGCTGCTGCTTGTCGCCGGCGCGGCGGCGCAGACGCCGCCCACCAAGCCGGAACCGTTGCCGACCGTCACCGCGCCCTTCAACATCCACCATGTCGCCACGGGCATAGGCCAGGGCTATTCGCTGATTGTGGCGGACATGAACCATGACGGCCGGCCCGACATGGTCGCGCTGGGGCTCACCGCTGACGCCATCGTCTGGTACGAAAATCCCACCTGGACGCCCCATGTCGTCATCACGGCCAAGGATGCGCCCAAGCCCGTTTATATGGACGCCGCCGATATCGACGGCGATGGCATTCCCGAGATCGCGCTGGCCTATCATTTCAACACCGATCCGCACAAAGACATCGGCACGGTGGCGATCCTGCATCATGACGGCGATCCACGCCGCCCATGGAAGATCGCGCGGGTGATCGACAATGTGCCCGCTACCCATCGTGTCCGCTTCGCCGACATTTCCGGAAACGGCAAAGTGGCGCTGGTGGTCTCGCCCATTCTGGCGGGCACAGCCACCGGCTTTCCCGATCCCGACCACAATGCGACGCCGCTTTATGTCTACCGGCCGGAAAATGACTGGAAGCGCGAAACCATCACGCTTGAGAACCATGGCGTTAGCCATGGCCTCGATATCCAGGACTGGTTCGGCGACGGTCATCAGGATGTGATCACGTCGGGCTATGCCGGGACCAACATCCATGAATTCCGCAATGGCCAGTGGATCCGCACCTCCCTGACGCCGGGCAAGGATGCGCCCTGGCCGGGTGGCGGTTCCAGCGACGTGATGATCGGCCATCTCGGCGCCGCGAAGTTCTATGTCACCATCGAGCCGTTCCATGGCAATGCGGTGGTGGTGCACATGCCGGATGGCAAGGGCGGCTATGGCCGCCAGATGATCGACGACCAGCTTGCCAATGGCCATGCCCTGACGCTGGTGGATGTGGACGGTGACGGCAATGACGAGATCGTGGCCGGTGGCAATCGTTCCAGCCAGAGCATGTATTTCTACAAGGCGGCCGACGCCGCCGGCCAGGTCTGGACGCGCTATCAGATGGACGACGACATGGCGCCCGCGGCCTGCACCACCGCCGACATCAGGGGCACCGGCAGGCCGACCGATGTGGTCTGCCTGGACATGCGCGATCCGGGCTGGCTGACATGGTACGAATATAACGGGAAGTAGCGATTATTCTTCCGGCTCGTCTTCTTCGTCTTCCGCAGCCTGCGGCTCGCCCTGGGCCATTTCCGCCACCCGGTCGATCACCGACAACAGCATCTCGGGCTCGCGCGCGCCCGACACCGCCAGCCGGTTTCCGAAGATCATGGCCGGCACGCCGGTGACGCCCATCTCATGCGCAACCTGGTCTTCGCGCTCGACCAATGCGATGTCGGTATCGCTTTCCAGCATTCGCGCGACTTCCACCCCGTCCATGCCCGAGATATCGGCGATATCGGCCAGCACGCGGATATCGCCGATATCCTCGCCATTTTCGAAATAGGCGATGAAGAGGCGCTCCACCACTTCATCCTGCACGCCATTGGCTTCCGCCCAGCGCACCAGGCGGTGGGAATCGATCGTGTCGGGCCGGCGCGCGATGGCGGCGAAATCGAACTCGATGCCCTCCTTGGCGCCTTCGGCGGCGATCAGCTTGTGCATCTCCACGATCTTCATGGGATCTTCGCCGAACTTGGCGCGCATATAGGCCTGGCGGTCCATGCCGCCCTTGGGCACTGTCGGGTCCAGCCGATAGGGCCGCCATTTCACGTCAAAGGCGATGTTGGGTCGCTGCTCGATGGCGCGCATCAGCCGGCGCTTGCCGATAAAGCACCAGGGACAGACCGTGTCGGAGATGACATCTATTTGCATGTCGCGCTCATATAGCGAAGCGATAGCGTATCAAAAAAAATCGCGCTCATGGTGCGAAGCGGGAGCGCGTGAATCATCGAAGAACTTGGGAGGTGATCTCATTCTCGTCGGCCTCCACATGCACCGACCCCGCGCGTCCGCGAAATTGCGCCGTTGCTGCCACCGGGACAAGCCCATCGATCACCGTCATGTCCGGCGGCGGCGGGGTGGCGAGAAACTCCACGGTCATCACGCGACCGTCATTGCGGATCAAGTGCAGCCTGGGCTTGCTCCAGCCGCCGGTCTGCACCGCCCCCTTGGCCTGTAGGATGACCTGGCCGCCTTTCTGGGTGGCGATCAGGCTGTCGATGCGGAAGACCCGCTTGTCGGCGGCAAGCGCCGGCGCGGACAGAAGCAGGATGGCGGCGATGGCGGGGAGAAATTTCATGGAGAGAGCGACTATAACCGGGATTGGGGCAGCAAGAAGATGGTCAGATTTTTAATTCCACCCATATAGGTACGTGATCAGACGGTTTCTCGCTGGCGCCGCGCACATCCTTGTCGATGCGACAGGCCTTCAGCCGGTCCGCCGCTTGCGGCGACAACAGCAGGTGATCGATGCGGATACCATTGTTGCGCTCCCAGGAACCGAAATAATCCCAGAAAGTGTAATGTCCACCCTCCGGATGGAGTGCGCGGAAGGCGTCGATATAGCCCAGATTCTCGATCCGCCGCAGCGCCGCCTTGGATTCCGGCTGGAACAGGGCGTCCTTGAGCCAGTTCTTGGGTTTGGCGGCGTCCTTGTCCTCAGGGATGATGTTGTAATCGCCCATCAGCACCACCGGCTCTTCGTGGGTGAGAAGCTTTTTGGCCCGCAACCGCAGCCGTTCCAGCCAGGCCAGCTTGTAGTCGAATTTGGGGCCGGGCCAGGGATTGCCATTGGGCGCATAGATCGAGGCCACGCGCACCACGCCATGGTCGCCGGTGATCACCGCTTCCAGATAGCGGGCGTGATCATCGGTATCGTCGCCATGAAGGCGGGGCGTCACGTCCTCCATTGGCCGGCGGGAGAGCAGGGCGACGCCGTTATAGCTCTTTTGTCCGTGTACGGCGCAGTTGTAGCCCAACGCCTCGAAGGCCTCGCGGGGGAAGTTTTCGTCGACCGTCTTGATTTCCTGCAGGGCCACGACATCCGGCTTGGCGTCCTTGAGCCAGGCCAGGGCGGGCTCAAGCCGCGCCTTGATGGAATTGACGTTCCAGGTAGCGATTTTCATGGTCAATGCTCATGCACCAATCGGGCGATGGCGTCCACCGCGACCAGGCGGGCCTAGACCGTGAAGCTGGTGCCGCAGCCGCAGGAGGCAACGGCATTGGGATTGTTGACCTTGAAGGCTTGGCCGATCAGATCGTCGGTGAAATCGATCTCCGCCCCCGCCAGGAAATCCAGCGAGACAGGATCGATCAGCACCTTGGCGCCGTTCTTTTCCACCACCAGATCTTCGTCCATCTGGGCGTCGTCCAGGGCAAAGTTGTACTGAAAACCGGAACAGCCGCCCCCGGTCACGGCCAGCCTGAGCGCGGTGGGCTCGGCCTCGGCCTTCAGGATCTGGGCGATCCGCCGGGCGGCGCGGTCGGAAATCGTAACGGGCATGGCTTCCATGGCACACTTGCAGTCTGAAACACTCCCCTTATGTAGTCCTCGGCATGGCTGAAACCAACCCCGCCGAAACCGTGCCTCCTGGCCGCCTTCTGGGCCCGATCGTCAGTCCGCCGTGCCCGCACGCCCCCTATGCGACAAAGCCGGCGGACAGCCGCGGGCGCTTTTATCCGGAACCCGAAAGCGCCACCCGCTCCTGCTATTCCCGCGATCGTGACCGCATCATTCATTCCAGCGCCTTCCGCCGCCTCAAGCACAAGACCCAGGTCTTCGTGCAACATGAAGGTGATTATTACCGCACCCGGCTGACCCATTCGCTGGAAGTGGCGCAGCTGGCCCGCAGCCTGGCGCGGACGCTGGCCGCCGATGAAGATCTGGCCGAGACCGTGGCGCTGGCGCACGATCTGGGCCACACGCCCTTCGGCCATGCCGGCGAGGAGGCGCTTGATGCGGTTACCAAAGACATCGGCGGCTTCGACCACAATGCCCATGCGCTCAGGCTGGTGACCAAGCTGGAACATCGCTATGCCGATTTCGACGGCCTCAATCTCACCTGGGAAACTTTGGAAGGTCTGGTGAAGCACAATGGCCCGCTCACCGGGCCCCTGCCGGGCCCCATCGCCAGTTTTGACAAACGCTGGCCGCTGGAATTGTCGAGCTGGCCAGGACTGGAAGCCCAGCTCGCCGCGCTCGCCGACGACATCGCCTATGTCAGCCACGACATCGATGACGGTTTGCGCGCCGGCATCTTCACCATCCATGACCTCACCACCGCGCCTTTGGCGGGTATGCATGTCAAAGGCGTGCTGGAACGCCATGGCGAGCTGGAACTGTCGCGCTTCATCGGGGAGTTGATCCGTACCCTGATGAGCGAGCTGATGGAGGATGTGCTGAACCAGACCCGGGCCAATCTGGCCGGTGTTGCCGGCACCGTGGCCGTCAGGAACGCAGGCCAGGCGACGGCGGCTTTTTCGCCTGCGCTGCTGGCGCGGCTGAAGGCGCTGAAAGCCTTTCAGATGCAGAACATGTACCGCCATCCCCGGGTGATGGCTTCCATGACCCGGGCCCAGGCGGTTGTTACCGACCTTTATGAAGCTTTTGTCGCAGATCCCGGCCTTTTGCCGCCCGACTGGGCCAAGTCCGCGCGCGAGGCCGTTCCCGGCACTGTCGCGCGCGACTATATTGCGGGCATGACTGACCGCTATGCACTGGCGGAATACAAGCGCGTCTTCCACACCGAAATCGAACTCTAAAGGCCATGATTCGCCCCGAAGCGGGTGCTAGTATCGGGTCTCGCAGATTCGGGAAGTTCCATGGCCAACTACGACCGCGGCGTCTATGAGCCCAGCGACGAGGTGCGGGTGTTCGATGGCTCGGAAGAGGAAGAGGACGTTGAAGGCTCCCGCCTTCCGCTTCTGATCGTGCTGGCGCTTCTGGTGCTGGCCATGTTCGGCGGTTTGGTCTGGCTGGCCTATACCCAGGGCGTGGCGCGGGGCAGGGGTGAAACCCCCGTTCTGACCGCAGCCGCCGGCCCCGAGCGCGTTGCCCCGCCGCAAGGCTCGGGCGGCAATACCGTCCCCTATCAGGGCTTCAAGATTTACGAGCAGCCGGCGCCGCCTGACGACAGCGCCGACAGTACGCCTGCACCGGCCAAGCCAGCGGCCGCGCCCACAGCACCGCCGGTCGCGGAAGCGCCCAAACCCGCGCCACTGCCTGTCGCCCAGCCACAGCCCGCTCCGGCCGCCGACGCGCCGAAGCCGGCACAAGCACCAGCATCAGCACCCAAGGCTGTTGCCGCCGCGCCCAAGCCGGCGCCCGCCAAGCCTGCGGCAGCTCCGGTCAAGCCCGTCGCCACGTCGCCACCCAAATCGGTGGCGGCCTTGATCCAGCAGGCCAACTCCACTCCGGCGGCCGAGGCCTCCAAGCCCGCTGCCGCTGCCGCGCAGCCTCCGGCCCAGATGGGGGCGGCGGCGACCGGTGCGCCCCGCCGGCTTGGTGGTGCTATGTCTGCGAGTCCGGCTCCCGCAAAGGTGGCTGCGATGGCGCCCGCGCCGGTCGCGGCAAAGCCCGCAGCGTCGGGCGGCTATGTGCTCCAGATCGGAGCCTACAAGAACCAGGCCGACGCCGACGCTGCCTGGAAGGCCTACAAGGCCAAGCATGCTGCCCTGCTGGGCGGCTATAGCGATGATGTGCAACAGGCCGATCTGGGCGAGAAGGGCACCTGGTATCGCCTCCGTATCGGGGGCTTCGCCGACAAAAACATGGCCACGTCCCTGTGCGACCGGCTAAAGGCAGACGGCGGCGCCTGTATCTTAGGGCACTGAATGAGGAGCCGCGCCATTTATGGCTGCGCCGCCACCAGCCTGTCGGCGGCGGAGAAGAGTTTTTTTGGCGAGGTGCGGCCCTGGGGCTTCATCCTCTTCGCGCGAAACATCAGAGATCCGGCGCAAGTCAAAGATCTGATTGAGGAATTGCGCGGTACGGTGGGCGACGGAAACGCCCCCGTCCTGATCGATCAGGAAGGCGGCCGTGTCGCCCGCCTCAAGCCGCCGCACTGGCACGCCCGCCCGCCCGCCGCCCGCTTCGGTGAGCTCTACGGGGTCAATCCCGAGGCCGCGCGCGAGGCGGTCTATCTCAACGCCCGGCTGATCGCCCATGACCTGGCCAGCCTGGGCATCAATGTGGACTGCCTGCCGGTCCTGGATGTGCCCGTGGCGGGCAGTCATGACGTGATCGGCGACCGGGCCTTTTCCACCGACCCGGCCACAATCATCGCGCTGGGGCGGGCGCAGATTGAAGGCTTGATGGAGGGTGGCGTGTTGCCGGTGATGAAGCACATCCCTGGCCATGGCCGGGCAGGGGCCGACAGCCATCTCGACCTGCCGCGTGTCTCAGCCAGAGTTGAGGAACTTTCGGCCAGCGATTTTGTGACCTTCCGCAGTCTTGACACCTGCCCCATCGCGATGACAGCGCACGTTGTCTATGAGTCGATTGATCCACAGCGACCTGCGACCACCAGCCCCAAAGTCATTCGGGATGTGATACGCGGTGAGATAGGATTTGACGGGCTCCTGATGTCGGACGACCTCTCGATGAAGGCGCTCGACGGACCCTTGTCGGTGCGTGCCAAACAGGCCCAGTTCGCGGGCTGCGATCTGGTGCTCCACTGCAACGGCGATATGGATGAGATGCGGGACGTGGCGTCGGAAGTGACAGAATTGAATGGCCGCGCGCTCAAGCGCAGCGAGCAGGCGCTTGCCCATCTGGTGGCGCCAGGCGGTTTCGACCCCGCCGCCGCCGAGGCGCGGCTCGTCAGCCTGCTGGGACTCAGCGCATGACGAGTGCGGAACACGGCGAGAATTTCGACGATTTCCAGGCCTCCGCCATCGTCGCCGACGACCAGGCCCTGCTGATCCAGGTGGATGGCTTTGAAGGCCCGCTTGACCTTCTGCTCACCCTGGCCCGCAACCAGAAGGTGGATATCGCCAAGATCTCCATCCTCAAGCTGGCCGAGCAGTATCTGGAGTTCATCGAATCCGCCAAGCGCCTGAACCTGGAACTGGCGGCCGATTATCTGGTGATGGCGGCGTGGCTGGCCTATCTGAAGTCGCGTCTGATCCTGCCGCAGGAAAAGACGCTGGAAGGCGAGCCCACTGCCGACGAAATGGCGACCCGCCTGCGCTGGCGCCTGCAGCGGCTGGACGCGATGCGCGCGGCCTCTACCCGGCTGATGGGGCGCGAGCGGCTGGACCGTGACGTCTTCGGCCGCGGCGATCCCGAGCCGGTGAATGTGGTCAAGCTCCGGACCTATAAAGACACGCTTTACGACCTGCTCAGCGCCTATGCCACCGACCGGGTGCGGCACATGGGTGGCAGCACCTATCGCCCGGTCCAGCCTATTGTGCTGCAGATCGAGGAAGCCCGCGAACGGCTGGA
>DASXHL010000051.1:0-63728 GCA_036488555.1 Rhizomicrobium sp.
AGCCGACGCTCGCCACCGAGATGGGCAACCTGCAGGAACGCATCACCTCGACCAACAAGGGCTCGATCACCTCGGTGCAGGCGATCTACGTGCCGGCCGACGACTTGACCGACCCCGCGCCGGCGACCTCGTTTGCGCACCTGGACGCCACCACCGTTCTGTCGCGCGACATCGCTTCGCTCGGCATCTTCCCCGCCGTGGACCCGCTCGACTCCACTTCGCGCATTCTCGACCCGCAGGTGATCGGCGACGAGCATTATCAGGTCGCCCGTCGCGTGCAGGAAGTGCTGCAGCAGTACAAGGCGCTGAAGGACATCATCGCCATTCTGGGCATGGACGAGCTCTCCGAAGAGGACAAGCTGGTCGTGGCGCGCGCGCGCAAGATCCAGCGCTTCCTCTCGCAGCCCTTCCACGTCGCCGAGCAGTTCACCAACTCCCCCGGCAAATTCGTGGAGCTGGCAGACACCATCCGCAGCTTCAAGGCGATTGTGGACGGGGAATGCGATCAGTATCCGGAGCAGGCCTTCTACATGGTCGGCGCCATCGAGGAAGTCGCGGCCAAGGCCCAGAAGATGGCCGCTGAAACCGCCAAGGCCGCCTGATGGCTGGCAAGATCGCCTTTGACCTGGTCTCGCCGGAGCGGCTTCTGCTCTCGACCGAGGCCGACATGGTCACCGTGCCGGGCACCGAAGGCTATCTGGGCGTGATGGCGGGCCATGCGCCGCTGGTCACCACGCTCCGCGCGGGCATGATCGATGTACAGGTCAACGGCCAGGATGACCGTTATTTCATCCGTGGCGGCTTTGCCGAAATCGGCCCAGCCAAGATCACCGTGCTGGCCGAAGAAGCCATCCCGATGACCGAGATGGATCTGGCGGTTCTGGATCAGCGCATCACCGACGCCCAGGACGACCAAATCGCCGCCAAGAGCGATGGAGAGCGCCTCAAGGCCTCCCAACTGGTGGATGACCTGAAGCTTGTCCGCGCCGCCTTTTAAGCCGAAATCGGGTTAATGACCAAACCCGTCCCACTTTGGCGGCGGTTGCGGGTTTGCTATACACGGCGGCGAAGCAGCGGGCGTCCCGCCGGGGAAACAATATGACGGTCAATCCCGTCTACAAGCAGGGCTGGACCATGGATGACATCCATTGGTCCCTGTTCGATCCCGCAAAGGTCGATCCCACACTGCTGGCCGCGGTGAAGGCCGCCGCCCTGGTTGAATACAATGCCCCCGATTATGTGACCTATCTCAAGCGGGTCTTCGCCGACACCAATCCCGACACGCTGTCGGCAATCGAACAGTGGGGCAACGAAGAGGCCCAGCACGGCCGCGCGTTGGGGCGCTGGGCCGAAATGGCCGATCCCAGCTTCAAGCTGGAAGACGCTTTTGTCCGTTTCCGCAAGGGTTATACCCCTGCCCATTTCGGCCCCGAACAGGATGGCTCGGTACGCGGCTCGCGGCGTGGCGAGATGATCGCCCGCTGCGTGGTGGAATCAGGGACCTCCTCTTACTATTCGGCCATTCGCGACGCCTCGGAGGAGCCGGTCCTCAAGGAAATCGCAGGCCGCATCGCCGCCGATGAGTACCGGCACTACAAGCTGTTTTACGACACCCTCCAGGCCCAGCCGGAACCGGATCTGGGCCTGTGGAAAAAGCTCTGGATCGCCATCGGCCGGGTGCGCGAGGGCGATGATGACGAGCTCGCTTTCTCCTATTACTGCGCTAACGTCCCACCTGAAAAAGAGACGATAACTCCCTATAAGCGCAAGAAATATTCCCAGCTCGCGAGTCAGGCCAGCATGGCTGTCTACCACCGTCATCATGTCCAGAAGCTGGTGCAGATGGTGATCAAGGCGGTGGGCGCCAATCCGCATGGCTGGCTGGCCAGCCTGGCCGGCGCTTTGCTCTGGCGCAGGCTTTCGGCCCGTTCGGCCTAGGCCGCCCACCACTCAGCAGATAGTATCCCAGCGAATTGCCTGGGGGGCTGATGTTCCTGGCTTGGCAGTTATGGCTGGGCGTGAGCGTGGTCGCAGCGGGCTGCGTCTGGCTTTTGATTAACACTGGCGATCCGCGGCTTCCCACGACGGATGGCTTTGGGAAGCCGATTGCGCCACCGCCCAAAACCCGGCGAGACGAACTGCTTGAGGCTCGCGCCCAGGTCCGTCACCAGCTGGAAATACTTAAATCGCCACAACGCGGGAGCGACTACACAAGCTTTTCGGCCGAAGCCGCCCAAAAGCTTCAGGACATCCTTGATGGAATCGAGGAAGAGCTGGGCGAAAATCCGCGCGGCTAAATGCCAACCGCCTCAAACTGACCGGTTCGGTCGTTCCGCACCAAAAGCTTGCCGCTGGCCACGCCGAAATAGGCGCCATGGAGCCTGAGTGCGCCTTCGTCCACCGCGGCCTTCACAAAGGGGAAGGTCATCAGGTTCTTCAGGCTGAGTTCGACCGAGGCGAATTCCAGTTGCCTGAGGTAATTCTCCGAATCGTCCTTGGGGGCGGTGATAGCGTCGGCAGCCGGCGCGATCTGGCTCATCCAGCGGCCGATGAAATCGCTGGCCGTAAGTGGCGCCTCGTCAGAGGCAAATGCCTTGATGCCGCCGCAGAAGGCATGGCCCAACACGACAATGTCGCGCACTTTCAGGGCGCGCACGGCGAATTCCAGCGCGGCGCTGGTGCCATGCTGGTGACTGGCGTCCTCCTCGCTGGGCGGCTCATAACGCGGCACCAGATTGGCGACATTGCGGGCGACCAGGATCTCGCCGGGCGCCGCATCGAAAATCACCTCCGGCGACACCCGGCTGTCGACACAACCGATCACCATGATGGAGGGCGACTGGCCCTGCCCGGCCAGATGCTGATAGCGGCCACGCTCCACAGCAAACCGGCCCTCGATGAAGGCGCGGTATCCCTTCGTCAAACGCTCCGGAAACAAGTCAGGTCTTCCGCTTGACCATCATCTGCTTGATCTCGCCGATCGCCGCCGCCGGGTTCAGGCCCTTGGGGCAGGTATTGGCGCAGTTCATGATGGTATGGCAGCGATAAAGGCGGAAGGGATCTTCCAGGTCGTCCAGCCGCTCGCCGGTTTCCTCGTCGCGACTGTCGATCAGCCAGCGATAGGACTGCAACAGCGCCGCCGGCCCGAGATAGCGCTCACTGTTCCACCAGTAGCTGGGACAGGAGGTCGAACAGGAGGCGCAGAGGATGCACTCGTAAAGCCCATCCAGCTTGGCGCGGTCTTCCGGCGACTGCTTCCATTCCTTTTCCGGCTCCGCCGTCTTGGTCTTGAGGAAGGGCTGGATGGAAGCGTACTGGGCGTAGAAATTGGTGAGATCGGGCACCAGGTCCTTGACCACCGCCATGTGCGGCAGGGGATAGATGCTGACCGCGCCGGAACAGTCATTGATCGCCTTGGTGCAAGCCAGGGTATTGCCGCCCGCGATATTCATGGCGCAGGAGCCGCACACGCCTTCGCGGCAGGAGCGGCGGAAGCTCAAGGTCGGATCGATCTCGTTCTTGATCTTGATCAGCGCATCCAGAACCATTGGGCCGCAGGTATCGAGGTCGACCGTATAGGTGTCCACCGACGGGTTCTCGCCCTTGTCGGGGTCATAGCGGTAAACCTTGAATTCCTTGCTGCGCTTGGGCTTCTTGCCGTTGGCGGCCGTCTCGGCCGGCCAGACCTTGCCCTTCTTCACCCGGCTGTTCTTGGGCAGCATGATTTCGACCATGGGAACGACTCCTGAACGCGGATAAACTGGGGCGGGAGATTGCCAGCGCCGGGGGCCAGGAACAACCCCGCAAGCGCGTATCTGGGATGCGCCGATACACCGGCTTTCTTCCCGTGAGGGCGGTTAGCGAAAGGTCCTGTGGACCTTTCGCCGCCTGAACGCACGCCAGCGCCCAATGCGGGGGAGTGAGGCCATCGGCCAAGATGGCCGAACGTCGCGAGCCGAGGGTGAGGAAGGCGGCAAGCCTTCCGAACGCAAGGCCGACCCGAGCTGTGACAGATGGGGTGACTTCAAGCTACGATTTGCTCGAAGACCCATGCGATTTCGGCGGGGGCATCCTTGGTGGCGCCGCTCACCACCAGCTGTTCGGCGCGCCGGACCACGGGCCCGCCCAGATAGACACTTTCCTCCACATCCAGCACCCCGCCGCCGGCACGGAATCGCCAGCCCTCCCCACCGGGCAATTTGAGCAGGATGCCGCCGCCATCGAGACGCGACACCCGCACATCGGGATGGACATGGAATCGCACGGCGAAGTGGAGGCCGGTGACGGATCGCCCATCGGCCGGCACGAGCCGGTCGCGGCCCGTCACCATCAGCCCCTGCGGCGACATCGTGATCTGGCGTTCGTGGCGCAGGCCATAGGCCGCGAGATAGGCATCATGCATGGCCTCCACTGTCCAGCCCTGCGGCGTTTCCATCCGCTGCGACACCGGCGCCACCGGTCCGCCCACGAGCCTTGGCCCCAAAAGCTCGCGCAAGGGGCCGGCCGGCAGAATATGGGCGCTTGAGGTGTCGTCGATGGTGACGGTGGAATGGGCTGCGGTGGCTCTGAGCGCCGCGCTCCAGGCCTGGTGCGACAGGCCCGCGGCTCCGCAATTGACCACGATGCGGTCCTGGCCGGAAGAAAGCTCGAAGGCGCCCGCCCCGGCATGGGCCTCGAGCGCAAAGGCGCCCTCGGGCGTCCCGCCGCAATCCAGCAGGCAAAGCGTTCGGCCCGCCGCGAGGCGTTGATAGCCGCTGTGACGGGCGTGATGGAACGGCTGGCCGCGGATATCGTCACGTGCCAAGAGCCCCGCGATCATCTTGGCATCGCCTTCCGCACCGCCATTGAATGAGGCCAGCGCGCCGTCGCCATGGCGGAAGAATCGCAGCATCGGCGCCATGCGGTCATGGGCATTGCGCAAAGTGTGTGGCGGTTCCTCGCCCACCGCGCTCAGCGCCTCCAAAACCATCACGACATTGCGATAGGCGGTGAGCAGCGCCTCAGGCGAGCGGCTGATATGGCCGCCATCCGGCAGAATCTGGCGCTCGATCTCCTCTTCGAGCCGGCGCAGGCCCACTTCGCGCCGCTTGAGGCTGTCATCCAGGCACACGCCCGACAGCGCCAGCACGGCCGCGGCTTCGAGCCTTGGCACGCCATCGGGCGCCTCGGATGAAATCCGCTCCAGAAACTTGGACTGTTCGCGCAACGAGACAAAAAGGCGCGAGCGCCACATCATCTCGGAATTCAAAATGACCAGCCGGCCATGGCTGAAGATCGCCGCCAGCCGCCGCGCCATGATGTGCGCCAGCCAGACTGGTTCGGAATAACCGTTGTAGCGCTTGACCCACTGACCGATCAGGTTGGTGGCAAGACGCCTGGCATTGTCGCCACCCGCATTGGACAAGGCCGGCAGCCACTGGAAACTGTGCAGCGCCATGTGCCAGGCCGGCGTGGGCGGCGGCAGGTCGAAGACCGAAACGCCATCCGGGACGTCCACGCTGACGCCATAGAAGCGGAAGCGCCCGCGCAAAAGACTGTCGGCTTCCTCCAGCCGGCGGGGCGCCGCATCCCAGGGATGGAAGGCGATATGGTCGGCCAACTGCCCCCTGAGCAGGTGGCGATAGACGGGATTTCTGCGCCACCATACGCGAAGCGGGGTCGCGGCGCGGCGCAAGCCCTCCCGGAACAGTTCCAGCAGGAGCGGCAACATCTCGTCCGCCTGCACGTCAACCCCTCAGAGCGGCGATATTCGCTGCGTATTTCGACGGCCCGCCCTGGAACACCGATGTCCCGGCCACCAGCACGGTGGCACCGGCAGCAATAGCGCGTTTCGCGGTTTCGGGTGTGATACCGCCATCCACTTCCAGGGCGATGTCGCGACCGGTGGCATCGATGCGCTTTCGCGCGGCTTCGATCTTCTTGAGCTGGCTTTCGATGAAGCTCTGGCCGCCGAAGCCCGGATTGACGCTCATGATCAGGATCAGGTCGACCAGATCCATCAGATTGTCGAGCGCATCGACCGGGGTGCCGGGATTGAGCACGACCCCTGCCCGCTTGCCGAGCTTCCTGATGTGCTGCAGGGAGCGGTGGATATGGGGACCGGCTTCGGGATGAACGGTAAGTCCGTCGGCACCCGCTTCCGCGAAAGCGTCCAGATAAGGATCGACCGGCGAGATCATCAGATGCACATCGAACGGCTTTGTGGCATGGGGCCTGAGCGCCTTCACCACCTGCGGGCCAATAGTGATGTTGGGCACGAAGTGGCCATCCATTACATCAACATGGATCCAGTCCGCGCCTGCAGCCTCGATCGCTTCGATCTCAGCGCCCAGCCTGGAGAAATCGGCGGCGAGAATGGACGGCGCAATGAGGACAGACTGGGCCATGAGGGTTAAGTGCCGGATTCTGCGATCGGTTGCAACGCGCGCCGATCTCGTGTGACCGCCAGAAGCAGAACCAGGCTGGGCAGCCAGATGATGCGCGACTGGTAGCGGTCATGCGGGTTGGAGAAGGTGCCGCAGATGATGGCATTGCCAATCAGGCCCAAGAGCACCAGCGCCGGCAGCGTGGCCTCGTCCCACCGCCGCCGGCTGGCAGTATTGTGAAGCAACAGCAACAGTCCCAGCACCGACATGGCGCCCACCGGCACGTGAACCAGATTGAGCGTCTTGAAGCGCAACAGATTGCGCTGCTGGCGCGCCTCCAGATAGGCGGGCATTTGGGCTGGAATCAGGTGCCTGAAACCCGCTCCCAGGATGGTGAGCTGCGGCTCGATGCCATCGCCGGTCTTGAAATCCACGAACTGCTGCACCGAATCCGTCACGGCCGTTGTGAGATGCATCATCGGATAACGTTTCAGGCTTTCGGCAATGATGCGGCCATCTTCTTGCTGCTGCGCCTGCCCGGCAAAACCACCCAGAGCATGAAATTCACTGCCGGCGCCCCACAACCAGGCATTGGCGTTCCTCGGCAGTCGATTCCTGTAGGGACAAAGCGTCCAGTGCATGTCACCCGCCGGTGGACAGGTGTCTGTCAGAAGCCGCTGCACGATGCCGTCCTGCATCAGCCGGGCAAAAACGAAGACCGAACCGGACCTGCTGATGAAGACAGTGCCGGTCAGAACGAAATTGCCTGCCAGGATAAATCCCAGCGCCACGCCAAGCCCGATCAGGCCGCGCCGCAAGTCTATTCGCCCCCCCTCCGGCCTCCGCACTTTGTCGGTGCTACGGTCACCTCCCCCGCCAATGCTACGCGTGCGGGGGAGGACGGCTCGTACATGCTGGAACCACTTGAAAAGCATAGCCACGATCAGCAGGCCAACCAGAAGCCCCAGATGTGACGGATGGCAAGCCACAGCCAGACCGGTCAGACCGGTGACCCATGCGCGACCAGCCCTGCTTAACGCCCGGCTGCGGAAGAGAAGGAGATAGGAACCCAGAATCACCATGGGCGTGAAAATGTCGGGTTCAACCTGGCCCACATACCAGTCGATCCCGGTAGCTGCGGCGAGCACGCCACCGATTACCGAAAGCCCCCAGATCGTCAGCCCCGGCACTTCGATGCGCGCCACTTCCAGAATCAGGTAGCTCGCCATCAGCGCCTGCAGCACCACGATAGGCCACAGGCTGAAGCTGCCCCCTGCCAGAAACAGCAGCTCGGCATAGACCGGAGCGCGCTCCACCAGGAAGACATGACCCAGTCCCTCCTGGACATAAGCGCCGGTGTCGTAAAAGACCAGCGGGAAGCCGTTCCATACGGCGGCCGACAGGAAAATCAGGCTGAGAATCACCATGCCCAAAAGGCACGTCGCTGCCCCCCGGACCGGCATGGCCGGAATGTCCCAAGCCTTTGTGTTCAAGATCGATTCACGCATTTTGCCCCGCGCGGGAGAATTTGCCGCAAGCTGCGCTGCAAAGCGATAGCTGAAGCTACGAAAGCGCGGTTGACTGAGACGGGTGCGCCCCTAAACTCCGCCCCCGCGCTGGAGAGCAACGCAAAAAGGGGAATGCATGGCGGACAATCCGCAAAAATCCGGGGCGACATCGCGCCCGCTTTCTCCTCATCTGACCATCTATCGCTGGCCGATGACGATGGCCACGTCGATCACCCACCGCGCCACCGGCATCGGCCTGACGGTGGGCGCGATCGTGCTGGCCTGGTGGCTGGTCTGCATCTCCAACGGACCCGACGGCTGGCAGAGCTTTCATGCCATTGCCAGTACTCCCATCGGCCTTCTGATCCTGTTCGGCCTGACCTGGTCCCTGGTTTATCACTTCCTTAACGGCATCCGGCACCTGGCCTGGGACCTGGGCTATGGCTTTCCCAAGCAGACGGCGGAACGTAACAGCGTGATCATCTTCGCGCTTTCCATCATCGGCGCCGTCGCCATTTTCGCGCTGGCCTGGACAGGCCACGGAGGTTACCTGCAATGAGTTCGGCGCAAACCCCGCTGCACAAGGTCGAGGGCATGGGATCGTCCCATTCCGGCACCGGCCACTTCTGGCATGAACGCGTGACGGCGGTGGCGCTGATCCCTCTGTCGCTTTGGTTCTTCTATGTGATGCTGGGCCTGGCCGGCACCAGCGAGGTGACGGCGCTGCAGTTCCTCGCCCATCCCTGGAACGCGCTTTTGATGGGCGCCTTCGTCTGCTTCTCGCTGTATCACGCCTATCTCGGCCTGCAGGTGGTGATAGATGATTATATCCACACCGCGGGCACCAAGATCTTCCTGCTCCTCGTTTCGCTCCTGAGCGTCATCGCCGTTGGCGTTGTCAGCCTTTTCGCCATCGTTCGCATCGCAGCCCTATAGGACCGCTCATGCCCGCCTATAATATCGTGGACCATACATTCGACGTCGTCGTTGTCGGCGCCGGCGGCGCGGGTTTGCGCGCCACCCTCGAATGCGCCCTGCGCGGTCTCAAGACCGCCTGCATTACCAAGGTCTTCCCCACCCGAAGCCACACCGTGGCAGCCCAAGGCGGCGTCGCCGCCAGCCTGGGCAACATGGGCGAGGACAATTGGCGCTGGCACATGTACGACACCGTCAAGGGATCGGACTGGCTGGGTGACCAGGACGCCATCGAATATCTCTGCCGCAACGCGCCGGAAGCCGTCTACGAGCTTGAGCATTTCGGCATGCCCTTCTCGCGCACCGAGGAAGGCAAGATCTACCAGCGCGCTTTTGGCGGCATGACCGCCAATTACGGCCAGGGCATCGTGCAGCGCACCTGCGCGGCCGCCGACCGCACCGGTCACGCCATGCTGCACACCCTTTACGGCCAGTGCGTGAAGCATGAAGTCAATTTCTTCATCGAATATTTCGCCCTCGACCTGATCATGGAGGACGGCGCCTGCCGCGGCGTGATGGCCTGGAATCTGGACGACGGCTCAATCCACCGTTTCCGCGCCCACAAGGTGATCCTGGCTACCGGCGGCTATGGCCGCGCCTATCTCTCCTGCACCGGCGCCCATACACAGACCGGCGACGGCAACGCCATGGTGCTGCGCGCAGGCCTGCCGCTGCAGGACATGGAGTTTGTCCAATTCCATCCCACCGGCATCTTCGGGGCGGGCGTCCTGATAACCGAAGGCGTGCGTGGCGAAGGCGGCTATCTGACCAATTCGGAAGGCGAGCGCTTCATGGAGCGCTATGCCCCCAACGCCAAGGATCTGGCCTCACGCGATGTCGTTTCCCGCGCCATGACCATCGAGATCCGCGAAGGCCGTGGTGTGGGTCCCAACAAGGACCACATCCACCTGCATCTGTCGCACCTCGACCCCAAGATCATCCATGAGCGCCTGCCGGGCATCTCGGAATCGGCGCGCATCTTCGCCGGCGTGGACGTGACCAAGGAACCGATCCCGGTGCTTCCCACCGTCCATTACAACATGGGTGGCATCCCTTGCGCCTATACCGGCGAGGCGCTGACGCTTGCGAACGGCAATCCCGACACCGCGGTTCATGGCCTGATGGCGGTGGGCGAAGCAGCCTGCGTGTCGGTGCATGGCGCCAATCGCCTGGGCTCCAATTCGCTGATCGACCTGGTCGTGTTCGGCAAGGCGGCCGGCATGGAAGCTGCCAAATCGCTGGAAGGCACGCATGGCCACCAGGAATTGCGCAAGGATGCGGGCGAGGAGGCCATCGCCCGCTTCGACCATTTCCGCAATGCCAAGGGCGGCACACCGACAGCCGTCATGCGCCTGGCCATGCAGAAAGCGATGCAGGAAGACGCCGCGGTGTTCCGCACCGGCGAATCGCTCACCCAGGGCATGAAGCGCATCGAGACCATCTATGCCCAGCGCGGCGACATCGGCATCAAGGACCGCTCGATGATCTGGAACACCGACCTGGTCGAGACGCTGGAGTTCGACAACCTGATCCAGCAGGCCGTGGTTACGGTGGCGGGCGCGGTCAACCGCCTGGAAAGCCGCGGCGCGCATGCACGCGAGGACTATTCCTCGCGCGACGACGAAAACTGGATGAAGCACACCCTGGCATGGCTGGACGTGAACACGGGCCAGACACGTATCGACTATCGTCCGGTCCACACTTACACGCTGACCAGCGAGATCGAGTACATCAAGCCCAAGGCGCGTACCTACTAGCCCTCAGACCCTCGCGAACCCGAAGCCCTTCTTGCGCGTTATCGTCCGGATAGATGATGCGCATTTGAGGCCCCCATGTTCGTCCGTCTTTTTTTTGCCATACTGGTTCTTTCCGGCGCAGCAACAGCGGGGTTGGCCCAGGCCCAGCCCGCCGGCAAATCCACTGTCAGCGCTTCGGCCCCCACGCCCGACGACCGGGCGCGGCAATGGCTGGTACTGGTGGACGACAAGAATTACGCCCAAAGCTGGAGCGAAGCCGCAAAGGCCTTCCAGAGCCGCGAGAAGACCGATGCCTGGGCCGCCAAGGCCGGCACCGAGCGCACACCGCTGGGCGCGGTCGCCAGCCGCGACCTCAAGTCGATCGATCTCAGCCGCAGCGACACGGCCATCGTCCGTTACGACACCGTGTTCGCCCACAAGGCCCAGGCGGTTGAAACCGTCACTCTTGCCTACGAGAATGGCGGCTGGTCGGTAACCGACTATTCCGTCAACTAGTCGCCGCAATCTGTTCAGATAAGGTTCAGGCGAAAGACGCGAGTCTTTGGCTTTGCGGCGGTGGAGCGCCGAACATTCAAGAAGGGAGAAAGAGACATGGCCATCAAGAAAATTTTTCTGGGCGCCTGCGCCGCCGCGGTTCTTGCGAGCGGGCAGGCCTTCGCCCAGCCGGGTTGGGTGCCGCCGGGCAATGATCCCAATGGCTATTACAGCCAGGCCGATCACAACGGCTATTACGACCGCGACGGCCGCTACCGCCGCATCCATTATCGCGATCGCGATGATTATGGCCCGCCGCCAGGTGGTCCTGGCTATGGCCCTCCTCCGCCTCCCCCGCCGCCGGGCAACTACTATCAGCAGGGCGCTTATGAGGAGAATTGCCATCGCGGCAATGCCGCCAACGGCACCATTTTCGGCGCACTGGCGGGTGGCCTATTGGGCGGACTGGCCAGCCACGGCAATGCCGGCGCCACCATCGGCGGCGTCGTGGTGGGCGGCGTGCTCGGCAATGTGATTGGCCGCGATGTGGATTGCGACGACCAGCCGGTGGCGTACCGGGTCTATGCCCAGAGCCTGAACGGCGACATCGGACGCCCCTATGAGTGGCACAATCGCGGCAATCACGGCACCTTCACTTCGGTGCGCGAATTCCGCCGCGGCGATCAGGTCTGCCGCGACTTCACCGAAACCACCTGGCGCGGCGGACAAAGCTTTACCCGCAACGGCACCACTTGCCGCGAAATCGGCACTGGAAACTGGCGGTTCGACTGACGGTCTTTCATGACCCCGGCGCCTCCGCCGGGGTCATGACTTCTTTGCCATCCAGCGGCCTGGCCTCTAAACTCGCGGCAGCAAATCTTCACCGGAGTTTCGCGATGAAATACGCTGCTGCGCTCGTTCTGGGCCTCGGCTTGATGATCACGAGCCAGGCTGCTTTCGCCGATGCTTGCAGCGAACGCGATCATACCGGAGGCACCATTGCCGGCGGTCTGCTGGGCGGTGTGTTGGGCGGCGTCCTTACACATGGCAATGGCGTGGGCATTGTCGGCGGCGCGCTCCTGGGCGGGCTGGCCGGCAACGCCATCTCCCGTGACATGGATTGCGACGACCGGCCTTACGCCGCGCACGCCTATGACGACAGCTTCCATGGCCCGGTCGGGCACCGCTATGAGTGGAGCCGCGGCCCCAATCACGGCTATATCGTCACCAACCGCGAATATTACCGCGGTCCGCGGCTGTGCCGCGACTTCACCCAGGTGGTCTATCGCCGGGGCCGCGAGTTCGACCGTAGCGGCACGGCCTGCCAGCGCAGGGACGGCAGCTGGGAATTTGTGTAAGGCCTGGCGACAGGCCTTTCTTTGGTCGTCGCACGGGAACGGCTCCCTGCTTCGCTGCGCCCTTCGCCTGCCGACCTTCCATGCTTCCCCCGGTACGGTTCCGGGCAGAAAAACCCGCTTTTTCATGGGCTTGCGACATGCTTTCCGCACATGGGCAACATTTGGGTAACCAATGCGGGGTAGTGTGATGCCGAAAATTTGCCCGTTTAACCATGGCCGAATCCTGGACGATTAGCGTTGGCGGCCGTGTGTATGGCCCCTACAGATTGGAGCAAATGCAGGGCTTTTATGCCGAGAACCGGTTGGCGGACCACTCCATGGTCGCGCGCGCCGGCGAGGACCAATTCTATCCGGCCGGCGAAGACCCCGCACTTGCCCCACTGTTCGTGTCAGTGGAAAACACGCCAGCCGAGTACATAGCGGCCGAACCCGCTCAGCCACATCGCTTCGGCACACGTGCCGAGGCAGATGGCCCAAGTCATTTCGTGATCATGGCCGACATGAAGTCGCGCTCGATCATGGGTCTCGAAGAAGAGATTTTCAGCCTGGGCCAGGCGCACCGCTTCGGCCCGCAGGCCTGGGTGTTGTCCAGCGAGGCTTCCATCAACAACATCCGCAACGCGTTGGTGCAGAAGCTGGGCAAACTCGACACCCTGTTCATCGTCGATGCCGCGCGCGACAAGGCGGCCTGGTTCAACTTCGGGCCTGAAACCGACACACGCATCCGAAAGATATGGAGCCGCCCGGCCGAATATTCCGGCCTGGGAAAGCGCGGCGTCAAGCGATCCTAGGAGCGTGGGCGCAAGCCGAAGCGACACCTTCAAGGCGCGTCGACGCGCCCGTTAGCAGCAGCCTATGGACGAGTGACCAATCTGAACCCCGCAGCGTAACGCCGGGCGTTCGCCACATAGTTTCCCGCCGATTTCTCGATCCCGCTGATCTGTTCCGATGAAAGATCGCGCACCGCCTTGGCCGGCGCGCCCAGGATCATCTTGCCGTCCTCGAACTGCTTGTCCTCGGTCACCAACGCGCCCGCGCCCACCAACGAGCGCGCCCCAATCTTCGCGCGATTGAGCAGAATGGCACCCATGCCGATCAGGCTGCCATCGCCCACCTCGGCGCTGTGCACGATCACGCGATGGCCGATGGTGACCGCGTGCCCGATCGCCACGGGCTGTCCCGGATCGGCGTGAATAATGCTATGATCCTGAACGTTCGAGTTCGGCCCGATTGTGATCCATTCATTGTCGCCGCGCAGCACTGCGCCGAACCAGATGTTTGCATCTTTCAGTATACGGACCTTTCCGATCACGACCGCGTCCGGTGCGATCCAGCAATCCTCCGCAATTTCGGGCATTATATCGTCGAGCGCATAGATCGGCATTTGTGAACAACTCCCGCGCGTTGCAATCCTTAAGTCTGCCAGTCTTGAGAATTTCACACAGCTATTTCCAAAAAACGATACCCTGAACTCAGGCGATGTGATTCGCCGCTATCGGGGGAAGAGGCACTGGTGCAGTTGGCACTGCGTTCGCCGAAAGAGTTCAGGGCCGGTACGCCGGAAAGCCCATCCCCTTCCTTCACACTTTGCAGCACCACTCGGGAGTATCCATGGCCAAGCGCTCCATGCGTTCCAAATCGCGTGACTCTGCCTACGCTCAAGAAAATGTGCGCCCGCTTTTCCCCGGCCGTCCGGGGTGGACGCCGCACGATCCCGACGCCCAATTCCGGGATCGCAAATACGTAAAAAATGTCCGGGCCATGAGCCCGGCTCAGCAGCAGTTCATGGACGCGATCGACACCCAGAGCGTCGTCCTGGCGCTGGGTCCCGCCGGCACCGGCAAGACCTATCTCGCCATCGCCAAGGCGGTTGAGGCGCTGGAAGCCGGCAAGGTCCAACGCATCGTGCTGTCCAGGCCGGCGGTGGAAGCCGGCGAAAGCCTGGGCTTCCTGCCCGGCGACCTCACCGAAAAACTCGCGCCCTATCTGCGTCCGCTCTATGACGCGCTCACCGAAAGACTGGGTACCAAAAGGCTGAAGCAGATGCTGGCCGACGGCATCATCGAGATTGCACCCGTCGCCTATATGCGCGGCCGCACCTTGAGCGAATGTTTCGTGGTGATCGATGAGGCGCAAAACTGCACCTACACCCAGATCAAGATGCTTTTGACGCGGCTGGGCTGGCGCTCCACAATGGTGTTGACTGGTGACCCGGACCAGACCGATCTGCTGCCCGGCATTTCCGGTCTCGCCGACATCGCCGAGAAGCTGGAAAAATTACCCGACATTCCAGTGGTGCGACTGGCGGAGGGCGACATTGTCCGCCATCCGCTCGTGGCCTCGATGCTGACGGTGCTCTAGCGATACCGGTACAGGCCCTCCTCCCCTGCGCATGCGTTAGCACGCAAGCGGGGGAGGTGGCCGTAGCATCGCTTGCGGATGCGTAGGCCGGAGGGGACGACAAAAAAGTCAGACCGTGACCACAACATCGAGCAGGATGGCGCCCAGAACCATGGCCCAATAGGTCGCAAGGCCCAGCGCAAATGCCCAGGCCATGCGACCGCATTCCTTCTTGCGGAAGGAACATGTCGCGTTGTCGAACAGAACACTGGGGCCTGCCAGCACCATCATCGGATAATAGATCCAGGTATCCCCGATATTTTTCGCCTTGGTCGTGATCAGGCGGTAGAGATTGGCGACGATGCCCGAAAGTGTCAGGCCGGCTGCGATGGTGAACAGCACCAGACTAAGGCCGTGCATGGGATCAGCCCCTCCCGCCAAGGAACGAGGAAAGGATTTCGGCCTTCAGCTGGCCTTCCAGCCCGGCGTGGGCCACGCCAGACGCCACGGCTCGCCGGCGCGGGTCCAGGGACGGCACACGGCCGGTCATCAGAGTGGTGAAGACGAAGGCCGTACCGGCCCGAAAGCGTTGAGACATGTCCTGGAATGACGCGAATTGATGTTTCCAGGTCACGCATCGCAAGAATTGGGCAAGCGTAAGAGCTGACCCCTGCGGGCCGTCGTATCTCCGGTGTTAAATGGCGGGGTGCGGGGCAAGATGAGTCATGTGAACCAGAAAGAGGATATTCACCGGCATTCGGGCTGGCTGATTCCGGCCGCCTTTCTGTTTGCCATCCTGCTGCTGTCGGGCCTGTTTCTGGGCTGGTATCTGCGCCCCGGGCCCAGGGTTCCCACCGCTCCCACCGACCAGGACACCCTGGTCGGGCTGACCGTGGGAGGCCAGGCATTCACTATTCCGGCCAACTACATCCAGAATTCTGCCGCCCGCACCGGCGGCACGCAGACCAGTGTCGCGCTTGCGGCGTTATTCCCTTCCTGGCACGGCTATTCCGATTCTGAAGCGAGGGCATTTTCCGGCAATGCTCCGGATTCCCCGATCGTCCACCTGTTGCTGCGCGACGACGCCCATACATTGGATGCAAACGCACGGCTCGAGCGGATCTACCAGCCTTATATCTCCGATCCCAAAGGCACACCCGCTCCTTTCGGATTGACCCAGTATGGGTTTGCCCCGAA
The DNA here is from genome assembly GCA_036488555.1 of Rhizomicrobium sp. Taxonomy (GTDB): domain Bacteria; phylum Pseudomonadota; class Alphaproteobacteria; order Micropepsales; family Micropepsaceae; genus Rhizomicrobium. The sequence goes on from DASXHL010000051.1 coordinate 15,975, forward strand.
TTCCGGCTATGAGCGCGAGGATCTATTTGCGGGCGAAGACAATGGCAAGCTGCAGCTGTTTCTGTGCGAACAGCCGGCGCCGGAACTCCCCAGTCCCAATTGTCTCGCCACCGATCAGCCCCTGGGCAAATCTGTAAGCCTGTCCTATCGCTTCAAGCGTGCATGGCTAGCGCACTGGCGCGAGCTGTCGGGCGGCGTCGCGGTGCTGACTGCGCGCTTCAAGACAAAAGGCGCGAGCTAAGGTTCGTGTCTGGGGGCATAGCTCTCAGCCGTGCAAGTCAACCGCGCGAAGCGGGTGCTTCCGGCAGATCCATTTCCAAGATCGCCATGTTGAAGGCATAGGAGATCTCGCCGTCTTCCTCATCCTTGAACAGGACGCCGACGAATTCGCCATTGACCTGGACTTCCACGGAATCCGGCTGCTTGGGCCGCTCGACGATGGTGATGGTGTCAAGACGGAACAGGTTGCGGAGATATTTCTCCAGGCGCCAGATTTCGCTGCGGGTCAAGGCCGGTTCCTCATCATTGGGCGCAGTTGAACTCGCACGCCGGGAAAGCAGCGTCAAGAAGCGATGCGGAACCCGGCCCGGCCTCGCGTCGCGCTTGGCCGCGCGCCGCTGCGGCGTTCGTCGCTTTCGCAGGTCCACTGGACCTGCTCACGCGCTTCGCGCGACGCTCCTCACCCAGTATTATCCGGCATTTCCTCGATGAAATGATTCATCTGCTGCGATGGATTTTCGCCGCAATCGCAATTGACCAGCTTGGCGGGCACACCGACCGCCGTGCACCCCGGCGGCACAGGCTTGAGCACGACCGAGCCCGCGCCCACGCGGCTGTATTCGCCGATCTCGATATTGCCCAGGATCTTGGCGCCCAGGGACAGGAGCACGCCACGGCGGATCTTGGGATGACGGTCGCCGCTTTCCTTGCCGGTCCCACCCAAGGTGACATCCTGCATGATGGAGACGTCATCTTCCACCACCGCGGTCTCGCCGATGACGATTCCAGTGGCGTGGTCCAGCATGATTCCGCGGCCGATCACGGCGGCGGGATGAATGTCGACCGCGAATTTCTGCGAGATCCGGCTTTGCAGAAACAAGGCCATCGCCCGGCGGCCCTGCCGCCACAACCAATGGGCGACGCGATAGCTCTCCAGCGCATGGAAGCCCTTATAGAACAGGAAGGCGTCCAGATAGGAATGGCAGGCCGGATCGCGTTCGAACACCGCCGACAGGTCGGCGCGAACCGCCTGGCCGACACTGGCATCGGCCGCGACGGCGTGATCGAACATTTCGCGGATGGCCAGCGGGCTCAGATCCTCGCCGCCCAGCTTGCGCGCCAGATGGTAGGACAGCGCCTGCTCCAGCCGGTCATGCTGCAGGATCGTGGCATGGACAAAGCCCGCAAGCGTGGGCTCGCGGCCGGCCATGGCTTCGGCTTGCTGACGCATTGCCGTCCAGATCGGATCGACGGAAGAGACTTTTTCGCGCGGAGTTGCCATGAGCCAGATCCTTGAGGGCCGTGCTTTTACCACAAAAGTTTGTGGAATTTCAAAAGACCCGAAATCGGGCTTTTTTCCTTGTCCCCGTCCTAAGATAAGCTCTGTCCCGGCACGTGAAAGGCCCCATGACATTCTGGCCCAGAGCAATGATGGCTGCCACGCTGACCGGTCTTCTGGCAGGACCTGCGGGCGCGCAAGGCACGGTTTGGACGGCCATCATTCCCCAGGGCTTTCCGCACAACATCTATGTTTGGCACCTGAAGCCCGACGGCAGCTACAAGGAGGATGGCCGCAACGCCACGAATAACGCGGCGATTCAGCCCACCCTCACCGGCCACTGGCGCATGACAGGCAAACATATGGTGTTGCGCCAGGATGGCATCGATTATGTCTTCGACGGCAACGTGATGGGTGACGAATATCTCGGTGTCCTTTATCTGGATGGCAAGCGTTTCGCACGCTTCTGTGCAGTCAGGAAAACGACGCCACCCCAGACATGCGCCGACATATCCGCCTGAACGAAAGTCCTTCCATGTCACACAAACCTGAATTCAACCACCCGGCGCCAAAGACAATCGACCTGTTGCTCAGCCGCCGCTCCGGCTCGGCCAAGGCGATGAAAGAACCAGGCCCTTCCAAAAAGCAGCTCGCGCAAATCCTGCAGGCGGGCGCGCGCGCGCCTGACCACGGCAAACTCTTTCCCTGGCGGTTTATCGTCTTCGAAGGCAACGGCCGTGAACGTGCCGGAGAAATCCTGGCAGAGGTAATGCAAGCCCAAGGCGAGCGTGAAAAGCAGGTGGAGGAAGAACGCGGCCGTTTTCTGCGCGCGCCGGTGGTGATCGGCGTGGTCTCAGCCGCGCGCGAGCAGCACAAGATTCCGGTGTGGGAACAGGAATTGTCGGCCGGCGCGGTATGCCAGAACATCCTGGTCGCTGCCACCGCGCTTGGCTTTGTCGCAAACTGGCTGACCGAGTGGTACGCCTATCACCCGTCGGTCAAGGACCAGCTTGGACTGAAGGCAGGCGAACGCTTTGCCGGTTTCGTCTATATCGGTACGCCGAAAGATGAGCTGGAAGAACGCCCCCGTCCCGACATGGACGCGATTGTGACATTTTTCTAGGACGCGAACATAAAGCCGTAAGCGAAGATGGCGACCGCAGTGGCGCCGAAACTGATGACTAAAGGCCAGGAATCCATGAAACCCTCCGGAACTGAGTTTAAATGGTCCTTTCCGGCAGGGCTTCAACATTCGGGAAACGCAGGCCAGCCCAGCACCAGGCGCGAGGGATTTTGCGGCCTGGGCAGGAGCGCTGAGCGATGTGTACGAGAGTACATGAGCGAAGGCGCGACGAACCCAGGCCACAAAAGAACCGCGCCTAGCGAATACCAATCAACTTGTGGGTCTGCAGACTGAGGCGCCACTGTGGGTTTTTCAGACAATATTCCGTCGCCGCCTGGGTGTTGGCGGCACGATCCGGATTGTCCATCGGCTGAAGGAAGAAATTGCGGAAATCCTGTCCAGCATACCGCTCCGGCTCCGCACCGTCTTGCGGATAGACCAGCTTCAATTCGTCGCCATGCTTCAGTTTCTGTTCGGCATTGGCCTTGGGGCTGACGCAGATCCAGTCGATGCCGGCGGGTGGCAGCAAGGTGCCATTTGTCTCGATGCCGATCTCGAATCCTTCATCATGCAGGGCCCCGATCAGCGCCTTGTCGAGTTGCAGCAGCGGCTCGCCGCCGGTGCAAACCACATAGGGTTTGCCCCGGGCGTGCCCAGGCCATGCGGCGAACACGGCCCGCGCCAAGGCAGGCGCATCGGCAAATTTGCCGCCGCCGGGCCCGTCCGTGCCGACAAAATCGGTATCGCAGAATCGGCAGATCGCTTCCTGGCGGTCTTTCTCCATCCCGCTCCACAGATTGCAGCCGGCAAAGCGCAAGAACACCGCCGCGCGCCCGGCCTGGGCGCCTTCGCCCTGCAGGGTGTAGTAGAGTTCCTTCACCGAATAGGTCATGTGGTCTCTTGGTTGGTCGCGCCGCGTCGCTCGACGCTATCGCTAACGCCCCCTTCGCTTCGCTCCGGGTTCGCGGTCGCTCCGCTGTATCTCGCATAACCGGCCGCGCGCAATTCACAGGCCGGGCATTTGCCGCAACCATAACCCCAATCGTGGCGGTGCGCGCGGTCGCCCTCGTAGCAGGTAACGGTTTCCTCCACGATCAGATCGACCAGCGCCTTGCCGCCAAGCTCTTCCGCCAGCCGCCAGGTCGCCGCCTTGTCGATCCACATCAATGGCGTATGCACGCTGACCTCGCGCGCCAGGCCAAGACTCAACGCCTTCGCCGTCGCCTGGACGGTTTCATCGCGGCAGTCGGGGTAACCGGAAAAATCGGTCTCGCACATGCCGCCGACCAGATCGGCAATACTGCGACGATAACCCAAGGCTGCCGCCACGGTCAGAAACATCACATTGCGCCCCGGCACAAAGGTGGTAGGCAGGCCGCTATCGCCCATCTCGATCGCCATATCGTCGGTCAGCGCACTGCCGCCTATCGCCTTGAGCACATCCAGCGGCAGAAGATGGTCGTTCCCCAGACGCCCAGACCAGTCCGGATAACCCTTGCGCAGCCTTTCCAGAATGCGTGGCCGCGCAGCAAGTTCGGCGAGATGACGTTGGCCGTAATCGAAGCCCACGGTCTCGACGCGATCGAAACGTGAAAGCGCCCAGGCCAGGCAGACGGTGGAATCCTGTCCGCCGGAAAACAGCACGAGTGCGGATGTCGCCATGGCGCGGTGTTACCTCCGCGCGGATGAAAAATCCAGTGTCGTGATTTCTAAGTTCGCCCCATGTCCGATATCAAGGGGATCGCGAACTTCGAAACCAAAACGACGCTAGGCGACCTTTGCCGCATCCGGGTGTTGGCTGACACGCGTGGCCGGCAAGGCGATTGTGACGGTGGTGCCCTCGCCGACTGCGCTCTTGATGCTCAGACCGCCGCCGTGCAGTTCCGCCAATGCCTTGGAGATGGACAGGCCGAGGCCCGCACCTTCGAAACGCCGCGCCAGGCTGCCGTCGATCTGGCGGAAAGGCTCCAGTGCCGCGGCAATGGTCTCTTCCGCCATGCCGATGCCGGTGTCCTCCACCATCAGATGGATGCTGCCGTCATGCTGCGGCCGGGCGGCAAAGCGCACCTTGCCTCCTGCGGGCGTGAATTTGAGCGCATTGGCCAAAAGATTGCCCAGCGCCTGGGCCAGACGGCGCGGATCGACATAAAGCGAGGGCACACCGGACGGCACATCGATTTCAATGCCGCGCTTGTCCTGCGTCAGGCCGCGCGCCAGCTTGATCGCCCCTTCCGCCACATCCAATACATTTTCCCGGTGGGCCTCGATGGTCAGAAGACCACCCTCCAGGCGCGACACATCCAGCACATCGTTGATGACCGCCAAAAGCCGCGCGCCACTCTTGTGGATGTCGCCCGCATATTCGCGGTAGCCTTCATGGCCGACCGGCCCCAGCACCTCGTCACGAATGATCTCGGAAAAGCCCAGCACGGCGTTCAATGGCGTCTTGAGTTCATGGCTCATTGCGGCCAGGAATGCCGCCTTCATCTTGTTGGCGATCTCGGCCTGGCGCAGGGCGGTGCGAAGCGCGCGTTCCTGCTCGAATTCCTCGGTGACGTCTTCGACCGTGCCTTCATAACATAGCAGCGCACCGGACCAGTCGCGCACGGCGCGCGCATTTTCCGAGATCCAGATGCGGCGCCCCGACCGGTGATAGATTTCCGACACGAAGTTGGTGACGACATCATTGGCCTGCATCAGGGTGCGGAACTCATTGCGACGCCGGCCGTCCACATAAAGCTGAACGCCAATATCGGTGAGGCCGCTGATCAGGGCTTCGGGGGTGGGATAGCCATAAATATCGGCTAGCGCCTGGTTGACCGCGAGATAATGGCCTTCCGGGGTCGTGCGGAAGATACCTTCCACGGCGTGATCGAAGAAGGCGCGATAGCTGACTTCACCGGCGGTCACGCGCTTCCTGGTATTCTCCGCAACGCGCTGCAAAAGCGCGAGCGCGGCGCACAAGGCCGCCAGGATGATCAGGCCGGCGATGAACTGGCCGCCCAAATTGGCGACCAGACCAAGCCCCACAACAATCCCCGCCACGAACACGGCAAGCGCGGTCGCAAGGCCGGGCGAGCGGGCATGCCCCGGATTGTCCATGGGATCGGTCAACGATGTCATCTTGCGCTAATGCTGAAACGGGGCCCGTGTCTGGCAGCCTTGGTATCGGAAAAATCTAAATGCCCGGTTGAGGTTATCTGCCCAGACGCAAGCGTCCCCGGGAACCGTCTTCAGCCTTCGTCAATCTTCATGACGAGGGCGTTAAATTGACGCGCTCTGGAACCGCCTGGTTGCCCAAAAGCATATCCAACAGGAGCATAGCTGCCTCGCAAACAGGCAATCCCAAGCCAAGTTATTGTCCGCAAGCGCACTTTGTGTTTGATTGCCGGCTTCCGCAAAATCTTTGACCAAAACAAGAAATGGCCCTGTTCGAGACCATCCACCCTCTGTTCGTCCTGTCCGGTTTCGCTGTCGGGTTCCTGGTTGGAATGACCGGCGTGGGCGGCGGCTCACTGATGACGCCGCTGTTGATTCTTCTGTTCCATGTGCATCCGGTGACCGCGGTGGGCACTGATCTGATCTATGCCAGCGTCACCAAGACCGGCGGCAGCCTCGTGCACGGCCTGAACAGGACCATCGACTGGCGCATCGTGCGGCGGCTGGCGGCGGGCAGCCTCCCCGCCTCGCTTTTCACCATGGCGGTCCTGTGGCTGCTCAAGATCGACCAGGCTTCCTACAGCGCGCTGGTGACCAAGCTTTTGGGCGTGGCCCTCATCTTTACCGCGCTGGCGCTGCTTTTCCGCCGCCGCCTGCTCGCCACCTATTCGCGCCGCATCGGCGTGTTGAGCGAAAGCCAGACCCGCTTCTTCACCATCGCCACCGGCGTGACGCTGGGTGTTCTGGTCACCATTTCCTCGGTTGGCGCAGGCGCGCTCGGCGTCACCGCCCTGCTGCTGCTCTATCCCGAACTGCCGGTGGTCAAGATCGCCGGCTCCGACATCGCGCATGCCGTGCCGCTGACCCTGGTCGCGGGCATGGGCCATCTGATGAGCGGCGGCGTCGATACCGGCGTGCTGATCTCGCTCTTGTGTGGTTCGCTGCCCGGCATCGTGCTGGCCAGCCTGTTCGCACCGCGCCTACCCGACCGGGCGCTGCGCTTTGTGCTGGCGGCAACACTCACCATTGTCGCCGTGCGGCTGCTCAGTGCCTGATCGCAGCAGTCTGCCGCCCCGTGCCTGGCAGCGGATGCTGAGCGGACGCCGGCTTGATCTTCTGGAACCGAGCCCGCTCGACATTGAGATCGCCGATATTGCCCATGGCCTGGCGCGCGTTGCGCGCTGGAACGGACAGACCAAAGGCGCGCATGCCTTCTCTGTCGCCCAGCACAGCGTGCTGGTGGAGCGGCTGGTCAGCGAACTGAGCCCCCGCCTGTCGCGCGAAGTGCGCCTGATGGCGCTGTTGCATGATGCCCCAGAATATGTCGTGGGCGACCTGATCAGCCCGTTCAAGGCGGCGGTGGGCATCAACTACAAGGCGCTGGAGGAGCGGCTTATGGCCGCCATCCATCTGCGCTTTGGGCTGCCGACCCAGATACCCGCGACGCTCAAGACCCTGTTCAAGAGGGCCGATCATCTCTCGGCCTATTTCGAGGCGACCCAGCTTGCCGGGTTCGAGGAAAAGGAAGCCCGCCGCCTGTTCGGCGCCCCGCCCAAGGCGATGAAGACGCCCCGCCTGATCCCACTCGAGACGGCAGAGGCGCAGAACCAGTTCCTGGAGAGATTTCGCCGCCTTTATGCGCCATAACTGCTAAAACACAAATCATGCCCCGGCTCCTGGTTGCCCCGCTCTCCAGCCTCGAAGAGACCATCGCCACCCATGCGCCCTCGCATCTGGTGAGCCTGCTGTCGCCCGAGCATATGATCGAAACGCCGGCCGGCTTTGCGGCGGAGCAGCATCTCAAGCTCGGCGTCAATGACATCGTCGATCCGGCCGCCGGCCCCGCGCCACCTCGGCGCGCTCATATCGATGCATTGCTGACATTCTCCCGTCGCTGGGACGCGCGCCAGCCGCTTCTGATCCATTGCTGGGCCGGCATCTCGCGCTCCATGGCATCGGCCTTCACCATACTGTGCGACCGACTGGGCCCCGATCGCGAGATTGAAATCGCGCGCGCCATGCGCCAGCGCGCGCCCCATGCCCAGCCCAATCGCCTTCTGGTGAGCCATGCCGACGAGGCGCTGGGGCGCGGCGGCAGGATGGTGGCCGCGCTCAACACGATGGGGCCGCCATTGGTGGTGGAAGAAGGCGTCACCACGGCTTTCCCGCTGGAGGGGCTGTGAGCGGCAAGGAAACCGTCTCCATCGGCCTGTCGGCTGCCATTGTGGCGGTGGAAGCCGATCGGCCGTCGGTGCTGGTGGTGGCGCATGAAGGCAGCGAAGACGCCCTGCCCTTTGGTCCCTTCGATCCCGCGCATCACCGCACGCTTGAGTCCGGCCTGCGCAAATGGGTGGGCGAGCAGACGAAATTGGATCTCGGCTATACCGAACAGCTCTACACTTTTGGTGACAGGGGCCGGCATACGCCGGCGGGTGGCGACCAGGAGCGGCATCTGTCGTCGGGCGCTGGAGGGCGCGTGGTGTCGGTCGGCTACCTGGCGCTCACACGCATGGTGAGCGAGGCGCCCGATACCCAATGGCGCGGCTGGTATCACTATTTTCCCTGGGAAGACTGGCGGGATTGCAAACCCGCCATGATCGATACGACCATTCTGCCGGCGCTGAAGAAATTCGTGAAGGATGCGCCTGACGCCGAAGTGGGCGAGCTCAGGCGCGAGCGCGTGAATGTCTGCTTCGGTGAAGGCTGGGATGAGGAGCGTGTGCTGGAACGCTATGAGCTTCTCTATGAGGCAGGACTGGTCGAGGAATTCTATCGCGACAGCGGCAAGCCCTTGAAGGGTCTGGGCACATCCATGCTGTTCGACCATCGCCGGATTCTGGCCACCGCCATTGCCCGGCTGCGCGGCAAGCTGAAGTACCGCCCCGTTGTGTTCGAGCTGATGGCCCCCACCTTCACCTTGCTGGAGCTGCAGCGGGTGGTGGAGGCCCTGGCGGGCTTGCGGCTGCACAAGCAGAATTTCCGCCGCTTGGTGGCCGAGCAGGGCCTGGTGGAGGGCACGGGAAAATTCTCCGCGCCGGCCCGGGGCCGGCCAGCAGAACTCTTCCGTTTCCGCCGGGAAGTGCTGCGCGAGCGCCCGGCCCCGGGCGTCAGATTGAGTGTGCGACGCGGCAAACTGTCATAAGCGTGCAACACAAACCTGATCTGCGCGTTTTGGTCTCTTGACCCCTTAATGCTCGCGTGTAGCATAAACCTTCGACCGGCCCTTGAAGGCCGCTTTTTTTGCCCCATATATATACTCTAATTGAGTATTAAACGGGTCCGGAGGAAAGAATGGGTGTGGAACTGGCCTATACCGACGCCGTGGAGCACGCCACCGACGGGCTTTACGCCAAGGTTTCCAAGTTCATTCCGAAAGTGGAATGGCACCTCTATGCGCCGGTGATCGCGGAGATCAACCGCCTCAAACGCGAGAAGGACGCCGTCATCCTGGCGCACAACTACATGACGCCCGAAATCTTCCATTGCGTGGGCGATTTCGTGGGCGACAGCCTGGCCCTGGCGCGCGAGGCGGCGCGGACCGACGCCAAGGTGATCGTGCAGGCCGGCGTGCATTTCATGGCCGAGACCTCCAAGATTCTTTCGCCGGAAAAGACCGTGCTGATACCCTCCCTGGAGGCCGGCTGTTCGCTCGCCTCCTCCATCACCGGCGCCGATGTGCGGCTTCTGAAGCAGAAATATCCGGGCCTGCCGGTCGTGACCTATGTGAACACCTCCGCCGATGTGAAGGCGGAGAGCGACATCTGCTGCACCAGCGGCAATGCGGTGAAGGTGGTCGAAGCCATCGCCAGGGACTTCGGCACCGACACGGTGATCATGATCCCGGACAAGTATCTGGCCCGCAATGTCGCGGCCAGGACCGGCGTGAAAGTCATTACCTGGGAAGGCGCCTGCGAGGTGCATGAGCGCTTCACCGCCCAGGAGATCCGCGACTATCGCGCCGCCCATCCCGGCATCACCGTGCTGGCCCATCCCGAATGTCCGCCCGATGTGGTGGCGGAAGCCGATTTCGCCGGTTCGACCGCGGCCATGATCGACTATGTCGGCGACAAAAAGCCCAGTCGCGTGGTGATGATCACCGAATGTTCGATGAGCGACAATGTCGCCGTCGAGCATCCCGAGGTCGAATTCGTGCGGCCCTGCAATCTGTGCCCGCACATGAAGCGCATCACCCTGGACGGTATCCTGCATAGTCTGCAGACGATGACTCACGAAGTGGTCGTGCCGGCGGATATCGCGGCCCGGGCCAAGGCGCCGATCGACCGCATGCTGGCGGTGAAAGCATAAGCCATGGCCTCAAATAGCGAAGCGACAGGCCAATAAAAATGACGCGCATCGATAACATCGTCGAAACCGACGGCGCGATTATTTTAGGCGCAGGCATTGCCGGCCTGTTCACCGCACTGAAGCTCGCCCCCATGCCTTCGATCGTGCTGGCGGGCACGCGGCCCGGCCTGTCAGGCTCCAGCGCCTGGGCGCAGGGTGGCATTGCCGCCTCGGTGGGCGAAGGCGACAGCTGGCAATCTCATGCCCATGACACGATTGTGGCCGGCGCGGGTCTCTGCGATGCCGCCGTGGTCGACCTGGTTGCTCGGTGCGCCCCTTCCCGCATCGACGACCTGCTGAAGCTCGGTGCGCCCTTCGACCGCAATGCCGATGGTTCGCTGGCTGTGGGCCGCGAGGCCGCCCATTCACGCGCCCGCATCGTGCATGTGAAAGGCGATGGCGCGGGCGCCGCGATTTCCGCGACCCTGGCCGCGCGCGCCAATGAGGCCGATTGCATCACCCTGCTGGAAGGCTTCCATGCGGTGGAACTGGCCATGGAAAATGGTCGCGTCACCGGCCTGTTCGCCCGCTCGGGCCTGGGCGCCCATGCCAGGCTGATCCTGTTCCGCGCCCGCGCCGTGATCCTGGCCACGGGCGGCCTTGGCGCGCTTTATGGCGTCACCACAAATCCGCTGGAGGCGCGCGGTGAAGGCCTTGGCATGGCGGCGCGCGCCGGCGCACTGATCGCCGATCCAGAATTCGTGCAGTTCCATCCCACTGCCATCGCCGTGGGCCGGGATCCTGCGCCGCTGGCGACGGAAGCGCTGCGCGGCGAAGGCGCGGTGCTGGTCAATGACCTGGGCGAGCGGTTCATGACCCGCATCCATAATGACGCGGAACTGGCGCCGCGCGACATCGTCGCCCGCGCTATCCATCGGCAGATCGTTTCCGGCCGCAAGGCCTATCTCGACTGCAGCAAGGCAATCGGTGCGGACTTCGCCCATCATTTCCCGACCGTTCATGGCGCCTGCATGGCGGCCGGCGTCGATCCGTCAGTGACACCCATTCCAGTGGCACCCGCCGCGCATTACCACATGGGCGGCATCGCCACTGGTGTAGAGGGCCGCACCTCGCTCCCAGGACTGTGGGCCGTGGGCGAATGCGCCTCCACGGGGCTTCATGGCGCCAACCGCCTGGCTTCCAATTCATTGCTGGAAGGCCTGGTGTTCGGCGCACATGTCGCCGATGACGTGCGCGGCCAGCTGGCAACAGGCGCGATGCGCGGGCTTCCGCCGGCGCCGGAGCGTTTTGCGTCGCCCGCGCCGCCGCATGTGCTGCGCGGCGCCATGAGCCGTGATGTGGCACTCGAGCGCAACGAAGAGGGCCTGCGCAATGCGCTGGAGGTGATTGCGCGGCTCGAAACCACCAGCACCGAGCCCGCTTTGCTGAACATGACCGCCGCCGCCAAACTGGTCACTGCCGCGGCCCTGGCGCGCACGGAATCGCGCGGCGGCCATTGGCGCAGCGATCACCCGCAGACCGCAGCCCACGGCGCGCGGACTTTCATGACCCTGGCCGATGCCGAGCGCATCGCCGCCAATGTTGAAGCGCTGCCGCGCATCCACGCCCGCAAATGAATCTGGCGCCTGCACCGACCGCTTTGGCCTTCACCCGGCCGCCGCATCCCCTTGCGGTCGAACCTTTGGTGCGCGCGGCGCTGGAGGAGGATCTGGGCCGGGCCGGCGACATCACCAGCCAGCTCACCATCCCAGCGGACAAGGTCGCCACGGCGCGACTTGTGGCGCGCAAACCCGGCCGCATCGCAGGCCTGATCTGCGCCGAAGCGGCGTTTCGGCTGGTCGATCCTGCGCTGAAACTGGATGTTTCCGCCCCCGATGGCTCGGATGTCGCGTCAGGCACGCTCCTCGCCACCGTCACGGGATCGGCCCGCGGCATTCTCACCGCGGAGCGGGTGGCCTTGAATTTCGCGGGCCCGCTGTCGGGCACGGCCAGCGCCACGGCGGCGCTGGTGAAAGCCGTGGAAGGCACGGGCGCGCGAATCGTCTGCACGCGCAAGACCCTGCCGGGCCTGCGCGCGCTTCAGAAATATGCCGTGCGCTGCGGCGGCGGCTTCAACCATCGCTTCGGCCTGGATGACGCAGCCATGATCAAGGACAACCATATCGCGGCCGCCGGCGGCATCGCGCCCGCGCTCGTGCGTTTGCGCGCCGGCCTGGGCCACATGGTCAAGATCGAGGTCGAAGTGGACAGCCTGGCCCAGCTGGAAGAGGCACTGGCCTACGGCGCCGACACTGTCCTGCTGGACAATATGAGCCTCGACGACCTGTGCCGCGCCGTGCGACTTGCGAAAGGCAAGGCGGTGCTGGAGGCTTCCGGCAATGTCACGCTTTCGACGGTGCGCGCCATCGCCGAGACGGGCGTGGATTATATCAGCTCCGGGGCAATCACCCACAGCGCGCCAAACCTCGATATCGGGCTGGACTTCTAGACGACCTTACGAATCGTGAGCGTGCGTGCCGCGATAGAAGATGTGGTTTCCGATCTGGGTGGTCTTGTCCATCGTGTCGGCCCAATCTGGCGACACTGACACCGCATGGTAGTTCAGCGCCCCGCCGGTGGCGTTGTGCAACGGCACCTGACCGGTGAGAATCTGGGCGGCCAGCTTCTCGGCCTCACGCCAGGCAGCCATCTGCTTGGGCCGGTTGATCTGGCCGTTGCAGGTGAAGGAGAACTGGCAGCCGGGACGGTCCTTGCCCTCATAGACCACCGCGCAGATGGAATGGCCGTATGCGCCACGGTTCATGCGATGAAACACCACTTCGGCAACCGCCTTCTGGCCGCCGGCGCCTTCGCCGCGGGCTTCGTAATAAAGCGCTTCCGAAAGGCATTTGTGTTCGGCCAGAAGCTGGGCCATCGCCACATCGGTGACTGGACCGGGCGCCTGGACCACGCGCACGACCTGTTTTGGAACAGGGTTGTCCGTGGACGGATGATTGGTCAGGGAAGCGCCGATGGCGGCACTCGCCGTGGCAAGGATGATCCCCATCGCGACGACCAGCACGCGGTCGGAACGCGAAATCGCGTCATTGGTTTTTTGAGACATGAGACTGTAACTCTTTCGGCTCTTTGGTATTCGCTTGGTCAATCAGGCTTGGTCTATTTCGCCCTTGCGTTTCTTTCCGCCCCCTTCGGCGTCCTTATTCGCAGTTGCTATTTCAATCAGGCTGTTTCGATCGCGCGTCGTCCTTCAAAAGTTCCGAATGGTTCCCAGCACCGTGGAGCTGGCGTTCTGCCCGCTCCTAAACGAGTCGTCAAATAAATTCTTTCATTAACGTGACAGAACGTCAGGCGACGGCAAAAAATCCAATGATTCCGGGCATAATCCGTACACGGATCAAATATCACCGCGCATTTTTTTCAGGGCCGCCTGCGCTGCCGCCAGACGCGCAACCGGCACGCGGAAGGGTGAACAGGAGACATAATCCAGGCCAGTGTCGTGGCAGAAGCGGATGGAATCAGGGTCGCCGCCATGCTCGCCGCAGATACCGAGCTTGAGTTTCTCGCGGGTCTTGCGTCCTCTTTCCGCCGCAATCTGGACGAGTTCGCCAACACCCGTCGTGTCCAGCGAGACGAAAGGATCGCGCGCGATCACATTCTTGGAAAGATAATCGCCAATGAACATGCCGGCATCGTCGCGACTGATGCCCAGCGTGGTTTGCGTCAAATCATTGGTGCCGAAGGAGAAGAATTGTGCGGTCTGGGCGATTTCGCCAGCGCGTAGTGCTGCGCGCGGCAGCTCGATCATGGTTCCGATCATGTAATCCGGCGCTTTTCCGCGTTCCTTTTTGATCGCCTCGGCAACAGCGGCGATGCGCGCGGCCAGAATGTCGAGCTCGGACTTGAAGGCCACCAGCGGGATCATGATCTCCAGCTCGACGGGCTTGCCGCCCTGCTCTTCCACGGCCAGCGCCGCTTCCAGGATCGCGCGGGCCTGCATCTCGTAGATTTCGGGATAGGTAATGCCCAGCCGGCAGCCACGATGGCCAAGCATGGGGTTTGTCTCATACAAGGCGATGGCACGGGCGCGCAGCTTCGCGGGTGAGGCGTTGGCGGCGCGCGCCACTTCCTCGAATTCTTCTTCCTTGTGCGGCAAGAATTCATGCAGCGGCGGATCGAGCAACCGGATGGTCACCGGCAGGCCCGCCATCTCCTTGAAAATGGCCTCGAAATCGCTGCGCTGCATGGGAAGCAGCTTGGCCAAAGCCGCCCTCCGGTCGGCCTCGATATCAGCCAGGATCATCTGGCGCACCGCGATGATGCGGTCGGCCTCGAAGAACATGTGCTCGGTGCGGCAAAGACCGATGCCTTCGGCGCCGAACTTGCGCGCCGTGGCGGCATCGCCTGGCGTGTCGGCATTGGTGCGCACCTTCAGCGCGCGGACCTCGTCGGCCCATTGCATCAGCGTGCCGAAGTCGCCGGTCAGCTCCGGCTGGCGCAGGCCCACCTTGCCCTTGAACACCAGGCCGGCCGCACCATCGATGGTGATGATGTCGCCACGACGGATGGTGACCTGGCCAGCGATCATCTCGCCACGGGCCGCGTCGATCTTGAGCATGCCGGCGCCCGACACACAGGGCCGGCCCATGCCGCGCGCCACGACGGCGGCGTGGCTGGTCATGCCGCCGCGTGCGGTCAAAATCCCCTTGGCCGCGTGCATGCCATGAATGTCTTCCGGGCTGGTCTCGGTGCGCACCAGGATCACGGCGCGATTGTCGGCGGCAAGCTTTTCGGCCTCTTCCGCGGTGAAGGCGACTTCACCGGTGGCCGCGCCTGGCGAGGCGCCCAGCCCTACCGCGATCTGTTCCTTGGGCGCGTCGGGATCGAGGGTGGGATGCAGCAGCTGGTTCAGCGCTTCCGGCTCGACCCGGGTGATGGCGATCTTCCTGTCGATCAGGCCTTCGCGCTCCATGTCGACCGCGGCCTTCAGCGCAGCTTCGGCCGTGCGCTTGCCGGCGCGGGTCTGGAGCATGAAGAGCTTGCCTTCCTGCACCGTGAATTCCACGTCCTGCATATCGCGGTAATGCTGTTCCAGCTTTTCGCCGATCGCCTTCAGTTCGGCGAAGGCCTTCGGCATGGCCTCTTCCATGCTGGGCCGTTTCGAACCCTGGCGCTCGCGCACCAGTTTGGAGATCGGCTGCGGCGTGCGAATGCCCGCCACCACGTCCTCGCCTTGCGCGTTGATCAGGAATTCGCCGTAAAGCAGCTTCTCGCCGGTGGCGGGATCGCGAGTGAAGGCGACACCCGTGGCGGACGTATCGCCACGATTGCCGAACACCATGGCCTGCACGCTGACGGCGGTGCCCCAGTCTTCGGGGATGTTGTTCAGCTTGCGATAGGTGTTGGCGCGAGGGCTCTGCCAGCTTCCGAACACCGCGCCGATGGCACCCCATAGCTGTTCCTGCACGTCTTCCGGAAAGGGCTTGCCCAACTGCTTCTGGACGCTTTCCTTGTAAGCCCGCGCGACGCGCTTCAGGTCTTCCGCATCCAGATCGGTGTCGAGCTCCACGCCCTTGGCGTCCTTCTCGTCATCAAGGATCTGCTCGAAGGCGGCGTGGTCCAGTTCCAGCACCACATCGGAATACATCTGGATGAAGCGGCGATAGCTGTCATAGGCGAAGCGGGCATCACCGGTGAGCTTGGCCAGGCCCTCGGCGGTCGCCTCATTGAGACCCAGGTTCAGCACCGTATCCATCATGCCGGGCATGGAGACGCGCGCGCCCGAACGCACCGACAGAAGCAGCGGACGTTCAGGATCGCCCAGCGTGCCGCCAGCGATGCGGCCGATCTCGGCCACCGCCTTGTCCACCTGCTCTTTCAGATCGGACGGATAGCTTTTGTTGTTGGCGTAATAGTAGGTGCAGACCTCGGTGGTGACGGTCAGCCCCGGCGGCACCGGCAAGCCCAGATTGCTCATCTCCGCCAGGTTGGCGCCCTTGCCGCCCAGCAGATTGCGCATGTCGGCCTTGCCTTCGGCTTTGCCGTCGCCGAACGCGTACACCCATTTGGTCATAGCAAAATCCCACCACAGTCATGGCCGGGTTGACCCGGCCATTTGTCTATCCGTTGCGCCATGGATGGCCGGCTCTGAGGCCGGCCATGACATAAGGAGCTCTCAGCCCTCAATCTTCGAAAAATCCGCGACCTGATGCAACGTGGCCCTCAGCGAGGCCAGCAGGTTCAGCCGGTTCTCACGCACCTTTTTGTCGTCGGAATTCACTTTAACACCATCAAAGAATGCATCCACCGGAACGCGCAAGGCGGCCATTTGCTGCATGGCCGCGGAAAAATCTTCTTTTTCCAAAAGCGGAGTAATGGCGGATTTGGCCTTGACCAGCGCCGCGAACAGCGATTTCTCCGCCGGTTCGGAGAGAAGTGCTTCACTGACTTCGCTGATGAAAGTCTTGCCGTCTTTCTTTTCTTCCACTTTCAGGATGTTGGCGGCGCGCTTGTAGCCGGCGAGCAGATTGGCGCCGTCGTCGGTCTTGAGGAACGCCTGCAGCGCCTCGACCCGTGCCACCAGCCGCACCAGATCGTCTTCATGGCCCAGGCTGAACACCGCATCGATCAGGTCGTGGCGGACGCCCTTTTCCTTTAGCGCCACTTTAAGGCGGTCGGCAAGGAACGAGAGAATATCCTTTATCGTCGCAGTCAGCCCGGACTTATATTGGATAATTACTTTATCGAATATCTGTTTGCCGGAAGCGATCTCTGCACGCATTTGAACTTCAGCAAACGTTTCTAGAATTCGATTCTCAGCTGGTGAAAGTAGATTTATAAAACTTAGTTTCTTGAGTTGATTTTCGAGCACAATGCGGATGATACCCAGCGCAGCGCGGCGCAAGGCGAAAGGATCGCCGGAACCGGTCGGCTTTTCGCCCGCCGCGAAGAAACCGGTCAGCGCATCCAGTTTGTCGGCCAATGCAACAGCGACTGCGACCCTGTCCGTTGGTACAGCATCGCTGGGACCGACCGGCTTGTAGTGATCGCGGATGGCGTCGGCGACGGCGGCATCTTCCTTGTCGTGCAGGGCGTAATAGCGGCCCATCACGCCTTGAAGTTCGGGGAATTCACCCACCACGCCACTGGTCAGGTCGGCTTTGCATAGCCGCGCGGCACGCTTGGCCTTTTCGACATCGGCGCCGATCTTGGCCGCAATCTCGCCCGCCAGTTTCTCGATCCGCTCAACCCGCTCGAACTGGGTGCCCAGCTTGGCATGGAAGACGATACCCTTGAGCTTCTCGACCCGGCTTTCCAGGAAATGTTTGCGGTCCTCGTCCCAGAAGAATTTGGCGTCCGACAGGCGCGCGCGCAGCACGCGCTCATTACCCGCCACAATCTCCTTGCCGCCATCCCTGGCGATCATGTTGGCGACCAGGGCGAAGCGGTTGGCCATCTTCCCAGTCTTGGGATCGCGCAGGGAAAAATACTTCTGATGCGTGCGCATCGAGGTCTGCAGGATCTCGGCCGGCACATCCATGAATTCGACAGGAATCGTGCCGATATAGACCACCGGCCATTCCGCCAAGCCCGAAACCTCGGCCAAGAGCCCCTCGTCCGGGATCATTTCCAGGCCATGCACGAAGGCCGCCTGTTTGACACCTTCAAAGATGATGGCCTGGCGCTCTTCGGCTTCCAGCACGACATGGGCGGCCTTCAGCTTCTGGGCGTAATCGTCGAAGCGCCTGGCTTCGATCTTTCCTTCCGACAGGAAGCGGTGGCCGCGCGTATGCAGCCCACTGGAAATGCCCGCGAAGGAGAATGGCACCAATTCACCGTCAAAGGTGCAAAGAATGGAATGCAGCGGGCGCACCCAGCGCACCGACAGGCCCGGCTTCCAGCGCATGCTCTTGGGCCAGGGCAGCTTGGCCATCACTTCGGGAATGATCTCGGCCAGCACATGGGGCGTCTCGCGCCCGGCCCGCTCGATCACGGCCATGTAGACGTCGCCCTTGGGCGTCTTTTCGATTTTGAGCTGATCCTTGGTAAGCCCGGTCTTCTTCAGGAAACCGTCCAGCGCGGCCTGGGGTGCATCGGTCTTGGGGCCCTTCAGCTCCTCGCGCACGTCTTTCTGTTTCGCCGGAAGCCCCGCAATCGCCAGTGTCAGCCGCCGCGGGCCCGCAAAGGCCTTGGCGCCTTCGAACAGATAGCCACGGTCGGTCAGCGCGCCCACCATCAGCCGTTCCAGATCGCGCGCAGCGCCCGCCTGCATGCGGGCCGGGATTTCCTCGCTGAAAAGTTCGAGCAACAGGTCGGGCATCAGCCAAATCTCGGTTTGTATTCGCCCATCGGCGTCTCCAGCCACGCCTCGCAGCATCCCTGCGCCAGCGCGCGCACCCGGCCGATGTAAGCGGCGCGTTCGGTCACGCTGATCACGCCGCGCGCATCCAGCAGATTGAAGGCATGGCTTGCCTTGATGCACTGGTCATAGGCCGGCAGCGGCAGCTTCTTGTCAGCAAGCAGTTCGCGACACTGTTTCTCCGCATCCTTGAAATGCTGGAACAGAATTTCCGTGTCGGCGCGCTCGAAATTGTAGGCGGAGAATTCCTGCTCGGCCTGATGGAACACTTCGCCGTAGCGGAACTGGTCGTTGAATTTCAGGTCGTAGACGAACTCCACGTCCTGCACATACATGGCCAGCCGCTCCAGGCCGTAGGTGATCTCGGCACAGACCGGATCGCATTCGATCCCGCCCACCTGCTGGAAATAGGTGAACTGGGTGATCTCCATCCCGTCGCACCACACTTCCCAACCCAGGCCGGCGGCGCCGAGCGTGGGGCTTTCCCAGTCATCCTCGACAAAGCGAATGTCGTGCATATCCGGGTCCAGGCCGATGGCGCGAATGGAGCCGAGATAAAGGTCCTGCACATTTTCCGGCGCAGGCTTCAGGATCACCTGATACTGGTAATAGTGCTGCAGCCGGTTGGGGTTCTCGCCATAACGGCCATCCGACGGCCGGCGCGACGGCTGGACGAAAGCGGCCTTCCAGGGGCGCGGGCCCAGCGCGCGCAAGGTGGTGGCCGGATGGAAGGTGCCCGCCCCCATCTGGTCGTCATAGGGCTGCAGGATCAGGCAGCCCTGAGCCGCCCAATAATTCTGTAAGGTGAGAATAAGGTCTTGAAATGTGTTGGCTTTGGCCACCGATTCCGCCCGTCCCATTGCCCGTCCCATTGTCAGTCTGGAAGTGGCCGGAACCTATAGGGGGGGCTTGGTGAGGGCAAGCGGCGCACCGCACCGCAGCACGGCCTGAGCCTCCGGGGTCCAAGCCCCGTCCGGCTGATGCAGAACCAGCCCCGGCAGCAGCGCAAACGGGGCGCGTGAGGCTTTCCTGGCCTGCACGATCACGCGCTTGGCGGGCTCGCCGGCGCGGGGCCATAGGGGCAGGACACTGACGCCTTGGATTGGCAATGTGGCCAGCGCCTCCGCCAGCCGATCGGCCCGGAGGATGGTGGTGAAAACCCCACCTGAGACAGTACGTTGTAGGCCAAGCTTCAACCAGCCACTCAACTTGCCCACATCGCTGAGCGCCGTGGCGCGCGCCGTATCGGGCGAGACCTGTCCCTCGCCATGAAAGGGCGGATTGGAGAAGACCTGGTCAAAATCCCGCTTGAGTTCCGGCGGCAAGGCAAAGATGTCGGCCGCCACGAAACGGCAATCAAAGCCATTGGCGGCTGCATTGGCCCCGGCCAGTTCCGTCAAAGCAGGGTCGATCTCTACCCCCGTCACACCGACATCCGGAACACGGGCTTTCAGACACAGACTGACCGTGCCGGCACCGGCGCCCAGCTCCAGCACATTTTCGCCGGGGACGGCAGGAATGGCCGCGGCCAGCATCACCGCATCCAAGCCGGACCGGAATCCGGTCTCTGGCTGTGTCACGCGAACGCGACCGTCGAGAAATGTTTCACTCACTTGACGGTAACCCCCTCCGCCATTCGCTGGCTCGAGAGCCAGCTACGGGGTTCGGGCCGCTTGGCTGCGGCCCTCAACCCTCCGCCGATGCTCCGCATACGGGGGAGGGTCACACGGGATCCATCGCGTCCGGCACGGCCTGAAGGAGCAGCCGATGGGCGCGATCGAAATCCTCGTCCAGCACCATCAGCCGTCGCGGCAGAAAGCCCATGCTGCCATCCATGACACTGGCATGGGTATCAAAAACCACGGATTCGATACCCTCCTGCAACAGAACATTTGCGGCGAAATTCAGGACCACCGGATCGAGGGTTTTCAGTACCGCGCGCATGGGATTCTTATAGCCAAGCCGCGCCCTTCTGTCCCGCTTGGCGGGGGTCATGGGGTCCGGTATCCTGCAGGTCAAATGGGGCAGGACGCACAGGTTCTCAAAAGCGACGCCGGGGTATCGCCGGTAGAGCGGCTGCACGCCCTGATCGCAGCCGGCATGGCCGCCACCGACAAGCTGATCCATACCCGCATGACCTCGGGCGTGGCGCTGATCCCCGACCTGGCCAGGCATCTGATCGATTCCGGCGGCAAGCGGCTTCGCCCGATGCTGACGCTCGCCACCGCCGAAGCGGGCGGCTATGCCGGCGATCATCACATCCGGCTGGCCGCCGCGGTCGAGTTCATCCATACCGCGACCCTTCTGCATGACGATGTAGTGGACGAAAGCGCGCTTCGCCGCGGCAAGGTCTCCGCCAATCTGATGTGGGGCAACAAGCCGAGCGTGCTGGTGGGCGACTTCCTCTTTTCCCGCGCCTTCCAGCTGATGGTGGAGACCGACAATCTGGCGGTGCTCGACATCCTGGCCGGCGCCTCGGCGATCATCGCCGAGGGCGAAGTGATGCAGCTCAAGTCGTCGAACAACCTGTCGGTGACGGAAGAGCATTATCTCAATGTCGTGTCGGCAAAGACCGCGGCCTTGTTCGCGGCGGCCGCGGAATCCGGCGCCTTGCTGTCCGGTCAGGGCGACGATTATGTGGCGGGCATGCGCTCCTACGGCAAAAATCTCGGCATCGCCTTCCAGCTGGTCGATGATGCGCTGGATTATTCCGGCCGCCAGGCGCTGATGGGCAAGACCGTAGGCGATGATTTCCGCGAGGCCAAGATGACGCTCCCGATCATCCTGGCCCATGCCAGGGCGCGCGAAAGCGATCGCCCGTTCTGGAAACGGGTGATCGAGACCGGCAACCAGACCGAAAGCGACCTGGACCGCGCCATCACCCTGATCGAGCAAACCGGGGCGATGCAGGAAACCATGTCCCGCGCCCGCGCCTATGCCGATGACGCCAAGGACGCGCTGAAGGTGATGCCGGACAGCGACATCAAGCGCGCACTGGCTGACATAGCTGATTTCTGCGTAGAACGAGCCTACTGAAGATATCGCCGCCGATACGCTGTCGCTATCGGCTCTGCGTCGAACGCGCCTACTGACGCATTAAAGGCCGGCGTCCGAAGGACCGATGTCCTGGCCGACGTCTTCATGGACGATGCCACATTCCGGCACGAAGGTGGGCGCCACCCACCAGCCAGGCGCGGACTGCCTGAGCGCGCGCGCGGCGCGTTCGCAACAATCGTCATCGGCAAAAATGCCGAAACAGGTCGCCCCGCTGCCCGACATCCGGGCCATCAGCGCGCCTGGCAATGCCGCAATCGCCGCCAGCACCTCGCCGATTACCGGCTGCAGTTGGCGCGCGGGCGCTTCCAGGTCGTTGCGGGTGGAATCCAGGAAACGCAGCACGTCGGCAGTGTCCTGGAAATTGCCGCGCGGCAAGGTCATTTCCTCGCCGCTGCGGCTCTCGAGGGCCGCGAACACGTCTTTCGTCGCAACCGCCACGCCGGGATTGACCAGCAGCATGGGCACACGTGGCATGGACAAGGCCGGACGCAGGATCTCGCCGCGACCCTCCATGAAAGAGGCCGCGCTGTCGATGCAGACGGGAATGTCGGAGCCCAGGGTGGCGGCGATCTCCTGCAGGTTCTTGCCGTCTGCCTGCCAAAGTTTGCTCAGACCGCGCAGCGCCGCGGCTGCGTCCGCCGAGCCGCCACCGATGCCGGACGCCACCGGCAGGTTTTTGGTCAAGGTCAGCCGCGCGCCTTGGGTGCCCAGCGCACGCGCAGCGCGCAGCACCAGATTGTCACCCTCGCCCTGCAGGCCTTGGGCAAAAGGTCCATCGATGGCCAGCGAGAGGCCGATGGCCTCTTCCATCACCAGCACATCACCCAGGTTCGTGAATACCGCCAGGCTCTGCAACGGGTGAAAGCCGTCGGCGCGACGATCGCCGACATGCAGGAAAAGATTGATCTTGGCAGATGCCAATTCTTTGATGGTCGCACGTCCTGGCGAAAAATCATTCCGCGTTTTCTCGCTATCGCTCAAAAACGGCTCCATGATTTTCCTTGGCCGATGCTCCGGCGGTGATCACGCGATATGCCAATGGTTCAGGCGGGCTTTTCGCTCAAGCCCGATTTCAGTTTGCGCTCCAGCGCGGCCTTGTCGGTGTCGTCGTCCGCGAAGGTCAGCGCATGGCTCCACTGGAAGCGGGCATCGATGTGACGGCCGGCGCGCCACAAGGCATCGCCCAGATGCTCGTTGATGGTGGGGTCGCCCGGCACCAGCAGCACGGCGGCTTCCAAGGTCTTGGCGGCATCGTCGTAACGACCCAGCTGGTAATAAGCCCAGCCCACACTGTCGACGATATAACCGTCATAGGGCCGCAAACTGCGCGCCTTCTCCAGCATCACCAGCGCCTGGGGGATGTTGCGGCCGCGATCCACCCAGCTATAGCCCAGATAGTTCAGAAGCTCCGGCTGTTCCGGCGACAGTTTCAGCGCCTCCTGGATGTCTGCCTCGGAGGCATCCAGTTGCTTGAGCTTCTCATTGGCCATGGCCCGGGCATAGAACATCGTCCAATCGCGCTTGGACGGCTTCGGGATCGCCTTTTCGGCCTGGGTGTAGGCGTCCACCGCTTCCTGGAACTTCTCGGTGGTGCGGTACGTGTCACCCAGCGCGATCCAGGCTTCGCTGTCCTTGGGCTGGGCCGCGACCAGTTTCTTGAGGCCGGCGATCGCATCGTCGTTCCTGCCCAGCCGCTGCTGGTCCAGCGCGGCCTGGACCTGCGCCATGCGAAAATAAGGCGAGGTCGGCTCGATGCCTTGATAGATCGTGATCGCCGAATCGAACTTGCGCAGGGATTCAAAACGGTCGGCCAGGAGGACCTGCCCCAGCCCCAGATCGGGACGCAGATAAAGCGCCATGCGCAGGAACAGGATCGAGTCATCGGCGCTCTGCGCATCGGTAAGCGAGGCGGCGATGCCGAACAACGCTTCTGCGGCGCCATCGGCGGGGTTGCGGATCAGGCCATCGGGCTTTTGGCCGGCGGCGATGCGCGCCAGACCCGGACGGGTGACGCTGGCAAGACCGCCTTCATCGATATGGGCCATATAGAGCTTGGTGGCGTCGGCGGTGCGACCTTGGCGTTCCAGAAAACGGCCATAGGCATCCATCACCCGTGGCGTCGGCGCGCCCGAGGTCAGCGCCTTCTTGTAGGCTGCGTCGGCAGCCTTGGCATCGCCCAGATAATCCTGAATCAGTGCAGCGTGATAGGACGCAATACCTTCGGCGCCCTTCTGGCTGATGACGGTCTGGATGTCTTTCTGCACACCCGGGGTATCATGTTGGGCCGCGGCCGCCCAGGCATCGAACAGGGACAGGATCAGGGCGGTGAAGGGTCCCTTGGCCGATTGCGTCAGCTCCTTTCGCACATCGGCGTAATCCTTGTGCCTGAAGGCGATCACCGCCAGCGCCAGACGGGCGCCACGGTCATCCGGCGTCTTGGCCACCACGGCCTGGGCGTATTTGCCCGCCGCCTCGAAGTCGCCAGAGGTGGTGGAATAGAAGAAGGACATGGCGAGCAGCGAGGAATTGCCCGGATCGTCCGACAGCGCCCGGCCGTAGTAGCGTGCCGCCTGACTGAGATCGTGGTCGTTGGCGGCAAAGCGCGCCGACAGATAGGTCGAGAAAGCCTCGGAGGCCTTGTCATCGTCGGAACGGGCAACGGGCTGCTCCTGGTTGGCACAGCCGGCCAGGAGCAAGGCGATCAGGGGCAGGAAGCGGCGCATTCTTCTCCTACATATTCGCATAATTGGGACCACCGCCCCCTTCGGGCGGAACCCAGGTGATATTCTGCGACGGGTCCTTAATGTCGCATGTCTTGCAGTGCACGCAATTCTGGGCGTTGATCTGAAACCGAGGACCGGAACTTTCTTCAACCACCTCATAGACGCCCGCCGGACAGTAGCGCTGCGCCGGCTCGCCATATTCGGGCAAATTCACCGAAAGGGGAATGGCCGGATCGCGCAGCACCAGATGCACCGGCTGGTCTTCTTCATGGTTTGTGCTGGAAAGGAACACGCTGGACAAGCGGTCGAAGGTTAAATGACCGTCAGGCTTGGGATATTGGATTTTCGCGGTCGCAGCAGCCGGTTTCAGGGTGGCGAAATCCGGTTTCCCATGACCTAGGGTTCCAAACAGCGAAACTCCGAAAATCTGGTTGGTCCAGAGATCCAGGCCGATGAAAGGCAGCGCCAAAAGGGTGCCCAGCCGCGACCAGAGGGGCTTGGCGTTGCGCACCAGCTTGAGGTCTTTCGCCACCCAGCTTTGGGCATAAGCCGCGTCATAGTCCGACAGGGTGTCGCCGCGCCTTCCCGCCTTCAGTGCTGCGGCCACCGCCTCTGCGGCCAGCATGCCGGTCTTCATGGCGTTATGACTGCCCTTGATGCGCGGCAGGTTGACGAAGCCCGCGGCACAGCCGATCAGCGCGCCACCGGGAAACGACAGTTTGGGTACCGACTGAAAGCCCCCTTCGGTGATGGCGCGTGCGCCATAGCCGATGCGCTTGCCGCCGGTGAGGATCTTGGCGATCGCCGGATGGGTCTTGGCGCGCTGGAATTCGCCAAAGGGATCAAGCCAGGGATTTTTGTAGTTGAGATGGACGACAAAGCCGACCGAGCAGAGATTGTCGCCCCAGTGATAGAGGAACAGCCCGCCACCGGTTTCGTTGTCCAGCGGCCAGCCCATGCCATGCATCACCAGACCGCGCCTGTGCTGGTTGGCGGGCAGCTCCCACAATTCCTTTAGTCCGATACCGAACTTTTGCGGCTCGCGGCCTTCATGCAGTTTGAATATAGCGCCAAGCTGTTTTGACAGCGAGCCCCGCGCCCCTTCGGCAAACAACGTGTATTTGCCGCGCAGCTCCATGCCCGGCGTATAGCCGTCCTTGTGATGGCCGTCCCTGGCGACGCCCTGCTCGCCGGTGATCACGCCTTTGACCATGCCGTCTTCCAGAATCAGGTCATGCGCCGGAAAGCCGGGATAGATCTCCACGCCCAGGGCTTCGGCCTGCTGTCCCAGCCATTTGCACAGATTGGAGAGGCTGACGATGTAGTTGCCGCGGTTGTTCATCAGCGGCGGAAACAGGAAATGGGGAATGGTGATCGCACCGCTCGCGGTAAAGAAGCAGAAGCGGTCTTGCGCGACTGGTGTGTCCAGCGGCGCGCCTTTTTCCTTCCAGTCGGGGATCAGCTCGTCCAGCGCCCTGGGATCGATCACCGCGCCCGACAGGATATGGGCGCCGATCTCCGACCCCTTTTCTAAAACACAAACCGAGATTGCCGCGTCCAGCTGCTTCAGCCGGATCGCCGCCGCAAGCCCGGCCGGACCGCCGCCCACGATGACGACGTCATAGTCCATGCTCTCCCGGGTGATGTCGGCCATGAATCGCCTTGTTGTCCAGTGTCCCGAATCCGAAGTTTGCTTGGCCTCTCGGCGTTATCGGTAGCGAACTTCGGATTCAAAGGGACACTAGAATTATATGATTCTAGTGTGGTTTGGTTCAGAAGTCCCCCAACTGGACTTGCCGCGATACGAGGGGGGACTTCTGAACCACCACACTAGTGTTGTTTTCTAGCTGGCCCGGCGCCGTCCCGAAAGCCTATGATACAGAAATGGCGGACGACACATTGGCAACCCTGAACTGGCTGGTAGAGGCCGGTGCGGATGAAGCAATCGCAGATCAGCCGGTGAACCGGCTGGTGGCGAAAGCAACCGCCGCACCGATGCCAGCGGCGGTCCCGCGCCCTGCTGTCCCCGTGCCCGCGCCTTCGGTCGCACCTTCCACAAGCGACGCCATCGGCGGCGCCATGGCGACCGCGGCCGCCGCCACAAGCCTTGCGGAACTTCAGGCGGCACTGGAAGCTTTCGACGGTTGCGCGCTGAAGCACAGCGCGACCAACACCGTCTTCGCCGATGGCGTGGCGCATGCACCCGTTATGCTGATCGGCGAAGCGCCAGGCCGCGACGAAGACCGCGTCGGCAAGCCCTTTGTGGGCCGCGCCGGCCAGTTGCTGGACAAGATGCTGGCATCGATCGGGCTGGACCGCAAAGTCAACGCCTACATCACCAATGTGATCAACTGGCGCCCGCCTGACAATCGCGATCCATCGCCGGAGGAAGCCGCCGCCTGCCTGCCGTTTCTGCGTCGCCACATCGAACTCGCAAATCCGCAGATCATCATTCTTCTGGGCGCGGTCGCGGCCCGGCACGTGGTGGGCGTGTCCGACGGCATCATGAAACTGCGCGGCCGCTGGATGGAGTATCGTGTCGGCGACCGCATGGTGCCTCTGATGCCGACGCTTCATCCCGCCTATCTCCTGCGCCAGCCGGCACACAAAAGACTCGCCTGGCGCGACCTGCAATCGGTCCGCGACAGGCTTGAGGTGCTTGCCGGAACCCGCGACGCGGTCTAACAAACGCGCTTCTGCTTCGAAGGGCCTGAAAGATTCATATTCGACTTGCCCTGATCTGGCTCGCATTCGCCACCTCTGCGGCGGTGGCGCAGCCGGCCGTTTCGCCCAATCTGCCGCCGGCGACTGTTGTACCGGCAACGGTGAACGCGCCGGCGCCGCCGCAGATTCTCAGCTCCGATGATGTGTCTCGCTACAAAGAGATCATGCAGGCAGAACGCAATGGCCAGCATGCCAAGGCCAAGTCCTTGCTGGCCAGAGTGAGCGACAGGTCGCTCGAAGGCTATGTCGAAGCCCAGCATTTCCTCTCGGCCTCGCCCAGGAGCATTACCGCCCAGCCGCTGGTGGATTGGCTTGCGCAATATCGCGACCTGGCGGTAGCCGAAAAAATCTACCGGCTGGCGGTTCAGCATTCCACCAAAAAGGTCCGCCACCATCACAAGACCATCCTGGTCGCGGTGGTGACCAACATCCCGGCTCCGAGCGGGGTGGGCAAGCGCACCGGCGGTTATGAAGACCTGGAACTTCCCGAACCCATGCCGTCATCGGAAGCGGCGCGCGGCGTGATGCCGGGCATTCTTGCCGCCATCAAGGCCGGCCAGCCCGACCAGGCGCTGGCATTGATGCAATCGGTCCAGTCAGGCTGCACGCCGGCTGACAATGCGGTAATGGCGCATCGTATCGCTTCCTCCTATCGCGCGGAAGGCCGCGACGCCGACGCCTATAGGCTGGCGATCTCGATCTCCGATCCATCGGTGCCGCAACTGATGTGGGATGCCGGTTTCGCCGCCTATCGCCTTGGCGACTGGGCCAGTGCCGAAGCGCAGCTGGAGAAGCTTGCCGAGACGCCGGACGCCCAGAACAGTTTGCGGGCCCAAGGCGCCTTCTGGGCGGCGCGCGCCCATATGCAGTCGGGCGATCCGCTCAAGGTCGTGACCCTGCTCAATTTTGCCGCCGATAAAGAGCCCAGCTTCTACGGCATCATCGCCGAGCGCATGCTGGGCATCGACACCGAGACCGGTTTCGCCGACGCCATCCTCAACCAGGACGACCTTCGCGACCTGATGGCGGTGCCCGCCGCGCATCGCGCCTTGGCGCTGTGGCAGATCGGAGAGACGGAATATGTAGGGCCAGAGCTCAACCGCGCCTTTGTGAACAATAATGAACGGCTGGATCCCGCCATGGCGGCCCTGGCGCGCGGCATCGGCGTGCCCAATGTTGAACTGCGCGCCAGCGAGGCAAGTGCTGCGCGCGGCATCATGCTGACTGGCCTGTTCCCGGTGCCGCCCTACGGTCCCGATGGCGGCTATCGCATCGATTCATCCCTGGTCCTGGCCTTTGCCCGCATCGAAAGCCGCTTCCAGATACAGGCGACTTCGCCGGTTGGCGCGCGCGGGCTGATGCAGCTGATGCCCACCACGGCCGTGCATTTCGGGGTCAGCGATCCCGACACGCTTTACAATCCCGGCACATCGCTGGAAGTTGGCCAGCGCTATCTCGAACAGCTGCTGCTCAAGCTTGACGGCAACCTGCTGGAGCTGGGCGGCGCCTATAATGCGGGACCGCAGGCGGTCGATCGCTGGCGCAACACCAAGGCCGGCGGCAATGATCCGCTGCTGTTCGTGGAAAGCATTCCGGTGGCGGAGACGCGTTCCTATGTGAAGCGGTTGATGCTCTATCACTGGCTCTATCGCCGCCGCTTCGGCCAGGATGCCAGAAGCCTGGAAGAAACCGCCAGCGGAGAGTGGCCGATCTACCGGCCCTATCACGAGACGGTGCCCGCCGGCTCAACCGCCGTCTATGGGCTTCGGCTCAACGCCAAGAATTAGAGCCTAAAAAATCAGAGATTCGCGAGCAGCCGCGACGGGACCCGCAGCGTATGCAGCAGCGTCAGCGCCAGGCCGCGCAGCGTGCTCTGGTGCGGGCGCGCGACATTGATGGCGCGGGCGCGCAGGGAAACCAGCCGTCGGCGCCCGATGCGGCGCACCAGATCGGCATCTTCCACGTCGGCGAGCGCGCGATGCCCGCCCAGCTTCTGATAAAGACGCTTGGGGATCAGAAGGCCCTGATCGCCATAAGGCAGCGCGAACAGCGCGGTACGCAATGCGGCCTTGGCTTCGGCGCGGCGCGCCTCACCGCCAAAATCCTCCAGCGCGAAACGGAACACCGCGGCGCGCGGCCGTTCCATCACCGCCTGGCTGATGAAGGATTCCGCTTCCATTTCCCAGCCGGTCTCGAGCGCGGTCTCGGGACGCAGGAACAGGAGCCAGTCGCTTTTGGCGGATGCGGCCGCTTGCGCCATCTGCGCGCCGCGATTCTTGCGGGCGTGAATGATATGGGCGCCCGCCCCGTCGGCGATCAGCAAGGTGCCGTCGGTCGAACCCGCGTCACTGACGATCACCTCGCGCACCACACCGCGCACCGCGCCCGCGATCAGGCTGTCGAAACAGCGCGGCAAGAGACGCTCGGCATTGTCGGTGGGCACGATGACAGAGATCATGGCCACATAATGACAAAGATGTTTCCCCGCACAACGCTTTTGCGGTCGCAGGGTGAACGGTTAAATGCCCGTAATAACTGCCTTTAAACTGGGCAACTATTTCAACGGCACTGCGTAGGCGGTGAAGGTGCCCGGGTCCTTGTCCTTCAGTGCGGGATCGCGCTGATAGTTCAGCTTGGCCTCCAGCACATAAGCTGTGGACCCGACCGTGGTGACGGCGGTCGGCAGCATGTAGTGATCCTTGATCACCCGAATGGTGGCAGTATTGCCCGACACCGTCACCTCATCCAGCCGGCCATTGCCGTCCTTGCCGCGGCCTTCCACCATCAGGATCTTGCCGGCAGACGAAAGCCGCATGCCATCGGGCTGGAAGACATCCGTGGAGGTGGTGAGATTTGTGCCCTGCCCGGCCGAGCCGTCGGCGTTCATCGGCACCGCGATGACGTGATTGCCGTTATAGGTGTTGGTGTAGAGCGTGTTGCCCTGCCACACCAGTCCGTCGAGCGAGGTATCGGACTTGTCGTTGACATACCACACCGTCAGCGCGTCGCTGCCGGCGGTGAGCTTCAGCACCCGGCCGTTCTTGGTATCGGTGAGATAGGCATCCTTGCCCTTGAGCGCGATGTCGTTGCAGAAGCCGCCGCCTGGGAATTCATAGCTCTTCAAAGGGCCGCCGGTCTTGAGCGAGAAGGTCTTGAGATAGGCGTGCTCGCCATTGTCGTCGCAGACATAAAGCGTGCGCGAGGGGAAATCCGCCAGCACACCCAGCACCCGGCCGAAATTGCCGGCGTCCTTGCTAATCCAGGTCGTGGCGGTCTTTTCGCCCGGCAGCGCGCGATAGACCTCGCCCTTGTTCATGCTGCCGATATAGACGACGCCATTGGGCGTGGAGGTCAGACTTTCCGGAAATGCCATCGGCGCGGTCACGGTGACATCGCTGGCGGCCAGGGCCGGCATGGTCATGGCGGCAAACGCAATGGCGGCGGCAAAGGATTTCATCAAACTCTCCCCAGGGGCAGGCGGCTCTAGGCCTGCGCGTTTTCATTGGGGCGCGTTCTAGCATGGGGCGCGCCGCCGGCCCCTGCGGCCAATTTCAACGGCTTTCCAGCGTAGTTATCCCGACTTGATAGCCAGCCCCTTTCGCGCCTAGATTAACTGTTAACGCTATAAACTTAGGGTTACGTGCGTGCCCGACAGGAAGAAAATCCAGCACATGTCATTTTCGGAGTTGGAGAAAGCCTTCTCCACCGAGGAAGCCTGTCGGAATTACCTTGCCTGTCACCGCTGGCCGTCCGGGGAGGTCTCCTGCCCGCGCTGTGGCAACAAGGGAGTTTATCACCTGTCCAAAAGCGGTCTCTGGCAGTGCCACGAATGCACTTCTGACGGCTACCGTTTCTCTGTCGTTGACGGCACCATCTTTGAGAACACGAACCAGTCGCTGCGAGACTGGTTTCGCGTCATCCACAAGATCCTCACCGCCACGAAACGCGTCTCGGCCCTCCAGATCCATCGGGAAATGGGCGTCGGCGGCTATGGGACCGCCTGGAACATGTGCCGTCGCGTTCGCGTCGGTCTTGCCCATGAGGATTTCCGCAAGCTGATGGGCATTGTTGGTGAGCCCCATATCGGCAGCGACGACGACAACTGGCGCAGCAGGAACAGGATGGGCAAGAGCGATTACGCGCACAGGCAGCGCCTGGCCGACGCGATCCATACCAACACGATGGGGGGCTTCTGGAGCCTGTTCAAGCGGTCCATTGTGAGCGGCTTCCACTAGCTCGGCGTCCAGCTAGCTGCCGCTCCACATCGCGAAAACTCAGTTTCGTCGAGGGATTATCCGCAGTCACGTCCTGCATAATCGCCCAGCTCGATTTTGTACTTGATTTGTTCTTATTTGGGTCTACAGTCCCAAATATGACTACAGTCCTCAACACAACCATCCGAAACGAGGTCCTGCGCGGCCGGGGCGCCCTTTCCAATGCCGTGGGGCGCTACGAAAAACAGACGCGCGTGCTGCTGGATGACGGCTGGCCCCGGAGCGCCGGGCTGGCTCGCGAGAGCGAGCCGTCTTCCGGCGCGACCTACTTAGACGATGGCTGGCGGGCCGAAGACGGCGCCCCGCCCCCGATCAAGACCGAGGTCATCCATGACGCCACACGCAGCATCATCGCCCACAACAAGTCGCCCGATCTCAGTTTCGACCAGTCGATCAATCCTTATCGGGGCTGCGAGCATGGCTGCATTTATTGTTTCGCCCGCCCTACCCACGCTTATCTGGGCATGTCGCCGGGCGTGGATTTCGAATCCCGGCTGTTCGCCAAGCCCAATGCCGCGGCGCTCCTGGCCAAGGAGCTGAGCGCGCCCGGCTATGTGCCCAAGGTGATCGCCATGGGCACCAATACCGATCCCTATCAGCCGCTGGAAAAGAAGATGCGGATCACGCGCTCGATCCTTGAGGTGTTGCGTGACTTCCGCCATCCCGTCGCCATCGTCACCAAGTCACCGCTGATCCTGCGCGACATCGACATTCTCTCCGACATGGCGAAGATGGGCTTGGCCAAGGCGGCCCTGTCGGTGACGACGTTGGACCGCAAGCTTGCGCGGGCGATGGAGCCGCGCGCCGGCACGCCGACGCGGCGGCTGCAGGCGATCCAGGGCCTGAGCGATGCCGGCATTCCGACCGGAGTGATGTTCGCTCCCGCCATTCCGGCCCTGAACGATCATGAGATGGAAGCCGTGCTCAATGCCGCCGCTGGCCATGGCGCGCGCTCGGCCGGCTATGTGCTGCTGCGCCTGCCGCTGGAGATCAAGGACCTGTTCCGCGAATGGCTGGAGGCAAATGTACCAGACCGCGCCAAACATGTGATGGCGCTGGTACGCCAGATGCGGGGCGGCAAGGATTATGACAGCAACTGGAACACCCGCATGACCGGCACCGGCGCCTATGCCCAGGTGATGGCGCGCCGCTTCCATATGGCGGCGAAGCGGCTGGGGCTGAACCAGCCGCACCAGCCGCTCGCCGTCCACAAGTTCAAGCGGCCGGCGCGGCTGGGCGACCAGCTCGTTTTGTTCTAGTGTCGTGGTTTCGAAGTTCGCAATGTCTTCGATATCAGGCTCTAGGCAAACTTCGAAACCAAAACGACACTAGGATTAAATGAGTTGCTAGTGTCCTTCGATTCCGAAATTCGCCTGGGACCCGATATAGAGATCGAGCGAATTTCGGAATCGGGACACTAGCCGTCAATGCATGCTGCCCAGATGGCGCAGCTTGTCGGGATTGCGCATCACATAGATCGCGGCGATGCGGCCTTCCTCGACCGCCAGTGCCGTGGTCTGGATCTGGCCGTCCGGCTCCATGGTGATGAAGCCCGGCAGGCCGTTGACGCGGCCATAGCGCAGCAGCTGCGACGGGCTTTGCGCAAAAATGCGCGCCAGCGCGGTCTGCACCTTCATCACATCCTCGATGCCGGTGAGGATCCTGAGCGCCGCCGGCCGCTTGCCGCCGCCATCGGAATGCAGCAACACATCGTCCGACAGAAGCGCGCGCAACCGCCCCAGATCGCCCTCGCGCGAGGCCGCAAAGAAAGCCTGCGCGATTTCCATACCGTGCTCTGGCGCCACCACGAAACGCGGACGCTCGGCGCGCACATGGGTGCGGGCGCGGCTGGCCAGCTGGCGGCAGGCGTCCTTGTCGCGGCCGATGGTTTCGGCAATCTCTTCGAAGCCGATGCCGAACACGTCATGCAGAAGAAAAGCGGCGCGTTCCAGGGGGGACAGCCGCTCCAGCGCCAGCATCAGCGGCAGGGTCACGTCATCGACCTCATCTTCCGCGGGCGTGAACACCGGCTCGGGCAGCCAGGGGCCGACATAGACTTCGCGGTTCCTGTGCGCCGATTTCAGCACGTCGAGACAAAGCCGCGTCACCACCCGGCGCAGATAGGCCTCCGGCTGGCGCACCGAAGCGCGATCGCCTGCATGCCAGCGCAGGAAGGCTTCCTGCACCACATCCTCCGCGTCCGCGACCGAGCCCAGCATGCGATAGGCGATGCGGGTCAGGCGCGGACGCAGCGGATCGAAAGCGGCAGCGGCGCCTTCATCGGCCATCACGCAGCCTGTTTCTGGAAGACGGCGGGGCTGACGCGGAAGCCAACGCCCAGGCGGTTGAAGCCGTTGATCACCACAATCACCATGGTGAGATTGACCTGCTCCTCCGGACTGAACTGGTCGGCCATTATCTGATAATCCGCGTCGGGCGCGCCCGTCTCAGTCAGCCGGGTCAGGGATTCGGTCCAGGCCAGGGCGGCGCGCTCGCGGGGATTGTACAGCGACGACTCTTTCCAGGCATCCAGCATGTAGATGCGTTCCTCGCTTTCGCCGGCACGGCGCGCTTCCTGGGTGTGCATGTGCAGGCAGATCGCACAGCCATTGATCTGGGAGGCGCGGATCTTGACCAGCTCCAGCAGGCTGGGTTCCAGGCCGGAATTGGCGGCCAGGCTTTTGGCATAGTCGATGTAGGGCTGCACTAGCTTCATGTTGGCATAGGGATTGATACGGGCGGTCATTGCGGGTTCCTTTCAGGCGGGATCATTCCCGTGAAAGACAGGACGAGAGGGCGCCCCCGAAACGTGACATGGGGCCGAAAAATTTTGCGGCCGGGCCCGTCATCAACAGTTCCGGGCCCGGTCGCGGCTTGGCGAGGCCGGCGTCCTGCTCTAACCATTTGCCATGCCGCATTACATCTATGAGTCCCGCCTTTTGAAGACCATTTCCGGTCCGATCTGTGGCGTGGACGAAGTGGGGCGCGGGCCGCTGGCCGGCCCGGTGATGGCGGCAGCCGTCATCCTGGACAGGAAGCGCATTCCCAAGGGGTTGAACGACTCCAAACAGCTGGACGAGGAGACGCGCGAGGAGCTTTTCCCCCGCATCATGGAAACGGCCATCGCGGTCGGCGTGGGCGAAGCCAGCGTCGGCGAGATCGATCTGGTCAACATCCGCCAGGCCACCCATCTGGCCATGGCGCGCGCGGTCCGGGCCCTGAGCGTTGCCGCGGAATTCGCACTGGTCGATGGCAATGACGCGCCCGCCCTGCCCTGCAAATGCGACACGCTGGTGGACGGCGATGCGCGCTCGGTCTCCATCGCCGCGGCTTCGATCATCGCCAAGGTCACGCGCGACCGGCTGATGCTGCGGTTGCATGACGAACATCCCGGCTACAACTGGAAAAGCAACAAGGGCTATGGCACGCCCGAACATTATGCGGGATTGCGCCTGCATGGCGTGACCATTCATCACCGCCGCAGTTTTGCCCCGATCCACAATATGCTTCACGGTTATGATATTCGGGGAGAGGCGCGATCCACCGATGTGATGTCCACGCCGAAAGGCAATGAATTGATGTAGCTTTTTGTGGATTGAGGCCGAAACCCGTGTTGGAAAGAGAAACCGGGCCGTCAGGCCCAGCATGGGGTGGCGCAGTGCGACGGACGGCCGGTTTCATCATCCTGGCGATATCGGCAAGTCTGCTGGGCGCCTGCTCGCCTCCCAAACAGCAGACTATCGCGTCCTGCAAAACGATGGCAGTTTCGCAAAGCCACGGACATTCCCTGGATTCCTCCGACATCGGCGAATTGACCGAGGCCTGCATGATGACCAAGGGCTATGCGCTCAAGGAAGATGGCCCCCATTGCAACGACGATATCGCGACTGCGACAAATGCGAAGTGCTATTATCGCGACAATCTGTGGGGCCGACTGGTGGCCCGGTTTTCCGGCGACTGAAAAAAGAGACCGGACAGCCCGCAAGCTTTACGCGAGGCGCGGAATACCTGCCGCATCATGATCGGCAATGGCCTGGCGGACGTTGTTTCCATTATTATTGGCCCACAGACACAACATCTTGTGTGTGGGTGAATCCGGGGACTCAAATCATAACACTTTGATTCCACAAGACTCTTGACCGCCGAGTCGCGACGAATCAGTGTGATTCCGCTGTTGATATTTTCGGGCGGGACATGGGCACACTGGAATTGGATCAGGTGATCGAGGGCGATTGCGTCGAACGCATGCTGGCGCTCCCGGAAGGCTGTGCGGACCTGGTGTTCGCCGACCCGCCCTACAACATGCAGCTGCGCGGCGAACTGCGCCGTCCCGACCAGTCCAAGGTCGATGCGGTGGATGACCATTGGGACCAGTTCGGTTCTTTCTCCGAATATGACCGCTTCACCCATGACTGGCTGATGGCGGCGCGCCACTGCCTGAAGGACACCGGGTCGCTGTGGGTGATCGGTTCCTATCACAACATCTTCCGCGTCGGCGCCACGCTTCAGGACCTGGGCTTCTGGATCCTCAACGATGTGGTGTGGCGCAAATCCAACCCCATGCCCAACTTCAAGGGCCGGCGCTTCACCAACGCACATGAGACCCTGATCTGGGCGACCAAGAATCCGGAGCAGAAATACACCTTCAATTATGAGGCGATGAAGGCGTTAAATGATGAGCTGCAGATGCGCTCGGACTGGACCCTGCCGATCTGCGCCGGCAATGAGCGGATCAGGGATGCCGATGGCCAGAAGGCCCATTCGACGCAAAAGCCCGAAGCGCTGCTGCACCGGGTGGTCGTGGCCTCGACCAAACCGGGCGATGTGATCCTGGATCCCTTCTTCGGTTCGGGTACCACCGGCGCGGTGGCCAAGCGGCTGGGCCGCCGCTTCATCGGCATCGAGCGCGAAAAGACTTACGCCGATGTGGCGCGCGCGCGCATTGCCGAAGTGGTGCCCGCCGAGAGCGAAGTCCTGGAAGTCACCAAGTCCAAGCGCGCCGAGCCGCGCATTCCCTTCGGCTGGGTGGTGGAACGCGGCCTGTTGCCAGTGGGCACGGTGCTGCGCGGCACCCGCAAGCATCACACCGCCAAGGTGCGCGCCGACGGCACGCTGGTCACCGCCAATGCCTCCGGCTCCATCCATCAGATGGGCGCGCATGTACAGGGGCTGGATGCTTGCAATGGCTGGACCTTCTGGCAGTTCGAGCTGCCCAACGGCGCGCTGGCACCGATCGATGTGCTGCGCCAGCAGTTGCGCTCAGGGCTTTCGTAAGGACTTCTCCTACGGTCGCGGCTTCGCCGCGAACAGCGGACCGCCTTCATCAAGCGCATGCTCGACGATCTTGCGCATCACCGTGGGCAGCGCGACCTCGCGCAGCTTTTGGGCCGGCACCCATGATTGCTCCTGGGTTCCCTTGAAGTCAGGGCGTTTGGCGATGTCGGCGACATAGACTTCGGTCTCCAGCTCGAAATGGGAGAAGCCGTGGCGCACGATGCCCGGCCGCTTCTTCCATTTGGCCTCGAATGGCGCCTGCTCCAGCGCCCGTGAAGGCGACGGAAAATCTTCGGTCCAGGGCCCCAGCGGCGGCTCCAGCATGGAGGCGAGTAATCCTTTATCAGGCCGCTTGACCAGCAGCACCGCGCCGGTTCGATCGCGCACCACGAAGGCGGCGCCGCGTTTCAGCGGCCGCGCGATCTTGGGCGCCTTCACCGGCAACTGTTCCTGGATGCCGAGCTTGCGCGCCTCGCAAACGCCTTCCCACGGGCAGTTCTGGCAGGCTGGACGCCTGGGCGTACAGATTGCCGAACCCAGATCCATGAGTGCCTGGACGAAATCCCCGGCGCGGTCCGGCACCAGCGCCGAACACAGCGCATGCAGTTCGGTCTTCGCCTTGGGCATCGGCGTTTCCACGGCATAAAGCCGCGCGATCACCCGCTCGGCATTGGCGTCCATCGCCGCCTGCTTCTCGTCATAGGCGATGGCCGCGATGGCGCCCGACGTGTAGCCGCCCACGCCGGGCAAGACGCGCAAACCTTCCGCGGTGGTGGGAAACTTGCCGCCCATCTCCTGCGTCACCATTTTGGCCGCGGCATGCAGGTTGCGGGCGCGCGCGTAATAGCCAAGCCCCGCCCAGGCGGCCAGCACGTCATCCTGCCTGGCGTCCGCAAGCGCCGTAACAGTGGGCCAGGTTTTCAGGAATTTACGGTAGTAGGCAGCGACCGCTTGCACCGTGGTCTGCTGCAGCATGATCTCCGACAGCCAGACCCTGTAAGGATCGGCGCGCTTCCCGGCAGGCGCGCGCCACGGCAAGACACGGCGATGCACGTCGTACCAGGCGAGCAGGTTGCGGGACAGGGAGCGTTGGCGTGGTCCGTAACGCCAGCGTGCGGACGAGCGACCGTCATCAACGTCTGGCTTTTTTATTTTGGCCGAAGGCATACTCCCACCATGGCCCGACCACCGAAAGAAAGACAAGAAGAAGCTCCACCCACCCGCCGCAACTGGCCACAAGCGGTGGGTGGCGACGCCGGATCTATGGCGGGCACCGCATTCCTGCGCGCTGGATTCAGCGATCCCACGCTGATCCTGCGCTGGGAGGAGATCGCCGGTCCCGAAGTCGCGCGGCTGGCCCGGCCGGTGAAATTCTCCGATGGCCCGTCCGGCGGCACACTGACCTTGCGCGCCACACCGGGCGCCGCGCTTTTCCTGGCGCATGAAAAGCGCCCGCTGTGCGACCGCATCAATGCCTATCTCGGCCGACCCGCGGTGACGCAGTTGAAATTCAGCCAAGGTGCTTTTCTGCCGCCACCGCCAAAGCCGCCGCGTCCCAGACCGGCGGGGCCATTGCCGCCGAACGATCCCAGCCGCCGCTATCAAGGCCCTGAAGGGCTCACCAAGGCATTGCAGGCTCTAGCTCGACGTCGATAAGTCTGCGACAACATCGGCAAAGAGACGGAAGGGGCCCGCATGTCGCGCAAGACCTGGATCATCCTGGGCGTGATCGTTCTGTTGATCGCTGCCGGCGGCGGTGCCTGGTATTATTTCAGCAGCGATGATGACGATATATCTTCGTCGACCGCGGCCGCCGTCACCGGTCCCGTTTATGAGCCGCTGTCCACCGACCATACCTTCGGCAATCCCAAGGCCGGCGTGACGGTGATCGAGTATGCCTCGCCCACCTGCCCGGTCTGCGCCAACTTCATGATGAATCTCTATCCCAAGCTGAAAAGCGACTACATCGACAAGGGCCGCATCTTCTACGTGTACCGCACATTCCTCAGGAACCCCGACGACCTGTCCGCCGAGAAGCTGGCGCGCTGCCTGTCCAAAGACAAATACATGGCCTTCATGGACCTTCTGTTCCGCAGCCAGCAGAAATGGGATTATGAATTCGGTGTCCCCTCGCCCGATGGCGTGCATGCCGCACTGCTGGAGCTGGTCGGGACGATGGGCATGTCGGCCGCAGACGCCAACCGATGCATCGCAGACAAGAAAGACGAAGACGCATTGGTCAAGGTGGGCATGGATGGCGAGGCCAAATACAAGGTCGGGGGCACGCCGACCTTGGTGATTAACGGCAAGGGCGAAGCCGGCTTTGAGGATTTCTTTGCCCGTCTGGATGCGGCACTGGCGAAGTAGCCCCTCTGGCCTTCACTGACCCGAGGGTCAGCTACGTTCGGCCAACTTAACTGTTGGCCTCACCCTCCCTGAGCAAGCGCGCTGATGCGCGCGCGGGGAGGAAGCCCTTGTTAAAGCTGGGTTTTGGCACATTGGACCGCCGCCCAATTCTCTGCCAAAAAAGGGGGCATTTTCGGCGGAGAATCAGCGGTGTCGCGCAAAACCCTTTTCATCCTGCTCGGCCTGGTCGTCCTGATCGCGGCTGGCGGCATCGGTTATTACTTCATGAGCGGTTCCGGCGACGCGGCGGCGTCGAGCGGACAGGGCTATGAGATCGTGCCCACCGATCGCACGCTCGGGAATCGCAATTCCAAGGTCGTGCTGATCGAATATGGCGCGCCCAGCTGCCCGGTCTGCGCCAATTTCAACGCCCAGACCTTCCCGGAACTCAAGGCCAAATACATGGACACCGGCAAGATCTTCTATGTCTTCCGCGTCTTCCCGCTGCGCCCCGACGACGGCACCGCCGAGAAAATCGCCCGTTGCTTGCCTGAGGATAAGTACTTCTCGTTCATTGACCTGCTGTTCAAGAATCAACCCAAATGGGACGTTGAGTATGGGGTCCAGTCACCCGAGGGTGTTCATGACGGATTGGTTCTCCTGGGGCGCATCGCCGGCATGAGCGCGCAACAGGTGGACCAGTGCATCGCGAACAAAGCTGAGGATGATCGGATCAACAAGGTGTCATCGGACGGTGAAGCCCGCTACAGCATCACCGGCACGCCCACCTTCATACTGGATGGAACCAATGTGGGGTCGGGCAACATTCCGTTCGACACCATGGCGAAGCTCATCGACGCCGAGCTCGCCAAGCAGCACTAGGGTAAGACATTGAAGTTCACACGCTTACGCCTTTCCGGTTTCAAGTCCTTCGTGGAACCGACGGAGCTCTATGTCGAACCCGGCCTTACCGCCGTGATCGGCCCCAATGGCTGCGGCAAGTCCAACCTGTTCGACGCCATGCGCTGGGTGATGGGCGAGACCCGTCCCTCCTCGGTGCGCGGCAGCGAAATGGACGATGTGATCTTCGCCGGCTCCTCGGGGCGGCCCGCCCGCAATGTCGCGGAAGTGACGCTGTTCATCGACAACAGCGACCGCACTGCCGGCGGCGCCTTTAACGACTTCGAGACCATCGAAGTGTCGCGCCGCATCGAGCGCGAGGCCGGCAGCGTCTATCGCATCAATGGCCGCGACGTGCGCCAGCGCGATGTGCAGATATTCTTCGCCGATGCCTCGTCGGGCGCCGGTTCCACCGCCTTCGTGCGCCAGGGCCAGATCGGCCTTCTGATCTCGCAGAAACCGCTCGCGCGCCGCGCCATCCTGGAGGAAGCCGCCGGCATTGGCGGGTTGCATCAGCGCCGTCACGAAGCCGAACTCAGGCTGCGCGCGGCGGAAACCAACCTGTCGCGCCTGGAAGACGTGATCCGCGAAGTCGAAGGCCAGCTCGCCAGCCTCAAGCGTCAGGCGCGCCAGGCCTCGCGCTACCGCAACCTGTCGGGCCATATCCGCAAAGCCGAAGCGCTGGCGCATTACCTGCGCTGGAGCCTGGCGGAGGCCCGCGCCGCCACCGCTGCCGAAGAACTCACCGCTGCCGCGACCCTGGTTGCCAATGCGACCGAAGTGGCCGCCAAGGCATCAACCGTTCAGAGCGAGGCCGCGGCTGTCCTGCCGCCGCTGCGCCAGACCGAGGCCGAGCGCGGCGCTGCCCATCACCGCCTGATCGCCCAGCGCGAACAGCTCGATGCCGAGGAAGCCAGGGCTCGCGAGGCCGCCCAGCGCGTCCGCCAGCTGATCGCCCAAGGACAGACCGATGCCGAACGCGAACAGCTTTTGGAGCATGACGCGAACAGCGCACTCTCCGATCTGGGCAAGGAAGAAAGCACGCTCAGCGCCGCCAATGAAAGCGCCGCCGATGACATGGCCGCCGCCGAACAGCTTGCCGCCGAAATGTCGGAAAGCCTGGCGGAAACCGAACGCCTGTTGGAACGGCTGACCGCCGAACTGGCCGAATGGAACGCGAAAAAGGCCAGCCTGGAGCGTGGCCACAACATGGCCGCGGCGCTCTCGGAGACCAGCACCAAACAGCTTGCCGGTGCCCAGAAACGCCTCGACGAAGCTCTGGAACGGGCTGCTGGCGCGCCAGACGTGCAGGCCTGCGAAGCCCAGACCGAGGAAGCGCGTGAAGCCGCCGTTAAGGCGCGCGCCGCCGCCGTCGAAGCCCGCGCCACTTTCGCCGCTGCCGAGACAACGGAACGCGACGCGCGCGATCCGCTGGAAGCCGCCGAACGCGACGTGCAGCGCCTTGCCGCCGAAGTGAAGGCGCTGAGCGAACTGCTCCATCCGGAAGGTGAAGGCCTTTTTCCGCCGCTGGTGGATGCGGTGACGGTGCAGTCCGGCTACGAAGCGGCTCTGGCCGCGGCTCTGGGCGACGACCTGCAGGCACCGCTCGACAATTCCTCGCCGCACCACTGGCGCGATCTGGGTGCGATGGATGCCATCCTGCCCCTGCCCGTTGGCTGCAAGCCGCTGAGCGAATTCGTCAAGGCACCGGCGGCGCTTGATCGCCGCCTGGCCATGACCGGCCTTGTCTTCCCCGACCAGGGCGCCGTCCTGCAAAGCCAGCTTCAGCCTGGCCAGCGTCTGGTGTCCGCGCGCGGCGACCTGTGGCGTTGGGATGGCTTCATCGCTTCCGCCGATGCGCCGTCGGTTGCGGCCGTGCGCCTGGCCCAGCGCAATCGCCTCACCGCGCTCGAAAGCGAAGTGGAACAGGCGCGCGAAGTGCGCGCCGCGCGTTTCGCCGAATATTCCGCCGCCAAGGACGCCGCACAATCCGCGCGCGAAACCCTGCGTCAGGCCGAAGCCGGCGAACGCGGCGCCGAACAGACGCTGATTACCGCCCAGGACCAGGCCACGCGTGCCGCCCGCGCTGCCGCCGAGCGCGCCTCCCAGCTCGCTTCGCTGGAAGCTGAAATCCGCCGCCTCACTCAGTCGGTGGAAGCGGCCGAGGAGTCCCGTGCCACCGCCATGGCCGGTCTGGAAGAGCTGGGCGATGGCGTGACCTTGAACGAAGGCGTTGCCGAGGCCCGCGCCAAGACCGCCGAGGCGCGCACCAAGGCCGGCGAAGCCCGCGGCGCCCTGCAAGGCCTCAAGCGCGAAGGCGAAGCCCGCCGCACCCGTCTTGCCACCATCGGCGATGAAAAGGCCCGCTGGGAAGCGCGCAAGGTTCAGGCCCAGACCCATGTCGCGGAGCTCGCCCGCCGCCAGGAAGAACTGGCCGGCGAACTTTCCACCGCCGAACAGGTGCCGCAGCAGATCGCCGACAAGCGCAACAGCCTGCTCGATGCCATCGCGACGGCCGAAACTGCCCGCAACGAAGCCTCCGACGCCCGCCAGCAGGCCGAAACGCTGCTTCAGGAAGCCGACAAGGAAGCCAAGTCCGCCGACGCCAACCTGTCGTCCGCGCGCGAGGAACGTGCTCGCGCCCAGGCCCTGTCGGAAGCAGCCAGCCAGCGGATCGAGGAACTCAAGACCCGCATCCAGGACGAGCTGGAATGCGCGCCTTCCGATCTGGCCGAACGCGCCGAGATCAAGGAGGGCGAGGAACTGCCCCCGCTGGAACAGGCCGAGAAACGCGTCGAGCGCCTGAAGCAGGAGCGCGAGCAGCTGGGCGGCGTGAACCTGCGCGCCGAGGAAGAAGCCGCCGAACAGGAAGCGCGCATGACCACGCTGGTGGCCGACCGCGACGACCTTACCGGCGCCATCGACCGGCTGCGCCGCGGGATCCAGAGCCTGAACAAGGAAGGCCGCGAACGCTTGCTGGAATCCTTCGAGAAGGTGAACACCAACTTCCAGCAGCTTTTTACCAAGCTGTTCGAGGGCGGCGAAGCCAAGCTCACCTTCACCGAATCCGAAGACCCCCTGGAAGCAGGACTCGAAATCTTCGCCCGCCCGCCGGGCAAGCGGCTCCAGTCGCTGGCGCTCCTGTCGGGCGGCGAGCAGGCGCTGACCGCCATGGCGCTGATCTTTGCGGTGTTCCTGGTGAACCCTGCCCCCGTCTGCGTGCTGGACGAGGTGGATGCGCCGCTGGACGACGCCAATGTCGAGCGCTTCTGCAACATGCTCAACGAGATGACCAAGCTGTCGGGTACCCGCTTCCTGGTCATCACCCACCACGCCCTGACCATGAGCCGGATGGACCGGCTGTTCGGCGTGACGATGGCCGAGCGTGGGGTTTCCCAGCTGGTGTCGGTCAGCCTGTCGGAAGCCGAGAAGATCGCGGCCGAGTAGTTCGCCAAGTCGGAGATTCGCGCCAAGTCGTGACAAGGCTTGGCGAAATCCGCGCGACAAAATGCGCGGCGCCACTTTTCGGTAGCAATATCAACAGTTTGTGACAGGCTGACTTTCTTGACACCCACGGGGGCCGACCATATGGTCCGCCCGCCTTCGACGTGCTGCGGGGGCCGGTTTTGTGCGGTTTTTCGGACTTTGGGAGACGGTTTTGGCGGCTCCAGACCCCGACAGGCTGAACGATCTGGGCAAGCGGCTCGACGAACTTCAGACCCGGCAGGCCGCCAAGGCACAACGTCAGGCGCCAAGCCAGTCGAGTATCGCGTTCCGCTTCGCCACCGAGCTGGTGGCGGCGCTGGTCGTGGGGGGTGGCCTTGGTTGGGGGATCGACTGGCTCTGCGGCCATTTCGGATTTCACACCCGCCCGGCCTTCATGATCGTATTTTTCGTGCTGGGCGCAGCCGCGGGTATCCGCAATGTGATGCGCGCAGCACATGAGATTAACGCCGAGATCGCCCGGAAGCGATCCGACAAGGAGACCGGTTCGTGAATCTGAACCCGATGGAACAGTTCGCCGTCAAGCCGATCCTCGGCCTGGACAAGCCGCTGTTCGAGATCGCGGGCCATCCGATCTA
Organism: Rhizomicrobium sp.; assembly: GCA_036488555.1. Taxonomy (GTDB): domain Bacteria; phylum Pseudomonadota; class Alphaproteobacteria; order Micropepsales; family Micropepsaceae; genus Rhizomicrobium. The sequence continues at coordinate 59,796 of DASXHL010000051.1, forward strand.
CTTCACCAATCAGGCGCTGCTGATGGTGATCGTGGTCGCCGTGTCGTCGCTGTTCCTGTCGCTGGCCGTGAAGCCGGGCCGCCTGGTGCCGACCCGTGGCCAATCGATGGCGGAGATGTCCTACGAATTCGTCTCCAACATGATCCATTCGGCGACCGGTGAAGACGGCCTGAAATTCTTCCCCTTCGTCTTCACCCTTTTCATCTTCGTGTTGTGCTGCAACTTCTTCGGCATGGTGCCGGGCAGCTTCACCGTCACCAGCCAGATCGCGGTGACCTTTGCGCTGGCCGCGCTGGTGATCCTGATGGTCATCGTGGTCGGCTTCATGAAGCACGGCATCGGTTTCCTGAAACTGTTCGTGCCGCACGCCCCCTGGTACCTGCTCATCCTCTTGATCCCGATCGAGGTGATCTCCTTCCTCACCCGTCCGATCAGCCTTTCCGTCCGTCTTTTCGCCAATATGCTGGCCGGCCACACCATGCTGGCGGTGTTCGGCGGCTTCGTCGTGGCGCTGGGGTCGGCCGGCGCCTGGGCGCCCTTGGCCATCGCACCCATGCTTCTCATCGTGGCGATCATGCTGCTGGAACTGCTGGTCGCGTTCCTGCAGGCCTATGTCTTCGCCATTCTCACCTGCATCTACCTCAACGAAGCGCTTCATCTCCACGATCATCACTAATCATCAAGAAGGGAATTTTCTCATGGAAGTTATGGCTGCAAAAATGATCGGTGCGGGTCTGGCCTGTATCGCCCTGGTCGGCGCCGGCATCGGCATCGGCAACGTGTTCGGCAGCTATCTGTCGGGCGCGCTGCGCAATCCAGGCGCTGCCGCCACCCAGACCACCAACCTCCTCCTGGGCTTTGCGCTGTGCGAAGCGACCGGCCTGTTCGGCCTGGTCATCGCGCTCCTGATCCTGTTCGCGTTCTAAGATGGCCGACGCCAGCAACACCACGGCGACGACGGCAGTCCCGGCCAAGCACGAGGCCGCGGGCTTCCCGCCGTTCAAGACGGAAACCTTCCCCAGCCAGTTGTTCTGGTTGGCGTTGACCTTCTGTTTCCTGTTCGTGGTGCTGTGGCGCGTGGCCGGCCCGCGCATCAATGCCGCGATCACGGGACGGCGCAACACCATCAATACGGCGATCGACGGCGCCACCAAAGCGCGCGCCGACGCCGAGGCCGCTCAGGCTGCCTACGAGGATGCGCTGGCCAAGGCACGCGCCCGCGCCAACGCGCTGGCCGAGGAAACCCGCAGCAAGCTGAATGCGGAAATCACCCATGCCAAGACACAAGCCGATGCCAAGGCGCATGAGGCCATGACGGCAGCCGATGCCCGCATCGCGGCCACCCGTGAAAGCGCCAAGTCGGCGGTTCAGACAGCAGCGCGCGACGCGGCCATTGCCATCGTCGAGCGGCTGACCGGCGACACGGTTTCGGCCGACGAAGCCGCAGGTGCGCTGGGGAATTGAAATGGAAATGCTTCACGACGCCGAATTCTGGGTTGCCGTCGGCTTTGTGCTGGTGGTCGCGCTCCTGCTCTGGAAGGGCGTGCCGGGCATGGTGGGCAAGATGCTGGACCAGCGCGCTCAGATCATCGCCGCCGAGCTGGAGGAAGCCAAGCGCCTGCGTGCCGAGGCTGCCGCCCTTCTTGCCGACTACCAGAAGCGTGCCGCCGGCGCCGAGGCCGAGGCCCGCAGCATCGTGGAAGCGGCGACGGCCGAAGCCGCCCAGTTCCAGAAGGACGCACGCGCCGCCCTGGAAGCCCAGATCGCGCGTCGCGCCGCCGCGGCCCAGGAGAAGATCGCCCAGGCCGAGGCCCATGCCCTGACCGAGATCCGGGGCCTTGCGGCCGATGCCGCGGTTAATGCCGCCCAGAAGCTGATCCAGGCCAGGCTGGACGAAAAGCGCGCCAGCGGGATGATCGCCGACAGCATCAAGAGCCTCGGCGACAAGCTGAACTAAGCGAAATCCGGTGGGACAAAAATGAAGGGCGGCCATCTGGCCGCTCTTTTTCTTTTCGCGCCTCTCAAGTTCTTCCGTCAGTCCCCGTCCGCTTTGGTGTCGCCGGAAAAAAAGAGCACCTGGCCCTCCTTGCTGCGCGAGGTTATCGCCATGCGAATGCTCTTGCCGGTATTGGGGCGACTGGTGGCGCGATGCCAACGCTCCTCGGTGGCGTGGATCACATCGCCCCGCTCACCATGGACCAGGCCTATGCCGGAAATCAGCACATCGATCTGACCATAAACATCAACCCAGGCCTCTGCCATGTTCTCGTGGAAATGGCCCAAGCTGGTGGCCGGCGGCAGCTGCGCGATGTTGGGATCCAGGTGCAGGTTGGCGTTGGTATAGCCGTCATACAGGAAGCGCTCGCCTGTACGATCCGACGCGCCATAGGCATCAACATCGAAGAACGGCACGTTGAAGGCGTCATAACCGCCGGTCGAGGTGATCCTGGCCTTGACATAGGTGTAGCCTTTGACCAGCGTCGGGGTTTCGTTTTCCGGATAGGACGGCATCTGGCCTGCAGGCGTTACCCGGAAAAACACCACCGGCTCGCTGCCCACGGTTTCCATGCAATAGGACAGGCGGGGCGCGACATTGAACGCCCAGCCTCCCGACAGAATCCTTGGTTCCTGGCCATCGATGGTGATCCGGACCTGACCGCTATAAACCCAGCCGAAGGCGCGATCGTCGGCGTAGAACACGCACTTGGTTTTCTCGCCCGGCGCCATCGCAATGTAATGGCCGTCAAAGTCGTGGTTGAGCAGCACCGGCTGGTCCCAGCTTTTCTGCCCCTGATGCGCTTTCAGAATATCAGCAATATGCCAGATCGGCTTGTTGGAACCGGTGTAGGGCGTTTCCGGCGTCTTCTGCGCCGCCCAGACGATGCGAGACGGGCCATCCTCGCGGCCGGGGGCGGACCACCAATTGGTCTGCTTGGCAGGCGCCTGTGTGGCCTCCTGCGACCATGCGGAACTGGCCACCAGCATCAATCCAACCACAACCCACACTGTTGCCTTGGATGCCATCGCCCCTCCATTATGCTTGCCGGCAACAATTTTCGTTGCGTGCAGCGATGTCGGTTACGCGCTCCAGTTTTGCTCAGTACTTGTTTCCGGGCCATAGCCCCGAAAGACCTATGGCCGTTCAAAATGGTGCGGCGCACAACGCCAAAATCCCTAATTGAGGATGCGATGCGATCGGTGGCCATCAAGCGCGCTTACGACCCACCTTCCCCCAAGGACGGCACTCGCATCCTGGTGGACAGATTGTGGCCCCGTGGCGTAGCCAAGGCCAGAGCCGCGCTGGACGGCTGGGCCAAGGACGTGGCGCCCTCGCCGGGCTTGCGCAAATGGTTCGACCACCGGCCCGAGCGTTTCGCGGAATTCCGCAAACGCTATCGTGCCGAACTGGCGCACAATCCCGCCGTGGCAGAGTTGCGCGCGCTCAAGGGCAAGGTCACGCTGGTCTATGGTGCGCGCGATCCCGCCATCAATCATGCCGTGGTGCTAGCCAGGGTACTCAAGCCCTGACGGTCACTTTTCCGGATAGACCACACGCAAATGCAGCTCCTTGAGCTGCTTCTGGTTCGCCGGGCTGGGCGCGTTCATCAGCAGGTCCTGGGCCTGCTGGGTCATGGGGAACATGGTGACCTCGCGCAAGTTCTCCTCGCCCGCCAGCAGCATGACGATGCGGTCGATGCCGGGCGCGATGCCGCCGTGCGGGGGCGCGCCGAGCGACAGCGCGTGCAGCATGCCGCCGAATTTCTTCTCCAGCACGTCTTCGCCATAGCCGGCGATGGCGAAGGCCTTCTTCATCACTTCGGGGCGGTGATTTCGAATGGCGCCAGACGATAGTTCAATGCCGTTGCAGACGATGTCGTACTGAAACGCCTTGATCGACAAAAGCTTGTCATTGTCCTTCGGATCGAGCGCGAG
>DASXHL010000013.1:0-1707 GCA_036488555.1 Rhizomicrobium sp.
AGATTTATCCGTCTTCGGAGGTCGATCAATATTTGAAGGACCCTGGTGCAGATGACGACCCGGGAATAACCGAAGAGGAGGCGCTGAGGACGGTCGAGGAGGCTGTCGACACGTCGGATGTGATCCGGTCCGGCGAGGGACCGGGCATCGTATATGCCTACGGCTATCGATGTTGCCAGGATCGTCTAAAGGTCGGCTTCACGGAAGGAAACACGGTGCAGCGGATTGCGGCGCAGATCACCACCAGTACTCCAGACAAGCCGGTCCTTCTGATCGAGATCAAAACCAACCAGTGCCGCGCGCTCGAGCGGGCGATTCAGGCGACCTTGGAGACGCGGGGTCGCAAGATCGCGGGTGCCGGCGCCGAATGGTTCAAGGCGGGCCGCGATGAGGTGCAGGCAATCTATGAATTCATCAAGCAGGGCTAGGGCAAAATGGCTCCGCATTCCCCCCGGCTAAGCGCGGCGCCGCTCGCTGGCGGCGGCGATGGGAGCGAACACCTGCTGTGAGCGGTGCAACAGGGGTGCGGCGGCACCGGCGGCCAGCCAAGCTTCGCGACCATTGTGGGATCACGCACCACCGAGCATTCTTCCGCAGACCTGCTTTCACTTGGAGGACTCCGCGCAAATGAGCCAGAGCCGCCCCTTAACGCCCGAGATCATCGGGCGGGCGCTCGACAGCGCCAGGCTAACGCCACGGTTGATATTCATAATTGCGGTTGCGGCGGCTGGTTTTCTCTTCGATTCGTTTGACATCACAATAGTCGCCTATGCGCTGCCGAAAATCCGACTGGAGTTTAATCTGACGCCGCAGGAAGTGGGACTCGCCGGCTCGGCGGCGTTGGCGGGCATGGGCCTTGGGTCCTGGTGCTGGGGCTGGATCGCCGACAAATGGGGCCGCCGAGTAGTGTTCGCTTCGACCGTGCTCATGTTCTCGCTGTTCACCGGCGTCGTGGGCCTTTCAATGTCGCTTGGCTTCCTGGTCGGCGCACGGTTTCTGACCGGTTTGGGTCTGGGGGGGATGGTGCCGATCGATCAAGCCCTGGTGACGGAATACGCGCCAGCCAAGATTCGGGGTCGGGTCGCCGCCATGCTGCCATTATGCTGGCCCATGGGGTATTTCTGCGCGGCCGGCTGCGCCCTGCTGCTGGTGCCGGAAATCGGCTGGCGCTGGCTATTCGCGATCGGCGTCGTGCCGGCCCTGCTGGTCTTTTTCATCCGCCGGGGCGTGCCGGAATCGCCGCGCTGGCTCGCCGCGAAGGGGCGGCATGAAGATGCGCGCGCCTCTTTACACTATGTTGGAGTCGACTAATCGGGCGATTGAGGCGGCCCGCGCGGAGGAGGCGCAGGATCCGGTAAAGCCCAGATTGGCCGAGCCTACCTTCGCGGACCTGTTCCGGCCGGAATACCTGCGACGGGTGATCCACACCTGGGTGTTGTGGTTCTGCGCAGCGTTCGCGGCGACCGGATTCTCAGTATGGCTGCCGACCATCTACTCTACCTACTACCACATCGATCTGACGCGGACCCTGCAGTACACTTTCATCGTCGCAGGCACGCAGGTCGTGGCGAGGTTTTGCGCCTTTGGCGTGGTCGACAAGGTTGGGCGAAAGACGCTGATTATCCTCGCCTATGGTATCGCGGGCCGCGCGGCGCTGTCGTTCACCCAGGCGGCGACCGAAATGACGCTTCTGGCAGCCGCCATGTT
>DASXHL010000040.1:0-51799 GCA_036488555.1 Rhizomicrobium sp.
GCAGACCGCATTGATGCGCGCCGCGGCCAGCGGCCGGACCGACAACATCGCCTTCCTGATCGCTCATGGCGCCAATGTGAACGCGGTGGAGGAGAAAGGCTTCTCGCCCCTGTTCTTCGCCTTGCGCAGCAAGGTGCCGGAAGCCTCGGTGGCGCTGCTCAATGCCGGCGCCAATACCGGGGCTGTCCTGCCCGACGGCACTTCGGTGGTCGCGGCCGCGCTGCTGGAAAAGGATATTCCGTTTGTCGAGACGCTGGTTTCGCATGGTGCGGATGTGAAGGCCCGGGATGCGGATGGCAGGCAGTTCATTCACATCGCTGCTGCCAGCGGCAGCGCCGATCTGGTCAAGCTGGTATTGTCGAAGGGTGGCGATCCCAACGCCATGACCAATCCGCCGCCGCAACCCGTCAAGGCCGAGCCGCCTGCGCCGGTACCGGCCGCTGGAGGTGGGGGCGGGGCCGCGCCGAAGAAGCGCGCCCTGGAAGCCGCCGAATATCTGCTTCCGCCGCCGCCATCGCCGACGCCACCTCTTCTTATTGCCGCACGTGCCGGTTCGATCGAGGCGATGAAGGCGTTGCTTGCGGCGGGCGCAAAGCCCGACGCAAAGGCCCAGGATGGCCTGACCCTCTCGCTGGCCGCGGCCGGCGGCGGCAATCTGGACGCGTTGAAATTCGCCCTAACGCTTGATCCCGACATCAATGCGCTGGCGCAGGGTGGCAAAAGCATCATGCACATGGCGCTTGCCAACCGTACCGCGCCACCGGCCGACATCGAAGCGATCGTGACCTATCTTGCCGACAAGGGGGCGCCGCTCGCCATCAAGGACGAACACAACATCGCCCCCGGCGATTACATCAATCGGGTCGGACCTGAGGAGGTCCGCGTTTTCTACAAACAGCTGCTCAAGGATCGCGGGGTGCAGCTCAGTACCACGCACTAGCGCTCGCGCGCCAGTTGCTTGCCTGTGCGACATGGCATACCAAATGGGCGGCAACAGTCGGGGCGTGGCCATGCGTTGCAGACTTGTTTTGATCGGGCTTGTTATTCTCACGCAAGGGGCTTTGGCCGAACCTACGCGGGACGAGGTCATGGCGGGTGCCGCCCGTTGCGCAGGTATTACCGACAACCGCAGCTGGCTGGACTGTTTCTATGGCTCGGCCCAGCCGATGCGCACATTGCTGGGGTTGCCACCCGCGCCGCCCGCGCAAACCAAACTGGTCCCGCCGCCGGGCGCAGCTTATGTCAGTCCGGAGGCTTCCCGATACGCGTCGCCGCCGCAAAAATCGCACGGGTTTATCGCCGACATCCTGGGTTCGTCCAAACCGGTCGCCAGCAATGTGCCAATGGCGTCCTACAAATTCGGGCGGGATGGGACTTTCACGGTCGTGCTGAAGGATGGCCAGACCTATCGGCAGAAGGAATCTGACCTGGTCTTCGCCAAATGGAACAGGCCGGCCTCGACTTATCTTGTTACAATCATCAGCGACACCGACGATTTCGTCCTCAAGGTCAGGGATGAGCCTGGCGTCGTTTTTCACGTCCGGCGGATGTAGCGACGGGCCCCGCTGCGCACCTATGGCGCCATGTGCGACCTCACGTGAAGAAAGCTGCCCTTGTTTTTGAGAGCCTGAATCTGACGCCGCGTTGGCGCAGGGAACTTTTGTTGCTATTTTGGAACGATGCCCCAACATCCTCCGTGCACAAACAAATCCGGTGCTGCGTGATGCGAAAGTCCGGGCGCAAGAAGCGAAGCTCCGCTTTGAACAAACAGCAGGGCAAAGGCGAGCGGTTCGGCCCCGGACTGGACGAAAGTGCAGACCCGCCATCGCCGTCTGGAACGGCCACGCCTGCAGAGACCGGCAATCGGGCCAGGGTCGTGACGATTACCGATGTGGCGCGTCGCGCTCATGTTGGCGAAAGCACGGTGTCGCGCGTACTGCGCAATCATGGCTCGGTTTCACAGGAAACGCGCGAAAGGATCCTGAAGGCTGCCGCCGACCTGAACTATGTCCCCAACCGGATAGCCGGCACGTTGGCGTCCATGACATCCCGGCTGATCGGAGTCGTGATCCCGTCCGTGGGCAACACCGTGGTGCCGGAGGTTCTGGCGGGCGTGAACATGGTTCTGGAAGCAGCGGGCTTTCGTTCGGTCATAGGCGTATCCAACTACGATCTGGCGAGGGAGGAAGCCCTCATCGAATCCATTCTGAGCTGGCGGCCTGCCGGCATGCTGGTCGCCGGCCTGGAACACACCGATCGCGCAAGAGCCATGCTCAGGGGGTGTGGTGTTCGCGTGGTCGAGCTCCTGGACATAGACGGGGAGGGGGTCGATATCGTTGTGGGCTCCTCCCAGCACATGGCAGGACGCAAAAGCGCCGAACATCTACTGGCGCACAACTATCGGCGTATCGGTTATGTCGGCCATGACATCCGGGTCGATTTGCGCGCTGCAAAAAGGCTGCAGGGATTTCAGGCCGTGATGCGGGAAAACGGTATCGATTTTGTGGACCAGGAGTTTTTCCCGACTGGCGGATCGACGGTGGAAGCCGGACGCATCGGCCTGGCACGGCTTCTCGAACGGCAACCGGAGCTGGACGCCATCTATTTCTCGAATGATGACTTGGCGCTCGGCGGCTATTTCCATTGTCTGGAATACAAGATCGCCATTCCGGGCAGGCTTGCGCTGTTTGGCTATAACGGCCTCGAGATCACGCGCCTCACGCCCCAGCCTCTCTCGACCATCCGCACGCCGCGGATCGCGATGGGCAAGGTGGGTGCAAGTCTTCTGCTGGCGGATGGGCCACCGACGGTGATGGATATGGGCTTCGAGCTCATTGTCGGCGCGACCAGTTGATCCCTTTCTTCTTCTCTCCTGGTCTCGCATTGCCAGGCCGGTGTTGCAGGAAACCCACAAGCGACCTTCATTCTCGGACGCGTCTGCTGACGAATCCAACGAGGTCGTGGTAGCGCCATCAGATTTGCATTTGAGAACAACCCGTTAGGTTGAGCCCATCCCGGGTTTCGTCAAGAAAATCAACACGGAATGGCCATGGTAGCGCTTTCATTTTTCTCTTGGCAGCGCTGCCAATCCCCAATAGCCTTTCCACCAACAAAACAAACACAAGACTGTCCTAGGGGGACCCATGAAGAATTCGGGATTCAGCAAGCTCGCGTTGATGTGCGCTGCCAGTGTGGTCGCACTGACCGCGGGCGCCCGTGCGCAGCAACAGGACGCCAGCAGCGCCACGACCGAGCAGGTGACTGTCACCGGCTCGCGCGTCATTTCCGACATCACCCTGTCGCCCACGCCGTTGACCGTAGTGACGGCTGATCAGCTGGCGGCGACTACGCCCACTGATATCCCCGATGCGCTGAACAAGCTGCCCGACTTCATTGGCGGCAGCACGCCGCGCAGCCAGAATAACGGCAGCACCAACAATTCCGGCAATACGCTGAATCTGCGCAACCTGGGCGTCTCTCGCACCTTGGTGCTGCTGGATGGTCAACGCATCGCACCGTCCAACCAGAATGGCACGGTGAATGTGGACTCCTTGCCGCAGATGCTGATGAGCCGGGTTGACGTGGTGACCGGGGGCGCCTCTGCCGTATACGGCTCCGATGCCGTGGCCGGCGTGGTCAATTTTATCCTCGACAAGGACTTCAACGGCTTCAAGTACGACATGAATGCCGGCATCTCGAAGTATGGCGACGCCGCGGAAGAGAAGATCGGCTTTGCCTGGGGTACCGACCTGTTCGGCGGCCGGGCGCACTATGAAATGTCAGTGCGCGTTTTCCAGCAGGACATGATTCCGATAGACGCGCGGCCCTACGGCTACCAGCACAATACCTGGGTACAAGCTGGCTCGGGAACCGCCGCGGCGCCGTTTGTCAACGTGCCCTATGGCCATCTTTTCAACCAATCGCAGACCGGCACGATCAACTGCGGCAGCAGCTGTTCACTGACCAACTACACATTTACCGGGGCCGGCCAACTTCAGCCCCTGACCCACGGCATTCCGACCACGACATCCGGTCTGGAGCAGGGGGGCGACGGCGGCTACGAGGATGATGTCGGCACGATGCAGTCGCGGCAGCGCCAGGGAGAATTCTTCAACCGCTTCAGCTACGACATCACCAAGGACATCAATGCTTATGTCCAGGGCAGCTGGGCGGAGTCGGGTGACTACTCCACGTGGTCGCCGATAACGGTCAGCTCGGCGAGTGCCCGGCCCAACAGCTTCTTCACCAACAATCCCTATCTGAGCGCGACTGCCCAGCAGCAGTTGACGGCGGCGGCCACGGCCGCGGGGCATTTTGTTCCTGCGCCGGTTCTTTTCGCCGCGAACGGCAGCATCGCGCCGGCGGTTGCGGCGGGTACGCCGTACTTCTCGGATGCGTCCTACGTACCGCAAACCATCCAGGGCCAGAATCTCGCTGCGGCAGGTGACGCCTACCTGACCAAGGGCGTGGATCGCAGTTTGAGTCTGTCAACGGGCGTGACTGGCAAGCTGGCCAGTTTTGACTGGGACGTTTTCTACAGCCACCAGGAAAGTCGCGTAGATGTGAACGACCCCAACAATACCAACAACGCCCGATATCTGGCGGCACAGGACGCCGTCATCGCGCCAGCCGGGACCACGATCAATGGCGTGAATGTTGCCGGCACCATCCAGTGCTGGGATGAGACCCAGCCGCAATATGCTGCCCTCTATACGGGCTGCGTGCCGATGAATCTCTTCAATCCCTCCCAGGGCATTTCGCAGTCCGCTTTCAATTATGTGAAGCAGGATACCTTCTGGGTCCTGACGCAGAAGCTGGATAATGTCGGCGCCAGTATCTCCGGCGGGTTATTCGGCCTGGGTCTGCCAGCCGGCGAGATTACCGGCGCGGCGTCGTTCGAAATGCGCTGGCGCACCTATGACATGAAGACCAACGCCCTGCCGACAGATTATGTCAATTGCACGGGCTTGCGTATGTGCACGGTCAATGGCGGCGCGGCGCCCTCCCTATATACTCAGAACGTCAATGCGCCGGTCAATGTCAGCGACAATGTCTGGGAGACCGCGCTTGAGCTCAACGTGCCCTTGCTTAAGAACGTTCCGCTTGCCGAGGATCTGAACGCCGACATCGCCGGCCGCTATACCGACTATTCCATCTCTGGCGTGGCTGAGACCTGGAAGATCGGCGTCAACGACAGGATCAACGATACCGTGCGCGTGCGTGGCACTATGTCGTTCGATATCCGTGCGCCCAACCTGAACGACCTGTTCCAGCCGGTGGGTATCTCCTCGACCGGCCAAAATGATCTTCTGACTGGCGCCAACAACAGCACTCAATTGATCACAAAAGGCAACGCTGCTTTATCGCCTGAGGTTGCCCATACCTATACGCTGGGTCTTGTGTTGACGCCGGATTTCCTTCCCGGCTTCAGCACCTCGCTAGACTATTACCAGACCCATATGTCGAATGCGATCACCAGCATCAGCTACCAGACTACATCGGTCCAGCAGCTGTGTATCGCCAGCGCGCCGGCCTACAATTCGCCCTACTGCGCGCTCGCGATCCGGCCGATCGCGCCCGGCCAGCCTGGCTATACCTCAACAGCCAACTTCCCTACCCAGGTTCTGAGCCAGCCCCAGAACGCTTCTCTGGTCCAGATGGAAGGTTGGAACTTCGAGGCCGACTATACGTTTGACTGGGCCGACGTATGGGCCGCCATTCCTGGATCCGTAACCTTGCGCCATCTGATGACCTATCAGCCGGTACTGGAGACCCAGAACCTTCCCGGCGCGGCCTGGACTTGGACAAATCAACCCAAGACCCGCATGACCAGCTTCATCAACTACTCGGTCGGCGACTGGGGATTGGATATCCAGAACCAGTGGCTGGCTGGCATGAAGAAAGCTACCGGCTTTACCAACCAGATCTATCTTGCACCGCGCGTTTCCAGTTACAACGTCATGGACGTCACGATCGACCGCAGGTTCGACCTGTGGGGCGGTTCCTCATCCCTTTATTTTTCCGTCCAGAACATCGGCAACACACGCGCGCCGCTGTGGCCGACCAACGCCTCCAATCCCGGCCTGTTTTATCCCACCCCCGGTTCGACCGGTTCAGGCTCGGTCAGCTACAGCGATGTGGGCCGTTACTTCACCATCGGCCTTAAGGGCAACTTCTAGGCCTGTTCCCCAGGCGAGCCGGCATTGCGAAAGCGGTGCCGGCTCATTTCTTTTGTGATCGATCCCGGATTCAGGCCACCGGTACCACGTCAAAGGCGATGGTGGTGCGCGCTGCCTTGTCGTGGAAGGGCACGGTGCCGTGCCACATGTATGAAGGAAACAGTACCAGCCGGCCCGGAATCGGCTGGATCGCGCGGCGAATGGGCTGTTTCAGCGCCAGTTCCAGCGCGGGTTCCCCGAACTTGATCCAGCCCTGCATTGCCGCTTCGTCTTTCACGGCGTCCGGAACCGATACGTAATAACAGGAACTGATCCAGCCGTCGGGATGGAAATGATTGACGTGGAAACCGCTGTCGTGGAGGCGCGACGACCAGGATCCTGAATAACGGAAATTCGTGCCGCGCCGCGACAGCATTGGGTGCCTCGCGTCTTCCTCAAGTTCATCGATATAACGCGCCACAGCCTCGTCGATGCGCTGTTTGAGTTTGGTCACCAGAGGCAAACCGGCAGGGAACAGATGGCCCGGCGTCTGGGTGCCGCCGCGCAGGCTCTGATCGATGAGTTCGCGGCTCCTGGGATGAAGGCGATCGAGCGAAGCGTTCAGTTCGGCATTGAAATCTTCCATGCTGGAGAAGCCTTGCGGCGGATCGAGATCAAAGCTCCGCACCAGACTTTCGTAGCGGTTGAGCGTGTCGTCTCGTCCGTCGTGCAGCATCCGCGACGCAATGCTCAACATCGCCAGGCAGGACCCGCTGTGCGGCGTCCGGGCCAGCCCCTGTTCGCACAGCCACGCCGCCTTCCCGGGATCGCCGCTCAGCAGCGCGGGCTCGGCGGCAATGCTGAAAAGCTTTGCATCGGCGCCAGGACGCGCCAGCACGGATTCGAACAGCGCAAGCGCCTCGGCATGGCGGCCCATGCTTGTCATCACTTGGGCGGCGCCGACGGCGGCGAGTCGGTCATTGGAATCGCGCGCCGCCAGCCCGGCATATATGGCATGCGCCTCCCCATGACGTTGTTCCCGGGCGAGGAGGAAGGCCTTTCCCAGCAGCAGTTCGCGGCTTTGCGGCCCCCGATCATAGGACTTCAGGAACTCCCCCGTGCGGCCCAACTGGTAAAGCAGCGCATTGTAGTCGAGATGCAGTCCCGGATCGCCGGGCGTGCGTGCAATCTCCTTTTCGAAGATTGCCAGTGCGTCATCAAAGCGGTTCAGATTCTGAAGCGTTTCGGCGCGATGCCGTGCCAGGCCTGGCAAGGTCGCGTCCATGGCCTCGGCGCTATCGAGTGCCGCCAGCGCCTCCGTGTCCTTGCGCTGGCGGCGCAGGGCTTGCGCCAGCTGCAGGTACAGTTGCGCTTTCAGCCGCTGTTCCGTGGCCGCGGCCAAGCCCTTGCGCGCCGCCGTTTCGGCCTCGTCGGGACGGCCTGCGTCCACCAGGACCGCAGCCAAGGCCAGCGCGGCATGAGCATGCTTTGGGACCAGCCGTAGCACCCGGCGAATGTTTTGTTCCGCTTCGTCCAGCCTTCCCGTGCGGTGCAGCAGCGCGCCCAGCTCGAAACGCGCCTGCACGAAATCGGGTTGGTACTTCAGGGCCGAGCGCAGCGCCGTCTCCGCCTCTTCGGTCCGGCCGAACCGGGACAAGGTCAGTCCAAGATTGAAAGCGAATGTCGGTTCGCGCGGCATCGCTTTTGCGGCCTGGTCAAACAGGGCTGCCGCTTCCTCAAGACGGCCCTGGCTCATCCTGAGCGTGCCGGCGATGTTCAGCAGATCGGGAGTGACCGGAAGCTTGCCGCCAAAAAATGGAGCCAAGGCGATCTCGGCAGCCATCAGATTGCCGCTCTGCAGGGCGTTTGTCGCTGCCGTCAGGACATGCTGAGCGGCCGCAGATGGGGCGGGCATGGTCATTCTCCTGCCCTATAGGAGCGCTTTCCGCCCTGCGGCGTCCAGCCCGTCACGTTTTTCCGGATGCGAACAGCAGGGGGGCGACATCGCGCAATCCCTGCCGCCAGACCTTGTATTCATGCATGCCCGGTTCGGTCTGAAAGGTCAGCTTGACGCCATGCGCGACAAGCAGGTCTGCGAGCCTTTTGTCGGCTTCGTGCAGAACGTCCTGGTCGCCCACAATGAAATGGAGAAGCTTCAAGTTTCTTTTCAGCGTTTCCGGATGCTCATAGACGTCCCGGGATATTTCCACGAACTGGTCATCGCCCTGGCTCTCGGCGCCGGCGCTCATCGGCACCAGCCAGTGGAAGGTTTCGGTATGACGCAGCCCAATGGTGACCGTCTGGATGCCGCCCTGGGAAAGCCCGGACAAGGCGCGATGATCCGCATCGGCCATGGTGCGGAAGCGTGTGTCCACCAGCGGGATGATGTCTTTCAACAGGTCCACTTCGAACAGGTTGCCCGGGTCGTAGTTTGACTGCCGGCCGGCGGGCGGCTTGAAGTCTGCCTGTTGCGAGGCTACCGGCTCCAGCGCCTCGCTTGGACCTGAGCGCGCGCCCAGCGCCATCACCAGGATCATCGGCCGGGCCCTATGCGCGGCAATCAGATTGTCCAGAATGAGGTTGGCGCGCGCCTGTTCCATCCAGCTATATTCGCAACAATTGCCGCCATGCATCAGATAGAGAACCGGATAGCGCTGGCGCCCCTCTTCATAGCCCGGCGGCGTATAGACCCGCAGATACCGCGTGGCGCCGATCGCCTTTGCGAAATATGCGACCATGTGAACATCGCCATGGGGCACGGGCTGTGCATCGTAATAGGCCGGTCTGTCGCCGGGCACCTCCACCAGGCCAAGCCGATTGCCGGGATCAAGCGCCGTCACCCCGTCGGCAAGATAGGCATAGTCGTAGATGTCGGGCGCGACAGGACCGACGGTGATGCTCCAGATGCCGTCCGCTCCCCTGGTCATCGGCAGGGATCGGTCCTTCGACAGCCAGTGCGCATTGGGCCCGATGATGTGACCGGTCAAGCGCACGTCGTGCGCCTCCGGTGCGTTCAGGTGGAATGTCACGCTGCGATCTGCGTGAATGACAGGGGATATGACGGCGCGGGACCGCGCATAATCCGCGCGCAAGGTCTGCGGGCCTGGCTGTCCCAATGCGCCAAGGGGCATCCCGGCGGGCACCTGCGCGTAAACCGGCCCCACCACCAAGGTCGCGGCCAGCAAGGCCATCTGCAGCTTCAGGCGTCTGGGCATTTCTGTCTTCCCGATATCAAATGGATTTTCTAATGCGGCGGGCCGGTGAAGGAACGCGGTCCGGAACCGGCGACGCCAAGCGGCCATTGCTCGGGGCCGTAATGCGGCGCCGGCTGGCCGAATTCCAGCGCACCCAGGTCGGGGGCGTGTCCGGCGAAGCCATCGGTGATGGTGGGCAATTCCATGCCGCGATCGATGGCGGCTGAATCCGGCTTCAGGCTGAAATCGTAATCCTCGGGCCGGTAGAGGTTCGGCGGATCGGCCTGGTCCGTCGGCTGCACGTTCACGAAGGCGTCAAGCCCGACCAGAATGCTGTGACGATCCTGGCCCGCCGCATTCTGATACTCGGAAAGAGATGCATATCTGCGCGTCACAAGGTGATCATAGTCGGCAAGAGTACCGAAGGCGGGCGAAGTCCAGCCGAAATTCAGGGCCACGCCGCTGTTGGGACCAAAGCCGTTGAAGTCCGAACTGGAATAGTTGGTGTAGGTTTTGAAATCGAACACCGGCACCTTCCAGCCGTCGCCGACAAACAGGTTGTTGCGGAACTGTACGTTGGAGAGCGGGCCCAGCATCTGGCCCTGACCGATGAAAGTGTTCTGATAGATCAGGACGCCGGCGGGCGTGTCCAGCAGCTTCAGGCCGCCGCCGGTCGTCGGGTTGTAGACGAGGTTGCGGTAGATATAGGCCGGGCCGCCAAAGATCGGCTGGGTGCTGAAAGCGCCGCCCGTCGAATTCACGCAGCGATTGTCGAAGGCGCGCACATTGTGCACACCGCCATCCAGCTCGACGCAGTTGTCCGACATGTTGAACATGTCGTTGCCGGATATGTCGATCGAAGAGGCCTGTTCCGAAGGCCTTTCGCTGGGGTCGCCATAGGTCGCGATGTCGATGGCGTCATGGAAGTTGGCAATATAGTTGTGGGTGATCACGATGCCCTGGCCATAGACCTTCACCGCATATTCGGAGGTGGTGAGGGCGGGGAAACCGGGATAGCGGGCGAAAGCCTCCGGATGGTTCCAGCTTGTGACATGAAGCGGATCGTGGCGCCCGATCATGACATTGTCGGCGATATAGATGTCCCTGGAGTCGGCCCAATCTTCCTGAACCACGCGCCCGACATTTTCGAAGCGGGAGCGAAGCAGGGCGAAGCCGCTGGAACCGGTGATCCTCTTGATGCCCAGCAGGAAGGCGACATTGGTGTTGCGGACGGTGATGTCTTCAAAGGTGTTGTAGTTGGCGGCCATCAGGTTGAAGAGATTGTGGGCTCCATCGCCATCGAAGACGACTTCTCCATCGCCGGCGGCCTTGATGACGATTGGCTTGTCCGGCGTGCCGCTCTGGGTCAGGTAATAGGTCCCATCGAACGGCGTGCCGTAAGCCGGCACCGCGGGATCGAACCCGCCATAGATGAAACGCTCATCCTTGTAGATGCCGGCATGGACCAGGATCGTGTCGCCGGGCACCACCCGCGGCGGCATGACATTGGAATGATCGGATTCGTCGGAGCCAAGGTAATAGGCCGTCATCAACCCGATGAAGCCGGGCTGCTGCATGACGCCTTTATAGCCAAAGGGATAGACATGATAGACATGTCCGCCCGTCGTCGTGACGGGGCGTCCCCTTGTGCGCACCAGGGCGGAACGTTGTGCCTTGCCGCGAACACCATCCGGATCGACAAGTTCAAAGTGTGTTTCGTAGAGGGTATCCGGCTTGAGATTGAGAACGCTGCCCGCGAACATGTTGGGAGCAACGAAGGTGTAGTAGTTGCGCTCGCCAAAATGCGGCTTGGGGCCCATCACCCTTTCGCCATCCATCCGCAACAGCGGCAGGGCCTTGCGCCACGTCCGCTCGCCCTTGGCGCGATAGGTCACGCGCACTTCGGCGTTGCGGTTGGTGTCGCCGCTGATCTTCCACTCAAAGCCCAACGAGGTGAGGGTAGGGCGTTCGACGAAAAACGATTCCGCCGTCGTGGCGGTCTGCGAAGGTTGCGCCGAAACAGGCGCGGCTGCCAACACAAACGCAGCCGTCACAAGGATTGGCAGGAAACGCATCGGCTCTTTCTGTCAAAAAACCGAATTTGGCCCCGGATCGCCCGCCGGATACCAACAGAACCGCGATGACGTTCTCAGGTCGTGGTGGGCGCAACGACGGTGATGGGCTGCGTCGTGACCGCGGCGTGGTCGCCACTGCCGGCATTGGCTATGAGAACGGCTGCGACGACGACACCAACACCGCCGAACACCAGCCATTCCTTGTCGCCCATTCCCTGCGCGGCGTGCACGCCGGCCGGTTTGCCCGGGGCAAGCGGATCGGCCGATGCCATCGCAGACAAGCTCAATGCGATAGCGGTAACAAGTGCGCCCGCTTTAATGCTGGCCCTGCGCATATTCCCCTCGATTTTCGTTTTTTTCTTTCCGCATCCTTGCTTGGCAGCGCTGCCAAGAACAAGGGGAAAATCTGACAACTTGTCAAAAAGTGACGCATGCCGGAGAGAAAACAGGGATTTGTCATGCCATGAACCGAGCAGCACAATCATCCCAACGCACCATTAAGCGGCGCTGGAGGGCGAAGTGATGTCGTACAGCCCGTTGGCCGCACAGCGATGGGTGCGATCTCAGCTTCTGGCTTTTCGGACCATTTAGAAGTTTGCGGGGCGACGGCCGACAACAACGTCGTGTGGTGCGACGCAAGGGCGGGTGCGGCATTCATATCATACTGTCCGGCCAGATAACGGAAAACCCCATAAAATCAATGACTACCATCGTGCGAAGCCGCACCGTTGCCCAGGAACCTTAATGGTTCCCATGCGTTTGGAAAAAATACTGCCAAACGGTTCCACGCGGGAAATACATTGCTTCATTGGATTGGCCCTCATCTGGCGGCTGAACGTACGCCGTTGAGCCTTCGGGGATCGAGGCGGAGCTTTGCTTTTCCCGCCGGTATGGCCCTGCCGGAAGCGGACGTACTGATAGACAAGGCATTGCGGCAGGCCGGACGTGCCAATTTCTCTGATCTGTCTTTTGTTGAGCCGCTCAACCGCCTGCTCGAGTCCTGTATCGAAGAGGCTGATCTGAATGCCTTCGGCCGCCGGGCGACGCGCTTCGATCTCGCGCGTTGTCTGGCCAACCTCCTGCGGATGGACCGGGCCGAGGAGGAAGATCCCGCTATTACGCTGCGGCCCATTACCAGGCCCATTTTCATCACCGGCATGCCGCGCAGCGCCAGTTCTTTTCTGCACATGCTTCTTTCACTCGATCCGGCAAACATCGTGCCGCGTTGCTGGCAGCTGATTTATCCCTATCCGCGGCATCGGCTTCCTTTTGATTTTCGCAAGAGCCGTGTCGCCCTGGAGCTGCGCCTGTTTCATTGCATGGCGCCGGGTCTTGAGGGGCTGCATCACATTTCCGCCGAGGCGCCCCAGGAATGCACGGATATCACCGCGCAGGTGTTTCAGAGCATCCGCTTCGAAAACACCCTCCGCGTTCCGTCCTACCAGGCCTGGATCGACCGGCACGGTCACGATGCGGCCTTCCGCTTTCACCGCCGTTTTCTCCAGCATCTGGATGCCCAGACGCCCGGCCGCCGCTGGGTCCTGAAATCCCCTGACCATGTCTTTGCCCTGGATGCGATACAGGCTGTGTATCCCGATGCGCTGATCGTCTTTCTGCATCGCGATCCCCTCAGCGTCGTTTCCTCCTGCGCCAAACTGGCCGAGCGGCTCAGGCGCCCCTTCACCAATCACCAGGATCCGGTCGAGATTGGCCGTCAGGTGAGTACGCGATTGATCCAGAGCGCCGAACAAATGGTGGATGCCGCCGGTCGGATTCCAGACATCATGCATCTCCACTATCGGGAGGTTGTCGCCAATCCCATCGCTGCGGTTCGCGCATTATACCGCCGCTCGGGGCGGGATCTTGGCGAAGACGCCGAGCGGCGCATGGCGACCTTCCTGGCGCGGCCCCGTTTGCCCGTTACGCGGCGCTACAGTCTTGCTGAATTCGGCCTGGACGCTGAAAGTCTGCGGCAGCGTTTTGCAGGCTATGTGCAGCATTTCGGCGTGTCCCGGGAAGGCCGGGCATCAGCCTGATGGCCAGAAGCCGATTGGCGATCCTGCTGGCCGGCATCGGCCTTCTGGCGGGGTTGGCCCTGTGGGCCGGGTTGCCCGCCATAGAGCAATGTTTTGCAAGCCTGGGCCTGGGCGGCATCCTTGTTGTCGTTCTTGTCCACGTGCCGCTCATTCTGCTGATGGGCCTGGCATGGTGGTGGATCGGCAAACCGCATGCCGGTCCTGCGTCCTTTGTTATGGCGCGACTGGTCCGTGATTCCGTGGCCGAACTTTTGCCCTTCTCTCAGGTAGGCGGATTTGCTGCCGGTGTCCGGCTGCTGACGCTGCGCGGCGTGGCGATGCATGCCGGGACTTCGTCGCTGTTTGCCGACCTGGTGATGGAATTCTCTACCAAAATTCTCTATGCGATCGCTGGTCTTGCGCTGCTGGCCCGGCTCAGGCCCGGCAGCTCGGTTCCATCTTATATGGTGCTGACCTTTATCATCCTGGGAGGGCTCGGCCTTCTAGCATTGCTCTGCCGCAAATCCATCGCGCGCGCTGTTACCCGGCTTCTGGGCCGATGGGGGGGGGCGGAGAGCTTGCACACCCTTCTGGTTCCGCAGCGACTCGCGCCCAGCAGCCTGTTGCATGTCATGTGCTGGGCCTTGGGCGGACCGGAAGCCTGGGTGACGCTGCATCTGATGGGCATTCCTGTGACGATGGCCGAGGCGCTTGTCATCGACAGCCTGGCGACAAGCCTGCGGACATTTGGATTCTGGATGCCCGCGGCGCTAGGGGTTCAGGAAGCTGCTTACGTCCTGGCTTGTGCTCCATTCGGTCTTGGCGCCAGCCAGGCGCTGGCCTTCTCGCTGGTGCGCCGTGTTCGCGATATTCTGCTCGGTGCGACCGGTGTTGGTCTGTGGCAAAGTCTGGAAGTAAAACACGCACGCCGTTGTTTGCCCGATATTAAGGCCGCAACGGAACCATAGCCGGTTCTGTTTCAGCGCCCGGTGCAATGCGAATCCTTGCCCAGGCAAATAAAACCTTCTTGCCAGCATGGAAATGCACGCACGGCTGCAGAGCGTTTTTGCCCCGTTGGCAGGCCCTTGGCGGGTGCTAAAACACCATCGGTTCTGCGGGGAACTGCCATCTTGCTGTCTTTCGTTCGTCTTGCCCTGCGCCGCCCCTATACCGCGGCTATCGCGGCGCTCCTGATTGCGCTTTTGGGTGTGCTCTCCGTCACCCGGATGATCGTGGACATTTTCCCTGTCATCGACATTCCGGTGGTGTTGGTGGTCTGGTCCTATCCGGGCCTGTCGGCCACCGACATGGAGCGGCGCGTCAACCTGATCAGCGAGCGCGCCTATTCCACCACCGTCAATGGCATCAGCCGCATCGAATCCCAGGCGATCCCCGGCGTTGGCATCCTGAAAGTCTATTTCCAGCCGGGCAGCGATGTGGGCGCCTCGATCGCCCAGGTCAATGCCGTCAACTCGACCGTCATTCACAACGTGCCGCCCGGCATGTCGCCGCCCACCGTCATCCAGTACAACGCCGCCAACGTGCCGGTGGTGCAGATGACCATCTCGAGCAAGACGCTGCCGGAGCAGCAGCTAGCCGACTATGCGCTCAACTTCATCCGTATCAAGCTGTTCACCATTCCCGGCTTGTCCTCGCCGGCGCCGTTCGGCGGCAAGACGCGCCAGATCATGATCTATGTCGATCCGGCCAAGCTCAGCGCCAAGGGGTTGTCGGCCGGTTCTGTGCTCAGCGCGCTGCAAAATTCCAATGTGATTGTGCCGGCCGGTACCGCGCGCATCGGCGGCCATGAATACAATGTGTCGCTTAACTCCAGCCCGGACAAGGTGGACGAGTTCAGCAACATCCCTATTGGAGTAGTGAATGGCGTGCCGGTGCTTCTGAGCGATGTCGGCGTGGTGAAGGATTCCTACGCCGTCCAGAATAATATTGTGCACGTGGACGGCAAGCGCGCCACCTATCTGGCCATCCTCAAGCATGCCGATGCCTCGACCCTGGCGGTGGTGGATGCGACCCGCGACCAGCTGCCCCAGATCCAGGCGGCGGCGCCCAAGGGCATGGAACTGAGGCTCGATTTCGACCAGTCGATCTTCGTGCGCGCCGCGGTCACCAACGTGATCCGCGAGGCGGTGATCTCCTCCATCCTCGTGTCGCTGATGATCCTGCTGTTCCTGGGCGACTGGCGCAGCACTGTGGTTGTGTCGCTGTCGATCCCGCTGTCGATCGGCGCCGGCCTTATTGGCCTGTTGCTGACGGGCCAGAGCATCAACCTGATGACCCTGGGCGGTCTGGCGCTCGCCATCGGTCTTCTGGTCGACAATGCCACCGTCACTATTGAGAACATCCATCGCAACCAGACCCTGGGGAAGGGCCTTACGCTGGCCATCCTGGAAGGCTCGGCTGAAGTCATTCAACCGCTCACCGTGGCGACGCTCGCCATCTGCATCGTCTTCTTTCCCGTGGTGCTGCTGGAAGGCCCGGCGCGCTTCCTGTTCATTCCGCTGGCCATCACCGTGGTGCTGGCGATGTTGGCCTCCTATTTCCTGTCCTTTACCGTGGTGCCGGCCTTTTCGCGCTTCATTCTGACGGATCATGTGCATCAGGAAGGCGAGGGCAAAGGCCTGTTCGGCGCCTTCGAGCGCGGCTTCATCCGCCTGCGCAACGCCTATGGCGGCATCCTCATGACTGCGCTGGAACAGCGCAGGTTTGTGCTGGTCTGTGTCGGCCTGCTGCTTTTGATGACTGCCGGCGTCTTCACCATCATCGGCACCGATTTCTTCCCCACCGCCGATGTCGGCATCATCAAGCTGCATTATCGCGCCCCGGCAGGCACCCGTATCGAAGAGACCGAGCGGCAGGTTCTGGATGTGGAAAGGCGCATCCGCCAGATTATTCCCCCGGCCGAACTGCACACCATCAACGACATGATCGGGATTCCGATCTATTACAATCTCGCCCTGGTGCCGACCGACAATGTCAGCGGCATGGACGCGGAAATCCTGATCCAGCTCAGCGAAGGCCATAAGCCCTCGGCCGGCTATATGCGCGAAATCCGCCGCCAGCTGCCGCCTGCCTTTCCGGGCGCGACCTTCTATTTCCAGACAGCCGACATCGTGAGCCAGGTGCTGAATTTCGGCTTGGCGGCGCCGCTGGACGTGCAGATCAATGGCGCCGACATCAACCAGTCCTATGACATCGGCCGCCGGCTGCTGGCGTCGATGGAGAAGATCCCCGGCGTGGTGGACGCCCATGTCCAGCAGGTCGTGTCCTATCCGGGGCTGAAGATAAATGTCGATCGCCAGCGCGCGGCCGAAGTCGGGCTCAATCAGAGCGCGGTTGCCGGCAATATGCTGACCGGCCTGTCGTCCAGCGCCGGCGCGTCGCCGTCTTTCTGGCTCAGCCCCATCAACGGCGTGAATTATTTCGTTGCGGTGCAGATGCCGCTGCCGCAGGTCTCCACCGTGTCGGAGCTGATGAACATGCCGATGGCCGGCGCGAGCATCGCCGCCAATCCGCTTTCCACCGCGCCGGCCGCACCCGCTTTGCGGCTGTCGGACATTGCCAGCGTGGCGCCCTATACTGACATGGAGTCCATCAACCATTACACCGTGCAGCGGGTGATCGACGTGGACGCCAATGTCGATGGCCGCGACCTGGGCGGCGTGGCGGCCGACCTGTCGAAGGTCATCGCCAAAATGAAGCCTTCGCTGCCCGTCACCACGAATATCACCATCCGCGGCCAGAATGAGGTGATGAACACTGCTTTTACCGATCTGGGCGAAGGCCTGATCCTGGCGGTGATCCTGGTCTATGCGCTGCTGGTGATCCTGTTCCAGTCCTGGGTCGATCCCTTGATCATTATGATGGCGGTGCCGGGCGCTCTGATGGGCATTCTGTGGATGCTGGCCCTGACCGGCACCACCATCAATGTGGAATCGCTGATGGGCGCGATCATGTCGGTGGGCATTTCTGTGTCCAACTCCATCTTGGTGGTGAGCTTCGCCAATGAAATTCGCGTTCGTCAGGGGCTTTCGGCGCTGGAGGCGGTGATCGAGGCCGGCCGCACCCGGCTTCGTCCCATTCTGATGACCGCCATGGCGATGATCCTGGGCATGATCCCCATGGCGCTGGGCCTGGGCGAGGCGGGCGAGCAGAACGCGCCGCTGGGCCGGGCGGTGATCGGCGGCCTGCTGCTGGCGACCGTCGCCACCCTGTTCCTGGTGCCGATCGCCTATATTTTTCTGCGCAAACAGCCGCCGTCGCTGTTTACCCTCGACAAGCGTTTCGAGGAGGAGACGAGGGCCGCCGGCGCCCATGCTTCAGGGAGTTCGACCGCATGACGCAATCTGGCAGCAGAGGTTTGCGCCGCACGGCGGTTCTGGTCCTTGTCGCCGCCGCCGTCGTAGCGGTGGTCGTCGTCGTGTTGCATCGCACAACTCTGTCGTCCGAACGCAGCGCTTTGGCGGATCAGACTGCCAAGGGCCCGATCGTGCAGGTGGTGAATGCCAATGCCGCGCCGGCGATTCAGACCGTCACGGTGCTGGCCAGTGTGACGCCTTATCAACAGGCGACGCTCTACGCCAAGGTGAGCGGTTATCTTTCCAAGGTCCTGGTGGACAAGGGCGACCATGTGAAGGCGGGCCAGCTTCTGGCCACCATCGAATCGGAGGAAACCGATGCCCAGTACAACAGCGCCAAGGCCGATCTGATCAACAAGGTGCGAATTGCGCAGCGCTATGACCAGCTTCTGCGCCAGAACGCCATCGCGGCCCAGCAGGCCGATCAGGCTGACGCCGACGCCCGCATCGCCAAGGCCACGCTGGACCAGGACGCCACGCTCAAATCCTATGAGCGGCTGATCGCGCCCTTTGACGGTCAGGTGACGGCGCGCTTCGCCGATCCCGGCGCGCTGGTGCAGAACGCGACCACAAGCCAGACCGCGGCCCAACCCGTGGTGACCGTGTCCGACGACACAAGTCTGCGCATCGACGCCTATGTGCAACAGGATGTGGCGCCCTTCGTGCATGAGGGCGACAACGCCCAGATCGTGGACGCGGCCAATACCGGCCGCGCGCTGACTGCCAAGATCACCCGTGTGGCCGGCCAGCTCGATCCTCGCACCCGCACCATGCTGGTGGAGGTCCAACTGGATAACAGAAACAGATTCCTCCTGGGCGGCAGCTTCGCCTATATGACCCTGCATGTACCGGTGACCAGCGCCACCCAGGTGCCGGTGGGCGCGCTGATCACCCGCGGGAACGACCAGTTCGTCGCCGTGGTGGGAGAGGATTCCCGCCTGCATTACATCAAGGTGGCGGTGGCCTCGACCGATGGCGACATTGTGAGCCTGGCGGGCGGCATCAAGCCTGGAACCCGCATCGCAGTTGATCTTCCGGCCGAAGCCGTGGATGGCGCTCTGGTGCAGCCGGCGCGGTCCCCCGCATCACGGTAAATCCGCGTCAACCCTGATCTAGGTAGTATTACCTAGCGTCTCGGACAGAAATGTTTACTCCAAACTGCCGCTTTTCCGGTGACAGTGCGCCCAGTTCTTTGTGTTTCGGTATGCCTGTTGAAACGGGAATTGGAACGAGAGCGGGACATTCGCCGCTGGAGGAACATGAGCATCGATTCCGACATCGAGTTGGGCGAGAGCAGCGCCAGGGTCACGGCCGAAACGGTCGCGGCCGCCAAGTTGCAGGTGCTCCATCTCGATCCCATCAAGCTCAAGATGGGCGAAAAGTGGGAACGCCTGTCCGACCTGGTGCACAAGCTGTTCGAGAAGACGCTGCGGCAGGCGCAAGGCCCGCGCGATTACTTTCTACGCGCGGACGAGGTGTCCTATATCGTCACCTTCCACAATCTTTCTGTGGAAGAGGCGAACGTGGCCTGTGCCTCGGTGGCGCGAAAGGTCTGCGAACTCCTGTTCGGCTCCGACATAGATGATGTCGGCGTGCGCAGCCTGGTGGGACCGGTTTCCGCCGCTGCACTGAACGGCAAGCTGAACGATGCCGCGCGAATTTCCGAAATACTGGAGCGTCGGGGCAGTGAAACCATCACTACGCCGAAATCCATCGATCCGGGCTGGCGCGCGCAGGAAACGGGCATGGGCCATGCCGGGATGTTGTGGCAGCCGTCGGGCTGGATCACGAATGCCCGCCGGCTGATGACGGCAGCGGGCCTCGTGCCGGGGTTCTTCCCCATCTGGGATATCAAGAACCGCAAGAGCGCGTCGCTATTCAGTTCGGCCTGTTCGGGCGCGGACCGGACGCGGCTCGGGCTGCGCCGCGCCCTGGCCGGTGCAAACGAGGCGCATATTGTGGAGGCAGAAATCGCGCTGCTGAATGCCACCGCGGAATATGCGCACAGGCTGCACATGGCGCAGAGGGTTTGCGCCGTGGGTGTTGGTGTCAGTTACGAGACCTTGTCCGGCTTTCATTCTCGCATTCGCTATATCGGTGCGCTCAAGGCACTTCAGACCATCCCGACCTGTCCGCTTCTGATTCGGGTGGAGCGGGTGCCTACGGGAATCCCGCTCGGCCGGCTGGCGGAGATGATCGCGATGCTGGGCATTGCCAATGTGCGGGTCACGGTGGAATTCCAGTCCCTGCGGCAGCTTCCGCAAATTGACGTACGCCTGGGCGCGGCCGGGCTCGGCGGTTCGCTCAAGGATTGCAAGGATGGCAGCTTGCCGCTGGCAGTCCAGAAACTGTCGCGCGGCGCGGCGGACCAGAGAGCCTTTTCCTTCCTGCATGACGTTGACACCGCGGAGATGCTGGCCACGGCCGTGCAGGGCGGCATCCGCTTCGGCTCCGGCAACGCCATCGATGGCTCCCATTACTGCTATGGTGGCGAGGAACCGGTTCCCAACCTGCCGCTCAAACTGTAAGGCTCACGGATATATCCCTCCCGGTTCGCGTTTTTCTCATATGCGTCCCGATGTCCAGAACTATCCCGCGGAAAAGGTACGCCAAGGCGAGATCATCCTTCGTCGTCCCTGGCAGAAAATCGTGTTTTTCGGTGGCCTTGTGGTTCCCATCCTGTGGCTGCTGTTCGCGCTTGTGTTCCCCGCCGTCGGGCACTGATCGATTTCAGGGCCTTAACAGCGTCACGGCGGCAATGATCAGTTCCGCCAGGATCAGCACAACGATCAGAATTTCCAGCCTGACCGAACGGGCGGTGTCCATCATGTCGGTGAAGGTCTGCGCCGCCGATGCGACCACTTCCACCTTGCCGTTGAGCAACGTACCGCGTTCGACGATCTCATATTCGTCCTCCAGGCGAGCATAAAGCCGCTCCAGTTCCGGATGGTCCCACAAGGCGTCCGGTTTTTCCGCGAAGGCGATGCGGCCCGAAACGCGGTGTTGGGCGAGAAGTGCGGAGCCGATGAGCTGCAGCAGTTCCTTGCGCGCGCTCGGAATGCGCCCGCTGACCGCAAGCCTGGCCGCGGCCGGCTCGATGGTATCGAACACCGCCGCGATCTCGCGCTCATAACGGGCCAGCGCAATGCTTTTGGCCAGTATATCGGCCAGGATCAGCACATGGGCAGGGGTCAACGCCCTGATCTGCAGATGGCCGTCCGCGGTGAGCCCTTCCTCCTGGTCTGGCGCCAGCGTCAATTCCACCCGTTCTTCATCGATGGGTGTGGCCCCCTGTGAGTATTGCGCGAGGATTGCCAGTTCCTCCTCGGCCCCAAGGCCCACCAGCACCAGCGCGCCATAGCGGAAGACGACCGCATAGCCATCGCCCTTGCGGAAACAGAAGGGCGCACTGGACACCATGTCGGGATTGCTGGAGCGGTCGGCCACAAGCCGGTCGCCCACGAGCAGCGCGTGTACCCTAAGCCCAGCGGTTTCGCCTTTGTGTGATAGCGCTTCAGACATGCGGTCATCATCGCATGGACGCGCGCATCCGCAATCCGTTTTGTGATTCAGGCGGCGGCGCTGTCGGGCCGAACCAGCGGCAACTCGACCGTCACACAGGTGCCGTTATTCTCCTTGCTTTCGATAATCATCTTGCCGCTGTGCTGACCCACCAGGGCCTTGATCAACGCCAGGCCCAGCCCGGTGCCTTCGCGGGCCAGCATTGGATCGTTGGAAGCCTGTTCGAAGGCACCGCCGATCCGCGACAGGACATGGGCGGGAATGCCGATGCCATTGTCGCGCACGCTTACGTGCATATGGCTGCCTTCGGCACGGGCCGCGATTTCCACCTCGCCGCCCTCGCGGGTGAACTTGACGGCATTGGACAGCAGATTCAGCAAAATCTGTTTGCAGGAACGGGGATCGGCAGTCAGCATCAGGGGCTCCTCCGGCAGGCTTCGGATCAGGGTGATGTTTTTTTCCTGGGCCCGGCGCTGAGTGAGTTTAAGGCAGCGATCGACCGTGTCGCTCAGATCTACCGGACGCGGATCCAGTTCGAACTTGCCGGCCTCGATCTTGGCCAGGTCCAGGATGTCGGACACCAGATTGAGCAGATGGATGCCCGCCTCGTTGATCAGCGTGACATATTCGACATAACGGCAGGGCAGGTCGCCATAGATCTGGAACTGCATGACTTCCGAGAAACCGATGATGGCATTCAGCGGGGTGCGCAGTTCATGGCTCATATTGGCCAGGAATTCGGACTTGATGCGATTGGAGGTCTCCGCGCTTTCCTGCGCCACCCGGCTTTCCACCAGCGCCGTTTCCAGCCGCATGCGCTCGAGCGCCCCGTCGCGGAACATCTTCAGGGCGCGGGCGAACTGGCCGATTTCGTCGGCGCGCCCACCGAATGGGATGTCGCCCTTGAGCGTGCCGTCCGAGAAGGCGTTGATGGTGTGGGTAATCGTGCGCAAAGGCCGGATCACCCGCCAGATCACATAGAGAGCGCCGGAGCTGGCGAGTGCAATCGACAGCAGCATCAGCATGATGGAGAGATAGAAATTGCGCCGCGCCACATCAAGTTGTCTCGCCGCATAGGACGCGGTCAGGTCCAGCGCGGTGTCAGAGATCGCCATGATGCTGTCGAGGCCGGGATTGGACAGCCTGACCCAATCCCGGCCGCGCATGGCGACAGGCTCGCCATGCGCCAGGGCTTCGATGGTGCGGGCGCGCAATTTCGCGAAGTCGGTGAAATAGAGCCAGTTGGCGCGCGCAACCGCCTGCTTCATAACCGTGGGGAATTCCGGCAGGCGGGAATCGGATTCGATCAGGGCCCAGGATGTGGCCACGCGGCCCTTCAATTCCGCGAAATGTTGCAGTGTCTCCGGCGCAGGATTTCCGCCCGCCAGGATGGCGTCCATGATCGTGTGTCGGTCCGCGCCGGCATCCGCGCGCGCCCGCCAGCCCAGATCGGTGACATGCAGCATATCGGTGACCAGGGGATCGGATGAGGAAACCGTGCGCGACAGCGAGTCCGATTTGCGGCCCAGCGCATTCAGGACCAGATTTGCAGCGGTGATGCGCGCATCGACCAGCCCTTTCGGGCGTGTCGAGAGCGGCTTGGCCACCGCGCTCAGGATGGCGGGCATGAGCCGGCCGTATTCGGCACTGCGCGCGAGGATCTCGTCATAGCCGTAGGCAAATTCATTATCCTGATGCTCGCGCACATGCACGAAAGCAGTTTCCATGCGCGCCTGCAGCCGCTTGATCAGTTCGACCGTGCCGGGCGGGGCGGGATTTTCTTCTTCCAGCGCGGAATCAAGCACAGCGCCTTCCAGCCGCATCGCTTCCTGGCACAGAAGCATGTCGCGCTTGACGGTCACGATCGCCTCGATGCGCGAAGCCTCGCGTTGCCGCTTGAAGGCTGCCTTGACGAAAATGGCGAATACGGCAAGCAGCATCACTACCAGCAGTGCGGTGGTGACCGACAGGAATTTCGCCAGAGAGTGCTTCACGTGCGCGCCTCGGGGGATCTGGGCGGGCACTCTAGTTGGCAATGGTGTGGGGAGGCTTAAAAGATGTCGCTGCTAACGCTGCATTGCCGCATGGTTAAGGAACCGTGAATCGCCTCTTACGGCGGCAGAAGGCGTGCTTCCAGCCCCGTCGAGCCGCTCAAGCTTGCGCTTGCCGCGGAACTGTTGACAGTCACGTCATAGCGTCCTGCCGGCATTGACCAGCGCTGGCGCGCCATGGACCAGTCGGAGAGAATGCGCGGATCGGCTTCCACCGTCACCCGTGTGCTGGCGCCGGGAGCGAGATCCACGATCGCCCAGCCCACCAGGCGCTGTCCCTTGGTGCCGCCGCGGCCGGTGACATAGACCTGTGGAATGTCGCGGCCCTGGCGGTTGCCCGTGTTGGTGACTGTGAAGCTGGCGGCGAGGCTGTTGCCTTCGCTGCGCAGTTCCAGATTTTCATAGCGGAAGCTGGTGTAGGTAAGGCCGAAGCCGAAGGGGAAAAGGGGCGTCAGCCCTTTGCGGGCATACCAGCGATAGCCGACGTCAGAGCCCTCGACGTCATAATTCACTGTCGTATGGCCATCGAAATTGAACAAGGCGTCCAGTGTCGGGCGCGGCAGCTGTTCCAATGAGGCGGGGAAGGTGATGGGCAGGCGGCCCGACGGATTGACGTCGCCGAACAGGATGTCGGCAATAGCGTCGGCGCCCTTGATGCCGGGATACCAGGCTTCCAGCACTGCCGCGGTCTTGTCCAGCCAGGGCATCAGCACCGGCCCGCCAGTTTCCAGTACCACAATGGTGTGAGGATTGGCCGCCGCCACCGCTGCGATCAGCGCGTCCTGGCCACCCGGCAGATTGAGATCGGGCACATCCATCCCTTCGCTGGTCCATTGGGTGGCAAAGACGATAGCGACATCGGCGTCCCTGGCGCGTGCGGCGGCGAACGCAGGATAGGCGCCGTCATCGAAGGTGACATGGGCGGCCGGCGCACGCGTGGCGATCGCCTTGACGGGCGAACCCGGCATCAGGAACATCGCCTGCCATTCATCGGCGGCGAAGGTGGTGGGAATCGCCAGCGCCGGGCCCGATTGGGGCGCGACTTGCGATGAGCCGCCGCCCGACATCACGCCGATATTGGCATAGCCGCCAATCACCGCGATGCGCCTGGCGGTCCGAAGCAGGGGCAGGATGCCATTGTTCCTGAGCAGCACCGCGCCGGCGGCCTCTTGTGCCCGCGCCGCCGCCTCACCGCGCGCGATGTCGGGGTTTCCGATCCTGGCTGGATCGTCGAACAAATGATTGGCGATCATCGAGCGCAGGATACGCTGGTTCATGTCGGTGACCCGCGCGGTATAGACCGGGTCCTTGCCGTCCAGGGCCGCCAGCGGCGTGCCGAAGAATATCTGGCTGTCGAATTCTTCGCCCGATTCCCGGTCCAGCCCCGCCAGCGCGTCCGCGGTGGAATGGTTGGCGCCCCAGTCCGACATCACGAAGCCGGGGTAATGCCAGTCCTGCTTCAGGACCTTGTTGAGCAGGAATTCACTGCCACAGGCGAACGGTCCGTTGAAATGATTGTACGCGCACATCACCGCGCCCGGATTGCCGCGATCGATGGCGATCTCGAACGCCAACAGATCGCTTTCCCGCGCCGCGGCCTCCGAGATGGTCACGCCGACGGCGCTTTGCTGGGTCTCCTGGGCGTTGAGCGCATAATGCTTGATGGTGGACATGACATGCTGGTCCTGGATGGCGCGGATGGTTTCGCCGGCAAGTGTTCCCGCCAGCAGCGGGTCCTCGCCCAGATATTCAAAATTGCGGCCGTTGCGCGGCTCGCGGGTCAGATTGACGCCGCCAGCCAGAAGCACATTAAGCCCACTGGCGCGCGCATCCTGTGCAATGGCCGCGCTGCCGTTATAGGCGATCTGCAGATCCCAGGTGGAGGCCAGCGCCATGCTGGAGGGGAGGGCGGTGGCGTTCCTGGCCCGCTTGCCATCGATCCAGGCGACACCCAGGCTTGCATCGGATTCCGCCAGCTGCGGAATGCCAAGCCGTGCGATGCCGGGCGTATAGCCGGCGGCGTAAGGCGCGCCGATCTGCGGCAGCTTGTTGATCTGGTTGGGACGGGAGAAGAAGCCATGCAGCAGGAGGTTTCTCTCCTCATGCGTCATCTGCCTGACCAGTGCCGCGGCGCGGGCGTCCGGATCGTTCGCCGCATTGGAGGCGGGTTCGGCCCATGCCGCGCCTGCCAGCGTCAGGACGCAGCACGCCAGAAGAAAATGTTTGAACATTCTATGATCCCAGCCGGAAATGAGGCGAACCTAGCATGTCTGACCGTGGGCGAAAGCTTGAGTCGGCCGGGCTTTGATGATTGGCTTTGGCACCATGCTCACCGATCTGATCCTGGCCATCTTGCATCATCTGGCGGTCGTGACCCTGATTTTGCTTCTGGCATTCGAATTCGCGCTGCTGCGTCCAGGCATCACGCCCGACAATCTGCGCCGCGTAACCCAAGTGGATGCCGGCTATGGCGCGGCGGCGGGATTGGTTGTCGTGATCGGAGTTTCGCGGGTGATCTGGGGCGCCAAAGGTGCGGACTTCTATCTCGCCAATCCCTGGTTCTGGGCCAAGATGGCCAGTTTTCTTGCGATCGGTCTTCTGTCAATTCCGCCCACCATGACGCTGCTCAAATGGCGAAGGACCGCAAAACAGCATGTAGCCTTCCGGCCGAGTGACGGTGATATCACCGGCCTGCGTCGATATGTGCACGCCGAAATGGCGCTTCTGGCGCTGGTTGTCGGCTTTGCCGCGGCCATGGCGCGCTATGGGGCGTTTTAGCCGCATTGGCGTGAAGGGTCTGTCAGCGTAGAGGGCGGCTTTCAGCAAAGAGCGGTCTTCTGGTGCGTCATCCCGGTCTTGTGCATTTCGCTCTGGCGGTTGGCGGTTTCGCCATCGGCACCACCGAATTCGCCACCATGAGTCTTTTGCCTTATTTCGCACACGATTTGGGCATCAATGCGCCCACGGCCGGACATGTGATCAGCGCCTATGCCTTGGGTGTGGTGTTGGGCGCGCCCTTGATCGCGGTCCTGGCAGCGCGCATCGCGCGGCGAGATCTGCTGATCGGATTGATGATCGTTTTCGCGCTGGCCAACGGACTGACCGGGTTCGTGCCGTCCTATCACTGGATGCTGCTCTTGCGCTTCATCAGCGGCTTGCCGCATGGCGCTTATTTCGGCGTGGCGATGCTGGTGGCGGCCTCGCTGGTGCCGGAGGAGAAGCGAGCCCAGGCCAGCGCCCGGGTGTTGATGGGGCTGACGATGGCCACCATCATCGGCGTGCCATGTGCCGAATGGCTGGGACAGGCGATTGGCTGGCGCTGGGGATTTGGCATCGTGGCAGCATTGTCGCTGCTCACAGCCACGCTCGTGGCGCTGTTCGCGCCGCATCAGCCGCCGCCCAAAGACGCCAGTTCGATGACCGAACTCAGCGCGCTTGAGAACCGCGATGTATTGTTGACGCTCGCGATCGGCGCCATCGGTTTCGGCGGCCTCTTCACCGTCTATACCTATCTCGCCGACACGCTTCTGTCGGTGACCCATGTGCGCGAGGGCCTGGTGCCCCTGGTCTTTGCGGTGTTCGGCGCTGGCATGATGTCAGGCCTGATGATCGTGCCAGGCTTCGCCCATGGCCGACTGATGGCGACGGCGGGCTGGCTGCTGGTGTGGTTCGCGGTGACGCTCGTCCTCTACACGTTTGCGGTCGGGCATCTCTGGACCATCGTGCCCGCCGTTTTCACCATCGGTCTGGGCTGCGCGATGGCGCCGGTGCTGCAGACGCGGCTGATGGATGTGGCGGGTGAGGCGCAAACCCTGGCGGCGGCGCTGAACCATTCCGCCTTCAATGTCGCCAATGCTCTGGGTCCGCTGCTGGGCGGCATTGCCATCGCGCATGGACTGGGACTGGGCTCGACCGGGCTGGTGGGGGCGGGGCTCGCGATCAGCGGGCTGGTGATCTGGGCATTTGCGATCCGGCTTCAGAGATAGGGCATCAAGAGCCGGGCCGCGGCATTGCGCAGCCGCTCCCACAAAGGTTCGGTCGCCAGCATGTCGGCGGTAAGGACCGTTCCCGTCGCAATGCGCGTGTCGATCAGCGCGTCGAGTTCCGCGGTCAGTTTGCGGTCGGTTACTTCCAGGTCGAACTCGAAATTCAGCCGGAAGCTTCTTGCATCCCAGTTGGAGCTGCCAATCAGCGACCATTCCCCGTCGACTGTGCAGAGCTTGGTGTGATCGAAGGGCGCAGGCGTGGTGATGATGGTGGCTCGCACATGGCGAAAGAAGCGCAGGTGTCCACGCATGGCCCACTGCATGACGCGCTGGTTGCTGTCCCGCGGCAGCACGATTTCGACCGTCACGCCGCGCAGGCCCGCCTGCTGGATGGCGAACTGAAGCCGCGGGTCGGGCAGAAAATAGGGCGTGATGATACGCACATGCTTCTGCGCAAGGCTGAGCGCCGCGCCCAGGATCAGTTCAAGCCGGTAAAGATCGGCGTCGGGTCCCGATCGCAGGCCGCGCGCAAAAGCATCGCCGACAGATTTCAGCTCCGGCCACCAGAAATCGTCGTCCAGCGTCTCGTCGGTGGTGAAGCTCCAATCGCGGGCAAAGGCGTCCATGACCATGCGCACAACCGGTCCCTGGACGCGGAAATGGACGTCGCGGATCTGGCGGCTGCCCGACAGGCGGGCGGAATTTTCCACCCCCACATTGATGCCGCCGACGAAAGCGAGCGC
The DNA here is from genome assembly GCA_036488555.1 of Rhizomicrobium sp. Taxonomy (GTDB): domain Bacteria; phylum Pseudomonadota; class Alphaproteobacteria; order Micropepsales; family Micropepsaceae; genus Rhizomicrobium. Next base: position 28,121 of record DASXHL010000040.1, read on the forward strand.
GCCGTCCGCCACCAGTATCTTGCGATGATTGCGCATGTTGAGGAAAGGCATGCGCCAGGGCAGCCATGTGTGCAGGAAACGCGCGGCTTTCACCCCGCCGCGCTGCATGCGGTAGAGGATTTCCGGATGGATATAACCCACGCCCACGCTGTCCAAAAGCACGCGCACGGCCACGCCGCGCCGGCTGGCTGCGACCAGGGCTTCGGCGAACTCCCTGCCCGCCGCATCATTGCGGAAAATGTAGGAGCTCATGGCGATGCATTGCCTGGCTGACCGGATCGCCGCCAGCATTTCGGGATAGGCCTGGTCGCCGCCCTCCAGAATTGTGAAGTTGTTGCCGGCGGTAAGCGGGCTCTGCGTCACGCGCTCGCTGACCATGCAGAGACTCTTGATGTTTGCGGCGGCTTCCACATCGGTGGCGACCGCGATGTGCGCCTGTTTTTCCCGCAGCCGGCTGAACTTCAGTGCGCGCCGGCTGACCCGGTTGATGCCGAACAGGTAATAGATGACCGAGCCCAGGATGGGTGCGAACCAGACCGCCCCGATCCAGCCCAGCGCGCCGCGCACGTCGCTCTTCTTGAGCAGCACATCGACAGTGACGATGACCGCCAGCGCGACGTGTACAATGGCCAGCGTGGCCGCCATGGCGGGCGAGGCCCAGAAGGCCGACAGGGGAGACATGGACGAGGAGCCTGGATTGTTCTTATACTGACGCCTCTTATATATGATTTGCTTGAAACCGGTTCCGTCTTTGCCAGTTTAGACAGCATGGTGCCCAGCTTTCCCAGTCATGCCGATGGCCGGCTGCGCGTGATCAGCTGGAATTTGCTGCGCCGGGTGGGCGCAGGCGTGATGGACGTGTGCAAGCTGGTGAAATGCCACCAGCCCGATCTGCTGCTTCTTCAGGAATGCACCGAAGATATTACCGAACTGCCGTCGCTGGTTGGCGGGCATTTCTTCCGTCATCCCATGCAGGCGCGCATCTATGGTCTGGCGGCGTGGAGCCCGCATCCCTTTCCGCCATCCACGGAAATCCGTTTGCCTTATTCCATCCTGCCCGGCCGTGTGCCGCCCAGACTGGCGCAGATCATCGCCTTTCACGGCATCACCATCGCCAATGTGCATCTCAGCCACGGCCAGTTCCTCAACCGCTTCCAGCTGCGCCATATCATGGAGCAGCTGGAGGGCCCGGCCGCCATCATCGGCGATTTCAATGCCGTTGGGCCGGTGGGCTTCCAGGGTTTCTCCGACATCGGTCCGCGCCGGCGCACCCATCGGGCCGGCAACATCATCGCGTTGAGGCTCGATCGCTGTATCGCCCGCGGCCTGGTCTGCTCCGCATCGGAGGTTTTGGACAAGGGTCCCAGTGACCATCATCCGATGGTGCTCGATATGGCGGTGGACACGAATTTTCACACGGCCACGCTGGAAGACAGCGCGCTGTTCGCGCTCTAAATCGCCAGCTCTGCGGTCGCGCGTTCCAGATTGACGGCTGTGTTTGCCAGCATCTCGGCCAGCGGACGTTGCTGCTTGTTGATGCCATAGGCCGCTTTCAGCCCAATAGCCTCGAGCTGCTGCGGCGTGGCGGAAAGCTTGCCGCATAGTGCGATCACCGGCGTCCGGCCGGCGCGACCGCACAGACCCTGGATCAGCTTGCCTTGCGCGCTCTGGCCATCGAGATGACCTTCCCCGGTGATGATGAGATCGGCTTTGCGCGCGGCCGCATCAAATCCGGTGATGTCCAGCACGACCTCGATGCCGCGCCGCAGTTCCGCACCCATGAAGACGACAGCGCCATAGCCCAGCCCGCCAGCCGCACCGGCGCCAGGCATGCCGGCCACATCGCGGCCCAGCTCGGCCTTCACCACATCGGCGATGTGCTTCAACCCGTCATCCAGTTCGGCCAGAACCGGATCGCTGCCGCCCTTCTGGGGGCCATAGATCCAGGCAGCTCCCGTGGGGCCATAGAGCGGATTGGTGACGTCGCACAGCACCTCCACCTTTTCGAAAGGCGCAGGGGCCGGCACCAGCCGGGTGACATCCTTCATGTGGCCGCCATCGGGGGGCACATCTTTTCCGGCTGTGTCCAGAAAGCGCCAGCCCAGCGCCGCCGCGGCCCCGATTCCGGCGTCGTTGGTAGCGCTGCCGCCGATAGCGAGCAGCGCATGGCGTGCACCGTGTGCTTTGGCGTCGGCCAGCAATTCGCCGGTGCCAAAGGTCGAGGTCTTGCGCGGATCGCGCTCCTCGAGGGTCAGAAGCTGGAGCCCCGATGCCCGCGCCATTTCCACGACCGCGGTTCTGCCATTGGCAGAGAGGCCATAGCGGCCCATCACCGGCCGGCCCAGCGGGTCCGTCACCTGCTTTTCAATCCAGCGCAGGTCCAGCGCCCGGCCCAGCACATCCAGCAGGCCTTCGCCGCCATCCGAAAGCGGCATCTCGCTCACGTTCGCGTCCGGGTGGCTTTGCTTCAATCCGCGCGCAATGGCTGCGCAGACCGCGTCAGCGGGCAGGGCGTCCTTGAAGGAATCGCAGGCGACCAGGATGTTCATGGTCCCCTGATACGGTAAAGCGGTAGAAGCGGCTAGTGGTGCTTGAAATACTGCACCGCACGCTCATGCTTCTCGGCGGCCTTGCGCGATTTGAACGTCCCCAGGTTGCGGCGTTTGCCGGTCTTGGGGTCCTTCTTGCGCGAATAGAGGCGGTATTCGCCCGACGCCAGTTTGCGGATCATGAACCTGTCCTTTCCTTCGAGAATCGAAACGGTTTCCCGCCCGCCCTGTTCCTGCTTTGATGCGGGCCCATGAATCTCCGCATCATTGTCATCCTGGTGGCTGCCACTGTCCTTCTGGGGGGCCAGGCCAAGCCGGACCGCGAATTCACCGAGTGCCCGGAATGCCCCCAAATGGAGGCCATTGCGGCCGGCAAATTCCTGATGGGCAGTCCGGCGCACGAGCCCGGGCGCTTTGACTCCGAAGGGCCGCAGCATGCCGTGACGATCAGGGCTTTTGCCCTGGCCAAATATCCGGTCACCAGCGCGGAGTTTCTGGCCTTCCTCAATGCCACCCGCTATCAGCCGCAACAGTGCAATCCGCTGCTGAACCTGGGCTGGCGCCAGCTTGGCCGTGGACTGGCGGCTACGCCCACCGATGTCGAGCCGCCGCGCTGGCCGGCCGTGTGCCTCGACTGGAAGGACGCCGATGCCTATATCGCCTGGATCAACGCCAAGGCTCGCGCCGCCCATCCCGACATCGGCAACCGCAACCCTTACCGCCTGCCCAGCGAGGCCGAATGGGAATATGCCGCTCGCGCCGGCACCACCACATCCCGCTGGTGGGGCGATGATGTGGGCGGCGGCCATGCTAACTGCAATGGCTGCGGCAGCCAGTGGGACGACAAGCTCTTGGGGCCTGTCGATGCCTTTCCCGTCAATGCGTTCGGGCTTTCCGGCATGCTGGGCAATGCTTGGGAATGGACCGCGGATTGCTGGCATCCCAGTTATGTGAATGCACCCAATGACGGCCGCCCCTGGACCGACAGTTTCTGCATCCGCCATGTGATCCGCGGGGGCGCCTGGAACAACATTCCGATTTTCGTGCGCAGCGCCGCGCGCGTGGCCGCGGGGGAAGACGGCGCCGACCAGAACTACGACTATTCGACGCTCACGGGCTTCCGCATCGCGCGGGATCTGCCCTGAGTCTGTCGAAATATCGGGGTCAACGCAGCACCGCCTTTGGATCGAGGTCGATCGTCAGGGTCTGGCTTTTCTCGCTCAGCCCGCCTGGCCACTGGATGGGTGAGGCGAGGAGTGCGGCGTCGCGCGCCGACAGCGCCATGTCGCGGAAAGCCTTGTCGGTGATGAAGCGCTGCTGGTCCACGATAAATACCGTGTCGATCACGCCGCTCCTCAGAAGCCTGATCCTGACAAGTACCGGCAGATTGCGCGCGCCGGGAATGGAAAGATCGGGCAGCCAGCGCCGCAGGATCTGGGCGCGGATGAAATCCTTGAGCGCATAATTGCCTTCACCCTCGCCACTGCCGGTCCCGCCGGGCGCTGCCGAGTTGTCGGCATTGGGCAAGGGGGCGTCCGGCGTTTTCAACTGCGCCAGCGCCCTCAGCCGGGCCGACAGTTCGTCTACCGGTTGCTGTGTACCCTTTGGATTGGTGCCTTCTCGCACCGGCGCGCTTTCGGGATGGGGACGGGCCACTTCGAGCCGGGTGGCCGGCGCGGTCGAGGATTGCTGGCCCATGGTTCCGCCCAGCACGAGATCGACGGGCAGGGCGCGCACCTTCGTCTCTGTCAGCACGGGCCGCTCGTGCACGTACCAGACCGCCATCAGGAGTAGCAGCAGGTGCAGGACGAGCGACAACAGGACGCCCGGCCCGCCGTCTTTCTTCAGCTTTTCTGCCCAAGCCTGCATGGGGCTACTCTATTAATTAACCGCCCGCTGCGCTATTGGAGCGCCATGAAGATCAAGCTTTACCAGGGCGACCTGCCCGATGGGCTGGACCTGGGCTCTCTCGTCGCCATCGACACCGAAACCCTTGGCCTCAACCCCCAGCGCGACCGGCTCTGCCTCGCGCAGCTGTCGGCGGGCGACGGGATCTGCCATGCCGTGCAGTTCGCCGCCGGCCAGTATGCCGCGCCCAATCTCAAGAGGCTGCTGGCCGACCCCCGCGTTACCAAGCTGTTCCATTTCGCGCGTTTCGATATCGCAATGTTCCGGCAATATCTGGGGGTGGAGTGCAAGCCGGTCTATTGCACCAAGATCGCCTCCAAGCTGGTTCGGACGTACACGGATAAACATGGATTGAAAGATCTGGTGCGCGAACTCCTGAATGTCGACCTGTCCAAGGAACAGCAATCCTCGGATTGGGGGGCGCGGGAGTTGAGCGAAAAGCAGCTTGCCTATGCCGCCAATGACGTCGCCTATCTGCACCAGCTCAAGACAGCCTTGGACGTCATGTTGGCGCGTGAGGGACGCGCGCAGCTGGCCCAGGCCTGTTTCGATTTCCTACCCACCCGCGCGTCGCTCGACCTCGCCGGCTGGGAAGAAGTGGACATTTTCGCGCATTGAGAGATCGAAGGCGCGGCCAAGCGCCTTCGATGCGAGCGATAGCCTTCGCAGGCGAGCCCCGCTAGCCCAAAAAGCCCCCGCCTTGCCCTCGGCCTCGTTTCGGGCGAAACTTGGCACGAAATTCGCTTAACGCCGCCGTAATCCAGGCTGGTTTTACGCTGCGCAGTAGAATTGTTATATTTAATAAAGGCTTATATGGCGACCTCGAGGGCCCCTTTGCACACTCTTTCGGGCGATACCGCCGGCGCGGACCTGGCAGCTGCGCGTCGGGTGCTCACTACCGCCAGCGAGGCCCTGGCTCAACTGGCTGGCGCTTTGGACGGGGATTTCAGCCATGCGGTCGGCCTGATGCTGGTGGCCCAGGACCATCAAAGACCGGGGCGGATCATCGTCAGCGGCATGGGCAAATCGGGCCATGTGGCGCGCAAGATCGCCGCCACCCTTTCTTCCACCGGCACGCCCGCCTATTTCGTCCATCCGGCCGAAGCCAGCCATGGCGACATGGGCGTCATTACCCGTCAGGACGTGCTGCTGCTTCTGTCCTGGGGCGGGGAAACGGCGGAACTGTCCGACCTCATCACCTATGCCAAGCGCCACCGCATTCCCATCATCGCGATCGGCGCCAATCCGGAGTCTACGCTGATCAAGGCAGCCGATGTGAAGCTGGTTCTGCCACGCGCGCCCGAAGCCTGTCCCATGGGCATGGCGCCCACCACCTCCACCACCATGATGCTGAGCCTTGGCGATGCGCTTGCCGTGGCGTTGATGGAGCGCAAGGGTTTTTCCGCCGACCAGTATCGCGACTTTCATCCCGGCGGCAGTCTCGGCCGCGCCCTGATCCGGGTCAGCGATCTCATGCACAGCGGCGACGCGGTGCCGCTGGCGCGTTGCGACATGCCAATGCGCGACCTGCTGCTGACCATGGCGTCGGGCCGTCTGGGTTGTGTCGGCATTGTCGATGACGAGGGCGCCCTGATCGGGATCGTCACCGACGGCGACATCCGCCGCCATGCTGCCGGCATCGAGAACCGCAAGGCCGCCGAAGTGATGACCGCCGATCCCAAGATCGCCAGACCCGATCAACTGGCGGCCGAGGCGCTCGCCCTGATGACCGAAAAGAAGATCACCCAGCTTTTTGTGCTGGCCGATGGCGATCCTTCGCCCGCGGGCGTCATCCATATCCATGACTGCCTGCGCGCGGGTTTGGCATGATGTGGGTGTCATGAGCATGGCGTCGGAACGCGATACTTCAACCACGGGTTATGACTGGTCGGCGCGCGTGCGCACGACCACGATGGAGGCGCTGCGCTATTCCCGTTTCGTGGTGCTGATGAAGCGGGCGCTGGCGCTGGGCGCCTTTCTGATCATCGCCGCTGTGCTCGCCTTCTTTTTTGTCCAGCGCATGCCGCGCCAGTTCCAGATGTCCTACGAGCGGCTGGGCAGGCTGCAGAACGATCTGACCATGATGAAGCCGCGCCTGGCCGGCAGCGATTCCAAGGGCAATCCCTATGTCATCACCGCCGACCGTGCGATCCAGGACGCCCATAGCGCCAAGCGGGCGGTGCTGCGGAATATTGAAGCCGATCTCTCGCTGGACAAGGGCGACTGGATCAACGCCCGTGCCCGCTCCGGCCTGGTGGATATGATCACAGGGCAGCTCGAACTGTATGACGGCATCGATGTCTATACCGCCAAGGGCTATGAGCTGCATTCCCACAGCGCGTCCGCCAATCTCAAGCAAAGCGTGATCCACGGCCATGAAACCGTGACGGGGCAGGGGCCGGACGGAACGCTCAGAGCCGACCAGTTTCACGCCGATCGCGCCACCGCCATCCTCACCCTCAGTGGTCATGTCCAGATGACGCTCTTTGGAAGCAAGAAATGAAACACGCCCTTGTCTTACTTTCCGTCTTGGCCCTGCTTTCGGCAGGCGCGCAAGCCGCGACCACAACGACGACCGCGCCGTCGAAGCCGTTGATCGGCAAGCATGACAGCAACGCCCCGATCAACATTTCGTCGGACAATTTTCAGGCCGATCTCAACGGCAAGACCGGCACCTGGACCGGCAATGTGCTGGTGGTGCAGGGCGACATGAAGATGCGCGCCAACTCGGTGCACATGACCACCGTCAACGGCAAGACGGACAAGGTCTTCGCCAGCGGCAATGTGGTGGTGGATTCGCCCACGTCCGGCACGGCCACAGGCGACAATGGCGTCTATTCGGTGGTGCCGCGCACCGTGCTGATGACGGGCAATGTCGTGCTGAAGAAGGGCAAGGATGTGATGCGGGGCACGCAGGTCACCGTCAACTTGGCGACCGGCCAGATGGTGATGACGGCAGGCGGCGCCAAGACGCCAAACAATCCCGGCGGCCGCGTGCAGAGCGTGTTCATACCCAACTCACAGACCCAGTAGGGTCGAGGTTCCCGGATTTTCATGGTTCCTTAAACACAAACAGGCATGGTTTTTGCCCATGGATGACAAAGAGACCGAGATTGCCGAAATTATGGGCGAAGATGCCCAGGATGGCCTGCGCTTGGTCGAGGGCGGCAGGGGCCTGGTGGTTTCGCGTATCGGCAAAAGCTTCAACAAGCGGCCGGTGGTGCGTTCGGTTAGCATTTCGTTAAAGCGTGGCGAGGCGGTCGGCCTCCTGGGTCCCAACGGCGCCGGCAAGACCACCTGCTTCTACATGATCACCGGCCTGATCCCCGCCGATACCGGCTCGATCGAGGTCGACGGTCATGACGTGACCAAGCTGCCCATGTACCGTCGCGCGCGGCTTGGCATCGGCTATCTGCCGCAAGAGGCGTCGATCTTCCGTGGCCTTACCGCCGAACAGAATATCCGCGCCACCGCCGAACTGCTGGAGCCGGATGGCGCGCGCCTGGAAGCCATGGTCGAAGCGCTTCTGGCGGAATTCGGCATCACCCATATCCGCAACACGCCGTCGGTGGCGCTGTCGGGTGGCGAGCGCCGTCGCGTGGAGATCGCACGCTGCCTGGCGACGCATCCCTCTTATATTCTGCTCGACGAACCCTTCGCCGGCATCGATCCCATCGCGGTGGGCGAAATCCGCGATCTGGTCAAGCATCTCAAGGACCGTGGCATCGGCGTGTTGATCACCGACCATAATGTGCGCGATGCGCTGGATGTCATCGATCGCGCCTACATTCTTCATGATGGACGCGTGCTGAAGGAAGGCACGCCTGCCGAGATCGTCAACGACCGCGATGTGCGGCGTGTCTATCTCGGGGAAAAGTTCACCTTATAGGGCGCCATGGCTGGGGTTGGTCAAAGACTAGAGATACGGCAGGGCCAGTCTCTGGTCATGACGCCGCAACTGCAGCAGGCGATCAAGCTCCTGCAGCTGTCCAATATCGAGCTGGCCGAATATTGCGAGCAGGAACTGGAGCGCAATCCGCTTCTTGAGCGCGACGACCGCGAGGCCGCTCCCGTCGCCGACGCGCCCGAGGCGCAGGCGCAGAGCGCTGCCGGCGAACGCGCCGACGAAGTCCTGTCCCGCGATGACTTCTCCCGCGCCTCCGAGCTCGACGAGGCCGCACATGACAACATGTATGACGAGGGCGAGCCGCGCGCCAAAGCCGCGGAGGGACCGCAGACCAGTTCGCTGACCGACTGGACAACGGTCAAGTCAGGCAACGCCTATGAAGGCGAGGATGGTCTGGAATCCACCCTCACGGCGGAGGCCTCGCTCAAGGACCATCTGGAAAGCCAGCTGTCCATCGCCGCGCTTTTGCCCGAGGACCGCATGATCCTTGTGGCACTCATCGATGCGGTGGATGAGACCGGCTATGTGCGCGCCGATCTGATGGACGTGGCGACGCGGCTAGGCTGCGAATTGGAAGACGTGCAGGCGGTTCTGGGCGTGCTGCAGGGGTTCGATCCGGTTGGGGTGGGCGCCCGCGACCTGGCGGAGTGCCTGGGCCTGCAGCTCAAGGCCAAGGACCGGCTCGATCCGGCGATGGAGGCGCTTCTCACCCGTCTCGATCTGGTGGCGCGCCGCGACATCAGCCAGCTCACGGCGATCTGCGGCGTCGATGCCGAAGACATCGCCGACATGATCGCCGAAGTCCGCCTGCTCAATCCCAAGCCCGGTCTTGCCTTCGGCAGTGAGCCGGTCACGCCTGTGGTACCCGATGTCTTCGTCAGGGAGGGCCCGGACGGCAGCTGGCTTGTGGAACTGAATTCCGACACCCTGCCGCGCCTTCTGGTCAACAACCAATATTACGGCACCGTCTCCAAAACTGCGCGCGACAAGGACTGCAAGAACTACCTCGCCGACTGCCTCAACAACGCCAACTGGCTGGTCAAAAGCCTGGACCAGCGCGCCAAGACGATCCTCAAGGTGGCGAGCGAGATCGTGCGCCACCAGGACGCGTTCCTCACCCATGGCGTGCGGCACCTCAGGCCGCTCAATCTGCGAATCATCGCCGACGCGATTTCGATGCATGAATCGACGGTCAGCCGCGTCACCTCCAACAAATACATCGCCACCCCGCGCGGCCTGTTCGAGCTCAAATATTTCTTCACCGCCTCGATCCAGTCGGTGAACGGCGCCGAATCGCATTCGGCCGAGGCGGTGCGCGACCGCATCCGTGAAATGATCGAGAATGAGGAACCGCGCGAAATCCTGTCGGACGACCGCATCGTTTCCCTGCTTACCGCGGATGGTGTGAACATTGCGCGCCGCACCGTGGCCAAGTATCGCGAGGCGCTGCGTATCCCTTCTTCGGTGGAGCGCCGCCGCCTCAAGGCCGGCACCAGCCCGGCTTTCGCCGCCCGTTAAGTATGGCCGTTAAGTCAAGATTGACTTTACCGGGGCACCGGCCTATGAACCCGCCGCTTTTGGGCAGGGCCCCCCGGACAGGGGCGAACCGAACTTCCGCTCACCACCGGGATTCTTGATGAACATTGCCGATCTGCTTGCGCCCGATGCCGTTCTCGCCGGCTTGAAGGTGCAGTCCAAGAAGCAGCTTTTGCAGGAACTGGCGTCGCGCGCCCATGTCCTGACCAAGCTGTCGGAGCGCCGGATTTTCGAGACTCTCGTGGAACGCGAGCGCCTGGGCACCACCGGCGTGGGCGCCGGCATCGCCATTCCCCATGGCCGCATGGCCGAAGCCAAGACGATCACGGGCATTTTCGCGCGCCTGGAAACGCCTCTCGATTATGAGGCGGTGGACAGCCAGCCGGTGGACCTGGTGTTCATGCTGCTGGCGCCGGAAAACGCCGGCGCCGATCACCTGAAAGCCCTGGCGCGGGTCTCGCGCCTCCTGCGCGACAAGGTTGTGTGTGAAAAGTTGCGCGCCGCGAAATCGACTGAAGCGCTGTATGCCATTCTGATCGGTGACAAGAACGGCGCCGGCACGGCTGCTGCCTGAGGCGCTTGCCTTTGGCCTAGCTTTTCTTGTGAGCGCAGCGAATTAGAAAAGCTGGCCAAATACTGCGCGCCTTATTTGAGCAGTGTCACCTTCTTGACGACAATTGGCGTCACCGGCGCCTGACCGGGCATCGGGCCGTTATCACCCGTGGGCACATTGCCGATCGCGTCCACCACATCCATGCCCGATATCACTTGGCCGAAGACCGCATAACCGGTGGTGTTGCCGGGATCGTCGGCGGCATGGTTCAGCCGCACATTGTCATCCAGGTTGATGAAGAACTCGGCCGTGGCGCTGTCGGGCGCGTCCGCCCGCGCCATCGCTACCGTGCCGCGCAGGTTGGAAAGACCGTTATTGGCCTCCAACGGTACCGGGCCGGGATGGATGCCATGGGGTTTGCCCTTGGCATCGAAGCTGCCCATCTGGATCACAAAGCCTTTGGCGACCCGGTAGTAGGCGGTGTTGTCGTAATGCTTCTCTTTCACATAGCGCAGCACATTGGCCACGGTCTTGGGCGCGCGGACGGAATCGAGCTGAAGCGTGATGTCGCCCATGGAGGTCGAGATCAGTACCTTGGGACCCGTCATGGGCGGATTGACGGGGGCAGGCGCCACGGCCTGGGGCGCAGGTGCCGGCGCGGCGTTCGGTACGCTGTCGCTAGCTGAACCTCCGGGCGGAGGTGCCGCGGGCGACGGTGTCGTGTTCGCGTCCTGTGCGAAAGCAGCGGTGGCGGAGAAGCAAAGGGCGAGGGCAGAAAGGATCTGGCGCATGGCGCCACCATAAACAAAAAAGCCGCGGGCCGTCACGCCCGCGGCTTTCTGTTTTCTTGTCGCGCGCCCTAGTGGACGCTCACCGGCGTCAGCTCGTTCTGCACCGCCGCGCCATAGGCGCTGGCATATCCGTCGGTGAAGCCAAGCACGCTGCCATCCTCGGCATGCAGAACATAGAGCTTCATGCCATCGGGCAGATCGATATTGGCCGGGATCAGGCCAAGACGGTGCGCCTCTTCGCTGCCCGTCGGCTTGATATAGGCAATGCGGCCTGCCGCAAATTTGCCGTCTTCCAGGTCGTCGCTCTCAAATCTGTCCGTCATGTCAACCTCCAGTCCTGATGTCTATTGCCCGCACGTTGGCTTGAACCGGCTTGCGAGCCAAATCGATCTTCAACAATCCATTTGCCAACGCGGCAGCGGTGACTTCGATGCCATCAGCCAGGACGAAGCTGCGCAAAAATTGTCGCGCCGCAATGCCACGGTGAAGGAACGTTTTGCCGTTGGCCTCCGCCTGACGCCCGCGGACCACCAGCTGGCGGTCCTCCTCGGTGACGCTAAGCTCTTCTTTTGAAAAGCCTGCCACCGCAAGCGTGATGCGAAGGCCGCCGTCTTCAAGTTCCTCGATATTGTAGGGCGGATAGGAATCGCCCGCCGTGCGGGCCGTACGTTCCAACAGCCTTTCCAGATGGTCGAAGCCCAAGAGATAGGGGCTCGCGAAGATCGTTTGTCTGTTCATGTCCAGCCCTCCTTTGAGCGGCTGCCCGGACCCCAGAATGGGCGACCGGTAGAACAAACATGGGGTGGCGGAACCAGTATTCAAGGTGAGCCAAAGGGTTGGGAACAATCGCCGGTTGTTCCCGGTTCCGGGCGTTGAACCCGGGCTTTGGGACAGGCAAAACCCCTCCATGCTGGTGATCCTGGATGACGGCCCGCGACGCGTCTTTTCCGCCCCGCTGGAGGTGATTTGGGCCGACACCCCCGCCCGGGTGCCGGCAGCATTGGCTGCCGTGGAGGCTGCTTTGGCCAAGGGGGGCCATGTCGCGGGCTGGTTGAGCTATGAGCTGGGCTACGTCCTGGAACCCCGGCTGGGACCGCCACCAGCGGGCCCGCTGTTGCGCCTGGGGGTCTTTGAGGCGCCCCGGCCGGAGGCACCGGTTCCTCAAGGCCGCGCCTATGCCGGGCCGCTCACGCCGGAATGGGACGAAGCAGCCTATGGGGCGCGGTTTGCCAAGGTGAAGGCCTATATCGCCGCCGGCGACATCTATCAGGCCAATCTCAGTTTCCGTGCACGCTTCCCGTTCCTGGGCGATGCGCACGCGCTGTATGAAAGCCTGTGCGCGGCTAGCGCTGCTCCCCATTGTGGCTTCGTGGATGACGGCGAGCGTCAGATCGTCAGCCTGTCGCCGGAATTGTTTTTCGAGCTGACGGCAAATGGCGCGATGACGGCGCGGCCGATGAAGGGCACGCTCGCGCGAGGCGGCGACGAAGCGGGCGAACGTGTCCGGCTTGCCGACAGCGCCAAGGACCGCGCTGAGAATCTGATGATCGTGGACCTGATCCGCAACGACCTTGGCCGCATCGCCGAAGTCGGCAGTGTCGAGGTCGGTGACCTGTTCAAGGTCGAAACCTATCCCACCCTGCACGCCATGGTTTCCACCGTGCAGGCGCAGAAACGCGCGGATGCGGGCATCGCCGATATTTTGCGCGCGCTGTTTCCCTGCGGTTCGGTCACCGGCGCGCCCAAGATCCGCGCCATGGAAATCCTGCGCGAGCTGGAGACTTCGCGACGCGGCGCCTATTGCGGCGCGGTCGGACACTTCGCACCTGACGGCTCGGCCCGTTTCAATGTCGCCATCCGCACGCTGACAATCGCGGGCAGCCAGGGCGAATTGGGGATCGGCGGCGGCGTGGTGCAGGATTCCCAGATGACCAGCGAATATGCCGAATGCATGGTCAAGGCCCGTTTCTTTGAGGCGGCTCGCAAGCCGCTGTTGCTGATCGAGACACTGCGGCACGAGAACGGCTTTGTCCGGCTCAAGCAGCATCTGGCGCGCATGCAGGCGTCGGCATTGGCACTGGGCTTTCCGTTTGACCAGGAGGCGGCGCGGGTCGCGCTGGATGCCGCCATCCAGGGCAGGGCAGGTGCCTCGCGCGTGCGGCTGATGCTGGACGAGGCGGGGCAGCATCTGGCCACGGCCCATGACCTGCCGTCCAACCCGCCGCACTGGACTTACAGGATTTCACCGGTGCCCACACAGAGCGGCGACCTGCTGCTGCGCCACAAAACCAGCTGGCGGGAATTGTACGACCGCGATCATCCCGGCTGCGACGAGATCGTGTTCCGCAACGAGCGTGGCGAACTGACCGAAGGCGCACGCAGCAACATCTTCATCCGTCGTGATGGTGTTTTGCTCACTCCGCCACTGACGGCGGGATTGCTGCCGGGCATTCTGCGCGCCGAACTGATCGCGCGCGGCGAGGCGCGCGAGGCCATACTCACGCCCGATGATTTGCGTGGCGAAATCTGGCTGGGCAATTCCCTGCGCGGCCTGATCCCGGCGAAACCCGCTTAGGCCCTGGCCGCCAGCGCCGACAGCCACGCCACGGTCTGCGGCAGGACCCAGCCATCCACTTCCACCATGCGGCTGGCGGCGATGTCTGCACCGGCCATGGCAGTCAATGTCTGGCCCTGCAGGCTGGCGCGCAGCTGCGCCGCACGGACCGGAACATCAAACGCGCCGACTTTTGCGCCCAGTTTGGCCGCTTGCTCGCGGTCGGTGAGTTGTCCCAGAAGATCGTCGTAGGGCGTGGGCGGATAGTGCTTCACGAACAGGTCGGTGAAGCGATAGACGCCGGCCATCATTGCGGCGCCTGCTGCGACCACGCCACCGATCAAGGCACGGCGCTTCATGCCATCACCTTCTTGAGATGGTCGCCCAGCCGCAAGGTCAGTGCGATCAGGTTGAGGGTGGGATTGGACGAACCATAGGTGGGAAATACCGAACTGCCCGCGACATAGAGATTGGACACGCCGTGCACCTGGCTGTCGGCATTCACCACGCCCTGTCTGGGATCGTTGCTCATCCGGGTGGTGCCCAGATGGTGATTGCCCCAGTCCATGGCGCCCAGCCATTGCTCGCGGCGGCTATAATTGATCCGCAGCATGCCAGCCCGCGACGCCAGCAGCTGGCGGCCCAGTTCAACCAGTGTCTTTCTGTAAAGCGCGAAGTCGGCATCGGCAATGCGCATATCGAGCTTCAGCCGCGGCAGGCCCAGCGCGTCCTTCTCCTGCGTCAGTGTCAGCCGGCGGTCGGGATCGGGCTGAAGCTCCATGCCGCAGCCCAGGGAATAGGCTTTGGCATTGGAGGCATCCACGCCCAGCGCCAGCGCGGTGGTGATCACCGCGGCCTTGCCGGTCTCGTCCAGATCGACCGTATTCTCCACCGTGGTCAGCGAACCCACCACCTTGCTGGCCCGGCAGAACTTGGCCGTGGGCGAAATCGCCGCCCGCATGATCGCGCCATTGTCCAGGGTGACGGTGGTGCCATAGCAGGCAGGCAGAGCGCCACCGAACGCCACCAGGGTGGCGACATCGCGCGGAATGGGATGATCGGCGAAGAAGCGCCCCACCAGATCATTCTGGTTGCCGATGCCCGGCTTCACCACATCGTTGGAAACCAGCAGCAGCCGCGCATTTTCCATCGCGCCCGCCGCCAGCACAACCATGCGCGGCCTTACCGTAAAGCGCTTGTCCGGCGCGCCGGCCGCGTTCAGGGTCGCCATCTCCAGCCGCTCCACCGTCTGCCCATTGGATGCGAGACGGATGCCGGTGACATTGGCGTGGGTGTAGGGCGAGACGTTTTTGGCCGCGCGCAGCTCCTGCTCGTAGCGATGGCCGAAATAGGTGGGCAACACGCTGTCGCGGGTCTTGGAGAATTGGAACCAGCTGGTGTAGAGGCCACCCGGTCCCAATTGCATCAGCGGCGCGGAGACCGCGCTCGCGCCCTTGTCGTAGATCCAGGGACCGGCCTCGCACAGCATCTGCGCGCGCGCGAAATACGGTTCGATCGCCGTGCGCGGGAAGGGCCAGCCGGAATGGGCAAGCCAATCACGGCTTTCGAAATCGATTTCATCCAGCGGCCGGCAATAGCCGCCCCAGTGATTGCTGCTACCGCCCAGGAAACGCAGCCGGCCGGCGTCCAGCGCGGTGTAGCGCACGCCGGTTTCACGGCCGGCATACATGTTCTGCACCTTGGGATCGAAATTCATGCTGCCGGATTCCAGCAGCGCGATGCTGAGCTTGCTGTTCGCCAGCGCCAGCGCCAGCGAAATGCCCGCAGGCCCACCGCCGATGATGGCAAGGTCGGGCGTGAGCACCGTGGCATCGGGAAGCGAGCGTGCGTCGATCAGGGCGGTCAAGGACGGCGGATCCGGGAAACGGGCGCGGGAAATGTACTGCCGGGTCTAGAAAACAGTCTTGTTCTAATTGTGTCGGACCCGGAATGCAGCCCTAAATGTCGTCCCTGTGGCCCACATTGTAACCGCCATCGACTGCGATCGCCTGGCCGGTGATCCAGGACGCCTGGTCGGAAATCAGGAACAGCGCCATCGGCGCGATGTCGCCAACCTCGCCCATGCGGCCCAGGGGATGCAGCGCTGCCAACCTGGCGCGGCGCTCTGCCGACATGCTCGCCAACAGCGGCGTGTCGACGAAGCCGGGGCACAGGCAGTTCACCCTGACCCTGTCGGCGGCATAATCCAGCGCCATGTTGCGGGTAAGCGACAGGACCGCGCCCTTGCTGGCGGTATAGGCGGCACGGTTGCGGGTGCCCGTGGTCGCCACGCCTGACGACAGATGCAGGATGGCGCCGCCATGCGCGCGCAAATGGGGCAGAGCGTATTTCGACACCAGGAAGGCGCCGCGCACATTCACCGCCATTACCGCGTCGAAATCGGCCATGTCAGTTTCATCGACCTTGGCGCGGCGCGCGATGCCCGCGCTGTTGACCACCGCGTCCAGCCGCGAAAGGCCCGAGAGCGCGCGTTTGACCTGGTCCTCGTCGGCGATATCGCAGATATGATTGTTTGCGAAGGGCGAGGCCGCCCTGTCGATGGCCGTGACGGTGGCACCTTCGGCTTCGGCCGCCTTTGCGATCGCCAGCCCCAAGCCGGAGGCCGCGCCCGTCACCACCACATGTTTGCCGGAAAAACGCATGCCCCGTCATAGACGGAGCATGCGCCAAGTTCAACTCGACGATCCGCGTCTAGCGATGACCGCCAGACGCCGAAATACGCTCTCCCGTCAGCCAGCCTGAGTCATCGCTGGCCAGAAACACCGCAACCTTGGCGACGTCTTCGGGCTGACCGATGCGGCCGAGCGGTGCCTGGGCTTCGACATTCTTCTGGAAATCGCTGCCGATGAAGCCCGCTGTGTGGGTGCCTTCGCTTTCAATCATGCCGGGATTGATGGAGTTGACCCGGATATTGCGCGGACCCAGTTCGGACGCCAGCACCTGGGTGATGGTGTCCACCGCCCCTTTGGTGCCGGCATAGACGGATGAACCGGGGATACCCATGCGGCTGACGATGGAGGAAATATTGATCACGCTGCCGCCTTGCGGCCCGAACAACGGCAGGGCCTCGCGCGTCGCCTGGATGGTGCCCCAGACATTGATCCCGAACTGGCGCTGATATTCGGCTTCGTCGATCTGCTCCAGGGGCACGAACTTGTACACGCCGGCATTGTTCACCAGCACGTCCAGCTTGCCGAACGCCTTGCGCGTTTCCTCGAACAGCCGCTTCACGTCAGCCGCCTTGGATACGTCGCCTTGGACCGCAACGGCGTTGCCGCCCTTGGCCTTGATATCGGCGACCGCCTTCTCGGCGCCCGCCTTGTCGGAGGCGTAATTAACCACCACGGATGCGCCTGCCTCGGCCAGCGATCTGGCGATACCTGCGCCGATGCCCTTGGAGGCCCCCGTCACCACCGCAACTTTACCTTGCAACTTGCCCATGCTTATCTCCCAAATAATTTGATAGTTCGACAAACATCGTAGTGATGATCCCAGCTTTCAAGGGGGCGTAGGGTTTTCGTCGCAATCCCGTCAGGTTCTTTATATTGCATAAGGTCTTACGAGTCGGGGATGAACGGGATTCGGTTTTCGGCGGCGATCATTGCCGCAAGCCTGCTTTGGGTGTGGCCTGCGGCTGCGCAGGACCAGCGTCCAGCGCCCGCATCTCCACCGCTGAAACCTGGCCGATCGGCAGGTGTGCATGTCGCGCAGCAGGCGCGCACGGGCGTGGCGCTGATCGGCACGGGCGCCATCATCGCCGTGGTGATCGTGGCCACAACCGCCAGCAGCAATGGCAGCGGTAGCAACAACCAGGTCAATCCACAATTCACGACGGTCACGACTGCCCCTTAGGGCTTAGGCGGTCTGCCAATGAAGGCGGGAGTCGCGTACCTTCGCCGCGCTTTGCGCTGGAGGTTTCGCGATGCGGTCCTGGAAATGGCGTTGGCCGGTTCATATGCTGGCGGCTTCTGCGCTCCTGTCCCCGGCAGCGGGGTTTGCGCAGACCGCGGCTACGACCGCCTGGGCGCCCAGGCCAGCGCAGCCTGTGCCTTATACCGCCCCCAACCGCCCGCTCTGGAGACTGTCCGACATTCGCGCTCGCCACGCCGCGGAGGCGGACTGGTCCGAACCCGTCGCCGATACGCCAAGTTTCGTCGCCCGCTATGTTTCCATGGCGCCAAGCAAAAGCACCCAGCCCATCATGTTTTCCGACGACCGCAGCTTCTGGGTGATTGAAGCGGGGCAGGTCCGCTTCCGGATCGAGGGGGAAGCGCCTTTCGTGGCTGCGAAAGGCTTTCTGGTTCAGGTGCCCGCCCGCACATCTTTCGTGCTTGAGACCGTTGGCAGCGAGCCGTCGCTGCGCTTTGAGGTCACGCCGGCGGAGCCCCCCATACTCCCGATCTCGGAAACACCCGTGCCGCAGCGCGGGCTCAGCTACATCAAGGCGAGCTTCAAGGGCCGCGGCAGCTATGACGCCGTCAACAGGCCGTTCCTCGACTTCCAGAAGGACGTGGTCCAGGACGGTCATCCGCCACCGACCACTTTCCTGAAAGATCCCTACATGTCGGTGGAAGTCTTCCGCGGGATGCCGCAGGCCCTCCCGCCTGACACCGATTGGGGCCATTTCCGCGCCAACTATCCCGGGTTCTGGTTCGTGCTGGAGGGCAGGGAGAATTTCCTGATCGAGGGCGAACGTCCCTTCTCGGCAGAGGAAGGCGATGTGGTTTTCGCGCCTGTGGGACGCTTTCACCGCGTGACATCGGGCGGTGAGGGCATGTCCACCCGCCTTGCGATCAACGCCAGGCCTGGAAACCTCCATTGGTATCAGCCGGGCAAGGCCGGCGGAGACTAGGCGCTAGATGCGGGCAAGCTCGGCCAGATAGGCGTCCAGCACCGGGCGGTTGAGCTTGAGATAAGCGAATTTTCCCTCGCGGCTGATCTCCACCAGCCCGGCATTCTCCAGCTCCTTCATGTGATGGGAGAGGGTGGCGGCAGTGATGCCGCTGTCGGCCTGAAGCGCGCTGCAGGGCGTGGAGCTGTCGCAGGCGCCGATCTTGCGCAGCATCTCCACTCGGCGCGGTTCGGCCAGCGCCTTGGCGATGAGCTCGATCTGGCGGGGAGAAAGGGTGGTCGGCTTGGTCATCCCCGAAAGGTGGCCCCTCGAATAGGCGGATACAAGTGGATTTGCCGCGGTCGCCTGCGCTCCTTCGCGGCGTCCGGGCGGATGTCCAAATTGCACTGGTTTTTCGGTCGGTGTTTTCGTCTGCCGCGCGCCCGCTCAAGTCGCTGCCGCGCGCGGGCGCTTGGCATTTCTTTCAATCGCGCAGCGATTGAAAGAAATGGTGGAGCCAAGCGGGATCGAACCGCTGACCTCCTGCATGCCATGCAGGCGCTCTCCCAGCTGAGCTATGGCCCCGTACCAATCAGGGAGCGGTCTGGTATCCGATCCCCCATCCCATTGCCAGAAAAAACGTACTTCGTTTTTCGTCGGGCAATGCGACCAAACAAAAAGTCAAAACTCTGGAGAAAGCCTAGCTCTCGTCCTTGGAAACGCCATGGTCGATGATGCCACTCACATCTTCTTCCTCGTCTTCCACTTCGCCGAGCAGATCGTCGTCTTCCTCGTCCTCGTCGTCCTCGACCTCGATATCCTCGATGCCTTCGGCCTCATCAGCGTCCACCACGGACATGCCCGATTCCGCCTCGGCTTCCTCTTCCTCGGTGTCCTCGTCCTCGTCCTCGCCGGTGGCCGTCACGTTCAGCGGTGCTTCCTGGACGGTCTCGACTTCTTCCTCTTCCTCGGATTCGGACTCATTGTCCTCATCCTCGTCGTCTTCCTCCTCGTCCTCGGTGTCGGCGGCATTGATCACGCTCGCCTCGGCGGTCTCGACGGCACGGCTCCGGCGCTGCTTGAACAGCGCTTCCGGCTCATAGCTGAAACCGCATTTGGGGCATTCGATCGGCCGCTTGGCGAGGTCGTAAAACCGCGCATTGCAGCTGGGACATGCCCGTTTGGTTCCAAGATCTGCCTTGACCAAGATGTGCTTCCCGTGAAGAAGGGGTTGTCGGAGGGGCGCGTTTGCCACGGGTAGCCCCGCCTGTAAAGGTCTTTTGAAGCCCCTGATGCACAACGCCAATCCGCTCCCCTTGACCGCCCGCCGCGCCGGCCCCCTGAAGGGCATCGCCCAGATGCCCGGCGACAAATCCATTTCCCAGCGAGCCCTGATCCTGGGCGCCCTGGCGGAGGGAGAAACCCGCATTTCCGGGCTTTTGGAGTCCGGCGACGTCCATTCCACAGCAGGAGCCCTGCGCGGGTTCGGTGCCGAACTGACCGCCGAAGGTCCCGGGCGCTGGCGGGTGGTGGGAACCGGGGTCGGCAATTGGAAAGGCCCCAGATCGGAACTGGATTTCGGCAATTCCGGCACCGGCTCACGCCTGGTGATGGGGGCGATGGCGACCACGCCCATTACCGCGGTGTTCACGGGCGACGCTTCCCTGCGTTCGCGTCCTATGGCGCGGGTGGTGGATCCGCTCAAGGCGTTCGGCGTCACTTATGAGGGGCAGGGCGCCAAGGCGCTGATGCCGCTGACCCTGCACGGGGCGAGGGAGGCCAAGTCCGCGACCGTTCATGTCGCCACGGCTTCCGCCCAGGTGAAATCAGCCTTGCTGCTGGCGGCGTTAAACGCGAAGGGCGAAAGCGTTATTAGCCAGTCGGTTTTCACCAGAGATCATACGGAAAGGATGCTGCGCGCTTTTGGTGCTGAAATTCACGTCCTTCCTGAACCGAGCCCGGGCACTGGAGAGCGGATCATAGTGCGAGGGCCCGCCAAACTGGTGGGGTGCAATGTTGAAGTGCCGCGTGATCCATCCTCGGCCGCTTTCGCCATTGTGGCGGCATTGATCGTACCGGGATCAGAGATCGAACTTCCGGGCATTTTACTAAATGAGCGGCGTACGGGGTTGCTTGAAACGCTGATGGAAATGGGAGCTCAAATAGAGTCCCGGAACCGTCGCACCAGTGGCGGCGAGGAAATAGGCGACCTGGTGGTGCGCCATTCGCGCCTGCATGGCGTTGAGGTGCCGGCGTCGCGCGCGCCTTCAATGATCGACGAATACCCGGTCTTGTCGGTGGCAGCCAGCTTCGCCCATGGCAAGACCGCGATGCGCGGGCTTGAGGAACTGCGGGTCAAGGAAAGCGACCGTCTGGCGGCGGTGGCGGCTGGTCTTGCCGCCAATGGGGTGCGTCACACCATCGAAGGCGACGACCTGATCGTTGAGGGGGGACTGGTCGTGGGCGGTGGCACTGTCGCCACGCACATGGATCACCGCATCGCCATGAGCTTCCTCACCATGGGACTTGCCAGTGAGAAGCCGGTGACGGTGGATGATGTCACCATGATCGCCACCTCATTCCCCGAATACCGCGATTTGATGGCGGGCCTCGGCGCGATTATGGAAGCGTCCGAAGAGGGACGCGAATGAGCATCGTGATCGCCGTCGATGGCACCGCCGCGAGCGGCAAGGGTACCTTGGCCAAAAGGTTGGCTGCGCATTTCGGTTTTGCCCATCTGGATTCCGGCGCGCTCTATCGATTGACCGCGCTGGCCGTGCTGGAAGCCGAGGGGGATCCTGCCAATGAAGCGGATGCGGTCAGGGGCGCCCAGACCATGGATCTCAGCCGGGCCGGCGACCCCGCCATCCGCACCGATATTGTCGGCAAGGCGGCTTCCCATGTCGCCGCCATCCCGGCAGTGCGCTCGGCTTTGCTGGACTTCCAGCGGAACTTTCTCGCCATCCCCCCGGGCGGCAGCCCCGGCGCGGTGATGGACGGGCGCGACATCGGCACCGTCATCTGCCCCACCGCCACGGCCAAGCTTTATGTCGATGCCCGCCCCGAGGTGCGCGCCCGCCGCCGCTGGAACGAGCTCAAGACCATGAACATCCGCCGGGCCGAGCAGGATGTGCTGGCCGAACTCAACGCCCGGGATGCGGCCGACAAATCCCGCCCCATCGCTCCCCTGAAGCAGGCCCCCGACGCCGACTTGCTGGATACCTCCGATTTGGGTATAGACGCGGCGTTCGCGGCAGCCCTCGCCCTGGTTTCTTCCAAGGTGGAAGGCGCGCTCAAGGATCGCCACAGGGGCTAAGGAGGCCCGGCGGCCTTTCGGGCATCCCGCTTACTTCTCCAAAATCAACCCGCCCGCGCGGCCTCTTTTTCATGAGGGGGCCAATGGGAAGTCCGCCGGTTCACGCCGGTTGGCATGAACGCACACATAGGATTTCTGAATGGCTCGCGCCGCTACCAAGGAACGTACCGAAAGCTCCATTGCCACGCCCTCCCGCGAAGACTTCGCGGCGATGCTGGAGCAGAGTTTTGAAACCCAGAGCCCCCAGGAAGGCTCGGTCATCAAGGGCACCATCGTCTCCATCGAGAACGATTTCGCCATGGTGGATGTTGGCCTCAAGACCGAGGGCCGCATTTCCCTGAAAGAATTTGCCATGCCGGGCGTGCCCGCCGACATCAAGGTCGGCGACACCGTCGAAGTGTATCTTGAGCGTGTCGAGAACGCCCTGGGCGAAGCCGTGCTGTCGCGCGACAAGGCGCGGCGCGAAGAAAGCTGGATCAAGCTGGAACGGGCCTTCAATGAGCAGACCCGCGTCACCGGTGTGATTTTCGGCCGCGTCAAGGGCGGCTTCACCGTGGACCTGGATGGCGCCGTGGCCTTCCTGCCCGGTTCGCAGGTTGACGTGCGCCCCATGCGCGACGTCGGTCCGCTGATGAACCAGGCCCAGCTGTTCCAGATCCTGAAAATGGACCGCCGCCGCGGCAATATCGTGGTGTCGCGTCGCGCCGTTCTGGAAGAGCGCCGCGCCGAGGAACGCACCTCGCTGGTTGCGAGCCTGCAGGAAAAGCAGGTCGTGGAAGGCGTGGTGAAGAACATCACCGATTACGGCGCCTTCGTGGACCTGGGCGGGGTGGACGGGCTCCTGCATGTCACCGACATCGCCTGGCGCCGCGTCTCCCACCCGACCGAAGTGCTGTCGGTGGGCCAGACCGTCACCGTCCAGATCATCAAGATCAACCATGAGACCCAGCGCATCAGCCTGGGCATGAAGCAGCTCCAGACCGATCCCTGGGAAGGCGTCGCCGCCAAGTATCCCGTGGGCGTGCAGTTCAAGGGCAAGGTCACCAATGTCACCGACTACGGCGCCTTCGTGGAGCTGGAACCGGGTGTGGAAGGCCTGGTCCATGTCAGCGAGATGTCCTGGGTCAAGAAGAACACGGCCCCCTCCAAGCTGGTCACTCCCGGCACGGAAGTGGACGTGGCGGTGCTGGAAGTGGATTCCAACAAGCGCCGCATCAGCCTCGGCCTCAAGCAGACCCAGGAGAATCCCTGGACCGCCTTCACCACCAGCCATCCTGCCGGCAGCGTGATCGAGGGCGAGATCAAGTCGATCACCGAGTTCGGCCTGTTCATCGGCCTGGATGCCGACATCGACGGCATGGTCCACCTGTCAGACCTTTCCTGGTCCAAGCCGGGCGAGGAAGCCATCAAGACTTATGAGAAGGGTCAGACCGTCAAGGCCAAGGTACTGGACATCGACGTCGAGAAGGAGCGCGTCAGCCTGGGCCTGAAGCAGACCCAGGAAAATCCCTGGAACGCCGTCGCCGCCAACCATCCGGTGGGCAGCACTGTCGAGGGCGAGATCAAGTCGATCACCGAGTTCGGCCTGTTCATCGGCATCGACAACGAGATCGACGGCATGGTCCATCTTTCGGACCTCAGCTGGTCCGAAGCGGGCGAGGACGCCATCAAGGCCTACGAAAAGGGCCAGACGGTGAAGGCCAAGGTGCTGGA
>DASXHL010000018.1:0-123229 GCA_036488555.1 Rhizomicrobium sp.
AACCCGAAGGCCTTCATCACTCACGCGGCATGGCTGGATCAGGGTTTCCCCCATTGTCCAAGATTCCCAACTGCTGCCTCCCGTAGGAGTCTGGGCCGTGTCTCAGTCCCAGTGTGGCTGATCTTCCTCTCAGAACAGCTACCGATCGGAGCCTTGGTGAGCTTTTACCCCACCAACTAGCTAATCGGACGCGGGCTAATCCATTGGCGATAAATCTTTCCCCGTGAGGGCACATTCGGTATTAGCTGCAGTTTCCCGCAGTTGTTCCGAACCAATAGGTATATTCCCACGCGTTACGCACCCGTCCGCCGGTGATGCATTGCTGCACCCCCTAGACTTGCATGTTTGAGGCCTGCCGCCAGCGTTCGTTCTGAGCCAGGATCAAACTCTCATGTTTTTGATCCTAGTGTGCAGATCGACGCTGAACGCTCTCGTTTGGCCGGCGCGAACCGGCCATTGCGTGTTCGCAAAACTGATTGACTAGGGTTTGGCCGACCTTTCGGCCGACCGAACATTTGTACAATTTAGTCTTGCAGAAGAACGCGAGCGTTCATGTCGCTGCTCGATAGTTTGCATCCAAAGCTTGGCTCTGGACACGAGTGGCTTATCGAGCCGCCGCCCACGTTCCCCTTCCTTAAATCACAATGTCAAACAGCACGTCGTCCGACGTTTTTCACGTCAAAACTCAACGATAACACCGCCTTGCGAGACAAGCCGCGAAGCAGCGTGGGCGCGGGTTATAGGTGCGGGGTCCCGGCGTGTCAAACGCTAAAATCGCTAAAAAAGCGGTTTTTTTCAGGGGCCTGTGGATGGCTTTCTAGAACAGGGAGCCGGTCCCGTATGGCCCTATATATAGAGGCGGTCTCCTGGATTGCCACATCGGGCAGGCGCCAGAATGTGCGGCGCAGCAATTAAGGCCTGCAAACAAAGGCTTTTCCGGCACACGGCGCCATCAGGAAAACGAGCAGAAGACGGGCCGCTTCGCACCACGAATCTGCCAAATCGCGATCAATCACAGACAAGGCGTTGGTTCTGCTGGGAAAAATTCCGCGCCCCGATAGCAAATCCACTCCCTCAGAAAGACAAAGGCGCGCCAGATATCAACCCCGCGCCCTTGCTCCATATGCAGACCGTGTCAGAGCCGCTCGTCGGCCATGTGGTGCAGATCGTCAAAACGCAGATCCGTCATCACCACGCCGTCAGCGCGATTGTAACGGATGTCCTGACTGTCGATCCAAACCACCTTGTCATTGTCGAGCCGCACCAGGAGCGCTTCAACATCGCCATTTGCGGTATGTGCGGTATCAATGACCGTGCCGACACGATTGCCACCGATCAGCTCGACGCGTTCGCCGATCAGCTTGGTGTCACGCTCGATGACAATCCAATGCCGCTCCGGCCACAGATCGCGATGATAGGCGGCACGTTCGGCGGCATAGCGATCGCGCAGACTTTCATATCGCGCAGCGCGGTCTTCGTAGCGTTCCTGTGCGGCTTCGTGCTGGCGCAGCTGATCCTGATACTGCTGCTGTTGCTGTTGATATTGCTGCTGCTGCGCCTGGTATTGGGCGTCATTCGCGCCGCCGGGAGGTTGCGTCTGACCGTCCGTGGCGGTGACCTGGTTGTTCAGTCCCGCCGTCTGCGCCTGTTCCTGGGGCGTGGAATGCGTGGTGGGCATGCCATTGGCATCGACGCGGTCTTCGCCCGGCGCGGGATAGCTGCCTTGGGCGCCGGCTGGTGACGAAATCACCAGCGCAGAGAGGGCAACGCCGCTCACGGCGGCCAGAATGCGAAACTTCATGGCGCGAGACTCCTTGAAGGACTCGCGCAAAGGAACGCCCAGAACCGGCGGCCGTTCCTGCCCCAGTTATGGCCTCAATGGAACCGCGGTTCCCTAGACCGCGGCCGAAATATAGTCGCGCAGCGCGGCAGCTTCACTCACCGTCTCGGCGATACGAGACTTCACGACATCGCCGATGGAAATCATGCCACATAACGCGAACTGCTCATCCAGCACCGGCACATGGCGGAAGCGGCCACGGGTCATGACTTCCATCACGCTTTCCACCGTGTCGCATTCCGAGCAGGTCTCTGGCGCTGGCGTCATGTGCATCGAAACCTGATCGTTCAGCGCGGCCGCGCCGCTTCTGGCGATGGCATGCACCAGATCGCGCTCGGAAATGATGCCGCTCAATCCGCCGTTCTTGTCCCTCACCACCAGCGCGCCGATCTTCTTGTCGGTAAGAAGCTTGGCGGCTTCGGTCAGGGTTGCGCCGCCCAGAATGCTTACGACGTCGCGGCCCTTGCCATGCAGGATATGTCTGACTTGCATGATGACGCTCCTTCGTTGCTCCACGGGCGCATGGTCGATGCGCCCATTTTACGGTCGCTTCGGCTCCCACCGACGCTCCCGGCGCCTGGCCCCCGCGAAACCGGGCTTCGCGAGCTCAAAGCGCAAAACCGGCCGAATTTTCCCGGTCACCGGAAGATGCTGCGCCCCTCACTCAAGGCTGGCAAGCCGCTATCGTTGCCGCGCTGCAACGAATTTGCTGCCAGCTTCGGCAAAATTCGGCCGTTTCCGCCATTTACCAGCCAATAAGCCGCCTTGAGCCAGACCGTGATCTAGGGCAAAAGGGCGCCCTTCCCGCCCGGCATGGTGGCGGTCTTCGGCTGGTAGCGCGGCGCGAAGTTCTGGTTGGTGCTGTGGCCGAGAGGCTGAAGGCGGCGGTTTGCTAAACCGTTATACGGTTGAAAAGCCGTATCGAGGGTTCGAATCCCTCCGGCACCGCCATTCCCGCCGACGCGGGCGATATCTTTCAACCACCACAGAACAGCGGGGATGGCGGTGCCGGATCGGTATTACGGACCCTTGTTCGACACCAACGCCGGCAGGCGTTGGTGGGCGCGAGCGGAGCGAGCGATCCGAGGGCTTAGCCCCAGGACGAAAAACATGCCTTGAGCATGTTTTTCGCAATCCCGACGGCGATGCCGCCTCATCACGGCACAGGCTGCGGCACGCGCTTGGTCCCATCCAGCTCCTGCTCCATGAACGTCACCTCTCGCGAGAGGACACGGGTGGGTGTCGGATAATCTGGATGTAACGTCTTGAGCTTGGGAATCACATCCGCCGCCAGGGCATCATCTTTCAGTCCGGCCTTGCGCCCGGCCGCCGTCAGCGACATCAGATCCGTCAGATACCCGCGAAATATGGCGACGTCCTTCACGCTTGCAACATCACCATGTCCCGGCACGAAAACCATGGATGCGGCTTGCGGCAGCAGTTCGAAGCTTCTGTCGGTTTCGATCCATTTGCTCATCGTGCCATCGACGATATTGGGCGGCATTCGCCACAGCAGGTCACCGCAGAACAGCACCCTGGCGTCGGGCACGCCGACCACAAGATCGCTGCCGGTATGGCCTTCGGCCGGCCGGATATCGACGCGGCGGCCGCCAAGCCAGACGGTGATCGGGCTTTCGTTGACCAGGTCTGGCAGCGGCAACTGTGCGATCCGCTGCATAATCCGCGCCTTGAATGCCGGATCAGGCGCATCCTTCATCTGAAGCAGGTTCTCCGGACGGATCCAGGCACGGACGTTGCGATGGGCAATGATGATCGCGCCGGCATCCTTGAACACCTGGTCACCTGAGACGTGATCGACATGGTAATGCGTGTTCACCACATAGCGGACCGGCTTTGTCGTGATCCTGCGGATTTCGCCCAGCAGGGCTTTGGCCGTATCGGGCTCGAAGAAACTGTCAACCACCAGCACCGCGTCATCGCCGACGATGAACCCGGCATTCGATTCATCACCGATGGCGGCATAGAGCCCGGGGCCGATCATCTTCAAGCTGAATGGCAGGGCCGCGGGTGGCGTCTGGGCGCTGGCCGGAAGCGCCAGCAGAAGCGGGATGGCCAGGGCCGCGCTCAGCACCTTGCCCAGACCCATGGTCGCTCCCCCCTTTTTTGTAATCCTAACATTTAAGCGCCCATTAACCAAAAAAGCCGATCAATCCCGAGGCCATTTCGCCATCGCACGCCATGCCGCATGCCCAGCCTCATCAAGCTTTCACGCCCGCCCGCCGACCGGGCGACGCCACGGCGCAACTCCTGCACAAGGCGAGGCAGCTTGCCGATGAAGGCAAAAACGCTGAAGCCTTTAGCGTCTATATCGCGCTGCTGCAGCAGATCCCCGATGATCTTGCGGTGCTGCACGGCCTTGGCCGGGCCGCCCATCGCAGCGGCTATCGCTCCGCGGCGCGCAGTGTGTACGAGCAACTGGTCGAGCGCTGGCCATGTGACGTCACCGGCCAGATCAACCTGGGCAGCCTCTTGCTCGAGGACGGCTATCTTGCCGGCGCGAAGCTGCATCTCGAAGCAGCGCTCGCCCTGGACGGCACACTGACCGATCCTCATCGTGGACTGGCACGCATCGCGCAGGATCGGGGCGACCGGGAAACCGCGGACTGGCACTGGCGCAAGAGCTTTCCGGGACAGGCGATTGTCGCTCAACCCTGTCGCGGCCCGGCAAAGCCCGTCCCGCTGCTTCTGCTCGTCTCAGTCAAGGGCGGCAACATCCCGACACAACATATCCTGGACGACCGCATCCATGACGTCACGATTTTATATGCGGAATATCAGCGGCCCGACCTGCCTCTGCCGCCGCATGGCCTGATCTTCAACACCATCGGAGATGCCGATCTGTGTCCGGCAGCGTTGGAGGGAGCCGAAGCCGTCGTCACGCGAAGCCGCAGACCCGTCGTCAATCATCCGGCACGCGTCCGCAAGACAGGCCGCGCCGTCAACGCGGAACGACTTTCCGGACTGCCCGGCGTTCGCGCGCCACGCATGCAAAGAATCCCGCGCGGCGCGGACGCAAACCTTTCCGATTTCGGCTTTCCGCTGTTGCTGCGGGCGTCCGGTTTCCACACGGGACAGCATTTCGTGCGGGTCGAGGACCAGAAAGGCCTGGAGGAGGCACGCGCCATGCTGCCAGGCGACGAACTGCTCGCCATCGAATTTCTGGACGCGCGCGGCTCTGACGGTCTGGTGCGGAAATACCGCGCCATGTGCATCGGCGGCGTATTCTATCCCCTGCACCTGGCAATCTCGGCGGATTGGAAAGTCCATTATTTTTCGGCCGACATGCAGGTGAGCGAGGCACACCGGGCAGAAGAGCGCCGCTTCCTGGAAAACATGCCGGCGGTTCTGGGCCCACGCGCCATGGCGGCCCTGGCGAACATCGCCGCGGTCATGGGGCTTGACTATATGGGGGTCGATTTCGCCCTGGACGCGGATGGCTCGCTGCTGCTGTTTGAGGCCAACGCCACCATGCTCATCAATCCGCCCGCTGCGGAATCGCAATGGGACTATCGCCGGCTGCCTGCGGCACGGGCATTGGCTGCCGCCAGGGATCTCATCGCCACCCGATAATCTGCCCCGCACAGACGAAATCGGCGGATATGCGCCCGCGCATACCCGCCGTCTTTTCGAATCTATTACTAACTTTCCGTCTGCCCGAGGCCGCTCGCCCAAGCTCGCGGCGTTCGTCGCTTTCGCAGGTCCACCGGACCTGCTCACGCGCTTACGCGCCGCTCCTCACTACTTCGGCGTCAGCTTGAACAGACCGCCCGTGGTGGAATCTTCCAGCAGCCAGACATTGCCGTCGGGCGCGACCTCCACATCGCGGATACGGTGGCCGACACTCCAGCGCTCGGCCGGCTTGGCGGTGGCACCATCCACGACGATGCGGTTGAGGGTCATGGTCGCCATGCCGCCCATCAGGATCGAGCCGTTCCATTGCGGGAAGACATTGCCCTTGTAGAAGGTGATGTTGCCCGGCGCGATGATGGGCGTCCAATAGATCACGGGCTTCTGCAGGTCGGGGCGGGTGTCAAAACCGGGGATCGGCACGCCATTATAATTCATGGCAAAACGCACCAGCGGCCAGCCGTAATTCTTGCCCTTTTCGATCAGGTTCAGCTCGTCGCCGCCGCGCGGACCATGCTCGGCCTCCCACAGCCGGCCATCGGGCGCGAAGGCCAGGCCATAGGGCGTGCGATGGCCCATCGTCCAGGTCTCGGACGGCGTCATGTTCTTGCCGGGGAACTGGTAGGTATAGACCACCGGCGCGGTCTTGGCGGCTTCGGTATCGGCAGGCGGATTGATCACGCCCACACTGGAAGCGCCGGTCTTGCCGAAATTCGGATTGTCCGGCGCGGGCTTTCCGTCCAGCGTCAGATGCAGAACCTTGCCGAGGGGCTGGTTGGGATCCTGCGCCGGCGTGAAGCGCTGGCGATCGCCGGAGGTCAGGAAAAGGGACTTGCCGTCGGGCGCGAAGGCAAGCGCCGCGCCGAACTGGCCGCCCCGGCCCCGTTCGCCGTCATGCCAGATCACCTTCAGGTCTTCCAGGGTTGCGGTCGCCGGTGTGGCGCTGTCATTGAGCACCAGCTTGGCCTTGGCAAGCGCCAGGCTCGAGCCACTGATCCCGCCGAGAGTGCCCGGCTCCGAATAGGTGAGATAGATGGTCTGGTCGGTGGCGAAATTGGGCGAGACATAGACGCCCAACATGCCGCCCTGACCGCCATAGAGGGCGGCGGGATAATTCGTCACCGGCCGCTTCAGGCCTCCCGGCGTAACCAGCCACAGGGGGCCAACCTTCTCCGTCACCAGCATGCGGCCATCGGGCAGGAAGGCCATGCGCCATGGCAGGTTGAAGGTCGTCACCTGGGTCAGGGTAAAGGGCATGCTGCCTTCCGGCTTCTGCTCGCCCGCATTGACCTGCGCATAAGCCGGCGCCGATGCCAAAGCCAGAACCACCGCCAGATTTACCAATTTCATGAATCCGTACCTCTCCTGGAATGGGCCGGACTTTAAGCGTTTGGTACGGGGAAATACCAGCCCCGCAAGCCGCTCGAAGCAGGCCCGAATCGCATGTCAGCCGAGCGCATCAAAACCTTGAATTGTAACGGGCTGATGAGACGGCGCCGGGCGCGAGACTGTTCAGCCCGCTGAGCGGAGGTCGCGCGGCCGTCCGATGTGGGCTGCGATCGCCACAGCGAGTGCCGCATCTCGTTTGCCGCACGATCTGACGCTGACTGACAAAGACTTCATGAAAGCCAAGTAATTCGCGCATTTAGCAGCAATTTGTTTAGGTGCGCGGCCTCGCCGTATGTGATTTCTGGGGCTGGAAAATTCCTGCGAAACATTCACGACAACGGGCGTGTAGTGCCACGCCTTCGGGGGCAGTTTTTGGCGATTATCTTTAAGGACTTTACAATGGTTGCCGCGCGCGTCCCCAACACGGCTTGCACCAGCCTCCGGCGCCGCCTCCTTCTCACCGCAGCCTGCAGCCTGGGCCTCTTGGCCCTGGGCCATGCCGCGGCCGCCCAAACCATCAATGTGGGACAGACCGTGAATGTCTCGACTCTGGGTTCGGGCGCAACCCCGAATTTTGAGGGCGGCACCCTGGAAGTCGACAAGTCCGGCACCTACGCCAACAATTTCCTCCTGGGGCCGGCGACCTCCTCCTCGGTCGCCAACATGATCGACGCCCACGGCAATCAGGGCACCTTCTCAGGCATCGGTGCCGACGCCACCACAGGCGTACCCGGCAATCTCACCATCGAGGACACGGTCGGCGGCGGGGCGATCATCTTCACCGGCGTCAGCACCTATACCGGACCCACCACCATCAATTCTGGCGCCACATTCGCACTGTCCGGATCGGGCTCCATCTCATTCTCCCAGTATGTGGTGAACAACGGCACCCTCAACATTTCGGGCGCCACTGGGGCCGCCCAGATCGTGAGCCTGGGTGGCTCGGGCAATGTCATCCTGGGCGGCCAGACCCTGACCATCACCGACGGCGGCATCGACGCCAACAATGTCTTCACCGGTTCCATTTCCGGCACCGGCAGCCTTTCGATCAGCGGCGGCATCGAGGTCATTGACGGCGCCAACACCTATACTGGCGGCACCAACATCACCACCGGTGGCGCGCTGGAGATCGGCAATGACGACACTGCCGGTTCGATCGTCGGCAACATCACCAATGCGGGCAACCTGACCTTCAACCGCACGGATTCGATCACTTTCGCCAACACCATCTCGGGCGCCGGTAACGTCAACCTGTCCGCCGGCACCGTAACCTTCACAACCGCCCAGCCCTATACCGGCGCCACCATTATCAATGCCGGAACGCTTGCCCTGTCCGGGAATGGCAGCATCGCCAGTTCGTCCAGCCTGACCGATAGCGGCACCTTCGATATTTCGGCGACCAGCGGCACCACCAGCTCCATCAAATCGCTGGTCGGCCCTGGCACCGTCAATCTGGGGGCACAGACACTGGCGATCACGGCCGGCACCGGCGGAATTTTCTCCGGCGCGATCTCCGGCACAGGCGGGCTGGTCATAAGCGGCGGCAGCCAGATCCTGAGCGGCACCAACACCTATACCGGCGGCACCACGGTGACGGGGGGGACGCTGCAGCTCGGCAGCGGCGCCACCACCGGCACGGTCGTCGGCAACATCGCTGACGCCGGCACCGTGGCTTTCGACTATGCCAATACCCAGTCCCTTACCGGCGTCATTTCCGGCAGCGGCGCGGTGCAGCTGATCAGCGGCACCATCCAGATCTCAAACACGCAGATGTATAGCGGGCTCACCACCATCACCGCCGGCACCCTGCAGCTGCTGGCGGGCGGCGACATTTCGCATTCGAGCGGCGTGGTCGCCAACGGCACGTTCGACATCTCCCAGACCAGCGGCACGACCATCCAGTCGCTCTCCGGCACCGGCATCGTGCAGTTGGGTTCCCAGACCCTGACCATCGGCAGTCCCGGCGCCACCAGCGTCACCACATTTTCCGGCGTCATCGAAAGTACCGTCACAGGCACAAACCCGCCTGGCGGCGTGACCATCGGCGGCGGCACACTGATCCTGTCAGGAACCGGTACCTATACCGGCACCACTGCCATCAATTCCGGCGCCACCCTCAGCCTGATGTCGCTCAATTCGCTTCCCAACAGCGCGGTTGTTGATAATGGCACGCTGGATATTTCCGGCGCGATCAACAATCTCAGCAACATCGTCTCGGTGAATGTCAGCTCGCTGAACGGCTCGGGCAACGTTACGCTGGGCAGCAACACGCTGATCCTGACCAATGCGTCTGGCACCTTCTCCGGCGTGATATCCGGCAGCGGTGGCAACCTGACCATCAGCGGCGGCACCGAGACCTTGACCGGCGCCAACACCTTCACCGGCACCACGACCATCGCCAGCGGCGCCACCCTGGTGGTTTCCGGCAACGGCACGCTTTCCCAGGCAACAGTCGCCGACAGCGGCACCCTGGACATATCGGGGGCTTCGAGCTCGCCGACATTTGCCTCGCTATCGGGATCAGGCGCCGTGACCCTGGGCGCCAACAATATCACCCTGGCCGGCCCGGCTGTTTCCAGCAACACGATCGCAGCGCCGACCCCGGCCGATTTCAGCGGCACCATTTCTGGCAGCGGCGGGCTGACGGTCAACGGCGGCACCCAGATCCTGAGCGGCACCAATACCTATACCGGCGGCACCGCAATCGCATCGGGCGCGACCCTGCAGATGGGCGATGGCGGAACGGGCGGCACCATTGTCGGCAATATCGCCAATGCCGGTACCCTGGCCTTCAACTATTCCGGCACCACGACCTTTGGTGGGGCCATCACCGGCGCGGGTGGCGTCAACCAGCTCGGCGGCACCACCGTCCTGACCGCGACCAATAGTTATAGCGGCGGCACCACCATCACCGCGGGTACCCTTCAGATCGGCAACGGCGCCACGACGGGCTCGATCACCGGCAACGTGGCCGACAATGGCACGCTAGCCTTCGACCGTTCCGACACGGTCAATTACAGCGGCGCGATTTCGGGCCGCGGCGGCGTTAGTCAGCTGGGCACCGGCACTTTGATCCTGAGCGGCGCCAACACCTACACAGGCGCAACCACAATCGGCAGCGGCGGCACCGTGCAGCTCGCCAGCGGCAAAAGCCTCGCCACCTCCTCCAATGTCGCGGACAACGGCACGTTCGATGTTTCCGGGACAACCGCGCCCCAGATCAGCTCCCTGTCGGGTTCGGGCAAGGTTTTGCTGGGCGCGCAGACGCTCGCCATCACCAATGGCGCCGGCAGCTTCTCCGGCGTGATTTCGGGCACCGGCGGGGTAACGGTCAGCGGTGGCACCCAGACCTTGGCGGGCGCCAACACCTATTCCGGCGCCACCGCCATCAATGGCGGCACATTGTCGGTCACCGGTTCGATCACAAGCTCCAGCGGCGTGGCGGTGAATTCCGGCGGCACCTTGTCAGGCACTGGCACCGTGTCGAACGTGACGGTGGCCAGCGGCGGCACGGTCGCACCGGGCTTGAGCGGATCAGGCACGCTGAACGTCAATGGGCCGATCTCCTTCGCCAGTGGCAGCAATTTCCTGATCAATACCTCGTCCACCTCTTATTCCTCCCTGGCAGCATCCGGACCTGCGAGCCTGGGCGGCACGATCTCGGTCGCCAGCACCAATGGCACTTATATCCTGGGCCAGAAAATGACGGTCCTGACCGCGGCCGGCGGCGTCAGCGGCAGCTTCACGGCCGCGGCACTTCCCACAACCGCGGGCGCCGCGCAGTTCGCCTCGACGGTGTCGCAGGACGCCAACGATGTCTATCTGACCGTCAACCTGGCCAAGCTGTCGCCACTCTTGCCCAGCGGTTCGACCCTGAACCAGACCAATGCGGTCGCCGGCATCGATGCGGGCATCGCCCATGGCGACACCCTGCCCCAGGCGCTGGAAAATCTGGGCAATGTCTCCTCTTCCACGCTGGGTACCTACGCCCAGCAGATGGCGGGTGAATTGGGCGCCGACGTCGCCCAGGTCGGCAACACCATGTTCAATCCCTTCCAGGACGCGGTGTTCGATCACTTGGCCGATATCGGCGGGCAGCCGCGCAACCCCCGCAGCACCACCCGGCAAAGCGGGCAGACGGCCTGGTTCGCCTTGCTCGCGGGCAGCAATATCGTGGATGGAAACACCCTCGAAGGGTCGCAGAAATTCTCCTCCAGCGCGGTGGGCTTTGCCGGTGGCGCCGACTGGCATCTGAGCCCCAATCTGATCCTGGGCGGGGCGCTCTCTGTGGGATCGACCCACTTCCATGTCGGCGGCGGGCTGGGCGACGGCAAGGCGACCGCCTATCAGTTCGGCATCTATGGCCTGGTCCAGTACACGCCGCGCATCTATGGCAGCTTCCTGGGCGCGTTCGGAAATGATTCGATCAATACAACGCGCAGCGTCAATGCGACGGAAACCGACACGCTGTCGGCAAGCCCCACCAGCAAGATCTTCGACGCCCGCTATGAAACCGGCGTCAATCTGGACTGGGCCAGGCCCTATGTGGCGATCGAAGACCGGCTGGCGCAAAGCTCGGCTTACACCGAGACCGGTGTCTCAGGCGCCAACAGTTTCGCGTTGGGCTATGCATCGCACACCGTCAACATGCCGGATGTGGAAATCGGCTTGCGCAACGCCGGCGACCTGCCGGTGGCCAGGAACTGGGTGCTGCACCTGACCGACGGCTTTGCCTTCGAACATGCCGCCAACAGTTCGTTCGACGTCGCGGCGGCCTATGCCGCGCTGCCGGGCTCGGATTTCACGACCTATGGCGCCCAACCCGGCAAGAACTTCGCGAAACTCTCGCTGGGGGCGGAATTCCAAAGCCGCTATGGCCTGACCGCGGGCCTGTCATTCGACGACGCGGTGTCGTCGCGCTCGCAAAGTTATAACGGCGTGTTCTCGCTGGGCTACGGCTGGTAAGCGTCAGACACCGGGTACGGCATCGAGGATTTTCGGATCGTCGTTCCTGGCGTTTCGCACCCGCCGGCTTACCGCCCAAACCGTCAGCCGGTCTTCGGGAAAGGGCTGCAGCAGATCGCGCAGGCTGCGGTCCCGCGAGGTTTCTGTTCCCAGCCAGAGATTCCAATCGGCCTCCTGGATGATCACGGGCATCTGCCTGCACAAGGGCGCCATCAGGTCGTTGACGCCCGTGGTCAAGAGCGCAAAGCAGGCAATGCGTTCGCCCTGGGGTGACGTCCAGATGTCAAAGATGCCGCCGAGCGTCATGACCTGGCGGCCAGCCAGTGCCACGGCAAAGGGCTGGCCATCTGTCAGGCGCCATTCATAGAAATTGTTCACGGGAATGAGGCAGCGACGCCCCGGACGGATGATGGACTCGGTCAGGCTGCCGTCGATCTCCCAGGCGCTGAGATGGGCGCGAACGATGACCGGATTCTTTGCCGAAGCCGGTATCAACCCCCAACGCATCAGGTCCAGGTTCCGCCACAGCAGCAGGGGATCCAGACACATCACCGGCAAAAGATTGCCAGGGCCGATATTCCAATGCGGCCTCAGCCTTGCCTTGCTTTTACCAAGGCCGAAGCGGCTGCTGATTTCACCAAGATCGGTGGACAGGCAGATTCGGCTGCACATGAGGTCCCCGCCATCGGGGTGACCGGAACCGGATGTCCCGCGTCGAACCTGCGCCCGGCGCGGGACGGACCAGGCTCCGGTCAGTCGCCTTCGGCGCCGATCGCGTAAGCGGTCTCGCCATGAACAGCGTCATCGCCCACCTTGAGGGTGGCATCGTCCATCCTGAGCGGCACGAAGATCTTGATCACGAACAGGATGATCGATGTGGCGATGACATTGAGGACAATGATGAAGGCCGCAGCCTCCGCCTGCACGACAAGCTGATGGGCGTTGCCAAAGAGAAGGCCGGTACCCGCGACGCCCGGCGCATCCTTGCCGGTGCCGATATACTCGATCATCGCCGGGTTCGCGAGCACGCCGGTGAGCAGCCCGCCCATCAGGCCAGCCACGCCATGAGTGGAAAACACGCCCAGCGTATCGTCCACCTTCATCATGAACTGGGTCTTTTGCAGGATGTTCATGCTGGCCCAGGGGACGATGCCGGCGCAAACGCCGATAATCAGGGCGCCCGTACCGTCCACATAACCCGCCGCCGGGGTGATCGCCACCAAACCGGCAATCATGCCGTTCACCGCACCCAGGACCGAAGCTTTTCCGTATTTCATCGAGTCCATGAGGGTCCACACCAGCACGCCGACACAGCTGGCGATGTTGGTGTTCACGATCGCGGCCGAAGCATCAGCATTGGCGAAATAGGGGTCGCCGCCGTTGAACCCGTTCCAGCCCAGCCACAAGATGCCGGCGCCGGCCAGTGTCATCAGAAGGCTGTTGGGCGGGAAGTGATCCCGGTCCGCCTGCATTCTGGGCCCCACGATCGCGGCCGCGACAAAAGCCGACGACGCCGCCGCCAGATGGATGACGTAGCCGCCGGAGAAATCCAGCGCGCCCATCTGGGCCAGCCAGCCACCGCCCCAGATGCTGAAGGCCCCTACGGTGTAAACCAGCGTCATCCAAAGCGGACAGAACACCACCCAGGCCTTGAAGTTCATGCGGCCCAGCAGCGAACCCGCCAGAATGATCACCGTGATGGCGGCGAAGACGAACTGGAAATACATCATCGTCGACATCGGAAAAGCGAGGGGTGGCATGCCCGCGGCAGCGGCCGGAACAACGGCCTGTCCGGTCAGAAATTCTGCGCTGAGCGCCGGCATCGGCTTTCCGAGGAAGGGAAACCATTGCGGCCCGAACGCCATGTTGTAGGCGAACAGGACCCAGACGATCATCACGGCGACGAAGGCGTAGATCGACATGAAAGCGGAATTGATCGCCCACTTCTTCTTGACGATGCCGCCATAGAGAATGACCAGGCCTGGAATGCTTTGCAGGGCGACGAAGGTCGCGGCCGCCATCTGCCAGGCATTGGCGCCCTGATCGAGCCATTTGGGTGACGGTATGAGCATGGATCCTCCCTTGCTGTTGAAAGCAAAAAACCCAACCCGAAAACCGATGCACGATGTGATGCGATGAGGTGACAGAAACGATGTCTGCGTGCTGCTCAAGCAACTCTTCGTGTTTACCAATTTGCAAGATATGTGCCGCGGTGATCACCACCCTAACGGCTTGGAAGTCATGCCTTATTTGTAAAAGCGGTTCTTTGGCCGCCGGCTAACAGCCCATAAATCAGGCAGCGTGCACGAAAAATATCCGCCCAGTCTGGCCAAGATAAAGGCTGTCGCGCCGCTGCTGGCGAAGATTTAGTCTGGCCTCACGGGGCCCATGAACAGGCGGCGGGAAGCCATGATGTCACTGCACCGTTCCGTAATAATAAGCATCGCCATTCTGACCGTGTGTCTGCAAGCCCAGGCCGTCGCACGCGAGACGCGGGTCACTTGCATCAATCCCGCCAGCGGCACGGCCTGGCAGATACGCATCGACTATGACCGGCACACGGTGGATTCCAATTCCGCCGCCATCAGCGACGGCGAAATCTCCTGGCACGATTCCAGTGACGGCGATAATTATACGCTCGACCGCAAGTCCGGTGATCTCACCATGGTCGCGGCTTCGAGCACCGGCGGATATTTCCTGCACCATCATTGCAGGCTCGGCAAACCAGACCGGTAAAACAAATTCCGGAGCAGCGGCGATGAGCGAAGACGGCGTCAGGGCAAGCGTCGGCTTCTGTTCCGACGCCGGCCCCAGGCCGGACAATCAGGATTTTGCCGCCGCCCTTTTCGGATGGGAATTGCAGCCGCCGCGCCATGACGTGATCGCCGTCCTGGCTGATGGAATCGGCGGCGCCAAGGGCGGGCGCATCGCGTCGGAAACTGCGGTGCGCGGTTTTCTCGACGGTTTCTGCGATCTGCCCGAAACCATTCCGGTGCAGCAGGCCGCGGCCAATGTCGCCACAACGCTGAACGGCTGGATCCATGCGCAGTCCCAGCGCGACACGCTTCTGGCCGGCATGGGCTGCACATTCACGGCCCTGATCCTGAGAGGACATGCGGCACACATCCTTCATGCCGGCGACAGCCGGCTTTACCGGCTGCGCGGCGAAAGCCTGACCTGTCTCACCAGCGATCATCTGCGCCGCACGGACGACGCAATCCTCCTGACCCGGGCACTCGGCGTGGAATCCGATCTGCGCCTGGACTATGTCAGCCAGCCGGCGGCGATGCATGACCGCTACCTGCTTACCAGCGATGGCCTTCATGGCGCGCTGGCGTCCGAAACCATGACCGCGATCCTGCGCGAGCGGCCCGCGCCCCAGGACGCCGCCCGCGCCCTGGTCGCGGCCGCGCTGGAACGCGGGAGCTTGGACAACTGCACCGCCCTGGTAGTGGATGTCGTGCATCTGCCTGCGACAACACACGCTGACATTGCCGAGAGCATTGCGCGCCTGCCGATGATCGCAACGCCCATTGTTGGACAGGCGGTGGACGGCTTTGCGCTCAAGGCGCTGATATCGGAAGGACGCTATAGCCGGTTGTTCGCCGCAAGCGATCTGGCGGAAGGTGACGACGTGGTGTTGAAGTTTCCCAAACCCGAGGCCACATCGCCGGAAATGCACCGCCAGGCCTTCCTGCGCGAACAATGGGCGGGACGAACAGTGCAAAATCCGTGGGTCGGCC
The DNA here is from genome assembly GCA_036488555.1 of Rhizomicrobium sp. Lineage (GTDB taxonomy): Bacteria > Pseudomonadota > Alphaproteobacteria > Micropepsales > Micropepsaceae > Rhizomicrobium. Next base: position 15,586 of record DASXHL010000018.1, read on the forward strand.
AAGTGATGGAGCTGGCGCCAGGCCGCCAGAGCTGCCTTTACACCGCCATGCCGCTTTACGAAGGCGAACTTCTGGAAAGCAGGGCGGCACGCCGCCCGCAACTGGAGCTGGAACAGGCTCGCACCATCGGTGTGAAACTGGCGCGCGGCGCTGCCGCGCTGCATCGGGCCGGCATCATCCATCGCGATATCAAGCCCGACAATGTGATTTTGGCAAGCGGCGGCGGGCTGAAGCTGATCGACCTCGGCACCGCCCGGGTTGCGGCGCTGGAGGAGACCGCATCGAAAGACATTCCGGGCACCCGCGCCTATATGGCGCCCGAAATGGATCAGGGCGAAGCCGGCAGTGTAGCGACCGATATCTATGCGCTGGGTGTCACGCTATTTCGTGTCCTGACGGGGGAATTTCCCTATGCCAACCCGGATGCCGTCAGCCCGCCCAAGCGGGACAGGCCGCTCGAGCTCTGCGCCTTACGGCCCGACCTGCCGGCCTGGCTGGACGCGGCACTGGCTTGCGCCATCGCGAAAAGGCCCGAAGACCGTTTCGCCGACATGAACGCGTTTGCCCAGGATCTGGAAGCAGGACCGCCACGACCGGGGCCGATCATGCGAAGACAGCGCACGTTCTATGAACGCTATCCGGTGCTGTTCTGGCAGATCGTGGCCGCGCTGCTGGCGTTCGGACTGGTACTGTCCTTCTTGCGCCGCTAGCCCGTTGCGTCACTCCTCGTCTTCGCGCGGCATGGCGAAGTCGTTGGGCATGGCCAGAATGACAATGAAAGCGTAGCACGCCAGAATGCCGATCACATTTCCCATGATTTGACTCAATATCCCGGCGCGCCCGGCCCATCAGTCCAACGCGCGCCTTGTCCGTATGTTCCGTGCCACATTAAAACAGGCCGATTGCGGATTGATTAAGGCAGCTCCGGCCTGTTCCACCAGCCGCCGCCCAGGGCCTGGAAAAGCGCGACGGTGTCGGCATAGCGGGTGGCCCGCGTCTGGACCAGGGCAATCTCGGCCTGCTGGTCATTCTGCTCGGCCAGCAGCACGGCCGGCATGCCGGTATCACCGAGGGCCTGCTGGTGCCGGGCGCGTGTCAGCGCCTCCCGGGCGGCGACGCCCGCCGCAGCATTGGCCGCCAGCGCATCGGCGTCGTAATGCACCGCCTCCAGCGCATCGGCGGTATTCTGGAAGGCGGTCGTCACCGCGCTCTGATATTGCGCCTTGGCCTGGTCCAGGCCAGCTCTGGCCGCGCGTTCCCTCGCCAGCAAGGCGCCACCGTCAAATACGGTCTGGGCGACATTGGCGCCGATGCTCCAGAAGCCGGTGCCGGCGCCAAACAGCTGGCCGATGGCGGTCGCAGCCGAGCCGCTGGTGGTGTTCAAGGTGATGTTGGGCAGCATGGCGGCAATGGCGACGCCGACCTGAGCGTTGGCAGCATGCAGATTTTCTTCCGCGATCCGCACGTCAGGTCTTTGGCGAACCAAATCGGCGGGCAAGGACACCGGCGCCTCTCGCGGCAGCGAGAGGTCCGCGAGGCTTAAACGCGGCGGCTGGAAGTTGGCCGGCAGCCGGCCCGTCAGGGCCGCCAGCAGATCGATTTGCTGCGCCCGCTGCTTCTGCAGCGCGGCAAGCTGGGCGCGCGCCTGCATCACCACCACATCCTGCAAAGCCAGCGCCGCCTTGCTGATGGCGCCGCGCTGAAGCTGGTCCTGCATCATGGTGCGAAGCTCTTCGGCGCTACTGGTGATCTCCTGCTGTGCCGCAAGCTGATCCGACAGCGACGCGTATTGGATAGCAGCCAGCGCCACATTGCTGGCCAGGGTCAGGTGCGCCGCGCGCAGGGTGAATTCCTGGGCATGCGCCTGTGCTTCCGCCGACTCCACCGTGCGGCGCGTACCGCCGAAAAGGTCGGGCGCATAGCTGATGGCAAGCTGCGGCGTATAGAGATTGAAGGTCTGGGCGGGGCCGGAAAGCACCGGCGACAGGGTCTGGGAGCTGTGCACCCGCTCGGCATCGAATCCCGCGCTCAGGCCCGGAAAGAATGCCGCACGTTCGGCCGCAGCATTGGCATTGGCCACGCGAAGCGCGGCCCGTGCCGCCGCCAGATCGGAATTGGCCGCCAGGGCATCGCGCACCAGGCCATTCAGCACCGGACTATTGAACAGGGTCCACCAGTCGGCCGGCACCGCCCCCTGGGCGATGAAAGCCTGGCCCCTGCCGCCATCTGCGGACGTGGTCCGGGCAGGCAAGGGTTGATTGGTGATGCTGCTTGTTGTTGGCGCATCCGGCTGCTTGAAATCCGGCCCCACCGCGCAACCGCCCAGCGCCGCCAGCGCCAGAAGGGAAACGGCTCTCTTCCACAGGATCATGGCGCCCCCGTCTCGCGCAGCGAGAAACGGTCGATCAGGACCGGCAGTACCAGCAAAATCAAAGCCGGCGCCAGCAGCATGCCACCCACCACCACCAGCGCCAGGGGCTTCTGCACCTGGGAACCAATGCCGGTGGACAGCGCCGCCGGCAACAGGCCGACACAGGCGGCCACGCAGGTCATCATCACCGGGCGGAACTGCACGTGGCAGGTGTGCATGATTGCATCCTGCCGCGATAGCCCGTTCCTCAACATGCGATTGTAGAAGGCCAGCACGATGATGCCGTCCATGACCGAAATGCCGAACAGGGCGACAAAGCCGATGGCCGCCGACACGCTGAACGGCGTGCCGGTCAGATAAAGCGCAAGGATGCCGCCGATCGCCGCCATGGGCATGACGCTGGCGGCCAGCAGGGTATCACGCAGCGAAGAGAAGTTGACGTAAAGCAGCATGCCGATCAGCGCCAGGCTGATGGGAATGGCGATGGCGAGCCGCCCCAGCGCATCCTGCAATTCGCCGAACTCGCCCACCCATTCCAGGCGATAACCCGGCGGCATATGCACCGCCTTGGCGATCCGGCTTTGTGCGTCCTGTACCGCGCCCGCCAGATCGCGGCCGCGCACGCTGAACTTGATCGGGATATAGCGTTCCTGGTGCTCGCGATAGATGAAGGCCGCGCCCGACACGAGCCTGATGTCGGCGACGGCCGACAGCGGCACCGGAACCGGTGCCCCGCCCGATGGGTTGGTCGCGCCGACCAGGATGTGCCGGATCGCGTCCAGGCTGCCGCGATATTGGGGCGCAAGGCGCACAATGATCGGGTAATTGCGGTCGCTGTTGCTCTCGTAAAGATTGCCGGCCGCCTGGCCGCCGATCGCGGTCTGGATCACGGCGTTGATGTCGCCGGTGGCCAGGCCAAAGCGCGCCGCCTTGGCGCGGTCGACCCGGATCTCGATGGTGGGCTGGCCGAGCGAGTTGAGCACCGCCAGATCGGCGATGCCGGGCACCTGGGCCATCACCGCTTTTATCTTTGCCGCAGTGTCTTCCAGAGTCTGCAGGTCATTGCCGAACAGCTTGACGGAATTTTCGCCTTTGACGCCGGACGCGGCCTCTTCGACATTGTCCTCGATATTCTGGGAGAAATTGAATTCCACGCCGGGAAATCTGTTCGACAGCGCGGCATTGAGATCATCCGTCAACTTCTCCTTGTCGACCCCGCTTGGCCATTGGGAGGCGGGCTTCAGCGGCACGAAGAATTCGGCATTGAAATAGCCCGTGGCGTCGGTGCCGTCATCCGGGCGGCCGTTCTGCGACACCGCGGTGATCACTTCTGGATAGGAGCCGATCACCTTGCGCATCTGGTTGACATAGCTGTTGGCCGTTTCCAGCGAAATGGTGGCCGGCATGGTGGCCCGGATCCAGAAATTGCCCTCCTCGAGATGGGGCAGGAATTCCATGCCCATCATCGTCGCCGCCAGCAGGGCAAAGCCGAACAGGACGCCAGCACCGCCCAGCGCGAGCGTGCGATTGGCGAGGGCAAATTCCGAAAATTGCACATAGCGATGGTGCAGGAAGCGCAGCACCCGCGTCTCGGTTTCCTCCATCTTCTCCGGCAGCAGGAAGCCCGCAAGCACCGGAGTGATGGTGAAAGTGGCGATCACGCCGCCGGCGATGGCGTAGGCATAGGTACGCGCCATCGGGCCGAAGATGTGCCCCTCGACGCCCGACATGGTGAAGAGCGGCACAAAGGCCGCCACGATGATGGCGGCGGAAAACAGGATCGGCTGGCCCACTTCCTGGGCCGCCACCAGGATGGTGGCAAGCTTGCCGTGCATGCCTGCCGCCTCGGCCTCGGCACGCCGCTTCTCGCGTTCACCGCGCGCCGAAACCTCGCCCGAAAGGTGACGAAAGATATTCTCGACCATAATCACGGTGGCATCCACCACCAGTCCGAAATCTATGGCGCCCACCGACAGGAGGTTCGCCGACTCCCCACGCAGCATCAGGATGGTGACGGCAAAGAGCAGCGCGAAGGGAATGGTGGCGGAAGCAATGGCCGCACTGCGCAAATCCCCCAGGAACAGCCACTGCACCAGGAAAATCAGCACCATGCCCACCAGCATGTTCTCCAGCACCGTGCGGGTGGTGATGTTGATCAGGTCGGTGCGATCGTATATCGGCTTGATGACAACGCCCGGCGGCAGAATGCCCGAACTGTTGATGTTTCGGACTTCCTCTTCCACGCCGCGGATGGTGGGCATGCTCTGCTCGCCCCGGCGCATCAGCACAATGCCCTGGACGATATCGTCGTCATTATCCTGGCCGGCAATGCCCAGCCGGGGCTGATGGCCGATGGTGACGTTCGCCACGTCATGCAGCATCACCGACACGCCCTTGTTCTGGGCCAGCACGACATTTCCGATGTCGCTGGCCGAGCGGATCAGTCCCACGCCGCGCACGATGGCGGCCTGCTGACCGATATTCACGGTCTGGCCGCCGACATTGATGTCGCTGTTGTTCAGCGCCTGCAGAACTTGCGGAATGGTGATGCCATACTGCAGCAGCTTTTGCTGGTCCACCGACACTTCATAGGTCTTGGTCTGGCCGCCCCAGCCGGTGACGTCGATCACACCCGGCACCGCCTTGAAGCGCCGCTGCAGGATCCAGTCCTGGATGGTCTTGAGATCGGTCACCGAATAGCCGGGCGGGCCCACCAGCCGGTAGCGGTAGATTTCCCCGATCGGACTGACGGGTGAAATCTGCGGCTGTACCCCGCCCTGCAGCGGCGGAAGCTGGGACAGGCGGTTGATCACCCATTGCTGGGCTTCGTCATAGGTAAAGTCATAGGTGAACTGCACCTTCACGTCGGAAAGACCGAAAAGCGAAATGGTGCGGATGGCAGTGACGTGCGGGATGCCCGCCATCTGGATCTCGATGGGGATGGAGATGTTGCGCTCGATCTCCTCCGCCGAAAGGCCCGAACTCTGGGTCACGATCTCCACCTGGGGCGGCACGGGATCGGGATAGGCTTCGATGTTGAGCTTGGTGAACAGCACCACGCCCGTGACCATGAATACGGCCAGAAGCACGACGACCAGCACACGCTGACGCAGAGCCAGAAGAATCACGCTGCTCATGGATCAGTCCGAATTGGCCGCGCTGTCCAGGAAAAGGCTGCCGGCGAGCACCACACGATCACCGGGCTTGAGACCGTTGCGCACTTCCATATAGCCGTTCTGCAGCCGACCGGGCTGAATGCGGCGCATCACCAGGCTGGCGCCGCCGGCCGAAAGCCAGACATGCGACTGGTCACCTTCATGGATGACGGCCACCTCCGGTACGGCGGAGGACATCCGGTCACCGCCAGTATGGATCAGCATGGTGGCGAACATGGCGGGTTTGAGCAGGCCTTCCGGATTGGCAATCTCCGCGCGCACCGCCAGGCGGTGCGTGGTGGTGTCAATGCCGGCCGCGACCCAGGTCAGCCGCGCCGGGAAAACGCGTCCGGGGAGTGCCGGCACAGTGACATCCACCGCCTCACCCACCCGCATCTGGGTTGCATCTTCCTCGCGGACATTGCCGATCAGCCAAAGCCGGCCGAGATTGCCGATGGCAAAGACCGGATTGGTGGACCCGGCCTGGACGAACTGACCCGGTCCCACCAGGCGCTGGATCACGATGCCGGAAATCGGCGCGGTCAGTTCGGCTGGCGGGGCGAAGGCATGGTCCTTGCGCTGGCTCTCCATGGTGTGGATCTGGCCATCACTGAAACCCAGGGCATGCAACTTGCCGCGCGCTGCGATCAGCGCCCCGGTCGCGGTGGCTTGATCGGCCTGGGCCTGTTGCCAGTCCTTCAGCGCCGCGCTGCCGTCATTATAAAGTGCGTGCTGGCGCGCTTCGTTGGCGTCGGCGTTGCGGGCAGTGATCTCTGCCGCCATCAAATCGCTTTCCGACTGAATCGCCTCGCTGGCCGCAACCGTCGCCAGCGCCTGGCCCTTGGCGACGGTATCGCCGGCGCGCACCGCAATGCTCATGACCTGGCCGGTGAAGGGGGAAAAGACCTGGGTGGTGGTGTCGTCGTCGGTCGCCACCTGGGCCTCCACCGAAACCAGACCGGGAAATTGGCGCGCGGTAACCGTGCCCAGCGTGATGCTGGCCCATTGGGCGCTATCGGGGCGAAAGCCACCCTGAACCATTTTGGGCAAGGCCGGTGCGGGCTGGGCCAGCAAAGCATTGCGCAGAAGCGGCACAAGAATCAGGACGCCCGCGACCGCGGCGGCGCCAATCGCCAGAATGCGCAATTGGGCGTTGCGTGGCAGGCCTTTTATGGGCTGCTTTTCCAATCCATTTCCCTGTATGAAGCTTTCGGAACGGCCGGGGTTATAATCGTCCCGCCTTACAGGAAACTTACAGCCCCGCGAGAGGGATATATGCATGCGTTTGCTGGTGGTTGAAGACAATAACCAGCTCGCGGAACTTATCTGCCAGGGCCTGAAGACGGCGGGCTTCGACTGCGATCGTGCCGCACGCATCGCCGAAGCGGAAGATGCCATCCAGATCAGCCGCTACGGCGCCATGATCGTGGATCTGGGCCTGCCCGATGGCGATGGACGCAATCTGGTGAGCGGCCTGCGGGCAAGGGGCGACGCCACGCCCGTCCTGATGCTCACCGCCCGCGGCACAACGGAAGAGAAAGTTTCCGGCCTCGCCAGCGGCGCCGACGATTATCTGGTGAAGCCATTCGCCTTCGAGGAACTGGTGGCACGCATCCGCGCCCTGCTGCGCCGGCCCGGAGAATTCCTGGGCAATCTGCTTGAGGCGGGCAACCTGTCCTTCGACACCGGCGCGCGCCAAGCCTTTGTTGATGGCAAGCCGCAATCCTTCAGCGCGCGCGAATTGGCGCTGCTGGAGATCCTGATCCGCCGCCCCGGCCGGGTGGTGCCCAAGCGACTGGTGGAAGACCATCTGTTCGGACCGTCGGAAGATGTCCGCTCCAATGCCGTGGAAGTCTACATGCACCGGCTGCGCAAGCAGCTGACCGATGCGGGCTCGACGGCGGAGGTGCATACGGTGCGCGGCGTGGGCTACATCCTTATGGAGCCCAGGACGTGACATTCCGGCTGACGTCGCTGCAGTCGCGCATCGCCTTCTTCCATCTGCTGGCAATCCTGATCGCGGCCATGCTGGTGCCGCTTGCCAACTATCTGGTGATCAACCAGTCCGCCCGGCAGTTCGAGGTCCGCTCTCTGCGCGACCACGCCGCGACCATCGCGCAATACCTGTCCCATACCGAAGATGGCTGGCGGCTCGACCTGCCGGACGATCTCAAGACCTTATATGCCCATGGCCTGGACGGGCTCTCCTATACGGTGGCGGATGCCCGGAACCGGCCGCTTTTTTCCTCGAACCTTCAGGGCGGGGCGGCTCGCGTGCCGATTTCCTCCGAACAGCTTCAGCGTTACACCGAAGACGGCGCGGAATTCTACAGCCTGGCGCTGAAGCGTGGCGACGGCGACGACGCGATCTGGATCAAGGTGGCGCAAAACATCCAGCATCCCGACGTGATCTTCGACGATATCGTCTCCAGCTATCTGGGCCATATCGGCTGGCTCACCGTCGCCATCCTGGCGCTCCTGCTTGCCATCGACATTGTGGTAATCCGCAGCGCACTCAGGCCGGTAAGGCGTGCATCCGAGATCGCGCGCGCCATCGATCCTGCCAGGACCAATCCCCGCCTGCCCGACCATCGCATGCCGCAGGAATTGTTGCCGCTGATCACCTCCATGAACCAGGCGCTGGACCGCCTGGAAGAGGGCATCCGCGTGCAGCGCGAATTTACCGCCGATGCGGCGCATGAGTTGCGCACGCCCCTTGCGGTGCTGCGCACCCGCATCGAAACCATGCCCGACCGCGAAGGGCTGGATGCGCTCAAAGCCGATATCCAGGTGATGACCCATGTAATCAACCAGCTGATGGAGATGGCGGAGGTGGAAGGCAACACCGCCCCGCCCACCGCAACGGTGGACTTGCGCGCAGTCTGCGACGAGGTGGCCGCGATGCTGGCGGAGATCGCCATCCGCCAGAACAGGTCGATCGCGGTAACGGGCGCAAGCGGGCCGGTGCATGTGCGCGGCGACGGCCCCATGATCTTCCGCGCCGTGCGCAACCTAGTGGAGAATGCCATCAAGCACACAAAGGCCGGAACCGTCGTGGAGCTGCAGGTGCGCGATGACGGCAGCGTCGCGGTGATGGACCAGGGCCCCGGCGTGGCGGAAAAGGACCGCGCCCTGATTTTCCGTCGCTTCTGGCGGGCCGACCGCAACCCCACCCTCGATAAATCTTTTCAGGGCGCGGGGCTTGGCCTGGCCATTGTGGCCAAGATCGCGGAAATTCATGCCGGCGCGGTGACGGTGGCAAGCCGCCCCGGCGGCGGTGCAGTTTTTACCCTGCAATTTGCGCGTTCGAAGGGCACCGCATGATCGCCGTGCCGCGCTAGCCGCGCCTTTCCAGCCGACCGTGCAATTTGCGAATGATGTTGCCCGCCGTGCGCTCGCACACGGCCGGAACGATCGCGTGTGCAAGGGCCGCAAGGCTTGCACCCAACAGCGGCAGGGCAAAGGACAAGGCCACCCGCTGATGCTGGAAATAGCTCTCGCCCACACTGTGGGGATGAGAGAGAAACAGGCGACGGATCACGGTCACATCCTTATTGCGACGCATTCATCCTAGACCAGTCACGCGGGCTTGTGTGCTGTCTGGTTTGCCGGAATAGTGGGCAGCAAGAAACGGGAGGGATCATGAAATATGCAATTTGCGGCGCGGCCGCCCTGGCTTTGTGCGCCACCGGCGCCGACGCTGCGATCGCGACGCGAGCGCCTTTCGGCGCCTTGAGCGACGGCACCAAGGTTGATGCCGTGACCCTGACCAACGGCGCCGGCATGTCCGCAAGGATCATGACACTCGGCGCCACGCTGCAATCCCTGATCGTGCCCGACAAGGCCGGCCGCAAGGACGATGTCGTGCTGGGCTATGACAGTGCCCAGGAATACCTCTCCCATCCCGATTATTTCGGCGCCTCCGTCGGGCGTTATGCCAACCGCATCGCCAAGGCCAGGTTCACCCTGGACGGCAAGACCTATGCCCTGCCCGTCAATGACGGCCCCAATACGTTGCATGGCGGCCTGAAGGGTTTCGACAAGCGGATGTGGAAGATCGACTCCATTTCCAATGGACCCGAAGCCAAAGTGGTGTTCAGCTATGTCAGCGCCGATGGCGAGGAAGGCTTTCCCGGCGAACTGAAAGTCACCGCCACCTATTCGCTGAACGAGCAGAATGAATTGAAGGTGGAATATCGCGCCACCACCTCAAAGCCCACGGTGCTGAATCTCACCAACCATTCCTATTTCAACCTGTCGGGCAGCGACGTCCGCGACGTGATGGGCAACATGGTGACGCTTCATGCCGAACGGTTCACCCCCGTGGATGCGACCCTGATCCCCACCGGCGAACGCCGCGCGGTGGCCGGCACGGCATTTGATTTCCGGACACCCCATCGGGTAGGCGACCGCATCCGCGACGCTCATGACCAGCAGATCCGCTATGCCCGCGGCTATGACCAGAACTTCATCGTCGATGGCGCTGCCGGCACCTTGCGGCCCGCGGCCGTGGTAACCGAGCCGGTGTCGGGCCGCACCCTCGAGCTCAGCACCACCGCACCGGGCGTGCAATTCTATACCGGCAACTTCCTGGACGGCACGTTCTTCGGCAAGGGCAGCCGCGCCTATCGCCAGGGCGACGCCATTTGCCTGGAGCCGGGCGTGTTTCCGGATTCGCCCAACCATCCGGACTTTCCCACCTCGCGCCTGAACCCCGGACAGACCTACGTCAATGCCATCGTCTACAAGTTCAGCGCGAGGTAATTTTTACCCCCATCCGTCACAGCTCAGGTCGCCTTCGACGACACTTCGCTGTGGCGTTCGGCCAACTTGGCCGTTGGCCTCACTCCCCCTCAGATGGCTTCGCCAGGAGGGGGAAGGAAGCTGGCGGATGCTGATGGTCGTGGCCCACGATATGCGGCGCTCGAGATTTCCGGACAACTCAGCCTAGTCAGTCCACCGTCACCACGGCCACAGACTTCGCAGGCATGTCAAACGACATCTTTCCATCCTGCGTGCTGCTCTGGAACGCCAGCGGATGCACCATGTTGGGATGGTCAAAGCTGTTATGCGCATCCATGGCAAAGGCGGTCAGGATGCGCCCATGCGCCGAACCGGTGAGATTGGTCACCACCTGCACCGCATGGCCGGGATCGGTATTGACGATGGCGAGCACCAGCTTGCCGTCCCTGGTCCGCGCCGCCGACACATCCGCCATCGGCAGATGATTGTCGCCCTGAATGTAATCCGGACCTGACACGGAAGCGGGATAAGGCACGGCCCCCATGAAGGGCTGGTACATGTCAAAGACGTGGTAGGTCGGTGTCAGCAGCATCTTGTCCTTGTCGGTCAGGATCATGGCCTGCAGTACGTTGACCATCTGGGCGATGGCCGCCAGCTTCACCCGGTCCGTGTGGCGGTGGAAGATATTAAGGGTCAGCGCCGCCACTTCCGCATCGCGCAGCGAATTCTGCTGATAGAGGAAGCCCGGATGGGTCCCGGGCTCCTGGTCATACCAGCTGCCCCATTCATCGACGTAAAGCCCGACTTTCTTGTCGGGATCGTACTTGTCCATCACCGCGCTGACCTGGGAGACATTGTCTTCCATCTTCAGAGCCAGCCCCAGCTCATTCGCCCATTGGGCTTCCGAAAAGCCGGTGGCGGGACCGCGGGCATTGCGGTCCTTCGGCATGGCGTAATAATGGTAACTCAACGCCTGCAGCGAGCCGCCGCCTTTCATCAGCGACGCGGTGAAGGCTTGCGGATCGCCGCCATTGCCGGTGGCGCCGCTGGCCACCTTGATCATGCCCATGGAGGCCGGTGCATTGACGAAGCTGGAATAGCGCGCATTCACTTCAGCCGCGTAATCGCCGTTCATGTGTCCGCCGCAACCCCAGGTCTCGTTGCCGATACCCAGATATTTGAGTTGCCAGGGCCTGGCACGGCCATTCTTGCGCCGCTCGTTGGCGAGCGAGGCATTCTCGTCGGAGGTCATGTACTCGACCCACTGAGCCGCATCATAGGGCGCCAGCGACCCGACATTGATGGAGACATAGGGATCGGCCCCCACCAGTTCGGCGAAATTCATGAATTCATGGGTGCCGAAACTGTTGTCGTCTGTCACCCCGCCCCAATGGACGTTGATGCGCACCGGCCGCTTGGCGCGCGGGCCGATACCGTCGCGCCAGTTGTAGAGGTCGGCGAAACAGCCGCCAGGCCAGCGGATCACCGGGACGTGGATCTTGCGCAGCGCTTCCACCACATCCTTGCGATAGCCATGGATGTTGGGGATTTTGCTGTTCTCCCCCACCCAGATGCCTTCATAGATGCCATGCCCCAGATGCTCGGCGAACTGGCCATAGATGTGACGGTCGATTTCCGGCCCCGGTTTCGAGACATCGATGGTGGCATGCGCAACCGCCGTCTGCGCCTGGGCCTGGGCCTGAAACGGCATCGCAAGCAGAACCGCCGCGCCGAGAAATTTCCGCAACATCACACCCCCCGATTTTTGTTGTGAGGATGTTAGCGCGGCCGCGGCGAGGTGCCCAGCATGCGTTTCAGGGCAGCGCCCGCAAGGTCTCCCCGTCCGAAAGCAGCAAGGCCCAATCCTCGCGGCTGAAGCTTGCGGTCTCGTGCCGCGCGAGCTTTTCGCGCAGGCTCCAGAGCAGCAGCGGATCAACCGCCGGCGCCGGCGCATCCTTGAGAAGCGCCAGGTGCAGTTCACGCACCCGCGCATCCTCTAGCACCAGCTGCTGGGCATGGTCCGGCGAGGGTTCGTGGCCTTCGCTGAGCGCATGGGCGCGGTCCATCACCCTGAGCCCGCGGCTTTCACTGGGCACCAGAAACAGATGATCCTCACGCGCGACCTGACCGAGCAAGGGGCTTGAACTCAGCACAACCAGCGGAATGGACAGCGTCAGCCCGGCCAGGAGCGGCAGGAACCAGTTGAAATAGTCCGGAGCGTAATGCCAGAGCCAGAAGGCAGCGGCGGCCCCGATGAGGGTGTGCGGCGCGAACTTCCACGCCACCAGCTTGAGCGGCAAGGCGCGATCGGTGCGCGTCTGCGGATTCCAGCCGGTCGCCATGCCCATGACGATGGAAAAGACGTACCAGCTGTGCTGCAACATCACGATCGGCGCCATCAGGGTCGAAAACAGTGCTTCCCAGAACAGGCTGGCCATCAGGGCACGGGTGCCGCCATGGGCACGAGTCATCGCCGCATCTCCCAAGACCGAGCAAACCGCCAGAAGTTTGGGACCAAACAGCAGCACCAGAGTGGCAAACACCAATATGCCGAGCTCGGCGGCGTGAGAGACGTAAAGCGGCAGAGCCGGTTCGAGGTCAAGATAGGTCGGGGCCGGCGCCGGCTCGTAGCTGGCCATCTCCGCCCCCGAAACGATCAGGAGCAGAAGCCATAGAGGCGAGGAAACGTAACTCATGATCCCCATCGCCAGATGCAGACGACTGGGCAGGGTCAGGCCCTGTGCAAAGACGATGCGCAGATGCTGCAGGTTGCCCTGGCACCAGCGCCGGTCACGGATCAGATAGTCCAACAAAGTGGGCGGAGGCTCCTCAAACGACCCCCCAATGTCGGGCGCCATCCACACCTCCCAGCCGGCGCGGCGCAGAAGGGCCGCCTCGATGAAGTCGTGGCTCATGATCTCGCCGCCGAAAGGCGGACGACCGGGCAGCCGCGGCAGGCCGCAATACTGCATGAAGGCGTGTACGCGAATGATGGCGTTATGGCCCCAGTAATTGCCATCGCTGCCCTGCAGGCATGCCAGCCCCGCAGTGTAAATCGGACCATAGACGCTGGAGGCGAATTGCTGGATGCGGGCAAAAAGCGAATTCCTGCCAACCAGCTGGGCGGGCGCCTGGATCAGGCCGACGCGGGGATTGGCGTCCATCAGCCCCACCAAATGCGACAAGGTTTTGCCAGTCATCAGGCTGTCGGCGTCCAGAATGACCATATAGTCGTAGAGCTGGCCCCAATTCTCGCAGAAGTCCTGGATGTTGCCAGCCTTGCGCCCAATATTGCGGGCGCGGTGGCGATAATAGATGCGCGTCTCCTCACCCAGCTCGCGCTTCATCTCCTGCCAGGCCAGTTCTTCTGCGACCCAGTTGGCGGGGTTGGTGCTGTCGCTGAGAATGAAGAAATCGAAGTCGGAACCGGCCGATTCGCGGATGGCGCGTACGCCGGAAAATACCCGCACCACATCTTCATTATAGACCGGCATCAGGATCGCGGTGCGCGCAGCCGAGGGGCCAGTCGCAGGCTTGAGCGGCAGCAACTCCTGCTTGGTGAAGCGCGCAAAGGCGCCGAAAGCCGTCATCCAGAAAGACGACGCGATCCAGGCAAACAGAATGGCAAAAAGCGCCAGGATGATGATTTCGCGGGTGCTGAACCCGTCCAGCTGGAATACACCCGCCATCTCGGTGACGGCCGCCACCGTCGAAGCCAGCACCAGAAACAGGTACAGCCAGCGACGGGGTGCGATATCAGACACGGCGGCGATTTATTGCAGGCTGAAGCCACAGAGCCGGGGCCGAAACCAGTGCCGTCAGCAAGGCACCCAGAAGCCGGGTCGGCGTCCAAGGCACCAGGGGCTGAGGAGCCATGATGCTGGGGCAGCGTAACGGCGTGGCCGCCTCGCTCAGGGTTTCGAGATGCGTTTCAAATACGCGGGCGTGGGATTCCATCCGTACCTAAGTCCAAAAGTCACAGCCCATCCGACATCAGTAAGAAAACGTTACAATGCGGCAAAATAATGGATCGTTCCGAACGATTCGGAGGCATTTTGCGCCGGTCGCGGGTCTAACACGCAACGGAACGGCCGGCCTTAACTTTTCCATGATTGCCGCCTCTATTGCCAATCCTTCCAAGCCGAGTTTCCCCCATGCTGACGCCTGATCGCCGCCTGCTGCTTGCCGCCTTGTCGGCGAGCCTGCTGCCGCCCGCGGCGCGGGCTGCAGCAGCCGACACGGTTAACGGCAGCTCCGCCATCCGGCTGGGCCCGGCGAATGACTTCAGCTTCGACTGGTTGACCGCACTCGCCAAAAAAAACGCCGCCGAGCCCTATAAGGCGCCACAGAGCCGCGCCGCCCAGATCATCAAGGGCATCGATTTCGACGCCGTCCAGAAGATCCAGTTTCGCTCCGACCATGCCTTGTGGGCGCATGGCCCGGGGCCGGACCCGGTGTCCTTCTTTCACTTGAACAAATATTCCGCCGACCCGGTCGCCATCCATGTGGTGGAAGGCGGCAAGGCGCGCGAGATCCTCTACGGCCCGGACTATTTCGATTATGGCGAAAGCCGGCTCGACCCCACGGCGCTGGCCAATCTGGGCTTTGCCGGCTTCAGGGTGATGGACGGGCAGAACAAGCCGACCGACTGGCTGGCCTTCCAGGGGGCAAGCTATTTCCGCTCCAGCGGCCAGGACGCGCAATATGGCGCGTCGGCCCGCGGTATCGCCATCAACACCGGTGCGGCGGCCCCCGAAGAGTTCCCCCGCTTCAGCCAATTCTGGCTTGAAACGGACGGACCGGTGATCGGCATCCATGCCCTGCTCGACGGGCCATCCATCACAGGCGCCTATCGCTTCGACACCATGAAGAATGAAACCGGCCCGGTCGTGATGAATGTCCATTGCGTGCTGTTTTTCCGGGCCGGCATTTCGCGCCTGGGCGTTGCGCCGCTTACCAGCATGTACTGGTATGGCGAGAATGAACGGCGCAAGGCGGCCGACTGGCGGCCCGAAATCCACGACAGCGATGGGCTGTCGCTGTGGACCGGCAAGGGCGAGCGCATCTGGCGGCCGCTGATCGATCCGCCGCAGGTGACGACCAATTCCTTCATGGACGACAGTCCAAAAGGCTTCGGGCTGATCCAACGCGACCGCGATTTCGAGAATTACCAGGACGACGGCGCCTATTATAACAAGCGGCCCGGCATCTGGGTCGAGCCCAAAGGCAATTGGGGGCCGGGTGCCGTGCAGCTGGTGGAAATCCCCACCGACGACGAAATACACGACAATATTGTTGCTTACTGGTGGCCCGACGGCGACATCAAGGCGGGCGGCAGCCTGTCCTTCGACTATCGGCTCTATTGGCAGGACAATGAGCCCGATTACCCGAAGAACATCGCCAAGGTCGTCGCCACCCGGCTGGGGGTGGGCGGCGTGCCGGGACAAGTCCCGGTGCCGCGCGACAAGCGCAAGTTCGTGGTGGATTTTACCGGCGGGCCGTTGATGCAAATGCAGCAGCGTTTCGACGTCAAGCCAATGATCACCGCCTCACGCGGCAAGATCGACGACAGTTACGTCATCAAGGTCGTGGGCACCGACCGTTGGCGCGCCTTTTTCGACCTGCAGGCGGAAGGCAATGCGCCGGTCGATCTGCGCATGTATCTGAAGCTGGGCGACAAGACGCTCAGCGAAACCTGGATCTACCAATACTTCCCGTAACGGGCGCGAGAACCGCGCCTTAGTTGTTCCCGGGCAGCATGTTGGTGAGGCTTTGGAACGACAGAGAATTCTGGTCTACGCCCTGCGGGACCACGTCACCGGTCGCCCAGGAGAAGAATAACAGTACCGTGTGATTGGTATTGTGGGAAAAGCCGTAGCGCGGATCGGTGGTGGCGAGCAGCTTGCCGGTCTTGGCGTCATAGCCGGTAGCCACGAACTTGGCGACGCCCTTCTCTTCCGCCTGCTTGAAGAGGGCGATTTCGGGCACGGTTACCGAATTGCCGACCGGATAATAAGGCACGGTCAGCTGGGGAATGCCGATCAGAAGCGACTTCTGGTCCGTCGAAAGCGCCCCGGACGAGACCTGGACCACGGCCTCGGCCTGGGCGCGGTCATCCACCAGCATCAGGCCGCTTTTGAGCATCTGGGTGCGGATGGCGGCAATGGCATAGCCATCGTCATAGCCCTGGAAATAGCGGGTATCGACAAAGATGCGGGTGCCCTTGGGGATGCCAAGCGACAACTGCTGGGCCGCGCGATCGGCGGCGGCGGAAATCAGCAACTGTTCGCTCGCCGTGCGCGCCGGCGCGGTCGAGCGTGCAGTGGTACAGCCAGCCAGCAGGGCCGCACTCAGGAGGGCGGCAAAGAAAACGGTGATTTGACGCATGAATCTTCCATAAACCACGGCAGTACCGGGAAAAACCCTATTTATCCTTCAAATTGTTGCAGGCTCATGGCCGGCGCGGGAACCTGACAGACCTGTCATCTCTCATGGCCCGAATACGAAACAAGCCCCGCCAGATTGCTGACGAGGCCTGTTTCATTTTCTTGCCCGACATCAAGTCGGACTCTCGTTATGGGCTTTCACCCATTGTTCCGTTTCGATTGTAGGCGGAGGTCCGGGGCTTTAATCCGGGCCTTGGCTCCGCATCAGGCGAAGCCCGGCATACTTTCCGGTGGAGTTTCTTCCATTCAAGGACCCTCCTGTAGCGGGTTTCACCTGCCGAGATCCCAAAACCCGCATCTCGCGCGACATTCCCGGCGCCAGGAAACCCGGTCTCCACCGGATCTATCGTGGTGCGCACGGCGCGAATGAACGCCGGACCATCACGCGTTGGGCGCCTTGTGGAAGTAACTGCGGCAATCGCAGACCTTTTTCACTCGGTCAAAAAAACTCTGCGCCCGAAAATCTGGAGGGTCAACACGAAACCGTCACGGAAATCTTTTGTGAATTTGGAACAACTCAAGGGAGCCTTTCACAGCGTGATTTCAGCCATTTGCGAAAGGTTCCCCCTTGCGCTAAGGCTCCCCAAAAAGGGGATGCATGAAATCCTTCATCGCTTTGGCGGCGCTTCTTGCCGCCGCACCCGCTCTGGCACAGCCGCGGGCGGCAGGCACCGAACATGTCATCATCTACGGCACCCTGCCGGACTCCGACATCGGCCAGGACGCGAGCAAGGTGCCGGGCGAATTGCAAAGCTTCGGCGCCGACCAGATCAATGCCCAGCATGGCGCCACGGTGCTGGAGGCCCTGGGTAACCAGACTGCCGGCGTGTCCCTGTCCGACAGCCAGGGCAACACCATGTTCCAGGACCTGCGCTTCCATGGCTTCGAAGCCTCGCCGCTTCAAGGCGTGGCGCAGGGCGTGGCGGTCTATCAGAACGGCGTGCGCCTGAATGAAGCCTTTGGCGATACCGTCAACTGGGACGCCATCCCCCAAACCGCGATCGCCCGCATGGATGTGTGGAGCAGCAATCCGGTCTTCGGCCTCAACGCCCTGGGCGGCTCGGTCAATCTGATAATGAAGAACGGCTTCACCTGGCAGGGCATGGCGCTGTCCGCCCAAGGCGGCACTTACGGCCATGGCATGGGCACGGCACAATATGGTTTCGTGGACGGCGATTTGAGCTTTTATGGCGCAGGCGAACTTGTGACCGACAGCGGCTGGCGGCTGCATTCGCCCTCGGATATCGCGCGGCTCTATGCCGATGCCGGTTGGCGCTCGGGCAGAAGCGAACTGCATCTGGTGGCGTCAGGCTCGGTCTCGGGCCTCGGTGTGGTGGGCCCCGCGCCGATCGAGTTGCTGCAGCAGGCCAGGAATTCCACCTACACCTGGCCGCAAACCACGCACAATATGGTCGGCAGCCTGGCGCTGAACGACAAAACACGGCTGTCCGACAATTGGCAGCTTGAGGCGTCCGTCTATGCGCGCGCCCTGCGCCAGCGCCATGTCGATGGCAATGACGGCAATTTCGAAAGCTGTTCCGGGAAGTCGTCCTATGGCGGCGACCTCTGCCTGCAGGACGACGCTTTCGGTACTCCCCTTGGCGGCAAGACCACGGCGTTCCGCAACCAGTTCGTGATCATGAATCAGGCAGGCCAGACCTTTCCCTTCGACGATGCCATCAGCTATGGGACCATCGACCGCACCTTCACCGACAGCGCGACCCAGGGCGGCACAGTGCAGCTGACCAGCAATCAGGCCCTGTTCGGCCTTGCCAACTATTTCACCGCCGGCGGCAGCATCGATCACAGTTCCATCGGCTTCCGATCCGGCAGCACCTTGGCAACAGAGTCTCCCGACTTCGATGTCGCGGTGGACCCGAGCGTGCCCGGCGAAGGCAACATCATCCATACCCTCGGCAGCGTGGGCTATGCGCCGGTCAATCTGGGTGCCACCACCAATTATTATGGCGTTTATGCGGTGGATGCACTGGACCTGATGAATGCACTGACGGTGACGGCGGGCCTGCGCGTCAATGCCGCCGACATCAGCGGCCGCGACAGAAGCGGCGTGGCGCCTGAACTTACCGGCAGCCACGGGTACGGCCATGTCAATCCGCTGGCGGGCCTCACTTACAAGTTCGATGACACGATTTCGCTGTTCGGCGGCTATTCCGAGGCCAATCGGGCGCCCACGCCGCTGGAGCTGGACTGCGCCAACCCGAATCAGCCCTGCCTTCTGGAAAGCGCACTGCTGGGCGACCCGGCGCTGGCACAGGTCGTGTCGCATACCTATCAGGCTGGCGCGCGTGGCGGTTTTGGAGGCCTGTTTGGCGACGACCATCTGAACTGGAGCGCGACCTTCTTTCGCACCGACAGCGACAACGACATCGTGGCGCTGGCCAGTGCGATCGCCGGCCGCGGCTACTACACCAATGTACCGCTCACCCGCCGTCAGGGCGTGGACCTCGCCACCAACTATCAAGGCCGGGGCTGGTCGGCCTACGCCAATTATTCCTATCTGGACGCCACCTACCAGTTCACCGGCACGCTGGCCTCGCCCAACAATCCCAATTCCGATGGCAACGGCAATGTGCTGGTGACGCCGGGCCGCCATCTGCCGGTCACGCCCGCCAACACGATCAAGGTCGGCGCAGATGCGACGGTGATGGAGGGCTTAAGCGTTGGCGCCGAGCTGGCCTTCACTGGCAGCCAGTATTTCGATGGCGATCCGTCCAACCTCAACAGCAAGCTGCCCGGCTACGCGGTGGTCAATCTGCGGGCTGCCTATGACGCCACGCCGCAATGGCAGGTGTTCGGCCTGGTGGACAATGTGCTGAACAACCACAGTGCCACCTATGGCACCTATTTTTCGCCCAATCCGCCATTAACCGATCCGCGCACCTTGACCTTGCAGCAGCCGATCACTTTCCAGCTGGGGCTGAAATTCAGGCCTTGATCCTTCCGGTTGAGCGGCGGGCGGGCTTGTGGCTATAGCATGCCCCCATGCTGCGCCTTACCGACATCAAGCTGCCGCTCGACCACCGCCCAGAGGCGCTGAAGGCCGCGATCCTGAAGAAGCTGAAGCTGCCGGCCGAGGCACTGGTGGACTGGCGTGTCTTCAAACGCGCCCATGACGCGCGCAACAAGAACGCGATTCTCTACATCTATACCGTGGACGTGACCCTGAAGGATGAAAGCCGCGCGCCCAGGGATGCGCGGCCAACGCCCGACATGCAATATCGCCCGGTCGCCAAGCCGCCCGCGGCGTTCCAGCGCCCGCTGGTGATCGGCGCCGGCCCTTGCGGACTGTTCGCTGCCTTGATCCTGGCACAGGCGGGTTTTCGCCCCATCATTCTGGAACGCGGCAAGGTGGTGCGCGAACGCACCAAGGACACCTGGGGCCTGTGGCGGCGCTCGGTCCTCAATCCGGAATCCAACGTCCAGTTCGGCGAAGGTGGCGCGGGCACGTTTTCCGACGGCAAGCTGTACAGCCAGATCAAGGACCCGCGCCATCTGGGTCGCAAAGTGCTGACCGAATTCGTCAAGGCCGGCGCGCCGGAAGAGATACTTACCGAGGCCCATCCCCATATCGGCACATTCCGGCTGGTGACCATGGTGGAGTCCTTGCGCGAAACCATTGAGGGCCTGGGCGGGGATTACCGTTTCAAGAGCAAAGTGACGGACCTGCTGGTGGATGAGGCACACCGCGTGCGTGGCGTGAAACTGGAATCGGGCGAAGAGATCGAAAGCCGTCATGTCGTACTGGCGCTGGGCCACAGCGCACGCGACACCTTCCAGATGCTCCACGATCGCGGCGTCGATATCGAAGCCAAACCCTTCTCCATCGGTTTCCGCATCGAGCATCCCCAAGGCATGGTCGACAAGGCGCGCTTTGGCCGTTCCATTCCGCAACTGGGCGCGGCCGACTACAAGCTGGTGCATCACGCCGGGAATGGCCGCAGCGTCTACAGTTTCTGCATGTGCCCCGGCGGCACGGTGGTGGCGGCGGCCAGCGAACCGGGCCGCGTGGTCACCAACGGCATGAGCCAGTATTCGCGCAACGAGCGCAACGCCAATGCCGGCATCGTGGTCGGCATCACGCCGGAACAGGATTATCCCGGCCACCCGCTGGCCGGGATCGAACTGCAACGGCAATGGGAGAGCGCGGCCTTCGCCGCCGGCGGCGGCACTTATGCGGCGCCGGCGCAGTTGGTGGGTGACTTCATCGCGGGAAAGGCGTCGAGCGAGTTGGGTGATGTCATTCCATCCTATCGCCCGGGCGTTACGCCGACCGATCTGGCAAGCTGTCTTCCGGACTATGCGATCGAGGCAATCCGTGAGGCGCTGCCCGCCTTTGGCCGCCAGATCAAAGGCTTTGACCGTGCCGATGCCATCCTGACGGGGGTGGAAACGCGCACCTCCTCGCCCATCCGTATAAGGCGCGGCGAAGATTTTCAGAGCCTCAACACACAGGGCCTTTACCCGGCGGGTGAAGGCGCTGGATTCGCCGGCGGGATTCTTTCGGCGGCGGTCGATGGAATAAAAGTCGCGGAAGCTGTCGCCAAGTCCATCGCCGGTTCAGACTGACAAAAATTCCGAGACAAAGGGCGTGCGCGGATTGCGGCGAACATCGGTGGGTGCACCATACTGTTCGATGCGACCATCCTTCATCACCGCCACCAGATCGGCCACGGCGAACGCTTCTTCCTGATCGTGGGTGACAAAGACGGTGGTCACGCCGGCATGGTCATGAATGCGGCGCAGGTCGGCGCGCAGTTCTTTTCGCACCTTGGCGTCCAGCGCCCCGAATGGCTCATCCAGCAGCAGCATGCGCGGCTCGATGGCGAGCGCCCGCGCCAGAGCCACGCGCTGCCGCTGACCGCCGGAAAGCTGACTGGGATAGCGGTCTTCCAGGCCCGGTAACTGCACCAGCGCCAGGAGTTCCTTCACCCGCGCCGCAATGTCGCCTTTCGATGGCCGCCTGTTGCGCGGCCGCACCTTCAGGCCGAAAGCGATGTTGTCGGCCACGCTCATATGCTTGAACAGGGCATAATGCTGGAAGACGAAACCGGCATTGCGAGTGCGCGCCGGCATGTCGAGCCAGTTCAGATCGGCAAACCGTACACTGCCGCTGTCGGCGAATTCCAGCCCGCCAAGGATACGCAGCAGGGTGGTCTTGCCCGAACCGGATGGCCCCAGCAGGGAAACGAAACCGCCCTGGGGCGCGACAAAGCTGGCGCCGTTCAGCGCCGGAAAGCGGCCGAATTGCTTCGAAATGGAATCAACGGTCAGGAACATGGGCGTCTCCTAATGACGATGCACAGCAGCCAGCTCGTCCGCATAGCGCCATTCCAGCAGGGATTTGAGAACCAGGGTGACCAGCGCCAGCATCGCCAAGAGGGCGGCGACGGCAAATGCGCCGACATAATCGTAATTGTTGTAGAGCAGCTCCACATGCAGCGGCATGGTGTTGGTCTGGCCGCGTATGTGACCCGATACCACCGACACGGCGCCGAACTCACCCAGGGCGCGGGCATTGCAGAGCAGAACGCTGTAAAGCAGGCCCCATTTGATGTTGGGCAGGGTGACGCGCAGGAACGTGTCCAGGCCCGATGCGCCAAGCGTGGCAGCCGCCTCTTCCTCGTCTCGGCCCTGATCGGTCATCAGCGGAATCAACTCGCGCGCGACGAAGGGAAAAGTCACGAAAATCGTCGCCAGCACGATGCCGGGCAGCGCGAACAGGATGTGGATGTCATGATCGCCGAGCCAGGGCCCCAGCCAGCCCTGCATGCCGAACACCAGGACATAGATCAGGCCCGATACCACCGGCGATACCGAGAAAGGCAGATCGATCAGGGTGACAAGGAAGGTCTTGCCCGGAAAATCGAATTTGGCGATCGACCAGGCGGCAGCGATTCCGAACAAGGTGTTGAGTGGCACCGCGATGGCCGCGGCTGTGAGAGACAGTTTGACCGCCGCCAGCGCGTCCGGCTCGATGATGGCGGCCCAGAAGGCTGACAGGCCTTGCGCGAAGGCTTCCTTGAACACCAACACCAGCGGCAGCAAAAGCAACACGGCGATGAAGCCAATCGCCATAACGCCGAGAAGCAGCTTGAGCCAGAGAGGATCTTCGGTGGGATTTCGGAAGGAGCGTCGGCGAGAGCCGGAGCGACCATTAAAAAAAGTTGTCATCGACGTTTCGCCGCCCAGCTCTGCAGGCCATTCAGCGCCAAGAGCATCACAAAGCTCGCCACCAGCATGACCACACCGATGGCGGCGGCCCCGGCATAGTCGAACTGTTCCAGCTTGGTGACGATCAGAAGCGGCGCGATCTCGCTGACCGCGGGAATATTGCCGGCGATGAAGATGATGGAGCCGTACTCGCCCGCGCCGCGGGCAAAGGCCATGGCCGCGCCGGTCAGAAGCGCGGGCAGAAGCATCGGCAGCACCACGCGCAGGATGGTCTGTAGCCGCGTCGCACCCAGCGTGGCGGCGGCCTCCTCGACATCCAGGCCCAACTCGCTCAACACCGGCTGCAGCGTGCGCACGGTGAAGGGCAGACCGATGAACACCATCGCGACCAGCACACCCCAGGGCGTGTAGGCGATGCGGATGCCATATTCCGCCAGCGGCGCGCCGATCCAGCCGTTGGGCGCATAAAGCGTGGAAAGCGCGATGCCCGCCACCGCCGTGGGCAGCGCGAAGGGAAGATCGATCACCGCGTCCAGCAGCCGCTTGCCGGGAAAGCGGTAACGCACCAGCACCCAGGCGATAATAAAACCGAAGACGGAATCGATCGCTGCCGCCAGCAATGCCATGCCGAAAGACAGCCGTAAGCTGGCCAGTACGCGTGGGGTGGATATCGCCGCCCAGAGACCGTCCATGCCCAGGCTGAAAGGCCTGAGCAGCAGCGCCAGCAGCGGAATCAACACAATTCCGGCGAGGTAGAACAGCGTGAAGCCCAGCGACAGGCGAAAACCCGGCAGGACATGCCGGGGCCTGGGCAAGGTCAGCTTCAGACCGATGGCGCTCATATGTTCCTCGAAGAAGTTCCCCGGCCGCAGGACGGCCCGGGACAGTCGGGGGAGAAAGAAGAGTTACTTTCCGGGCTGGTAGATCTGGTCGAAGACACCGCCATCGGCGAAATGAGTGGCCTGTGCCTTGGCCCAGCCGCCGAAATCACCATCGATGGTCGCAAGCGGAATGCTGGGGAACTGGCCTTTATATTTGGCCAGGATTTCGGGATTGCGCGGACGATAGAAGTCCCTTGCCTCGATCTCCTGCGCCTCGGGCGAATAGAGGAATTTCAGGAAGGCTTCCGCAGCAGCGCGGATTTTGTGCCTGTCCACATTCTTGTCCACCAGCGCCACCGGCGGCTCGGCCTGGATGGAACGCGATGGGTATACGATCTCGTACTGGCCTGGCGCTTCCTTCAACGCCAGATGCGCCTCATTCTCCCAATCCAGCAACACATCACCGATGCCGCGCCGGGTGAAGGTGATGGTCGAACCGCGGGCGCCGGAATCCAGCACCGGCACATGTTTGTAAAGATTGGTGACGAACTCCCTGGCCTTCTGGGCATTGCCGCCCGGCGCCTTCTCGCCATAGGCCCAGGCCGCCAGATAGGCCCAGCGCGCGCCGCCGCTGGTCTTGGGATTGGGCGTCACCACCTGGATGCCAGGCTTCACCAGATCGTTCCAGTCCTTGATCTTCCAGGGATTGCCCTTGCGCACCAGGAACACGATGGTCGAGGTATAGGGCGTGGAATTGTCTGGCAGGCGTTTCTGCCAGTCGCCGGGCAGAAGCCCGGCGTTCTTGGACACCGCGTCGATATCGGCGGCCAACGCGAGCGTCAGGATGTCGGCCTGGAGCCCATCGATGACGGCGCGGGCCTGTGCGCCCGAACCGCCATTGGAGGTGTTGATGGTGACCTTGTCCGCCTTGTAAGTGCCGGCGAAGGCGGCGCCCAGGTCTTTGTACAATTCCCGGGTCGGGTCATAGCTGACATTCAGCAGGGTCACGTCGGCCTGGGCCGCGCTGCCGCAGAACAGACTTGCGGCAACCAGCATCGAAAGAATGCGCTTCATCTTTTGCTCCATGAGCCGTTGGTCAGAACGAAATCTGGCTGCGGATACCGACCGCGTTGGCAGAGATGTCATTCGCCGGCGCGTTCACGTGACTGACCTGGATGTTGTAATAGTCCACGATGAAGCGCAGGCCGTTGGTGGGATACCAGTTCACGCCCACATTCCAGACATTCTGCTGGCCGCCCGGCACGCCACCGTTGGCAGCGGTGGCGAAAGGCAGGTAATCCAGGTCGATGTTGCTGTAGCGGCCGGTGAGCTCCCAGGCGCCCCAGCCGCCGGGCGTGCCCAGAGGATGGGCGGGCTTTAGGCCGCGGAAACTGGCGGTGGTGGGATCGTAAACATGCTGTTCGCCGGTGAGCGAATAGGCGGCCTGCGCATACCAGCCAGAAAAATGCGGGCTTGGCAGAGCCGTGCGGCGGTCGATCTCATAATGAAACCAGCCGCCCTGAGCATAGATACCGGCATACTCCGCGGCACTCTCGAAGCCAAATTCGGTGGCTCTGCGGGCGTCGATATTGCCGGTGTTCACGGTCTTGGACGCATCCACCGCCAATTCCGTGCCGTTGCTGAAGCTGAGAAAATTCGACGTGTTCGTATTGGCGGCCGCATCGGCGGGATGGAGGACTTGGGTAAAATGCCCGTCCAGCAGCCATTTTATGTCGGGCTGATTGACTGCCAGCCAGGACGCGCGGCCCAGCACCGCCTCCTGCGCATCGAAGGTGGCGGCGTCGGTGGACTTTTTGCCGGTATAAGCCAGCGAAACCAGATAAGTATCGCCCTGGGCAAAGGCTTCGACACCTTCACGGCCCGGCGCGCCACCGATGTTGCGAGCGATATCCACGGAAGATGGCCGCTCCAGGAACAAAAGGTCTGCAGAACCGGTGGCGTCCTCGATCGCGAGGAAGGGTGTCATGGCACCAGCGCGAATGGCGAAGGGCTTCAACCCGTCATATTCGAGATAGGCATAGTAGATGTAGCCATTCTTCTCCACGCCATTGCCGCCAAAATCATATGTGAAGTTGTAGGACCAGTCGCGCCAGGCCGTGCCGACCAGGCCGATCTGGGCGCGTCGGAAATTGCTGCCACTATTCAAATCCACGCCGGCGGGGTTCTTGCCTTGAGAAAAATATCCGTAATCGAACTGCACCAGGCTTTTCAGTGAAAGCGTGAAATCGCCATTGGGGCTGGTAAGGGTGAACCGGCCATCGTCGAACCCCACATGGGTCCGATTGTCCAGCCGGTCGCTCAGGTCCTTGTACTGGTTCGAGGTGCTGCGCTTCAGATCCACCACCGCGGCGCCGGTGTCGCTCTCGGCCTGCTTTGCCTTGATCTCGCTTAGTTGCCGCTCCAAGTCGCGAAGCCGCTGCTCCAGGGCATCGACCTTGGGATCGTGGGCCGCCTGCTGCGTCTGGGCCAGCGCGGGCGCGCAGAGCGCGATCAGTGCGGCGCCGGCAAAAAGTGAAGCGGAAAAATTGCCCATCAATACCCCGTCAAGATCATCCCCTCCGCCATTGACGGCGGCGCGGGTATTAATTCCGCTAAATTCCTATCTAGTCAATAGAGATTTAGAGGATAAAGGGCCACGCGAGGTAAGGGCCTTTTAACAAAGGGTTTTCTAGAGAGCGCCCGAGCGCTTGAGCTGCTGGGCGGCGGTGGCGAGACTGCGCGATTCCAGGATTTCGGCGGTGGCGTCTCGCGCCGCCAGGAGCGCCTTGCGAATGGCGCACACCGATTCTTCGAAACAGTCGTCGCACTTGCGATAGGCCATCACGCTGACACAGGGACTGAGCGCAAGCGGGCCATCGGTGACGCGCAAGACATCGGCGAAGCTGATGTCTTTTGCCGCACGGCCCAGCGAATAACCGCCCTGCCGACCGCGATGGCTGCGCACGATGCCGGTCTTTTTCAATTCCAGCAGGATCGCTTCCAGGAATTTGCGCGGAATTTTCTCGCTTTCCGCGATCTCGGAAATCTGGATGGGGTCGCCATCGCCGCGCGCTGCCAGATACAGCAACGCACGCAGCGCATAACGGGCCTTTTGGGAGATCATGCCGCCTTATACCCTGTAAATTCTATGGAATATAGCCGAGACAGATTGCGACAACCCCGGCGATGCACACAAGGCGATTCCCGGTATAATTGGCCCGTATTGTCCGCCTAGCCCCAAAGTCCCTTGTTATGACATATGTTTTTCCGGAGGTGACCGGCCCATGACCTGGCTCGTCAAGGTCGCGCTGGAGCGGCCCTATACCTTCATCGTGATGGCCCTGCTGATCCTGATCTTCGGGCCACTGGCAGCCATTCGCACCCCCACCGACATCTTCCCGAATATTGGCATTCCGGTGATCGGCGTGGCTTTCACCTATTCTGGGCTGCCGCCCGACGAAATGGGCTCGCGCATCATGGCGCCCTATGAGCGCATTCTGTCCACCACCGTCAATGACGTGGAGCATGTGGAAAGCCAGTCGATGCAGGGCGTGGGCATCGCCAAGATCTTCTTCCAGCCCAATGTGGACATCCGTCTCGCCACCGCGCAGGTGACTTCCATCTCGCAGACCGCCATCCGCCAGATGCCGGTGGGTACCCAGCCGCCGCTGATCCTGAATTACAGCGCCTCCACCGTGCCGGTGCTGCAGATGGCCTTTTCGTCCAACTCACTGTCCGAACAGCAGGTGCTGGACTACTCACAGAACTTCGCCCGGCCGCGCCTGACCACGGTGCGTGGCGCGGCCGTTCCCTATTCCTACGGCGGCAAATACCGATCGGTGCAGATCGACCTGGACCCGCAGGCGATCCAGGCCCGCGGCCTCTCGCCCAGCGACGTGCAGAACGCCTTCGCCACCCAGAACCAGATCATTCCGGCCGGCAACATCAAGATCGGCAGCCTGCAATATGTGGTGCGGCTGAACGATGCACCCGACAACATCGCGGCGCTGAACGACCTGCCGGTCAAGACCGTGAATGGCGGCACGGTTTTCCTGAAAGATGTCGGCCATGTGCGTGATGGCAATCCGCCGCAGCAGAATATCGTGCATGTCAACGGCTACCGCGCGGTGCTTTCCACGGTGCTGAAAAATGGCCAGGCCTCCACGATCGACGTGGTCCAGGGCATCCGCAACCTGTTGCCGCTGCTCAAGGCGCAGCTGCCGGAATCCCTCAAGATCGACGTGCTCTCCGACCAGTCGCTGTTCGTGAAGGCCGCCATCAATGGCGTGGTGCGCGAAGGCGCCATCGCCGCAGGCCTGACCAGCCTGATGATCCTGCTGTTCCTGGGCAGCTGGCGTTCCACCGTGATCATCGCCACCTCCATCCCGCTGGCGGTCTTGTGCGCGCTGATGGGCCTTTGGGCGACCGGCGAAACCCTGAACATCATGACGCTGGGCGGCCTGGCGCTCGCGGTGGGCATTCTGGTGGACGACGCCACCGTCACAATCGAGAACATCAACTGGCATCTGGAACACGGAAAACAGCCCTATCAGGCCATCATGGACGGCGCCGAGCAGATCGCGTTGCCCGCTTTCGTTTCGACCCTGTGTATCTGCATCGCCTTCGTGCCGATGTTCGCGCTGGAAGGCATCGCCGGCTTCCTGTTCACGCCCATGGCGATGAGCGTGGTGTTCGCCATGATCGCCTCCTTCATCCTGTCGCGAACCCTGGTGCCGACCCTGTCGCTTTATCTGCTCAAGCCGCACGGCCCCCTGGCGGAAGGCGACAATATGCTGGCGCGCATGCAGCGCAGCTTCGAGATCGGCTTCGGCAATTTCCGCGAGCAGTATCGCAACCTCCTGGCGCTGGCGATGGCGCATCGCCGGCTGTTCGTATTCGGATTCCTCGGAACGGTGGCGATTTCGCTGCTGCTGTTCCCATTCCTGGGCGAGAATTTCTTCCCCGCGGTGGATTCCGGCCAGATCACCCTGCATCTGCGCACCCCGCCAGGCACGCGCATCGAGGATACCAACCAGATCGTCGCCCAGATCGAGCGCGAGGTGCGTCGCATCATCCCGGGCAACCAGATCGAGGCCATCATCGACAATATCGGCCTCAACCAGAGCCCAATCAATTTGCTCTATTCCAATTCCGGCACCATCGGCCTGCAGGACGGCGATATCTTCATCAGCCTGAAGCCGGACCACACCCCGACCGCCGACTATGTCCGCGCTATGCGCGAAAAGCTTCCGCGCGTGTTCCCGCAAGTCACCTTCTCCTATCCGCCGCCTGACATCACCAGCCAGATCCTGAATTTCGGCGCCCCCGCGCCGCTGGACGTGCAGATCACCGGCACCAATCAGGCGCAGACCCAGGCCTTCGCGCTGCGCATCCTGCGCCAGATCCGCAGCGTCAACGGCCTGGTTGACGCACGCATGCAGCAGTCCAGCTCCTTCCCGCAGCTGAATGTGGATACCGACAGAAGCCGAATCGCCCAGGTGGGGCTGACCCAGCAGGACGTCACCAACGCGGTCGCCACCTCACTGGCCGGCACCTCGACCACGACGCCAGAGTTCTTCGTCAATCCCAAGAATGGCGTGTCCTACAACATGACGGCGCAGACGCCGGAATATCAGATGGACACGTTGCAGGCGCTGCAAAACCTGCCAGTGACCAACTCCACCAATGGCGTATCCCAGGTCTTGGGCGGGGTTGCCCATTTCAGTCGCAGCGCCGGCAGTTCGGTTGTGACGCACTACAACATCCTGCCCACCATGGACCTGTATGCCACCACCCAGGACCGTGATCTGGGTTCGGTGTCCAAGGATGTGCAAAAGGTGATGGACGCCAACGCGAAATATCTGCCGCGCGGCGCCACCATGATGCTGCGCGGCCAGGTGCAGACCATGAACACCGCCTTTTCTGGCCTGTTCTTCGGCCTGCTCGCAGCGGTGGTGCTGATCTATCTTTTGATGGTGGTCAACTTCCAGTCCTGGATCGATCCCTTCGTCATCATCACCGCGCTTCCCGCCGCCCTTGCCGGCATCGTCTGGATGCTTTTTGCCACTGGCACCACCCTGTCGGTGCCGGCGCTCACCGGCGCCATCATGTGCATGGGCGTGGCGACCGCCAACTCGATCCTGGTGATCGCCTTCGCCCGCGAGCGGCTGAACCATCACGGCGATGCGGTGCTGGCGGCGCTGGAAGCCGGCTTCACCCGCTTCCGCCCCGTCCTGATGACGGCGCTGGCCATGGTGATCGGCATGCTACCCATGTCACTGGGCCTGGGAGAAGGCGGCGAGCAGAACGCGCCGCTCGGCCGGGCCGTGATCGGCGGTTTGGTATTCGCAACTTGCGCCACCCTGCTGTTCGTGCCGGTGGTATTCAGTGTCATCCATGGCCGGCGCGCGGCGAATGCCGCCGCCAACGGGCCGAAAAAACCCCCGCATGGGGCTGGAGAGGTTTATGCCCGATAAGAATCCCGACGCCGGGACCCACGATCCCGCGCCGGATGAGTTGCGCCGCCACACCACCCCGCCCGGGCTGAAGCGCTGGGGCAGGATCGCGGTCGTTGCCGCCATTGTCGTCGCCGTGCTGGGGATCGGCTGGCGCGTCTGGAAGAGCCATGCAACGGCGCAATGGACCGACGACCAGGCGGTGCCCACCGTACAGATCATCAAGCTGCCAAAAACCAGGACCAGCGGCATGCTGAACCTGCCCGGCGATGTGGAGGCGTTCATAAACGCTCCGATCTTTGCCCAGGTCAGCGGCTATCTGCAGAAATGGTATTTCGACATCGGCGCCAAGGTGAAGCAGGGCGACCTGCTGGCCCAGATCGATCCCAGGCCCTATCAGGCGGCGCTGGAACAGGCCCGAGGCACGCTGGCGCGTGACAGCGCCACACTGGCCAACGCCAAGGTGGATTTGGCCCGGTATCAGACCCTTTGGGCGCAGAATGCCGTATCCCAGCAACAGCTTGCCACCCAGCAGGCGACGGTGAATTCCGATGCCGGCGTGGTGCAAACCGACCGCGCCGCGGTCACCCAGGCGACCATCAACCTGGCCTACACCCGCATCATTGCGCCGTTCGACGGCCTGGTCACCACCCGCGCGGTGGACGTGGGCAATCTGGTCACGGTCGGCACACCGACCTCCACGGCGCTGTTCACCGTTTCCGAGCAAAACAAGATGCGCATCTATGTGCGTCTGCCGCAGAATTACGCGTCCTTTGTGCGCCCGGACATGACGGTGACCTTCACCGTGCCGCAATATCCCAACCGCATCTTCCAGGCGGCCCTGGTGGCCAATTCCGGCGCGGTGGCGTCCGCAACCGGCACCGTGCTGATCCAGTTCGGCGCCGACAATTCCGACCATGCGCTGCAACCCGGCGCCTATGCCAATGTCCGCTTCCCGCTGCCGGCCGGCGCCAATGGCATCCGGCTGCCCGCCACCGCGCTCATGTTCCGCGACGCTGGCATGCAGGTCGCCACCGTGGACGCCGCCAACCATGTCCGGCTCAAGACCGTGAAAATCCTGCGCGACAATGGCGCAACCGTGGATGTGGGCGGCGGCATAGCGCTCGATGACCGGATCATCGACAATCCCGCTGACGCGCTGCAGGAAGGCGATGAGGTACGGATCGCGGACCGGTAGCCGGCGCTGGGGCTTTTCGCCTATAAGACAGCTGGCAAATCGGGGAACATGATGCGCGTTTTGAACGTCCTTGCCCTGGTTCTGGCGTCGCTGGTGGTTCTGAGCGTCTGCGATCAGAAGGCCCATGCCGCCACGGCAAGCCCCGGTGTGCCGGGCCCGGCCTATGATACCTCCGCCGAAGCCAATGCGCGCTTCCTGGCCGACTATGCCGCCCGTCCCGGCGTGAAAAAGCTGGCCGACGGGCTGATGTATCGCGTATTGCGGGCGGCGGCGAGTGACGGCCCACAGGTGCAAAAGAACAGCGACACGGTTTGGGTCTATTACAAAGGTACGCTGATCAACGGTAAGGTCTTCGACCAAACTAAGCCCGAAGAGCCCACTTCGTTTCAGGTCGGCGGCGTGATCCCCGGCTGGACCGAGGCCCTCAAGCTAATGAAAACCGGCGACACCTGGGAATTGGCGATCCCGTCGGATCTGGCCTATGCGGCCGACGGCGTGGGCGATGTGGTGCCGCCGAACCAGACGCTGGTCTTCCTGGTGTCGCTGGCCAAGGTCGAATACGCGCCGTAGCTGACAAATCCGTTTTTGCCTATAAGACGGCTTCCAAATCGGGAGAGACGATGCGTTTTCTGAAAGTCCTGGTGCTGACGCCGCTGGTGGTTCTTGCCGCCTGCGACCAGAAAAAATCCGGCGCCGCCGATTCCGGCGCGGGCGTTGCAAGCGCCGCCTATGACACCTCCGCCGACGCCAACAAGCGCTTCCTGGCCGATTACGCGTCGCGCCCCGATGTGAAGAAGCTGCCCGACGGGCTGATGTACCGGGTGCTCAAGTCCGGCGATGGCCCGCAGGTCAAGAGCGATGGCGACATGGTGACGGTCTATTACAAGGGCTCGCTGATCACCGGCAAAGTCTTCGACCAGACCAAGCCGGGAGAACCGGCCCAGTTTCCAGCGGGCGGGCTGATCCCTGGCTGGGTGGAAGCGCTCAAGCTGATGAAGACCGGCGATAGCTGGGAGCTGGTGATCCCGTCCGAACTTGGCTATGGCAGCGACGGCGCCGGCGACGCCATTCCGCCAGATCAGACCCTGGTCTTCACCATGACCCTGGTGAAGGTCGATCCTTCTCCGTAAAGAGCGGTTCGCGATATCTAGAACTTGTAGTCCAGTGTCGCCCCTGCCATGCGCGGAGCCAGGGGCACGCATTGCAACACGCCTGACGTACCGGCAACACCAAAGGTCGCGTTCGGGGCCGAGTTCAGCACGCCGTTATATTCCGGGACGCAGGCCTGCTGATTGGTGACGTTGTTGACAAAGACCGCCAGATCCGCGTTCGAATGCGCGATATCCTGGAGCCCCAGCCGCAGGTTCAGCATCCCGTAGGAAGAGTCTCTTTGCAGGGGATTGAAGCCCTGCAAGTCCGCCAGATAACGGCTCTGCCATGCATAGTGGGCGCTCAGGACCAGGTCGCCCACGGCAACATCGCCGATCTGGTGCAACCCGAAAGCATAATTGGCGATGATGCTGGTGTGCCAGGCCGGAAGCGGAAACGGCGTGCCCGACAGATTGTTGTTGCCGCTGGGCAAAACATAATCCGGCGGAGGCGTGACGTTGAAATTGGTATAGCGCGCATCCAGATAGCTGCCGGTCCAGTTCAGCGTCAGTTGCGGCAGGGGAACCGCAGTGATGTCCCATTCAAAGCCATAGACCCGTGCGCTTCTGGCATTGAAGGTGACATTGGCATTCTGGGTGCCGAGGCACTGGCCCGCCGTGAATATGGCCTGGGTGCAGGCGCCCACGCCGCCCGGCCCGGTCGCCAGCGTGACATTGGCCAGGGTCTGGGCAGCCTGGATGTTTTTGTACTGGGTGTTGTAGACATCGATATTGGTGCGCAGCGGCATGTCCCATAGCGACCAGTCCGATTTGATGCCCAGTTCAAAGTCGATGACGCTTTCCGGCTGGGCGATCGTATAGGCGGGATTGACGGCCTGCGTGTTGATGCCGCCCGAGCGATAACCCGATCGGCTGGTAAAATAGACCAGCGTCTTGTCGAAGAGATCGTGGTCGATGGCGGCCGTCCAGGTCGGCCGCTCGAACGTCTTGCTGATATTCATGCCGCATTGCGCGAGCGGGAGCGACACGCCGCTCAGGCTGGTGATGGCGCAGACATCGGTCTGGCCCGCATAGGTGATGCCCTGATAGGTGAAACCGGCCGCGTTGTAGACGCCATTGACGACAGCGGCGCTGGTGGCCGCAGTTGCGGGGGTACGGATGGTGGTGGTGTCGATATAGGCGGCACGCTGGTCGATGGTGTAGCGGACGCCGGCGGTCAGCCTTGTATCGTCTGTGATGCTGTAGGTCCCCTGGGCGTAACCGGCATAGCTGGTGTTGCGCTCACCATTGTTGCCCCAATTGGTTACCGTGATTTGCTTGCCGGCCGCGGGCGACGGCGCCGACCCGGCGCTGGGAAGGAACAGATATTCCGATCCTCCGTCGCGCGGACTTGATTCCTCGAAGAAGAAAAACCCGGTAGTCCATTGCAGCTTGTTGTCGAATGCCCTGCCGTTGACCGTCAGCTCGGATTCCCAGGATTGATAGTTGGGCATGCCATAGGTGAAATTCGTGGTGTCATAGGACAGGCCACGGCTGTTGGATGACCCGAAACTGTCGAAAAAGCGGTAGGCCCCCAGAAGCTTGACGTCGATATCGTCGAATGTCTTGTCGGCGACGGCCGAGAAGGTGTGATAGTGGCCGACATCGGCATTGCTGAGCGTCTGTTCGGTGCTCCAGAAGCCCTCTGCCTGCTCCCGCGCCACCGAATTGAGCAGGGAGTTATAGGCGGCCGGGGCGGTGTTGATCCCGCTCGCACCCGTGGCCGTCACGGTCGTGTAATAGGGTGCGACCTGATGGCCAAGAAGATCGGTGAAGCCGACGCAGGCGCCCGGAATGTTGCAGACCGACGGCTTGTTGCCTGTGGCCAGCGTGGTCCCCACGAAATATCCCAGGTCGTGATAGGTCGAACCGGTGTCATGCTCTCCCGAGACATCAGCCCGGATGAGCAGGCTGAAACTGTCGTCCGGCACCCATTTGAGCGAGAAGCGGCCGGCCAGCTTCTGCGTGCCTTCGGCCGGCTGGCTGTTGGAGAAGCCGCTGGCCGGATCGGTGAAGTAGTTGTGGATGTAGCCTTTGTTACCCTGCGCGGAGAAGGCCGCGCGAAAAAAGAGCGTGTCGGACAAGGGAATATTGACGGCGCCCTGCAGCGTATACTGGTCATAGTCCCCGCCCAGCGCCTTGATAT
This sequence comes from Rhizomicrobium sp., assembly GCA_036488555.1. GTDB lineage: Bacteria > Pseudomonadota > Alphaproteobacteria > Micropepsales > Micropepsaceae > Rhizomicrobium. Next base: position 50,261 of record DASXHL010000018.1, read on the forward strand.
AACCGCCGAAATCCGATGTCGGAGCATTGGTTTCCAGAAGGACCGCGCCGCCCGTGGTGTTGCGCCCCACCAGCGTGCCCTGCGGTCCCTTGAGGATGTCCACGCTGCTCATGTCGAACAACGATCCGGTGAGACCGACGGCACGCGCGTAATAAACGCCATCCACATACACCGCCGATGCGGTGTCGAAGGACAGGCCCGGATTGCCGCCCTGGCCCGAACTGTCGAAATTGCGCTGGCCGCGGATGGTGATGTTCAGCGTGTCCTGCCGGAAGGTGCTGGGCTCGATGTCCACCGAAGGCGCGACCGAGCTCAGATCCTGGAGGGTCTGGACATGCAGCTGATCGAGATCGTTCTGGTTCAGCGCGGTGATGGAAATCGGCACTACCTGGGCATCCTCGGCCCGCTTGCGCGCGGTGACGACGACCGTCTCCAGCCCCGCCGTATTGGCCCCGGCTGTGCTCGTATCCTGGGCGGCGCCGGATTGGGCGAAAGACGGCGCGGCCGAGACCAGGCCGGACGTGGTCAGAAGGGCCAGAAGCAGGCGCTTGGACATGAGGTTCCCCGGGACGCAGTCATGCGGCCCGGAGCGCTTTTCTCATCCCCTCGGGTCCGCCTGAAATGTGCACCTGCTCTATCGGAAATGACCTGACCGATAAAGGCTATGGGGCGGGCTTGCATGAAATCGGGAAAAATTCCTTATAAGGGCCTCTAGACAGGGGCTTGAGCGGTTCGGCTAAAGCCGGCGGCAACGACAGGCATGAGGACAAGATGACCAAAATCGCGATGATCACGGGCGCCGGCAGCGGCGTGGGCCGGGCTGTGGCCAAGGCTTTGGGCCAACGGGGCTGGCAGCTGACGCTGGTGGGGCGCAAGAAAGAGACCTTGGCGGAGACCGCCCGGCAGATCTCCGGCGAGCATCTGATCGCGCCTGCCGATGTCGGCGATCCGGCCCAGGTGAAGGCGGTGTTCGCCAAAATCGCGGACAAGTTCGGGCGCCTGGACATGCTGTTCAACAATGCGGGCATGGGCACACCCGCCATCCCGATCGAAGACCTGAGTTTCGAGCAGTGGCAGGCGGTGGTCGGCGTCAATCTGACGGGCGCCTTTCTCTGCACCCAGGAGGCCGTGCGCATGATGAAGGCACAAACGCCCCGCGGCGGCCGCATCATCAACAATGGCTCCATCAGCGCAGACCGGCCGCGCCCCCATTCCGCGCCCTATACCGCAACCAAGCACGCCATCACGGGCCTGACCAAATCCACGATTCTGGACGGGCGCCCCTTTGACATCACCGCCAGCCAGGTCGACATCGGCAACGCTGCCACCGAAATGACCCAGCGCATGACCCAAGGCGTGCTGCAGCCCGACGGCAACCTGGCTGTCGAGCCGCGCATGGATGTGGATCATGTCGGCGAGCAGGTGGCATTCATGGCCGAGTTGCCGCTGGAATCCAACGTCGCCTTCGTCACCATCATGGCGACCAAAATGCCGCTTTACGGGCGCGGCTGAACGTGACGGCCCGCCGCATCGCGAGCGCAATCCTGCTGGCAGGGTTCGCCGCGATGCTGGCACTGAACGCGCCGGGGCAACTGTCCTACGACTCCGTCTCGCAACTGGCAGATGGGCGTAGCGGATTCTACAACACCTGGCATCCGCCGGTGATGGCCTTTCTTTTGGGCTTGTTCGACCGGCTGGTGCCCGGCACGTTGCTGTTCCTGATCTTCCAGAGCCTGCTGTTGCTGGGCGCCCTGCTGGCGCTGCTGTGGCTTAAGCCCCGCGGCTGGATCAGCACGGCGCTGGCCGCCGCGATCGTGCTGACACCTCAATGGCTGCTCTACCAAGGCGAAATCTGGAAGGACATTCTGTTCGCCAATGCGGCCATCGCCGCTTTTGCCGCGCTCGCGCTTTACGCAGAGACCCGCAAGTGGGCCGCCCTGATCGTGGCCGCGCTGCTCTTGTCGTTGGCCGCCAGCGCTCGCCAGAACGGCCTGGTGCTCTTGCCAGTGGCCGCCGTGACCACGGGTCTCATTGCGCGACGCCTGGGCCGCAGTGGTTGGCGCGAGGGCATCCTGTTCCTGCTCGCCACAGTTATCCTTGTCGCGGCGCTGAACCTTGCGCTTTTTCCCCGCACCGATGGCGGCGACGGCGCCAGCGCCCAACTGCGCATGGGTCAAAGCTATGATCTGGCCGGCGCACTGGCGCGAGATCCCGGTCTTGCGCTGCCGCTCGGCGCCGATCCGGACCTGGACCGGGTCCTGCGTTCCAAGGGCCGCGCCCTTTACACCCCCCTGCACAACGATCCCCTGGCGGCCGATCCGACCTTTAGCCGGACGCTGTCGGAGGCGCCGGACGGCGTAGTAGCGCGCGCATGGCGCAGCCTGGTGCTGCGGCACCCCCAGCTCTATCTGAGGATCCGATGGGCCGATTTTGCAGCGGTGCTCACCACGCCTGACGCGATTGCCTGTCACTTCGCCGTCACTGGGATCAGCGGCCCGCCGGCGCGACTGAGAGAGCTGGGCCTGAAGAGCGGCATCCGGCCGCAGGACCAGGTCCTGGCCAACTACGCGCAGTTCTTTTTCGGTACGCCGGTCTTTTCGCATCTGGCCTGGGGCGCGTTGGCACTGATGCTGCTGGTCGCTCTGTTGCGCCGCCGCGAGCCATCGGACCTGGCCATGGCGGGTCTGCTGCTGGGAGCGGCCCTTTTCATCATAACATTTGCGATCATCTCAATCGCCTGCGACTACCGTTATCTCGCCTTCCTGGATTTGTCCGCCATGGCGTCCGCGCTCTATTTCGTCAAAAAAAATTGATGAATTTTGCGTAGTTCGCGGAGCGTTTTGTCACCGGGATCATTTTCACTGCAGAAGCCGGAAGACAAAAATGCGCGCCTGCTTTCTGGGACAAAACATCTGCAATCTCGGCTATGGCGTTGCCACCTTGCAGGCGCCACGGCTGGTGATGGACGAGCCGGTCCGCATGCGCGCCGATGCTGAAAAGCCTGTGAGCTCCGGCCAAAATCTGGGCACCCCGGAAGCGCCAATTGGGCCACGCCCTGTAGCAAATTCGCAACGGCCGCATGTCTGATCCGGCCCGGCCGGTCCTCCGTAAGACCGTTTGCTTAACCAGGCTTGTACAGCCATGACACATTCTTCGGGCAGTCCGCCGCAGAATCCATGGCCCCCCTTGTGCGGCGCGGCACGAATACCGATATTGCGCCATACGGAGTTGGCGGTAACGCTATTTTATTTGGATTTGAGTATTTGGTAGGGGCATGAAAAAGTCTATTCCCGCTGTTTCGGCATTGACTTTGAGCCTTGCGCTGGGGGCGTGCAGCACGCCCAGCCCGGAGTCGCTTGCCCAGAATGATCCCTGGGAAAAGACCAATCGCGACATCTTCGATTTTGACGTCAAACTGGATCACAACGTTGCTCGTCCCATTGCCAAGGGTTATCGGTATGTGGTGCCCGAGCCGGTGCGCGACGGCATCCATAATGCCGTCACCAATTTGAACTCGCCGGTGATCCTGGCCAATGACGTGCTGCAGGGCGACGGCGACAAGGCGGCCAACACCTTTGGCCGCATCGTGATCAATTCCACTGTCGGCCTTGGCGGGCTGATCGATGTCGCCAGCAAGATCGGCATCCCCGCTCACGAGAACGACTTCGGCATCACTTTGGGCAAGGGCGGCGTCGCGGAAGGCTCTTACCTTGTCCTGCCCTTTGCTGGGCCCATGCCGCCGCGTGACCTGCTCGGCACCGGCGTCGATGTCGCGTTCGATCCTCTGACCTGGATCAAGTTCCATGGCCGGGATACATGGATGGTGGTGCGCTTTGGCATCGGCACGCTGGACGCCGAAACCTCGCGGATCGATGCGGTGGAAACGATCGAACGCTCCTCCATCGACTTCTACGCGACCACCCGCAATCTTTATCGCCAGAGCCGCAATGCCAAGATCAATGAAGGCAAGAGCAGCGCGCCGGGCGCCCAGGACAATTTGCCGAACTTGTAATCGAAAGCCTGCGCTGCGGCGCATGCTCGCTGCGCTCGTGCCACTACGCTGTCGCCAAGCACGGCAAGCTTTCCCAACTTGCTTCGCTCATAGGGAAAACTAAGCCAACGCGCCGAGCGCAAGCGAGGTGCAATCCAGCAATAACGGTTACTCGGCTGGAGATGGGTTGGCTGTCGGAGAATGATCGTCCGGCTTGTCGCCCATGATCCCGTGATACCAGCGATTCCAGAAGCCGGCCGTCCAGCCGCCAAAGCGATCCATGTAAAGGAACATGACGGGCGTGGTGTAGAGGGTGAGGATCTGGCTGAGGAACAACCCGCCCACGATGGAGATGCCCAGCGGCTGGCGCAGCTCCGAACCCTCGCCCAGGCCGATCGCCAGCGGCAGCGCGCCCAGGATCGCGCCGGTCGTGGTCATCATGATGGGGCGGAAGCGCAGCAGGCAGGCTTTGTAGATGGCGTCGCGCGATGACAGCCCTTCGCGCCTCTGCAGGTCTATCGCGAAGTCGATCATGATGATGGCGTTCTTCTTGACGATGCCGATCAGCAGGATGACGCCGATCATGGCGATCAGGTCGAACTCGGCATGGAACATCAAAAGCGCCAGCACCGCGCCCACGCCCGCCGAAGGCAGGGTGGACAGGATGGTGACGGGATGGATGAGGCTTTCATACAGCACGCCCAGGGTGATGTAGATGGTCAGCAGCGCCGCGATCAACAGGAAGGGCATGTTGGCGAGCGACTTCTGGAACAGTTGGGCTGTGCCGGCGGTCTCGCCATGGATGGTGATCGGCACGTTGATCCTGGTCATGGTGTTCTGGATCGCGTTCAAGGCCTGGCTCATCGAGACCCCAGCCGGCAGGTTGAACGAGAAGGTGGTGGCGACGAACACGCCCTGATGATTGACCGCCAGCGGCGTGGTGCCGGGTCCGTAGGTGGCGAAGGCCGACAGCGGCACCATGGTTTCCACCGATGTCGAAACGCTGGAGCCGGTCGAAGAGCTGCCGCGGGCGCCGATGGCAACCGAATTGAGCTGCTGATTGCGCAGCGCGTTGGCATTGGCATCACTGGCGCTCGTCGCTGTGGCGGCGCTGCTTGTTGAAGAACTTGCCAGCAGCGATGCGCTGGTGGTCGTTCCAGCAAGGCCTGTGGTGCCGCTGGGCGCGGGCGTGGAACTGGCGGCGGAGGAGGAACCATTGCCGACCACAAAGGCGCCCACCGCTCCGGCGGTCGACTGGGTGCCGCTGACATTGCCGCCGGAAGTGGAAATGAAGATGTCGCGCAGGGTTTGCGGGCTCTGCCAGAATTTCGGCGCCACCTCCATCACCACATAATACTGGTTCTTGTCCTTGTAGATGGTGGACACCTGACGCTGGCCGAAAGCGTCATAGAGAGCATTGTCGATCTGCGCCGTGTTCAGGCCCAACCGCGCCGCCGAGGCACGGTCGATCTTGAGATCGACCTCCAGACCCTTGTCCTGCTGGTCGGAATTGACGTCCTGCAGCTCCGGCACGTCTTGCAGCGCATCGGTGATCTTGGGCAGCCAGGTATTGAGATCCTCCAGCGAGTCGCCAAGCACGGTATACTGATAGTCGCCATTGCCCTGACGGCCGCCGGCGCGGATGCCGCCACCGGACTGCAGGAAAAGCCGCGCGCCGGCCACCTTGAGCAGCTTGGGGCGCATGCGGTCGATCACCGCCGGGGTCGACAGGCCGCGCTCGCGCAAGGGCTTCAGCGTGACGAAGACGTTGCCCTGGTTGGTCGCCTGGCCGCCGGCAAAGCCGCCCACCGTCGCCACCGCCGGATCGCTCTTGATGATGTTGATGAACTGCTGGAATTTCTTCTGCATCGACTGGAAGGAGATGCTCTGGTCGCCGCGGATTCCGCCGAAGATCATGCCGTTGTCTGTGTCGGGAAAGAATCCCTTGGGCACGATGGCTAGCAGATAGAAATTCAACGCCACCGCGACAAAGAGGATGGCCATGATGGTCTTGGGATTGTCCAGCGACCAGCCCAGGGTGCGGTGATAGAAATTCTGCATCGCCTCCATGATGCGGCGCGACCGGCGCATCAACCAGTTCTGGTCTTCCTTCACTGCGAAATCCAGATAGGCGCACATCATCGGCGTGACGGTCAGCGACACGATCAGCGACATGACGATGGCGGTCGTCACGGTGATGGCGAATTCATGGAAGATGCGCCCCACCAGCCCGCCCAGGAGCAAAACCGGGAAGAACACCGCCACCAGCGAGATGGACATGGAAATTACGGTGAAGCTGACTTCACTGGAACCCTTGAGCGCCGCGGTGAGCCGGTCTTCGCCGTTTTCCAGGTGACGGGTGACGTTCTCCAGGACCACGATGGTGTTGTCGACCACAAAACCGGTCGAGACGATCAGGGCCATCAGCGAGAAATTGTCCAGGCTGAACCCGAGCAGATACATCACGCCGAAGGTGCCGAGCAGCGACAGCGGCACGCAGACCGTGGGCACCATCGTCGCCTTGAAATTGCGCAGGAACAGGAACACCACCACGATCACCAGAATCGTGGAGAGGATCAGCGTCATCTCCACGTCATGTACGGCGTTTCGGATCGAGGTCGTGGTGTCGAACAGGATGCCCAGATCGATGCTGACCGGCAGCGCGCTTTTCAACGCGGGGAGCTGGTTGCGGATATTGTCCACCACCTGGATGACGTTGGCGCCAGGCTGCTTGGAGATCTGCACCAGGATTGCGGGCTTGCCGTTGAAGGTCCCCAGGTTGCGCACATCCTGGACGCCGTCATAGACCTGCGCCACGTCCTGAAGCCTGACCGCCGCATTGTTGCGATAGGCGATGATCAGGGTCTTGTAGTCGTTGGCGAGCGTCGCGGTGTCGTTGGCGAAGACCTCGAAGCTCTGGCCCCGCTGCTGGATGTCGCCCTTGGGGCTGTTGGCATTGGCGCCGCTGATGGCGGCGCGCACGTCCTCCAGCCCGATGCCGTAGCGGAACAGGGCGCGCGGATTGAGTTCGACGCGGATCGCCGGCAGCGACGAGCCGTTCAGCGCGACATTGCCGACGCCAGAAATCTGCGACAGCTTCTGCTGGATGATGTTGGACGCCTCGTCATAGATCTGCCCGGGTGACAAGGTGTTGGAGGTCAGCGCCAGAATGATGACCGGCTGGTCCGCCGGATTGAACTTGCGGTAGGTCGGCTGGGTCCGCAGCGAGGCTGGCAGATCCTGGCGCGCGGCATTGATCGCCGCCTGCACGTCGCGCGCCGCCCCGTCAATGTCGCGGTCGATATCGAACTGCAGCACAACGGTGGTGTTGTTGATATTGCTGCGTGAGGTCATCTCGGTGACGCCGGCGATGGTGCCGAGATGCCGCTCCAGCGGCGTCGCTACGGTGGTGGCCATGGTCTCCGGCGAGGCGCCCGCCATGTTGGCGCTCACCTGGATGGTGGGGATGTCTATGTTGGGGTAAGGCGAAACCGGCAGCAGGAAATAGGCGACGAGCCCGACCAGCCCCAGCCCCAGCGCCAGCAGCGTGGTGGCGATGCGGCGCTGGATGAAGAGCTGGACCAGATTCATTCCGCAGGTTCCGGTTCGGGCCCGGCATGGCCCAGGCGGCGGCGCGCACGCCATTCCCTGATATCGCGGCCGGCCTTGTCAAAATAGATGTAGATGACCGGGGTGGTGAACAGAGTCAGCAGCTGACTGACCAGAAGACCACCCACGATCGAAATACCCAGCGGATGGCGCAGCTCGGACCCCATGCCCGAGCCCAGCATCAGCGGCAGGGCGCCGAACAGGGCCGCCACCGTGGTCATGAGGATAGGCCGGAAACGCAGGAGCGCCGCCTGGTGGATCGCCTCTTCCGGGCTCTTGCCTTCGTTGCGTTCGGCCTCGAGCGCGAAGTCGATCATCATGATCGCGTTCTTCTTGACGATGCCGATCAGAAGGATGATGCCGATGATGGAGACGATGTTGAGATCGTGACCGGTGACGATCAGCGCGAGCAGCGCGCCCACGCCCGCCGAAGGCAGGGTGGACAGGATGGTCACCGGATGGATGAAACTTTCATAGAGCACGCCCAGCACGATATAGACCACAATGATGGCGGCCAGGATCAGCAGCACTTCATTGGAAAGCGCCGACTGAAAGGCCAGCGCGGAACCCTCGAACTGGGTGTTGATGCCCGGCGGCGTACTGCTATCGGTTTCTGCTTTCTGGATCGCGTTGACCGCCTCTCCCAGCGAATAGCCGGGCGCGACGTCGAAGGAGAAGGTGGCGCTTGGGAACTGGGACAGGTGATCGACTTCCAGCGGTGTGGGCCGCTGGTCGATATGAGCGATCGCCGACAATTGCACCTGGCCGCCGCCCGCGGTGGGCAGATAGATGTTGTTCATCGAGGCAACCGAACCTTGCAGGTTCGGATCTGCTTCCAGAACCACCCGATACTGGTTGGACTGGGTGAAAATGGTGGAGATCTGGCGCTGGCCGAAACTGTCATAAAGGGCATTGTCGATGGTCGCGGCGGTAACGCCGAAACGCGCCGCGGTGTCGCGGTCCACCACAAGATAGGCCGACAGGCCATTGTCCAGGTAGGAGGTGGAGACATTGCGTATCGCCGGCACCTTGTTCAGCGAGGCGAGCAGCTTGGGCACGAACTGGTTCAGCGAGGCTGAAGTCGCCGCCTGCAGCACGAACTGATACTGCGCGCGGGAAACCACGGAATCGATGGTCAGGTCCTGAACCGGCTGGAGATAGAAGGTTATGCCGGGCACCGAATGGGCATATTGCTGCAGGCGGTCCATCACCGTGGTGACGCCGTCCCGCTGATCCTTGGACTTCAGGTTGATCAGGAAGCGGCCGCTGTTCATCGTGGTGTTGGTGCCGTCCACGCCGATGAAGGAGGACAGGCTCGCCACATCGGGGTCCTGCAGGATCTTCGCCGCCAGCTGCTGCTGGCGCTGCCCCATGGCCTCGAAGGAGACGGTCGGCCCGGCCTCGGTAATGGCCTGGATGAAGCCGGTGTCCTGCAGCGGGAAAAAGCCCTTGGGAATGGCAATGTACATCACGACCGTCAGAACCAGGGTGCCCACCGCCACCAGCAGAGTGAAGCGCTGGTGCTTCAACACCCAGACCAGCAGCCGGTCATATTCGGCGACCAGCCGGCCATAAGTGCTTTCGATGAACCGCTGGACGCGGCTTTCGCGTTGCTGTTCCTCGGAATGGCTGCGCAACAGCTTGGCGCAGAGCATGGGCACAAGCGTCAGCGACACCACCGCCGAAATCAGGATGGTGACGGCCAGGGTCACAGCGAACTCGCGGAACAGGCGGCCCACCACTTCCTGCATGAACAGAAGTGGGATCAGCACGGCGATCAGGGACACGGTCAGCGATACGATGGTGAAGCCGATTTCGCCCGCCCCCTTCATGGCGGCGTTGTAAGGCGTCTCCCCCTGCTCGATATAGCGGGAGATGTTCTCAATCATCACGATGGCGTCGTCGACCACAAAGCCCGAGGAAATGGTCAAGGCCATCAGGGACAGGTTGTTGAGCGAAAAGCCCAGCAGGTACATGGCCGCAAAAGTGCCGATGATGGAGAGCGGCACCGACAGGCTGGGGATGAAGGTGGCCGGCAGGCTTCCGAGGAAGCAGTAGATCACCAGGACCACCAGCACGACCGCCAGGATCAGCTCGAACTCCACGTCCGAGACCGAGGCGCGAATTGTGTCGGTGCGGTCGGTGAGAGTCTTCACGTCCACCGAGGCCGGCAAACCGGCCTTGATCTGGGGCAGGAGCTCCTTGATCGAATCCACCACCTGGATGACGTTGGCGTTGGGCTGGCGCTGAACGTTGATCAGTACCGCGGGCGACTTGTTGGCCCAGCTGGACAGTTTGCTGTTCTCCGCGCCCTGAACGACATTGGCCACGTCGCGCAGGAAGACCGGAGCGCCGTTCTTGTAGGCCACCACGATGTTCTTGTAGGCCTCCGCGCTCTGCAGCTGGTCGTTGGCGTTGATGGTGTATTGCTGGGTCGGTCCGTCGAAAGCGCCCTTGGGCGCATTGGAATTGTTGTTGGAGATGGTGGTGCGCAAGTCGTCGATGTTGAGACCCAGCGCCGCCAGCTTCTGCAGATTGGCCTGAACGCGCACGGCGGGGCGCTGAGCGCCAGGAATGCTGACCAGACCGACGCCGGGGAGCTGGGATATCTTCTGGGCGATGCGGCTGTTGGCCAGGTCCTCAACCGTGGTGATGGGCAGCGAGCTGGAACTGACCGCGAGGGTAATCACCGGCGCGTCCGCCGGATTGACCTTGGCGTAGATCGGCGGCGCCGGAAGCAGATTGGTCGGCAGCAGCTGGGTGGAGGCGTTGATTGCCGCCTGCACTTCCTGTTCGGCGATATCCAGGCTGAGGCTGAGGTCGAACTGCAGGGTGATGACGGACGACCCGCCCGAGGAAATGGAGGACATTTCCTTAAGGCCCGGCATCTGGCCGAACTGCTTTTCCAGGGGGGCAGTGACCGAGGTGGTCATCACGTCCGGGCTGGCGCCGGGCAGGAAGGTTTGGACCTGGATGGTGGGGTAAGCCACTTCCGGCAGAGCTGCCAAAGGCAGGAATCTGTAGCCCGACAGGCCGACCAGCAGGATGGCGATCATCAGCAGCGAGGTGGCGACCGGCCGCTGGATGAAAGGCGCAGAAATATTGGCGCCCGAACCTTCGGGCGGGGGAGGAACGCCGTCAGCCGGCGTGGAAGAAGGACCGGTCACTGGCCACCGCCGCCCCCACCGCGGCGGCCACCGCCGCCGCCCTGGCGCATCTTCGAAAAGACCTTGTTGCAGGTATCGCTCAGGCTGTCACGATTCTGGAACAGGCACATGCGCGTCTCGCGCCCCGGCTGGGCCGAAGGGCAAAATTTCTTGACGTCGTCGCTGCACGCCTTGGTGAGCTGGGCTTGCATCTGGGCGCGGCGGGCGGCGCGGGCCGCATCGTCGGCGCTGGAGCCCGAAGGCGCGGCGATCTTGGCGGTCTGGTTGGGGATTTCGACATCGGCGCCATCGCGCAGGCGATCGGCGCCGTCAACCACCACCGTGTCGCCCGGCTTGATGCCAGCCACGATCTGGATGTTGTTGCCGTCCTGAACCCCAGTGGTGACGTTGCGCTGGGTCACGGTTTTTTCCGGCGTGACCACAAAGACAAAGCTGCCATCGGCGCCGCGCTGGATTGCGGCCACTGGCACCACGGTCTGGTGGTGCAGCGTATCGACCAGAAGACGGATGTTCACGAATTGGGCCGGGAACAGCTTGTTGTCCTTGTTGTCGAACAGGGCGCGCAGCTTGACCGAACCGGTGGTGGGATCGACCGCCGAGTCCACCGATGAAAGTGTGCCACTAGTGATCTTGACGATCTGCGCGCGGTCATAGGCGTCGGCCGGCAAGGTGGCGCCGCTTCCGAGCCGCGCCATGATCTGATTGATATTGTCTTCCGGGATGGTGAACAGCACCGACATGGGCTGGAGGGTGGTCACCACCACAATGCCGCTGGACTGGCCGGCGGTGACGATATTGCCGATATCCACCAGATGGATGCCCGCGCGGCCGTCCACCGGCGACACGATATTGGTGTAACCCAGATTGATGCGGGCAGTTTCCACATTGGCCTGATCGGTGACCACAATGCCTTCGTCGGATTTGACCAGCGCTTCCTGGGTCGCCACTGTCTGGTCGGAGATGGCATTCTGTTTCGCCAGCGCGACGTAGCGCGCCATGTCAATCTTGGCATTGGCGAGATTGGCGGTGTCGCGGGCCAGCGTGCCGCGCGCCTGATCCAGCAATGCCTGATAGGGACGCGGATCGATCTGGGCCAGCGTATCGCCGGCTTTCACCATTTGGCCTTCGGTGAAGTTCAGCTTGACCAGCATGCCGCCGACCTGCGGTCGCACCGTGGCGGTGGCGAGCGGCGTCACCGTGCCCAGCGCGTTCAGCGTGACATTGATGTCACCGTCGATGGCCCTGGCCACGCCGACCGGCTGCGCGCCCTGGTTGATCAGGCCGCGGCGCTGGGTGTTCTTGGCGGGATAGATCGCCCAGATCAATAGCGCGAGAAGGGCCAGACCGACGGCAAACCACACCACACGCGACAGCCGGGGATGGCGTCCGCTCCAACTTTTGAAACCGCCCCATACTCCGCCCACGGGTCCTTCAGCGGCGGGCGCCGTGCCGGCGCGCCGGAAGTCAGAGGTGGAACGGTCGATATTCATCGGTCTGTCCATGTCACAAAAGGGCCGAAATGGCCCAGGAAACTCAATACATCAAATGGGTTAGCATCGCCAAACTGAATGCAGTATGAACCTTATACCCCGCAACGGGCTCGGGCTGATATAGCCGCAGCGAGTACAAGAAATTTGTCGGAAGTGTGCCAGCAACTGGCGCAGGCCCGACAAGCAGGCTATGTCGGCATCCGGTCCGGAAACCGGCCCGCAAAAAAGAACAGGCAGAGGCGTGTTTCTCGGCATTTTTCACTGGTTCGTCCACGATGCCCGCAGCTTTGTAGTCGAGACGACACAGGCGCATCCTTACTGGTGCTTCCCAATCGCGTTCGTCATTGCCTTCACCGAAAGTTTCGTCGGCATCTCCTTCATCGTGCCTGGCACCATCCTGCTCATCACCCTGGGCGGCGTGGTGGGCGCGAGCCATATCGGTCTGTTCCCCGCCTGGCTGGGCGCAGTACTGGGATCGATCCTGGGCGACTGGATCTCCTGGTGGATCGGCTTTCACTATCATCACAAAATCGTGCACTTCCGGCTGTTTCGGCGCTTCGAGGAGCAGATCGAGAAAGCGCTGCATCTGTTTCACAACTGGGGGACGTGGGCGATCTTCATCGGCCGCTTCATGGGGCCGTTCCGTTCCACGGTGCCCTTGGTGGCGGGCATGTCCGAACTCGAATTCTGGCCTTTCATGGTTGCCAATACTGCGTCCGCAGTAATCTGGGCCTATGTACTCTTGGCACCCGGAGCTGCCATTTTACGGCGTATTTTCCCGTAAACCACTGATTTGAGAGTTATTTTTCAGTAACGTCGCCTGCCGCCCATCGGGCAGCGGTACCCGTCCAGGCACGCGCCCCTGTTGCCCCCGAAATGGGACAACCCAGGGTTAATCGCCCCCAATACTTCCCTTGAAGCGGGGCATCTGCCCGTCTCGTACCAAAACGGCCCAAAAAGGTGGCTTTTTTGCTGGCCGGGCTTCTGCAACGCCCCCTAGTGACGAACGCCGCGAGCTTGGGCGAGCGGCTTAACGCGGCAGCTCCGACGAGCCCATCAGGAACTCGTCAACACCACGCGCGCACTGGCGCCCCTCGCGGATCGCCCACACCACCAGTGACTGGCCACGGCGCATGTCGCCGCAGGCGAAGACCTTGGCCTTGCTGGTCTGGTAGTTGGTCAAGGGCGCCTTCACGTTGCCCCGCGCATCCAGTTCGACGCCGGCCTGCTCGACAAGGCCCTGCTTGACCGGGCCGGTAAAGCCCATGGCCAGAAGCACCAGATCGGCCTTGATGGTGAATTCGCTGCCCGGCACTTCGATCAGCTTCATCTGGCCGCCATCGCCGAGCTGCCAGTCCACCCGCACGCATTCCAGTTGCGTGATTTTTCCATTCTCGCCGATGGCGCGCTTGGTCTGCACCGACCAGTCACGCTCGCAACCTTCCTGATGCGAGGACGAGGTGCGCAGCTTGAGCGGCCAGTCCGGCCACACCAGCATCTTGTTTTCCTTCACCGGCGGCTGGGGCAGGATCTCGAACTGGGTGATCGAGGCCGCGCCATGGCGGTTGGACGTGCCGATACAGTCCGAGCCCGTATCGCCGCCGCCGATCACCACCACATGCTTGCCCTTGGCGCTGAGCGTGCCGGTGGGCGCGGCCTTGGCTTCGGGATCGCCCGCCACCCGCTTGTTCTGCTGGGTGAGGAAGTCCATGGCGTAATGGATGCCGTCCAGCTCGCGGCCGGGGACAGGCAGGTCGCGCGGCAGTTCGGCGCCGCCCGACAGCACCACCGCATCATAATCGGCAAGCAGCATGTCCATGGAGACGGTGACGCCGATTTCGACATTGGTGCGGAACACCACGCCCTCGGCTTCCATCTGGCGCATGCGGCGGTCGATCAGATGCTTTTCCATCTTGAAGTCGGGGATGCCGTAGCGCAGCAGGCCGCCGATGCGGTCTGCCTTTTCGAATACGGTGACGCTGTGGCCGGCGCGCGCCAGCTGCTGGGCGGCCGCCAGGCCCGCGGGGCCGGAGCCCACCACCGCCACGGTCTTGCCGGTCTTCTTCGGCGCCATCACCGGCTGGACCCAGCCTTCTTCCCAGGCGCGGTCCACGATCTGGCATTCTATGGTCTTGATGGTGACCGGCGTGTCGATGATGTTGAGGGTACAGGACGCCTCGCAAGGCGCCGGACAGACGCGGCCGGTGAATTCCGGGAAATTGTTGGTGGAATGCAGCGTCTCGGACGCGGTGCGCCACTGGTCGCGATAGACCAGATTGTTCCAGTCGGGGATCAGGTTGTTGACCGGGCAACCCTGGTGGCAGAAGGGAATGCCGCAATCCATGCAGCGCGCCGCCTGCTGGCCGACCTCGGCCGGCGGCAGCGGACGCACGAATTCCAGATAATTGTGCACCCGCGCCTCCGGTTTTTCGGAGCTGCGGTCATGGCGTTCGATTTCCAGAAAGCCTGTAACTTTACCCACTTTTTCTTTGTCCTACCACTTCGCTACTTGAAGAAGGTTATTCGGCCGCTATGGCGGCGCGAGCCCGAAGGTCGGCCAGCGCCTTGGCATAATCGGTCGGCATCACCTTGACGAACTTCGCAAGCGACGCTTCCCAATTGTCGAGCAGCGCCTTTGCGCGCGAGCTGCCGGTGTGCAGCAGATGCCGCTCCACCAGGATGCGCAGCCGCTCGGCATCAAAGCGCAGCAGGTCGCCCATGCCCGGATCGGAAACGCTGACCGAACGCTGCCTGGGCTGATCGGCATGGTCGCCGCCGTCGGACGCGGCAATCTTCTCCAGCCTGACCATGGCGTGGTTCAGCCGATGCGAGAAGCTCTCGTCCTCGTCAAAGACATAGGCCACGCCGCCCGACATGCCGGCGGCAAAATTGCGGCCCGTCTTGCCCAGCACCACCACCACGCCGCCAGTCATATATTCGCAGCCATGGTCGCCGGTGCCTTCCACCACGGCGACGGCGCCGGAGTTGCGCACCGCGAAACGCTCGCCCGCCACACCTTGGAAATAGGCCTCGCCGGCGACGGCGCCATAGAGCACGGTATTGCCGACAATGATGTTTTCGGTCGGTTCGCGCGTCAGTCCGACCGGCGGCTTGACCACGATGCGGCCGCCCGACAGGCCCTTGCCGACATAGTCATTGGCATCGCCGATCAGCTCGAGGGAAACACCGCGAGCCAGGAATGCGCCAAAGGACTGGCCAGCGGTGCCGGTGAACCTCACGCTGATCGTGTCTTCCGGCAGGCCGGCATGGCCATGGCGCTTGGCCACCTCGCCCGACAGCATCGCGCCGATAGTGCGGTCGACATTCTTCACCGTGCGCTCCAGCCGCACAGGCTGGCCATTCTCGATCGAGGGCTGGCTGGCTGCGATCAGGTCGTGATCCAGCGCCGATTCGAGGCCGTGATTCTGCTTTTCGCTGTGATGGATGGCGACCCCGGGCTTGGGCGTGACGCTGTAGAGAATGCGCGACAGGTCCACGCCCTGGGCCTTCCAGTGCGACACCGCGTTGCTCATGTTGAGCTTGTCGACACGGCCGATCATCTCATTGACGGTCTTGAAGCCGAGCGAGGCCATGATCTCGCGCAACTCTTCCGCCACGAAGAAGAAATAGTTGATCACATGCTC
Source organism: Rhizomicrobium sp. (assembly GCA_036488555.1). Classification (GTDB taxonomy): domain Bacteria; phylum Pseudomonadota; class Alphaproteobacteria; order Micropepsales; family Micropepsaceae; genus Rhizomicrobium. The sequence continues at coordinate 66,162 of DASXHL010000018.1, forward strand.
GGGCTGGCCGGTGAAGCGCTTGCGCAGGACCGGGTCCTGCGTCGCCACGCCCACCGGACAGGTGTTGAGGTGGCACTTGCGCATCATGATGCAGCCCGACGCGATCAGGGGCGCGGTGGCGAAGCCGAACTCATCGGCGCCCAGCAATGCGCCGATGGCGACGTCCCGGCCGGTGCGCAGGCCGCCATCGACCTGCACCGCGATGCGGCCGCGCAGGCCGTTCAGAACCAGGGTCTGCTGGGTTTCGGCCAGGCCGATTTCCCAAGGGCTGCCCGCATGGGTGAGCGAGGTCAACGGCGAGGCGCCGGTGCCGCCCTCGAAGCCCGAGATGGTGACATGGTCGGCGCGGCACTTGGCGACGCCGGCGGCGACGGTGCCGACGCCGACTTCCGACACCAGCTTGACCGATATGCGCGCCTTCTGGTTGGCGCTCTTCAGGTCGCGGATCAGCTGCGCCAGGTCTTCGATGGAATAGATGTCGTGATGCGGCGGCGGCGAGATCAGGCCGACGCCGGGCGTGGAGTGGCGCACCTTGGCGATGTTGGCATCGACCTTGTGGCCGGGCAGCTGGCCGCCTTCGCCGGGCTTGGCGCCCTGCGCCATCTTGATCTGGATGTCGTCGGCATTGACCAGATATTCCGTCGTCACACCAAAGCGGCCCGACGCCACCTGCTTGATCGCCGAACGCATGGAGTCGCCGTTGGCCAGCGGCTTGAAGCGGTCCGGCTCCTCGCCGCCCTCGCCCGTGTTGGAGCGGCCGCCAATGCGGTTCATTGCGATGGCGAGATTGGTGTGGGCTTCGCGGCTGATCGAACCAAAGCTCATCGCGCCGGTGGAGAAGCGCTTGACGATCTCGCCGGCCGGCTCGACCTCGTCCAGCGGAATGCTGTCGCCGGTCTTGAATTCCATCAGACCCCGCAGGGTGAGCAGACGTTCATTCTGATCGTTGATCTGCTGGGCGAACAACTGATACTCGGCCGGATTGTTGCCGCGCACCGCATGCTGCAGCCGCGACACCGTTTCCGGCGTCCAGGCATGATCCTCGCCGCGCAGGCGGAAGGCATAATCGCCGCCCACATCCAGCATGTTGCGATAGACGGGATTGTTGCCGAACGCGTCCCTGTGACGGCGCACGCATTCCTCGGCGATCTGCTTCAGGCCCACGCCTTCGATGGTGGTGGCGGTGCCGGTGAAGTATTTGTCGATGAACTCGCTCGACAGACCGACGGCGTCGAAAATCTGCGCGCCGCAATAGGACTGGTAGGTGGAGATGCCCATCTTGGACATCACCTTGAGAATGCCCTTGCCCACCGCCTTGATGTAGTTCTTCTGGACTTCATAGGGCTTGAGCGACAGGCCCTGGCGCACGCGGATCTGCTCGAGCGTCTCGAAGGCGAGATAGGGGTTGATCGCTTCCGCGCCATAGCCGGCCAGCACGCAGAAGTGATGGACTTCGCGAGTTTCACCCGTTTCAACGACCAGCCCGGTCTGCATGCGAAGGCCCTGGCGCACCAGATGGTGATGCACCGCCGCGGTCGCCAGCAATGCCGGCACCGGGATGCGGTCGGCGCTGACGGCGCGGTCGGACAGGATCAGGATGTTGTTATCGGCCAGGACCGCATCGGTGGCGTTCAGGCAAATGCGCTGCACGGCGTTGGAAAGGCCCTCGGCGCCTTCCGACGCCGGCCAGGTGCAGTCGATGGTGGCGGTGCGGAAAGCACCATCCACCAGGGTGGAGATCGAGCGGATCTTCTCCACATCGGTGTTGGTCAAGACCGGCTGGAGGACTTCCAGCCGCTTGTGGGCGCCGGCATCACGACCCAGCAGATTGGGACGCGGCCCGATCATGGAGACCAGGCTCATCACCAGTTCTTCGCGGATCGGATCGATCGGCGGATTGGTGACCTGGGCGAAGTTCTGCTTGAAATAATTGTAGAGCAGCTTGGGCTTCTTCGACAGAACTGCGATCGGCGTGTCGGCGCCCATGGAGCCGACCGGATCGTCGCCGCCAGTCGCCATCGGCTCCAGGAAGAATTGCAGGTCTTCCTGGGTGTAGCCAAAGGCCTGCTGCTGGTCGAGCAGCAGCGAAGGATCGTTGGCCGCGGGCCGCAAATCTTCCGGCAGGTCGGGCAGGTCTTCCAGCTTGAACTGGGCGGACTTCAGCCACTCTTCATAGGGCTCGGCGGCGGAGAATTTCTTCTTGATCTCCTCATCCTCGACGATGCGGCCTTCCTCGAAGTCGATCAGCAGCATCTTGCCGGGCTGCAGGCGCCATTTGCGCTTGATCTTGTCTTCCGGCACCGGGATCACGCCCGATTCCGAGGCCAGGATCACCAGATCGTCTTCGGTGACGATATAACGCGCAGGCCTCAGCCCATTGCGGTCGAGCGTGGCGCCGATCTGGCGGCCATCGGTGAACGCGATCGCAGCAGGGCCGTCCCACGGCTCCATCAGCGCAGCATGATATTCGTAGAAAGACTTGCGCCTGGCATCCATGCTCTTGTTGCCGGCCCAGGCCTCCGGGATCAGCATCATCACCGCATGGGCGAGCGGATAGCCGCCAGCGACCAGCAGTTCCAGCGCATTGTCGAGACAGGCGGTATCGGACTGGCCGTGCGGAATAAGCGGCCACATCTTGTCGAGATCGGGCCCCAAAAGCTCCGACTCCATGCTGCGGCGCCGCGCATTCATCCAGTTGACGTTGCCGCGTACGGTGTTGATCTCGCCGTTATGGGCGATGTAGCGATAGGGGTGCGCCAGCTTCCAGGACGGGAAGGTGTTGGTGGAGAAACGCTGATGCACCAGCGCGACCGCCGACACCGTGAGCGGGTTCTGCAGGTCGCGATAGAAGCGGCCCACATCATGCGCCAGCAGCAGGCCCTTATAGACCACCGTGCGGGTGGAAAGGCTGGGCATGTAAAGCTGCTGGATGGCGGGCAGCTTGTGCTTCTTGGCGAGGTCGGCCAGCGGATTCTGCGCCTGCTTGCGGATGGTCAGCAGTTTGCGCTCGAACTGGTCCTGATCCTTGATGTGAGGACCCGCCGCGATGATCGCTTGGCGGATCAGCGGCATGCCGTCGAGCACGGTCTGGCCCAGGCCTGCGGGATCGGTCGGCACGTCGCGCCAACCGAGCAGCTTCTGGCCTTCGACCTTGATGAAATGCTCGAACTGCTTGACGACGATTTCGCGCGCCTTGGCTTCGCGCGGCAAAAAGCACATGGCGACCGCGTATTGGCCGGGCGGCGGCAACGTCACGCCGGTCTCATTCGCCCAGTCGCGGAAGAGCGGATCGGGAATCTGAATCAGGATGCCGGCGCCATCACCCACCAGCGGATCGGCGCCCACCGCGCCGCGATGGTCGAGATTGATCAGCAGCTGGAGCCCAAGCCCGATGATCTCGTGCGACTTGGCGCCCTTGATATTGGCGACAAAGCCGACACCACAGGCGTCATGCTCGTTGCGCGGGTCGTAAAGCCCCTGTTTCAGCGGCAAGTCCATCTCTACCCCAACCAAGACACATTCAGGCGCAAATTGCCCAGCCCTCGCAAGGAAAGCTAAGGAAACGCGCGTTTCTTAGAATTACCCGGCATGTGAACACGTCACCAGTTGCGGCGCAACATGCCAGATACGCGCTAGATAAATGAGTGCGGATTTCGCAAGACGCGGGATTGACTCTTTTGACCCGCCAGGCATTATAGAACATACCATGAACAAAAGCGCAAAGCTGGCGGAATTGCGCCATTCCTTGGCGCGCCATCGCCTGCCTCACGACCGGCTTCCGGTTCCCCTGGGCGTTGCGACTGTGGATAGTGTACTGGGCGGAGGCGTGCGGCCAGGCGCGCTGCATGAAGTTTTCGCACATGGCTGGAGCGCAAGCGGCTTTGGCGTGCTGCTGGCGATGCTGGCGGCGGGAACCAAAACCCTGTTCTGGGTACGTCCCGACTATGAAGCAATGGAATACGGCGCGCTCTCGCCATCCGGCCTTGCGGAACTGGGCGGCGATCCGCGCCGACTGGTGATGGTGCGGGCCAAAAATCCCGCCGATGCCCTGTCGGCGGCCGGTGACATCCTGGCCTGTCCGCATGTGGGGGCGCTGCTGCTCGAGTTGGAAGGCGATCCCCGCTGCCTGGACCTGGTGGCCAGCCGTCGGTTGGTGCTGGCAGCGGAAGAGAGCGGCGTCACCGCGGTGATGCTGCGCTGTGGCGCGCAACCTGAACCCAGCGCCGCGTTGACCCGCTGGCAGGTGGCAAGCGCACCGTCCTCCCCGCAAGATGACGATTGGGGCGATCCGGTTTTTGACATTGAGCTTGTCCGCCATCGTCTGGGCGGTCTGGGACGTTTTTTGCTCAAATGGAATTCCGAACATGGCTGTTTCGACACGGCGGATCATGGCGCTGTGGTGGCCACGCCTTCCCACCGACAGGCTTATCCGAAAGAACGGCGCGCGGTTTGAAGCGCCGCTGGTGATCAGCCAGAAGGCGAACAACGCACTTCAGGTGTATGCCCTGGAGGCGCGGGCACAAAAGCTTGGGCTCTATAGAGGCCAGCCCCTGGCCAATGCGCGGGCCATGGTCGAGCGGCTGGTCATCATGGGATGCGATGAAAAGGCCGATGCCGCACTGCTGGAGGACATCGCCGACTGGTGCGACCGATTCACGCCGCTGGTCAGCCTGGATTCACCGGATGGCCTGTTCCTCGACATCACCGGCGCGGCGCATCTGTTCGGCGGCGAAACAAAGATGCTGGCCACCGTCATTGGCAGCATCGCCAGACAGGGTTTTGTCATCCAAGGCGCCATTGCCGGCACTTCACTGGCGGCGCATGCCCTGGCGCGTTATGCGCCCTCAACCATTGTGCCATCCGGTGGCGAAGCAGAGGCTGTCGCGCCCCTGCCTATCACGGCGCTGGAATGCGACGACAAGACCTTGCGCGCCCTGCGTCATGCCGGGCTCACGACCGTGGGCCAGGTGGCCAGCCGCCTCCACAGCGAATTATCCGAACGGCTGGGCACGATTTTCGTCAGCCGGCTGAAAGTGGTGCTTGGGGTGCAGGAGAAGCCGCTTCAGCCCCGCCGCGCCTTGCCCGACCTGATGGCCGAGCAGCGTTTTGCCGAACCCATCGTCACCGAGGAGATGATCGCCACATCGCTGCTGCATCTGGCGCAGCATCTGAGCGCCATTCTGGAGCGAGAAGGGCGCGGCGCGCGGACACTGGAAGCAGCCTTCTTCCGCGCCGACGGCAAGGTGGAACGCATTACTGTGCGGACCGGCGAGCCCTTGCGCGATGCCCAGGTGATGCTGCGGTTGTTGCGCCAGAGGCTGGATGCCCTGGCCGATCCGCTGGATCCCGGTTTCGGCTTCGACCTGATCCGGCTGGAAGCGCTTCTGGCGGAAGAGACCAAACCCGCCACCATCAGTTTCGACAGCGACGAAAATGCACGACGCCAGATCGGCTTTCTGGTGGATCGGCTGTCAGCGCGCTTTGGCGATGCCCGCGTGCAGCGTTTTGTGCCGCAGGAGACACACATTCCGGAAGCGGAAAGCGTGTCTGTGCCGGCGCAGGGCGCCGATCTCGGCGAACAGAATTGGCCTTTGAAGGGGTTGCCCGGCGATCCGCCACGCCGCCCCCTGCGGCTTCTGGAAAAACCGGAAGAGATTTCAGTACCCTTTTCCGGCGTACCTGACGGCCCTCCATTCCGCTTTTCGTGGCGGCACGCACAATTCCATGTAACCCGCGCGGAAGGTCCAGAACGTATTACTCTGGAATGGTGGCAGGAAAATCCCACCGACCGCCTGGTTTCTCCGTTCAACGAAACTGGCGCGCAAAAGGAAAAAAGGGAAGCGATCCCCAGGCCCAGCCGCGACTATTTCCGTATCGAAACAGGAAACGGAATGCGTTTCTGGCTTTTCCGCGACGGCCGTCAACGGCCTGATCAGAAAAACCGCTGGTTCATGCATGGGATATTCGCATGAGCCTGCAGGGGTACGTCGAACTCGCCGTCACCACCAATTATTCCTTTCTGCGGGGTGCATCCTTTCCCGGCCAGTTTGTTGAACAAGCCAACAACCTGAACTATGCCGCCATCGGGATTGCCGACCGCAACACTCTGGCGGGCGTGGTGCGGGCGCATGATGCATGGCTTCGATTGCAGCCGGATACACCGCCAAAACTGCTGATCGGGGCCCGGCTGGTGTTCCGCGACGGCACGCCGGATATCCTGGCCTATCCCAGAGATCGCCCGGCCTATGGCCGACTCTGCCAGATCCTCAGCGCGGGAAAGAAGATCGCGCCCAAGGGCGAATGCCACCTGGATTTCAAGGATCTGGAAAAACATCGCGATGGCCTGCTGCTGATCGTCATGCCGGGTACGGACATGACCGCCACCAGATCGCTACTCACGAGGCTCGGCCGCGATACATGGTTGGCCTGCTCCATGCTCCATACCGGCGAAGATCGCCGGCGCCTTCGCGATCTCAGGCGCACGGCGCGCGAGGCGCGCGTACCACTGATTGCAGTCAACGATGCTCTCTATCACCATCACGACCGACGGGAATTGCAGGACGTCGTCACCTGCATCCGCGAGCACATGACTTTGCAGGAAGCCGGGAGAAGATTGGAAACGAACGCCGAACGATATTTGAAGCCCGTGCGGGAGATGTCCGATCTTTTCAGGGAATGTCCGGATGCCATTGCTGAAACACTGCGATTTGCGGAGACAATCCGGTTTCGTCTGGATGAGCTGCGCCACAACTATCCTCACGAGCCAGTGCCGCCGGGAAAGACCGCGAACGAGCATCTGCGATTCCTGACCGCGAAAGGCCTGAAAGAACGTTATCCGGATGGCATCCCGCCGAAAGTCGCGACTATCGCGCGCAAGGAACTGGATTTCATCGAAAGCCGTGAAATTGCGCACTATTTCCTGACCGTACACGACATCGTGAAGTTCGCGCGCGATCAAAACATCCTCTGTCAGGGCCGCGGCTCAGCCGCCAATTCCGTGGTCTGCTACGCCCTTGGCGTCACCTCGGTCGATCCCAACAAATTCGAGGTCATGTTTGACCGGTTTCTCAACACCGAGCGTCGCGAACCGCCTGACATCGACGTGGATTTCGAGCATGAACGGCGTGAGGAGGTCATCCAGTACATTTACAAGCGTTATGGCCGCAGACGTGCCGCGCTGACCGCGACGGTCATCTCCTATCGTTCACGCAGCGCCATCCGCGAAGTGGGCAAGGTCTTCGGTCTGACCGAGGACGTTACCGGAAAACTGGCCGACACGGTCTGGGGCCATCACGGCGACGAACTGAAAGAATATCAGGTGCGTCAAGGCGAGCGCGACCCGCACAATTTCGCCATAATGCAGGCCGTGCATTTTGCAAATACACTGAGTGGCTTTCCCCGCCACCTTTCCCAGCACGTCGGAGGCTTCGTTCTCACAGAGGATTTCCTGGACACAGTCGTACCCATCGGCCCTGCGGCGATGGAGGAACGCAGCTTCATTGAATGGGACAAGGACGACCTCGACACGCTCGAGATCATGAAGGTCGATGTGCTGGCACTGGGCATGCTGACCTGCATCCGCAAAGCCTTTGACCTGATCTATTCGTCGGCCAAAAGCGGCAAAGAGAAAAAGAACACCCTTGCCAGTGTTCCGCAGGATGATCCGCGCGTTTACGACATGCTGTGCCGGGGCGATGCCATTGGCGTTTTTCAGGTGGAAAGCCGCGCCCAAATGAACATGCTGCCGCGGCTGAAGCCCCGGGAGTTCTATGACCTCGCTGTGGAAGTCGCGATCGTGCGGCCGGGACCCATCCAGGGCGGCATGGTGCATCCCTATCTCAAGCGGCGGGCAAACCCTTCGCTCATCAACTTTCCCGCCCCTGACCCCAAGTTCGGGCCACCCGACGAGCTGTATGAGCTTCTCAAACGCACCAAAGGCGTGCCCATCTTTCAGGAACAGGCCATGCGCATGGCCATCGTCGCGGCCGGATTCACATCCACGGAGGCCAACGACCTCCGACGCGCCATGGCCACTTTCCGTCATGTCGGCACAATGCCGCTGTTCGGCGAGAAATTCGTCAATGGCATGGTGGGGCGGGGGTACCAGCGGGAATTTGCCCAATCCTGTTTCCGGCAGATCGAAGGCTTTGGCAGTTATGGTTTTCCCGAAAGTCACGCCATTAGTTTTGCCTTGCTGGTCTATATTTCCGCCTGGATCAAGAAGCATCATCCGGCCGCTTTTGCCGCCGCCCTGCTCAATTCCCAGCACATGGGCTTTTACGCGCCGGCCGAAATCGTGCGCTGCGCCCGCGATCATGGCGTTACCGTGCTGGCCCCGGACGCCGCTTTCAGCGACTGGGACAGTACGCTGGAACGCAACGCGGCAGGTGAACTGTGCCTGCGACTGGGTCTGCGTCAGATCGACGGCTTTGCCGAAAACTACGCTCGCACCGTGATGGAAGAGCGCGGCTATGGCTATCCCGGCTTTGCCGATTTCGCCCGCCGTACCGCACTGCCCATACGCGCCCTGATCACGCTGGCGGAAGCCGACGCTTTCCGCGGCTTCGGGCTGGACCGGCGCGAGGGCTTGTGGGCGGTGCGCCGGCTGCCCGACGATTCTCCGCTGCCGCTATTTGCCCATGAAGGAAATGGGGGCGCCACACCGGAGATGGGCCCCGAATCCATTGCGCCGCTGCCCCGCATGCCCGAAAGCCAAGAGGTGGTGGCCGATTACCAGACCCTGCGCCTGTCGCTGAAAGGCTATCCCACCCAGTTCCTGCGCCCCCTGTTCGATGCCGAACAGATTACATCCTGCGCCGGGCTGGCCGCGCTGAAAGATGGCGACCACGCCCGGGTGGCGGGCGTGGTCCTGGTGCGCCAGCGCCCCGGCGAAGGTACCGCCATTTTCATCACCCTGAGCGACGAGACCGGCGTCGCCAACCTTGTCCTGTGGGAAAGCATCTTCCCCCGCTTCCGCAAGGAGGTCATGGGGTCGCGCCTGCTTCTGGCCGAGGGCAAGGTGCAGAAAAGCCCGGAGGGCGTTCTGCACCTGATGGTCGAGAACCTGATTGACCGCAGCGCCGATCTCGGCCGTCTGTATGCAGATGAACCCCTGCTGCCAACACTCACCCACTCTCATGACAAAAGAGGGCATCCCCGCAACGTGCGGGTGTTGCCGCCCTCCCGGGATTTTCACTGACGAGCCATCGGCAAATAGGCCGCATGCGCCCTCCGTGACCTGGGCAAAACCTTTCCTTTATGATTGCACCGCAACAAACGGGGGCAAGAATGGAGCGTAGTTGGGTGCCGCGGCATTGGCCGGAGAGCCGTTTGACGGGCGTCACCTTGATCGCCGCTGCCCTGATGCTGGCCGCACCGCTGTGGTGCGTGTGGGCGCCGGCTATGCCCGACTATCCCGCCCATCTGGCCAGCTTCGCCCTGATTGAGCAGGGCACCGGCAATGCCTTCTATCATCTGCACTGGGATTTCGTGCCCAACCTGGCGTCGGAAGTGCTGGTGCCTTTCCTGGCGCGGCTGACCGGCGTGGCGGCGGCGACCAAATTGTTCATCACTGCCGCGATCTTCCTGTGGGTCCTGGGGCCGGGCGCGGTGCATCGCGCGCTTTATGGCCGCACCGGCATCGCGCCCTTGTTCGGCTCCTTCTTCGCCTACAACGCCAATTTCGTCTGGGGCTTCTTCAACTATTATTTTTCTGCCGGCTTGAGTTTCGCCATATTCGCCGCCTGGATAGCGACTGAAAAGCGTAACGGCGTGCTGCGGCTTGCCGGCTTCATCCTCGCTATCACCCTGCTCTACTTCTGTCACATCTTCGCCGCTGTCAGCCTGCTGTTGATGATCGCGGGTTTTGAAATTGCCCAGAATTTCCGTCTGGAAAGTCGCGATCCAATGGCGCTGGCCCGGCGCGCGTTGCGCGTGGCCATGACCTATATCCCTGCCGGTCTTGCCTTCCTGTTCCTCAGGCCGCACGACCCGGGCAATGACGGGATCATTTTCGATCTGGCCGACACCATGCTCGACCGCTTCGAAAGCCTGGATTACACGGCCTATCTTCTCCCTCTTGTCCTGTTCACCGGCTTGGGCGTGGCGCTTTATCTGCGCAAAGCGCGCCTGCATCCAGCCATGTGGGGAACGCTGGGACTGCTCCTGATCGGTGCGATCTTTGCTCCCGAATGGGCGTTCGGCGGCTGGGCAGTGCACCTGCGCCTGCCTGCGGTGTTCGGCGCCATGCTGTTTGCCTCCACCGAACTGCCCCTGAAGCCCGCGATCCGCAGCGCGCTGGTGGCGCTGGTTCTGATCGTGATCGGCTGGAGTGCCGTTACCCTTGCGCAAAACTGGCTGGGCTATGACCGCCAGTTCCGTGAATTCCAGGCGGCGCTGGAGGAAGTGCCGCGCGGTGCGCGCATGCTGACCGTGCTGGACGGCGACGCCATCGGCGACCGGCCCGACCAGCCCTATTGGCACATGGCCGAATTCGCGGTGCCGGAACGGGGCGTGTTCACCCCGCTGCTCTTCACCACCAAGGGCCAGCATGTCGTACAGCTGAACCCGCCTTACGACAGATACGCGGCCGCTTCGGCGGAACAGGGCATGCCGCCAGATGTCGACGAACTGGGCTTTCTGGCGAAGGGCCAGATGGACCAGGATCAGGACATGCAGGAAGAAAATCCCTATCTGAATCATTTTCAGTGCCACTTCGACATTGCGGTGGTGGTGCATCTGGACGGCAAACGCACGCCCGTTCCCCCAATGCTGCGGCTGCGCCATGCCGGCACCTTCTTTTCCTTCTATGACATTCTGCCCGACCGGTCCTGCCGGCGATGAGCCCGCGCCTTTCGGCAAATCTGACCTGGAGCGCCGCCGCGGCGCTGGGGCTGGTTTCGCTGGCGCTTCTGATGCGCAACATCCTGGCGATCCCTGCACATGTGCCTCTCGACCCCAATGAAGGCTGGAACGCCACGCACGCGCTGGCGGCAGTGACGGGACACGGGCTTTATCCATCGCCTCAGGCATTGATGGTCAACAACTACCCGCCTTTGTCCTTCTATCTGATCGGCATTCTTGCCAGGCATGGCGGCGATGCCATTGTCACGGGGCGCTGGGTTTCTCTTGCCGCCTATCTGGCCGTGGCGTCTGGCATCGCGGCGGTTCTGCGGCGGATGGAATGCCGCTCGCGCGCGGTTTTCCTGGGGACGCTGTTCTTTGCCGCCCTGTTGCTGGTTACCAGCGACTATGTGGGGATGGACGACCCGCAGCTCCTGGGCCATGCCGTGCAGCTCATTGCGCTGCTGCTTGTGCTGCACGAGCACGTCATGCTCGCGGCGGCGCTCTTTGCCGCCAGTCTTTTCATCAAGCACAATCTCCTGGCGCTGCCATTGGCTGCCGGCCTGTGGCTTCTGCTGCAGGACCGCCGGGCGGGCCTTCATTTCCTGCTCTGGGGTCTGGCCTTCGCATTGTCGGGGCTGGTCCTGTTCCAACTCCACTTCGGCACGGGCCTGATCGCCCAGCTGACATCACCGCGACTATCCTCGCTTGCCAATATCGGAACCGCCGTCCGGCGCCTGTGGTGGGCTGTCTTGCCCGCGATCGCCATGACAGGCGTGTGGCCCGACCGGCACAGCCTGTTCTGTTCACTCTATGCCGGGCTGGCGCTGTTGCTGGGCCTGACCTTTGCCGCCGGCGACGGTGTGGACGCCAATGCTTTTTTCGATTTTGGCATTGCGCTGTCACTTGCGCTTGGCTTGATCGTGGAGCGTGGACGCTGGCCGGTGCTGGCAGCCGCAAGCGCCGTTCCGCTGCTGATATTCCTGGCCCTGACCGTTAAGGACAACAATTTCTTTTTCACCCGCGCCTTCGCGCAAACCTCGGCCCAGGACATCGCTTTCCTGAAAAGCCATGACGGCCCCGTCCTTTGCGACCAGCTTTCCCTGTGCCTGTGGGCGGGCAAGGGCGCGGAGGTGGATGTTTTCAACATCGGCGAAGCGATCAAGGCCGGCGCGCGCGATCCGGCGCCGCTGGTCCGGATGATCACGACGCATCACTTTTCCACCCTGCAGATGGTGGACATGGACGGCCTTGGGCCCGAAATACGCAGGGCAATCGAAAAGAACTATCGCGCCGATCACAGCGACGACAACGGCGTATTCTTGATACCGGTTACGCGCGCGCCTTGACGGTGCCGTGACGTTCCAGCTTGCCCCAGCCGACAAAGGGACCGCGCATCGCCGTCCACAGCGAGCGCACGACCACATAATACATGATCTGGCGATAGCCGAAGCGTTGCAGCGGCAGCCACCATAAGAGGCGCCAGTCCTCACCCTTCTCCATCACAAAGCCCGCCATTGCCGCCAGCAGATCGACCAGGATGAAGACGACATAATAGAGGCCCACGATACGCAGATTGTCGCCTGTATAGGTGCCGACATGCTGGGTGTAGTTGATGTACTCGGCAACCAGCTGCCACACCAGCAGCAGATCGGCCACTGGCGCCAAGGTGGTCAGCAGGATCTGGAACAGCCAGACCTGCGGCAGCGCCACCAGGCCCAGCTCACCATATTCGGGATTGAACGTGATGCTGCGATATTTCCACAGGCATTGCAGCGTGCCATACGCCCAGCGGAAACGCTGCTTGGCCAGCCCCCTCACCGTGGCGGGAGCTTCGGTCCAGGCGATGGCATCGGGATCGAACTGCACCCGATAGCCTTTGGTCTGGATGGCGATAGTGAGGTCCTGGTCTTCCGCCAGCGTGTCGGCGGGAAAGCCTCCCAGTGCGCGCAGCACATCGCGCCGCCAGGCGCCCACCGCGCCGGGCACGACGGTGAGCGTATCCAGCGCCGACAGCGCGCGACGCTCCAGATTCTGCGCCACGATATATTCCAGCGCCTGCCAGCGGGTGATCATGTTGATGCGGTTGCCGACCTTGGCATTGCCCGCCACCGCGCCGATGGAAGGATCGGTGAACCAACGCACCAACCGCGAGATGGTGGTCGATTCGAACTGGGTATCGGCGTCAAGCGCCACCACCACTTCGCCGCGGGCGTTGGCGAGGCCGACATTGAGCGCGTTGGCCTTGCCGCCATTGGGAATGGAGATCACGCCCACACGGGACTCGCGCATGAAATGAGAGCGTACGATATAGGCGGTGTGATCCTTGGAGCCGTCATCGATCACCAGCACTTCCATATTGGGATAGTCGCTGGCCAGTATCCGCTCGATAGTGGTGACGATCACCTTCTCTTCATTGAAGGCGGGGATCAACACCGTTACTGCCTGCGGCTCGCCGGTGCCGGGCAGAGGCACGCCCGATCCCCTCAACCGCTTCCACAGGGCCAGCCCCGCCAGCGCGAACAGTCGCGCCAGGCCGAGCACGATGGCGCCCAGGAAGCAGTAATAGAGGAACTGCCCGAGATAGCTGATGGTCAAAAACACCGCCCGGTCGGCATAAAGCGACATGGAGATGGGCAGGCGCGGCATCACATCGTCGCGCTTGAATCCGGCCAGCTCCGACAGCGGCACGAAGGTGTAGCCCCTGGCTCTCAGCGTATCGATCAGCTTGGGCAGAAGCACCAGCGTCTTGCTGCGGTCGCCGCCGGAATCGTGCATCAGCACCACATTGCCGCGCAGATCGGGATTGGGATTGTTCAGCGCCTTGAACACCAGATTCATCATCTGGCCGACGGAATGCTGTTCCCAATCCAGCGTGTCCAGGTTGGCGGTGACCTCGATATAGCCCAGGTCCTGGGCCTGTTCGATCGGCACCAGCTCGTCGGTTTCGGAAGGATTGGCGTCGGTCAGATAGGGCGAGCGGAAAAAGCGCATCGAACGGCCCGTCAGCGCCTGGAACAGCCGCTGGGTGGCGTTCAACTCCAGCCGGACCGCGGCGGGCGGCGTATCGGCCAGGTTGGGATGGGTATAGGTGTGATTGCCGACTTCGTGACCTTCAGCCAGCACCCGCTGCACCAGCCCGGGATGGGCCTCCATATTGGAGCCGATCATGAAGAAGGTGGCAGGCACTTTCTTCTGCTTGAGAATGTCCAGGATGGCCGGCGTCCATTCCGGATCCGGTCCGTCGTCAAAGGTGACCGCCAGCTTGCCGGGCACCGTGCCCACCTTGCGGATCACATAGCTGGTCGGCAGGCTGTCATAGCGTTCGTCGACGATGTCGCCGGTCGAGGCTTCGATGGTGAGGGTGCGCACGCCCACCGACGGATCGGCTTCGATCCTGAGGATCTCCCCCTCGCCGACATAATCGGGGTCCTCGGTGTCATTGGGAATGTGCCTGAGACTGTTGGGCGCGGACGCGTCATAGGGCCGGCCCATCAAAGGCAGGATGGAAGGATCTTCCGAGCCCAGCCGCCACAGCGCATAGCCCGCTGGGCGATAGGGATCGGCGGCATGGATCTGGTTGAAGGCGGTGACGCCGTCCAGGAACCAGACCTGGTGCCTGGTGCCGTCATCGTCTTCGTAACTGAAATGCGGATTGTTGCTGGCGGGATCGAACAATACCGTGGCGCCGTCGTCGCGCGCCATGCCCATCGCGGTTTCAAAGGGAATGCTGGTCGCCGTTTTGCCCTGCGGCCAGTCATAGGCCCAGGAACCGACAACGACGATGGTGGAATCGGCCGGCAGCTGGCGCATGCGGGCATCCAGCGTCTTTTCGTACCAGTCCTCGCCGGCGATCGAGCCGGGCGGTCCAGAATCGTCCACCTGGTCATAGGCCATCAGCATCGTGTAATCGACGATGTTGGCGTAGGTCTGATAGGGCCAGTCGCCATCATCAAAAGGCGCGGCCTGGGCGATAATCCAGTCATGGGGCGCAAAGGCCGCCGACATGCGGGACAGAAAATCCTCCAGGTCCTTGTGTGCGCCCTTGGGCACTTCCTCGAAGTCGATGGTGACGCCCTGCAGCTTGTTGGCGGCAATGAACGCAATGATCTGGTCCAGCAGCTTGTCGGCGCGGGCACGATCCGCCAGCAGCTTTGCAAGCCCGGCGCCATCGAAATTGCCGCCGGAGGCATTCTGGATCATCGGCAGAATGGCGACGCCGGGCTTGTTGGCGCGAACGAAATCCAGGGCGCGTTGGTCCAGCCTTGTGGTGAAATTCAGGTTGGGGCCGCTGAGCTCCATCCAGCCGGGCACCACCCAGTCCAGGTATTTCAGCGAGCGCTTGAGCGAATACCAGGAGGGATCGGCCTCCCCACCCCAGTTGGTATAGAAGCCGATGGCCAGCGGCCGTCCCGCCTGCGGCTTCAGGATGGCGGGCAGGACGCGGTTGGGCAAAGCCCCCTGTGCCCGGTGCAATCCGGCGATTTCCTCCAGCCGTCGCTTGCGGGCAGCCGCCGCCAGCCGCTCGGCGCGGGCAAGCAGTCCGGGTTTCTGTGCGCGCTTTTCCAGCTGGGCCGGGCTGGCGGCAGCCGTCCGCCCGGGAAAGTCCAGTCCCGTGACCCTTGGCGACAGCGCCAGGCTGGTGATGAACCCAATCAGGATCAGGAGAACCGACAGGCCGACGGCCCAGGCCACGACCCGCATCCGGGCCGCGCGGCGTCCCGATTCATCAAAGAATATCGGCTTGTTGGACATTGCCTTTTGATACAATGAGGGGCCCGATGCGGGCAAATGTATGACATGCGTCTTGGTAGTCGCCGCTGTTCCCTTGGACCGGCGCGTCATGGCGTCGCCATCCCTTGGGACCCGCATGGCAGCCTGGCGCGTTCATGCTAGTCGTAGATGGTTCGTGGTGATTTGAGGCGGGACATTCGTGGCGACCTATAACTGTGCAAAGTGTCCGGGCTATTGCTGCTCCTATCCCGTGATCCCGCTCAAGAAGCGCGATGTGCAGCGGCTGGCGGATCACTTTGGCCTGAGCTTCGAGGTCGCACGCAAGAAGTTCACCAAGGTGGACGGAGATGAGCCCTATGCCATGCGGCGCAAGGCCGATGTGCATTTCGGCAAGATCTGCCGCTTCTTCGACACCGACAAGCGCTGCTGCACCATCTACAAGGCCAGGCCCACCATCTGCCGCGAATATCCGGGGGGCGGCTGCGGCTACTACAACTTCCTGATGTCCGAACGCAATTCCCAGGAAGATCCCGATCACGTCGCCTCGACCTGGAACGTGTAAGACAAGCCGCGCCCCACACGCGTCGATGCGATTGAATGGTGAGCTTGTGGCGCGGGCCAGCGACAGACTTGTTGCGCTGCAATAGCTAACCGTCCGGCTTTCTTCACAAAAAAGGCCGTTCCGCCGCATGACATCAGAGGTTTTCCTGCTCTAAGGTCGCCCCCACGAAAAGGGACGCCCGATTTTTGGGCGCGATCTGGGGAGCAAGCATGACCTGGGCACAGAATTACGATCCGCTGCACAATACCGTGCTGTCGACGGCGATTGCGGCGGTTCCGATCCTGCTGCTCCTGATCATGATTGCCACCAACAAGGTGAAAACCTACTGGGCTGCGGCGATCGCCCTGGTCCTGACCTTCCTGATCGCGGTCTATGTCTTCACCATGCCAGCGGAAATGGCGGTCAAATCCACCGCGCTGGGCGCCGTCAACGGCTTCTGGACCATCGGCTGGATCATCCTGAACGTGATCTTCCTTTACAACCTGACCAAGGAAAAAGGCCTGTTCCAGATCTTCCAGCATTCGCTGGGCCGGGTCACCGCGGACCGGCGGCTGCAGATTCTGTTGATCCCTTTCTGCTTCGGCGCCTTTTTCGAGGGCGCCGCCGGCTTCGGCACCCCCGTCGCGGTCTGCTCGGCCATGCTGATGGGCTTGGGGTTTTCGCCACTGACCTCGGCGGCCATGGCGCTGTTCGCCAACACCGCGACGGTGGCCTTCGGCGCCATCGGCGCACCCATCAACGGCCTGGCCCAGTCCACCGGCATTGATCCGCTTATGCTCGGCAAGGCCATCGGCATCCAGTCGGTGCCGTTCTCGATCATCATCCCTTTCTACATGCTGTGGGTGTTCTGCGGCTGGAAGAAAACCATGGAAGTGGCGCCGGCCATTCTGGTGGCGGCGTTGTCCTTCACCATTCCGCAGTTCCTGATCTCCTTTTACGTCAACCCCTACATCGTGGACGTGGCCTCAGGCGGCATTTCGCTGGCGAGCCTGGTGCTGTTCCTCAGGGTGTGGAAGCCGGCCACGGTGATCACCGACACCAGCATGCGCTTCCGTGACGATTCCCATGACGAAGTAAAGCCGCCGGAACCGCTGGCCGAACTTCCCACCGGCAAGCAGGTTTTCCACTCCTGGCTGCCCTGGATCATCCTGTGCATCGTGCTGGCTTTCTGGGCCAGCCCCTTCTGGAAGGCCCTGGGCAACAAGCTGTTTGATCCCGTCTATCACGTGCCGGGCCTGGACAAGCTGATACTGGCGGTGCCGCCGGTGGTGACCAAGGTGACGCCGCAGGCCGGTGTGTTGAGCTGGCAGATCCTCACTTATTCCGGTACCGGCGTCCTGGTGTCAGGCATCATCGCCGGCCTGGTGATGGGCTTCTCGCCGGTTCAGCTGGTGAAGAACTGGTTCAAGACCATCTACATCGTGCGCTTCCCGCTGATCGCCATCGTGCTGATGCTGTCGCTGGCCACCCTGACCGGGACCTCGGGCATCCAGAGCACCCTGGGCCTGGCCTTTGCGGCGACCGGCAAGCTGTTTCCGTTCTTCAGCGCCGTGCTCGGCTGGCTGGGTGTGGCGGCGACGGGATCGGACACGTCGGCGAACGTGCTGTTCGGCGGCCTTCAGGTGGTGGCGGCGCAGCATGCCGGCTTCAATCCGCTTCTGATGGCGGCGGCCAATTCGACCGGCGGCTGCATGGGCAAGATCATCGCCATCGCCTCCATCGTCATTGCAGTGGCGGCGACCGGCTGGCAGGGCAGCGAAGGCAAGATCCTGCGCTTTGTTCTGCCCAGCGCCATCTTGATGGGCGTGCTGGTGGGCCTGTTCGTGATGCTGCAGGCCTATGTCTATCCCTTCACGCTTACGGTGCCGGGAATAAACTGACAGGGCCAAATCGCCACGCCAAAAGGCCGGGCAAAAGGCTGCCGCGCGTGGACTTTACGCTGTCGCTATCCACCCTTGGCGTCCTGATGGTCGGCGTTCCGCCGCCATCAGGACCCTTTTGCTTTTGACCCACTTGGCCTGGGCCAGTAGGCTTGGGGTCCCTTCCTCTAAAAAGCCGATCCCCCCATGTCCGACCGCATCGAAAAACACGGGCTCAAAATCAGCCCCGCCCTTTACGCCTTCATCGAAAAGGAAGCGTTGCCAGGCAGCGGCGTGGACCCGGACAAGTTCTGGTCCGGCTTCGCGGCGCTGGCGGTGAAGCTGATGCCTGAGAACCGCGCCCTTCTGGCCGAGCGCGACCGGCTGCAGACAGCGATCGATCAGTGGCACAAAGCCCATCCGGCACGGCCGATCGACCAGGCCGTCTATACCGACTTCCTGAAAGAGATCGGTTATCTGAAATCCGAAGGCCCGGATTTCCAGATCGGTACCGCCAATGTCGATCCCGAGATCGCCACCGTGGCGGGGCCGCAGCTAGTGGTGCCGCTGACCAATGCGCGCTTTGCGCTCAATGCCGCCAATGCCCGCTGGGGCAGCCTTTATGACGCGCTTTACGGGACCGATGCGATCTCGCAGGACGGCGAACTCGCGCCGGGCAAAGGCTACAATCCCAAGCGCGGCGAGAAGGTCATCCAATTTGCCCGCGATGTGCTGGACCAGGCCGCACCGCTGGCAAGCGGTTCCTGGAAAGACATTACGGGGCTTTCCGTCGAAGGCGGCGCGCTCAAGCCGGCGCTGAAGGATCCGTCCCAGTTCAAGGGCTATGTCGGCGAGCCAGCTTCGCCTGGCGCGATCCTGCTCGCCCATAACGGCCTCAACATCGAGGTCCATGTCGATCGCAGCCATGTGATCGGCCAGACCGACAAGGCGGGCATCAGTGATGTGGTGCTGGAATCGGCCGTCACCACCATCATGGACTGCGAGGATTCCATCGCCGCGGTCGATGCCGAAGACAAGGCTGGCGCCTATCGCAACTGGCTGGGCTTGTTGAATGGCACGCTGACCGCGAGCTTCGAGAAGGGCGGCAAAACCATGACCCGCGCCCTGAACCCCGACCGCGACTATACCGCGCCGGATGGCAGCAAACTGACTCTGCCCGGCCGCAGCCTTCTGTTCATCCGCAATGTCGGCCATCTGATGACCAGTGATGCCATTCTGCTGCCTGATGGCAGCGAAATCGGTGAAGGCCTGATGGACGGTGTGGTGACCAGCCTGGTGGCGCTTCATGACATTCGCGGCGCCAGGGGCAACAGCCGCAAGGGCAACGTCTATATCGTCAAGCCCAAGATGCACGGGCCTGTCGAAGTGGCTTTCACCAACACGCTGTTCGATGGCGTGGAAGACATTCTTGGCCTGGACCGCAACACCATCAAGATGGGCGTGATGGACGAGGAGCGGCGTACCACGACCAACCTCAAGGAATGCATCCGCGCGGCCAAGGACCGCATCGTCTTCATCAACACCGGCTTCCTGGACCGCACCGGCGATGAGATGCACACCTCCATGTATGCCGGCGCCATGGTGCGCAAGGGCGACATGAAGGCTGCCAAATGGCTTGCCGCCTATGAAGACCAGAATGTCGATATCGGCCTGGCCTGCGGCTTCCAGGGCAAGGCCCAGATCGGCAAGGGCATGTGGGCCATGCCCGACAAGATGGCCGACATGCTGAAGGTCAAGGTCGGCCATCCCATGGCAGGTGCAAGCTGCGCCTGGGTGCCCTCACCCACAGCCGCCACGCTCCATGCGCTGCACTATCATCAGGTCAATGTGCGGGCGCGGCAGGACGAACTCAAAGCCCGCTCGCGCGCCAAACTGTCGGACATCCTCACCATTCCACTGGCCGACCGGCCCAATTGGAGCCCGGAGGAAGTACAGCAGGAACTGGACAACAACGCCCAGGGCATCCTGGGCTATGTCGTGCGCTGGGTGGATCAGGGCGTGGGCTGCTCCAAGGTGCCCGACGTCCACAATGTCGGCCTGATGGAAGACCGCGCCACTTTGCGGATTTCCAGCCAGCACATTGCCAACTGGCTGGAGCATGGCATCTGCAAGCAGGACCAGGTGCTGGAAACCTTGAAGCGCATGGCCAAAGTGGTGGACCAGCAGAATGCGGGCGATCCCTTCTACCAGCCGATGGCGCCGGCCTATGACGGCATCGCCTTCAAGGCGGCCTGCGACCTGGTCTTCAAGGGCAAGGAACAGCCCAGCGGCTATACCGAACCGCTGCTGCACCGGGCACGTCGGGATTTGAAGGGTGAGGGCGGTTAAGCGAAAGGTCCTGTGGACCTTTCGCCCGCCCGAACGCCGCAGCGGCGCGCACCCGAGCGCGACGCGAGGCAGGAAAGAAAAAGGCCCCTTGCGGGGCCTTTTTACTTTTACTTGGAGCTATCCAGCGCCTTGAGGATCGCATCCGTCATGCCGCTGGTGCCGACCTTGTTCATGCCCGGCTGCATGATGTCGCCAGTCCGGAAGCCCTCGGCCAGCACCGTGTCCACCGCCTTTTCCAGCCGTGCCGCCTCGTCCTTCAGGCCGAAGGAATAACGCAGACACATGGCGAAGGAGAGGATGGTGGCGATGGGGTTGGCCAGACCCTTGCCCGCAATGTCGGGCGCCGAGCCATGGATGGGCTCGTAAAGGGCCGATGGCAGGCCATTGGCCTTCTTGTCGCCCAGCGAGGCCGAGGGCAGCATGCCAATCGAACCGGTCAACTGCGCCGCCTCATCCGACAGCACGTCGCCGAACAGATTGTCTGTGACCAGCACGTCGAACTGCTTGGGATTGCGCACCAGCTGCATGGCGGCATTGTCGGCCAGGATATGGTGCAGCTCCACGTCCGGATACTCACGCGCATGGAGCGCGGTGACGACTTCCTTCCACAAGACGCCGGTGACCATCACATTGGACTTCTCGGCGCTGTGCACCTTGTTGCCGCGCAGACGCGCCATGTCGAAGGCGACGCGGCAGACCCGCTCGATCTCGCTGGTGGTATAGACGCCGGTATCGACGGCGCGCTTCTGGCCATCCGGCAGGGCGGTGGTTTCCTTGGGCAGGCCGAAATAGACCCCGCCCATCAACTCGCGCACGATCAGGATGTCGAGGCCCGACACAATCTCGGGCTTGAGCGTCGAGGCATCCTTCAACGCATCAAAGCACAGCGCCGGCCGCAGGTTGGCATAGACGCCCATGTCCTTGCGAATGCGCAGCAGGCCACGTTCGGCGCGCTTCTCGAATGGCAGGCCATCCCATTTGGGACCGCCGACAGAGCCCAGCAGCACCGCATCGGCGGCTATGGCCTTCACGAAAGTCTCATCGGGATCGGGGCGGCCAACCGTGTCGATGGCGACGCCGCCCAGAAGCGCTTCGTCGGTCTTGTAGGCCAGGCCTTTCTGACCGAACCAGCCCACCACCCGCATGGTGGCGTCCATCACTTCCGGGCCGATACCATCACCTGGTACCAGAAGGAGCTTGTACTCGTTCGTCATCGTCTCTTTGCCTTCTTATTGGTCGCTCGCCGGTACGCTGACGCTACCGGCCATGCCGATGATCAATTTGTTGGTCGCTCTCGCTCGCGCGAACGCTCCTAGAGCCAGGGCGCCTGGACGTGCTGCTGCGTCTCGAAGGACGCGATCTTGTCCTCGGCCCGCATGGTCAGCCCGATATCGTCCCAGCCATTCAAGAGACACTGTTTGCGGAAGGCGTCGACCTCGAACTTGATCATGCCGCCATCGGGACCGCGGATCTCCTGCTTTTCCAGATCGATGGAGATCACGGCATTGGCGCCGCGCTCGGCATCGTCCATCAGCTTGTCGACCTCGGCCTGGGGCAGCTTGATCGGCAGGATGCCGTTCTTGAAGCAATTGCCATAGAAAATGTCGGCGAAGCTGGGCGCGATGACGCAGCGGATGCCGAAATCGAGCAGCGCCCAGGGCGCATGCTCGCGGCTTGAACCGCAGCCGAAATTGTCGCCCGCCACCAAGATCTTGGCATTGCGATAGGCCGGCTTATTGAGCACGAAATCCGGCTTCTCGCTGCCATCGGTGTTGTGGCGCATCTCGTCGAACAGGGCCTTGCCCAGCCCGGTGCGATGAATGGTCTTCAGATACTGTTTGGGGATGATCATGTCGGTGTCGACATTGATCATGTTCAGGGGGGCGGCGACGCCCTCGAGGGTTTTGAAGGGTTCCATGGGGCCGGGACCATAGCCAATCCGGCGGAAAAGTGAACCCCGCAAAAAAGCCCACCCCGTATGTCGTCAGGGGCGGGCTTTTCGTGTGGACCCAAGAGGCTTCAGACCACCGGACTGGTGGAATCGGGAACCAGCTTGCGGCCGGCATCGATCTGGGTGAACAGCAGCGCACCCAATACCGACAGGGCCGCCACGACATAGAAAGCCGCATCCCAGCTATAGGCCTTGACGATGAAGCCCGTCACGGTGGCGATGATGGCCCCGCCGATATTGCCAAAGGTGTTCATCACCGCCGAGCAGGATCCGGCGAAGCTGCCGCCGATGTCCAGGGTCACCGCCCAGGCATTGCCCACCACCAGCTCCAGACCGAACACCGCGCCACCGAACAGGGCCGCGCTGAGGTAACGGTCGGGCTCGTGGATCGCCAGCGGGATACAGACCGCCGCCAACAGGAAACCGGCAATGGCCACGCTCTGGCGGGCGAATTTGATACGGCCCGTCTTGTGAATGATCAGATCGGAGAACACACCGCCGCAAATGTCACCCACCACGCCCGCCGCCAGCGGCAGGCTGGCGAAGAAGCCCATTTCCTTCAGTGAGTAGCCCCGCGCGCTATCCAGATATTTGGGATACCAGACCAGGAACATGTTCAGGCAATAGCCGTAGCAGAAATACATGCCCGCCACCGTCCACATCTGGCGGCTGGACAGGATCAGCTTCCACGGGATCGGTTGACGCTTCTTGGCATGGCCGAGGGCGGAGACGATCTTGTGCCGCTCGGCTTCGTTGACGGCTGCATGTTCGCTGGGCACATCGCGATAATACCAGAGCCACACAGCCGCCCAGATTATGCCGACTGCGGCAAAGACAAAGAAGGGAACGTGCCAGCCATAATGGCCGATCAGCGTGGCGACCAGGATCGGCGCGGCAGTGCCCGCCAGGCGCGAACCGGCATGCGTGGAGCCTTGGGCGAAACCGCGCTCGGTCGGCAGCATCCAGCGCGACAGGGCGCGATTGGAAATGGGGAACGCGCCGGCCTCACCCACGCCGATCAGGAACAGGCAGACCATCATCATGCTGACAGAGAAGGAAAAGCCAGTGAGGAAGGTGAAAACCGACCACCAGATCACCACACTGGCCAGCGCGATGCGCGGTCCCGCGCGGTCGCCGAACCAGCCACCCGGAATCTGGAACAGGGCATAGGCCCAGTTGTAGCAGCCGATGATGATGCCAAAGGTCTCGATCGAGAATTTGAACTGCTTCTGGATCACCGGCAGGGCGTTGGAAAGCAGAACCCGGTCGAGATAGGTGATGAAATAGACCGCCACCACCATGGCGAGAACAGAGTGACGAACGCGTGTTGGCCGGGCGGATGACATGGCAATTCCCTTAACCGCAATGGCCGCGGAGATCTTTCGAGCTCCGCGGCCAGTGCAAACTCAACTCAGTACGGCATGTCCGGCAAACTCGCCGGGCGCGGCTGGCAGGCACTTTCCGGCCGGTCCCGGCAGGTCTGCCAGATGGTCGGTACCGAATTACCCGCGATATAGACCGAGTTGATGGTCTCGGTGTTGTGGATGTCCTGGGCCGGGTTCTTGTCCAGAACCAGAAGGTCGGCCCACTTGCCCGCGGCGATGGTGCCGATGGAGTTGTCACCCAGCCAGCGGGCATTGTCGCTGGTGGCCGACTTGATCGCATCCAGCGGCGAGCGGCCGGCCGCCACTTCCAGCTGCATTTCCTCATGCGCGTTGAAGCCGGGGAAGCGGCCATTGGGACCGGAGTCGGTGCCCATGCCGGTGTTCACGCCGGCCTTCACCATCGCCTGATAGTTTTCCACCGCCTGGACCAGGGTGCGGTCCATGTCGAAGAAAACCTTCTTTTCATATGGCAGGCCCGGGAAGCGCGTCGGGCCCATCACCACCGCCTTTTCGCGGTCCATGCTCTTGAGCGCGGCGAGCGTGCCCGGCGTGACGCCACGGGTGAAGAAGGGATCGTTCAGCCAGGGCATGATGGCGAGGCTGTAGGCCATTTCGCGGCTGAGCGTGGCCGACACCATCCACACGCCCTTGGCCTTCATCATGTTCAGCAGTTCATCGTCCACCGGCTGGTCGCGCACCATATGGGCGAAACCATTGATGCCTTCGCGGATCAGCTCCTTGGCGTCGGCCAGATAGAAGATGTGCGCCACGGCGCGCAGATTCTTCTTGTGCGCCTCGTCGATGATCGCGGCGGAAACCGCAGGCGGCATCTTGACCGGGATGGTCTTGCGCTCGTCGTCCACCCAAAGCTTGATGAAGTCCACGCCCTTGGCGGCCTGTTCGTCCACCAGCTTGCGCCCCTCTTCCGGCGTGGAAATGGGGTTGGTCACGCCCACCAGGCCGCCGTAACCGCCCTTGATCACCGAGCCCTGGCCGGCACTGAATATCCGGGCCATGGCCGGCCGGCTCTTGCGCTGCTGATTGCGCATGTCGAGGACGAAGTCCTTGTCGGTGCCCAGCACCTGCACCGTGGTGACGCCGTAGGCGGCGTACTGCTTCAGATCGGCCTGGACATTCTCAGGGGTCTCGTACTTCTCGTCCTGGGTGACGTCATGCATCATGCCGATATGGACGTGGGAATCGATGATGCCGGGCATCACGAACTTGCCGGACAGGTCCTTCACCGTGGCGCCCGCCGGCACCTTCAGGCCCGAGACCGGGCCGACCCAGGCGATCTTGCCGTCGGTCATGACGATGGCGGAATTGGGCTGGGGTGTCGCACCCGTGCCATCGATCACCGTGATATTTGTAAGCACGGTCGTTTCGGCCCGGGCCGGAACCGCGATGGCGAGCAGCGCTACGAGGCCCGCACCCAACTTCAATCCACGCATATCAACAAAACTCCCTGTCCACTGCACTGCACGCAAGACCCGGTTCTTACGAGACGGGCTCTCAAAAAAACAGCACAGAGTTACGCTGCACTGCGAAATGAAACGTCGCCATTTGTCTCAAGAAAAATGCCGCCCCCCTGCACGGAGGACGGCACCAATCGCGGGTTGCTCCCGCCTTATCTCTGTCACCCTCTAAGGCGGCAGGCCAACACCTGTCACCCTTCCGGCTTTCGCGCCGATAACGTGTTGATTCTTTGTCTTGTTTCCTCGACCCCAGTCAGCGGTCTTTGCCGCCTTCACTGAACGCGACTCCCTTTCGGCGGGGTCACTTGAAGCAAAGACTATGTCAGGATGCGGACGAAAACAAATGGTCGCTGGTGTCCCGATTCCGAAATTCGCACGATTTTTATATCGATTCCCAGGCGAATTTCGGAATCGAAGGGCACCAGCAACTTATTGATTCCCGGTGTCGTTTGGTTTTGACGTTCGCCTTGGAGCCGGATATCGGCGCATTGCGAACGTCAAAACCACGACACCGGGGGACTTTCCCCCATCGCGGTGAAGACCTAACCTCTAGCAAAACACAACAAGGGAGGATGGTCATGGCAACATTGTCACGCCGCGATCTGATGGTGGCCGCCGCAGGGGCAATGATTCCAAGCGCGGCTTTCGCAACCGATCCGGTTATCCCAGCGGCCACAATCGCCGCGCGCAAGAACGCGGCCGTCGTGCCCAAGAAAGTAAACAGGCTCTACAACCTGACAACGGGCGGGGTGAAAGAGCCCAACGACATGCAGTTCGCGCCCAACGGGCAGTTGTGGGTGCTGGACCAGGTCGATCCCAATCATGTCGCCACCATCGATCCCAAGACCGGTCAGGTATTGGCCAATGTGGTCACCGAATGCATCCATGGTAGCGGCATCACTTACGGCGACGGCGCCTGGTTCCTGACTTCGACCAAGGTGCGCGAAGGCAATCCTTCGACCCTCAAGGTCGATCCCAAGACCGGCAAGACCCTGAAGAAGTGGGAGACGCCGGGTTGGGGCATTTACGGCGTCTACACCCAGCGCACACCCAAGCCGGGTGATCTACCGCTGGCCTCGGGCGGACATGGTGTGAAGTGGGCCGGCAATGGGCAGTACTGGATGGCGGTGCCCGCCAGCGGCAAGCTGTTTCTGATGAATGCCGAGGAAGGCACCGTGGCCCGCAGCATCCAGGCGCCAACCGTGCGCACCCACGGCATTGCACTGGAGGGCGACCATATCTGGTGCGTGGGCAGCGACGAAGCCGAGATCTACAAGCTGCAGATGTCCGACGGCGCCATTGTCGCCAAGATCGTGCTGGACAAGGCCGACCCTTCGGTGCATGGGCTGGACATCAAGGATGGCGTGCTGTGGTATTGCGACGCCAACAAGGGTTGGATCTGCAATCTGACCTGAAGGCTTCAAGATCATAATGGAGGGGATGATGGATCGCCGCAGTGTGATGACGGGGATGCTTGGCACGGCGGCTGCGTTGTGGACGCCGCCCGACGCTTTCGCGCTTGGCCTGCCCAAGGACAAGATCAAGCGCATCCGTTATTACAAGACGCCCACCGACGCGGCGGGCCGTCCCAACATCCACCAGCCGACCTTCAACCAGTCCACCAACATCGTCACCATCGAGACCGAAGGCGGACTGATGGGCATCGGCGAGGGCGGCGAGCCTTCGACCATGGAACAGTGCGCCGGCCTTCTGATCGGGGAAGACCCGTTCCGCAGCCAGCATCTGTGGCAGGTGATGGAGCGTGGCTATTTCTATCCGTCGGGCCGCGAAAAGACCCATTCGCTGGGCGCGCTCGATGTGGCGCTGTGGGATCTGAAAGGCAAGGCGCTGGGGGTGCCGGTGTGGCAGCTCCTGGGTGGCAAGAGCCGCGATTATGTCGAATGCTACGCCACCTCCTATCCCACGCCCAAGGGCGGCACGCTTGAAGACGCGGCGCGGGCCTGCATCGCGGAAGGTTTCCGCGCCTATCGCACCGGCGTGCGGGAAAATGCGAATTTCGACCGCTTCGAAGCGGTACGCCAGACGGTGGAAGACTGCCAGGCCATCCGCCGCGGCGTGGGCAAGGACGGCGCCTGGGCGATCGACTTCCATGGCACCATGGACCCGGAAGACGCCATCACGCTGGCGACCGAACTGGAGCCGATGCATCCCTTCTTCTGCGAAGATCTGATCCGCGGCGAGAATATCGATATCTACAAGGTGATCCGCCCGCGCCTGCGCGTGCCGGTCGCGGTTGGCGAGATCTATGGCGTGAAGTGGGAGATCGCGCCCCTGATCGAGCAGAACCTGATCGATTTCGCCCGCTGCACCGTGCCCAATGTCGGCGGCATCACCGAATATATGAAGATCGCGGCCTTGGCCGAGACCCATTATTGCGGGTTGATCCCGCACTTCACCGGCCCGATCGGCGAGACCGCGCTGGTGCACTGCCTGACCGCGACTTCGGTGATCGCGCTGATGGAGATGACCAGCGCCGGCCGCCAGCCCTGGCCCTATCTGCCACAGGCCTATGACTTCCATAATGGCAAGCTGTGGTCCAATGACCGGCCGGGCCTGGGCGTGACCTTGGATACCAGCAAGCTCGAGAAATTGGGCGACTGGACCGAACATTATGCGCCCATCCAGATCAATCATAGGCCGGATGGTTCCTACACGAACTGGTAGGCGCGGTTATTTTGCGTCGTGAGTTCGTCGCGCGTGCTCATGTGCTATTCGCACACTCCGCGCGGCGCTCCTGCTCACGCCGCAAAATTCCTCGCGCCTTAAACCCGGTGCGAATAGATAATGAGATGATTCATCAGCTTATTTGCACCGTGAGGCACTTCGCTTAATTCCTTGCACCCCAAGACGGGGTCATGAGGTGCAAATGCGAGTCGTAAGTTTTCAGACTTTCCAATTGGGCAATTAAGCTTTCGATTCCTGCTTTATCGAGATGTAACTCGATAGCGTTGAGCTGTTCGTTAAGTTCAGCAGTTATCATGCTTCACCCTGCGTCGCGAAACGCGGCCACACTCTGGCGCGCGCGGGTGGCGATTTCCTCGTCACTGTAGTCCGGCTTGAACAGGTCCGCGCCCATGCCGAAGCCGGTCGCGCCCGCCCAGCGCCATTCCTTCATATTGCCGGCGCCCACGCCGCCCACGGCATAGACCGGCATATCTTTCGGCAACACCGCCAGCAGCGCCTTCAGATGCGCGGTGCCAGCGGTGGCGGCGGGAAACAGTTTCAGGGCGCGCGCGCCCGCGTCGATGGCGGCGAAAGCCTCGCTGGGGGTATAGAAACCCGGCATCACCACCATCTTCTTTTCAACACCGCGCGCGATCACTGCCGGATTGGTGTTGGGCGTCACCAGCAGCTTGCCGCCGGCATCAGCCACCCGGTCCACATTTGCAGCATCCAGCACGGTGCCGGCGCCGGTCAGGCAGCGGTCGCCGTAAGCCTTGGCCAGGATTTCGATGCTCTTGAAGGGTTCGGGCGAATTCAGCGGCACCTCGATGGCGCGGATGCCGGCCTCGAACAGCGCCGCGGCGACGCCTTCGATCCGCCCCGGCGTCACCCCGCGCAGGATCGCCACCAGCGGCAATTCAGCCAGAAGATCAGTCATGAAAAAATTTCCGCATGTGCGTGAACCAAGCCTGCCAGAGCCGCGGCATCGCCATCGATCACCGCACTTTCAACATCATAGGCCTTGAGCGCGCGGCCATAAAGCGCGGCCAGAGCAGGTGTGCAGATCAGCTGCACGGGGCCCTCGCAGACGAACAGCTTCAATGCCGTGGCGATGTCCTTGCCCAGCACCAGGCCCGACAGCCAGGAGGCGGCGTCGCCTTTCGCCATTTCACCGGTTACTACCCGTGCGCGGGTACTGAACAGAAGATGCAGCAGATCGACATCCGGGTTGGCGCACACGAAATCCAGCGCCAGGCCAAGTGCGGGACTGTCGATATCGACCTCGCCACCGTCGCGCGCAAGCACGCTGTGCCGGCGCAGCAGTTCGAACAGTTCGCCCGACAGCGCGGTCTGGAATTGAATCACCGCGCCATCCTCGACCACGACCCATTTGGCATGGGTGCCGGGCAGGCAGAAAAGATGGCGGCCCGTGGCCAGTTCCGGATACAGCCGAAGCGCGCCCAGAATTTGCGTTTCCTCGCCCCGCATCACATCGGGCGCCCCGGTTTTGCCGGTGCAGGAAAGGCCCGGCAGGATGGCGATGGCGCGGCCACCCACGTCAAGGTGAAGGGCTGCGCCCGCAATCGCCTGCGGCTTGGCCGGACAATCGAGATAGGGCACTTCCTTCCAGCCAATGGTCGAACCGACCATTCCACCCAGAACGGCGGGCAAGAGGCCATGCGCCTGATCCCATGGGGCGACGGCCTTGGCAAACCGCCCGGCGCAGTCAGGGACGGAAGCACCTTCGCCCTCGCCCCGTGCCAGGACATGGCCGCCAGAATCGCAGAGATAAAGCCGCAGACGGCTCGTGCCCCAGTCGCCCGCAATGAAAGCCGCCTCGCTCATGGGCGCCTTCTACAGGGCGCATCACGCCTTGTCGAACAGGGTGCGCAGCTCATCCTTGGTCTTTTCCAGGATGCGCTTGCGCCGCGTGGGCAGGTCCTTGCCCGCGCGATTGATGTAGAAAGTCAGCATCGACATGGCCGAGCGATAGGGGCTGGATTTGCGCCGGTGGCTCCGCTCGGCTGAACGCTTCAGCGAGCGGGCGATCTTTTTGGGATCGTCATGCTTGAAGACGCCCGGCCTGAGATCGAGGGCATCGCTTTCTTTCGTCACCCGTGCGGACCATTTGCGAGTCTTCGCGCCGGTCGTTTTCTTCGCTTTCCCGGCCGCCATGGAAGCTCTTACGGCCGTTTGATGAACGCGCCGGGCTCAGCCGCGAGGTTCACGGGATCGAAAGTGTCGCGCATCCGGCGGGGTTCATGTCCGGTCAGGATGTCCTCATAAAATTCCCGGTCCTGTCCCGCCACGCGGACGGTCACCAGCGTGCCGCCGCGCCGTACGCCTTCCGCATAACCGGCGGCGTCATTCTCGCTGAGGCCGGCCTCGATCAAGGCGCCCACCACGCCTCCTGCGGCACCGCCGGCGACCGCGCCTGCCAGCGCGCTCACCAGCCAACCCGCCGCCACGACCGCACCCAGACCGGGCAGGACAAAATTGCTCAGCCCCGCGATCAAGCCCGCCGCGCCGCCCAGCACCGCGCCGATACCGGCGCTGCGATTGACGGTCAGACCGCGATCCTCGAGACCATTGCCATTGCGGTCTTTCACCCGGGCGCTGGAGGGCGCGATTACGCCGATGTCATCTTGCGGCAGGCCGGCTGCTTTCAGTTCATCCACCACGGCATTCGCATAAGCGCCATCCTTGAACAGGCGGGAAAGGACGATCATCACGGGAACTCCACACGCGTTCTGAGACGTGGTTGCAACCCCGGCAAGACCGAGCCGTTCCACCTGGAACTGTTTTTTATTTCGCCAGTTGTTCCCTGAAATTGCAGGCGAAGGACACGGCATGGCACGCAAATATTCCAAAGGAGCCCAGAAGAAGGTCGAAAAGGCGATGCATGAACGCAAGAAGGGTACGCTGAGAAGCGGTCCGGGCGGCAAAGGCGGGAAGGTCAAGAGCCGCAAACAGGCAATCGCCATTGGCCTGTCGGAGGCGCGCAAGGCCGGCAAGACAGTGCCGAAGCGCAAGACGAAGAAGAAAAAGAAAAGCTAGGCGGTCATCTCTGCGACCAGCGCGCAGAGCGTCTCCAGATTGAACGGCTTGTGGAGTATCTGCACGGTCTTCAGGATATGGGGCGGCGGGTCCTGGGAATAGCCGGTCATCAACAACACCTTGAGATCGGGCTTGAATGCGCGCCCCGCATCCACCAGCGCATAACCGTCCATACGCGGCATCTTGATGTCGGACACCAGAAGCGAAATCTCGGGATAGGCCTTGAGCAATTCCAGGGCTTCGAGCCCATCGGCAGCCTCGAACACCCTGAAGCCGGCGTCCAACAGCATCTCCACCGCAATGACCCGCAGCATGGCTTCGTCCTCGGCCAGAAGGATCGCGCCGGTGCTCATGCCGCCTCCCTGTCCTCGTCGCGCGGCATCAGGATGGTGATTGCGGTTCCCTTGCCCGGCGCGGAATCGATCACCAGATAGCCGCTCGACTGGCGCACAAAGCCGAAGGTCATGGACAGACCAAGCCCGGTGCCCTTGCCTTGCGGCTTTGTGGTGAAAAACGGGTCGACCGCGCGGCGACGCACTTCTTCCGGCATGCCGACGCCGGTATCGATCACCGCCAGCGCCACATAGTCGCCGGGTACGAATTCCCCTTCCACATCGGATGGCGGCTCTGTCAGCGTCACGTCACGGGTTTCCACCACCAGCCGCCCGCCGTTCGGCATGGCATCGCGGGCATTGATGGCGAGATTGAGCAGCACATTTTCCATCTGGTTGATGTCGCAGAGGGTGAACCAGCTGGCGGTCAGCCGCATGGTGATCTCGACCTTCTCACCCACCGAATGACGGATGAGTTCCGACAGGCCCTGTGCAAGGGTGCCGAGATTGACCCGCTGCGGCGTCAGGGGCTGACGGCGCGAGAAGGCAAGAATGCGCTGGGTCAGATGGGCGGCGCGGTCCAGCGCCTCGTCGGCGGAAGCGATATAAGCGAAGGCCTGCTCGGCTTCCGGGCCCAGCCTGCGTTTCAACAGACGCAGATTTCCCTTCACGATCATGATCAGGTTGTTGAAGTCATGGGCGATACCGCCGGAAAGCTGGCCGATCGCTTCCATCTTGTGGCTCTGGCGCAGCGCCTCCTCGGTCTTGCGCCGCTCGTCCATTTCCTCCTGCAGACGGCGGTTGACGCTGGAGAGTTCCTGGGCCCGCCGCGACAGGGCGGCCTGGGAAAAGCTCAGCACCGCGATCACCAGAGCGCCCATGGTAACGAGAAGAATCAGGCCGGCATAGCGCGCGAGCCGGCGCTCCTCCGGTTCGGTGACGGCGCGCAAGAGCACGATGCCCACCTGGTTGCCATTCTGGCTCACCGGCACCGTGATATCGATGTAGCCCGCGCCCGAACCGGTTTCGATCCGGGTGACCAGCGCAGGCAGCCGCGTGGCCCGGGCAAAGCCCGCGATCAAAATCCCCCGGGCATTGTAGATGCCCGCGCCTTGCAGTTCGGGATTGACCCGAAGGGCATCGACATATTCCTGCGCGGCATTATGGTCGTCGAACACCACCGCAGCCGTGACGCTTCCGGCCAGGACCTGCGCCTGTTCGCGCACGGCCCGCACCTGCTGGGCGCTGTAGAGCTGTTCCTGATATCTCGCCATCAGAACGCCGGCCGCCAGCAGGATCGCCGCCGCCACCAGCGCCGCGATCACCGAAGGACTCCAATCGCGGGACGTGCGGATCATGGCTGCCCCCGCAGCTTGACCGCATGGGCGAGACCCAGAAGTTTGGAGCTGATGACGAGGCCGTCCTGCGCGGCCTGCGCGTCATCGATGTCGAAACGCACATGATTGGCCTCGATCACAAAGCTGATCACGCCATGATTTTTGAGACCGGAATCGGTGACCGTCACCACCGGCCTACCCTTCATGGCGTCCAGCGTGCCTTCGACCACCGCCGGATCATCGCCGTTACCCAGGAACAACAGCTGGCAGGAGGCTTCCGGATCGGGCTCGGCCATATGGCGAACCGCGACGGGGCGGTCGCCAGCCTTCAACTGACCTGCTTCCTGATCCAGCTTGCCGCCGAAGGGATCGGATCCCAACACACAGATGTTCACCGGCGCGGTCGCGGCGGCGAAAGTCCCTTCCGGCCAGGTAATGAAGGGCGCGAATTTCGGCAGATAGGCAGCCTTGACCGCATATTCCAGCGAGGTTTGGGCCAGGGCCGGCACCTGAAGCACCATGCCCATCGTGACGACGCCAGCCAGGAAAGGCCTTGCGCACATCAGAACCGCAATCTGGTTTCGAAATAGACGCTGCGCCGGATCTCGTCGCCGCCGGCATATTCCAGATGCTGGCCATGCAGCAGGTTGTAACCGGCCAGCGCCAGCGACAGCGTGTCGGAAACCTTCCAGGCCAGGCGGGAATTCAGCTCGACATATTCGGGCACATGGGGATCGGGCAGCGCCCCCACATAGCGGAAATCGGCATCGAAATTCAGGTTGTACGGCAGATTCATCGAGGAGCGCAGCGAAGCCTGATGATGCGGGTCGTCGCCCGCCTGGGCGATTCCCAGCAGTTTGCTGGAACCGGGCTGAAAAGAAAGATCCTCATGCTGGGCGTTGAACCCCAGGTCCAGCCGCCACCAGTCCAGCGCCTGGACGCTGGCCCAGGCTTCGATGCCATGGACATTGCCTTTGAGCATATTGGCCCATATCAGCGTCCCGGCAGCGGCCGTGTTGAATTCGACATCTTTCAGGTCGTCATACACATTGTCGAAGAGCGAGACCGAAAGCGAAAGCCGGTTGAACAGCTGGCCGCGATAACCCAGCTCATAGGCCGTCACCTGTTCGGGGAGGAAATTGGGATTGCCCGTGAGGAAGGTAACGGTGCCAATCTTCTCCACCACGTCGGTGTCGAAGGGTGTGGGCGAACGCACCGCGCGCGAGATCGCGCCCCACACCATATGATCGGACGCGATCTGCCAGGACAGGCGTCCACTGGGCATGGGGGAAAGGCCGCTATAAGGATCGTTCTCCAGCTTGAGGCCGACCGTCATCTCGACCGTGTTGCTCAAGGGAATGCGGTCCTCGGCGAAGATGTCCGCCAGGTTGAGGGTGCGGTGCCCGGGCACGAACAGGAGCGCGGCGGTCGGCTCGATTTCGTTGGTGATGCCATATTGCAGAATGCGGTCGCCCGCGCCCCACACGATGTTGTTCCAGCTGCCCAGTTGGAAATTGTGCTGGCCCTCGACGTCATAAGTGTTGAGGACAATGCCGCCGCCGCCATTCTGTTGGCGCTGGGTCTCATCGTAATAAGTGAGCAGCTGGAACGAGGAATCCTCGTCCAGCCTGTGCTGCCAGTGCGCGGTGAAATTGCCGCCGGCCGTGATCAGGTCCGGGCCGCCTAATTGGCCTTCCGCGCCACTATAGATATCACCCTGAAGCGTCACCTGGTCCTGGGCCTTGTCCCAGTCCACCCGGAATCCGCCTTGCGGCTTGGTCCAGCTGTCATGGGCGGTCGAGCCCGCGCTGTTGTTGAAGGCGCGCTGCCAAAAATCCTTGGCATAGATGCGATAGTCCACATCGTCCGCAAGCTGGCCGCCATATTGCACGGCACTGCTGCTGTACTGATCGCCAACACCGAGCGTGAGAAGTCCGCCCTGGGTATCGGACGCCTTGCGCGTGATGATGTTGATCACGCCATTGACGGCATTGGCGCCCCACAGCGTGCCCCCAGGCCCGCTGATCACTTCGATGCGCTCCACGTCGTCGGGCAGCACATCCTGCATGTCCCAATAGACACCGGAATAGAGCGGAGTATAGACGCTGCGCCCATCGATCAGCACCAGAAGCTTGTTGGGAAAATTCTGGTCGGCGCTGTTGCCATTGAAGCCACGTGCGGTGATCGCATAGTTGAACGGGCTGGTCTGCATCACCTCCAGATTGGGTGCAAGCCTCAGCATCTCCGGCAGGCTGGCGGCGCCGGAGCGGGTCACATCGTCATGGCTGATCACATAGATCGCGGCCGCGGCGCTGGAGAGCGCTTGCGGCGCTTTGGAGACAGACGTGATCTCTACATTGGCGAGCTGCTCAATGCTAAGTTGTGGGAGATCGGCGTCTGCTACCTGCTGCGCGCGCGCACCTTGCGGCAATACGCTCACACTTAATAACAAGCCGGCAAATACCCCCCAGCGGGATCTACCAAACTGCACCC
The DNA here is from genome assembly GCA_036488555.1 of Rhizomicrobium sp. GTDB lineage: Bacteria > Pseudomonadota > Alphaproteobacteria > Micropepsales > Micropepsaceae > Rhizomicrobium. The sequence continues at coordinate 101,223 of DASXHL010000018.1, forward strand.
TGCCCCCTGCTCACACGTCCGGCCTTTTTCGCCGATACGACCCAAAACGTACAGAGGATCAAAAGGTTCCTGGCAGAGGTGGCGATCCGTCTTGAACCATTCAGGCAGGGGGCTTCAGTCCCCGATGCACCAGCATGGGGCCGATATCGGGGTCTTTGCCGTAAAAAGCCCGGAACATGGGGCCGTAATCCAGGGTATGGCCTTTGGACAGGATCAGGTCGCGGAAACGCTGACCGTTGGCGCGCGTCAATCCGCCATGGGCGGTGAACCAGGCGAAGGCATCGTCATCCAGCATCACCGTCCACTGATACGCGTAATAGCCCGACGCATAGCCATTGGCCCAGATGTGCAGGAAATAGCTGGAGCGATACCGCGTCGGCACGTTGGGGAAATCGGTGCCGGTGTCCTTCAGCGCCAGTGCTTCGAAGGCATCGACATCCTGTTTGGGCGCGCCCGGCGGCAAGGTGTGCCATTTCATGTCGAGCTCGGAAGCCGCCAGAAGTTCGCCCAGCGAATAGCCCTGTCCCCAGGTCTGCGACGCCTTGATCTTGTCCACCAGGCTCTGGGGGATCGGCGCGCCGGTCTTGTAGTTCACCGCATAATGCTTGAGCACGTCGGGATAGAGCGCCCAATGCTCATTGAACTGGGAAGGGAATTCGACAAAGTCGCGCGCCACATTGGTGCCCGACACCATCGGATAGGTCTGGCTGGCGAACAGGCCATGCAACGCATGGCCGAATTCGTGGAACATGGTGGTGGCGTCGTCAAAGCTGATCAGCGCCGGCTGGCCAGGAGCGGGCTTGGTGAAATTGGCGACATTGTAGATCACCGGCTTGGTGCCGAGCAGCTTTGACTGGCCGACGAAATTGCTCATCCAGGCGCCGCCGGATTTGTTGTCGCGCTTGTAATAGTCGAAATACATCAGCCCCAACGACGAGCCATCCTGGTCGAACACCTCATAGACCATCACGTCGGGTTGATAGATCGGGATGTCGTGGCGTTGCTTGAAGGTCAGGCCGTAGAGTTTGTTGGCGGCGAAGAAGACGCCGTCGGTCAGGACCTTGTGAATTTCGAAGTAGGGCTTGAGTGCATTCTGGTCCAGGTCATAACGCTCTTTCTGCACCTGGTCGGCGTAGCGCTGCCAGTCCCAGGGCTTCAGGTCGAAATGTTTTCCGTCCTTGTCGATCGCGGCCTGGATCAACTTTGCTTCGTCAGCCGCCTTGGCGCGGGTGGGCCCCACCAGCTGGCCGAGGAATTTCTCGACCTTGTCGGGCGTGTCGGCCATCTGGTCGTAGAGCACATAGGCCGCATAATTGGGATAGCCCAGAAGCTTCGCCTTCTCGGCGCGGATCACCGCCAGCCGCTGGATCACCGCGCGGGTATCGTTGGCGTCGCCTTTCTCGGCACGCATCCAGCCATTGTTGAACAGCTTTTCGCGCACGCCCCGATCCGACAGCGAGGCGAGCAGCGGCTGCTGGGTGGTGTTCTGCAGCGGGATGACATACTTGCCGGAAAGCTTGCGCGCCTTGGCGGCTTCCTGGGTGCTGGCGATTTCCGCATCCGACAGGCCCACCAGATCCGCCTTGCTGTCCAGTACCAGGGCCCCGGCCTTGGCGGCCGCGACCAGCTTCTGCTGGAACCGTGTCTCCAGGCTGGCATCTTCCTTGTTGATTGCCTGCAGTTTCGTCTTGTCGGCATCTGACAGCAGCGCGCCGGCATGGACGAACTGGCGGTAATAGAGCGTCAGCACCTGCAAGGCTTCCGCATCCAGCTTCAGGCCGGCGCGATTGTCATAGAGCGTCTTCACCCGGGCGAAGAGTTTGGGATTGAGGAAGATGGCGTCGTTGTGCGCCGCGAGCCTTGGCGCTTCCGCCGTCTGCACCTTGTCGAGCGCGGGATTGGTGTTGGCCTGCACCACGCCGAAAAAGGTGTTGTTCACCCGGTCCAGCATGCGGCCGGACCGTTCCATCGCCGCAATGGTGTTCTCGAAAGTGGGGGCAGCGGGATTGTCCGCGATTTGCTTGATCTCGGCCAATTGCTCTTTCATTCCGGCTTCGAAGCCGGGCTGGTAATCGCTATCCTTGATGATGTCGAAACGTGGCGCCTGATAGGGCAGATTGCTGGGGACGGCGAAGGGATTGGCGGCATAGGCCGGTGCCGCCAGGGCGCCAAATAGAGCCAATACACTCACACCAAGCTTGCCGCGCATGCGCCGCTCTCCGAAAAAAGGCCGGCAGAGATATACCCGCTTGCCGCAGGCGGGCGCTAGCCAAAGCTGCCGGCCGCCCGGATCGCCGCCTGCGCACTGGCGACGGTTTCGACAATGGCCTGCTGGCGGTGATTGTGCAAAGTCAGCACCGACTTGACGCTGTCGGCATATTCCCCCGGTAACGGCTCACGAATGGCGGTAACCTGGCTGGGATCGATCTTCACCATAGTCCCGTCGGGACGGGTGAATTTGACCAGATCCTCCAGCCTACCCTTGCCCGTATGCAGCACCTTGGTGATGCCGCCGACATAGGCGCGGGTTTCCGCGGGCAAACGCACGCCATGTTCCAGATGATCTTCGAGCTTGCCGGGCCCGGCATTATAAGCCGCGAACATCGCGGGATAGCCATACTTGTGGTGCAGCCAGCGCAGATAGGCAGCACCTGCCATGATATTGTCGCGGGCGTCGAACGGATTGGCGCCGAGCTTGTGTTCGACCGCCATCTCGTCATAGGTCTCGGGCAGGACCTGCATCAGCCCCACCGCACCGGCGCGGCTGATGATTGGTTGGTTCTCGCCCAGCATGGTGCGACCGCCGCTTTCACGCTGCATCACCGCGCGGATCCAGGCCTTGGGCACATCGAAGCGCTCGGAGGCTTCGGTGATGAAACCATCCCAGCGACCCAGAAGCTCTGACGGCGTCATGGCGGCTTCCTTGTCATAGACCGTGGGCTGCACCTGCATGCGCTCGATCAGCTGCGAGAAGATCGGGCGACGTGCCACGGCTTCGCCGCCATGTCCGCTGACGTTGATGTGGGTGGTATGCATCGCCAGCACGGTGACGATGCACAGGCTGCCAAAAAACAGCGTGCGGTAAAAAGCGCGGGAAAGAGGTCTGGCAACAGCAACGGACACAGGTTTGGACACGGTGGCTCCAGTCGGGGTCAGAGGACGAGAGGATCGGAACGGGTATGGGCGCTCAGAACTTCTTCAGTTGGGCGCAGGAACCGGAATATTCCACGCGCATATGCGCCCCAGCCAGGGAGCGGGATAACTTCGCCGTCGCAGAAATTCAAGCTGCAACTTCGGGAACAAAGGTTCCGAAGAAATTTCAGCGCTGCTGGATCGCGCGCAAGTGCGCGGTCAAGGCTTTGATGTCGCCATTGTTTTGGGCGAGCACCGAGATGAACTGATCGCGTTCCGCCAAGGCCAGCCACACGCCATCGACGGCGAAATCCACCAGCACGGGCTTTGCGCCATCGGTGCGCACGCGGAAATCGATCTGCATCGGTTGGCTTGCGCCCATCATGTCGGTGTTGACGATATAGTCGCCAGGCGCGCGCTCGCGCGAGGCGCGCACGCGCAATGTCTGTCCGGCATAGCGCGCAAAATAGGACTGGTACACCGCCAGGACATAATCCTGATAGGCCGCGACATAGGCGTCGAGATCCGCAGGCGAAGCCCCCGATGCATATTGGCCGAGCAAAAAGACCGCAACGCGCCTCAGATCGGTGAGCCCCAGAAGAAAGGATGCAAAGTGCTGGCTGCGCTCCGTGGCACTGAGATTGCGGTTGTTAAGGATGTCGAAGCCGTTCTGGATGTTGCCGCTGATGAAATCTTCGGCCGGATTTGATGCCCGGGCCGCAGACGCAAACGAAAGCGCCAGCGCGGCCGCGCCAGCCAGCAGATGCCTGCGATGCATATTCATGATCCTTTGCCAACACCGCGCGCGTTGTCTGCGCGGCCTGTGTCGCCCCGGCTTCGCTTGTCGCAGCCAATCATGCTCGAAATATGGCGCGCCGGAAATGTGGCGCCCCCGAAATCTGATGACTGGCTCTTGAAAGCGTTACGCGAAAGGTCATGTTTCGCCCATGGTTCCACTTTCCGTTCTCGATCTTTCGCCCATCAAACAGGGGAGCGATGCCGCCAGCGCGCTCCATGAAAGCGCTGAGCTGGCAAGGCATTGCGAGGCGCTCGGCTATCGCCGCTACTGGCTGGCCGAGCATCACAACATGCCCGGTATCGCGAGCGCCGCGACCGCGCTCGCCATCGGCCACGTCGCCGCCGCCACCAATACCATCCGTGTGGGTGCAGGTGGCGTCATGCTGCCGAACCATTCCCCGCTGGTGATTGCCGAACAGTACGGCACCCTGGCGGCCCTGTTTCCCGGCCGCATCGATCTGGGCCTGGGGCGCGCGCCCGGCACCGATCCGCGCACCGCGCTGGCCCTGCGTCGCCATCTGCAGGACGGCGCGGACACTTTCCCGCAGGACGTGCAGGAATTGCTCGCATACCTGCGCCCCAGCACGCCCGGCCAGATGGTGCGCGCCATTCCCGGCGAGGGAAGCAACGTGCCGGTCTGGATTTTGGGTTCGAGCCATTATGGCGCGCAGCTCGCCGCCGCGCTGGGCCTACCATACGCTTTCGCCTCGCACTTCGCGCCCGATGACCTGGATTTCGCCGTCCAGCTCTATCGCCGCGACTTCAAGCCTTCGTCCTATTTGCACGCACCGTATGTAATGCTGGGCCTCAACGTCTTCGCCGCCGACACCGATGCCGAGGCCGAACTTCTCTTCACCTCGCTGCAGCAGGCCTTTGTCAACCTGCGCACCGGACGCCCCGGCCAGCTGCCCCCGCCCATGGCCAGCTATGAGCAGACGCTGGAGCCACGCATTGCCGACATGCTGGAGCGGGTGTTGCGCTGCGCCATCGTGGGCGGGCCGGCCAGGATTGCCGAAGGCTTGAGCAATTTCATCGCCGCCCACCGGCCCGATGAGATCATGGTCACCGCCCAGATCTTCGATTCCATGGCGCGCCGCAAATCCTACGACATTTTGAGCGAAATTCACCCGCCCCAAGGTCTCTCATTCGGCGGCTGACGCGTCCTTGCGCCGCTGGCCGCAAAGGTCGCCGACTGCTAGAGTTCCTTCCGGAATAACGCCTAAAATCAAGGCCTTCAAAAGAAGGGCCCTCGGGAGGATCAGATGAAATTCAACGCATGGCCCGTGGCGGCCGCCGTCCTTGCTTTGTCCGGTGCCGCGCTCGTCTGGGGCGAGCAGGCGCTCGCACAGGACGCCCAACCCGCGGCCAGCGATCAGGCCACTCTGGTGCGCGCCGCCAAGCCGCCGGCCAAGCCGATCACCGCCTGGGCTGCCAAGCCCACCAAGTTGCCGCCCTATGTGGCGCCGAACAAACTTGTCTGGCGTTTGGCCGACATCCTGGCCACGCACAAGGGCAAGGACAGCTGGACGCAAGCCGTCTTCTCCAGCCGCGACTTCGTCGGCGAGTGGATCTCGATGGCGCCCGGCGAAAAAACCAAGACCCAGTTCTATGCCGATGATCGCGTCTTCTGGGTTGTCGAATCCGGTTCGATGAAAGTGACCATCGAAGGCCAGGAGCCGTTTATCGCCACCAAGCACTTCCTGGTGCAGGTGCCCAAACGCCTGCAATACAGCATGGAGACGGTGGGCAATGAGCCGGTGCTGCGCTTCCAGATGCGGCCCGCCGGTGAATCGCCGGATTATCCGCTGAGCGAAACGCCGACGCCGGTGAAGGGCGTCACCTATGTCCAGGCCACCTATACCGGCCATGGCGACTTCGACAAGATCAACCACCCCTTCATCGATTTCGAAAAACAGATCGTGCAGGGCGGCGAGAAGACCGGCGTGTGGATCAGGGACGACCACACCTATGTCACCATCCTGCGCTCACCCAAGGGCGTGCCCACCCCGCCCGACACCGAATGGGGCCACTTCCACGCCAACTTCCCCGAATTGTGGCTGATCGTCGAAGGCACTCAGCAGTTCCTGGTGGAGGGCGAGAAGCTGGTCACTGTCGGCGATGGCGACATCGTGGAAGCGCCGACCGGCCGCTATCACCGCGCGATGCCTTATGGCGACGGACCGTCGACACGGCTTGCCTATATTCCCCGCCCCGACAATCTGCACTGGTTCCAGCCGGGCGCGACCGGCGGCGGCAACTGATCACAGAGGAGTTCGATGGTGCGTAAAATTTGTCTGACGTTGGTGCTTGCCTTGACGGCCGCGCCGGCTTTCGCGGCCGATTATCAGGTCAGTCTCGGTCCCATGCCGCTGGATGACGAGACCAAGCAGTTCATCGCCGGCCGCGGCGCAGCCACTGCCACATCGGACGGCAAGACGTTGACGGTGACGGGTGATTTTCACGGCCTGCCCTCCAACGCCACCGAAGCGCATGTTTTCCTCAGCCCCGTCACCGGCGTGCCAGGCAAATCGGTCGCGGATCTCGACGTGACCAAATCCACCAGCGGCACCATCTCCGGCAACGTCAAACTGAACAGCGCCGACGCCACGGCGCTGCGCACGGGCCGTCTCTATATCCAGATCGACAGCGAGAAGGCGCCCACCGACGACGCGCCCTGGGGTCCCAAAGGCACGCTATGGGGATGGATTTTCCCGGCGCATGAGACCGCGGGCCAGGACATGCCGCAGCAGGGCCACTGGTTCATTCCCCAGCTCGACACGCCGTCGCGCTGAAGAAACGAAATTCACCAAGGACGTGACGATGCGTAAAAAGAACCTTCTGTTTTTGAGCGCCGCCGGCTTCTCTGCCGCGCTGGGCCTTGTGGCATTCGGGCCCACCGCCTCAAGCCAGACGCCGGGCCCATTCACCCAGGCGCAGGTGGACGCCGGCCGCCAGGCTTATGCCACCAATTGCGCGGCCTGCCATGTGGCCGATCTATCGGGCACCAATGACGCGCCGCAGCTGGCAGGCTCCGCCTTCGTCGGCGCCTGGAAAGGCCGCACCACCCAGGCGCTTTACAACAAGATCAGCAAGACCATGCCGGCATCCGCGCCCGGCAGCCTGGATGAGGCGACCTATACCAGCATCGAGGCGTTCATCCTGCGCGCCAATGGCGCCACGCCTGGCGCGTCTGCCTTTACGCCCACCTCCTCGGTCGGCATCGGCTCCATTGCCAGCGGCAAGCTGCCCGCGGGCTTCAGCCTCACCGCGCCCACGGCCGCCGCTGGCCAGGCCGGGGCAAGACGGCGCATGGATCCGGGCCGCTTCACGCTTCCCACCAAGTTCGGCCTTTCCGTCAAGGGCAATATCCAGAATTACGTGCCGGTTACCGACGAGATGCTGCGTCATCCGCCGGACGGCGACTGGCTGATGTTCCGCCGCAATTATGCCGGCTGGAGCTACAGCCCGCTCGACCAGATCAACACATCGAACGTGTCGCAGCTTCAGCTCAAATGGATGTGGTCCATGCCGGAGAACGGCACCATGGAAATCACGCCCATGGTGCACAACGGCATCGTCTATGTCTGGGGCACTGGCAACACCATCCAGGCGCTGGATGGCAAGACCGGCAACCTGCTCTGGGAAAACCGCATCGGCCCCGCTCCGCACAACCCTGGTCCTGGCCCGTCCACCGAGGAGACCCGCGCACTGGGCCTTTGGGGCAACTATCTCTTCGTCAACACGCCCTATGGCATGCTTTATGCGCTCGACGCGCGCACCGGCGAGGAGATCTGGAAGAACAATATCGTCGACTACAAACCCGGCATCGGCGGCTCGACCGGCGGTGTGATCGTGATCAACGGCAAGGTGCTGGTGGGCATGACCAATTGCGGCCGGCCCGGCAATGACGACCATTGCTATATCAGCGCCTATGACGCCAAGACCGGCAAGCGCGACTGGAAGTTCGTCACCGTCGCCCTGAAAGGCCAGCCCGGCGGCGGCAGTTGGGGCGACCTGCCCGACAATATGCGCAAAGGGTCGGAGACCTGGATCGCCGGCACCTATGACCCCGATCTCAACACCACCTATTGGGGCACCGCCCAGGCCAAGCCGTGGCGGCGCGACCTGCGCGGCTCCAGCGATGGCGACACCAACTACGCCAACTCGACCCTGGCGCTGGACCCCGACACCGGCAAGATGAAGTGGTTCTTCCAGCACGGGCCTGGCGAGTCGCTGGACCTGGACGAGGTCTATGAACGCGTGCTGATCGACCATGGCGACCAGAAGACGCTGATGACCATCGGCAAGGCCGGCATCCTGTGGAAGCTCGATCGCGTCACCGGCAAGTTCATCGCCGCCAGGGAGACGGTGTTCCAGAATATCTGGAAGTCCATCGATCCCAAGACGGGCCGTCCCGATTACCGCAAGGATATTGTGGACCAGAAGGTGGACCAGTGGCTGTCCTCCTGTCCGGGCCCCGAAGGCGGCCATGACTGGCAGGCGACCAGCTATCATCAGCCCAGCGACACACTGATCATCCCGCTTTCGCAATCCTGCGTCTTCATGCTGGGCAACGGCTCCCAGACCTATTGGGAGATGCCAGGCAGCGACGGCAATATGGGGCGGCTGTCGGCCTATCGCACCTCCGACATGAAACCGCTCTGGTCCTTCCAGCAACGCGCCCCCTTCCTGACGGGCGTGGTGTCGACCGCGGGCAATGTCGCCTTTGTCGGCGATTTCGACCGCGTCTTCCGCGCGGTGGATGTGAAAAACGGCCAGACCCTGTGGAAGACCAGGCTGGGCACCACGGTGCAGGGCTTCCCCGTCAGCTTCAGCGTGGACGGCAAGCAGTACATCGCCGTCACCACGGGCCTGGGCGGCGGCAGTCCGGAAGCCAAGCCGGGTACCATGCTGAGCGAGGTTCATCGCCCGCCGAACGGCTATGCCTTGTTCGTGTTCGGCCTGCCGGACGACAAGTAACCATCATAAAGACCTGACCTGAGACAGGGGCGCCGCACCAACGGCGCCCCTAACTTTTTGAAATCGCTTGGAAAATTCCACGGCGGGGGCCCGGCTTGACGCCTCATGCCCCACCATTGCAAGCAGGGACAAACTCAGGGGTTGTCCGTGCTGCGCTTTTTCCAGGCATTGATGCCGCGTGAAGAGAAGTTCTTCGCGCAATTCAATGACCATGCCCGCACCTTGGTGGAGGGCGCGGTGGCGCTGCGCGACCTTCTGGAGGGCGGGCCCGGCGTGGCCGCGGCCTGTGTCCGCGTCGCCCAGCATGAGGACCGCGCCGACGCCATCGCCCGCGCCGTGCTGGTGGGCTTGCGGCGCACCTTCATCACCCCCTTCGACCGCGGCGACATGAAGGAACTGATCAATCAGCTGGACGATTCCATCGACCAGATGAAGAAGACGTCCAAGGCCATCACCCTGTTCGAGGTGACCAGCTTCGAACTGCAGATGCGCCAGATGGCCGACATCATCCTGCGCTGCGCCGAGTTGACAGTAGAAGCGGTGGGGCTCTTGAGCGCACTGCGCAACAACGTCGTCCGCATCAACGCCATCGCCGAGGAGATTACCCGGCTGGAGGAGCAGGCCGACGAGCTCAATGATGCCGGCATCAAGGCGCTTTACCAGCGCCATCGGGACGGCAACGCCATGGCCTTCATCGTGGGCGCGGAAATCTACGACCATCTGGAAAAGGTGGTCGACCGTTTCGAGGATGTCGCCAACCGCATCAGCGGCATCGTCATCGAGCAAGTATAAATGATATTGATTGCCATCCTGATCGGCGTGGCCCTGGTTTTCGATTTCCTCAACGGGCTGCATGACGCCGCCAATTCGGTGGCCACCATTGTTTCCACCCGCGTGCTGTCGCCCATCCATGCCGTGGGCTGGGCCGCCTTCTTCAATTTTATCGCCTTCCTGGTCTTTGGCCTGCATGTAGCGGCCACCATCGGCACCGGCATCGTCACCCCCTCGATCATCGATGATCAGGTGATCTTCGGCGCGCTCATGGGGGCGATCGTCTGGAATGTGGTGACCTGGCTTGCGGGCATTCCCTCATCGTCATCGCATGCCCTGATCGGCGGCCTGGTCGGCGCCGGGGTCTGCAAGGGCGGTTTCAAGGCCATCGTCTGGCAAGGCTTCGGCAAGACCGCCGCAGCCATCATCCTGTCGCCGATGACCGGGCTGGTCCTGGCCATGCTTTTGATCCTGCTGATGGCCTGGACATTCCTGAAAGCGACGCCGCTCTGGGTCGACAAGGTCTTCCGCCACCTGCAGTTCATCTCTGCCAGCGCCTATAGCCTGGGCCATGGCGGCAATGACGCACAAAAGACCATGGGCATTATCGCGGCGCTGTTGTTCGCGCATGGCATCGAAGGCGGCCGGTTCCATGTGCCGTTCTGGGTGGTGTTGGCCTGCCAGGCGGCGATGGCGCTGGGCACCCTGTTCGGCGGCTGGCGTATCGTACGCACCATGGGTTCGCGCATCACCCCTCTGACCCCCATGCAGGGGATGTGCGCCGAGACCGCGGGGGCGCTCACACTGTTCGGCGTCACCATGATGGGCATTCCGGTCTCCACCACCCACACCATCACCGGCGCCATCATCGGGGTGGGCACGGCGCGGCGCGCTTCGGCGGTGCGCTGGACCGTGGCCAAGGACATCATGGTCGCCTGGATTGTGACAATGCCGGCGGCCGCCCTGATCGGGGCGATGTTCACCCTGTTGGCCGGGGCCACACACCTCGTCTGAAATCGCACCGTCACAAAATAGCCGGGAACCGGCGCCTGCATTTTACCTTATTACGTCACGGCATTTGGGCCGTAGGCAGATGAATCGTAAAATGACGCCGACGAATCACGTTGGGGTGTGGTGAAGAGCGAGGCGCTGTTTCGCGAGCATGGTAATCAGGTGGCAGCCCTGTGCTGGCGCACGAGCAGGCGCGGCCTGGAAGTGCTGCTGATCACCTCGCTCAATTCCAAGCGCTGGATCCTGCCCAAGGGCTGGCCGGAAGCAGACCTGAGCGGAGCAGAGAATGCCGCCCGCGAAGCCTTTGAGGAAGCCGGCGTGACCGGCAAGACCGGCGCCGGCGCAATCGGCCGCTATCTCTATCTGAAAGAGAAGCGCGAAGGCGGCGGCATGCCGGTGAACGTGGAGGTCTTTGCGCTCCAGGTCACCAAACAGCTCGACGACTGGCCGGAAAAAGGCCTGCGCAGCATGATCTGGGTGCCGCTGGACCAGGCGGCGGCAAAGGTATCGGAGCCGGGATTGCGCGATTTGCTCAAGAGTTTCCGCAAACAATATGCGGCGCAGAGACCGGCAACGGCCGTACGCCGGCACGTTTGAGCCTTTACAAAGCCCGGCGGCCCGGAATGGCCGCTAGCAACGCCCGGGTGTAATCGGTGGCGGGATTGGCGAAGATTTCGGCCGTGGGCCCGCATTCCACCACCCGGCCATGGCGCATCACCATCACCCGGTGACAGATCTCAGCCGCCACCCGCATGTCATGCGTGATGAACAGCATGGCCAGGTTCATCTGGCGGCGCACATCGTCCAGCAGCTTCAGCACCTGGGCCTGTACTGTCACATCCAGCGCCGACACCGGCTCATCGGCAATCAACACATCGGGCTTTAGCATCAGGGCGCGGGCAAGCCCGATGCGCTGACGCTGGCCACCGGAAAATTCATGGGGAAAGCGGTTCATGGTCTCGGGGTTGAGCCCCACCAACCGCAACATGTCGGCGGCGCGGCCCCGTGCGTCTTTCGCATCCTCGCCATGGGCGCGCGGGCCGGCAATGAGAATGTCGCCCACCGTCTGGCGCGGATTGAGCGAGGAAAAGGGATCCTGAAATACCATCTGGATTCGGCGGCGCATCGGCCTGAGCGTCTTTTCTTTCGCCCGCGCGATGTCGACGCCATCCAGAATGATCCGGCCTGCATCAGGGTCGAGCAGGCGGATCACGCAACGCGCCAGGGTGGATTTGCCGCTGCCGGATTCTCCAACCACACCCAGGGTTTCGCCCCGGCTCAGCGTCAGCGCGATGCCGTCCAGCGCGGTGATCGGGGGAGAGCGAAAAATGAACCCGCCGCGCCGGAAACGCTTGGCAAGGCCATCGACTTTCACCAGCGGCGCCGATTGTGGCGGCGGGGCGAGCCGGCTTTCGCCCTTGGGCACGGCGGCGATCAGTGCGCGAGTGTAGGAATGCGAAGGGTTGCCTAGCACCGTTCCGCTATCGCCACTTTCAACCACCCGCCCGTGGCGCATCACCGCCACGCTATCGGCCATGTCTGCGACCACGCCGAAATCGTGGGTGATCAACAGAACGCTCATCTCGCGTTCGGCCTGGATGCGCTTGATCAGCTTGAGGATCTGCGCCTGGGTGGTGACGTCCAGCGCCGTGGTGGGTTCGTCCGCGATCAGCAGCTTGGGCGAAAGTGACAGCGCCATGGCGATCATCACCCGCTGGCGCTGGCCGCCGGAGAGCTGATGCGGATAGGCTTTCAGCAGCCCGGCGACATCCTTCAGCCCCATCTGGACCAGCATGTCGGCCGCCTGTTTCAGGGCGAGGCTTTCGGAAACGGCGCGATGGGCACGGATCTGCTCGGCCACCTGGTGGCCGATGTTCACCACCGGATTGAGCGCCGCCATCGGGTCCTGGAAGATCATGGCGATGTCGCGGCCGCGGCGTTTGCGCATCACCTCAGACGGTTCGCGCATAAGATCTGCGCCGTCAAAGGCGATGCTGCCGCCCGTGGCCGTCACGCCGCGCGGCAACAAGCCCATCACGGCATGGGCGGTCAGCGACTTCCCGGAACCGGATTCCCCCACAATGCAGACGATTCTGTTGCGGCCGATCTCAAGACTGACATCTTCGACCGCCAGGGCCCGGTCGGAACCCGGCGGGAGCGTCACGCTGAGGTTCTTGATCGAAACCAGCGGCATCAGCGTCCCCGCCGGGGATTGAGCGCGTCGTTGAGCCCATCGCCGATGAGGTTCAGCGCCAGCACCGTCACCATGATGCAAAGACCTGGCAGCACCGTGGTCCACCAGGCCACCCACATGGCCGAGCGCGAGCCGCCGATCATGCTGCCCCAACTCAGCAGGTTCGGATCGCCCAGCCCCAAAAAGCTCAGCGCAGATTCCGTAAGGATGGCATTGCCCACCATCATGGAGCTGATCACCACGATGGGCGTCAGCGCATTGCGCAGGATCTGGCCGAAGATGATGCTCAGGTCGCTCAAGCCAAGCACCCGCGCCGCCTGAACGAATTCCCGCTCCCGCAGGGACAGGAATTCCCCGCGCACTACCCGCGCAACCTGCGGCCAGGATATCAGCGCGATGCCGATCACCGCCGAGGCCAGGCTGGGTTCCAGGAAGGCCACCAGCACCATCAGCAGCACGAAGGTCGGAATGATCTGGAAAAATTCGGTGACCCGCATCAACAGGTCATCGACCGCCCCGCCATAATAGCCGGCGATGGCGCCGAAAAGCACACCGACCCCGATCGCGCCCAGGGTCGAGGTGATACCGACCAGGAGCGAGATGCGCGCCCCGAACGCCAACCCCGCCGCCATGTTGCGGCCCAGCACATCGCTGCCCACCGGCAGGCCGGGCGATCCTGGCGGCAAAAGCGGCATGCCGACAATGGCGAAAGGGCCGCCGGCAAAGATCAGTGGCGCAGCCAGCGCGATCACCATAATGGCGAGAAAGACTGCAAAGCCGAACAGAGCAGTGGGCCGGGAAAAGAAACGGCGGGCGAACGCGCTCATCCCAGCTCCACCCGGGGATCGACGATGGAATAGGCAATGTCGGTAAGGAGATTGAACAGGCTGACCAGGATGGCGGTGACGATGAAGATGCCCAGCAAGAGCGGGTTGTCGCGGGACTGTACCGCGTCATAGGCGAGCGTGCCCACGCCCGGCCAGGAAAAGACATTCTCGATCAGCACACTGCCGCCCACCAGCAGCGAGGCCTGCAGGCCCGCATAGGTGACCAGCGGGATCAGCGCATTACGCAGGATATGGCGGCGCGCCACCTGGCGTTCACTGATGCCCTTGGCTCGCGCCGTTTTGACGAAATCCTGCTCGCCCACCTCGATCATGGCGGCACGGGTCAGCCGGGCGTAGCTGGCCATATAATAAAGCGCCAAGGTCACGCCGGGCAGGATCATATGCTCGGCCACATCGCCCAGCCGCGCCAGGCCGGTATAATCGGCGCCCATGGTTTCGATGCCGAAGGGCGGCAGCACCGCCAGCCAGACCGCGAAGACCAGCACCATCATCATGCCCAACCAGAATTGCGGCACGGCATAGAACAGCATGGCCAGAACACTGACCGCATTGTCGCCGGCCGAGCCGGGCCGCCGCGCCGCCAGCCCGCCCAGCCATACCCCACCCATGATCGCGACCACCAGCGCGAAGGCGTCCAGCAGCAAGGTGTTGGGCAGCCGCTCCATGATCACGCCCAGCACCGGCTGACGCCGCACATAGGACGTGCCCAGATCGCCATGGGCGACGGTTTGCACATACTTCCAGAACTGCACCGGCAGCGGCTGGTCCAGGCCATATTCCGCGCGCAGGCTCTTCATGAAGGCCTCGTCGGCATAACCCGATTGTCCCGCCATCACGGTGGCGGCATCACCCGGCGCCAGACGGATCAGAAAGAAACTCAACATCACCACGGCGGCGACCGTCAGCGCCGTCTTAACCAGGCGCAGGGCGATGTAGCGCGGGTTCATGCCAGCTCAACGGCGCCCAAGCCGTCTGTGGGACCATTGGGACCCAGGATCACATTTTTCAGCCGCCTGTTGTGGAAGAACAGAGGCCGGCGCTCAAACAGCCACAGCATGGCGACGTCATGGGTGAGAATCTGCTGCAGCCGGCTGTAGCAGGCCTGGGCTTCTTCATGGCTCACCGCTACCGCGGCCTGCGTGAACAACCGATCCACTTCCGGGTTCACATAGCCTTGCAGGTTGGTCAGCGGCACGCCCTTGCGGATATTGGACGAAAGATAGAAGCGCGAGGTGCCGATCGCCGGGTCGCCATATTCACCATAGGTGTTGGTGTCTGTATCGAATTCCCAGTTGCCGCTGCGCCGGCTCTGGGTCGGCCAGTCGGTGGCTTCCAGGTTGGCCTCCAGCCCCACTTCGGCCAGGCACTGCTTGATATATTCGCCGATGCGCCTCCAGGCGCCGCCGCCGTCCGGCACCAGCATGATGCCGAAACGGTGCCGCACGCCATCGGGACCCGGCTTGCAGCCCACCTCGTCCAGCAGGGCGCGGGCGCGCACGGGGTCATAGGGATATTTGGTCAACACCTTGTCGTCATAATAAGGCGCCGCGGATGGGATCGGGCCATGCGCCACCTTGCCTTCGCCGTAATTGATAGCCCTGACCAGGAATTCGCGGTCAATCGCATGCAGAAAGGCGGCGCGGAAACGGCGATCGCTGAACGGCCAGCGCCGCATATTGGCTTCCATGATGGCGATCTCGCCGGTGCCGTCGTAAGCGTCGCGGCGCGTAACGATATTGGAATTGGATTTCAGGCGGGACGACACCACCGTGTCGATATCGTCGGCCATGGCGATATCCGCCGCGCCGGTTTCCATCGCCACCAGCCGCTGTTCGGGCGTGGGACAGACGCGGAAATAGATGCCGTCCATGCCGGGCTGGCCCTTGCGCCAGTAATGGTCGTTGCGGGCCAGGTGGATATATTCGCCGCGCTTCCATTCGGCGAACTTGAAAGCGCCGGTGCCGATGGGCTTGAAATTGAAAGGGTTGGTACGGAAGTTGGTGCCTTCATAGATGTGCGCCGGCATCATCGGCGCGCTGGACGCCATGAAGGACATCAGGAAGGCATTGAACGGCTTCTTCAGCTTGAACTGAATCGTGTAATCGTCCGGCATGGTCATGCTGGCGATCTGGCCAAAGGCGCCGCGGCTGCGCGGATTGACCTGGGGCAGCATGGTGCCGCAACTGAACGCCACGTCGCGGGCGGTGAATTTCACCCCGTCGTGCCAGGTCACGTCATCGCGCAGATGAAAGGTATAGGTCAGCCCGTCCGGGGTCACGTCGAAGGCGCGCGCCAGATTGGGCTGGGGCTTGAACTGCCAGTCGAACAGGAGCAGCGCTTCATGGATGTTGCCGCAGATCTCCTGCATGATCCGCGTGTTGAGAAGCGGATAGTTCAGATGCGCCGGCTCGGCGAACATCATGGCCGTGATGATGCGCGCCTTGCCCGGCGCCGACCATGCTTGCGCCGGAAAGGCAAGCAGGCCCGCCGCTCCCAGCATGGCGCGGCGGTCAAGCATTAGGCATCCATTTCGATCTTATCGAGCGGAAACACCGGCCGGCGCAGACGCGTGTAAGGCAGGCGGGTGATGTCGGAAGTGCACGGCCCGCTGGTATTGACGGTGAATTCCGCCGAAGCGATCTTGCCATAGGCGACCCGATGGCCCACCGCCGCCTTGATCCCGATCATGCTGAGCTCTTCGGGATTGATGCCCTGGCTGCGCCACTGGCCCAGGTCAAAAGGCGGCAGCTTCTTGCTGGTGAGCAGGATGGTGAGCCCGCCATGCTTGACGACCGCACACGGCCCCATGCGGATGATCTTGCCGAGCGAACCCACCAGATGGGAATTCTTGTCTTCCAGTTCGAAGACACCATCGCTGCGTGAGATCAACTCCACTTCCAGGCTCACCGGCCCGGGATCAAGCGGGCTGCCCTTGCCGCCGATAGACAGAGTGATCTTTCCGCCGATTGGCACATCCTGGAGGGCAGTGACGCTTTGCGCATCGGCGATGGCCACGCCGGCGCCCTGAATATCGTATTTCAACAGCGCCCGCATCACATCGGTGCCATCGCCCGGCGCGCCGCCGCCGATATTGTCGGACGGTTCGACCAGCAGCACCGGCCCCTTGCCGCCAAAGCGATAATTGCTTTCGGAAAATTCGCGCACCACCTGGTCCAGATCGTGCTGTTTTGGAATGCCGCCCTCGCGCATGGTCCATGCGATCCTGGCCAGTTCGCGCAAGGCGTCTTGCGCCGCGCCCGCATCGCCTTCCGTGATGATGCTGAACGACACGCCGGCATGGGGCACGTCGGAAAAGGCATAGCCACCGACGATATTCACCGCCAGCACGCCAGGAATTTCCTTTTCCATGCGGCGTGCGGCGTCTTCCAGCGCCCGCATGGGACCATCGCGCGTACCGGTGCCGGTGGGCGGCCACACAATCGGCGTCACCAGCACGAAATTCTTTGGCCGCACACCGCTGTTCAAACAGCGGGCCAGCAGATTGCCCGACAGGACTGCACTATCGAATTGATCTGTATGCGGGCACTCACGGTAGAAGATCATGCAATCGCACATATCGCCCATCCTGGGCGTCAGGGTGGCGTGCAGATCGCCCACGCAGTATATCGGCAGCTTTGCCGCGCCCGGTACCGCACGAATGCGCGCCATCAGCTCGCCTTCGGGATCGTCGCATTCGCTGGTGACCATGGCGCCATGCAGCGACAGGTGGATCGCGTCCAGCCCGTCGGCCAGCGCCTTGTTCAACGCCGGCTCGACCTCGCGCCAGAAGTCCTCGAACACGGCATGATCCACGGTACCCGAGGCGCCACCGGTATAGATCGCGCTGGGCACGATCTCCCAGCCCTCGCGTTCGGCCACCGACAGGAAGCCGTCCACCTGCGAGGCGTCGCCACGGCGTTTCAAAATCTCGTCACCGCGGTGGATAACAAAACCATCCAGTCCGGTGATGTCGCCGGAAAAGGAATGGGTCTCGTGAAAAATGCCTGCGAGAAAAACCCTGGTCATGTCACGCCACACAGCCGGTCCCCATGCAAGCTTGTTTGGTTTTCGGCCGGGCCGCAAGTCGTGCTGCGCCGCACCACTCCCCCGCGAGCGAAGCGACGGCGGGGGAGGTGGCGTAGCTGGCCCTTGGGCCAGCGAAGCCGGAGGGGGCAGTCGTTTGCATTGGCGGGTGCCTGTTTTCCCGCCACCATCGGCTTCGGGGGAACCGATTTGCTGATCCTGAAACTGACGATTGTGCCGCTGGGCCTGTTGGTGTTCGGCATCATGGAACGGCTGCACGGCCCGCGTGTGGCCGGCTGGCTCGCCGGCTTCCCGATTGTGGGCGGGCCATTGCTTCTGTTCGTGACCCTGGATCACGGATCGGCGTTCGGGGCCCAGGCGGCGCTGGGCGCCTATTTCGGGCTTGTGCCCTGGCTCGCCTTCACCATGACTTACGCCTTTTGTTCCCGCCGCCTGAGCTGGCCGTGGTGCACCGTCATTGGTTTCGCCATCTGGACCCTGGTGGCGCTGCTCGCGCTTGAAATGCAGGAAGGGTCGCGGTGGCTCGAAATCCTGCCATTTGCGAGCTTTCTGGGCGCGCTGTTCGTCTATCCCCGCGCGGCACCTTCGGATGAGGAGCGGGAGCATGTCTGGTGGGGCCTGCCCGCCCGCATGATCGCCGGCGCCGCCCTGACCGTCGTCATCACCCAGTTTTCCGCACCTATGGGCAGCCGCTGGTCGGGCCTCTTCTCCACCTTTCCGGTGATGGGCTCGATCATCTGCATTTCCAGCCATCTGCAATATGGCCGCCACGCCGTGGAGGAAGCGGTGGCGGGCATGACGCTGGGCCTGGCATCGGTCGGGACCTTCTGCTTCGTGCTCTATGTTTTCCTGGGTCAGATGGCGATGTGGCCGGCCTTCGGCCTGTCGCTGGCGATCTCCACCACCGCCCATGCCCTGACCTGGCTCTTGTTCAAGAGGCGCTAGGCAATTTCTTTGGCCGCACCTTGCACGGCCTCCAGTGTCGCATCGATCACCGCATCGTCATGCGCAAAAGAGACGAACCAGGCGCCGCGTTCCAACACGCGCACCCCGCGCTTGAGCAGCGCATGGCAGAATTTCACATACAGCGCCTTGTCGCATCTCAGCAGGTCGCGATAGCTGCGCGCGGGCGCATCCAACCCGAAGCCGACATGGAACATCAGTTCGAAGCCAGTGACCTGTGCCTTGCAGCCGGCATCTTTCAGAATGCCCGCGATGCCATCGCGCAGCCGCACGCCACGTTTTGAGGCCGCGTCATAGCCTTCCGGCGTCAAGGCCTCCTGTGCCGCCACCATCGCCGCCATGGTCACCGGCTGGGCGTTGAAGGTGCCGCCATGCAGCACGCCGCCGGTGGCAAACATGTCGAGAAGGTCGGCGCGACCCACGATAGCCGCCACAGGAAAGCCGTTGGCCATCGCCTTGGCGAAAATCGAAAGATCGGGCGTCACGCCAAAGCGCGCCTGCGCCCCGGAACGTCCCAGCCGGAAGCCGGTGATCACCTCGTCAAAGATCAGGATAGCGCCATGCTTGCGACAAGCGGCCAGCGCGCCTTCCAGATAGCCAGCCGCAGGCGCAATCGCGCCCTGGTTGCACATGGCGGGCTCCATGATCACGCCCGCGACATCGCCCCTGGCCAGCCGTGCTTCAAGCCGCGCCAGATCATTCCAGCCGATCACGTCCAGTCCCGCGGCATCGCTTCTGTCCTGGCCCTTGCTGCCCGCCACCAGCACCGGCGCATCTTCCGGGCCGGCCGCGTTCTCTCCGGGAGCGGTGGACCACAGGATATTGTCGAACCAGCCGTGATAATGGCCTTCGAATTTCAGGATGATGCGCTTGCCGGTGGCGGCGCGCGCCAGGCGGAAAGCGGCCTGAGCCACTTCCGACCCTGACGATCCGAACCGCATGCGCTGGGCGGACGGAATCCGCTCGCAAAGGATTTTCGCGGCCTGGAATTCAATCTCGGACTGACCGGCATAGAGAATGCCCTTGTCGACCTGATCCTTGACCGCCTGCTGCACGCCGGCCGGCGAATGGCCCAGGATCATGGCCCCCATGCCGCAGTAATAGTCGATCAACCGGTTGTTATCGGCATCGATCAGATAGGCGCCCTCGCCGCGCTGGAACACCAGGGGGCCGCCTGCCATGCCGATGCGGAAGTTGCTGTTCACACCACCGGCAACGAACTTCGCATTCTGCGCGATCAATGCCGCGGAACGATCGAAAGACAATGACATTGCAATCCCCGCTTTTGTCCAAAGCCTATTGCTGAAGCCAGTCATTTCCAAGCGCTTCGGCCATTTGACAAAGACTGGGCCACGCCAGAAGCTCCCCAGAAATCAGGGGTGGAAAGAATGCGATCTCTCTTCTTCGCACTGTCCGGCGCGGCAATTCTGGCTCTCTCACCAGCTCTGGCTGCCGACTATTTCCCGCCCAAGGGCGACACATGGACCACCCACACGCCGGCGCAGGAACATCTGGATGCCGCCAGGCTGAAGGCGGCGATCGATTTCGCCGTTTCGGCCGAGACGAAATATCCGCCCGACCTGGCAGAAAAGGTCGACATCCGTGACCTGCGCGTGTCGGTGCCGCTGAAATATGCCGGCGAGGCTTTCTCTTCGCCGCTGGGACCGCTCAAGCCGCGCGCCCCCGCCAACGGCATCATCATCCGCCACGGCTATATCGTGGCGGAATGGGGCAAGACCCAGCAGGTCGACATGACATTCTCGGTCAGCAAGACCTTCCTGTCGTCGGTGGCGGGTGTCGCCTTCGACCACGGCATGATCAAGAACGTCAATGACCGGGTGATCGACTATGTGCGGCCGACGCCGGACTTCATGCTGCCGCACAACCAGCCGATCAGTTGGGACAACATGCTGCGTCAGGATTCCGGCTGGATCGGCACCATGTGGGGCAAGCCCTGGTGGGCCGACCGTCCGGAGCCCGGCAAGCCGTGGAGCGAGTTGGCCAAGGGCCCGCCGCCGGTGGGCCAGGCCTGGAAATACAACGACGTGCGCGTGAACGCGCTGGCCCTGGCGCTGACCCATCTGTGGAAACGGCCGCTGCCCGAGGTGCTGAAACAGTATGTTGCCGATCCCATAGGCATGTCGGACAGCTGGCATTGGGAAGGCTATGACAACAGCTGGACTGAAGTGGACGGCAAGCGCATCCATGTCGTGTCCGGCGGCGGCCATTGGGGCGGCGGAATGTTCATTTCGGCCCGTGACCAGGCGCGCATGGGCCTTTTGGGCCTCAACAAGGGCAAGTGGGATGGCAAGACCATCCTGTCGGATGCGTGGGTCAAGATGGCGACCACGCCCACCGGCCCCAATCCCGGCTATGGCTTCTGCAACTGGTATCTCAACACCGACAAGAAGATGTATCCGGCGGCGCGCGCCGACAGCGTTTCCTTCATCGGCGACGGCTCCAACGTCATCTTCATCGACTACCAGCACGACATCGTCGCGGTGGTGCGCTGGATCGACGGCAACCAGATGAAGGAGTTCGTGCGGCTGTTGATCGAGGCGACCGGCGAGCCGGCGCCCTGATCGGACATTTACTCCGCAGGTGCGGGCGGGGCATCCGGTGAGGAATGGCGCGGCCCCTGCTCGACCGACGCGTTCTTCTGCGGCTGGCCGAACAGGCCCCAGTGCGACGCCTTCTCGCCCAGCTCATCGAGATACACATAGATCACCGGGGTGATGTAGAGCGTCAGGAGCTGGGACACCATCAGACCGCCTACCACCGCCAAACCCAGCGGCCGGCGCGCTTCCGAGCCCGCGCCAAAGCCGATGGCGACCGGCAGCGTGCCCAACAGCGCCGCCATGGTCGTCATCATGATCGGGCGGAAGCGCACAATCGCCGCCTCGAAGATCGCCTGATCAGGTTTGACGTGATGTTCGCGCTCCTTGTGCAGCGCGAAGTCGATCATCATGATCGCGTTCTTCTTCACGATGCCGATCAGCATGATCAGGCCGACGAACGCGTAAATGTTCAGATCCATGTGGAACAGGTACAGGGTGATCAGCGCGCCGAAACCGGCTGACGGAAGACCTGACAGAATCGTGATCGGGTGGATGTAGCTTTCATACAGAATGCCCAGCACGATGTACACGACCACGATGGCGATGATCAGCAGCACCCACAGATTTCCGAGCGAACTCTCGAACGCCTTCGCCGCGCCCTGGAAGCTGGTGCTGATGCTGGCCGGCAGAGTTTCCTTCGCGATCGCG
>DASXHL010000032.1:0-2585 GCA_036488555.1 Rhizomicrobium sp.
CGCGGAAAGAAAGATCAGCAACGGCACCAGCGCCAGCAGGAAGTAGTAGGACATCGCTGCCGCCATGGTGAAAGCGCGGGTACGGAAGAGCTCGTCATACACGGTGACGGAGAGATCCTTCGCCCTCCTGCACCAAGGATGGCTGGCCACTCGTTTCAACCGGCCAAGCGCGAAGTCCATCCACGATTGCGATGGCGCGGGGGGGCATTCAAGATGGCCGCGATCGTGGCTCGATCATGGCTTATCTTGAGCGCGTCAATTCCCTTCTCCGATACTTGCGGATAGTCGATCGGCACAGCATACCATCGTGCACGGCCATCTCTTACAGACCACGAGACTTGCTCGCCGCCGCGCGCACGCGCCATACTCCTGGGTTGCAGGTCTCCCGATCATCTTCTCTCCGAGGCAAAGCCATGTCCGCATTAGCCGTTCGCATCCACCCACTTTTACTGGCCCTCGCAGCCGCCGTCCTCCTGCCCGGTGCCCGGGCCGCAGAGCCTGCCGAAATTGTTTCTGCCGGAACTGTTCCCGCCGCAACCGCTCCTGTCGATGTCTCCTATCCCAGCGGGCCGGAAACCGTCCACGCCCTGCTGTACGCCCCGACCGGCGGCGCCGCGAAGCGCCCAGCCATCATCGTGATCCACGAGTGGTGGGGGCTCAACGACTGGGTAAAGGAGCAGGCCGCCGATCTGGCCGCACACGGCTACGTTGCGCTCGCGGTCGATCTCTATCGCGGCCAGGTGGCCACCGACCCCGAAACCGCACACGAGATCAGCCGCGGTGCGCCTCAGGACCGCGTCATCCGCGATCTCAGCGCAGCCGACGCCTTCCTGCGCGCAGACAAGCGCGTTGATCCCAACCGCATCGGCGCCATCGGCTGGTGCATGGGCGGCGGCTACGCGCTGGCCTTCGCCGTTGCCGACCCCCATCTGAAAGCCGTCGTCGCCAACTATGGGCCGCCGCCGACCGATCCTGCATCGCTAACGCAAATCCATGCCGCAATCCTGGGCAACTATGGCGGCCTGGACAAGGGCATTCCACCCGCCAGCGTGGAGGCCTTCGCCGCCGACATGAAGAAGCTCGGCAAACCGATGGACCTGAAGATCTATCCTGATGCGGGCCACGCGTTCGAGAACCCCAACAACAAGGCCGGCTACCGCGCCGAAGATGCGGCGGACGCCAGGGCCCGTTATCTCCATTTCTTCGCCCGCGAGCTGGGCGGCAGACCGTAAACAGTCTATAAAACCCGGTAACCTTTCTGACACGTTTATGGAAGGGCAAATTCCCCGGAAGTTGCACCCCGGGCCAATTTCTGGTGCCCGCTGCAAATTGTTCTTGCTCTTGATGTTGTATGCATGTTAACTATGCAGCCAATAAAACTAGAAATGGGCCCCTCGCCATCGCAATTGACCGGGCCAGGCGTGGGCCTTTGAAAGCCAGGCGCGCATGCAAATTGGAACTACGATCCGAGGTTATCGGCTGCAGAAGGGTCTCTCGCAAGGCGATATCGAAAAACGCACCGGTCTGCTGCGGTGTTACCTCTCCCGTGTAGAAAACGGGCACACCGTCCCTTCACTCGACACGCTTGCCAAGATTGCGCAGGCACTCGATCTCCCACTCGCTCAATTCTTTGCAGAGGATTCACTGGGCCGGGAGATGAACACACAAAAGCTGACGGATGAGGAGCTACGCTTCCTCACCCAGATCCGGCGCTACTCCTCCAACCTGAACGACAGCGACCGCAAGCTGTTGCTCGCCATGGTGAAGAAGTTCGCCGCAACTGCCATCCGCTAGCTGGTAAACAATCGGGTGCCTGGAAGCTTCCGGGCACCGCACTCCCCTGACTGACTCATCCGCGCCACAGGTTGGCGACAAAGTGCGCTCCCAGCAGCACCAGCAGCAGCACGCTGCCAAAGGCCAGCCATTGCCGCCGGATCCATAGCGTCCGGTCGGCTCCCAGCTTTGGCACCAGGAGCACGCCCAACAGCATCCCGGAGAGAAACCCGCCAAGATGCGCCATGTTGTCGATGCGTATCGGCGAGTGGAAGGCGTCCGCGCCAAAGCCGATGACGAAGTTCAAGACCGCGAAATAAATCACGCTGCGGCGCAGCCGCGCCACCTCTGTGCGGTCCACCGGAAGCAGCTTCGAACCCAGCAGCGGAATCAGCACACCCGCCAGGCCGAAGACCGCCCCGGATGCGCCCACACTGATCACGCCGTACTTGACGATTTGACCGCCACTAACCAGGCCCGGGTTTAACGCCACACTGAGCAGATTGCCCACCACGCCCGTCAGAAGGTAGGCCGCCACCACGCCGAAGGCGCCGATCAACGGCTCACCCAGCAGACCGAGGTTGTAAAGGCACCACATGTTTGTGGCGATATGGATGATGCCGGAGTGGACGAAGGTCGAAGTCACCAGGCGCCACCACTGGTGATCGGCTAGCACGAACAAGCCGACGTTTGCCCCCCAGTGGACGAGTTGATCGCCTGTGGGCGCAGTCGGCGAAACACCGCTCAACACCATCAGCAGGTAGACGGCGATGTTGACGCCCGTCAGGATGTACGTGGCCGGGGCAAGCTGC
>DASXHL010000063.1:0-35442 GCA_036488555.1 Rhizomicrobium sp.
GCGAGGCGTTTGAGGCGGCTTAAGGAATGGCGCGACACCTGGCCTGGATACACTGATTTGCGGGATTTTTTGGCGGAAAAGCTGGGTTTTGGATTTTTTTGGCGCCGGGCATGGCCGGCGATTTCGCGGGTTGACAGGGAAGGGGGGCTTCCATAGTTTCCGCGCCTCAAATTCACGGCCTTCGGGCTGGAAAACTCTCACTTTTTGGCCTTCGGGCCGGGCTCAGAAGGCAGTGTCATGAAGGTCCGCAACTCCCTCCGTTCGCTCAAGAAGCGTGACAAGGACTGCCGCGTCATCCGCCGCAAGGGTCGCGTTTACGTGATCAACAAGAAAAATCCGCGGTTCAAAGCCCGCCAGGGTTAAGCAATACTCGCAGCCAGCATTCTAGGACTGGCGCATGTATCTTCCTCCGACCGACGCCAAGATTGTCGCCCGCCGCGCCGAGATCGTGGCGCGCTTGCGCGAAATCGTGCCCGATGGCGTGGTCGCCGATAAATCGGGCCTCGCGACCTTCGACGCCGATGCGCTGGGCGCCTATCACCAGATGCCGCTGGTCTGCGTGCTGCCGTCCAACCGCCAGCAGGTCAGCGAGATCCTGAAATTTGCCGCCGCCGAAGGCGTGCCGATCGTGCCGCGCGGCGCAGGCACCTCGCTGTCGGGCGGGGCCTTGCCGCGCGAGGACGGCATCCTGATCGGCATGGGGCGGATGAAGCGCATTCTCGAGATCGATTACGAGAATGGCTGCGTCGTGGTTGAGCCCGGTGTCACCAATCTCAACATCACCAAGGCCGTGGAAGCCAACGGCTTCTACTACGCGCCCGATCCGTCCAGTCAGATCGCCTGCACCATCGGCGGTAATGTGGCGGAGAATTCCGGTGGCCTGCATTGCCTGAAATATGGCCTGACAACCAACAATCTCCTGGGCGTCACCATGGTGCTGCCGGGCGGCGAGATCATCACGCTCGGGGGCAAGTGCGGCGCGCAGGGCGGGTTGGATCTGTTGGGCATTGTCACAGGTTCCGAAGGCCTTCTGGGCGTCGTCGTCGAAGTGGTGGTGAAGATCCTGCGCAAAGCCCCGGTGACGCGCACCCTGCTGGCCTCTTTCGATTCCGTGCCGGCTGCGGGCAGTTGTGTCGCCGCCATCATCGCCGACGGTGTGGTGCCCGCGGCGATGGAGTTCATGGACCGGCGCTGCGCCGAAGCCGTGGAAGGTTACAACCAGCCCGGCTATCCCGCCGGCGCGGAAGCGATCCTGATCATTGACGCCGATGGGGTGGAGGCCGATGTCACCCATGCGGTGTCGCGCATCACCGAGATCGTGGCGGGTTGCGGCGGCACGACGATCGAAGCCACCGACGAGAAGCAGCGGGTCCGCATCTGGTCGGGCAGGAAGGCCGCCTTCGCCGCCATGGGCAGGATCGCGCCCGACATGATCTGCATGGACGGCACCATTCCCCGCCATGCCTTGCCGCAGGTGCTGGAAGAGATGGCCAGACTCGCCGATCACTATCAGCTCGGCTTCTGCAACGTGTTCCATGCCGGTGACGGCAACCTGCATCCGCTGATCTGCTTCGATACCATGAAGGACGGCGAGTTCGAGAAGGCAGAGGCCTTCGGCGCTGACATTCTGCGCCTGTGCGTGAAGGTGGGGGGCGTGCTTTCCGGCGAGCATGGCATCGGCGTGGAAAAGCGCGACCTGATGACCGACCAGTTCGGCGAGGCCGATCTGGAGCAGCAGCATCGCGTGAAGTGCGCCTTCGACGCGCAGGGCCTGTTCAATCCGGGCAAGGTGTTTCCGACCCTGTCGGCCTGTATCGAGCAGGGCCACATCCACGTCCATGGCGCTCAGCTGCCCCATCCCCATCTGCCACGCTACTGATGAGCAAGGTCGCAAGCGAAGATCAGGTGGTGGAGTTCGTGCGCGCCGCGCGCGAGGCCCGCTCGCCATTCGAGATCATGGCCGGCGGCACACGCCGTTCGGTGGGGCGGCCGGTTGGTGATCTGCCGATGCTGGATGTGTCTGGACTGTCGGGCATCATCAAATACGAGCCGGCCGAACTGATCATTACCGCCCAACCCGCTACCCCGCTCACCGAGATCAAGGCCGTGCTGGCGGAGAAAGGCCAGCGCCTGGGTTTTGATCCCGCCGACTGGTCCCGTCTCCTGGGCTCCAATGGCGCGGCGACGCTGGCGGGCGCGGCATCTTGCGATGCCTCGGGCTCGGGCAAGCTGCGTCATGGCGGGGCGCGGGATTCGCTCCTGGCTTTTCGCGCCGTCAATGGGTTGGGCGAAGCGTTTCGCGGCGGCGCCAAGGTGGTGAAGAACGTCACCGGCTTTGACCTGCCCAAGCTGATGTGCGGCGCCTATGGCACGCTTGGCGTGCTGACCGAGATGACCTTCCGCGTCTATCCTGAGCCGCAACTCGCCACCACCCTTTGCCTTTCCGACGTTACGCCGGAAGACGGCTTCGCGGCGCTGCGCAAGATCGCGCTCAGCGCGCTGGAGCCGGCCGGGCTGGCTTATCTGCCTGGCAACATGCTGCCGGATGTGGGCCAGGGCGCCGCGCTGATCAAGCTGGAAGGCGCATCTAAGCCGCTGGATGAAAAGATCGCGCTGGCGCACGGTCTTCTCGGCAACGCCATGCACCGTATAGAGGATGATCCTTTTACGGTCATTGGTTGCGGCGAGAAATTCGCCGACATCCCCGGCGATATCTGGCGGGTGATGATCGCACGTCTCGACGCGCCGCGCGTCGCAAAAGAACTGAACGCCCGCCACTGGCTGGGCGATCTCGCCGGTGCGGTTCTGTGGTTGGCGGCCGATCCGTCGGAAGGCCCACGCATCCGCGAAATCGCCGCCAGGGCCAACGGTCAGGCGATGCTGCTGCGCGGCTCTGCCGAAAGCCGCAGCCGCCTCGGCCTGTTTGCGCCCCAGGCTCCCGCGCTGGCCCAGCTCGGCCGCGCGGTCAAGGCGGCGTTTGATCCGCTGTCCCTCTTCAATCCGGGACGCCTCTAGTGTCGCGGTTTCGAAGTTCGCCCATTTTTGATATCTGGTTCTCCGCGAACTTCGAAATCGGAGCGACACTAGAGATTCAAAAATTGCTAGTGTCCTTCGATTCCGAAATTCGCCAGTGCCGGATATCGCGGATTTTGCGAATTTCGGAATCGGGACACTAGCATGCGTTACAATTTCACGCCGGAACAGATCGCCGATCCCCAGCTTGGCCCCGCCGCCAAGGCGGTGCGCGCCTGCGTTCATTGCGGCTTCTGCACCGCGACCTGTCCCACCTATGTCGTCCTGGGTGACGAGCGCGACAGCCCGCGCGGCCGCATCGTGCTGATGAAGGACATGCTGGAGAAGGGCGGCACGCCGACCAAGGAGCAGGTCTATCATATCGACCGCTGCCTCTCCTGTCTCAACTGCAAGACGGCATGTCCTTCCAGCGTGAACTATCAGCGCCTGGTCGATCAGGCGCGTGTCCATATCCAGGAGCATTATCGGCGCCCGCTGGCCGACCGGCTGATGCGCTATGCCATCGCCAAGGTGATGACGCGGCCGGGTCTGGTACGCCTCGGTCTGCTGCTTGCCAGGATCGGCGCTCCCATTGTGAGGCTTCTCCCTGGTCGGCTGGGCGCCATGGCGCGCATGGGGTTGGCGGCGCATCCGCAAGGGCCGGAGCCGGTGCAATTCCCCAAGCCCACGCAGGTCAAACAGCGCATCGCCATCATGCCCGGCTGCGTGCAGGGGGCATTGGCGCCGCAGATCGACAGTGCGGTGGGCCGGGTGCTGGCGCGGCGTGGCATCGAACTGGTGGCGCTGGAAGGTGCCGGCTGCTGTGGCGCGCTGCCTCATCACATGGGCCGCGAGCACGACTCGAAGGAATGGGCGAAGAAGGCGATTATCGCGTTTGAGCAAGGCCGGTATGACGGCGTGCTGATCACCGCCACCGGCTGTTCCTCCCAGCTCAAGGACTATGCCCATCAGTTCGCCGGCGATTCCGTCTGGGAGCCGCGTGCCGCCAAATTCGCCGCCGCGGCGCGGGACTTTGCCGAACTGTGCTCGCCGCTCACCGTGACACCGCCCCCTCTTGAATCAAACAGGGCGCTGCGCGTCGCCTATCATCCGGCCTGCAGCTTGCAGAACAGCCTGAAGTTGAACGGCGTTGGCGAGGCACTGCTGGAGGCGGCCGGCTTCATCGTCACGCCTTTTGCGGAATCGCATTTGTGCTGCGGCTCGGCCGGCACTTATTCCATCCTCCAGCCCGAGCTTTCCGGCGAGTTACGCGCCAGAAAGCTTGGCAACATAGCCGCTGCGGAGCCGGATGTGCTTGTCAGCGGCAATATCGGCTGTCTGCAGCATCTGGCCGCGGGCGAGGGGCTTGAACAGCCCATCCTGCATATCGCGGAACTGCTGGATTGGGCCGAGGGGGGAGGAGCGGCGCCTTGGGTGAAACCCAAGGCGTGAGCAGGTCCAGTGGACCTGCGAAAGCGACGACCGGTCCATAGCGGCAGCGTATGGACGGCTTGGGCGAGCGGCCGGAGGGACCAAGGCCGGCAAATCTGGAATTGCTCCGTCAGCCGCATTAGAGTGGCCGCATGCGCGGCGCGCTTGTGCTCTCTTTGCTGCTTGTTTCCGGTACGGCCCAGGCCGTGACGCCGCCGGACAAGCCGCCTTCGCAGCCTCAGCCCCAGAAGGTCGAAAGCGAGGAGAAGCTTTTCGCCCAGCTCAGGCACTGCAGCAGCGCCGACGATGCCCATCCGATCGAAGCCAAGCTGCAGGCCATGTTCCGGGCTTCCAACAGTCCCAGCATCGACCTACTGATGACCAGGGCACTGGCGGCGCAGGGCGCGGGTGACGGGAAGACGGCCCGCCGGTTGGCGGAGGCTGTGACCAATATCGCGCCCAATTATGCCGAAGGCTGGCATTTCCGCGCCACCCTTGAGCAGGGTGCGGGTGAGGATACCGCTGCCCTGGTCAGTCTGCAGAAGACCGTGCTGCTCAATCCCCGCCAGTTCACTGCGCTGGGCGAGCTGGGCGATATGCTGCAGGATTACGGCGACAAGGCGGGCGCGCTGAAGCTCTATCGCCGGGCGCTGGATCTCGACCCGCAACTGGAAGGCGCCGCCCAGAAGGTGCGTGAACTGACCCAGAGCGTGGAAGGCCGGGATATCTGATCCCATGCGCTGGTTTCTAGCGAGCTTGATCCTGACGCTCGCATCGCCTGCGGGCGCGGCCACATCCTATATGGTGGGCACCTGGTTCGGCCACGGCCAGCCACAGGAAAAGGAAGCTATGTATATCGACCGCATGCGCGCCGACGGCTCGTGGCGCGGAGAGTATCGCACCTGCATCAAGGGCAAAGCGCTGGACCAGGTGCAGGAAGGTCATTGGACGCTTGACGGTGACATGCTTTCACTGCGCGTGGACACGGTGAACGGAATGCGCGCGCCGCGCACGGACCTCTACAAGATGCTGGCCCATACCGCGACGACCCAGAAATATATGAGCCTGTCCTACAACTATCCCTATGCGCCCGCGCGCGAACCGGACGATTTCCAGATGCCGTCCTGCCAGCTGATCAGCTGATGCGGCGAGTTCTGACATGCATGGTTTTTTGCCTGCTGGTCGCGCCGGCGCTGACAATGCCGGCTTTCGCAGCGCCATCGCTGGTGGGCACCTGGTTTGGCCAGGGCCAGCCGGGCGATAAACAGTCGATGTATCTCGACCGCCTGACGGCGGACGGCAAGATCCATTCCCGCTTTCGCGATTGCCGCAACGGCAAGACCATCGACAGCACCGAAGAGGGCACATGGTCCTTGATGGGGAACACCCTGACCATCCAGGTCGAGCTCCACAACGGCCTTTTCATGCCGCGCACCGATGTCTACCGGCTGGATTCGGCCAATGCCAAGGACTTCAGGATCAGCTATCTGCCGCTCAACTTTCCTTATGACGAGCGCCGGGTGGACGACAGATTCGAGATGCCGTCCTGCCAGCTGGTGAGCTAGCGCATCGGTTGCGCTTTTCAGGCCAAAAAAAGACCGCGCTTCTTGCGAAGCGCGGTCTCCGATTTGCCGTTGAAGTCCGGTCTTACAGCTTCACACTGGCCTTCAAATAGAAGAACCGGCCGACGAAGTCATACTCGTTGGTGAGGGTCTGCACGTAGGGATCGATCGCGATCGGCGGATCCTTGTCGAACAGATTGTCGATGCCGATGTTGAAGTTGTAGATGTCCCACGGCACATTGACGTTGATGTCGGTGAAGGCCAAAGCCGGAATGTGGTAACCCGGCTCATCCGGCGTCTCGCCAAAGATGCCGTTGACGGTTTCCCCGCCGATGACCCGCTCGGTCCATTCGAAGCTTGCGCCCTCCGGCATGGTCACCGTGGCCGAGAACAGGCCCTTCCATTTGGGCTGGCCATAGCTGATGGCGCCTTCCGAATAGGTGCCGGCATACTGGGTGATCGAGCCGTCCAGGTTCTTCTGCAGGAAGTTGTTGAGGTAGGTCCATTCGGTGTTCAGGCCCAGGTTCCAGTTATCGAGCCCGACCATCCCCATCACGTCCTTGTTGTTCCAGTTGAAGCCCATGTCCACGCCGTCGGTATGGATGAAGCCGAGGTTGGTATAGGGCTCCTGATAGGTGGTCAGCGAACCGTTCACCGGATTGCGGGGACCAAAGTCCGGGCAATAGGTGTTGTTGAAGTTCGCCGCGTTGTAGCAGAGCGAGACGGCCGAGCCCGGATCGATGAGCGTGATGTAGTTGTTCAGCTTGATGTTGTAGTAATCGACAGTCACCGAGAGGTTGGGGATCAGCGCATCCAGGGTGAACACCGCGCCCATGTTCCACTGCTTGGAGGTTTCCGGCAGCAGGTTCGGGTTGCCGACGCGCGCCGCCGAGATCTGCGGCACGGCCTGGGTGAAGGTCGCCGGATTGTAGGCGGGATAAGCCGCCTTGCAGTTGGCGATGACGACCGCGCTGGTGGCCTTCACGCAGGGATCAGCATAAGCATCCGCGCTCTGGTTCGAGCCCAAATAGAGCTCGCCGCCGACCTGTGGGGCGCGTACGCCGGTGCCGTAGCCGCCGCGGAAGCGCACCCAGTCATTGACCGCCCAGTTGAAGCTGCCCTTGTAGACATTGGCCTGGCCGAAGTTCGAGTAGTCGGAGATGCGGCCGGCGATGTCCAGGCTGAATTCCTGCGCAAAGGGCAGGTCCTTCAACACCGGAAGCCGGACTTCGCCATAGACTTCCGACACGCTGTACTGGCCCTGGGTTGGCAGGGTGGTGCCTTCCGCGAAGTCGCCCGTCTGCTCGAGCGAGTCGGGTATGGCCTTGACCGCCTCACGCCGCCAGTCGCCGCCGAAGGCCAGTCCAACCGCGCCGCCGGGCAACGAGACGGGCAGGTCGCCGGTGATGTCGAGATAGGCGATATTCTCTTCATAACGGGAGGTAGAGGCAGCGTCATAACGCACATAGGTCTGCTGCGCCGGAGTCAGCGAATTGGGGCCGGCCAGGAGCACCCTGCCGCAGCCGGCAGGCGCACCTGGTTCGCAAGGCTGCGCCCCCACCAGTTCCTGGATATGGGTCAGGTTGACGGCATTGTGTGTGAAATCGTCGCCATCGGATTCGCCATACTGGTAACCGCCGTCGAACGACCAGTTGGCCAGCTTGCCCTTGAGGCCAAAGCGTTCCTGGAAGGTGTTGACATTGTCGGAGAACTGGCGGTCGCCGGCTTCATACAGGCGCTTGCGCAGCAGCAGCGGATCGCCGGTCGGGTTGGACGGGTTGGAGGCCGGGATTATCACGCCGGACAGGTACTTGGCCGAAGGATAGACGTCGCCGATGGGCTCCGGATTCAGCTGGGCGAAGGATTTGCGGTTGGTGAAGAAGGTGCTGGAATAGGCCGTGAGATTGTCCAGAATATCGTAGTGGGCGTTGAGATTGGCGTTGAGGATGTCGCGGCCCTGGATCAGGTCGGGGTCGTTGGCGGTGTCGAACAGTCCGCAGGATGTGCCGGTGGCCGCGGCGATGGTGTTGTTGGCGGTGCCGCAATAGACCTTTTTCGTCACCGCATCCTGGAAGCGGCCGAAAGGAATGGCCGAGGAGGTGGCATAGACATTTTCATTACCGTCGCCGCCGCCGGCCCATTCGCGGGTGCTTTGCCGGACGGGATCCTCGGTGAGATACTGTACGCCTGCCACGATTCCGCCCTTGTCCGAACTGACGCCGAACAGCGCCGACATCTGCTTGGTGGTGTGATCGCCATAGGTGGAGATGCCTGCGCCGCCGCTCAGTTGGAGTCCCTGGAAGTCCTTGCGGGTGATGATGTTGATCACGCCGGCGATCGCGTCGGCGCCATAGATCGGGGATGCGCCGTCACGCAGGATTTCGATGTGGTCGATCAGGTCGACCGGAATGTTCTGCAGGTCCTGGCCCTGGGCGCCCGCGACGAATGTGGACACCATACGCTGGCCATCGATCAGGAGCAGCGTGCGCTGGCTGCCCAGGCCGCGCATGTCGGCGGTGGAAATACCGCCCGGCGAGATGGAATTCTGGTCGTTGTTGGAGTTGGTCTGCCCCATGGAAGGCAGGCGTTCAAGGGTCTGTTCCAGGGTCGTCGCCTTGGTCTGCTGGATGTCTTCCGAGCTGACGACTGTCAGTGGCGCTTCCGCGACGGCATCGGTGGTTGCGATGCGCGTACCGGTGACCACCACGCTTTCCGTCGCCGGCGCCGGCTGCTGCGCCATGGCGGGCGCCGCCAACAGGACTGCGCCGAGCGCCACGCTGCATCGCAGCATGGTACGAGAATGCTTGAAATTGACCATTTGGTATCCCCTTTAGGGCGGCTTTGGAGCCGATAGGTTTGAGGCGGCAACGCTTCTGGGTGCCGCCAAGTTGCCAGCAGCCTAGGACCGCTAAACCCTTATGGGGTAATGAAAAGTTCCAGCCGTATGCCTGATGTGACAGAACTGTTGCGCCAAAGCTGCAATATTGTCATGTCAGGCAATAAAATTACTCATGAAAGAGCTGTTGAATAAATTTATGGCAACACAGGTCAAAAAATATAATATTATTTCATTGACTTTTTGTAACCTATGCTAAAATTTCAGGGAACTCTGCTTCTTAAGCAACTTTTTCATTCCGATATGCGCAAATCGTGGGCAAGTGGCTGCGAAAAGAGCAGATATGCCTTGGCGGGACGAGACACAAGAGAGGAATAAGTCAGCGCAGCGATGGACCTCGACCTGTCCGAAAGTCGTGGCGATTTTTTATGTTGCATTGCAACATAGCTCCCGTTTCTGTCTGCAGCGCACCCGGTGTAAGTCTTGGCCATGACCTCTGGAAAACTTGTGAGCCTGGCCGGGCTGTTGCTGGCCGTGATGGTGTCTTCCGCGGCCGCCCGGCCCCGGGATGATGTGATGGGCGGAGCCTATCGCTGCGCCGGCATCGCGAATTCCCGCCAATGGCTGGATTGCTATTACGGCGTTGCCCAGCCGGTCCGCGCCGAGCTGGGCCTGCCGCCCGCGCCGCAACCGCAAATGACGTTGGCGGCCCAGCCGCCCGTCGGCGGCACACCGCAAGACCTCGAACTGCGTGATGCGGTGCTGGCGGAAGCCTCGCGCTGTTACACGCTCGGTGGCGATCGCGACTGGCTGAATTGCTATTACGCCGCCGCGCAGCCGCTGCGCGCGAGCCTGGGGCTTTCACCCGGGCCCACGCCGCCGCCCGCCGGCAATAACTTCGGCCTGCCGCCCAAGCCGGCGGTGAATGAGCCGACACGCACAAGGTCCATGATGGCCGAATACAAGTTCGACGGCTTTGGAAAATTCACCGTGCGGCTGGCTGACGGCCAGGTCTGGCGGCAGCTGGATGGCGATGCCACGCTGGCCCATTGGGATAAGCCGGCCGGCAGTTACACCGTTGATGTCAAGCGAGGAGCCTTCGGCAGCTTCAACCTCAGTGTCGAGCATGTCGGCGGCGTCTACAAAGTCCGGCGGATCGAGTAGCTCGCGACCTGGCTAATCGTCGTTGGTGACGAAGGCCACGCGCAGCATGTTGGTGGCGCCCGTCGTGCCAAGCGGCACGCCAGCGGTGATGACAATGCGCTCACCGGCCTGGGCAAAGCCTTCCTGGCGGGCGATCTGGCTGGCGCGCTTCACCATGTCGTCGAAGTCGCGGATGTCCTCGGTGGCGACGCTATGGGTGCCCCAAACCAGGCAGAGCCGCCGCGCGGTTTCGATCGAGGGTGTGGGCGCGATAATGGGTGCGCATGAGCGCTCGCGCGCCGCGCGCATAGCAGTGATGCCGGACTTGGTCCAGCAGACGATGGCGCGGGCCTCGATGGTCTCGGTCACCGCATGTACGGCCGCCATGATGGCGTCGGGCGTGGTTTTTTCCGGCGTGCCGCGCTGGGCTTCGATCATGGCATGATAAAGCTCGTCATCCTCGACCGTGCAGGCGATGCGGTCCATGGTCTGGACCGCTTCCACCGGATAGCCGCCGGAGGCCGATTCCGCCGACAGCATCACCGCGTCGGCGCCGTCGAACACCGCGGTCGCCACGTCGGAGACTTCGGCGCGGGTGGGCATGGGCGACTGGATCATGGATTCCAGCATCTGGGTCGCTACCACCACCGGCTTGCCAGCCTTGCGGGCGGCGCGGGTGATCTGCTTCTGCAGGCCAGGCACCCGCTCCAGCGGCATTTCCACACCCAAATCGCCGCGCGCCACCATCAGGGCGTCGGCCAGTTCCAGGATGCCGTGCAGCGAAGACAGGGCCTTGGGCTTTTCGATCTTGGCCAGTACGCCGGCCTTGCCCTGCACGATCTTCTTCAACTCGGCAACGTCCTCGGGCCGCTGCACGAAACTGAGCGCGATCCAGTCCACGCCCAGTTCCAGCGCCGCATCCAGGTCGACGCGGTCCTTGGGCGTCATCGCCGACAAAGGCAGCAGGGTGTCGGGCATGTTGACGCCCTTCCTGTCCTTGATCTCGCCCGCAACTTCCACGACCGCCTCGGCAAAAGTGTCGGCCTTGCGCAGCAGCCTGAGCCTGACCTTGCCATCGTCGATCAAGAGCGCGTGCTTCTGCTTGATGGCCTGGAAGATTTCCGGATGCGGGATGGGAATGTCTTCCGGCTTTTCGCTGGTTTCACCCAGGACCAGCTTGATGCGCTCGCCTTCCTTGAGCATGCGCGGGCCATCGGTCAGCTTGCCCAGCCGGATCTTGGGACCCTGCAGGTCGCAGAGAATGCCGATCGGCCGGCCCACCGTGTCCGCCAGCGCGCGCAGGTCACCCACCATCTTGCGCAGCATGTCATGGCTGGTGTGGCTCATATTGATACGGAACACGTCCACACCGGCTTCGAAGAGCTCGCGCATCTTCTCCGGCGTGTTGGAGGCCGGGCCCAGGGTGGCAAGGATTTTCGTCTTACGGCGGCGGCGCATCCATCGACCTCAAGTAGCGAAGCGGTAGGTCATAAAAAAAGACCTCAAGTAGCGAAGCGGTAGGTCATCAAAGACTAGCTTTAATTGGAGAGAGTTTGGGTCCAGTCCGGTTTCTTGCCGGTGTCCACTTCGAAGAAACCGCGGTGATCGAAGCCGCGTTTGGCGCAGTTGGCGCGGCCCGCCGACTTGAAGCGTTTTTCCGGCGCCACGCAGAAGCGGGTCTTGCCGTCCCAGATGCCGCTCGCGCCGTCGGTGGCGTAGAGATAGTAGAAGCGTCCCTGCAAAGGGCCGGTGAGAAGGGCGGTGCAATCGCCTGCCTTCACCGTCCACCAGCCTTCCGACGTCCAGCTGGTGCCATCGAACCGGCCCAGAGCCGTGCGCACATCCTGGCCGGTCTTGTTGCAGACGCTGAAACCTGCAAGCGCGGCGCCGGCAGCGCAGGGAAGCCCCGCCAGGCCCAGGACAATCGCAAAGAGTAGGCGCGAACGACGCATTGTTGGTCCGGTTTGGCGCGAAACGGCTTGGCCGTCAACCGGACGCGGGCCTTTTGTCCTCCCAGTTCGTCGCTCGTCGCTTATGTACTTGTCGTACACCGCGCGTCCAAAGCTCCTGCTGGGCGACCAAAATGCCTCGCGTCCGAGGTGCATGATTCTATTATAACCGGCTCATGACAGAAAATGCCTTTGAGGCCATTGCGAGCGGAAGCGTCGGCGCGGCCGGTAGCGGCGCCGCACCGGCGAGCGATCCGAACAAGCCCACCCTGCTGTTTCTCTGCGATCATGCCGCCAACGCCCTACCGCCCGGTGGTCTGGGCCTCGATCCCGCGCTGCTCTCTACCCACATCGCTTATGACATCGGGGCCGCCAGCGTCACCCGCGCCCTGGCTGGGGCCTATGGCGCGCCGGCCGTGCTGGGCCGCTGGTCGCGGCTCCTGATCGATCTCAACCGGGGTGCGGACGATCCAACCCTGGTGATGAAGCTTTCGGACGGCAGCATCATTCCGGGCAATCGCGACGCCGATGCCGAAGAGGTGGCGCGGCGCATTGCGGTTTTTCATGCGCCCTACCACGCGGCGATTGACGCCGAACTGGACCGCATCGGTCCGGCCGCCGTGCTGGTCTCGATGCACAGTTTTACGCCAGCCTGGAAGGGGCATCCCCGCAAGTGGGAGGTGGGGGTCCTTTATGATCGCGACATGCGCCTGGCTCGCCCCTTGATGGCGCGCCTGGCCGAAGCCGGTTTTATCGTGGGCGACAATGAA
Organism: Rhizomicrobium sp.; assembly: GCA_036488555.1. Taxonomy (GTDB): domain Bacteria; phylum Pseudomonadota; class Alphaproteobacteria; order Micropepsales; family Micropepsaceae; genus Rhizomicrobium. The sequence goes on from DASXHL010000063.1 coordinate 12,704, forward strand.
CCCTATAGCGGCGCGCTGGAGGGCGACACGCTGTGGCGCCACGGGACCATGCGCGGGCTGCCGCATGTGCTGGTTGAAGTGCGGCAGGACTTGGTTGGCAACGACGAGCGGGCACAAGCCTTTGGGTTGCGCCTCAAGCCCATCCTGGATGCCGCGCTTGGCGATATGGCCTTGGATGGTGAGGCGGCAGGTCGATAAAAAGAGTGCACAGCCAGAAATACAGCCGTGCATTGCGCCGCGCGAGCCCCGCGGGCTAGTTTCCGCGGCTTTCGAAAATCCGGTAGTTCCATGTCGAAATCCGCCTTCGCCAAAGACCAGCTCAAGTCCTTCATCAACCGCATCGAGCGGCTTGAAGAGGAGAAGGCCGCGCTCGGCGCCGACATCAAGGAAGTCTATAGCGAGGCCAAGGGGACGGGCTTCGATACCAAGATCATGCGCCAGGTGATCCGCATGCGTAAGCTCGACAAGGCGGAATTCCAAGAGATGGAAGCCGTGCTGGACCTCTATCTCACTGCCATGGATATGCGTTAGTCTTTCCGAAAGCGCGGCATAGAACACGCGCTGCCGGGAGGGATTGATGTCCGATTTTTCCGTTGACCGTCGCGGAGCCTTGATGGCTGCGGCGGCAAGCTCGCTCGCTTTGGCCGCCAGTCCGGCCAATTCCCAGCCGCCGCCGGGCCGCGATCCCACCGGTGATGCGCCCACGCCCGACCAGCAGCGGCGCATGAAATGGTGGCATGACGCCAAATTCGGCATGTTCATCCATTTCGGGCTTTATGCCGCCCATGCCCGCCACGAATGGGCGATGGAGATGGAGGCGATCCCGGTCGCCGAATATCAGAAATTCACCGCGGGCTTTAACCCGGCGCCCGGCTCGCCCCGCAAATGGGCCCAGCTCGCGAAAGCAGCGGGCATGAAATACATGGTGCTGACCTCCAAGCACCATGAAGGCTTCTGCAACTGGGACACCAGGCTCACCAACTATAACGCCATGCAATTCGGCCCCAAGCGCGATGTGATCCGCGAATATGTCGAGGCGGCGCGCGCCGAAGGCCTTCGTGTGGGCTTCTATTACTCGCTGATGGACTGGCATCATCCCGACGGCGCGCGTTGCCAGACCGATCCCGCGGCGCGGCGGCGTTTCGTGGATTACACGCACGGGTTGATCCGCGAGTTGATGACCAATTACGGCAAGATCGATGTCCTCTGGTACGACGTGTCCTGGCCGCTGGATGCCGAAGGCTGGGAATCGGAAAAGATGAACCAGATGGTGTTTGGCCTGCAGCCCGACATCATCGTCAACAACCGCAATCGGTTGCCGGGTGATTTTTCCACCCCTGAACAGACCATCCGGGCGGAAACCGGCGGCCGCGCCTGGGAAAGCTGCATGACACTCAACGATTCATGGGGTTTCCAGCGTGCCGACGATAACTGGAAGACGCCGCGCACCGTTATCCGCAACCTGATCACCTGCGCCCGCGACGGCGGCAATTACCTGCTCAATATCGGGCCCGAGCCCGACGGCTCGATCCCGCCGGAAAGCGTGCGCATCCTGACTGAGGTGGGCGAATGGATGAAGACCGGCGGCCAGACGATTTATGCCGCAGATCCCTGCCACGTCTCGCGCAACGCCTATGCCAATTTCACCGCCAAGGGCAACACGCTCTACATGCATGTGCATTTCTGGCCGGGCACGGATGTCTCGATCTCCGGCCTGAAGCAGAAGGTGCTGTCTGCGAAAATCCTCAAGACTGGCCAGAGCGCGACGGTGAGCCAGGACGGTTTCCGCACCCATGTCACGGGTCTGCCCGCCACCGCGCCGGACGCACCAGTTACCACTCTGGTGCTGGAATGCGATGGCGCGCCAATGCAGGACACCGACTATGTCCGCATCAACAAGCCGCGAGCGGGCGTCGGTATCTAGGAGGCGGGACGCGGCATGCCCACAATGGGACCTTTGGGCCAGGTGTCGCGGAAAGTGAAAGACATCGCGACGGCGCGCCAATGGTACGGCGAAACGTTGGGCCTGCAGCATCTCTATTCCTTCGGCGACCTGGCCTTTTTCGATCTGGACGGCACGCGTTTGTTCCTGTCGCAGGACCAGAACACTGACGGCGATTCCATCCTCTATTTCCGCGTGCCGGATATCCATGCGGCCCACACCGAACTCGCATCGCGCGGCGTCGAATTCATTCAGCCGCCGCATGTGATCCACCGCCACGAAGACGGCACCGAGGAATGGATGGCTTTCTTCAAGGACAATGACGCCCGCCCGCTTGGCATCATGTCCCAGGCCAAGCTTTGAAAGAAAAAGCCCCGGTCTTTCCACCGGGGCCAGATGTCATGACGGAGAGAATTGTCTTCAGCTTGCCTGACGAATGACTTCGCCGATTGCGGTGCCGTCTTCCGGCACGCTTTCAGCCACATTGCCTTCCAGGCCGAATTCCTTGAGCTTGCGATAGAGGGTCGATCGGCCAATGCCGAGTCTGCGCGCCACTTCCGACATATGACCGTCGTAGCGGGCGATGGCCATGCGGATGATCTCCGATTCCATGTCCTCGAATTTGCGGATATGGCCGCTTGCGTCAGTGGCGCTGAGCGCATAGGTCGAAGCGGCGGGCAGGGCAGGGCTACCGTGGCCGTGCGCCGGCGCACCGGCCTGTACGGGGTTCTGGCGCTGTGCGGCTTCCACGCCCATGGCGGCGGCGATCTGCGGGAAGTCGCACACATCCAGCGCCGAGCCGTCGCAAAGCACCACGGCGCGGAAGATGGTGTTCTCAAGCTGGCGCACATTGCCCGGCCAGTTGAACTTCTCGAGCAGATGGCTCGCTTGCGAGGTCAGACCTGAAACCGCCTTGTGCTCTTCCGCAGCGAAACGTTCGATGAAATGACGCGCCAGCGGCGCGATATCGCCACTGCGATCGCGCAGCGCCGGTACCAGGATGGGGAACACGTTCAGGCGATAATAAAGGTCTTCGCGGAAGGTGCCTTCGCGCGCCATGGTCCCCAGGTCCCGGTTGGTGGCGGCGATGATGCGCACATCCACTTTCACCGGGCGCTTGGACCCCACCGGATCGACTTCATTTTCCTGCAGCGCGCGCAACAGCTTGACCTGCATGTCCAGGCGCAGTTCGCCGATCTCGTCCAGGAACAGCGTGCCGCCATCGGCTTCCTGGAACTTGCCCAGATGCTTGTCGCTGGCGCCCGTGAAGGAGCCTTTTTCATGACCGAACAGAATGGATTCGATCAGATTCTCCGGAATTGCGCCGCAATTGACGGTGACGAAGGGCTTGCCGGCGCGCGCCGAAGTGCCCTGGATGGCGCGGGCGATCAATTCCTTGCCGGCGCCGGATTCCCCCTCGATCAGGACGGGAATGTCGCTTTGTGCGGCGCGCGCGCCCAGGCGAAACACCTGCTTCATCTCGGGCGAATGGGCGATCAGATCGTCGAAGGTGAGCTTGTTGTCCTGTTTCTTCTTCAGCTGCTTCACTTCGCCCGACAGCGTGCCGATCTTGAGCTGGTTGCGGATCGAAACCGCGATGCGCTCGGGACTCGCCGGCTTGACCAGGAAGTCGTTGGCGCCCGCGCGCATGGCTTCCACTGCGGAATCGATGCCGCCCTTGGCGGTGAGCACGATCACCGGCAGATCGGGATTGGCGGGGCGCAGCTTCTCCAGCACCTCCAGGCCTCCCATGTCGGGCATCACCAGATCCAGCAGCATCAGGGTGATCAACTCGCCGCGAGGGCCGTTGATCAGGTCCAGCGCCGGCTGGCCGCCGGGCGCGGTGACGACCTGCATGCCCGAACGGGTGATCGCCGCTTCCAGCAGCCTGCGCTGCACCGGATCATCGTCCACGACAAGAATGGTCTGCGCCATGACAAAGCCTCTCCAAGAATGGACGAAGTTTCGCAGGGCAGAGGTAAACGCGACGTTTAAGTGTGTTCCTTTGCGGCACAGGGCGCGAAGTTCCCTGTGGTTTAAGGAACTCTGAGGGAACCGTGAAAACCGTAGGCCCAATGGGGAGATAGGTCTGGTTGCGAAGCCTTGATAAACCACATTGCCGGGAACTCGGCCTTTGCTATAGTCCGCCGGCTTTCAAGCATGTTAGGGGGCCTTTATGGCGCACGAAACCGACTATCAGCCGGGATCCATGGACATCAGCGCGCATCTCAAGGCCTATCGGGGCTTTCTGACGGGCTCGAAATGGACCTTCGGGTTCATCATGCTGATCATGATCTTCCTCGCGATTTTCCGTACTCACGGCTAAGCCTTAAAGGCCGGCTCGCATGCGCCTCGCGGTCCCGAAAGAAACTCGAGATGGGGAGACGCGCGTCGCCGCGACCCCTGAATCCGTCAAGAAGTTCAAAGGCCTCGGGCTGGACGTGGTGGTCCAGGCGGGCGCCGGCTCCGGCGCCAAGATCACCGATGCCGATTACACTGCAGCGGGCGCGACAATCGCCCCCGACGCCGCTTCCACCTTCAAGGACGCCGATATCGTCCTGAAAGTGCGCGGGCCCGAACCGGGCGAAATCGCCCAGCTGAAGAACGGCGCGGTGCTGGTGGCGCTGCTTTCACCTTCCGCCGAGCAGGCCGCGATCCAGTCATTGGCGACCCAGGGTGTCGTCGCCTTCGCCATGGAGCTCTTGCCGCGCATTTCCCGCGCCCAGGCCATGGACGTGTTGTCATCTCAAGCCAATCTCGCCGGCTACAAGGCGGTGGTGGATGCCGCCGCCACCTTCGGCCGCGCCATGCCCATGATGATGACCGCGGCCGGCACCATCGCGCCGGCGCGCGTGCTGGTGATGGGCGTTGGTGTTGCGGGCCTGCAGGCCATCGCCACCGCCAAGCGGCTTGGCGCTATCGTCTCGGCCACCGACGTGCGTCCCGCCACCAAGGAGCAGGTGGAAAGCCTGGGCGGCACCTTCATCGCGGTGATGGACGACGAGTTCAAGAACGCCCAGACCGCGGCCGGCTATGCCAAGCCGATGAGCGAAGAATATCAGAAGAAGCAGGCGGCGCTGATCGCCGAGACCATCAAGAAACAGGACATCGTCATCACCACCGCGCTGATCCCCGGCCGCAAGGCGCCGATCCTGGTCAGCGAAGAGATGATCCAAACGATGAAGCCGGGCTCGGTGATCGTGGATCTGGCGGCGGGCGCCGGCGGCAACACGCCGCTCTCCAAACCAGACCAGGTGGTGGAAGCCCATGGCGTCACCATCATGGGCCACACCAATCTGCCGGGTGCGCTGGCGGTGGATGCCTCCGCGCTTTACGCCCGCAATTTGTTCAACTTCGTGTCCCTGATCGTGGACAAGAAGACCGGGGCGCTGGCCATCGACTGGAATGACGAGATCGTCAAAGGTTCGGCCGTGACAAAGGACGGCGCGCCGGTGGCGCGAAGCTAGAAGGGGTTTTAGGGGCTGCCATGGAAATGATCGATCCCTTCGTCTTCCGCCTGTCGATTTTCGTGCTGGCAATCTTCGTGGGTTATTTTGTGGTGTGGGGCGTCACGCCCGCGCTGCATACTCCGCTGATGGCGGTCACCAACGCGATCTCCTCGGTGATCGTGGTGGGCGCGCTCATCGCGGTGGCGGTGCCGGTGATCTCCGACGCCTCCTGGCTTTCCAAGATACTTGGTGTCTGCGCGCTGGCGATGGCCAGCGTGAACATCTTCGGCGGCTTCCTGGTCACCGCCCGCATGCTGGCGATGTACAAGAAGAAGGCCAAGTAAGATGAAGGCCGATATTGCAGCCCTTCTCTACCTCGCCTCCGGCGTTCTCTTCATCCTGGCCCTGAAAGGCCTTTCCTCGCCCGCCTCCAGCCAGGCGGGTAACCGCAACGGCATGATCGGCATGGCGCTGGCCATCGCCACCACGCTCTGGGTCGCCAATGTTGCCGACGGGCTCACGATCGGCCTTATCGTGCTGGGCCTGGCCGTTGGCGGGGTGATCGGCGCGGTCACCGCCAAGCGCATCCCCATGACGGCCATGCCGCAGCTGGTCGCCGCCTTCCACTCGCTGGTCGGTCTTGCCGCGGTCTTGACCGCGGCGGCAGCCTTCTATTCGCCGGAAGCCTTCGGCATCGGCGCGGCCGGCGCCATCCGCACCCAGTCGCTGGTGGAAATGAGCCTGGGCGTCGCCATCGGTATCATCACCTTCGCCGGCTCGCTGATCGCCTTCGCCAAGCTCAATGGCAACATGAAGGGCGCGCCGATCCTTCTGCCCGCCCGCCATCTGCTCAATCTGGCGCTGTTCATCGCCATCATCGGCCTGATCGTCTATTTCGTAATGGCACAACAGGCCTGGACCTTCTGGGCGATAACCGTTCTTGCCTTCATCTTCGGCATCACTCTCATCATTCCCATCGGCGGCGCCGACATGCCGGTGGTGGTGTCTATGCTGAACTCCTATTCGGGCTGGGCAGCGGCTGGCATCGGCTTCACCCTGGAAAACACCGCGCTGATCATCACCGGCGCGCTGGTGGGTTCCTCGGGCGCGATCCTGTCCTACATCATGTGCAAGGGCATGAACCGCAGCTTCATCAGCGTGATCATGGGCGGCTTCGGCGGCGACAGTTCGGCGGCCGCGGCCGGCGGCACCAAGGAACAGCGGCCGGTCAAGCAGGGCTCGGCCGACGATGCCGCCTTCATCATGAAGAATGCCTCCAGCGTCATCATCGTGCCGGGTTATGGCATGGCGGTAGCCCAGGCCCAGCACGCGGTGCGGGAAATGGCCGACAAGCTGAAGAAGGAGGGCGTCAAGGTCTCCTACGCCATCCATCCGGTGGCGGGCCGCATGCCCGGCCACATGAATGTGCTGCTGGCGGAAGCCAATGTGCCCTATGACGAGGTTTTCGAACTGGAAGACATCAATACCCAGTTCCCCCAGGCCGACGTGGCCTATGTGATCGGCGCCAATGACGTGACCAATCCGTCCGCCAAGACCGATCCCAAGTCGCCGATCTTCGGCATGCCGATCCTGGACGTGGAAAAGGCCAAGACCGTGCTGTTCGTGAAGCGCGGTATGGGCTCGGGCTATGCCGGCGTGGAGAACGAGCTGTTCTTCAACAACAACACCATGATGCTGTTCGGTGACGCCAAGAAGATGACCGAGGAAATCGTCAAAGCATTGGACCATTAGCGGAGTTGCGATTCGACGATGGGTGAAATGACGGCAATTGTTCGGGAAGCGAAATTGCCCGCCGATGAGCTGGCGATTCTGTCGTTCATAGCCGGTCTGCAGAACTATGAAGCGGGGTTCGAGCCTGACCGCCGCCGCGATTCCGATTTCATCGCAGACCACTGGCGCGAAGTACAGCATCGCTGCGCCGAAAAGCACGGAGCAATCTTTATCGCGGAAGAGAGCGGCAAACCGGTCGGCTGGGCATTCGCCCATGAGATGGCCGGCGAGTTGTTCGTTACGGAACCGGAGCGCCGTCACGGCTTCCTTGCCGAAATCTTCGTGCTGCCCGAGGCGAGAGGAAGCGGTCATGGCAGCCATTTGATTGAAGCCTGTGAAGGCTGGTCACGCGGGCGCGGCCATAAATTGCTGACCATCAGTGTGCTGGCCCAGAACATGCGGGCCATCCGCGCTTACGAAGGGGCCGGATACGCGCCTTATACCGTCACGTTGCGGCGCTATCTGTGAGAAGGGCGCTTGGGTTCCTGGCTCTGTTGCTTTGCGCGCCGGCGTCCGCTGCCCCCGATACCGCTGCCGTCAACATCAAGGCCGACATGGCCTATCTCGCCAGCGACAAGCTCAGGGGCCGCGAGGCTGGCACGCCGGACTATGACATGGCGGCGCGCTATGTCGCCGACCGGATGAAGCAGATCGGGCTGGTGCCCAAAGGCGATCATGGCGGCTATTTCCAGCATGTGCCGCTGCTTGCCTATCGCGCCAGAGATCCAGGCTCGATGGTGCTGCATGATGCGGCCGGTCACACCACGCCATTGGTGTTCGGCACCGATTATCTGGTCAGGGGCTATGGGCTGAACCCGCTCGTCAAGCTGGATGCGCCGCTGGTATTTGTGGGCTATGGCCTTGTGGCGCCTGAGCATCACCGTGACGACTATGCGGGCCTTGATGTGAAGGGCAAGATCGTGGTGGCGCTGTCTGGCGCCCCCAAATTCCTGCAGACCGAGGAGCGTGCCTATTATCGGAGCAGCCGGGTCCAGGCTGCTGCGGCGCTGGCTCACGGCGCGGTGGGTTTTGTTTCGGTGGACACGCTGACCGGCGAGCGGCTTTACCCCTTCGCCAACAGCGTGCGGCAATATCAAAGCTGGGGCATGACCTGGGTGAAGCCGGATGGCTCGCCTTTCTTCGCGGTCAAATTGCCTGGGCTCGCCGGCATCAGTGTGGCGGGAGCGCACAAGCTGCTCGGTCCGGACACTGACAAGATCCTGGCCGCGGCCGAGACCAAGGATGGTCTGGTCAAGGGTTTCGCCTTGTCCTGGTCGCTTAAGGGAGAGCTGCGCAGCGAGATCAAGAAAGTCGAAAGCGAGAATATCGTAGGCCTGCTGCCGGGCAGCGATCCCAAACTGAAAGACGAATATGTCGTGCTGTCGGCGCATCTGGACCATCTTGGCATCACCCCGCCGGTGAACGGCGATTCCATCAACAATGGCGCGCTCGACAATGCCGCGGGCGTTTCCACCACGCTGGAAGTGGCGCGGCTGTTTGATGGCAAGCCCGCCCGCCGCTCGGTGCTGTTCCTGATCGACACGGCAGAGGAAAAAGGCCTGATCGGCGCGGAATATTTCGCCCGCAATCCCACGGTGCCGCGCGCTGGCATAGCCGCGGATGTGGATCTGGACATGCCGATCCTGACCTATGATTTCACCGATGTGGTGGCTTTCGGCGCCGATCGTTCCAGCATCGGTCCGTCGGTCGCCCGCGCCGCGGCTGGCATGAACGTGAAGCTGTCGCCCGATCCCATGCCGGACGAGGGCGTCTTCACCCGTTCCGATCACTACCGTTTTGTGGAACAGGGCATTCCGGCGGTGTTTCTGGTCACCGGCTATGCCAATGGCGGCGAGGCCGCGTTCAAGGACTTCATGGCGCATCACTACCACAAGCCCAGCGACGATCTCAGCCTGCCGATCCGCTATGACATGGGCGCCAAGTTCGCGCGGCTGAACTATGCCGTCACCCGCGAACTGGCGGACGGCCCCAGGCCCGCCTGGAACAAAGGCGATTTCTTCGCTGCCAAATTCGCCAGCAAATAGCTACTTCAAACCACCCATCCTACAAACTTCTTTCCATTCCGCCTCGGTGACCGGCTGCACGGAAAGACGGAAGCTGGTGACCAGGCTCATGCCTTTGAGTTTGGGATTGGCCTTGCAGTCGGCAAGCGTCACCGGCTTGGGCACATCCTTTACTGCCTTGACGTCGACCAGCCCGAAGATGCCTTTTTCGTCGGTGGGATCGGGGCGGTATTCGCCGATCACTTCCACGATGCCGACCACGGCCTTCTCCTCGCCCGAGTGATAGAAGAAGCCCAGATCGCCCTTCTTCATCGCCATCATGTTCTGCTTGGCGGTGTGGTTGCGCACGCCGCTCCACGGCTCGCCCTTGGCGCCCTTTTTCTTCTGCATGTCCCAGGACCAGGCCTCGGGTTCGCTCTTGAACAGCCAGTGCTTCATTTGCTGCTACTCCGTCGTCAGCTTGCGGCTCATCAGCCGCATCAAGGCTTCGCCCAGCGGCAGCGTGCCACTAAGCAGATCGGCCACGGCTTGCGCGATGGGCATCTCAACGCCCGCGACCTTGGCACGCGCCACCAGCGCCGGCGCTGTGGCCACGCCTTCCGCCAGGGGACGTCCGGGTGCGCTCAAGTCGCTGACGCTCTTGCCGCGGCCCAGCTCCATGCCGAAGGAGAAATTGCGCGATGACGGGCTGGTCGCGGTCAGCACCAGATCGCCCAGTCCCGACAGGCCCATCAGGGTTTCGCGCTTCGCCCCCAGGCTTTCGCCCAGGCGCGCCAGTTCGGCAAAACTTCTGGCCAAAAGTGCCGCGCGGGCATTCTCGCCCAGGCCCATGCCTTCGACCACGCCGCAGGCGATGGCATAGACATTCTTGGCCGCGCCTCCCAGCGCGACCCCGGTGATGTCGTCGCTGGCATAGGGACGGAAACTGGCGCTGCCCAGTGCCTCCTGCAGCTTCGCCGCCAGATCGCCTTTCGCCGCGATGGTGAGCGCGGTAGGAAGCCCGCGCGCCACATCGCGTGCGAAGGATGGCCCCGACAGGATCGCGAGCGGCGTGCCGGGCGGCAGACTTTCCGTCGCCACCTCGGTGACCAGCTTGCCGCTGTCCTTCTCGATGCCCTTGGCGCAGATCACCACCGGCTGGTCTTTTGCCAGGTGCGGCTTCAGGTCTTGCGCAAAGCCGTGCAGCACCTGTGCCGGCACGACCAGCAAAATCGCATCGGCTTTTGCGGCGGTGGTCAGATCGCCGGTGATTTTCAGCTCCCCGGGTAACGTCACACCGGGCAGAAAGCGGTTTTCGCGTCCCGATCGGATGTCAGCCAGGACATCATCTTCACGCACCCACAAGGTCACGTCGCGGCCGGCCGTGTGGGCGGCGATGGCGAGCGCGGTGCCCCAGGCGCCCGCGCCCAGTACCGCGATATGGGAAAAAGAGCTGGTCATAAATGGCGGGTTGCTTATTCGGACTTTGACCCTATCTTGCGCCCCGTCATGCCGCAAATCGCCTGCCCGAATTTCTCCATGATCCCCTGCGAGTTTTCCTGATGCGCCGTTCGCACCTGCTCCTGTTGCCGGTTTTCATGGTGTTGTTGTCGGGCGCCGGACAACCGGCGATCCTGCGCGCCATCTATACCGATCAGCAGAAGGCGGATCTCGACAAGGTCAGCGCCTATCTCAACAATATTCACAGTCTCAAGGCCGATTTCGTCCAGATCGGGCCCGATGGCGGCGTGGCCCAGGGCGAGATCGACATCCAGAAGCCGGGCCAGATCCGCTTCGCCTTTCAGCCGCCCAGCCCCATGCTGATCGTCGCCACCAAGGGTGACATCTATGTCAAGAATTCGCGGCTTAATACGGTCGATCGTTACGACCTTTCCGACACGCCGCTGGGCATCCTGTTGAACGAGAATGTGGACCTGAAGACCAACCGCTCCGTCCTGGGCGTGTTCGAGCAGAATGATGAGCTGATCGTGCAGGCCCGCTCCGCGCTGAACCAGAACCGCTCCAACATCACCCTGGTCTTCGCGCTGCCGACGGTCGAGCTGCGCCAGTGGATCGTGAAGGACAATCAGGGCGGCAACACCACCGTGGCCCTGGGCAATGTGCAGATCGGCGCGCATCTCGATCCGGCGGTGTTCGCCGTGCCGGTCAAGGACCCCAGGCCAAGCCAGAGCCGAAACTGATGCGGGTCGCGGGGCTGGTCACCGATCGCCGTATCTTTGACGGCATGCCGGTGCATCAGGCCAATGATGAATATGTCACCGCTGTGCGCGATGGCGCTGGCGCGCTGCCGCTCCTGATTCCTTCCAGCGAAGCGGCTTTACCCATTGCCGATGTGCTGGCGGCGGTGGATGGCCTTGTGTTCACCGGTGCGCCATCCAATGTCGCGCCGTCGCATTACGGTTCCGCGGCCCGCCCCGGTACCGAACTGGACGAGATGCGCGACGCCACCACCTTGCCATTGCTGCGCGCGGCGATCGCTGCCGGCAAACCCGTGCTGGCGATTTGCCGCGGGTTTCAGGAATTGAACGTGGCCCTGGGCGGCAGCCTGCATCAGCATGTGCATGAAATTCCGGGACGGCTCGATCATCGCGAACCGCAGGATGCCGCCACGCGCGACATTGAGTATGCGCCGGCCCATTCCATTGCCATCACGGCTGGTGGCCTGCTTGCCAGCTTGACGGGCCTCAGCGAGGCAATGGTCAATTCCCTGCATCACCAGGGCATAGAGCGTCTGGCAGACGGTCTTGTGGTCGAGGCGGTGGCGCCTGATAGCCAGATCGAGGCGGTTTCGATGCCGGGCGCACAAGGATTTCTTCTGGGCGTGCAATGGCATCCGGAATGGGCTTTTGCCGGCAACCCCATGAGCCGGGCGATTTTTAAAGGTTTTGGCGCGGCGCTTTAACGCCGTTCATTTACAGCATCCTAAGATATTCCTGACAGTTTCTCTGCGTTTCGCGCGAGGATCTCATGCCCAGTCCTGTCCGGCTTTTGGGCTTTGCCTTTACCAATGCCGACTTTCTGTTCGAAGTGGACGGCGAGGGCGTGATCCGGTTCGCCGCCGGCGCAGCCAATGATCTGGTCAAGGAAAATGGCGAAGCGCTGCTGGGCAAGCCGGCCGGCAAGCTGTTCAAGCCATCGGAAGGCGTCAAGTTCGCCACTTTCGCCAAGGCACTTAAGGCCGGCGACCGTGCCGGTCCCTACAAGCTCGTCCTGGCCACGGGCGCGGAAGCCAATCTCGCCATGTTCCGCTTGCCCGACAATGGCGCCAATATCTCCTGCACGCTCGCCCGGCCCGGCGCGCGCAGCCCCAGTGCCAAAACCGATCCCGAGACCGGCTTGGCCCAGAGAGACGAATTCCTCGCCGCCGCCGAAAAGGCTGGTGACAAGGATGCGCTGACACTCGTGAATGTTCCGGGCCTTCCTGATCTCTGCGCCAGCCTTTCCTCTGACGGCGCTGACGCCCTGATGCAGCGCATCGGCGATTCCCTGCAGGGTGGCGGCGTGCGTGCCGCGGGCCGCATCTCCGAAACCAGCTTTGGCGCGGTGGCGCCAGCCACGCGCGGCGGATTGGATCTGGCGCGCAAGGTGGCCGACGCCATCGCCGCCGGCGGACTGACCCCGCCGCCGGTCGCCGAAATCCGCCTGTCGCTCCAGGGCCCCGGGCTGAGCCCGGAGCAGCGTCTGCTCTCGCTGCGCTATGTGATTGACCGCTTTGCCGAAAAGGGCAAGGTCGAAGGAGGCGATGGCGATATCGGTTCCGCCTTCACCCAGATGATGGAGGAAACACAGGCCCGCCTCGCCGCCATGAGCCGCACGGTGGGCGAGGGGGCATTCGAGATCGCCTATCAGCCGATCGCCGATCTGGCCAATGGCAAGGTCTCTCATTATGAGGCGCTGGCGCGCTTCACAGGTCCCGAAGGCACCGGCGAAACCGTCAAGTTCATCGAGGCGCTCGGCATCGCCAACAGCTTCGATCTGGCGGTGGCCAACAAGGTGCTGAGCCTGATCGAGCAGCATCCAGATGCCCATGTCGCCTTCAACGTCTCTGGCGAAACCATCGCCTCACCGGCAAGTTTCGGCATGCTGGCCGCGATCCTGGCCAAGCGCCGCAAGCTTGCCCCGCGTACCCTGATCGAAATTACCGAGACCGCCGCGATCACCGATCTGGAAAGCGCCGGCAAGGCCATCCAGTCCTTGCGTGAGATGGGCTATCGCGTCGGCCTGGATGATTTCGGCGCGGGCGCGGCTTCGGTCAATTATCTGCATGCCTTCCAGGTGGATTTTGTGAAATTCGACGGCGCCATGGTCCAGAAGATCGGCGTTTCCAAGCGCGATGACGCGCTGCTGGCCGGTCTGGCCAAGCTTTGCGGCGAGATGGGCACTGCCACGATCGCGGAATGGATCGAGACCAAAACGATGGCGGAGGCCGCCCGCACCATGGGTTTCCAGCACGGTCAGGGCAAATGGATCGGCGCGCCTCTCAAGGAAATCCCGAGCCATGGGCAGGTTTCCGCGCGCCGCCGTGGTGTTACCGAAAGTTGGGGGTGAAACCCAACCGGCTTGCCAAACCAACAGGAACCGGTTGAAAAAAGCCGGTGATTTGGCCTGCCGCTATTATGACAGAAATAGCACTGTCATTATAATTCTGTCAGGCGTTCGAATTTTCTTGAAACCTGTTGCATCTTTGCATAGTTTATCACTCGAAGACGGCCTGAGCTGTTGGCACTGCCCCCCGCTCGCTTCCAGCTCCCGTCTTCTTGGGGGCCGCCGGTCATCCCCTCCCGGTTGCTCCCCGCGCATTTAAGCGCATTTACCCCCGGCCCCCCGGCCGGGGGTCTTTTTTTGTGGCCGTCAGATCGCTACCCGCCGCAAGGTTAGGCTGAGGCGCCCTCCGCCAGGCAACAAGCGTGAAGTCCCGGGCCGGATCCGGTCGATTCCGTGATACGCGAGCCGCGCCTGCCCGCCAAAGGCGATCACGTCGCCCGAGGCCAGGGTGATGCTTTGCGTGGTGCCGCCGCGCGCCCATTGGCCATCCACAAACCGTCCGCCGATACGGAAAAGGGCCTCGTCTCCCAGCGAGATGCCGACTACCGCGGCGCTCACGTCCTTCTCATCACGATCCTGATGCAGGCCCATCTTCGCGCCTGGCCGATAGAGATTGACCAGGCAGCATTCGGGCGGCGGCCCCTCATTGATGGCGGCCCACAGCGCGAGCAGGGCGTCCGGGATGGCCGGCCAGGGCCTGCCTGTGACCGGATGGATCGCTTGATAGCGATAGCCCTTTTGGTCCGAGACCCAGCCCAGGGCGCCGAAATTGCTTTCCTCGACAGAAAATGGCTTGCCCGTGGTTGGCATGAGCGGCCCGTAGAGCGGCGCCTCTTCCAGCCGCGCCAGCACGTCATCGAGCAACGCCTTTTGTTCCAGGGGCGAAAACTTTTCACGCCACAGCACGACGCCGGGCGCGACGGTCAGCCTCCCCCTCATGCGCGCAGCGCATTGGAGGGGGAGGTGTCCGGTTCATAGCAGCAGCGTATGAACGCGCTTGCAGGCGCGTAGGCGTGAGCCGAAGCGCCAAAAGCAAAGCCGCGAAGGGCGGAGGGGGTCACTTAAGAACTACCATTGCCGCGGCGAGCGGGTGGGTTTGGTGAAGATGGCGGCATAGCTGCCTTCCATCCCTTTCGCATCCAGCCACGCCTTGAGCTTCTCCGGCGTGTAACTCTGCGCGATCCATTGCGCGATGGGCGCGCCGCCACTGTCTTCGCGCGCAAATTCCGGAAACAGTTTCAGCCAGCGCTGATGGGTCTTGGGGAAATGCAAGTAAGGAAACCGGGCGAATTGCGCATCCGCCGCGGCAAGCGCGCTCCAGCCGTCGCGATGGATCAGGTAGAGCGCCGCCGCAAAGCTGGTGCGATCCTGGCCGCCGGAGCATTTGAGCAGAAAGGGTTTGGGAGCGCGATCGAAGCTCTCGATTAGCGTCACCAGCATGGCCCTGGTCGGCAGCTTGCGGGAATCCAGCATGGCATCCAGATGTGCGACGCCCACCTCGCGTGTTTCCCGTGTCTCGTTCTTCCACCAGGAGAGGTCGTCATTCCTGCCGCGCAGGTTGATGATACTGCGTATGCCATGCTTCTTCAGGAACGGCTTCAGCCGGCCAGCCCAGGCCTGCATGGCGCGCGCCGCCTCGCCCGGCACGACCCAATGAAAATTGTAGAGAATGTCGCCAACTGTTCGGGCGGGCGGGCTTCGCATAGGATGGGATTATCACAATCGGGACGGGAATGCGCATCACCAAACAGGCCCTGGTCCGCCGCTGGGCCCTTTCCACCATCGCCGCCGCCATCGTTTTCGCCGTACTCGCCTGGTCGGACTGGCGGCTGAAGGCGCTTTCGGGCGTGGCGACCTCCGACCTGCAAGGCTTCAACACCGCGGTCGAATATCGCTGGGCTTTCCTGCACTGGCCATCACGCTATGCGGTCAGGGCCGGCTTCGACTGGGGGCTCGATTATCTTCTGATGCCGCTTTACGCCGCCGCCTTCTTCTATTCCGGCATCTTGACGCGGGAGGCCTTTGCGCCGCGCCCCGGTCGCCTGCGCCGCATCCTGACGTTGCTTTCTGCAGTGCCTATCGCGGGCGCTGGCCTGGATGCGGTCGAGAATGCGCTGGAACTCAACCAGATGCTGTCGGGCACCAGTGACAATGTCGCGCGCCTCGCCTTCTCGGTCTCCAACGCCAAATGGATGGCGATCTATGTCGGCCTGATCCTGCTGGCGGGGGCGGTGATGGCCAGGGTCGCTGACGGCCGCCAGAGACAAGCCAAAAAGTCCGTCTGAACCGAGACTTGACGCTAAAGCGTCTTTGCGTATATTCCGCCGCTCTCTGGGGGACTCGGTTCCCTCTGAAACCCTGTATTTTCAAGGATTTAGGCCCATGTACGCGGTCGTCCGCACCGGCGGAAAACAATATAAAGTGGCCAAGGACACGCTCCTGAAGGTCGAAAGCCTGGCTGGCGATGTCGGTTCCAAGCTCGACCTCGAAGTCCTGATGCTGGGCGGCGATGCCCCCAAGATCGGCACCCCGCTGGTCGACGGTGCCAGCGTCCAGTGCGAGATCGTCGGCCACGGCCAGGGCGAGAAGGTCATCGCTTTCAAGAAGAAGCGCCGCAAGAACACCCACCGCAAGCGCGGTCATCGTCAGCACTTCACCACGGTGAAAGTGCTCGGCATCACGGCGGGCTAAGGAGTTAAGTCATGGCGCACAAGAAAGCCGGTGGTTCCTCGCGCAACGGTCGCGACTCAAACCCCAAGATGCTGGGCGTGAAGCTGTTCGGCGGCGAAGCCGTCATGGGCGGCAATGTGATCGTGCGTCAGCGCGGCACCAAGTTCTATCCGGGCGAAGGCGTGGGCATGGGCAAGGACCATACCCTTTACGCGCTTCGCGACGGCCAGGTCTCGTTCAAGACCGGGTTCAAGCGCCGTACCTTCGTGTCCGTGATTTCGGCCATGAATCCGGCGGTAAAGATCGCGGCAGAATAGGCGGCTGAAGACATAGGCCGCCACCCAATTGGCGGCCCATACGTGATGCGAGGGAGATGGTCCGCCATCTCCCTTTTTTCTTCCCTCGCGCGAAAGGACTAGCGGGGGATGTCATGTGTGTTTTGGAGAGCGAGAGACTGATCTTGAGGCCGCCGCGGCCGGGCGACATTCAAAGCATGACGGTGTGGCTGGGCGATTATGATGTGGCGCGCATGACGGCGCGGGTGCCGCATCCTTATGAGGAAGGCGATGCCGAGGACTTTGTCGCTCAGGGCGCGCCCAACCGTTTCGTGATCGAGCGCAAGCGTGATCGCATTTTCCTGGGCATGACGGGGCTTCACGTCGATGAAGGCTGCGAGTTCGGCTATTGGCTGGGCAAGCCCTTCTGGGGTTTTGGCTATGCCACCGAAGCGGCGGCCCGGCTCGCGGAATATGCCTTTGTCGTGCTGGGACTGGAGAACATCCATGCCGGCTGGTTCTACGACAATCCTGCCTCCGGCCATGTCCTGGCCAAGCTGGGCGCGCGCCACAATGGCTCGCGGATGCGGGATTGCCGGGCCAGGGGCATGGAGATTCTCTGCCATGACATGCTGTTGACGCGGGCGGATTTCCTGCGAAAACAGGCCGCGTAGGAGCGTCGGCGAGAGCCGGAGCGACCGACAAAAAGAGACCCCAAATGCGCTTTCTCGACGTCGCCAAAGTCTATGCCGCCAGCGGTTCCGGCGGCAATGGCTGCATCGCATTCCGGCGCGAGAAGTTCGTCGAATATGGCGGGCCTTATGGCGGCGATGGCGGCCGCGGCGGCGACGTGATTGCGGAAGCGGTGGAAAATCTCAACACCCTGATCGACTACCGCTTCCAGCAGCATGTGAAGGCCAAGAATGGCGAAGGCGGCAAGGGCAAGGTGATGACCGGCGCCAATGGTGAGAACGCCATCATGAAGGTGCCGGTCGGAACCCAGATCTATGAGGAAGACGGCGAGACGCTGATCGTCGACATGGACAAGCCTGGCATGCGCTATCGGCTGCTCAAGGGCGGCAATGGCGGCTTCGGCAATTATCATTTCAAGAGCTCCACCAATCAGGCGCCGGAATTCGCGCTGCCCGGCCAGCCCGCCGAGGAAAGGATCTTCATCCTCAAGCTCAAGCTGATCGCCGATGCCGGCCTGATCGGCATGCCCAATGCCGGCAAGTCGACGTTCCTGTCGCGCGTATCGGCGGCCCGTCCCAAGATCGCGGATTATCCCTTCACCACGCTGGAACCGCAGCTGGGCGTGGTGAAGATCGATGAGACCGATTTCGTGCTGGCCGATCTGCCCGGGCTGATCGAAGGCGCGCATGAGGGCGTGGGGCTGGGCGACCGTTTCCTGGGTCATGCCGAACGCTGCGCCTCGATCCTGCATCTGATCGACGGCACGGCCGACGCGGTCGCCAAATCCTACAAAATGATCCGCGCCGAGCTGGAGGCCTATGGTCACGGTCTGGACGAAAAGCCCGAGATCGTCGCCCTCAACAAGGTCGACGCTGTGCCCGAGGCGCAGCTCGCTAAAAAACGCGCCGCGCTGGAGAAGGCCAGTGGCCACAAGGTGCATGTGATTTCCGGCGTTACCGGCGAGGGCATCAATACGGTGCTGCGGGCGATGGCAAA
Source organism: Rhizomicrobium sp. (assembly GCA_036488555.1). GTDB lineage: Bacteria > Pseudomonadota > Alphaproteobacteria > Micropepsales > Micropepsaceae > Rhizomicrobium. The sequence continues at coordinate 31,089 of DASXHL010000063.1, forward strand.
GGAGATCAGCAAGCGCCGTGCCGAGCGCGCGGACGATGCCGCCGAAGCGCGGCCCGCGCCCGTGCCCCGCACCCGCGCCGAACGCCAGGTGGTGAATTTCAAGGCGCCTGTAGTGCCCAAGGCCAGAGTTGTCGTGCCCCAGCCTGAGAAACCTGTGCTGCCCGCAGCGCGCAAAGTGGAAGCGGCCAAACCCAAGGCGAAAGCCAAATCCAAGTCCGCCAGGAAGCTGGGCAACGCCAAGGTCAAGACCGTGGCCGTGAAGAAGAAGGTGCGCAGTTCGACCGGCAAGGCAAAAGCCAGGCCCAAGGCGCAAAGCAAGACTGGCAAACGCGCGCGAAAAACAGGGCGGCGATGAGCGATATCTTCGCCGCAAGCAAACTGGTGGTGGTGAAAGTCGGCTCGGCCTTGCTGGTCGATGGGGCCAAGGGCGAGTTGCGCCGCGACTGGCTGGCGTCGCTCTGCGATGACGTGGCGGCGCTCAAGAACCGTGGCATCGCGGTGGTGCTGGTATCGTCTGGTTCCATCGCGCTGGGACGGCGTCTGCTCAAGCTGCCTGCCGGCGAACTCCGGCTGGAAGAAAGCCAGGCCGCGGCGGCGGCTGGCCAGGTGCGTCTGGCGGAAGCCTATGCCGACATGTTTGCCAGCCGCGGCATCGTCGCGGCCCAGGTGCTGCTGACCTTTGGCGATACCGAGGAACGCCGCCGCTATCTCAATGCCCGCGCCACGCTGGGCACGCTGGTGGGATTGGGCGCCGTGCCGGTGATCAACGAGAATGACACGGTGGCCACCGCCGAGATCAAGTTCGGCGACAATGACCGGCTGGGCGCGCGCGTCGCCTCGATGATGGGCGCGGACAAGCTGGTTCTGCTCTCCGACGTGGACGGGCTTTACACCGCCGATCCCAGCCGCGACCGGTCCGCCACGCACATCCCCGAAGTCAGCGCCATCACGCCCGAGATCGAGGCGATGGCCGGCGGCTCGGTTTCCGGTTTTGGCCGCGGTGGCATGACTTCCAAACTGATCGCCGCCAAGATCGCCATGGGCGCAGGCTGTGACGTGATCCTGGCCAAGGGCGAAACCCGAAATCCGTTGTCGTCCCTGGACTTGTCATCATCGAGCGGGGGGGCGCGCCACACGCTGTTTCGTGCCTCGCTCACCCCGGCCGCGGCCCGAAAGCGCTGGATCGCGGGTGTGCTCAGGCCCGAAGGCGCGCTGGTGATCGACGAGGGCGCGGTCCGGGCGTTGAAGGAAGGCAAAAGCCTGTTGCCGGCCGGCATCCGCCAGATCGATGGCCGTTTCGAGCGTGGCGATGCGGTGGTGGTGAAAGACCGGGATGGGCGCGAAATCGCCCGGGGGCTTGTGGCCTATAATGCATCGGATGCGGAGCAGATCGCCGGCAAACGCACGGTCGAAATCGAGGCCATTCTGGGCTATCGTGGCCGCGACGAGATGATCCACCGCGACGACCTGATCCTGACGGGAAACGGAATATGACGGTCCACAATTCCACCGATGCCCAGCTCGCAAATTTGACCGCGGAGATGGTGATCATCGGCGCCGCCGCGCGTGAAGCCGCGCGCGCCATGCGCGAAGCCAGCGACGAAACCAAGACCAGGGCGCTGAAGGTTGCCGCCGCCGCGATCCGCAGCCGCGCCGCCGAGATACTGGCCGCCAACAGGGCCGATATCGAAGCCGCGCAAGCGGCCAGCATGGCCGCCCCCATGGTGGAGCGGCTGACCCTGAATGACGCACGCATCGAAGCGATGGCCAGGGGCGTGGAGGAAGTGGCGGCGCTGGCCGATCCGGTGGGCCGCGAGCTGGCGCGCTGGTCGAGGCCCAATGGGCTCGACATCGCCCGCATCGCCACGCCGATCGGCGTTATCGGCGTCATCTATGAAAGCCGCCCCAATGTGACGGCGGATGCCGGGGCTCTGGCGCTCAAGTCCGGCAATGTCGCCATCCTGCGCGGGGGATCGGATTCCATCCGCTCCTCCGGCGAGATCCGCAAGGCCATGGCGGAGGGCCTGAAGGCGGCCGGCCTGCCCGAAACCGCCATCCAGCTTGTGGAATCCACCGATCGCGCCGCGGTCGGCATGATGCTGGAAGGCCTGAATGGCGCGGTGGACCTGATCATTCCACGTGGCGGCAAGGGCCTCACGGGCCGGGTGATCAACGAGGCGCGCGTGCCCGTGCTGGCGCATCTGGAAGGTCTTTGCCATGTCTTCATCCATGCCGGTGCCGATCTGGAAAAGGCGCGCAGCATCACGCTGAACGCCAAGATGCGGCGCACGTCGATCTGCGGCGCGGCGGAAACGCTGCTGCTGGATCGCGCGATCCTCAATTCCCACGGCCTGCCGATCCTGGAGGATCTGGCGAAAGCCGGCTGCGAGATCCGCGGCGATGAAGCGGTGCGCGCCGTCTATCCGGCCGCCAAACCCGCCAGCGAGGAAGACTGGAAGACCGAATATCTCGATGCCATCATCGCCGTCAGGGTGGTCGATGGGCTGGAAGAGGCCATCCGCCATATCGAGCAGTATGGCTCGCACCATACCGATTCCATCGTCACCGAAGATCCTGCCGCGGCAGAAGCCTTCATGAACAGCGTGGACAGCGCGATTGTGCTTTGGAACGCCTCCACCCAGTTTGCCGATGGCGGAGAGTTCGGCATGGGCGCGGAAATCGGCATCGGTACCGGCAAGATGCATGCCCGCGGGCCGGTTGGCGCCGAGCAGCTCACCACCTTCAAGTATGTGGTGCGGGGCACCGGACAGACGCGGCCGTGAAGGCGTGTGACCTGACGGGGCAAGACCGCTGAATCCCAGGACGCATTGGATCACCGCGCCCGGCCCCGTCCGTGACGGGCTGGTCATTGGGCTTCTGGGCGGCAGTTTCGATCCGGCCCATGAGGGCCATCTCTATGTCAGCGAGATCGCGCGCAAAGCATTGAAGCTGGACTATGTCTGGTGGCTGGTGTCGCCGGGCAATCCACTCAAGCCGCAACCGGATGCGTTGGGCGTGCGGCTCTCTCGCGCGCGCATCGCGGCCCGGAATCATCCTTTCATTCGCGTGACCGATATCGAACAGCGGATGGGCACGCGCTATACCATCGACACGATCCGGGCGCTGAAGCGCCGGTTCCCGCAAATCCGTTTCGTCTGGTTGATGGGCAGCGACAATCTGGAACAGTTCGCGCGCTGGCGTCGCTGGCGGCAGATCGCGCGCCTCGTTCCCATCGTGGTGGTGCGCCGGCCGGGCTCGGTGCTGGCGCCCCTCCATGCGCCGCTGGCCAGGCTGATGGGCGTGGTCCGGCATCTGGGTCCCGCGCCGTCGCTGGTGGTCCTGGACGGGCGGCGCAATTGGGAAAGCTCGACCTCGTTGCGCGAGCTGGCCCTTGGTGCCGCCGCCGAGGCCATGGTAAACCTCACTTCCTGACCGCAAAGGAACTTTGCCCTGAAAGCCGCCAAGAAGCCTGCCAAGAAAGCCAAAGCGAAGGCCCCGGCCAAGAAGGCCGCCACCAAAAAAGCCGGCCAGAAGGCCACCCGGAAATCCTCCAGCAAATCCCCCAGCAAGCCTGCTGCCAAAAAGACCGCCGCGCCGGCCAGAAAGCCCGCGCCGCAGAGCGATCTGCTGACGCGCATTCTCGCCTCGCTGGATGACGACAAGGCGGAGAATGTGATCACCATCGATCTGGAAGGCCGGTCGGCCTTGTGCGACGCGGCCGTGATTGCCTCGGGGCGTTCCTCGCGTCACGTCAGCGCCATGGCCGAACATCTGGCGCGGCGGCTGAAGGAGGGCGGCTATGGCACCCGCCCCGTCAACGGCCAGGCCCAGGGCGATTGGGTGCTGGTGGATGCGGGCGACGTGATTGTGCATCTGTTCCGCCCGGAAGTGCGCGACTATTACGACCTGGAAGGCATGTGGTCGGTCGGCGGCCGCCGATAGTGCGTCTGTCCCTCTATGCCATCGGCCATATGCGCGGCACGCCGGAAGGCCTGCTGGTCGAGGATTTCTGCGATCGCGCCAGGAAGCTGGGCCGCAACATGGGCTTCTCGGCCGTGGCGGTGGAGGAGCTGCCCATCTCCAAGCACAGGGACGCCAGCATCCGCATGAAGGACGAGGCCGAGCGCCTGGCCGCCCGGCTGCCCGAGGGGGCCCATATCGTGCTGCTGGACGCGCGGGGCAAGGGCATGACTTCCGAGGATTTTGCCGAGATGCTGGGAAGCCTGCGCGATGTCGGCACCAAGGACCTGGCCTTCATCCTTGGCGGGCCCGACGGCCTGTCGGCGCTGCCAGGCAAAAAGCCGGGCCGCAGCCTGGCCTTCGGACCACAGACCTGGCCGCATCTGCTGGCCCG
>DASXHL010000065.1:0-14228 GCA_036488555.1 Rhizomicrobium sp.
CGAGCGACGTGTACAAGAAGTACACGAGCGAAGGCGCAACGAACCCAGGACGCAAAAGAACCGCGCCTTAGGGCAACTGGCCCGAGTTCATCAGATACTCGGCGCTGGACACATCGAACGCGCCCGGCTCTTCCACATTCAGCGACTTGACCACGCCATTGTCCACCACCATGGAATAGCGCTGGCTGCGCTTGCCCATGCCGAATTTACTGGCATCGAATTCCAGGCCCAGCGCGCGGGTGAAATCGCCATTGCCGTCGGCCAGCATATGGACCTTGCCCTCGGCCTTCTGATCCTTGCACCAGGCGCCCATCACAAAGGCATCATTGACCGAGACGCAGGCGATCTCGTCCACGCCCTTGGCCTTGAGGGCATCGTGATTATCGACAAAACCCGGCACATGCTTGGCCGAGCAGGTAGGCGTGAAGGCGCCTGGCAGCGCGAACAGCGCCACCTTCTTGCCGGCGAAGAAATCGTCGGTCTTCACCGGGCTGGGCTTGCCATCCTTCATTTCCATCAGGGTGGCAGAGGGAATCTTGTCGCCGATTTTGATCGTCATGAATGTCTCCGTTTTTTAAAGGATCAGCCGATTTCGGGAGTAGATGCGGTGTTATAATGCCTTGCGATGTAATCCAGTGCCGCCGTGACGTCGAGCGCGGGCGAAAAATAATAGCCCTGGCCGAATTCGCAGCCGATCCTGGCCAGGAACTGGGCGTCGGCCTCGCTTTCCACACCCTCCGCCACCACCGCGCGCTTGAGCTCATGGGCCATGGCGACGATGCTCGACAAGACCACCTCTCCGTCAGTGTCGATGTCGGTGCCACCATGGCGGGCAAGGAAGCTCTTGTCGATCTTCACCGTGTCCACCGGCAGGTTGCGGAATTCGCTCAAGCTGCTTGCGCCGGTGCCGAAATCGTCGATCGACAGGCCGGCGCCAGCGGTGCGGATGCGCGCCAGGATCGGAAGCACCTTGGCGTCATCGGCGATGGCACTTTCGGTGATCTCCAGATTGAGTGTGCCGGGCGCGATGCCGCTGCCCGACAGTACCGTCCTGAGCAATGCCTCGAAGCCCGCATCCTTCAGCTGGCGGCGGGAAAGATTGACGCTGACGAACAAGGGCGGCTTGAGCGGGAAATAGCGCTGCCAATGGGCCAGGTCGCTGGCCGCGCGTTCCAGCGCCAGCCGTCCCAGTTCCACGATCAGTCCGGTTTCTTCGGAATGGGCGATGAAATCGGCCGGCGAGATCAGGCCCTTGACCGGATGCTGCCAACGCAGGAGCGCCTCGAACCCGGCTACGCTGCGGTCGGAAAGACGGATGATGGGCTGGTAGAACACATCCAGCTGGTCGGCGGTCAAGGCATGACGCAGTTCGCTTTCCAGCGCCACGCTGTCGCCCGGCGCCAGCGTCTCAAGCTCTGACGAATAGAGACGGGCGCAGGCCCCACCCTGTTTCTTGGCGGCGATCAGAGCCAGCTCGGCATTCTTGATAAGGGCGAACGGGTCCTCGCTCTGGGCGCCGGTGGCAAGGCCGATGCTCACCGGTGCGAAGACGTCGCGGCCTTCGACGCGATGGGGCCTGGCGCAGGCTTCCACCAGCGCATTACCAATAGGCTGGGCCGCGCGGCGCGGATTGGCGAAAAGGAAGGCGAAACTGTCGCCGCCGACGCGGAAGACCTGCGCCGGCTCGCCCAGCCCCGCCAGCCGCTCGGCCAACAGTTTCAGGATGGCGTCGGCGCCAGCGTCGCCCAGACTGGCGTGAATGGCCTTGAACCGGTCCACATCCAGCAACGCGAACAGCACGTTGCCAAGGCCCTCGCCCAGGCCATCCAGCACTTCCATCAGCGCCACGCGGTTGCCAAGCCCGGTAAGCCGATCGCGCGGCAGCACAGCATCGTGCCTGCGCTCGGCTTCTGTCTGGGCGGCGGCGAATTCCGCTTCCTTGCGCTGGGTGACGTCGGAGATCAGCCCCAGGCAATCGGACGGAACATCCTGTTCGCTCACAATCGTGGCGCGCAGCTCCAGCCAGCGATAGGGCGCAGCTCCGGCGCGCGCGCGGAATTCCAGCCGGAAGGCGAGACCGGGGCGATTGCGATAATCCTCCAGCGCATGGGTATAGACCTCACGGTCCTCGGGATGGACCAGGCCTATCCAGTCGCTGTGCGACAGCGTCGCCTCGTGGGCGGAAAGGCCCACCATCCGGGCGGCTTCCGCCGAGAGCGTCAGAAGCCCGGCGCGGAAATCCAGATCGAACACGCCCTGATGTGCCGCCCCGATCGCGGCGCGCGCCAGGCTGTTGAAAGGCGCATTGGGATCGACCGCAACGGTGTCGTCCGCCGGGGCCTGGGCTTCGAGCAATTTCGCGGCATGGGAGCCGTGGAGGAAGGGCAAGACCGCGATCTCTTCCGAGGCGATCACCGCCAGCGCCAGCAGGATCGCGCCTGCCGCGGCAAATCCGCCGGTCGCCGCGGGACCGGTGAGATTCTCGCCCAAACCACCAAGCGCCATCACTGCAGCCGCAACCGCCACCAGCGCAAAGGCCGCGGCACTGGGAGCGATCACCTGCGCCGCCTTGTGACCGGTGCGGCCGCAATAGATCAGATAGGCCGCAACCACGATCGAACCCGCGACAATGGCGATGTCGGTCACAATGGTTGCGCCCGGCAGCCCCAGATAGGCCAGGGCGCCCAATCCGATGAGGCCGTAAATGCAGCGATGGAACAGCTTTTCATATTTGGGCCAGTTGTCGCGCAACGGAATAATGGCGTCGGCCAGCCGCGCGCCTGCCGCCAGCGCCAGGATGGTGAGGAAGGCCGAAAGGCCGTAAGGCCCGCCGATGCGGGTGGCGATATTGGCGTCGAACATGCCGGTGCCCGACAACCAGCTGAGAAGGAGCATCAGCAGGGTCACCGCCACCCAGCGTGGCGCCGCATGGCCGATCAGCACGGCAAGACCGCCCGTGATCAGCGCCGCCGCCCCGATCAACGCGCCCACCGCTGTGATGAAGATGGCGAGCTGGCGGTTGTGCGAGGACAGCGCCGGCTCGGTCCAGGCCGACAGGGCTGGCGGCGTGTCCGCCGATCCGACCTGGATGGCGAGGCCAACGGTTGAGACCGGCGGAACGATCACGCGCCAGGCGCGGCGGCCATAGGCGGACGCGGTTTCGACCACCGTGCCGGAATCCGAACTTGCCACCGCCAGGATCGCGGGCCGCGAACGACGTGGAATGGGCGAGAGCGCCGCGCGCGGCGGCTGGCCGGCGAGCAGCACGCGGGTCGCGGGCCTCACCGAGTCATTATAGACCTGAACGATGTACCAGGAAGAACCGTCCGCTTCCGTGCCGCCAGGCGCGCGATAGGGCGACAATGCATTTTTCAGTTCCAGCACATTGTCGCTGGCGCCGAAGTTTATGGCGCTTGCAGGCTTGTCAGCAGCGCGGGCACCAAGCGTCGCCGCCAGAAACAGCACGCATAAAGACAAAGCCAGGCGGCGAAATGCGTTCATGTATCCTTGTATCGCCGAAAGCGCCTCAACCTAGCTGCGCTTCTTCCTTGAGCAAAGCAAATAGCAGATGGTCGGCCCATTCGCCGTTGATCAAGAGATAGCGGCGCGCCAGGCCTTCCTGGCGGAACCCTGTGCGGGCCAGCAGATTCTTGGACGCGTCGTTGTCGGTCAGGCAGGCCGCCTCGATGCGGTGCAGCCCCAGCGTCTTGAACACAAAAGGGATCAGTGCCTTCACCGCCGCGGTCATATAGCCCTGGCGGGCGAATTTGGCGCCAATCCAATAGCCCATGGTGCAGCATTGGGTGACCCCACGCCGCACATTCGACAGCGTGCAGCCGCCCAGAAGCACATCGTCGCGCTCGCGCAGCACAAAGAAGACATAGGCCGAATCCAGCCGCGTCTCCTTCTGGTAGCGCTTGATGCGGCGGCGAAAAGCGCCGCGGGTCAGTTCGTCATCGGCCCATACCGGCTCCCAGGGCGTGAGAAACTGACGGCTCTCGCCGCGCAGTTTGGCCCACACCGGATAATCGGCGATACGCGGATAGCGCAGATAGACGCCCTCGCCCCGGATAACAGGCTGCTGGCCGCCCGGAAAGGTGAGCCCGCGCATGAAGGCGATGGGGCTGGTCTTGGCGAGAGCGGCCTTGACCATTATTCCGCCGCGTTCGCCAGGAATTTGGAACCGAAGCGGCGGGCGAAGGCGTGGTGCGGCTCGAGCTTTGTGACCGGTCCGACCGCGGCGATGGTGGGATGGCCGGCCTCGACCACGCGCGCGGCATAGGCCTTGACTGCCGCGACATCGATGGCGTCGAGCTGGGCCACGATTTCGGCAGCCGATTGCACGCGGCCAAGCGCGAAAAGCTGGCCCGCGATCTGTTCGGCGCGCGTTCCCGGACGTTCCATCCCCATCAGAAGCGAGACCTTGAGCTGGGCGCGGGCGCGCGCCACTTCACCTTCGGTGAGATTTGTGGTCATCGCCTGCATCTCGCCGGCGATCACGGCGGAAAGCTCGGCCGCCTCGTTTTCGCCGGTGCCGGCATAGATGCCGAGGAAGCCGGAATCCTGGAAACCGTTCGAGAAAGCGTAGACGGAATAGCAAAGGCCGCGCTTCTCGCGCACTTCCTGAAACAGCCGCGAAGAGGTGCCACCACCCAGCGCGGTCGCATAGACCTGGGCCACGAAATAGTCGGCATCCGGATTGGAGAGGCCCGGAAAGGCGTAGGCGACATGGGCCTGCTCGAGATCTTCGACCGCGCGGAAATCGCCGCCGACATAATGGGCCGGTGCGCAAGGCTGCACCGTGCCGGGATTGAGGCCGGCGCATTTCTCCTGCGCCAGCTTCAGGATCGCGTCATGCTCCACCGCGCCGGAAGCGACCAGGGTCATCCCCTCCAGCCGGTATTGCGAGGCCATGTAATCCTTCAGCATCTGGCGGCTGAAGGCATTGACCGTCGCTTCCTCGCCCAGGATCGGCCAGCCCAGCGGCTGGTCCTTGAAGATGGCCGACTGCAAATGGTCGAACACGATGTCGTCGGGCGTATCGCGCGCCTGGCCCAGCTCCTGCAGCACCACCTGGCGCTCGCGCTCCAGCTCCGCTTGTTCGAAGCTGGGGCTGGTGAGGATGTCGGCGATGATGTCCAGCGCCAGCGGCACGTCGTTCTTGAGGATGCGGGCATGGAAGGCGGTCTGCTCGCGGCCGGTATAGGCGTTGAGGATGCCGCCCACCGCCTCGATCTCCTCGGCAATGGCGCGGGCACTGCGCGTCGCCGTGCCCTTGAACGCCATATGCTCGAGCATATGGGAGACGCCCATTTCCTCCGGGCGTTCGTTGCGGCTGCCGGTGTTGACCCAGATGCCGACGGCTGCGCTCTCAAGCCCCGGCATCGGGTCGGTGACGACCGTCAAACCATTGGAAAGTTTGGAAATTTCCAGTGTCATGCTGCCAGTTTAGAAGAGATGATCTGCTTTATCAAAGACGCTTCGGGCGCCAAAACCACATAGTTTTCAGCCCGTTGCTCCAACCCGGCCAGCCGGGACGGGACCTCCGGCGCCCTGCCGATCGCCGCCGTCACGGCTTCGGGGAATTTGGCGGGATGGGCGGTGGACAGAACCACCACCGGCGATGGCGGCTGATCCTGTCGTGGGCGCATCTTCATCGCGGCGGCGACGCCGACGGCGGTATGCGGATCGATGATACGGCCGGTTTCCCTGTAAACCGCGGCGATGGCGGCACGGGTGTCGGCATCGTCGCTGGCGAAGGCGCTATAGCGAGCGCGCAGCTTTTCCAGAACGGCGTCCGGCAGCGCAAGCCTGCGCGTGCGGGCAAAGTCGCTCATCGCGGCGGCCGTCCAATCGGCATCGCGGTCCGCTGCTTCGAACAGCGCACGCTCGAAATTGGAGGCGACCTGGATGTCCATGGAAGGGCTCAAGGTCGCGTGCGCGTGGCCTGAGGCATAGACGCCATCGTTCAACGCGCGCGCCATGATGTCATTGGCGTTGGTGGCGATGACCAGGCGCTCTGCGGAAAGCCCCATGCGCTCCGCCGCCTCGCCGGCGAAGATGTCGCCGAAATTTCCGGTGGGCACGACAAAGGTTGCAGGCCTGCCCAGTTGCGCCGTGGCGGTGAAATAATAGACGCACTGCGCCGCGATGCGGGCGAAATTGATCGAATTGACGGCGGTGAGCGAAATCCCATCCGCATACGCCTTGTCGGCGAACAGCGCCTTCACCAGCGACTGGGCGTCGTCGAAACTGCCGGTGATGGCGACATTGGCGACATTGGCGTGCGGCGAAGTCGTCATCTGACGCCGCTGCACATCGCTGACGCGGTTATGAGGGTGCAGCACCACCGTCAGAATATTGGGCAGCCCGCCCAGCGCGGCGATTGCCGCAGAGCCGGTATCGCCGGAGGTGGCCGCGACCACTGTGGCGCGGCCGCCGCGTTTGGCGAGCGCCCGGCTGAACAACTGACCCAGGATCTGCAGCGCAATGTCCTTGAAGGCGAGCGTGGGGCCGTGGAACAGTTCAAGCAGGTAGCGGCCCTCCCCCATTTCGACCAAGGGCGCGACATTTCCAACGCCATCTTGGGGCGCATCGAAATCCGAATAGGCGGCTTCGATCGCTTCGCGCAGCTCGGCGTCGCTGAAAGAACCGGCGGTGAATTTGGACAGGACCGTGAAAGCCACGTCCTGGTAACGCATGCCCTTGAAGGCGGCGATTTCGGCGGCCGAGAACTGCGGCCAGCTTTGCGGCAGATACAGGCCGCCGTCGGGCGCGAGACCCGCCAGCAGGACATCGGAAAAAGAAGCGGGCTCAGCCTGGCCCCGGGTGGAAATGAACATCATGGCGAGGGGGTTATAGGGCGGCAGGCCGCGGCCGACCACCTATTTGAGGGCGATCCGCCCCTTTGAAATATTATAGGAAAACCAGACACCTAGCAGCACAATCGCCAGCCCGAACCAGGTGACGGCGTAAGAGAGATGCTGGTTGCGGAAGCTGACCACCGTCTGGCCGCCGCGCGGCAGCCCCCCGGGATTCGGCATGGCGTCGGCTTCCACCAGCACGGGCCGGGAAAGCGTGATGTGGTCGGCCGCGGCGATGCCGGCGATATCGCGGGCATACCAGGTGCGGTGCGCCAGATCCGGCTGCGGCGTGAACAGGCCCGGCGCGTCGGGGACGCGCCATACGCCGGTTACCGTCGCGTTGCCGATGACGTTGCCGGCGGCACGACTCAATGGATCGAGCTTTTCTTTTGGCACGGCACCGCGATCCACCATCAGGGTCTTGCCGCTGTCGGTCAGAAACGGCGTCAGCACATGATAGACCGGGCTACCAGTGGCATCCGTGGTGAAGACATAGGCCTCCTTGGCGTGGTCGAAGTGGCCCTGCAGGGTGACGCGGCGATATTGCGCCTCGTCCGGCGGCATGGCGGCGATCTCATCCAGCGTGACGGGTGCGGCCGCCATATGGCCGTTCACAGTGGCGATCAGCGCCAGCTTCCATTGCAGCCGTTCCAGCTGCCACACGCCCAGCCCGCACAGGAGCGCAAACAGGATGGCGCAGGCGACGGTCATACCCGGATAGGGACGGAAAGTCATCCCAACCTGCCCTCGCCCGCCTTATGTCGATACTGCAGCACCAGCAGCGCCGATTTGGACAGGCGCAGGAATATCGCGGTGAGGATCAAGATCAGGGGCAGCCACAAGACCGCATGGACCCAGAGCGGCGGCTGGAAGGTGAACTCCACCCACAGCGCCAGGCCGCAGACGATGGCACCCACGATCAGGATGCCGAACACCATCGGCCCGTCGCCGGCATCGAACATGGCATAGTCCAGGCCGCAGGCCGGGCACTGTTTCTTCAACGCGATATAGCCGTCGAACAAAGGCCCCTGGCCGCAGCGCGGACAGAGGCCCTTGAGGATGGCGATGGATGTGTTGGGCGGGTTCAACGCGAAACCACAGGGCTAAGGATTTTGGCATCCTGAGCAGGAGCGCCGAGCGATGTGGCCAAGAAGGCCATGAGCGAAGGCGCGACGCACTCAGGGGCCAAAAGACTAGCCTTGAACGATAGGCCCCTCGCCCCAGACGTAGATACAGGCGAAGAGAAACAGCCACACCACGTCGACGAAGTGCCAGTACCAGGCCGCCGCCTCGAAGCCGAAGTGGCGGGTGGGGGTGAACTGGCCGGCAATCGCGCGGAACAGGCACACCGTCAGGAAGATCGTGCCGACGATGACATGGAAGCCGTGGAAGCCGGTCGCCATGAAGAAGGTCGAGCCGTAGATGGCGTCGAAATTGCCGGCGCCGGCCGCCAGCGCCGCATGCGCCGGGTCGGTGAAGGGCGCAACCGCCAGATTGTTAAAGCCGAAGGTGAAAGGTGCATGGGCATATTCCCAGCCCTGCACGCAGGTGAAGCTGAAACCCAGGATGACGGTCAGGATCAGACCCTGCACCGCGCCCTTCTTGTCGCCGGTCTGGATGGCGTGGTGGGCCCAGGTCACCGTGGTGCCCGAGAACAGCAGGATCAGGGTATTGAGCAGCGGGAAGTGCCAGGGATCCAGCGTGGTGATGCCCGCGGGCGGCCAGGTGGGCACGCCGACATCGCTATGGAAGATGCCGAAATTGAAATAGGCCCAGAACCAGGCAACGAAGAACATCACTTCGGAGGCGATGAACAGCAGCATGCCATAGCGCAGATGCAGCTTCACCACCGGGGTATGGTTGCCCAGGACGACCGATTCGCGGATCACGTCGCGCCACCAGCCGGCCATGGTGTAGAGCACCAGCGCCAGGCCGATGATGAATATCCAGGGCTGGCCATTCACCGGCAGGCCGAAGAAGCCGGTATAGTCCTTGTTCATCCAGAACACGGCGCCGACCATCATGGTGAAGGCACCGATCGAACCCACAACCGGCCACGGGCTCGGGTCCACCAGGTGATAGTCGTGCTTCACGTCGCTGCTCATAGGCCTTGCCCCTTTAGTGGGTTATATGTTCGTGCCACTGCACGATCGACATCAGATAAAACAGCATGACCACACCGGCGAGCACCAGCCCCAGTGCGATATTGCGTTTGCGGCGCGCGCGCTGGGCATCATCATCCCTCACGTGATCGCCAAAGGAAGTGTCAGCGCCGGCAAGCCAGCCAGTTTCTCGATGATCAGGGTGGCGAACAGCGCCGCCAGATAGAGCAGCGACACACCAAACAGGCGACGAGCCGCAGGCTCCTTCTGTTCGTTCTTCTCGAAATAGGTGGCGATGGCTTCCACCAGGAACCACAGGCCGAGCCCGCCCGAAGCCGCCAGATAGAGCCAACCGCCGATATGCAGGAAGGCCGGCAGCACGCCAAGCGGCACCAGCACCAGCGTATAGAGCAGGATCTGGAAGCGGGTGTGGCGCTTGCCTTTCACCACCGGCAGCATTGGCACGCCGGCGCGGGCATAGTCGCCCGAACGCCACAGCGACAGCGCCCAGAAATGCGGCGGGGTCCACATGAAGACAATGGCGACCAGGAGCAGCGGGGCCAGCGAAAGGTTGTTCGTCACGGCAGCCCAGCCGATGGCGGGCGGCAACGCTCCCGACAATCCGCCGATCACGATGTTCTGCGGCGTGCGGCGTTTGAGCCAGAGCGTGTAGACCACGACGTAGAAGAACACCGTGAAGGCGAGCAGCCCCGCGGCCAGGAAGTTCACGAACAGGCCCATGGTGGCGACCGAGGCCACCGCAAGCGTCCAGCCGAAAGCCAGCGCCTCCTCCCGCGCCACATGGCCCATGGGAATGGGACGGGTGGCGGTGCGGGTCATCAGCCGGTCGATGTCGCTGTCATAAGCCATATTGAGGCACCCGCTCGCCCCGGCCGCCACCGCGATGCAGAGCAACGCGGTGAAGCCGATGAACGGATTGACGTGCCCAGGCGCGGCCACAATACCGGCCAGCCCCGTGAAGATCACCAGCGACATCACGCGCGGCTTCAGCAGCGCGAAGAAGTCGCCGACGGTCGTGACACGGGTGTAGGCCAGTGAAAGGGACATGGCTTGCTTGATCCGGCTATTTAATTCTTGGCAGCTCGTTGAACTGATGGAAGGGCGGCGGCGAGGACAGCGTCCATTCCAGGGTGGTGGCGCCCACGCCCCAGGGATTGTCCGGCGCCTTGCGCTTCTTGGCGAAAGCTTCCGCGACCATGGTCAGGAAGACCAGCACGCCGAAGCCCGCGATGAAGGCGCCGATGGACGAGACATAGTTCCAGCCCGCATAGGCGTCCGGATAGTCCGCATAGCGGCGCGGCATGCCGGCCAGGCCCAGGAAGTGCATGGGGAAGAAGGCCAGGTTCACGCCGATGAAGGTGATCCAGAAGTGCAGCTTGCCCAGCGTCTCGTTGTACATGTAGCCGGTGAACTTCGGGAACCAGAAGTAGAAGCCCGCGAAGATCGCGAACACCGCGCCCAGCGACAGCACATAGTGGAAGTGGGCCACCACGTAATAGGTATCCTGTAGCACCACATCGACGCCGGCATTGGCAAGAACCACGCCGGTCACGCCGCCCACGGTGAACAGGAAGACGAAGCCGATCGCCCACAGCATGGGGGTTTTGAACTCGATGGAGCCGCCCCACATGGTGGCGATCCAGCTGAACACCTTGATGCCGGTGGGCACCGCGATGACCATGGTCGCGAAGACGAAATAGGCCTTGGTATCGACGCTCAGGCCCACCGTGTACATGTGGTGCGCCCAGACCAGGAAGCCGATGAAGCCAATCGCGACCATGGCGTAGGCCATGCCGAGATAGCCGAAGATCGGACGCTTGGAGAAGGTGCCGATGATGTGGCTGATCATGCCGAAGCCCGGCAGGATCAGGATGTACACTTCGGGATGGCCGAAGAACCAGAAAAGGTGCTGGTACAAAATCGGGTCGCCGCCGCCGGCTGCATTGAAGAAGGCGGTGCCGAAGTGGCGATCGGTCAGCAGCATGGTGATGGCGCCGGCGAGCACCGGCAGCGACAGCAGCAGCAGGAACACGGTCACCAGGATCGACCACACGAACAGCGGCATCTTGTGCAGGGTCATGCCCGGCGCGCGCATGTTGAAGATGGTGGTGATGAAGTTGATGGCGCCCAGGATCGAGGACGCGCCCGCGATATGCAGCGAGAAGATGGCGAGATCCATGGCCGGGCCGGGCGAGCCGGTGGTGGAAAGCGGCGCATAGATGGTCCAGCCGCCGCCCACCCCGATGCCGCCGGAATCGCCTTCCACGAACATGGAAAGCACCAGGAGCGCGAAGCTGAAGGGCAAAAGCCAGAAGGAAATGTTGTTCATGCGCGGGAAGGCCATGTCGGGCGCCCCGATCATCAGGGGCACCAGCCAGTTGCCGAAGCCGCCGATCATGGCGGGCATGATCATGAAGAACACCATGATCAGGCCATGGCCGGTCACGAACACGTTGAAGGTGTGCGGTTCCTTGAACACCTGCAGGCCGGGATACATCAGCTCGGCGCGCATCATCATGGAGAAGAAGCCGCCGATGCAGCCCGCCATGATGGCAAAGATCAGGTACATCGTACCGATGTCTTTGTGGTTGGTCGAATAGACGTAACGCCGCCAGCCGGTGGGGTGGTGGGCGTGGTCGCCGCCATGGTGGGCGTCGTCGTGATGGGCGTCGAAGGTGGTTGTCATGGCGGTGTTTCCTATTTCGACGCGACGCGGGTGGCGTCGTTTTCAATCGCGGCGAACTTCTTCTTGGAAGCGGCAAGCCAGGCGGCATAGTCCGCATCGCTCACCACATGCAGCTCGATCGGCATGTAGGCATGACGGGCGCCGCACAGTTCCGAGCACTGACCGTAGAACACGCCAATCTGGCTGGCCTTGAACCAGGTGCGATTGATGCGCCCCGGCACGGCGTCCATCTTCACGCCCATCTGGGGCATCGCCCAGCTATGGATCACGTCGGCGCCGACGGTGTCGACCTCGATCACCTTGTTCACCGGCACATAGACGGGGTTGTCGACACCCAGCAGGCGCGGCTTGCCGGCCTTGGCCGCATCGGCGTCGCTGAGGCCGACGCTGTCATAGGTGAAGCCGGCGGCGGAGCCCGGATACTCGTAGCTCCAGAACCACTGCTTGCCGATCGCCTTGAAGGTCACGTCGGGCTTGGGGATGGCCGCTTCGAAATACAGCAGGCGGAAGGACGGCACCGCGATGAACACCAGGATCAGCACCGGGATCAGGGTCCAGGCGACTTCCAGCAAGGTATTGTGATGGACCTTGGAGGGAACCGGATTGGCGCCCGCGCGATATTTGACGACGATCCAGACCAGCAGCCCCAGCACGAACAAGCAGACCGCCACGATGATCCAGAGCAGCAGACGATGGAAATCCTCGTTCTGCTCCATGACGGGCGAAGCCGCCGCCTGGAAGCCCGTCTCATAAGCCTGGGGCACGGCAAGGGCTGGAAGGCCCGAAAAGGCCAGGAGGGCCATCGCCGCGGCACCAATGCCGGATTTCCGCAAAAACATCGTTCGCGACCTCGCATAAAATCGGGGCGGTGGAATCCCCGCCCTTTTTCAGATTCTTGGCGGCGATTTAGAGGGGTTAAGCCCTTAAAGTCATTGCGACCTTATGGCACGGCCCATGTTTTGGGCGTCTCCTGCCCAAGGGGGAGCGGCGACGAGGTTCGACGCTGAGGCTGCGTTTTTGCCTGTGGCGCTTGCCGGAACCGCTTTGACCCCCGATATCTAGGGGCCGACAGGCGTTTTCGCGGGGCTTTTTGCCGCGCATCCCCAGCATCCGGAGCAAGCCATGGCTGACCACGATCTTTTCTTTTCCCGCACCGGCATGGACCGCGACCGGGTGCAGCAGACTGTGGATGAGGCGCTGAAGGGCTCGGACGACGGGGAATTGTACCTGGAATACAGCCAGTCCGAATCGTTCAGCTTCGACGACAACCGGCTGAAGGCCGCCACGTTCGATACCAGCCAGGGCTTTGGCCTGCGGTCGGTGGCCGGCGAAGCCACCGGCTATGCCCATGCCAGCGAGATCTCCGAAGAGGCCATCGCCCGGGCCGGCGCGACGGTGCGCGCGGTTTCGCACGGTTACTCCGGCGTGGCGGCGGCGCCCCCTGCCCGCAGCAACATCAAACTCTATACCGACATCGATCCGCTCCAGACCGCGGGCTTCGAGAAGAAGATCAAGCTGCTGGAGGAGATGAACGCTTATGCGCGAGGCAAGGACGCCCGGGTGCGGCAGGTCTCGGCCGGCCTGTCGGGAGAATGGCAGCGCATCGAGATCATCCGCGCCGGCGGCGAGCAATATTCCGACATCCGCCCCCTCGTCCGGCTGAACGTCTCGGTGATCGTGGAGGAAAACGGCCGTCAGGAATCGGGCAGCTTCGGCGGCGGCGGTCGCAGCGGCTATGAGACTTATCTCGATCCCGAATACTGGCAGGGCGCCATCGACGAGGCGCTGCGCCAGGCGCTGGTCAACCTGACCTCGGTTCCCGCCCCCGCCGGCGAGATGACCGTGGTGCTGGGTCCGGGCTGGCCCGGCATCCTGCTGCATGAAGCGATTGGCCATGGGCTGGAAGGCGACTTCAACCGCAAAAAGACCTCTGCCTTCGCAGGCCTGCTGGGCGAGCGCGTTGCCGCTCCCGGCGTCACCGTGGTGGACGACGGCACCATCGATGGCCGCCGTGGCTCGCTCTCCATCGATGATGAAGGCACGCCCACCCATCGCACCGTGCTGATCGAGGACGGGATTCTGAAGGGCTATATGCAGGATCGGCAAAATGCCCGGTTGATGGGCGTCGCGCCCACCGGCAATGGCCGGCGTCAGTCTTATGCCTCGCCCGTCATGCCGCGCATGACCAACACCTATATGCTGGGCGGCGACAAGGAGCCCGGCGAAATCCTGGCCAGTGTGAAGAAGGGCATCTATGCCACCAACTTCGGCGGCGGCCAGGTCGACATCACCAACGGCAAGTTCGTGTTCAGCTGCACCGAGGCCTATCTGATCGAGGACGGCAAGCTCGGCCACGCGATCAAGGGCGCGACCCTGATCGGCTCGGGCCCGGAATCGCTGACGCGGGTGAGCATGATCGGCAACGACATGAAGCTCGACACCGGCATCGGCACCTGCGGCAAGAACGGCCAGAGCGTGCCGGTGGGCGTGGGCCAGCCCACTTTGCGGCTGGACGGCTTGACGGTGGGCGGAACGGCTCAGGCGGCATAAGGAAGA
>DASXHL010000074.1:0-2724 GCA_036488555.1 Rhizomicrobium sp.
CTGTTTTTCGATGCTGTCGGTCTCGCGCAGGATGGTGACACTCATCGCTTTTTCGATGCGGTCCTTGATGCCGGGGATCATGGATTCGCGCAAATTGCCGGTGCCTTCGAAGCCGCGGCGCCATTCGCGCAGGCCGGCGATGAACATGGCCGCCATGGGATGGTCGTTCTTGGCGGCGAATTGCTGGTAGAGCTCGTCCAGCGACTGGCCGGACCAGAACAGCTTCTCGAACCGGCGCGCCTTGCGTTTGAGGCCGCCAATCGTCACCAGCTTGTTGAAGATGATGGTCCAGGACCAGAGCGAGGCCAGCAGCAGAAACACCATCACCGACTGCACCACATGATCGGCGCGCATGAAGGTGGAGACGATTGAGAAACCGCCGGTGTCGCCGCCCAGAGGGCCGCCCTCACCGGTGGCGCCGGGGGGGGCTGCCAGCGATTCAGACTGGGCGGCAGGTCCTACAGGTGCGGCAATGGGGGGGCTCTGGGGGGCTTGTGCATGGGCCCGCGACAGGGCGGCAGGAACAAGGATGGCGGCGAGGACCAGGAACAGGAGGGCAACGGCGTGCTTGATCATTGAAAAACCTTTTATCGCCGATCGGCTGACGGGGGGCTCATGCGCGCCGATCTTGGCCGAAATTTGACAAATAAATTCAAGTTTCTTCCGTGGTCACGAAAGGCGCAAGGGTGTCATACACGTCTTTGGGCAGCCGTCGCGGTTTGCCCTTTAACGTGGTTATACAGGCTTCGATCCGTCCCTCGACCAAAAGCCTTTCGCCGCAGCGGACGCGTTGCAGCGCCTTGAGGCGGGCCCCTGTTACTTCGGTCAGGACGGAATGGACCGCGATATGGTCATCCAGCCGGGCCGGGCGGAAATATTCGACTGCGATTCGCCGGATGGTCCAGGCGGTGGGCTCCTCATCCTCGAGCCTGGCGCGCGCGACGCCCGCCAGGCGGAAGAATTCGGTGCGGCCGCGCTCCATATAGCGCAGGTAGTTGGCGTGATAGACCACACCCGACAGGTCGGTGTCTTCATAATAGATGCTGATGGGCAGGATGTGGGTCTTGCCTTCGAACGAACCCAGACCTTGCAGCTTTGTCATGGAAACGTCCCGCGGGCGCGCAAATATGTCTCAACCGGCTTGCCCTTGTACTGCGCATCCGACGCCCGATGGAAGCCGAACATCTCCGCAATTTTTTTGGACGCCGCATTGGCGGGATTGATCATGCACCAGATCTGTGGCGCTTCGATGTTGTCATCAGCCCAGACGAAAGCTGCGCCCAGGGCCTCCCGCGCCAGACCCTCGCCATGGCGGTCGGGCACGATCACCCAGCCGGCTTCCGGCGCGTCGCGGTAAGGCACCTCGATGGCACGCTTGCCATGGAAGAAGCCGACACTGCCGAGATAGCGGCCGCTTGCCTTTTCCTCAAGCGACCAGGGCCCGAAGCCGAACAAATGCCATTGACCCAGGGACCGCTGAAAACGCAACCAGCACAATTCCTCGTCATAAGCGTAACCGTCGAAATCGCGGGTGGTGCGCGGATGCGCCCACATTGCCGCATGGTCCGGAAAATCGGCCAGCCGCGGCGCGCGCAACAAAAGCCGCTCCGTCTCCAGCACCGGAATGGTCATTGGTCTTCGTCGCTGAACAGCCCGGTCTGCGCCGGGTTCTGGGCGGGCGCGGGCAGGCCCATATGGCCATAAGCCCCCGATGTCAGCACACGCCCGCGCGGGGTACGCTGCACGAGCCCCTGCTGCATCAGGTAAGGCTCGACGATTTCCTCGATCGCGTCGCGCGCCTCGCCCAGCGCGGCGGCGATGGTTTCGATACCCACGGGCCCGCCACTGAAATTCTCCGCGATGAGAGAAAGATAACGCCGGTCGAAGGCATCAAGCCCCCTGGCATCCACCTCCAGCCGGGTCAGGGCCGCATCCGCGATCCTGGCATCGACAGTGGGTTCTTTCGCGACCGAGGCGAAGTCGCGCACGCGCTTCAACAGCCGGCCCGCGATGCGCGGGGTGCCGCGCGAACGAGCGGCGATCTCGCGCGCGCCGTCGCGCGTCAAAGCGAAGCCCAGCACACGGGCGCCGCGCTCGACAATCGAGAGCAGTTCGTCGGGCGTATAGAAATTCAGCCGCACCGGAATACCGAAACGATCGCGCAATGGCGTGGTGATCAGGCCGGAGCGGGTGGTCGCCCCAACCAGGGTGAAAGGCGCAAGCTGGATCTTGACCGAGCGCGCGGCCGGCCCCTCCCCGATCACCAGGTCGAGTTCATAATCCTCCATCGCCGGATAGAGAATTTCCTCGACCGCGGGATTGAGGCGGTGGATCTCGTCGATGAAGAGAACGTCGCGCGGCTCCAGATTGGTGAGGATGGCGGCCAGATCGCCCGCCTTGGCCAGAACGGGGCCGGAGGTGGAGCGGAAATTCACTTCCAATTCGCGCGCCACGATCTGGGCCAGGGTGGTCTTGCCCAATCCGGGTGGGCCATAGAACAGCACATGGTCCAGCGCCTCGCCGCGGGCGCGGGCGGCATCGATGAAGACCTTCAGGTTGCCCTTGGCCTGCGCCTGGCCGACGAACTCGGCGAGCGTCTGGGGCCTCAGCGCCCGGTCGTAGGCCTCCGCCGCCTGCGGCTCGCCCGAGACGATGCGGCTCACCGGCCGATCTCCTTCAGCGCCGCGCGGATCACCGCCGGCAGCTCGGCGTCCTCGCCCAGGT
>DASXHL010000030.1:0-48002 GCA_036488555.1 Rhizomicrobium sp.
CATGAAGCAGCTCCAGACCGATCCCTGGGAAGGCGTCAGCGTCAAATATCCGGTCGGCGCCAAATTCACCGGCAAGGTCACCAATGTCACCGATTACGGCGCCTTTGTGGAGCTGGAACCGGGTGTGGAAGGCCTGGTCCATGTCAGCGAAATGTCCTGGGTGAAGAAGAACCTGGCCCCCTCCAAGCTGGTCACGCCCGGCACGGAAGTGGATGTTCAGGTGCTGGAAGTGGATTCCAACAAGCGCCGCATCAGCCTTGGCCTGAAGCAAACCCAGGAAAATCCCTGGAACAACTTCACCGCCAACCATCCGGTCGGCACCGTCATTGAAGGCGAGGTCAAGTCCATTACCGAATTCGGCCTGTTCATCGGCCTGGATTCCGACATCGACGGCATGGTCCATCTCTCCGATCTGAGCTGGTCCAAGCCGGGCGAGGAAGCCATCAAGGACTATCAGAAGGGCCAGGTGGTCCAGGCCAAGGTGCTGGACATCGACGTGGAGAAGGAACGCGTCAGCCTGGGCATCAAGCAGCTGGAAGGCGACCCGATCGACAAGGCGGGTGCCGGCGGCGGCGCCCTCAGGAAGAACCAGGTGGTCACCGGCACGGTCACGGAAGTGAACGACGGCGGCATCGAGGTGGAGCTGGAAGGCGGCGTCAAGTCCTTCATCCGCCGGGCCGATCTGGCGCGCGACCGCAACGACCAGCGCCCGGAACGCTTCGGCAAGGGCGACAAGGTCGACGCCCTGGTCACGAGCGTGGACAAGGCGACCCGCAAGGTCTCCCTCTCCATCAAGGCTCGTGAAGTGGCCGAGGAGAAGGAAGCCGTCGAGCAGTACGGCTCCTCCGACAGCGGCGCCAGCCTGGGCGACATCCTGGGCGCGGCCCTCAAGAAGAAGGCTCCGGCCAAGAAGAAAGGCGACGAGTAATCGTCTTACCCTTACGCACGAAAAGGGGCGCGGCGCAGGCCGCGCCCCTTTTTGTTTCCCGCCAGAATCGACTAGCTTGAATTCATCAACAGATGAGGAGTCGAAGTCATGGCGAAGAAGGGTGCGTTGGCCGAAAAAGCCGCTGAACTGGAAGCCGCTGTCGCGGGCCTGTTTACCGGCACGCCGGCCGAGCCGGTGAAGACGGTGAAGAAGAAGAAGGCCAAGAAGGCGAAGAAGGCGAAGAAGGCGGCCAAGAAGACTGCCAAGAAAGCCAAAAAGGCGCCGAAGAAGGCCGCCAAAAAGGCCAAGAAAGTCAAGAAAGCCAAGAAAGCCAAAAAGAAGAAAACCAAGCGCTAAGGTTTTCGCATTTGCGACAGACAGGGGGCGTCTTCTTTCGGGAAGGCGCCTCTTTCATTTGACTCGCGCGCCGCTAAGGTTCCTCCAAAGATAACAGGGAGGAATGCATATGCGATATTGGGGACTTCTGGCTGGTGCCGCGCTGGTGACGTTGAGTGCGGCGGCCGTGGCCCAGGCGCCGGGAGGCACGGCGCCCGCGCCACATACCACCCCGCCTGATGCTTTTCTCTACCAGCCCGCGGCAGAGGTGGAGGCGCTGACCCACCGCACCGATGGCAAGCCGCAGTCCAAGATCGTGATCGATCACGAGAACTATTTCATCGAATATGTCACCCGGACGATCAACACCCAGTCCGAGGCGCATGGCCACTGGTATGACTACATCCATGTTCTGGATGGCGAGGGCACCATCACCTACGGGGGCACCCAGCAGGGCGCGCATGATGTGGGTGACCTGGAGATGCGCGGCGGGGCGCTGGCGGGCGGCAAGACCATCACGCTGCATCCCGGCGACCGGCTGGTGGTTCCACCCGGTCTGGTGCACTTGTTCACCGCCACCCCGGGCCATACCTTCACCTACCTGATCTTCAAGCAGCGCGTCTGACGACGAAGGCTGCGCGCCGGGCTGTCGGTGGCGAGGCTAGGCCGCCTCGCCGCTGATGGTGGCGTTGCGCGGCCGCCACAAGACGTTTACCGCCAGTCCTGCCATGATCAGGATGGTGGCTTCGATCTTCCACAGGGGCAGGGGTTCGCCCAACAGCAGCGCGCTGGCGCCAAAGCCGAACACCGGCACCAGCAGTGAGAGGGGCGCGACGGTCGCGGCCGGATAGCGCGACAGCAGCCACGCCCAGCAGGCATAGCCGAACATGGTATTGCCCACCGACTGCCACAGCACGCAGGCCCAGGTGACGGCGCCCGCGCGCTGAATGCCGGCGACGATGGCCGCGGGCCCTTCCAGCCAGAGCGACAGGCCCAGAAGGGGCGGCACGGAGAACAGCGCCGCCCACACCACATAAGCCAGCATGTTCACCTTTCCGGCTTCCCGGCTGGCTTGGTTGCCCAGCGACCAGCCTAGGGCCGCCACCAGCACCAGGCTCAGTCCCGGGGCCGTGGTCCCGTGGCCGTTATGGGCGGCTATCAATCCCATGCCCGTCAGTGCCAATGCGAAGGCAAGCAACTGGTGCGCTTTCAGCCTTTCGCCGGTGCGCAGCATCGCCAGTGCGATGGTGAAAAAGACCTGCATCTGCACAACCAGCGAGGCCAGTCCCGGCGAGATGCGTCCATTCATGGCGATGAACAGGGCGCCGAACTGCAGCATCCCGATGCACACGCCATAGATCACCAGATTCGCCCACGGCACCTTCGGGCGCGGCAGAAAGAAGGAAGCAGGCAAGAAGACAAGCAGGAACCGCAGGCTGGCCAGGAACAAAGGCGGCAGCGCATCCAGCGCCATCCGGATCACCACAAAATTGGTTCCCCAGACAAAGACGATTGCAACCGCCAGAAGCGTGTCGCGCCATGTCAGATGTGCGGTCATTTCGCGCCCCTGAAGCGCAGGAACTATAGACCGGCGACGGAAACCGGCCCCGCGCAAAAGCCGCAGGGCAGGCTCTCGCAAAATGGGCGGGGATATTTTGAGGGCATTTTGAAGGCAGCCGAAACCGGGCGACGGGAACCGCATTGAATCTTTACCCCCAATTGATTCACGGTGGCACATGACCCTTCACACGACCTTGGCAGAAAAAATCAGCGAGATGCCCGAAGCCTATGAGCGTGGCGACGAATCCACCGCACGTCTGCTGTTGCATTCCGGTTATCTCGATTCACCCCAGGCTTTGACGGTGGAAGATGTGGAGGAGGCGCTGAAGCGTCATCCCGAACTGGCCGATCGCTGGCTGGAACGCGGCCGTGACCAGCGCCTGGTTGGCGGCTGGGGCATTGAATGCGATCATGGCCAGTACAAGGTGCAGAACTATGCCGGCGGCCGTGCGCTGGTCGAAAAAAAGAAGCTGCATGCGGTGGCCGAGTTCATCGTGCGCTATGTCCGCTTCGTCGGCGACGTGCTGAGCCGTTATCGTGCCCGCGGCTTTCGTGCCAGCCAGTCGCACATGGAGCGTTCCGCCAGGATCGCCCGCAATCCGAACTGGTGGCCGACCTCGCCGGGTTTTCTCTAAACCGATCCGGCTTTGAGACGTTCTTTGGTTATGACCCAAGAACGCAAAACAAGACCCGCCCCAATTGACAGCCTGCGGCCTGACGCCCGGCGGATGAAGGCACGTCCTGAACCGCCGCGCTGCAGGGAAGATATTGTCCAGGGCGAGGCTGCGAAGCTGGCCGACACGCTGAATGCGAATGCCTAGCTTTTCTTGACGAGCATGCGCGAGTTCAGAAAAGCTGCTACTCCTTCGGGCGAAGCTGGAGGGGCCTGATGCGAACCCTTGAAGTCGGCCTGGCGCTGCTTTTGGCGGTTATCGCCTTTGTCGTGTTCAAGCTGATCGGGCTGGTCTTCAAATTCGCCCTGATTGCTGCGCTAGCCGGGCTGGTTGTGGGCTTCGTCATCGGACGGGCACTGCGCAGGTCGGTCTGACCTGTAACGGCGGCCGGCTTCCCCCGAATATCCGGCAGATGTGCTAGACACGGCCCGCCGGAGGCGCCCGATGACCCTGTTCCTGCTGTCCTATGTGGGCGGCATCCTCACGATCCTGAGCCCCTGCATCCTGCCGGTCCTGCCTTTTGTCTTCGCGCGCTCGGACCAGCCTTTTGTGCGCTCCGGCCTTCCGCTGCTTCTCGGCATGGCTGTCACCTTCGCGGTCATCGCCACTCTGGCCACCCTGGGGGGAAGCTGGGCGGTGCATGCCAACCAATGGGGCCGTATCGCCGCCATGCTGCTCCTGGCATTGTTCGGCCTGACTCTGCTTTTGCCGCAATTGGCCGATCGCTTGACCCGGCCTCTGGTGGCTGTGGGTTCGCGGCTCTCCAACGAAGCGGGTGCCGGGCAGGGCAGCATCGGGTCTTCGCTGCTTCTTGGCGTGGCGACCGGCCTGTTATGGGCGCCCTGCGCCGGCCCGATCCTGGGCCTGATCCTGACCGGTGCCGCGATCAGGGGCGCCAGCGCTTCCACCACAGTGTTGCTGCTGGCCTATGCGCTGGGCGCGGCGACCTCGCTGGCGGCGGCGCTTCTGATCGGCGGGGGCGTCTTCACCGCGATGAAGAAAAGCATGGGTGTGGGCGAATGGGTGCGCCGCGCGCTGGGTGTGCTGGTCCTGGCGGGTGTCGCCGCCATCGCGCGGGGCCTGGACACGGGGCTTCTCACACGTCTGTCGCTCACCCGCACCAATGGGCTTGAACAATCCTTGCTGCAGGGCGTGGGCCTTGGCCGCAAGACCGAGCGCATCGCGGTTGCCGGCAGCAACCTGCCGGTGGAAGGCACCATGCCGGAACTGAACGGCGCGGTGGAATGGCTGAATTCGCCGCCGCTGACCCGTGCTTCGCTGCGCGGCAAGGTGGTGCTGGTCGATTTCTGGACCTATTCCTGCATCAACTGCCTGCGTGCGCTGCCCTATGTCGAAGCCTGGGCGCAGAAGTATAAGGACCATGGTTTGGTCGTGATCGGTGTCCATGCGCCCGAATTTGCCTTCGAGAAAATCCCCGACAATGTGAAGCGCGCCGTGCACGAGCTTGGCGTCACCTATCCGGTCGCCTTGGACAACAATCTCATCATCTGGCAGGCCTTCAACAACGAATACTGGCCGGCGCATTATTTCATCGATGCTGAGGGCCGCATCCGTCATCATCATTTCGGCGAAGGCGAATATGACGACTCCGAGCGCGTGATCCAGCAGCTGCTGCGCGAGGCGGGCAACCAGGATGTGCCCGGCGGCATCGTCGATCCCAGGGCGCGAGGGGTAGAGGCTGCCGCCACGCCCGATGACGCAAGCCGCTCACCCGAAACCTATGTCGGTTATGGCAGGGGCACCAATTTCGCCGCCGGTCCGGCGCATATGGATCAGTCCGCCAATTATGAAACGCCGTTCCCGCTCCAGCCCAACCAATGGGGCTTTACAGGCCGCTGGACCATCGGGGAGGAAAAATCCGCGCTCGATGCGGTGGGCGGAAAGATCATCTTCCGCTTCCATGCCCGCGACCTGCATCTGGTGCTGGGGCCCGGCGCCAACGGCAAGCCGGTGCGCTTCAAGGTGATGCTCGACGGCCAGCCGCCGGGTGCGAGCCATGGCAGCGACACCGATACCGATGGCAACGGCACGGTGACAGGCCAGCGGCTTTATCAACTGATCCGGTTGGACAGCGCCTCGGCCACGAACAGCGACCATACCTTCGCCATCCAGTTCCTGGATCCTGGTGTGCAGGCCTTCGCCTTTACCTTTGGATGAGGTCATGGCATGGCGGATGCCATGACTGTGGAACTGATAATTCTTTTTGCCGTCGCGGTATGGGCAGGCGTGCAGAATGCGCTGGCGGGCGGAGGCACCTTCCTCAGCCTGCCGGCCCTGATGCTCACCAACATGACGGCGCTGGCCGCCAACATCACCTCGACCATTGCGCTGTTTCCGGGTCAGGTCGCGTCCAGCTGGGCGGGGCGTGAGCATGTTTCGGGCGCCGCAGGACTGTCCTTCCGGGTGCTGTTCATCATCTCGCTCGTGGGCGGGATCGTGGGTGCGGTGCTTCTTCTGGTGACGCCGTCCTCCTTCTTCAGCCATCTGGTGCCCTGGTTGGTGCTGTTTGCTACCACCGTCTTCGCCTGGGGCAGTTTTGTGCCGCGCAAGGCCGACCGCCCGCCGGTTCTGGGCAGGACGGGCGCCGGCATCACGCAATTCGTGATTTCGGTCTATGGCGGTTATTTCGGTGGCGGCATCGGCTTTCTGATGCTGGCGGCCTTGACCGCGGCAGGGCTCGATATCCGCAATGCCAGCGCCAGCAAGAATGTGCTCGCCGGTGTGATGAATGCCAGCGCCGTGGCGATCTTCGTCTTTTCGCCTCAGGTCCATTGGCTGCAGGCCGCTATTGCCTGCACCGGCGCGCTGATCGGCGGCTGGGTTGGTGGACATATGGTCAGCCGGGTGAACCAGAAGGTTTTGCGCGCAGCCGCGGTGCTGATTGGTATCGCCCTCACAATTGGGTTGTTTGTCCACGCGCCCTGAGTTGGTTCAGTTCCAGCCCGTCTTCCGGTAAAATGCTCGTCGGTATGGAAAGGGCATGACCATGAAACTTGCCGCGATTGTCCTTGTCCTGCTTTCCACGCCGGTTTTCGCCGAATCCGCAACTGTGCCGACTGATGCAGGGGCGCCAGCCAAAAGCTACGCCAGGGATCCCAGCGGGGAGGGCGATCCCAACGCCATCACCTGTCGTTCGCCCCAGATGCTGCCGCGCTCGCGCCTCCGGGGGCCGGAAGTATGCCGGACCAATGCGCAATGGGCGCAGTATCGCAAGGACGGCATGGACCTGGCCGCGGACGGCATTCATTTCCAGCCATCGGAGAAGATGCGCAGCATCAATCCCCAGGCATGCCATCCCGCCACCATGGGCGGCAGCGGGACTTCGGCCATGGCCCAGGCCAATTTCAGCATGGTCTGCGAATAGGCCTTATGCCTCGGTAAACAGGCCCTTGGCCGGCGGCGCAGGCAGATTCACCTTCAGGACCTCGCGCATGTAGCGGACGCTGGCGGCGATGTTATCGTCCACGCTGCCGGTGCCGTCGCCGGGCCGCGGCGCGTCGATGTCGAACACCGCCCAGCCCTTGAAGTGCTTCTTGCGCATGACCGCGAAGACGCCGGGGAAGTCCACACCGCCGCCCTGACCGACCGAGGCATAGACGCTTTTCTGCCGGTGCATTTCCTGGGTGGGACCCTGGGCATTGCCGCGCCAATGCGGAAAGGTGTCTTTCAGGTGGAATTCGGTGATGCGGGGGAAGAACTCGTTCGTCATCTTCACCACATCCATGCCGCCCAGCACATTGTGGCCGGTGTCCATGATCAGGAAGACGTAATTGGGATCGGTCAGCTCCATCACCCGGCGAAAATCATGTTCGCGCTCCATCGGGCCCCACATATGGGCGTGCAGCGACAGCTTCACGCCGTACTTTTGGGTGCGGTGACCGATCTCGTTGGCGGTGTCGGCGAGCGCCTTGAGCTGATCGTCGCTGGGACCGCCCGGCGGGCGGGGGCCCATATTGTTCTTCCAGTGATCGACGCCGAGCGGCTGCAGGAAGTCGCGCGCGCAGGCCTCCATGTCGGCGATCAGCTTGTCGCGGCCCTTGCCGCCCAGCCAGGGATAATCGACCGTGGCATTGGCGGCGCCGCGAGGGACCGAAGTGTCACCGGCGTGGTCGGAGGGCTTGCGCGGCAAATCGCCGACGCTGGCAAGCTTCACGCCGGCGGCATCCAGCTCCTTCTTGAAGGCCATGGGATTGTCGAGGAACTGCACCACCTGGCCGGAATAGGGCTCGAAGCCTTCAAGTCCATAATGTTTCACGTCCGCCAGCATCATCGGCATGTTGGTGGACATCTTCATGGAGATGGAATTCTGCGTGCCGGTATTCGGCCACGTACCGAAGATGGAGCCCGTGGTCCCGAAACTGATGTTCCTGTCGGCGGGATCAAGCCCCTTGGCAAACGCCGGCCCGGCCGCGGCCAGCACGGAACTCCTGACGATGAAATGACGGCGATTGAGCATGGCGTTTCCCTGTTTTTATCGCTTGTGACAAGCTTATCAGGAAGGCCAATACGCCGCTATTGCGCCTTCCTGGGCAGGAACCGCGTGATCCCGCTGGGCGTCGCCGCATAGAGCGTGCCATCTGGCCCCAGCGCCACGCCTTCACCCGCCTGGTCGTCGGGCACGAAATACTTCAGCGTTCCGGTCCTGGCATCACCGATATAGATGCCCTTCTGGCCTTCGCTGTTGTAGTCGCTGGCATAGAGCGTGTCGTTCTTGATGAACAACCCGCTCGGATGATTGAAGCCGCGATATTCCGTCAGCCATTTGCCGTCCTGATCGAAGATCTGGATGCGGCCGTTGACGCGGTCGGCAACAAAGAGGCGACCCTGGGAGTCGAAAACCAGCGCATGCGGATTGCGAAACTGGCTCTTGCCCGACCCCAGGCTTCCCCACGCCTTGATGAACTTGCCGTCGGGCGTGAACTTGATGATGCGGGTGATGGTGTCGGGCGGCAGGTCCGGCGACACGGTGCCATGACCGTCGGCCACGAATATGTCGCCATTGGGCGCGGTCACCACGTCACCGGGATCATGAAAGTGCGTCGGGCCGCCGCCGGAAGCGCCCGCGGTGCCCAGACGCATCAGAATCTTGCCGTCGGGCGACAGCTTGATCACTTGCTCACCCTTGGGACCGCCATGCTTGGCCACGGCCGCGTCCGTTACCCAGACATTGCCGCGCCTGTCGACATGCAGGCCATGCGGCATGACGAAGAGGCCGGCGCCGATGCTGCGGATGGGCCGCCCCGTCGCGGGATCGATCTGATGTACGGCCGCCATGTTCGAGCCGTCGCAGCTGCCATCGCCGCAGCGGTCGATAGCCCAGATCTCGCCATGCGGGCCGATCTCGATGCCGGCGGTGGTGCCCCATGGCTTGCCGTCCGCCAGATGCGCCCACTGACGCTGTGGAGGGCCGAAGGGATCGGGTGGCAAGGGCTTGGGCATGGGCATCTGGCCCATGACTGCCAGGGCGGCGCAAAGTACCGCCGTTGCAACCGCGATGCGGCCCAAGTTCAGCGCTCCTCGCGGATGGTCGCGGCTTCCGCCCCGCCCGGCAGGGCGAAGGCCAGAAGGTCTGCGCCATACGAGCTGCCCACCGCGACGACGATGTGCTGCTTGCCTTCGTGCATATAGGTCATGGGGGCGCCGGTCTGTACCTTGTCCATGAACACCGCGCCGCGTTCCTCGCCGGTCGCCTTGTCATAGGCCCTCAGCCGTGCGCCCTTGCGGCCATGGTCGTCGGTGAAGAGACCGCAATCGCCCACGATCACCAGCGTCTTGGTGGTCAGTGTGCCCAGAATGCCGGACTGGCCGGTCTTTGGAATGGTGACGCCCTTGAGCAGCGGATTGTTCTTGATCGCGTCCGGCGTTTCGCCATGTACCGCCTGCCACACCATGGTGCCCTTGGCGAGGTCGAGTGCGGTGACGACACCATAAGGCGGCTTCATCAGGGGAATGCCTTCGATGGAGATCATGCCCGGCACGATGGGGTCGTTGAGGCCGTCGCGGCCGACCGAGCCACGACCGCGCCCGCTCGAACCCTTCAGGCTGGCGACGCCGCCGAAGGCGCCGCCATTGGCATCGGCGCTGCCTGCCGCGGGCTGGCCGCCACGCTGAAAAGGCGGCTTGCCGCCGCCGGGCACGGTCACGCCCGTGATCTCGAACTGGTTCTTGGCATAGATATAGAGGATGTGTGTGTCCGGATCGTAGGAACCGCCCGGCCAGTTGGCACCGCCCTGCAGGCCCGGCAGATTCAGCGTGCCGAAAATCGTGTCGCTCGTGACCGCCGGCGGTTCAAAAAGCGGGCCCATGTGATAATGGCTGGCGATTTCCAGCGCGCGCGCCTTGATCTGCGGCGTGAAATCGACCAGGTCGTTCACCGTCACGCCCTGCTTGGCGAAGGCCGGCGGCGCGCTGGGCATGGGTTCGGTGCGCGGATAATATTCGCCCGGCACTTCGCCCTTGGGAATCGGCTTCTCCGGAATCGGGAACACCGGCTTGCCGTTGGTGCGGTCCAGCACATAGACCCAGCCCTGCTTGGTCGGCTGGGCGATGGCCTTCACCGTCTTTCCGTTGTGCGGGATGTCGCACAGGATGCCGGCAGCGGAGATGTCGCGGTCCTGCAGGCCGTGATGGATGATCTGATAGTGCCACTTGCGCTGACCGGTCTCGATGTCCAGCGCCACCAGGGTTTCGCCGAACAGATTGTCGCCGGTGCGGGTGACGCCCAGCATGTCGGTCTGTGGCAGTTCGACGGGTACATAGATCAGGCCCAGCTCTTCATCCGCTGACATCGGCGCCCACGAACCGGTATTGCCGGCGGCTTCCGCCTGGCCCGGCGTGGTCCAGGTCTCGTAGCCGAACTCGCCCTTGCGCGGAATGGTGTGGAAGATCCACTTGCGCGTGCCCGTCTTCACATCAAAGCCGCGCACATAGCCCTTGGCATAGAGTGTGGGGGCTGCGCCCACCACGATCGTGTCCTTCACCACCAGCGGCGGGGCGTGCAAACCGATCACGCCCTTGTTGGGGTCCATGGTCTGGTCGTCATTCTGGCGCAGGTCCACCATGCCGTTTTGGCCAAAGGCCGGATCGGGCACGCCGGTCCTGGCGTCCAGCGAGAACATGTTGTAGCCGCGCGTGACATAGATGACGCGTTCGCTGGTGCCATCGGTCCAATAGCCCACGCCCAGGCCCGGGCCGCCGCGCGAACCGATGCGCTCGCCTTCGTCATAGCGGTGCATCCACAGAAGCTCGCCCGTGCCCGCGTCCAGACAGACAACGTCGCGGCGGAAGCCGGCGGTGGTGTAGAGCCGCCCCTTGACCACCAGTGGCGTGGACATGAAGTCGGCGTCAAGCCGGGGACCCAGTGCATTGGTGGAGAAGCGCCACACCAGATCGAGCTGGTTGAAATTCGAGGCACCGATCTGGTCCAGCGGCGCGTAGCGGGTGCTGGAAAGGTCGTTGGCGTAATGCAGCCACTCGGTCTCGGCGGGGGCCTGGCCTTGCGCTCTGGCCGGCAATGCGCCCAGCAAGGTGAGGGCCGACGCGCTGGCCAGCAAGTCTCTGCGATTCATCATTCTGATTGTCCCTTACGCCCCTGAACTGGCTGGGACCGTAAGTGGAGGCTGGCCCGACGGCAAGTTCGGCTTCTCATCAAGTTGTCGCAAAGCCCGGGCTTGCTGTGCCGCAGCAATTCAAAAATTCGCCAATCTCAGCATGACCGTCGCCGATGCCGCATCACAACCCCGTGGATAAATTCGAGATGGCGGGCGACGAACTCCGCGCGGGCATGCAGCCGGTCGGGTTTCACC
Source organism: Rhizomicrobium sp. (assembly GCA_036488555.1). Lineage (GTDB taxonomy): Bacteria > Pseudomonadota > Alphaproteobacteria > Micropepsales > Micropepsaceae > Rhizomicrobium. The sequence goes on from DASXHL010000030.1 coordinate 11,325, forward strand.
AGATACCGGCCGCTGGAATAATTCTGCACTCGGGAGTGGCCCAGGGTCAGTTCGATGCCCCAGTCTTCCGCCAATCACTGCCCTCGGCCTCTTTCCAGCCACAATTCGGCAAGCTTGGGATCTTGCGCCAACGAGCCTTCAACATCTCGCTGCAGGTTAAGAATTATCGTTGCCAGCGGCCGGTTGTTCCGTTTTCTGACATGCCTGCTGATATGTCACCGTTGTGCGACAATGCAGCGATTGGCATTCGTTGACTTGTTAAGTATGCGCTGTAGCCACGCGCGATTTCACCGCGTCTGCGAGGGCGATACGCGCGCAGTCTGCCTGGATATTCCGTCCCAATTTTGCCGATTTCCGGCTGGCATTACCTGTCCGCCATGTGAGGCTTGAATCGTCTGATGACACAAGAACAGTCCAACAAGGCACTTATGCTGGGCATCGCGACCGCGATGAAGGAGGGCAATCTGGAGCCGCTGTTCGCGGCGCTCAGTCCCGACGTGGTGTGGAACGCGTCGGCGCCGCCGCACTTCTTCCGCTTCGGGGGCGTCCATCGCGGCGTTGCCGGCGTGCGTGAATACAGCGCGCTGCTGTTTTCGCGCTATCACATCATGCGCATTGATGCGCGCGCCATAACCGCCCAGGACGATCGGGTGTGGGGCCTGTTCGAGGCCGAAGCGCTGCACCAGCCCTCCGGCCGTTATGTCAAATTTGACATTTTCCTCGGCTGGACGGTGAGGGACGGCCTGATCTGCGAGCACCAGAGCCTGTTCGATACCGCCGACGTGCTGATCCAGCAGGGCGATCTGGCGGTCGACGCGGCTTGATTTTCCCGATCAGGTTCCCAGATAGGCGACCGCGAACAATACCGCGCCGGCCGCACCCAGCCCCATGGCCGAAAACCAGAAGGTACGCCGCGCCGTGATGATCGCCACGGTGGAAAGGGCGATGCCGATCTCGATCAGGGTGGCGGCGCCGGTCAGCCAGTGATGCCGTTCCTCGTGCAGCGCGCTTTCCTTCACGCGCGCATCACGGTCCTTTTCCGCCTCCTGCGCCTTGTCGCGCGCCTTGTCCTGGCTGGCGTGGTCCTTGGAGATTTCCTTGCCATATTCCTCGACCTTGGCGCTGCCGGTGACGGACGCGATCTCATACATGTGCCGCTTGAGACTGTCGGCCTGATACTCGTTCCAGCTGTCCGTGGCCTTGTCCTGAGCCAGCACCGCTTCACTGGACAAGGTGATGGCGCGCCCACCTTCCACCGTCTCCAGCGACCCGGCCGTCGCCGCCATCACCGCCAGTATGGCGACGGTGATGGAGACGCGGCTGACGAAGGGGTCTTTCGCGTGCGCCGCATGTTCTGCGTGTTCGGCTTGCTCATGCGCTTCCAGCGCGGGATCGGACATGGTGTCTTGAGGCCCTATTTGAACAGGTTGAGGTCGATGGCGTTTGCCATCGCCTGGTAGCCCGCATCATTGGGATGCAATTTGTCATTCAGATTAAAGTTGAGGTCAAAAGCGGTGGGGTCAGCCTTGTCGGCGACCGACGGCGCGAAATCCACCACACCGTCAAAGGCGCCGCCGGTCTTGATCCAGGCATTCAGCGCCTCGCGCACCTTTTCGCCGTCCGGCATGTAGTAATGCGCGCCCTTGTAAGGCGTCAGGGTCGCGCCATAGACCTTGATGCCCCTGGCATGGGCGCGTTCAATGATCTGCTTGTCGGCGGCGATCAGCGCGTCGGCGGTTACCGGCTCGGTCGGCGGATAGAAGCCGCGACCGATGTCATTGATGCCTTCGAGCAGGATGATGGCCTTGACGCCGGGCACGCTGAGCACGTCACGGTCCAGCCGCGCCAGCGCGCTGGGACCGGTGCCATAACGCAGGAGGCGGTTGCCGCCGATGCCGGTATTGACGACCGACCATTTGGAATGGGCCGCAGCCAGACGTTCGGCCAGCCGGTCGGGCCAGCCGCGGAAGGCATTGTTGGTGGACGCAGCACCTTCGGTGATGGAATCGCCCAGCGTCACGATCACGCCGTCGGCGCTCACCGGATCGACGTCCACTTCGGTCACCAGAGCGGGCAGGCGCATGATGCGCTGGTTGGGCAGGCCGGCGGCGGCGGTGTGATCGCCGGGCTGGCCGGCGACATACTGAAATACGGCGTGACCGACGCGCGAATAGGGCCCCGGTATGTGAATCGAGATCACCAGCCTCTGAAGTGCATCGACCTTCATGTCGATCGGATCCGACAACAGCGGCGCGCTGGCGGGAATGGTGATGGTGTCCTTGCTGTCGAAGGTCACGACATGGTCGCTGCCAGCGATCACGCTGCCGTCGGGACCGGCGATGCCGACATGCACCGCGCCAAGGGGAAGCGCATCGCTGCCGGCTTCATTGGAAAGACGCAGGCGGATGCGCTTGCCCGCCACCGCCACACGGACCAGTTGGCGGATGGTGACATTGGAGGGGTCGCCGTCGGCAATCACGACCGGCACATTGCCGGGATTGTCCAGGAGCGGTGGGGTCGGCGAGGCCGGGGTGGGCATGGCCGGACTGCTGCCCAGGGGAATCGCGGTTGTTGCCGAGGCGGACGGGGTCAGGCCAGGTGGAAGCGGCGTCGGGGCAAAGCCCCAGGCGCCGATCCAGCTTTCCTTCGCCGCCGGCGCCGCCTGGGCACTCGCGCCCAGAATCAGGGCCCCGGCAAGGGCCAGATTCCAGGCAAAATGACGGATTCTCATGTCCCACTCCGCTGTCTTAATTGCTTGCTGGGACTTTCCATGGGGCGGCGGAACTGTGCAAGTCGCCCCAGATACGGGCAGATCGGGACCAAAATGCATCGCCTACGGACCAGAAATCGCCGGGTGGGGCAAAAAAGTCTGATTTTTCAGATGCTTCCCGTTGACGCCCGGGAACTTAACTGGAAGATTATGTTCAGCATCGCGACTCCATCGCGGGCAACTGTCCCTGAAGGGGCCTGGGGATGATTAAGTCTGAATTAGTTGCGCGCCTGACGGCCCGCTATCCGCACCTCTACCACCGCGATGTGGAACGCATCGTGACAACCGTTCTGGATTCGATCAGCAAGGCGCTGGCGGACGGCCATCGCGTTGAATTGCGCGGTTTTGGCGCCTTCAGCGTCAAGGTGCGCCCCTCGCGCATGGGCCGCAATCCACGCACCGGCGAGCCGGTTTCGGTCGGCCAGAAGCGTGCGCCATTCTTCCGCACAGGCAAGGAATTGCGCGAACGGCTGAATGGCGGTACCCCGGACGTGTGAATCCCGTCTACGTCGCCCTGGACACCACCGATCTGGATTACGCCCGCCAACTGGCGGAGCGCGTGCGCGACCATGTTGGCGGGCTGAAGCTGGGGCTGGAATTCTTCAGCGCCCATGGTCCCGATGGGGTGCGCGGCTTTGAAGGCTCCGGCCTGCCTATCTTCCTGGACCTGAAGTTCCACGACATTCCCAACACCGTCGCAGGCGCGTGCCGGGCAGCCGCCGAACTCGGTGTCTCGATTATGAACGTTCATGCCCAGGGTGGCGCCGCGATGATGCGCGCGGCGGTCGGGGCCGCACGCAGCGTCTCGCCGTCCACCAAAGTGATCGCCGTCACCATGCTGACCAGCCTGTCGGATGAAGACTTGCCGTCGGTCGGTCTTGTGCCGCCGGTGGCCGATCAGGTGCTGCGTCTGGCGTCACTGGCGCAACAGTGCGGGTTGGATGGCGTGGTCTGTTCGGCGCATGAGATTGCGCGCCTTCGCGGTGAACTGGGTCCCGACTTTCTGCTTGTGGTGCCGGGTATCCGGCCTGCGGGCGCGGCGGTGGGCGACCAGCGCCGGGTGATGGGTCCGGCTGAAGCGCAAGCCGCCGGCGCCGACATTCTGGTCATCGGCCGGCCGATCACCGGCGCGCCTGACCCCGTCCTGGCGGCGCGGGATATTGCCCAAAGCCTAGGCGTTCCAGCCGCTTAAGCGTGGTTCCCGGCTTTGCTTGATTTCCGGGGTTGAGCGGCCCATACAGCCCAACCCATGACGATCCAAGTCAAAATCTGCGGCCTGACGACCCCTGACGCCATTGATGCGGCGGCGGGCGCGGGTGCCGTTTATGGTGGCCTGGTGTTTCATCCCAAATCGCCGCGCTTTGTTGCGCCGGAGAGGGCGCGCACCCTGGCCGAACGCATGCGTGGGCGGCTCAAAAGCGTGGCGCTGATTACCGACATGGATGATGCGGGCATCGCGGGCTTGGTGAAGACGGTGGCGCCGGAATTCCTGCAGCTGCATGGCGGCGAAAGCGCCCAGCGCGCCGCCGAGATCCGCGCGCGCTTCGGCCTGCCTGTGATCAAGGCGCTGCCGGTGGCGGAGGCAGCGGACCTTGCCGCGGCGACCGATTATGAAGAGGTTGCCGACATGCTGATGTTCGATGCCAAACCGCCCAAGGGCGCGCAACGTCCCGGCGGCCATGGCGCGGCTTTCGATTGGAAAATCCTCTCCGGTCAAGCCTTCCGCAAGCCCTGGTTCCTGGCTGGCGGTCTCGATCCCGAGAATGTCGCGCGCGCCATCGAACTGTCGGGTGCTGAACTGGTGGATGTCTCGTCCGGCGTGGAAAGCGCACCTGGCGTGAAGGATGCCGCGCGCATTGCCCAATTCATCAACGCCACGCGTTTTCCAACTTCTCTCGCCAAGCAGAGCGCATGAACCAGCTTCCCAATTCCCTTCGCAGCGGTCCTGATGCGGGCGGCCATTTTGGCGCCTATGGCGGCCGCTTTGTCGCTGAAACCCTGATGCCGCTGATCCTGTCGCTGGAAGAGGCCTATGACGCGGCGAAAAAGGATCCGGCCTTCCAGGCGGAATTGTCCGGTCTTCTGACCCATTATGTCGGCCGGGAAAGCCCGCTCTATTTCGCCGAGCGGCTGAGCGCGCATCTGGGCGGCCCCAGGGTCTATCTGAAGCGCGAAGACCTCAACCATACCGGCGCGCACAAGATCAACAATTGCCTGGGCCAGATCCTGCTCGCCAGGCGCATGGGCAAGACCCGCATCATTGCCGAGACCGGCGCGGGCCAGCATGGCGTGGCCACCGCGACGGTGGCGGCGCGCTTTGGCCTGCCGTGCACCGTCTATATGGGCGAGGTGGACATGGAGCGGCAAAAGCCCAATGTCTTCCGCATGCGCCTGTTGGGCGCGGAGGTGAAGAGCGTTTCCTCGGGTTCGCGGACCCTGAAAGACGCGACCAACGAGGCGCTGCGCGACTGGGTCGCCAATGTCCACGACACCTTCTACATCATCGGTTCGGTGGTGGGGCCGCACCCCTATCCCGCGATGGTGCGCGACTTCCAGGCCGTGATTGGCAACGAGGCCCGCGCCCAGATGATGGAGCGGGAAAAGCGTCTGCCAGACCTGGTGGTGGCCTGTGTCGGCGGCGGCTCCAATGCCGCGGGCATGTTTCACCCCTTTCTGGATGACGCGGGCGTGGAAATTCATGGCGTGGAAGCGGCCGGCGAAGGCGTGGACACGCCGCGCCACGCCGCCACGATATCCAAGGGCACGCCAGGCGTGCTGCATGGCGCGCGCTCGTATCTTCTGCAGGACCATGACGGCCAGATCATCGAGGCCCATTCCATCTCGGCCGGTCTCGATTATCCGGGCGTGGGGCCGGAGCATAGCTGGCTGAAGGATATCGGCCGGGTGAAGTATTTCTCGGTCACCGACCGCGAGGCGCTGGATGCCTTCATGCTGCTGTCCAAGCTCGAAGGCATCATCCCGGCGCTGGAATCGGCGCATGCCATTGCCCATGTGGTGAAAGTGGCGCGGCAGATGAACAAGGACCAGACCATGGCCGTCTGTCTCTCGGGGCGCGGCGACAAGGACATCTTCTCGGTCGCGCATGCGCTGGGTGAAAAAATATGAGCCGTCTTGCTGCGAAATTCGCCGCTTTAAAGAAGGAAGGCCGCGCCGCCTTCGTGCCCTTCATCACCGCCGGCGATCCCGACATGGAGACCAGCTTCGCCATTCTGGAAAAACTGCCGGGAACCGGCGCCGATGTGATCGAGCTGGGCATGCCCTTCACCGACCCCATGGCCGACGGGCCGGTGGTACAGGCCTCGTCCGTGCGCGCGCTCAAGTCCGGCGCCACCATGGCCAAGGTGCTCAAGATGGTGGAGAAGTTCCGCAAGACGGACAGGGACACACCTATCGTTCTGATGGGCTATTACAATCCGATCCATGCCTATGGCACCGCGCGCTTCGCCAGAGATGTCGCCGCGGCCGGTGTGGACGGGCTGATCGTGGTCGATCTGCCGGTCGAGGAGGATGAAGTCCTGCGCGTGCCCGCCCAGGCGCAGGGCGTGGATGTGATCCGCTTTGTCACTCCCACCACCGATGAGGCCCGGCTGAAGCGAATCCTGGGCGAGGCATCCGGCTACCTCTATTATGTGTCGGTGGCGGGCGTCACCGGCACCAAGGCTGTGCCCGAAGAAGAAGTCCGCACCGCGCTGGCGCGGGTGAGGGCGGCTACCAGTCTGCCCTGTGCGGTTGGCTTCGGCATCCGCTCGCCGGAACAGGCCGCCAGCGTGGCCCGGGTCGCCGATGGGGTGGTGGTGGGCTCCGCCATTGTCAGCCAAGTCGCGAATCATTTGCACGAGGGCAGGGACCGAATCGTCGCCGAGGTCCTGGAACTGGCCCGCCAGCTCGCCGGTTCCACCCATGCGGCGCGTCATGGTAAGGTGCCGGCATGAACTGGATCACCAATATCGTTCCCCCCCGCATCAAGAAGATGATGGGCGGCGGCAAGGGCGCCAACGGCGGTCGGGGTGGCGACACCCCGGAAAACCTCTGGAAGAAATGCCCGTCCTGCGGCGAGATGATTTTCCATCGCGATCTGGTGGCCAATCTCAACGTGTGCCCCAATTGTGACCATCACATGCGCATCGGCCCTGCCGAGCGCTTTGCCTATACCTTCGACCCCGGCAGCTTTACCGAACTGCCGCCGCCGACCGTCCCCGCCGATCCGTTGCGCTTCAAGGGCGAGAAGAAATATTCCGACGAGATCAAGGCGGCGCGCGCCAAGACCGGGCGGCCCGAAGCCTTCACTGCCGCGCGCGGCAGTATCGATGGCCTGCCGGTGATGATCGGGGTGCAGCCCTTCGATTTCCTGGGCGGCAGCCTTGGCATGGGCGTGGGCGAGGCGCTGGTGGAAAGCCTGCAGGCCGCGGTCAAGGAAAAGCGACCCTATATGTTGTTCGTGGCGTCGGGTGGTGCGCGCATGCAGGAAGGCATCCTGTCCCTGATGCAGATGCCGCGTACCACAATCTGCGTGGATATGCTGGGTGAGGCGGGATTGCCTTATGTCGTGGTGTTGACAGATCCGACCTTTGGCGGCGTCAGCGCCTCCTACGCCATGCTGGGCGATATCCAGATCGCCGAACCGGGCGCGCAGATCGGCTTCACGGGTGCGCGCGTCATCGCCCAGACCATTCGCGAGAAACTGCCGGAAGGCTTCCAGCGCGCCGAATATCTCCTGGAGCATGGCATGCTGGACATGGTCACGCACAGGAAGGAGATGCGTGCCACGCTCTCGCGCGTGTTGCACATGCTGATGAAACAGGAAAAGCCGCGCAGCAAGGTGCTTTCCATGCCCCGGCGCCCCGGTAATGGCGGCATCGCCGCTATCCCTTGATTTTTGAGTGACCTGATGCTGTCGGAAACCACGCGCAGCGACGCCGTCCTCAAGCGCCTCCTGGCGCTGCACCCCAAGAAGATCGACCTGGCGCTGGACCGCATCCTGCGTCTGCTGGCTGCCCTGGGCAATCCGCAACTGAAGCTGCCGCCTGTGATCCATGTCGCTGGCACCAATGGCAAGGGATCGGCCTGCGCCTTTGCCCGCGCCATGCTGGAGGCGCAAGGATTGAAGGTGCATGTCCACACCTCGCCGCATCTGGTGCGCTTCCATGAACGCATCCGGCTTGCCGGCAAGCTGATCTCGGAGGAGGCGCTGGTGTCTCTGCTGGAGGAGGTGGAAGCGGTCAATCAGGGTCGCGAGATTACGTTCTTCGAAATCACCGCCGCCGCCATGTTCCTGGCTTTCTCACGCTATCCCGCCGATGCGGTGGTGCTGGAGGTTGGGCTGGGTGGCACGTATGACGCGACCAATGTGGTGCCCGATCCCGCCATGACCGTGATCCAGCCGGTGGGCATGGACCACAAGGAGTTCCTGGGCGATGACCTGGCGGGCATCGCGGCCGAGAAGGCCGGTATCATCAAGAAGGGCTCGCCCTTGGTGGTCGGGCCGCAGAACGAGATCGCCCGCCATGTCATCCTGCGTCAGGCGGACCGGCTGGGTGTGCCGGTGTTCGAATACGGGCAGGATTTCGTCACCCGCCAGGAACACGGCCGCATGGTCTATGAGGATGAGGCCGGCCTGCTCGATCTGCCGCTGCCCAAACTTGCGGGGCGCCACCAGATCGAAAATGCGGGCGTCGCGATTGCCGCCCTGCGTCACGCAGGAAGTTATGATGGGAAGAGATTGGGCTGGGGCCAGGATGACGCGGTCGAACGCGGCCTGGCCACGGTGGAATGGCCGGCGCGGCTGCAGCGGCTGCACAAGGGGCCGCTGGTGGAAGCCGCGCCCAAAGGCGCCGAAGTCTGGCTGGACGGCGGCCACAATCCGCATGGCGCCGAGGCGGTGTCGCGCGCGATGGCCGACATGGAAGAGCGTGGCGAGCGGCCGCTCTATCTGATCTGTGGCATGCTGTCGAACAAGGATGCGCTGGGCTACCTGCGCGCCTTCAATGGCCTGGCGCGGCATGTGGTGACGGTCGCGATCCCCGGTGAACCGAACAGCCTGGGCGCGGGCGCGCTTTACGATGCGGCGCGCAAGGCGGGGTTGGATTCGGCACCGGCGGAAGACCTCGACGACGCCATGCTGCAAGTCACCGCCTGGACGCGGCTGGACAATCACGACGTGGCCCCGCGTATCCTGATTTGCGGGTCACTTTATTTGGCTGGCAAAGTCTTGGCTGAAAACAGTTAGCGGCCTGCCATGCCACACAAGCGGGCATCCATCTTTGAGCCAGGTGCAATCGGAGAAATGGATTGCCGCCTGCGCGGGAATGACAACCGAAACTAGATCGAGCTTTCGATCCATTCCTTGATCTTCGACTTCGGCAGCGCGCCAACCTTGGTCGCCGCCACCTGGCCCTGATGGAAAATCATCATGGTGGGGATGCCGCGCACGCCATACTTGGTCGGCACGTGCGGATTCTCGTCGATGTTCAACTTGGCGATCGTCACCTTGTCGCCCAGTTCCGCCGAAAGCTCATCCAGCGCCGGCGCGATCATGCGGCAGGGCCCGCACCACTCCGCCCAGAAATCCACCAGAACGGGCTTCTTGGCATCCAGGACATCGGCCTGGAACGAGGCGTCGGACACTTTGATGGGCATGGGACTGTTCCTGAACAACTGCGGGGTAATATCTAGGAACGCCACCCCTCCGGGTCAAGGCGGGCCAATATTCCCGCCATTTGGGCGTCCAGAACCACATCGGAAAGCTGTAGAAGGCGCGGTCCATCAGTGAAGATCAGACCGCAGGCGATTCGACGCTCCGGAAACACCTTGGCGGCGGCAGCGCGGTAGAGCGCCATCTGGGCAAGGTGAACGGCTGGAACATCGGCTTCGCGCGCGGGCGGCGGGCGGTTGGTCTTGTAGTCCAGGATCAGGACTTCTTTGTCGGTTACCGCCAGCCGGTCGATGCGGCCGTTGACGCGCGCGCCCACACCCAGTTCCGGCAGTTCGGCCAGAAGGCCGGCTTCCGCCTGGCTGCCGGGCGCGAAAGCCGCGGCGAAAGCCGGATCGTCCAACACCGCCAGCGTTTCCTCGACCAGTTTTTCCGACTGCTTGAGGCCGCTTGCCTGCACGAAAGCGAGCGCCACGGCGTGGCGCTTTTCAGGCGCGATATCGGGCAGCCGCGCCAGCAGGGCATGCACCACAAGACCGCGGCGAAAGCGGCCCGCACCCAGCGGCGAGAAGGTTGGCGGGTCCTCGCCTGTCGCATCCGATGGGCGGATCAGCCGTGGCAATGCCGGTTCAACCGGCGCGGGCTTGCCGACCCAGCCGGGCAGGACACGCTGTTTCTGCGCGGGCGTGGCAGCGACGCCTTTTTCCTCGTTGGTGGTGCCGAAGGTGATGATTTCGCCATCGCCGTGAGCAACCTTCACCCCCAGGCTTTCGGCGGCGGCGCGGGCAAGTTCGTACCAGGAGTGTTCCTTCACGCCCTTTTTGTTCCCGAAGCCGCAAACATAAAGCCGGTCGCGGGCGCGGGTGAGCGCGACATACAGCAGGCGACGATGCTCGCGCAGGGTCTCGGCCTCGGCGCGGGCCTTGGCGTCTTTCACGATTTTAGGCGCCTCGTCATCGGCCAGCGGAAACAACACCCGGTCTTGGTCATAAAGCAGGTGGCCCTTGCGGCTGGGCGGCTCGGGCAGCGAGGTCGTGTCGGGCAGGATCACGATGTCGGCTTCCAGCCCCTTGGCGCCATGCACCGTCATGACCCGAACCTCGTCGCGGCCATGCTCCATGTCGCGCTTGATCTCGACCGAGCCACGCTCCACCCAATCCAGAAATCCCTCCAGCGACGGCGAATGGCTGCGTTCATGGGTCAGGGTGAGGGACAGGAATTCCTCGATGGCGTCTGCGGATTCCATGCCAAGTCGCGCCAGCAGTTTTTCCTTGCCGCGCAAAGTGGTGAGGGCGTGGGAATAGAATTCAAAGGGCGGGGCATAGTCGGCGCGTTCCAGCAGAGCCGAAAGAAAGCCATGCGCGATGGCGAAATCGCCGCGCCGCGCCACCAGCGCGTTCCACAGATCGCCTTTGCGATTGTGTGCAAGCGAGAGCAGCTCCTCTTCCCCCAGTCCGCACAAGGGTGAACGCAGCAGCGCCGCCAGGTTCAGGTCATCTTCCCGCTGCAGCACGAAACGGCCCAGCGCGATCAGGTCCATTACCGCGATCTGTTCGGTCAGCCGCACCCGGTCGGCGCCGGCCACCGGCACGCGCCTCAGCTTCAACTGGCGTATCACCTCACTGCCAAAGGGTTCGCGCCGCGGCAGCAGGATCATGATGTCGCGCGGCGCGATCGGCCGGTCATGTCCGGGCAGCTGCGCCCCGCTTTTGAGCCACCCGTCGATCTTGTCCGCCACCAGGGCCGCCAGCCGCGCCACCGGGCTCTGCTTCTGCACTGCGTCGACGGGCGCGTAATAGTCGGTCTCTTCTTCCTCCTCGGGCATCAAAGTGGGCCAGAATTCGATGCCCCCCTTGGCGGTCTCGCGATGGGCGCGGTGGACGATCTCTGCGCCGCTATAGGTCAGGCCGGCGCGCGCCGTCTCGCTTTCAAAGACCCGGTCCACGAATGCAAGAATATCCGGGGCAGACCGGCGCGAGGTGATCAGCGGCACTTCATGGAGTTGCTGCTCGGCGCCTGCGATCACTTCGGCGAAGTGGCGGCGGTTGATGTCGAACTGACCGGGATCGGCGCCCTGGAAGCTGAAGATGGACTGTTTTTCGTCGCCGACCGCGAAGATGGTGCGCAACTGACTGCGTTCGCGTCCCAGGCCGGAGAAGAATTCCTCCGTCAGTTTCTTCACGATCTCCCATTGCTCGGGGCTGGTGTCCTGGGCCTCGTCGATCAGCACATGATCGATGCCGCCATCGAGCTTGTAGAGCACCCATTGCGCCGCGCGCTCCCGCGTCAGCAGGTTGCGGGTTTCCACGATCAGGTCGTCATAATCCAGCACCCCGCGCAAGCGTTTGGTGTGGGCATAGCGCTCGCGCATGGCGCGCACCAGCTGCAGTGCTGCTTGCACCAGCTCCGCCGCACGGGCGGCACGCCGGCGTTCGGCCGCGGCGCAATAGCGTTCCTGCAGTTGGGTCAGGAAGGCGAGCAGGTCGGGGCGGGCGTCTGCCAGCTTTTTGCTGGCGAGCTTCACGCGTGGCTCGCCCTTGCCGGTGAGCAGGAAATCACCGAGCGCGGCAAAGCCATTGACGATATCGGCCAGCGCCGCGCCGAGCTTTTCCGCACCTTCCAGATCGGTTTTTCCGCCGCCGGCCAGCCAGGCGCGCGCTTCGTGCAAACTTTCGATTTCGCGCGCCAAAGCGCAACAGAAATCCGCTTCGATGCCTGCGATGGTGTCGCCGTCCTTGAGGTCGTGGTTCTCGCGCACCTCGCAGGCCCAATCCGCCGCTTTGGCAAAGAAGCGGTCCAGTTTGCGCCGGTCGCCGCCCAGCGCCGCGTCCACAATGCCCGACAGCCGTGCTTCGCTGGTTTCCGTCACCAGCAGCGCCACGGCCTTCGCCAATTCGCCATCGCCGGAGCCGGCGCGTTCCAGCACATGCTGGCGCGCTTGCGCGATCAGTTCGCGTGCGGACTGGTCATCCAGCACCTCAAAGGCGGGCGGCACGCGCGCCTCCAGCGGAAAGCGCGAGAGCACGATCTGGCAGAAGGCGTGCAGGGTCAGAACTTTCAGGCCGCCCGGCGTCTCCAGCGCCGCGGCGAACAGTCGCCGCGCCTTGGCCAGGTCTTCATGGGCGTCACTGCCGATCCGCACGATCTCGGCGCGCAAGTCGTCGTCCGGGAGCATCGCCCAGCCGCCCAATTGCTGGAACAGTCGGTTCTGCATCTCCGCCGCCGCAGCCTTGGTGAAGGTCAGACACAGGATCTTTTCCGGCTTCGCATCGGCCAGCAGCAGCCGCGCCACCCGGTTGGCGAGGGTATAGGTCTTTCCGGCGCCGGCATTGGCCGCCACCCAGGCGGAAATCTCCGGGTCAGAAGCGATCATCGAGGCGTCGCGCATCACGTCTCCTCGCCCCAGCCGGACGGCGACCATTCCTTCACCCGCGCCAGATGGTCGTAATCGCCGGCGATGTCGGCGCGAAAGGGGCGCACACGGGAGCGATAGGCGGTGTCACGCTCCTTGAACCAGGCGATGCGGCGCGCCAACTGCGCCAGCGCTTCCGCCGCCAGTTCTTTCGCGTCGGGGATCATACGCGGATTTCGCGCCTGCTTTTCGCCCGCCAGGCTCAGATAAATCAATTGCTCGGCAATGCGCGCGCCGATGCCGAAACCATCCTGTGCCAGCATGGCGGCTTCCAGCGGCAATTGCGGCGACAACAGCTCTTCCACCTGCTTGTTGCTGGGCGGAGCGCCGGTCTTGTAGTCCAGGATCGCGGCGCTTCCATCTTTCAGAATGTCGATACGGTCGGCGACGCCGGTGAGGGTGAAACCCCCGATCTCCAGCCGGCCTTTTATTTCCAGATGTGATGCCGCGATGTTTTCCCGGCGCTCGCGCTCGGAGGCGACAAACCCCCTGGCCGCGCCCAGGAAGCGCGGCCGCCACAGCGCCAGCGCGGCCTTCGGGATGCCAGCTTCGGCGAAGACCTCATCGGCGATGGCGACCAGCTGCTCCACGGCATCGTCCGGCAGGCCATCCCGGTATTTGTCGATGAACAGCTCCATCGCCCTGTGCAGCGCGGTGCCACGCTCCAGCGGCCCGATCGGTTCGTCCAGTGCATCCAGTGGCCGCAGGCCCAGCACATGCTTGGCATAGATGGCATAGGGATCGCGCAGCCAGGTTTCGATCTCCGTCACGGAAAGGCGTTTGGGCCGGATTTCGACCGGCGGCCTGGGCGCGGGCCGAGGCAGGCGACTACCCAGCGGCACCTCCATCATCTCTGCCGCCAGCGCGGGCCAGTCGGGTGTCGGCGCCAGTGCGGCATTCAACTGAAGGCCGCTTGTCAGCTGCACAAGGCGCTGCAGCCAGCGCGAGGCGGTGGTGGGCGCACCATCCACCTTCAATGCGCGGGTCAAAAGCACGCGAGGGCCCGACGCCAGCATGGCGAAGTCGTGGGCGGAAAGGCCGATGCCCCGTTCCGGCTGCTCCAGTCCCAGGCTTTTTCGCATGGGACGCGAGAACCAAGGATCTGCGCCTGCGCCGCGCGGCCAGGTGCCTTCATTCAATCCGCCCAGCACCGTCAGGTCGAAACGCTGCAGCCGCGCTTCCAGCGGACCCAGGATGGCGAGGCGCGGATGGCGGCCGAACGCGGTTCGCACCGGCACCTTCATCGCCAGGCTGCGGAACAGCGGCGCATAGGAGCCGGGCTCGATCGGCGGCAGGTCGCGGGAATCCTCCTTCAGCGCGGCGCAAAGCTGTGCCGCCAGTTCGCCATCGCCATCGGCCCACAGCAGACCGGCTTTCGCGTCGTCGCAGGCCAGAGCCTCCGCCGCCGCAACATGCGCCTCGCACAGCGCTGCGATTTCCACTTCGTCCTGCGCGAAGAGATTTTCCAGCGGCGCCAGAACGGCAACGATCTCGCGCCACCACAGCGCCAGACGCGCCAGCGGCCCGGCAATGTCCGCATTGCGCGGCTTGGTGCGTGCGCTTTCGATTCTCCTGGCGATGCCGGACAGTCCCGTGTCGGGCCGCGGCCCGCGCAGGCACCAACGATCCAACTCGCGCGCACGGGCGCGAAAATGCGCATGGTCTTCGCCACGCCGCGCGAAAGGATGCTTGAGCAAGGCCAGCAGCGGCACCGGAGCGAATTGCGCATCCACCGCTTCCGCCAGCAGGCACAGGAAACTGCCGGCAGCGGTGTGGGCGAGGGGGCGACCGGCGGAATCGTCGATGGTGATGCCCCAGCGCGTCATCTCGGCCGCGACCCGTCGCGCCAGGTTGCGATCGGGCGTCACCAGCGCCGCACGGCGGCCCGGCACCTCCAGCGCTTCGCGCAACGCCAGCGCGATGGCGAACGCTTCTTGCGCCGGATCGGCCGCGACCACCAGCGCGATATTCTCAAGCCCTGCCGCGATTTCGTCGCCGCCCTTTTGCGCCAACGCCCGCCAGGCGTCGGTGGTTGGTGCGGGCCGCAAGGTTTCGCTTAACAGGATTTCGCGCGCCGGATTGGTTTCGGGGGCAGACCAGTCTTCCACATCATCGCGATCGCACCGAATGGTGCCGAGCAATTGCGCCATGCCGAATTGCGGATGGCCGGGATCAAGCCCGGCCCAGCTCCTGTTGTCCAGCCGCTTGTCCAGCCCCGGCAAGACCACCGCCCCATTGGGCAGGCGCGCGATCACGCTCAGCAATTCGGCGGTGGCAGGAATGGAGCCGGTAGAACCGGCGGCGATCACCCAGCCTTGCGGTGGCTGGGCTTGCAGCCGCGCGGCCAGTTGTCTCAATCCCTGCACCCGGCGCTCGGCAGGATTGAGCGCATTCTCCGCTTCCAGAATAGCGGGCCAACCCGTGTGGACCACCTCCAGGAAGCGGGTGACGCTTTCCCAATGTTCGGCCAGATCGGCGGGCGCCAGGTCTTTGAGATTGGAGAGGTCCGCGCCTTGCGTCTCCACTTCATCCATGACCTTGGCCAGGCTGTCGGCCAGCGCCGCATATTGGGCGAAAGCCAGTGCGCCGCCGCGATCGGTGCGGTCCCAGCGCCGCACCAGCTGCGCCAGCAGAAGTTGGCGGCGCAATGGCGTGATGGCCGGCTTGAATTCCAGCCCTTCTGTCACAGCATCGAACAGGAGCTCGTCTTCGTCGCTGTCACCCAACGGCCTGAATTGCGGCAGGAGCGCCGCTCCGCCCATCACACGGGCAAAAGCATCGCCGAAGCTGCGCGCGGCGCGCCGCGTGGGCAGGTAGATGACGGCCGACGACAGCGCCAGCGGATCATCGCCCGCGCGCGCAATCAGGCCCCGCGCCAGTGTCTCCGCGAAGGGCGCGCTGGCGGCGATGGTGAAGACTTTTGGATGTTTAAGGGTTGGGGGATGCCTCAAGCCGGTTGCCGGAGATAGGCTTCCGCCTCGTCGCGCGCGTCCGGCGTGCCGACATGAATCCATAGGCCGTCCAGCATCGTGCCGAACAGCCGCCCCTTTGCGATGGCGCGGTCCCACATCAGATTGGTGGAAAAAGCTCCCTCTGGCGCGTCGGCGAACAGACACGGATGGACGATCTGCACGCCGGGATAGGCATAGGCTGCTCCCGCATGACCCCGGGCGCGCAGCACATGACCCTCGGCCTTCAGCACAAAGTCGCCTTGGCCCTCATAGCCCATGGCGGTCGCCATGTCCGCCAGGAGCAGCAGCCCGTCCATGCGCGCCGCATCCCAATGTTCGATCATGGCGGGCAGGGCGGCGACAGGGCCTTCCACCCAGATGGAGTCGGAATTCAAAACAAAGAAGGGCGCGTCGCCGAAGTGATGCAGCGCCTTGACCACGCCGCCGCCGGTGTCCAACAACTTGTCGGTCTCGTCGGAGAAGATGAATTCGGCATCCCGGCGCTTCGCCAGATGGGCGCGCAGCATATCGCCCTTGTAGTGGAGGTTGACCACGATCCTGGTCACGCCGGCCGCCACCAGCCGGTCGATGGAATGATCGATCAATGTCTTGCCGCCCACAATCACCAGCGGTTTGGGGCGGTCGTCGGTCAGGGGGCGCATGCGGCTGCCAAGCCCTGCGCCCATGATCATGGCGGCGGTAATCCGGCTCACACTGGTCCCTTTGCTCACGCTGGCTCCACGGCACGCTTGTCTCGGGGAATCACCCGATCGTACCACGCCTTCAGCCCCGCCAGCGCCGGATGGGCCAGGTCGTGCTCCAGATAGCCCCAGACCCGCGGCAGGAAGGCAAGATAACGCGCCTTGCCGTCGCGGCTGTATAACCGGGCGAAGATACCCACGATCTTGGCGTTGCGCTGGGCCGCCATCACCGCCATCTCGCGGCGGAATTGGGCTTCGTTCACGAAGACGCCCTGCTGCTTCATTGTCGCCAGATAATGCCGGGTGGCGGCTTCGGCCACCTCAGGCGAGACATCGCGGCGGGCGTCTTCCGTCAGCGAGATCAGGTCGTAAGCCGCGCTGCCCGCCACCGCGTCCTGGAAATCGATCAGGCCCACGCGCGCCACGCCGTCGCGCTCCGGCAGCCACAAGAGATTCTGGGCGTGATAGTCGCGATGCACGAATACGCGGCGCCCGCCGGAGACGCCGGCCAGTACGTCACGCCACAGCCGGCGGTGTTCGCCAACTTCTTCCTTTGTCGCCGCGCGGCCCAGCGCCAGGGGCAGGAACCATTCGATCAGGAGGGCGGTCTCGGCCAGAAGTGCGGTCTGGTCGTATTCGAACAGCGGCTTGTCGGAAGAAAGCTCGGTTGGCGCATCGTTGGCATGGATGCGGGCCAGCACCTCGACCGCGGCTTCGTACAATTTCTTTTCGTCACCGCCATCGGCCAGGACTTCGGCGAACAGCGCGTCGCCCAGGTCTTCGAGAATGACAAAGCCTTGGGCCGCATCGGCGGCATAGACATCCGGCGCCGCCAGGCCATGGGCGCGCAGCCAGTGGGCGGCAGCGGCAAAGCGGGCGCAGTCCGCGCCCGCCAGCCGCGCCACCGCATTGTAGCCCAGCGCCCGCCGTGCCTCTTCGCTGGCATTGGCGGGGGCGCTTGCGTCTTCCGCGCCTTGCGGCTGGTCCATCAGCATGGCCTTGCGGCCGCCCAGGCTGAGCCGCGCGTAGCGGCGGGTCGAAGCGTCGCCGGGCAGCGGCGTCACGGTGGCGTCGCCCCAGCCGCTGCGCGCCAGAAAATCCTTCATTGCAGACTGACGATTGGAAGAGGGGCGTTCAGACATGGATCAGGCTTTCCCAGCGCGCGGGGCCGGTCAGACGCGCCGTCCGAACACCGTCGCGCGCACCCAGTCGCACATGCAGGGCTTCCGGCGGAAGGGCTTCCGGCGCGCGCTCCGGCCATTCGACCAGTACCGCGCCATCGGCCAGCGCATCATCGAAGCCCAGCTCTTCCAGCTCGCGCCCGTTCTTCAGGCGATAGAGATCGTAATGTGAGACGGGTGGCCGCGTGTCATAGCTCTGCACCAGCGTAAAGGTGGGGCTCGGCACATCTTCGCTGACACCCAGCGCGGTCAGGATGGCGCGTGCGAGCGTGGTCTTGCCGGCCCCCAGCTCGCCCCACAGCGCCACCGCATCGCCGGGCGAAAGACCGCCCGCGATGGACGCACCCAGCCTGGCGGTGGCGTCGAGGTCGGGCAGGGCAATTTCCTTGCGAAATGTCATGTCGATTTGGGCCATTTCTTCCGCTTTTAGCCCGCCCGCACCGCGCCCGGAAGGGGCTGGTTGTGAGACAGCCCCCGCCATGGTAACGCCCTGCGCCCAATCGGAGAAACTGCTCGAAAATGTCGGGAAAAATCGTGATTGTCGGCGCCGGTCAGGCGGGCGCGCAAGCCGTGCAGTCGCTGCGCGCCGAAGGCGTGGACGCCCCCATCATCATGATCGGTGACGAGGCCTATCCGCCCTATCAGCGGCCGCCTTTGTCCAAGGCTTACCTGCTGGGGAATTTCGAGCGCCCGCGCCTGTTCCTGAAAGCCGACAGCTATTATCCGGATGCCGGCTGCGAACTGATCGTCAATACCGGCGTCAGCGCCATTCATCGCGCCGAACGTACGATCGAACTCTCCGATGGGCGCAAGCTCGACTATGACAAGCTGCTGCTTGCCACCGGCGCGCGGGTTCGCCGCCTCAAATGTCCCGGCGCCGACCTTAAGGGCGTGCATTATCTCAAGACCATCGCGGATGTGGATGGCCTGCAGGAGGTCTTCCAGTCGGGCAAGCGCATCGCCATCGTGGGGGGCGGCTACATTGGTCTGGAAGTGGCAGCAGTCGGCGCCAAGCGCGGGCTGGACGTCACCGTGTTCGAGGCGATGGACAGGTTGATGGCGCGCGCCGTTTCGCCCGTCCTTTCGGATTTCTATGCACGCGAGCATGAAAAGGCCGGTGTGAAGCTCAAGCTCAAGACCGGCGTCGAAGCGATCGAAGGCAATGGCAGGGTCGAGCGCGTGATCGCGGGCGGCGAGAGCCATGCTTGCGATATTGTGCTGGTCGGCATTGGTGTGGTGCCGTGCGACGAGCTGGCGGTCAAAGCCGGGCTGGGCACGGACGACGGCATTGTGGTGGACCAGAATGCGCAGACGGGCGATCCTCATATCTGGGCCGCGGGCGACTGCACCCGGCATGTCGGGCGCGAGGGCCATGAGATCCGTCTGGAATGCGTACAGAATGCCATCGACCAGGCCAAGCATGCGGCGCTCGCCATGGCGGGAAAGCCCAAGACCTACAGCGAAGTGCCCTGGTTCTGGTCCGACCAGTATGACTTGAAGCTGCAGATCGCGGGCCTGGCCCGGCCGACGGACACGTTGGTCCAGCGTGGCGACCCCGCCGCGCGCAAGTTCGCGGTTTTCCATCTGCGCGATGGCCAGGTGGCGGCGGTGGAAGCGGTGAACGCGGCGCCGGAATATATGATCGGCAAGAAGCTGATCGCCGAAGGCAAGGCGGTCGATGCCGCCAGGCTTGCCGACCTGTCGGTCCCGATGAAGCAGATGGCGTGATGCCTGCGCAGAAATACAAGGTCACCTACGTCGAAAGCACCGGTCAGGCGCACACGGTGGAAGTGGCCGAGGGCTGGTCGCTGATGGAAGGGGCGGTGAAACACCTGATTCCGGGCATCGATGCCGATTGCGGCGGGGCTTGCGCCTGTGCCACCTGCCAGGTCTATGTCGCGCCCGGCTGGGAGGCGAAACTCCCGCCCAAGACCGACATGGAAGAGACCATGCTGGATTTCGCCCCCGATGTGCGGCCCAGCAGCCGGCTCTCCTGCCAGCTCCGGATGCGGGCCGAACTGGATGGAATTGTGCTCAACTTGCCCAAGACCCAGCACGCCTGAACCCATTTTGCAGGGACTTCAATTTTTCCTGCAACCAATCCCGCGGTTCCAAGTTACGCTTTATGGGGAACTTCAATTCGAGGGATATATGCGAAAGCTTTGTATCGCGCTGGTAGTCGCCAGCCTGACGTCTTCTTCGGTCGCCTGGGCTGGCAGCCCGCTTGAGCCAGGCAAGCCGGCAGGGGTCCGCAAGGCGCAGATGGACAATGACACGGTGACGATCGCGCTGGGCGTGCTCGCTGCTGCGGCGGTGATCGCGGCGGCGGCGGACAGCGGCAATGGGAACGGCGCCGCAGCGGCCACCTCCCCGACCGTTACGACGACATCGACGACGACGACCTGAGGTCTAGAGGTAGGCCGTCCGGCGGTCGCTGGACTGTTCCGGGTACGGCTCGTCGTCATGAACGCGGCGGGGCAGGTGGCAACGCACCAGCGTACCCTGATGCATTCCCTGGCCGCTTTCGATTTCCACCCAGCCGTCATGCAGCTCGAGGAAGCGGTTGACCAGGGCCAGGCCGAGGCCCGCGCCGGCGCGCTGGCCCGCATTGCTCTTGGCCGAGAAGCGTTCGAACACGGTGGCTTTCACTTCGGCCGGCAGGCCGGGACCATTGTCGCCCACGGCGATCTGCACATCCTCGCCCACGATCTTCGCTGAGAGCGTGATGGCGCCGCCACGCTGCGTGTATTTGAAGGCATTGGACAGAAGGTTGAACACGATCTGGCGCAGCCGTCGCGCATCGGCCAGGAAGACGCCTGCCTTGGGCGGCACGTCCACATCCAGCGACAGGCCCATCTTGGCCGCCCATTCGCGGGCATGCACGGCGATGTCAGCGATCAGTGCGTTCAGGTCGATGCGCTCCAGTTCCAACCTGAGCGCGCCCGATTCCACCAGCGCCAGATCCAGAATGTCGTTGACCAGGTTCCTGAGCGTGTTGCCGCCCGACACGATGGCCTGGACATATTCTTCCTGCTGCGGGTTCAGGGGGCCCGGCACGCCGCTGGCCAGATGCTCGGAGAAGCCCAGGATGGTGTTGAGCGGGGTGCGCAGTTCGTAAGAGACATGCTTGATGAAATCGGACTTGAGGCGGTCGGCCGCTTCCAGTCCTTCGTTGCGGTCGCGAAGCGCGTTCTCGATGCGGAAACGGTCGGTGACATCGTTGAAGGTCACCAGGGTGGCGCCGTCGGGCAGGGGTGAGGTGGAAAGCGACAGCACCGAACGGTCGGAACGCTCGACGTCGCCCATGTCGCGCGCGCCCGCCCCGGCCACGATCGCCTGGATCAGCTGGTCCCAGATATGGCTGTCGCCGAAACGGTCGCGGGAAAGCGCCGCTATTGTGCGCAGATGCGGTTCGTCTTCCAGGTCCTCGGCGTCAAATTCCCAGATGCGGGCAAAGGCGGCGTTGTGCAGCTTGAGCTTGCCATCGGGTCCGAACACCGCGACGCCCTCGCTCAGGGTGTCGAGCGTCGCCGACTGAACTTTCACCAGGGTGTTGTAATCGCTTTCCAGGGCCAGCCGCTGGGAGACGTCTTCATAGAGGAAGGTGAGGCCGCCAAAGGGGTGGGGCTGGGTCATCACCCGGATGGTCTGGCCGCCCGGCAGATACCAGGATTCCTCGCTGGCCTTCTCGCGCGCGCTATCCTGATAAAGCGCGAGCCGCGCCCGCTTCCAGGCCTGATAGTCGCGCTGCTCCGGAAGCTTTCGGCTCTCGCGCAGCCTATCGAGGATTTCCCCGTCGCTGGGGTGCTTGTCGAGGAAGGTCTCCGGCAGGCCCCACAGCTTGACAAAGGCCCGGTTGTAGAAAGTGAGCTTCTGGTCACGGCCGAAGATGGCGACGGCGGTCTGCAGCTTGTCCAGCGTGTCGGCATGCGCGTCAGCATGCTGCTGCAGCCGGGCCTCCGCCGCCGCGGTGTCGGTCACATCGATGGCGGCGCCAATCACGCCAGCATCGCCCAGCGGGATCTGGGTGAAATTGATGGCGCGGCGCTGGCCGCCCACCACCGAGAAGCGCTTGGTCTGCTGGGGCGCGTTGGCGGCGCGCGCGGTCTGGGCGAGTTCATGCTCGCCCTTGTCCAGCGCCAACTGGTCGCGGCGCGCGGTCGCGAGATCGGCGGCGCCGGCACCTTTCAGGAAGGCGTGATTACCCCAGGTCAGCGCAAGACCCTTGTCGCGCAGCCAGACGGGAATGGGCAATGCGTCCAATATTGCCTTGTAGTCGGCGCCCTGTTCGGCGGCGACCTGCGGCTCTTCCATCCACACCGCCGCCATGCTGCCCACAGCGCGGCCGCGCGCGGCGAGCTTGCGGCCATGGCTGTCCTCGACCCCAAGCGAAAAACCCGCGCCGCGGTCGGACAGGCCATCTATCGCGCCCGACAATGCCAGCGCGTCCGCGCCTTTCAGGCAGGACTGCAACAGTTCCTCGCCGCCATTGTAGGAGAAGGGACCGGAGCCATCGCGACCCCACACTACCAGCGCCTCGCGGCCGGCGCCCAAAAGCGCGTCGCGTTCGCCGAGCGCTGCCTTGGTTCTGGCGCCGACCGTGCGCAGTGATTTGCGCAGACGGCGTGCGGCGCGCTGTTCCGCCAGGGCCCAGAGTCCTGCCGCGATGGCCAAAGCGACGCCGCCACAGGCGAGTGCCGAAAGGACCACCACATTGCCGTTTTGAAAAGTCAGTGCGTCAGGCATCGCCGCCAAAGCCGGAACAGGCAGAAAGGCTAGCAGCAGGGTCATCAGCAGACCGTTAAGCCCGCAGGCCCTCCCGCGCCCCGTCTCGCTGCCATGTCCCAATTTGGGACGCATGCCCCCCAACCCTCGTTAACCTGTCGCCCTTCCAGGCGAATCACTGTGGAATCAATAAGATAGCTGTGACGCGCGAGTCCGCCTAGGCATTGTGGTTAATAAATTACTAAAATCGAGATGCGGCTCACGGCCCCACATGTTGCGGGTCGCGCCAAAAATCCGAGTCAATTCAGTGGATTAGAATCGTGCGTCCGCTCGTGACGGCTGTGCCGCCGGTAACCGCGCGGCGAGACGCCGTTAACCAATGTGAAAAAAGCGCGGCCGCCTTAACGGCGTCCGCGCTTTCTCGCAGGAGCAAACAGCTTAGTAGCGATAGGTGTCCGGCTTGTAGGGACCCTGGACCGGCAGGGAAATATAGTCGGCCTGCTTCTTGTTCAGCTGGGTCAGCTTGGCGCCGATCTTGCCCAGATGAAGACGGGCGACCTTCTCGTCCAGCGCCTTGGGCAGCACATAGACCTTCTTCTCGTACTTGCCCGGATTGGTGAAGAGCTCGATCTGCGCCAGCGTCTGGTTGGTGAAGGAGGCGCTCATCACGAAGCTGGGATGGCCCATGGCGTTGCCCAGGTTCACCAGCCGGCCTTCCGACAGCAGGATGATGCGCTTGCCGTCCGGGAATTCGATCTCGTCCACCTGCGGCTTGATGTTGTGCCACTTGAGGTTGCGGGTGGCGTTGACCTGAATCTCGCTGTCGAAGTGACCGATGTTGCAGACAATAGCGCGGTCCTTCATGGCGCGCATGTGCTCCACCGTGATCACGTCGACATTGCCGGTGGCGGTGACAAAGATGTCGGCCTTGGGGGCCGCATCTTCCATGGTGACGACTTCATAGCCCTCCATGGCGGCCTGCAGGGCGCAGATCGGGTCGATTTCCGACACCATCACGCGGCAGCCGGCATTGCGCAGCGAAGCGGCCGAGCCCTTGCCCACATCGCCGAAGCCCGCGACCATGGCGACCTTGCCGGCCATCATCACATCGGTGCCGCGGCGGATGCCGTCCACCAGCGATTCCTTGCAGCCATACAGGTTGTCGAACTTCGATTTGGTGACGCTGTCGTTCACATTGATGGCGGGGAAGAGCAGCTTGCCTTCCTTGGCCATGATGTAGAGGCGGTGCACGCCGGTGGTGGTCTCTTCCGACACGCCCTTGATGCTGGCGGCGATCTCGGCAAACCAGCCCTTGGGCTTTTCTTTCAGCAGTCGCTTGATCAGGGCATAGAAGACTTCTTCTTCCTCGTTCTCCGGCTTGTCGAGGAAGGCAGTGTCGCCATTCTCAGCGCGCAGGCCGGCATGGACCAGCATGGTGGCGTCGCCGCCATCGTCCAGGATCATGTTGGGGTAGCCGCCACCATGCCATTCGAACAGCTTGGCGGTATAGTCCCAATAGTCCTTCAGGCTCTCGCCCTTGACGGCGAAGACTGGAATGCCGGCGGCGGCGATCGCCGCGGCGGCATGATCCTGGGTCGAATAGATGTTGCACGACACCCAGCGGATGTCGGCGCCCAGCGCCCTCAGTGTTTCGATCAGGACCGCTGTCTGGATGGTCATGTGCAGCGAGCCGGCGATACGCGCGCCCTTGAGAGGCTGCGTGGGGCCGTATTCGGCGCGGGTCGCCATCAGGCCCGGCATCTCGATTTCGGCGATATTGAGTTCCTTGCGGCCCCAGTCGGCCAGGCTGATGTCCTTGACGATATAGTCGCTGAAGTTGCCGGGGGCGGCCATGAACGGAAAATCCCTTGGTTTCTCGGGGCCCGCCTATAGCAGCCGGGGCGGGGGCAGGGCAAGGAACATATAAAGAAATCTGCATATGATCCGAAAAGGCGGAAATGGCCGCTTTTCAGGCTCCCGCGCCTGAACCAATACCGGTTTTCGGTTGTGTCCAGTTTCGGAAAGTGAGCGGCGGCGAGCAGAGCGCCTGTGCCCCCAAAATCGCCGGGGAGATCGAAAAGGGCAGATACGGCCGCCGCGCGGACTAGGACCTAGCGGCCGCTTTCAGGTCTGGCTTGAGATCAGGCCCATCCACCTTATAGCCGGCCTGACGCAGCAGGTTCACAACCCCATTGGGCCCAGGAAGATGGGCTGCCCCGACCGTAATCATGAAGGTGCGCTTTTCGTTGAGCATCTTCTCGATTTTCGGAAGCCAGTTGCGGTTGCGATCTTCCAGCATGGCCTTGAATTCTTCCGGCGACTCGGACGCGGCCTCCATCGCCAATATCGTGCTTGTATCGCCGGCTTCCCATGCATCCAGCATTTTCTTGCCCGGCAACATGGGCTTGGTTGCGGCCTTCTTCATCGCCACGCGCAGCAGGGCCAGTTCGTTCTTGGTGTTGGCGCCGCGTTTTAGGGCATGCAGCGCGAGCTCGGCTGTCTCCAGGCTGCGCACGTCGTGAACGCCGCGTGCCTGGGCCATGGCATAAATCTTGTTGTCCACGCCTTCCTCTGTATGCACCGTGAGCTTGCCGCTCATGGCATCTTCCAGCTCCTCGGCCGCGTACCAGGGCCGCAACCCCACCAATCCTTCCGGATCGATCTGTGTGTGTTCGACGGCCGCGCGGAAATCGTCACGCATTTCATGGTCGAAATAGGAGGGCAGCGAAACACTGGGCGGCAAATACTTGTTCGCGGTCATCAAAAGGCCCGTATGTTCCAGATATTCGCTGGACATGTTGATTTCGAAGACAAAGCTGTTGGCGCGCTTGACGGCGGCCTTGATGGCCGGGGTCTGCCATTCGACATTCTTGGGCAGGGCGTGTACCGAGCCCAGCAGATAGGCGGTGCCTTTGGGCCCGTGCACTATCCACATCGCCGGGGTGGCATGCACAACAGGTGTCGGGGCGTCGGAATCTTCCGCGAAGGCCGGCGCCACTGTCATGAACAGGAAGGCCAGCCGGAACAGCCAATATCGCAATTGCATGGAGGTCTGTCTCCGCCCGTTTGCGGGGACAATGCCGCATCTCCGCTTAAGGCGGCGCAAAGGCGATGTTTAAAAGTTTAGGCGTCTTGGTTAACGGTCATGGTGACTGTGGATCGCAATCGTCATGGGTCCGGCCTCGCGGGCCTCGAGTCGCTGGCGCGCGGCCCGCTCGGCGCCTTGATAGCTTGGCGGTCCAAGCCATCAAGGCCCTTCCACCGTGTACCCGGCCGCCCGCAGCAGGGCCGGCACCCCTGTGGCGCCGGTGAGGTGGCCAGCGCCCACCGTGATGAAGAAGACATGCTTTTCCTTGAGCATGGCCTCGATCTGGGGAACCCAGCGCTTGTTGCGGTCGTCCAGCAGGGTCTTGCGGGCGTCGGGAAATTCGTCCAGGTCGCCATTGATGAGCTGGTCCAGCCTGGCCTGATCGCCTTCGCCCCAGGCCTTAATCATCGGCTGCACGTCACCGGCCAGGTCGCGCAGGTCCTTCAGGCCGGATTCGAATTCCTGCAGCTCGAGCTTGGGGTCGTTCGGCGCCAGAAGGGCGAACTGTTCGGCGATCGTTTCGAAATAGCGCATCTGCTGGTGGTTCTTCGCCGCCTGTTCCATCAGGCTCGAATCCACCCCGTTGCTGCTGGCATAGTTGAGCTTGCGCATTTGCGCGAACATCAGCTGGATGCCGGCAAGCCAGGGCCGTTCGCGATCCACACCCGCGGCCTGCAGGCCGGAGGCGGCCACGGCGGCGTCGTAGTCGGCCAGTGCTTCCGGATGCAGTTCGGCCCGAAGACTCTGGTCTGGCGGCAGATAGCCGTGCGCCTGGATCAGGTTCTGCAGCTGCTGCAGCGAATTGGGATCTTCGGGAACCTCGAACACAAAGACATCGCTGCGCGCCAGGGCGCGTACGATATTCGGTGTGCGCCAGCGCACATTGGCCGGCAGGATATGCACCGCACCCAGCATATAGACCTCGCCCTGCTCGGTCTTGATATGCCAGAGCGAGGGATAGGCCATGAATGGCGGCAGCGACGGCTGTATCTGTGCGAGCACCGCCTCGGAGGCGCCCGCCAGCAGCAGCAGCGCGAACAACGCGCCGAGCAGTTTTCTCATTCCAGACATAGTGCTCCCGGGGCGATCACCAGCGCCAATATTATCCACGGGAGCGGCAGGGGTTCAGCAAAAAACAGCCGCCCCAGCAGGACCGCCAACAGGGCGATGGCGGCGAGGGGCAGGCTCATCGCCGCGCCCCTGCCGCGCTGAGATCGCCGCAAATCACTCCTCTCCGAATTTGGCTTCCACCAGCGCCAGGATCGCCTTCATCGCGTCATCCTGATCGGGGCCTTCGGCGGTGATCTCCACTTCCGAGCCGATGGAGGCCGCCAGCATCATCAGCCCCATGATGGAACGGCCATTGACCGCGGTGCCGTCCTTGATGACATGGATCTCGGATTTGAAGCGCGCGGAAGCTTCCACGATCTTGGCGCTGGCGCGGGCGTGCAAGCCACGCTTGTTGGGAATGATTACCCTGGCGGAAAGCTTTCCGGCCATCTATGCCAGATCCGCGCTACCCGCACGCATGTATTTGCGGCCGGCCTCGATCGCTTCTTTCACCGCCTGTTCCAGCGGCACCCTGGCGCGGATATCGATCAGCTTGATCAGGCTGGGCAGGTTGGCGCCGGCCATCACCTCGATCTTGCCACGTTCCAGAAGCGTCAGCGCCAGGTTGCAGGGCGTGCCGCCGAACATGTCGGTGGCGATAATGACGCCGCGGCCCACATCCACAGACTTGGCGGCGGCGGCGATCTCGCGCTGGCGGCGCTCGATATCGTCTTCCGGGCCAATGCAGATGGCGCGCAGATGGGTCTGCGGGCCCACCATATGCTCCATCGCCGAGATGAATTCTTGGGCGAGGCGCCCGTGGGTTACAAGAACAATGCCGATCATGAAGTTTCCTTGGACGGCGCGGACAGTATCAAAAGCGCGCTCGCGGGGAAGTCTTATTTGGTGATAAAAGTGTCGCGAAACAAGCCCTCCGAAAAGGCCACCAGAGCCGCACGTATTTTGGCAGGCGTGGAGGCAAATCGGGCATCGAGCAGGATTTCGGGCACTTTCGTCCGTGCTTTCAGTACAGCCGGCGGATGGTAGAAGCGCGGTGACGGCAGGCGCGCGCCTTCCGCCCCAAGCCGCACGGCGAGCGCGATCCTGATCCTGGCGCGCGCCGAAAACGCGACAATGCCAAGCCCCCGGATCTCGAGCAGTCCCTTGATGGTGGCTGGCGCGCGCGCATGGAGTGCGCCTTTTTCCACCGAAAGTAGCACGCGGTCATCGGCCACCAGCACCGCACCCTGATCGATCAGTCGCAATGCCAAATCGGATTTTCCCGCGCCGCTTTTGCCCAGGAGCAGCACGCCGTGCCGCCCAATCGCCACGCAGCTCGCATGGATGTTGGCTTCAGGCATGCGGGACCGCCAGCGGCAATTCCACCACCAGGCGCGCGCCCTGGCCCTGCTGGTTTCGTGGCGCGCGGTTCTCGGCATAGATGCGCCCGCCCGCGCCTTCGATGATCTGGCGGGCAATGGAGAGGCCCAGTCCCGAATTGCGGCCGAAATTCTCGACCGGCCTTTCGGTGTAAAAGCGCTCGAAAATGGATTCCAGATTGTCGGGTGGGATGCCGGGACCCTCGTCCTCCACCGTCACCCGTGCCACCATATCGTGCCGGGACGCGCTGACTATCACCTTGCCCCGTTCGGGGCTGAACGACACGGCGTTGTCGATCAGGTTGCGGAACACCTGGCCCAGCCTTTCGTCGCGGCCGTTGACAATGGCGCCCGGCGGCAACTCGTCGCGCAGCATATAGTCCACGCCGCGCGGATTGTCGGTCAGCTGGTAGATTTCGATGATGGTGGCAAGCAGCTTCGAGAGGGCCACCGGCTCCTTGCTCTCGCGCGACAGTTCCGCATCCAGCCGCGAGGCATCGGAAATGTCGGTAATCAGCCGGTCGATGCGCTTGATGTCGCCACGCACGATTTGGAGTAGCCGCGTCCGGTTTTCATCGTCTCCGGCCCGGGAATACATTTCCACGGCGCTCGCGAGCGAAGTCAGCGGGTTCTTGAGTTCATGCGCCACGTCGGCCGCGAAGCTTTCAATGGCGTCGATGCGGTCATAGAGATTGGCGGTCATGGAGCGCAGGCTGTCCGCCAGATCGCCGATCTCGTCGGTGCGTTCGGGGAAATTGGGAATGTCGCTGCGCCCGCCCGCGCCGGAGCGCACCATGTCGGCCGCCGCGGCCAGCCGCTTCACCGGTTCCGCGATGGTGCCGGCAAGGTAAAGCGAGGTGAACAGCATCACCAGAAACGCCACCAGAAAGACCTCGAACAGGGTGAAACGTTCGGCCCGCAGAATGTCGTCGATGTCGCCGCCTTCGGTGGAAAGCAGCAGAACGCCATAGATGGTGCGATACCGGCTTTCCACCGGCGCCGCCACCGACAACACCAGCCGGTTGCGGTCATCCACGCGTTCCGCCATGGCGATGGTGCCGGTAAAGGCCGCGTCCACTTCGCGATAGACCCGGCCATCGTCGCCGGCTTCGTAATAGGGCTCCAGCTGGGCGAAAGGACGAACGCCCATCACGCCATCATAGACCCGCCTGAGCCATTCCTTGACCTGGCTGGTGGTGTCGAGCGGCGGCAGCTCGTTGGTCTGCACCACATTGCGGGCCAGGAGGTCGCGGGTGTCGAGGGCGAGCTCCCCGCCCGGCAGATAAAGCCGCCCACGCAGCCTGGTTGGCGCAATCAGCTGGCGCAGCAGGGGTTCGGCGTCTGCCACTTTCAGGGTGTGGGTTTCCGGATCGGTGGTATAGGCCGCAAGCGTCCCTGCCACGATATTGGCCTGCTCCTCGATGGAGTGCATCCGCTCCTCGACCAGGCCGCGGCCGGATGCCTGCACCAGGATCACGCCGCCGGTCAGCACGAGCAGCGCCAGCGCATTGAAGCCCAGGATGCGCCAGGTGAGGGCGGAGAAGCGTGGCATTACTCGCGGTAGCGATAGCCCACGCCGTACAGCGTCTCGATGGCGTCGAAATCGTCGGCCACCGCCTTGAACTTCTTGCGCAGCCGCTTGATGTGGCTGTCGATTGTGCGGTCATCGACATAGACCTGGTCGTCATAGGCCGCGTCCATCAGGCTGTCGCGGCTTTTGACAAAGCCCGGACGCTGGGCGAGCGCCTGCAGGATCAGGAATTCGGTGACGGTCAGGCGCACCGGCTTTCCGTCCCAGGTGCATTCGTGGCGCTGCGGGTCCAGGGCCAGCTTGCCACGCGTCAGGGCCTCCTTCTTGGCCGCGTCGCCCGCGGCGGGGGCTGTGGCGCCCCGGCCCTCGGCGCGGCGCAGCACCGCGCGCACACGCTCCAGCAGGAGGCGCTGGGAGAAGGGCTTGCGGATATAGTCATCGGCGCCCGCATTCAGCCCCATCAGTTCGTCGATCTCCTCATCCTTGCTGGTGAGGAAGATCACCGGAAGCTCGGGATTGGCCTGGCGCAGGCGACGCAACAGTTCCAGCCCATCCATGCGCGGCATCTTGATGTCCAGCACCGCCAGGTCGGGCGGGGTGGTGGTCAGCGCCGTGAGCGCGCCCGCGCCATCGGCGAAGGTGCGGACATGATATCCCTCCTGCTCCAGCAGCATGCTGACAGAGGCGAGAATGTTCTTGTCGTCGTCTACAAGGGCAATATTTGCCATTTGGCCTATCCGCGGCGCGGTTATTTTGAGCCCGGAGTTCGTCGCTGGTCGCTCATGGGCTGTTTCGCCCACATCGCTCCTCGCTCCTGCTCGGGTCTCAAAAATTCCTCGCGCCTTAAAAATTGGTGGGTTGCAGTATAAGCCCATGATGAACAAAGCAAAGTCCAAAAGGTTCCCTAATGAATGCCGGTTATGAGCCCCGCCGCTTCCAAAGTACGGTGGCCTATTACGAGCGTTACCGGCTGGCCTATCCGGGCCGGCTGATCGCCCGTGTGGCAACCCTGGCCGGGCTGAAGCCCGGCGACCCCGTCCTCGATCTGGGGGCCGGCACCGGCATGCTGGCGGTGGGATTCGCGAGGGCGGGCATGGTGGTCACCGCCATGGACCCCGAACCTGACATGCTGGCGGCCTGCCAAGACGCGGCGCGGGCGGCCCGCGTCTCCGTGACCCTGCGACAGGGCAGTTCCTATGACCTCGAGCCGGGCATGGGGCCATTCAAACTGGTCGCCATCGGGCGCAGCTTTCACTGGATGGATCGCGCCGCCACGCTTTCGATGCTGGAGCGCATCGTCACGCCGGACGGGGGTGTGGCACTGTTCCATGATGCCCATCCGCCGGTGTCTGAAAATGCCTGGTTCAAGGTGATGCGCGAGGTGCAGGACAAATTCGGCCGCAATGATGAGGCCCATATCAAGGAACGCCGCGGTGGTCATAGCCGCTATGAACCTTTCCTGTTCGCCTCGCAGTTCACCGAACTGGATGGCCTGTCGGTCACCATCCGTCAGACAGTCACGGCTGACGATCTGGTGGGCCGCGCCTTCTCCATGTCCACCTGCTCGCGGGAAAAGCTTGGCGACAGCGCCGACGAATTCGCTGCCGCATTGAAGGCGGCCTTGCGGGAATTGTCGCCGGATGGAACATTCGCCGAAGTGGCGGAGCTGGTTGCGCTCCTGGCACGACGTCCGCAAACGGACGCATAACGGGGGGATCATGCTGCAACGGATTTTGGCCCAGATATTGTCAGGGCAGGCGAAAAGCATTTCGCTGCTGCTATGGGCAGCGTTCCTGTTCGTCTATTTCCTGCCGTCGGTGCTGGCCTTCCGGCGGGGCCACCGGCATTTCCTTGTTATCCTGGTGCTGAACATACTGGTGTCGCCGGCGCAGGGGGTGATTTTGCATTACGTCTGGCCGGACATTCTGGTGGTTGATCCCCACAATCCCCTGAATGTCGCGCTGGCCGCATGTATCGCCAATCTCGGTATTGGCTGGATCCTGCTGATGATCTGGGCGCTTGGGCCGGGCGAACCCGATCCGCGCCTGCTGGGATTCCAGGAGACAAAATATTATGACGCCATCGCGGCGCTGCCGCTGATCTTGTGGTTTGCCTATGGCGCATTGCAATTGCGGGCCGTGCTGGCACGCGACTGGGCGTTGATCGCCGGCGGCACGGCCAGCCTGTTCGTTTTTGTGCAGTTTTTCGCGCTTTTGGCGGCGGCGGCTTTCGATCTGTTGCTGGTCTATATGCTGGCCGTGCGCGACCGCCCGGTCGCCCGTGCGCAGGGTGTGCTGCCGCGCGCCTTCGGTGTGATCGGCACCTTCATGGGCGTGGGTATCATCCAGCTGCCGGTGGCGCATCTCACGCTGCCGATGCAGATCCTGGCGGCCGTGCTGATCGGCGTGGGAAGCCTGGGGTCGCTCCTGGTGCTGTCGCGGCTGGGCAAGAGTTTCTCGATCATGCCGGAGGCGCGCAAGCTGGTGACCGGCGGGCCTTATGCTTTCGTGCGCCATCCGCTCTATACGGTGGAGATCATCACCATCATCGGCACGGCGATGCAGTTTGAGGGCCCCTGGTCGTGGATCATCGCGCTGGTCGTGGTGATGCTGCTGTGGATCCGCAGCCACTACGAGGAACAGGTTCTGGCGGGCGCCTATCCCGAGTACGGTGAATATCGTGCTCGCACGAAGCGATTTATTCCCGGCGTTATTTAGCGCGAGAGATTTTGCGACGGGAGCAGGAGCGCCAAGCGATGTGCACCAAGAGCGTGCATCAGCGCAGGCGCGACGAACTCCCGGCGCAAAAGCACCGCGCTATTTGAACTCGACCTTGACGATCTCATAGGAGCGGGCACCACCAGGTGCCGCGACTTCGACGGTGTCACCCTTGGTCTTGCCGATCAGGGCGCGGGCGATGGGGGAGGATAGCGAAATGCGTCCCGCACGTGCGTCGGATTCCAGATCGCCCACGATCTGATAGCGGCGCTCTTCGTCTGTATCTTCGTCCACCAGGGTGACAGTGGCGCCGAACTTCACATTGGTTCCCGACAGCTTGGAGATGTCGATCACATCGGCGCGGCCAATCTGGTCCTCCAGTTCCATGACGCGGCCTTCGATGAAGCTCTGACGCTCCTTGGCAGCGTGATATTCGGCATTCTCCGACAGGTCGCCATGGGCGCGCGCTTCCGCAATCGCCTTGATGACTTCATGGCGATCCTGGTTCTTCAGGCGGTTCAGCTCCTCCTCCAGGGCCTTGAAGCCCGAGGCGGTCATCGGAATCTTTTCCATCTTCTCTTTCGTCCGGCAATAAGAGGCTCGCGGCCCCCGGGCTTGCCGGATGCCGGAACCACTATTAGTTAAGGCACTGATTTCGCTGACAAATTCCTTTGCTAGGTCAGCGGTGCGTCACAAAGAGTAGGACTGGAGGGGAGCGACTTCAAGAGAGCCTGTCCGAAGCGCCTGGATCGCCTGGGTGGCCGCGGCAGCCCCCGCCATAGTGGTGTAGTAGGGAACCTTCAGCGTGAGCGCGGCGCGGCGGATCGAGGAACTGTCGGCCAGGGCCTGGGCGCCATCGGTGGTGTTGAACACCAGGTTGATTTCCCCGTTTTTGAGCGCGTCCACCACATGGGGGCGGCCCTCCAGCACCTTGTTGATCACCGCGACCGGCAGGCCCTTGCTCTCCAGCGTGCGCGCCGTGCCGCGGGTGGCGATCAGGGAGAAGCCCATCGCCACCAGTTCGCGGGCAGGGGCCTCGATCAGATCCTTGTCCGCATCCTTCACCGACAGGAAGACGGTGCCGCCGGTCGGCAACTTCGTGCCGGCGCCGATCTGGCTCTTGGCAAAGGCACGGCCGAAATTCTCGTCCATGCCCATCACCTCGCCGGTGGAGCGCATCTCCGGTCCCAGGATGGTGTCCACGCCGGGGAAACGGTTGAAGGGCAGAACCGCCTCCTTGACCGAGATGTGCTTCGGCGCGGGCTTTTTGAGGTCAAAGGATTTCAGCGTCTCGCCCGCCATCACGCGGCTGGCAATCGCCGCTACCGGCAGGCCTACGGCCTTGGCGACAAAGGGCACGGTGCGGCTGGCGCGGGGATTGACCTCCAGCACATAAATTTCGCCGCCCTGGATGGCGTACTGCACATTCATCAGGCCCTGGACCTTCAGCGCCTTGGCCATGGCGATGGTCTGGCGTTCGATCTCGGCGATGGTTTCCGCGGACAGCGAGCGCGGCGGCAGCGAACAAGCCGAGTCGCCGGAATGCACGCCCGCTTCCTCGATATGCTCCATGATGCCGGCGATGAAGACGTCGCCATCCTTGTCGCAGATCGCGTCCACATCCACTTCCGTGGCGCGGTTGAGGAAACCGTCGATCAGGACTGGGTTATCGCCCGAGATGCGGAACAGCTCGCCGGATTCCACCTGTTTCTTCAGTTCGGTCTCATCCGACACCACCACCATGCCGCGCCCGCCCAGCACATAGGAGGGCCGCAGGATCACGGGATAGCCTATACCGGCGGCGGCCTTGACGGTTTCTTCCGCCGTCATGGCGGTGCCGTTGCGTGGCTGCTTGAGTTTCAATTCTTCCAGCAGGGCCTGGAAGCGTTTGCGATCCTCGGCCAGGTCGATGGCGTCGGCGCTGGTGCCCAGGATCGGCACGCCCGCATCGCGCAGGCCATTGGCAAGCTTGAGCGGGGTCTGGCCGCCGAACTGCACGATCACGCCGGCGAGTGTGCCTTTTTCCTGTTCCTTGGCGATGATCTCCAGCACGTCTTCGAGTGTCAGTGGCTCGAAATAGAGCCGGTCGGAGGTGTCATAGTCGGTCGACACCGTCTCCGGATTGCAATTGACCATGATGGTTTCATAGCCCTGATCCGAGAGCGAGAAAGCGGCATGGCAGCAGCAATAGTCGAATTCGATGCCCTGGCCGATGCGGTTGGGTCCGCCGCCCAGGATGATGATCTTTTTGGAATCCGTGGGGTGGGATTCGCACACCACGGCGCCTCCAACGGGCGTCTCGTAGGTCGAGTACATATAGGGCGTCAGCGCCTGGAATTCCGCGGCGCAGGTGTCGATGCGCTTGTAGCAGGGGTGAATGTCCAGAGCATGCCGCGCCGCACGCACTGCCGCCTCCTTCTGACCTGTCAATTGGGCCAGACGGGCATCGGAGAAGCCCATGGACTTGAGCTGCCGCAAGCCCTTGGCGTCCTTCGGCAGGCCATTCGCGCGCACGCGGTCTTCGGTCAAGACGATGGTTTCGATCTCTCCCAGGAACCAGGGATCATAGCCGGTGATCCGCTGGATCTCGGCAAGCGGGAAGTTGTAGCGCATCGCCTGGGCGGTCAGGCGCAGGCGGTCGGGCGTGGCGCGCGCCAGCGCGGCGCGAATCTCCACCGGGTCATTGTCCAGCGCGATTTCGTCAAAGCCGGTCAGCCCGGTCTCCAGCGAGCGCAGCGCTTTCTGCAAGCTTTCGCCAAAGGTGCGGCCGATGGCCATGGCTTCGCCCACCGACTTCATCGATGTGGTCAGAAGCGGTTCGGCGCCGGGGAATTTCTCGAAGGCGAAGCGTGGAATCTTGGTGACCACATAATCGATGGTGGGCTCGAAGCTCGCTGGCGTCACCTTGGTGATGTCGTTTTTCAGTTCGTCCAGCGTGTAGCCGCACGCCAGTTTCGCCGCGACCTTGGCGATGGGAAAGCCGGTCGCCTTGGAGGCGAGCGCCGATGACCGCGACACGCGCGGGTTCATCTCGATCACCACCATGCGACCGTCCTTGGGATTGACCGCGAACTGCACATTGGATCCGCCCGTCTCCACCCCGATCTCGCGCAGCACCGCGATCGAGGCCGAACGCATGCGCTGATATTCCTTGTCGGTCAGGGTCAGGGCGGGGGCGAGGGTGATGGAATCGCCGGTATGCACGCCCATGGCGTCGATATTTTCGATCGAGCAGATGATGATGGCATTGTCGGCCTTGTCGCGCACCACCTCCATCTCGAATTCCTTCCAGCCCAGCACCGAGTCCTCGATCAGGACTTCGTTGGTGGGGGATGCTTCCAGTCCGGATTCCACGATGGCGAAGAATTCCTCGCGGTTATAGGCGATGCCGCCGCCGGTGCCGCCCATGGTGAAGCTGGGGCGGATCACCGCCGGCAGGCCGACTTCGTCCAGCACTGTCAGCGCTCTGGACAGGGTTTCCGGTCCCAGTTCCATGACCGGCGCATTGTTGCCGTCGTAGATGGGATTGCCGCCGCTGTCCTTCTTCTGCCGCAACTGGCCTTTCAAGGTGTAGCCCTTGGGGACATCCAGCCCGATGGACAGCATCGCCTGCTTGAAGCGCTCGCGATCCTCGGCCTTGTCGATGGCGTCGGCGGTGGCGCCGATCAGCTCGACATTGTGGCGCTCCAGGGCGCCGATCTTGCGCAGGGAAAGGGCGGTGTTCAGCGCGGTCTGCCCGCCCATGGTCGGCAGCAGGGCGAACACTTTGCCTTCGGGCACATTGGGCCGCTCGCGGGCAATGATCTTCTCGACGAACTCGGGGGTGATCGGTTCGATATAGGTGGCGTCCGCCATGTCCGGGTCGGTCATGATGGTGGCGGGGTTCGAATTGACCAGCACCACCCGGTAGCCTTCCTCGCGGAGCGCCTTGCAGGCCTGGGCGCCGGAATAGTCGAACTCGCAGGCCTGGCCGATGACGATGGGCCCCGCGCCGATGATCAGGACGGTGTGGATATCGGTGCGTTTGGGCATCTGACTCTCTGATTGGCCAAAACCCTCGCGGGCTTTGGCCGTCGCGCGAAAAAACCGGCGCCTTTGAGGGCGCCTTTGGCCGGCCGAATTGCAGGTTAAGGGGACCGTTTAGAGGGCCCGCGAGAGAGGCGCAACCCCCGAATCGGAGGGGCTGGTCAGCTTTTCCAGCGCAGCACGCGTTCCTGCACAGGATTGCGGAATTCCGTGCCGTTTTCGACCGCGTCCGCCCAGGCCTTCTTGACCCGGTGGTACCAGATTGCGGGTTGGTCGGCGTCCTGGATCAGCATCAGGTTGGGGTTGAACTTCAGGCCCTCGCGCTGCAGTTCCACGATTTTTCTGTCGTCGCCGATGAAGGTGCGTCCCAGCGCCCAGAAGAAGGGATAAATGAAATTCAGCCAGGCCGGCCAATAGAAGACCTGAATGACATCGGTGTTATCGGCGTCGCGTGGGGTGCAGACGGTCAGGCCGATC
>DASXHL010000062.1:0-38846 GCA_036488555.1 Rhizomicrobium sp.
TGATGGACATTCCGGTGTTCCATGACGACCAGCACGGCACCGCCATCATCTGCGCCGCCGGCATGATCAATGCCGCCCATCTCACCGGGCGCAAACTGGAAGACCTCAAGGTGGTGGTGAACGGCGCGGGTGCTGCCGGCATCGCGTGCCTGGAGCTGATCAAGTCGCTGGGCGTCAAGGCCGAGAATGTCATCCTTTGCGACACCAAGGGTGTGGTCTATCGCGGCCGCACCGAAGGCATGAACCAGTGGAAGTCGGCCCATGCCACCGAAACCAAGGCCCGCACCCTGGAAGAGGCAGTCAAGGGCGCCGACGTGATCCTGGGGCTTTCCAAGAAAGGCGCCTTTACGCCGGAGATGGTCAAATCCATGGCCAAGAACCCGATCATCTTCGCCATGGCCAATCCTGACCCCGAAATCACGCCGGAGGAAGCCAAGGCGACGCGCGACGATGTGATCGTCGCCACCGGACGCAGCGACTATCCCAACCAGGTCAACAATGTGATCGGCTTTCCCTACATCTTCCGTGGGGCGCTGGACGTGCGCGCCACCGCGATCAACGAAGAGATGAAGATCGCCGCCGCCCACGCCATCGCGGCGCTCGCGCGCGAGGATGTGCCCGACGAGGTCGCCGCTGCCTATCGCGGCGCCCGCCCCATCTATGGCCCGGAATATATCATCCCCTCGCCCTTCGACCCGCGCCTGATCTCCCGCGTTTCGGCGGCGGTGGCGGAAGCCGCCATGAAGACCGGCGTCGCCAAGAAGACGATCGAAGACCTGAACGCCTATCAGTTCCAGCTCTCGGCCAGGCTCGATCCTTCCGCCGGCCTGTTCCAGATGGTGACCAATGCGGTCCGGGCGAAGCCCAAGCGGGTGGTGTTCGCCGAAGGCGAGGAAGACTGCGTGATCCGCGCCGCCGCCGCCTTCCAGAATTCCGGATTGGGCAAGGCGCTGCTGGTCGGCCGCCCCGATGTGGTCAAGCAGGGTCTGCGCCGCGCCGGTCTCGACGAGAATCTGCTCGAGATTCGCGTGCCCCATTCCGCCCAGGAGGCCCAGCCCTATATCGACACGCTCTACAAGCGCATCCAGCGCCGCGGCGCGCTCCATCGCGATGCCGTGCGCATGGTCACCAACGACCGCAATGTCTATGCCGCATCCATGCTCAAGGCCGGCGATGCCGACGCCATGGTGACGGGCGTGACCCGCAACTATGCCAATGCGCTGGCCGACATAAGGCTGGTGCTGGACCCGCCGCCCGGCCAGCGCCCCATGGGCATGCAGGTCGTGTTCGCCAAGGGCAAGCTGGTCCTGATCGCCGATACCTCAGTCACGGAGATCCCCACCGCCGACCAGCTGGCCGACATTGCCATCCAGTCCGCCGCGGTGGCGGGGCGCTTCGGGCTGACGCCGCGCGTGGCGCTGCTGGCCTCTTCCACCTTCGGTTACCCACGCAACGAACGCAGCGACCGCATCGTGGAGGCTGTGCAGATTCTCGACGGCCGCCAGGTGGACTTTGAGTATGACGGCGAAATGGCGGTGGACGTGGCCTTGGACAAGGACAAGCTGGCGCTCTATCCCTTCGCCCGCATCACCGACACCGCCAATGTGCTGATCATGCCGGCGATCCATTCGGCGTCCATCTCCACCAAACTGCTGGAACAGATGGGACAGGCCAGTGTGATGGGGCCCATGCTGGTGGGCCTGGAGAAATCGGTTCAGATTGCGCCCCTGGGCGCCAAGATGAGCGAGATTTTCAACGCCGCCGTAGTCGCGGCTTATGATATCAATCGCTAGATCTGGGCTCATTTTTCCTCTCCCCTTGAGGGAGAGGAAGAAAAAATCATTGGGTTAGCGGAGCGACGCGACGCTCAACCCATTGATTTTTCAGGTGAGGGGTGAATTGGAAGATCGTACGCACCCCTCACCAGCAAAATCCCGCACTTAGCTTCGCATACGCTTCGCTAAGTGCGGGATTTTGCGTCCTCCACGGGGCGCGCTTGGCCGCGCGTCCGTCCTTCGGACCCCTCAAGGGAGAGGACAGTGGACTTGATGACTGGCAATTCCAGTGCGCTATTGTCCAAGCAACAAAAGGTTTTCCATGGACTTTGCCCGCACAACCGCCTTCATGGCGCGCATCTGGGATGACGAGATCATCCCGCTGCTGACCGACTACATCCGCATTCCCAACAAGAGCCCGGCCTTCGATGCCGATTGGGCCAGGCATGGTCATATAGAAAAGGCCGTGGCGATGTTCGCGGATTGGGCGAAGGTCAAGCTTGCGCACCTTCCTGGTTCGTCGCTGGAGGTGGTGCGCCTCGAAGGCCGCACGCCGCTGATCTTCATCGAAATTCCTGGCAGTGCGCCCGGCACCATTTTGATGTACGGCCATCTCGACAAGCAGCCGGAGATGCTGGGCTGGGATGCCGACAAGGGCCCGTGGCAGCCGCTGATCCGGGACGGCAAGCTTTACGGCCGCGGTGGCGCCGACGACGGCTATGCAATGTTCGCGAGCCTTGCCGCACTCCTGGCGCTGCAGGAACAGGGCGTCGCCCATGCGCGCGCCGTCATCGTGATCGAAGCCTGTGAGGAATCGGGCTCGCCCGACCTGCCTTTCTATATCGAGCATCTCGCCGCGCGGATCGGCGAGCCCGATCTGGTCGTATGCCTGGATTCCGGTTGCGGCAATTATGAACAACTGTGGCTGACCACCAGCCTGCGCGGCAACCTGATCGGCAACCTCAATGTGCGGGTCCTGACCGAGGGTGTGCATTCGGGTGCGGCCAGCGGCATTGTGCCGTCCTCCTTCCGTATCCTGCGCAGCCTCTTGTCGCGCGTCGAAGACGAAGCGACCGGCCGGATGAAGCTGCCCGAACTGTTCGTCGAAATTCCCCAAGACCGCCAGACACAGGCCGAGGAGGCCGCCCAGATCCTGGGCGATGAAGTGTGGTCGGGCATGCCTTTCGCCGGCAAGACAAAGCCGATGGCGCAAGGCAATGCGGAGATCATCCTGGAAAAGACCTGGCGGCCACAATTGGCGGTGACCGGCATGGATGGCTATCCCCTGCCCGCCAATGGCGGCAATGTGCTTCTGCCTTTTTCCACCGCCAAGCTCAGCCTGCGCCTGCCGCCCACCCTGAACGCGGAAAAAGCGCGCGCCGCCATGAAGACGGCGTTGGAAAAGGACCCGCCCTATGATGCGGAGATCGATTTCGATGTGCCGCGGGGCGATGACGGCTGGAACGCACCCGCGCTCGCGCCCTGGCTGGAAGCCTCACTGAACAAGGCGAGCCTGGCCGCTTTCGGCAAGCCGGTGGCTTTCCAAGGCGAAGGCGGCTCCATACCCTTCATGGCCATGCTGGGCCGCTCCTTCCCCAAGACCCAGTTTGTTGTTGCGGGCGTGCTCGGTCCCCATTCCAACGCCCACGGGCCGAATGAATTCCTGCACATTCCTTTTGCCAAGAGATTGTCGGCCTGCATTGCCCAGCTTCTGGCCGACCACGCTAGTGTCGTGGTTTCGAAGTTCGCCTAGAGCCTGATATCGAATATATTGCGAACTTCGAAACCAAAACGACACTAGGATTCAATAAGTTGCTAGTGTCCTTCGATTCCGAAATTCGCCTGGGACCCGATATGGAGATCAAGCGAATTTCGGAATCGGGACACTAGCCGATGAACGTTCGCGAGGCTGCATCCCATCCCGGGCAGATCCGCGCCCTCAAGCTGTTCCTGATCGGCACCTTGGTGGTGGGCGCGCTGGGCAGCGTTCTGGCAAAGCCGTTGCCTGTCCAGCTTCCCTCCTGGACCATCGCGCCGCTTTGGACGCTCACATACGGCTTGATGGCGGTGTCAGCATGGCTGATCTGGAAACCGGCCGGATTGAAATCTCCAGCCTTGGTGATTTTTGCCGCCCAACTCGCGCTGAATTTGATCTGGCGCATGGTGCCAGTGCCGGCTTTGGCCGTAGCGATGAATTTGTGCGTGCTTGCCACCCTGGCCCTGTTCGCGCGGCGGAACCTGCTTGCAGCCTTGACGTTTTTGCCTTGCCTGGCCTGGAGCCTGTTCGTTAGCGCACCGAGTATCGGCTTCTGATGAAAGGTTCATGTCGGCGGATTATTTGTTTTGCGCGAATTCCTGCATGGGCTTTGCGCTGGCGTCGCGGATGGTTGCTTTGAGGCCATGAAATCAGTCTTTCCCGCGCTTTGCGCCCTTGCCGTCGGCGTCGCCTTGAGCGGGTGCAGCACGCCGAGCGCCGAGCAGTTGGCCCAGCATGATCCCTGGGAACCCACCAACCGCGATATCTTCGCCTTTGACGTGTGGGTGGAGCATCACATAGCGCGTCCCGTCGATGATGGTTATCGCGCCGTCATCCCCAAGCCTGCGCGGGAGGGGGTGCACAATGTTACCACCAATCTGCATGAGCCGATCGTGGCCGCCAATGATGCGCTGCAAGGCGATGGCAGGAAGCTGGCACGAACCCTGGGCCGCATCGTGATCAATTCCACCGTCGGCCTGGGCGGGCTGATCGACGTGGCCGCCGAGATCGGCATCCCCTATCACGACAATGATTTCGGCATCACGCTCGGCCAGAACGGCGTGCAGGAAGGCTCCTATCTGGTCCTGCCGTTTGTCGGACCCATGCCGCCGCGCGACCTTCTTGGCAGCGCGGTGGACGGGGTGTTTGACCCCCTGTCCTATGCCCGCTTCCATGGCAAGGACACCTGGCTGTTCGTGCGCTCGGGCCTCAGAGTACTTGACACGGTGGACCGACAGCGGGACCAGTTCGAGACCATCGAGCGCAGCTCGATCGACTTCTACGCCACCACCCGGAACCTCTACCGTCAGAGCCGGGAAGCCCGCATCCGGGGCGAGGAATCCAATATCACCCAGCTGCCGGACCTGTAACCAACCTGTTTGAGGGATGACCAAATATCAGAATCGCGTCAAAGGCTTGGCTTTTAGGGCCCCCGTCCCTATATACCCCCATGTATAAGCATGGGTTTGGCCCATCGCTTATTTTGTCAGAGAATTCAATGGGATGGACCGGAGGACGCCCGTAAGGGGTCAGGATGCCATGCCCAATGAGAGGAACACCAAATGGCTAAAGTAATTGGCATTGACCTTGGCACCACCAACTCCTGCGTGGCGGTCATGGAGGGCTCGGCCCCCAAGGTCATCGAGAATGCGGAAGGTGCGCGCACCACCCCGTCCATTATCGCCTTCGCCCCCGATGGCGAGCGCCTGGCCGGCCAGCCTGCCAAGCGTCAGGCAGTCACCAACCCCGAATACACGTTTTTCGCCATCAAGCGCCTGATCGGGCGCCGCTTCGACGATCCCATGACCCAGAAGGACATGGGCATGGTCCCCTACAAGATCGTCAAGGCCGACAATGGCGACGCCTGGGTCCAGGGTCGTGAAGCCAAGAAATATTCTCCCAGCGAAATCTCTGCCTTCATCCTCACCAAGATGAAGGAGACCGCCGAGGCCCATCTCGGCGAGAAGGTCACCCAGGCGGTTATCACCGTTCCCGCCTACTTCAACGACGCCCAGCGCCAGGCGACCAAGGACGCCGGCAAGATCGCGGGCCTTGAAGTGCTGCGCATCATCAACGAGCCCACCGCCGCGGCGCTGGCTTACGGCCTGGACAAGAAGCAGTCCGGCACCATTGCGGTCTATGACCTTGGCGGCGGCACCTTCGACGTGTCGGTGCTGGAGATCGGCGACGGCGTGTTCGAGGTGAAGTCCACCAACGGCGACACCTTCCTGGGTGGCGAGGACTTCGATACCCGCGTCGTCAACTTCCTGGCCGACGAGTTCAAGAAGGAAAACGGCATCGACCTGAGAAGCGACCGTCTGGCCCTGCAGCGCCTGAAGGACGCCGCCGAAAAGGCCAAGATCGAACTGTCCAGCGCCCAGCAAACCGAAGTGAACCTGCCCTTCATCACGGCGGATGCGTCGGGTCCCAAGCACCTGACCATCAAGATCACCCGCGCCAAGCTGGAAGCCCTGGTCGATGACCTGATCCAGAAGACCGTGGGCCCGGTGAAGCAGGCGCTGAAGGATGCCGGCGTCACCGCAGGCCAGATCGACGAAGTCATCCTGGTTGGCGGCATGACCCGCATGCCCAAGGTGCAGGAAGCGGTGAAGCAGATTTTCGGCGGCAAGGAGCCGCACAAGGGCGTCAATCCCGATGAAGTGGTTGCCATCGGCGCCGCCATCCAGGGCGGCGTGCTGAAGGGCGAGGTCAAGGACGTGCTCCTGCTTGACGTGACCCCGCTGTCGCTGGGCATCGAGACCCTGGGCGGCGTCTTCACCCGGCTGATCGACCGCAACACCACCATCCCGACCAAGAAGAGCAACATCTTCTCGACTGCGGAAGACAACCAGGGCGCCGTCACCATCAACGTGTTCCAGGGCGAACGCGAAATGGCCGCCGACAACAAGTCGCTTGGCCGCTTCGACCTGCAAGGCATTCCGCCGGCGCCGCGTGGCGTTCCGCAGATCGAAGTCACCTTCGACATCGACGCCAACGGCATCGTGTCGGTGACGGCCAAGGACAAGGCCACCGGCAAGGAGCAGCAGATCCGCATCCAGGCCTCTGGCGGCCTGTCGGAAGCCGACATCCAGAAGATGGTCAAGGATGCCGAGGCCCATGCCGGCGAAGACAAGAAGCGGCGTGAACTGGTGGAAGCCAGGAACCAGGCCGATGCCTTGATCCATTCCACCGAAAAGGCCCTGTCGGAGCATGGCGACAAGGTGGGCGCAGACGAAAAGACCGCCATCGAAGCCGGCATCGCCAGCCTCAAGGAAGCCGTCAAGAGCGACGACCTGGACGACATCAAGGCCAAGACCAACAACCTGGCCCAATCCTCGATGAAGCTGGGCGAGGCCATGTACAAGGCGCAGCAGGCCGAAGGCGCAGCAGCCGACGCCGCCGCTGACGGCGCCGGCAACAAGCCGGACGATAATGTGGTTGACGCCGACTTCGAGGAAGTCGACGACAACAAGAAAGGCGCAG
Source organism: Rhizomicrobium sp. (assembly GCA_036488555.1). GTDB lineage: Bacteria > Pseudomonadota > Alphaproteobacteria > Micropepsales > Micropepsaceae > Rhizomicrobium. The sequence goes on from DASXHL010000062.1 coordinate 7,015, forward strand.
CGTAAAGCTTAGGTCGTCCGCGTGGCTTGACCCCCACGCGGACCCCCCTTCGTGCATAAGGGGTAAGGGGGTTCAGAGGTAAAACGTTGGGGCCATGAGCAAGCGTTGTTATTACGAAACCCTGGGATGCCAGAAAGACGCGACCGTGGAGGTGCTCAAATCCTCCTATCGCAAGCTGGCGATGCAGTTTCATCCCGACAAGAATCCCGGCGACCACACCGCCGAGGTCAAATTCAAGGAAATCAGCGAAGCCTATGACGTCCTGAAGGACGATCAGAAGCGCGCGGCCTATGACCGCTTCGGCCACGCCGCCTTCGAGAACGGCCACGGCGCGGCGGGGCGGGCGGGAAGCCCCTTCGGCGATTTCTCCGGCAGCTTCAGCGACGTGTTCGAGGACATTTTCGGCCAGATGATGGGCGGGATGGGTCGCGGCAAGCGGCAGAACCGCGGCCAGGACCTGCGCTACAATCTCGAAATCACGCTGGAAGAAGCCTTCCGTGGCCGCAGCGCCGAGATCAAGGTGCCCACCATGGTGTCGTGCGACGCCTGTTCCGGCTCCGGCGCGGAAGGGGGTTCGAGCCCGGAGACCTGCCCCGCCTGCGCCGGGTACGGCAAGGTGCGCGCCACCCAGGGCTTCTTCACCATTGAACGTTCCTGCTCGCCATGCCGCGGCACCGGCAAGATCATCCGCAATCCCTGCAAGACCTGCCGTGGCGCTGGCCTGGTGCAGAAGGAGCGGGTGCTGAATGTGGACGTGCCGCCGGGCGTGGAGGAAGGCACCCGCATCCGCCTGTCGGGCGAGGGCGCGGCCGGCGCCAATGGCGGGCCGCCGGGCGATCTCTACATCTTCCTGTCGGTTGGCGAGCATCCGATCTTCCAGCGCGACGGCCATGACCTGCATTGCCGCGCGCCGGTTTCCTTCGTCACCGCGGCGCTGGGCGGCGCGATCGAAGTGCCGACCCTGGATGGCGGCCGCGCCAAGGTCTCCATCCCCGAAGGCACCCAGCCGGGGCGCCAGTTCCGCATCCGCGGAAAGGGCATGCCGGTCCTGCGCAGCGCCCAGAAGGGCGATCTCTATGTCGAACTGGCAGTCGAGACTCCGGTCAAGCTCTGCCGGCGACAGAAGGAATTGCTGCGGGAGTTCGAGGCCGAAAGCCAGGCCGGTTGCCAGCCCGAGGCGGAAGGCTTCATCGCCCGGCTGAAGGATTTCTGGAACGGCTGCGACAAGGCCTGACCATCAACCCAGGCAAGGATGGATCGCCGTGCCCTCAAGTCTGGCGGATAATTTCCGCTTCCTGAAAGCCTTGGTCGCGCGGCCCAAGACGATCGGCGCGGTCATACCGTCAAGCCCCGGCCTGGCGCGCGCCATGGCCCGGCAGATCGATCCGGCCGCCGGGCCGGTGCTGGAAATCGGCCCGGGCACCGGCGTGATCACCGAGGCGATCCTGAAGCACGGCGTTGCGCCTTCCCGGCTGACCCTGGTGGAGTATGACGAGGATCTGGCCAGTTACCTGGCGGGGCGCTTTCCCAACGTGCAAGTGATCCAGGGCGACGCCTTCCGTCTCGACCATACCTTGCACAGCCACGGTGGCGCGCCGTTCGGCGCCATCGTCTCCAGCCTGCCACTGCTCAATCACCCGATGACGCAGCGCCTGGCCTATATGGAAGCGGTGACCGGCCGGCTCATGCCCGGCGCGCCGCTGATCCAATTCTCCTATGGTCCCCACGCCCCGGTCGTGCCGCCGCCGGGCTTTGCGGTCGTTCGCGCCGCCCAGATCTGGGCAAACATTCCGCCCGCCCGGGTCTGGGTCTATCGCAAGGTTTGATGTCCGATATCGCGGCACATCTGGAGCAAGAGGGCTTTTATCTTTTGCGAGGCGCCGCGGGCCCGGCAACGCTCACGTCGTTGCGAAATGTTCTGGATCGAGCGGATATTCCCCGTTCGGAACGCGGCGGCGAGACCTATGGCGCGCGAGGGCTGCTGCAATTGCCAGAAGTTCGTGTCGTAGCTGATCTACCAGCGATTTCAGCGAGCCTTCGTGTTGCCATGGGCGAGAGCTTCCACGCGGTGCGCGGACTTTTCTTTGACAAGACGCCCGGCGCGAATTGGCCCGTGCTCTGGCATCAGGATCTATCACTAGCCCTGCAGGAACGGTGTGACCTGCCGGGCTGGAGCAACTGGTCCATTAAGCGGGGCACACATCATGCGCAGCCGCCGCCAGGAATATTGGCGCGCATGGTGACCTTGAGGCTGCATTTGGATGACTGCCCGGCGGAAAATGGCGCTTTGCGGGTGCTGCCCGGCAGTCATCGCCTGGGTGTCCTGTCGCGAGACGCCATCCAAGCGTTGAACATGGACTGCACCGAAACCGTCTTGGCCGAGGCGGGCGATGCCCTCTTTATGCGCCCCCTGATCCTGCATGCCTCACGCGCGGCACAGATCCCAACCCATCGGCGGGTGCTGCATCTGGAATTTGCGCCGCACGACCTTCTCCCCGCCAGCCTAGCATGGGCCGAGGCCTGATTTTCCGCGCCTCATGCTGCACCCTATGTTGCGCGGTAAGTGGTTAATATTGCTGTCATTCCCGCGTAAGCGGGAATCCAACTTTCCCAAAGCCTTTTTCCAAGTTAGATGCCCGCTTTCGCGGGCATGACAACGGGAAGTTACTCCGCCGCTTCGGCCAGTTCGGGGGCGGCCTGCAGCACGTCCTGGCCGACATGGGCCTCGAACTTCTTGAAGTTCTCGCGGAACATACCGACCAGCTTCCTGGCCTGGGCGTCGTAGGCCGCCTTGTCGGCCCAGGTGTCGCGGGGGTTGAGGATGCCGGCATGCACCCCCGGCACCGCGACCGGCACCCGGAATTTGAAATGCGGGTCGATCCGCATCTCCACGTTGGCGAGGCTGCCATCCAGCGCCGCATTGAGCAGGGCGCGGGTCGCCTTGATCGGCATGCGCGAGCCGGTGCCGAAAGCTCCGCCGGTCCAGCCGGTGTTCACCAGCCAACAGTCGGCCTGATGCTCGGCGATCAGGGCGCGCAGCAGGTTGCCATATTCGGAGGGGTGACGCGGCATGAAGGGCGCGCCGAAGCAGGTGGAGAAGGTCGGCTGCGGCTCCTTGCCCAACCCCTTCTCGGTGCCGGCGACCTTTGCGGTGAAGCCGGAGAGGAAGTGGTACATGGCCTGACTGGGGGTGAGCCGCGAGATCGGCGGCAGCACACCAAAGGCATCGGCCGTCAGCATGATCACATTCTTCGGGTGGCCGGCGCGGCCTGTCAGCGAGGCATTGGGGATATAGTCGATCGGATAGGCGGCGCGGGTATTCTCGGCATATTTCGCGTCGTTCAGGTCCAGTACCCGGCTGGCCTCATCCATCACCACATTCTCCAGCACCGTGCCGAAGCGTTCGGTGGTGGAGTAGATCTCGGGCTCGGCCTCGCGCGACAGCTTGATCACCTTGGCATAGCAGCCGCCCTCAATGTTGAAGATGCCGTTCTCGCTCCAGCCATGTTCGTCATCGCCCACCAGGGTGCGCGAGGCGTCCGCCGACAGGGTGGTCTTGCCGGTGCCGGAAAGGCCGAAAAATATGGCCGATCTGCCATCCGCGCCCACATTGGCGGAGCAATGCATGCTCATCACCCGCTTGGCCGGCAGCAGATAGTTCATGATGGTGAAGACCGACTTCTTCATCTCGCCGGCATAGGAGGTGCCGCCGATCAGGATCATCTTCTTGGTGAAATTGACGGCAATCACGGTCTGGGAGGCCGAACCGTGGCGCGCCGGATCGGCATTGAAGCTGGGCAGGTCGATGATGGTGAATTCCGGGTCAAAGCCCTTGAGCTCTTCCGCGGTCGGGCGGATCAGGAGCTGGTGCACGAACAGCGAATGCCAGGCAAATTCGGTGATCACGCGCACGCTGATGCGGTGCGTGAGGTCGGCGCCGCCGAACAGGTCCTTGGCGAACAGCTCGCGGCCTTCGGCATGGGCCATCATGTCGGCATAGAGCGCGTCGAAATGAGCAGGGCTCATCGCCTTGTTGTTGTCCCACCACACCTGGCTTTCGGTGTTCTGGTCGCGCACCACGAACTTGTCGGAAGCCGAACGGCCGGTATGCACACCGGTCCGCACCACCAGCGGACCATTGGCGGCAACATGGCCTTCGCCGCGGCGGACCGCTTCCTCATAGAGCGTCGGCGCGCTGAGGTTGTGATGCACAGCCTTGAGGTTGCGGAGGCCGTGGCGGCCCAATCCGAATGCGCTGTCGGTCATGGTCACTCCCTGTGCTGTTTTGATCCTCCTATAGCTGGCCAGAAGACCGGTCACAAATGTATTCAGTTTACCGCACACGGTTGAAAATTAAGGATAATCGGGCGCTTGCCTGTATACTGCGGCCGGGCGGAGGCAACCCATTGTCACGCCTGCGGCTTTGGCCGTAAGGAACTTCCCGGATGTCCCTCAGCGACGAAGAGCTCGACCGCTATGCCCGCCACCTGGTGTTGCGCCAGGTGGGTGGACCCGGCCAGGCAAAGATCCGCGATACACGCGTGCTGGTGGTGGGCGCCGGCGGCCTGGGAAGCCCGGTGGCGCTCTATCTGGCGGCGGCCGGCATCGGCGCCCTTGGGCTGGTGGATGATGACGATGTCAGCATTTCCAATCTCCAACGCCAGATCCTGTTCCGCACCAGGGATGTTGGTCGTCCCAAGGTAGACGCCGCCCGGGACACCCTGATGGAGCTGAACCCCGGCGTGAAAATCGAGCCGCACCATGTGCGCCTGACGGTGGCCAATGTGTCCAGACTGATCGCGGATTACGACATCGTCGCCGACGGCTCCGACAATTTCGCCACCCGCTTTCTGCTCAATGACGCCTGCTTCCTTGCCAAGGTGCCGCTGGTTTCGGCCGCGGTAACCGAATTCGAAGGCCAGCTTTCGACCTACAAGGCCTATGAACCAGGCCTTCCCTGCTATCGCTGCCTGTTTCCAGCCCCACCGCCGGAAGGGACGGTGCCCAACTGTTCGGAGACAGGCGTCTTGGGCGCAGCCGCCGGCGTTATGGGATCGCTGCAGGCCCTGGAAGTTCTGAAGGAGGCGGCTGGCCTGGGGACCGGGCTGGCAGGAAAACTCCTTATCTATAAAGCACTTACGACGGAATTCCACACCGCCCGGCTACCCAAGGACCCCGACTGTCCGTTGTGCGGTTCCGCACCCTCGATCAGACATTTTTCCGAGCGGAGTTAACCATACTTCAAGCGCCCCAAGGCACGATGGAGCGCATGGGACGTGAGATCCATTACGAGGTTTTCCGCCGCGTGGGCGCGCGCGGTGGCTGGACGCTGCACGAGGTCGCTTCGTCGCGCGAATTGGCCATCGCCATGGCCCAGGAATTGTGGGCGTCGGAAAAGGCCACCGGCGTGAAGGTGGTCAAGGAGACCTATAACGACGAAACCGGCGACTTCCTGACCCTCAAAATTTTCGAGGAAGGCCACAACCAGATGAAGATGGCGCCGGCGCAGGAAGATGCGCCGCATGCGCTGCCCTGCTTCAAGCCGGACGATCTTTATTCCTATCACGCGCGCACCACCATGAGCCGGCTGCTGACCGACTTCCTGGCCCGCAACAAGATCACCATCACCGAGCTGATCCATCGCGCCGACATGCTGGAGAAGCTGGAGGCGACCGGCACACTTTATCAGCATGCGATTCAGAAGATCGCGGTGGCCCAGGCCGCCAACACCACCACGCCGGTGCAGCAGATCGTCAAGAGTCTGAACGAACTCACCACCCAGGCCTTCCACCGCGTCTATCGCGACCAGCGGCGCGGCCTGTTTCCCGATCCCCATCCGCACCAGTTCGCGGAGCTGGCGGTCCAGCTCGCGCCGCAGGGCGATGCCGCCTATGTGTTCAATGGCGCGCTGGCACGGCATCTCAAGGACGCCAGGGGCTGGGACGACAAGGTCCTGCGGCTTTTGGCCATCATGGAGAATGCGCCTTCGGACGAAGCCGCGCGCAAACTGATCCTGTCATCGGTGGACGCGATTCTGGCGGAGGTCCTGGGCGGCTCAGCCGCGCTGCATGAGCTGATCGGTCCCGCTGAAAATCTGGGCCAGGCGCTGAACAATCTGGTGACCCTGTTCCTGGGCAGGACGCCGGACGGCGCAACCGCCGGCAAGGGGTTGGCCACGCTGGCGCATCATTTTGCCGCCGACGACCTGGCGGAAGCGCGCACGGCCATCGCCAACCGCATCATCGCCGAGTTCAAGAGCAACAAGCGGCTGTGCCCGGAATTCATGGTGGACGAGCTCAAGACCCTGCGGTCCATGGCAAACCGCATCGTGATGGGCGTGGGAAAGTATCTTTCCCATGAAGACCTGATCGCCGCCTTCACCCTGCGCTCCAAGCGGCTGGTGTGCCAGGAGGCGCTGAGCCAGTACATCGGCGAAGCCGCGCCTGACGAGAAGATCGAGCGCATCCTGTTCGTCGAAGACAACATCATCGGCACGGAGAACAAGCGCCAGCTTTCCACCTATGTGATGCCGATCCTGAATTCGGCTGCTTTCGAGGGTCATTTCCAGAACCCAAAAGTGCCGCTGCTACAGCGGCTGCAGCGCCTGGCGCAGCTTCAGGCCCGGGTGCGCCGCTCGGGCTTTATCGATGTGACCCGCGAGGAAATCGCCGCCAGGATGGATCATCTGGCGGTCATGATGGAGGCGCGCGGCAAGCTGTTTGAGTCCATCGAGGCGCGCAACAGCTCGAATGTGGAGAAGGTCCAAACCCTGCTCAAGCTGGCGACCGGCGGCATCCTGACCGAAGGCCAGCTCGCCGCCAGGGCGCGCGATCTGATCCTGGCCCATCTTTCCCGGCCGGGCTTCCTCAGCGGTTATATGGCGGCCCAGATCCGCGACGGCCATGCGCCCGACAATGAAAAGATCATGGCCGAGCTGATGGAGACGCTCAGCAAGGCCGGCATCACGGCTGAAACCGGCTTGAAGAGCATCGCGGCCTAAGTGAGCCGCGTCATGCAAAGCATGTGGGCAGGTCCAGTGGGCCCGCGAAAGCGGCGAACGGTCCATAGCGACAGCGTATGGACGTCTTAAGCGAGCGACCGCGGGGATTATTCCGCAAAGTTCCTCGCGCTTTGTTTCGTAAATAGAGATTCAGCGAGCAGCAACACCACGCCGGCCGAGATGAAAATATCGGGCAGGTTGCAGACGAACAGCGGCATGCGGCCCAGATGCAGCGCCAGAAAATCGAACACAGCGCCCTCATAGCGGATGCGGTCCAGCAGATTGCCCATGGCGCCGCCCGCAATCAGCCCGAGACCCGACGATGAAAGAGGGCTGGTGGCGCGCCACATCACCACCAGCACACCGGCCGTCACCACAGCCAGCAATGCGATCAGCAGATACCGGCCTGTCGCACTGTCCTGTGCCAGGAGGCTGAAGGAAACGCCATTGTTCCAGGCGGGCCGAAAATCAGCCAGCCCGGGTATCAGGACCGCCCGCGCCACGCGCGCCTGCATCAGCACATGCTGAAAGACGATATTGGCCGCCAGCGAGAGCAGCACCAGGCCGATGGCCAGGGCCCGCAACCTCAATGGGCAGCATCCCAATTATCGGCAGCCCGCGCTTCCACAACCAGCGGCACCGAAATCTCTCCCGCCGGCAGTGGCGCCTTTTCCATCACCTGGGCGATCAGCTTGCAGGCTTTGTCCACTTCCTTCTCCGGCGCCTCGAAGATCAGTTCGTCGTGCACCTGCAAAAGCATGGTCGCCTTGATCTTCTTTTCCACCAGCGTACCCGGCAACTTGACCATGGCGCGGCGGATGATGTCGGCGGCAGACCCCTGGATGGGGGCATTGATCGCGGCACGCTCGGCCCCGCCGCGGAAACCCGGCACCTTGGAATTGATCTCGCGGATATGGATGCGTCGCCCGAACAGGGTTTCGACAAAGCCGTGGGTGCGCGCGAACTGCTTGGTCTGTTCCATATAGTCGCGAATGCCGGGAAAGCGCGCGAAGTATTTCTTGATGTAGTCGCTTGCTTCGCTTTGCGGAATGCCCAGCTGGTTGGCCAGACCGAAACCGGAAATGCCGTAAACGATCCCGAAATTGATCGCCTTGGCGCGGCGGCGCACCTCGGCCGGCATGCCCTTGACCGGCACGCCGAAAATTTCAGACGCGGTCATGGCGTGAATGTCGAGATTGTCGGCGAAGGCCTTCTTCAGCTGGGGAATGTCGGCGATGTGAGCCAGGAGGCGCAGTTCGATCTGGCTGTAGTCGGCGCTGATCAGCTTGTTGCCCTTTGCCGCGATGAAGGCCTGGCGGATGCGCCGGCCTTCCTCGGTGCGCACCGGAATGTTCTGCAGGTTCGGATCGGTGGAGGCCAGGCGCCCGGTTGAAGTGGAGGCCATGGCGTAGGAGGTGTGCACACGCCCCGTCCTGGCGTTGATATAGCCCGGCAGCGCATCGGTATAGGTGCCGCGCAGCTTGGCCAGGCCACGCCAGTCCAGCACTTTTTTGGCAATCGGAATGCCCTGCGCCGCCACATCCTCCAGCACATCGCTGTCGGTGGACCAGGCGCCGGTCTTGGTGCGCCGCCCGCCTTCCAGCTTCATGCGGTCGAACAGGATCTCGCCCAATTGCTTGGGCGAGCCGACATTGAATTCACCGCCTGCCAGATTGTGGATGTCCTTCTCCAGCGTCGCCTGCTGCTTGGCGAAATCGTTGGACAATTTGCGCAACAGGTCGGGATCGATGGTGATACCCGCCCGCTCCATGTCCGCCAGGACCATCACCAGCGGCCGTTCCAGGGTCTCATAGACGGCGCGCTTGCCCGCTTCCGCCAGCCTGGGCTTGAGCAGAACGGCCAGCCGCAAGGTCACGTCGGCGTCCTCGGCCGAGTATTTGGTGGCCTGCGCGACCGGCACACAGTCGAAGGAAATCCGGTCCTTGCCCTTGCCGGTGACTTCGTCGAAGGCGATGGGCGTGTGAGACAGGTGCAGCTCGCTGAGCTCGTCCATGCCGTGGCCATGCAGCCCGCCTTCGAGCACGTAAGACATCAGCATGGTGTCGTCGATGGGATCGAGCCGGATGCCACGCTGCAGGAATACCAGCGCGTCATATTTCAGGTTCTGGCCGACCTTCAGGATACAGTCGTCTTCCAACAGCGGCTTGAGGCGCGCCAGCACGTCGGCTTCGGCCATCTGGACGATGGCAGCAGCACCGTCCTGCGCATCCGACAAATCCAGAGAAAGCCCGTCGCTCTTGCGATGGCCGCAAGGGATATAGCAGGCCTCGCCGGGTGCTACCGCCAGCGACACGCCGCAAAGACCCGCCGTCATGGGATCGAGCGAGGTGGTTTCGGTATCGACGCAGACAAGGCCAGCCTCGCGGGCACGCGCGATCCATTTGTCCAGCTCGGCCGCCACCGTCACGGTGACATAGGCATCGTGATTGATGGGGGCGCGGAGCTTTTCGGTTTCCGCCGGTGTTTCCGCCTTGATCTCCGGCAGTTCGGGCTTTTGCGGCAGGACATTGGCGACGGTGGGCGCGGCTGCGATGCTATCCAGATCCTCGACCGCGAAATGCGTCGCCACCCGCTTGGTGATGGAGGTGAATTCCATGGCCTTGAGGAACGCCAGCAATTCGGTGGCGCGCGGTTCCTGCACCGCGAATTCGTCCGGCTTCTCCTTTACCGGCACTTTCGCATCCAGGGTCACCAGCTTTTTCGAGATGCGGGCATTCTCGGCATGCTCGATCAGGGTCTCGCGCCGCTTGTTCTGCTTGATCTCGCCGGCGCGCTTCAACAGCGTCTCCAGGTCGCCATAGGCGTTGATCAGTTCGGCTGCGGTCTTGATGCCGATGCCGCGCACGCCGGGAACATTGTCGGTGGAGTCGCCGGCCAGCGCCTGAACCTCGATCACCTTGTCGGGCGCAACACCGAATTTCTCCATCACCTCGGCCGAAGCCAGGCGCTTGTTCTTCATCGTGTCCAGCAATTCGACCTTGCCGTCCACCACCAGCTGCATCAGGTCCTTGTCGGAGGAGATGATGGTGCAACGGGTGCCGGCCTCGCGCGCCATGCGGGCGTAAGTTGCGATCAGGTCGTCGGCCTCATAGCCGGCCATCTCGACACAGGCGATGCCGAAGGCGCGGGTGGCATCGCGCACCAGCGGGAATTGCGGGATCAGGTCTTCCGGCGGCGGCGGGCGGTTGGCTTTGTATTCTTTGTAGATCGCATTGCGGAACGTCTTCTCGCCCGCATCAAAGATCACCGCCAGGTGCGTGGGCTGATCGGCGCCCTTCATGTCCTCGAGCAGCTTCCACAGCATGTTGCAGTAGCCCGACACCGCGCCGACGGGCAGGCCGTCGGACTTTCGGGTCAGCGGCGGAAGCGCGTGATAGGCACGGAACAGATAGCCCGAGCCATCTACCAGATAGAGATGATCCCCCTTTTTGAGGGCGCTCAATGATGACCGGTCCCATGCGAGTTGGGGCCCGCTTTAAGCACAAAGCGCTTGTCGCAATAGGGGCATTCCACGAAGTTTTCGTCACCCATCTCCAGATACACGCGCGGATGGCCAAGCGCGCCGCCGCCACCATCGCAGGCGACGCGGGTATTCTCGGTTTCGACGACTTCAGGGGCCTCGACAGGCATGATACGGTTCCAAATAGGCAGGACGGCGCGGATCATAGCCGTTAAGATTTGGGGGGCAAGAGCCGGATTGGCACATGGTGACCCTCAGCAGAATCTACACAAAAACAGGCGATTGGGGCGAAACCGGGCTGGGCGACGGCAGTCGGATTTCCAAGGCCGACCAGCGCGTCTGCGCCATTGGCGCGGTCGATGAAGCCAATTCGGCCATCGGCATCGCACGGTTGGACGCCGAAGATCAGATGGATGCCATGTTGGCGCGCATCCAGAACGACCTGTTCGATCTTGGCGCCGATCTCAGCGCGCCGGAAGACGGACGCAAAGCGGAGGGACGCTTGCGGGTATCCGGCGCACAGGTCGAGCGGCTGGAGCGCGAGATCGACGCCATGAACGAAGCGCTTTCACCGCTCACTTCGTTTGTCCTGCCTGGTGGCGCGGCGCTGGCGGCGCACCTGCATCTGGCCCGTGCCATCGCACGGCGCGCCGAATGCGCCATCGTGGAATTGTCGACCAGAGAGCAGATCAATCCGGAGGCGCTACGCTATGCCAATCGGCTGTCTGACCATCTGTTTGTGATGGCGCGCACGGCCAACAACCAGGGCATGGGTGACGTATTGTGGGTCCCGGGCGCCAATCGCAAAAGCTGAAAGCCGGGCTCATTGCCTGAGCGACAGCGAAGGCTGCACCCGGAAGGCACCAATCGAGACTTATAGGCGCGTTGATTTTGGCCGTCCGAGCAGGGTCGCCAGCGTCATCGTGGCGACGCGCGGAGCAGGGCTTCTGCGGCCGCGTGCCCAAGCTCGCGGCGTTCGCCGCGGCGGTCGTGGCTCACCCGTGCCGACGCCCAAAGATAAAGGCGAGGATTACGCCGAGCACGCCGGTCGCCGCCCAGCCCGGCAGCGCCAGCGAGGAATAAACCCCCTGTGCCATGAAGGCAGCATGGTTCTGCACCCAGCTCTTGAACCCGTTCAAGCTGTCGGGATGGATCAGGCCCCAGATCGTGCCCAGGCTGCGCACCGTCAGCTCGCCGCCACGCTCCAGCGATGTAACCGCATCCGCGCCCAGAAATATCAGGGCGGCCACGATCAGGATCAGGCTGACAAGGCGCATCACAACGGCCATGGGGCGGACAGATAGCCTGCCCATGGCAGCGCCACAAGGACAAGCCGGACAGCGGGGTTAATCCATGAGACACCGAAACGAAAGGGCCGCCGCATGCGCATGCGGCGGCCCCCTCGATTCAAAAGCCGGTATCAGGCCTGCGGCGCTTCCGCCTTGGGCTCATCAGCCTTCTTCTTGCCGATGTCCTCGCCCGTGGTCTGGTCCACCTGCTTCATAGACAGGCGCACCTTGCCGCGGTCGTCAAAGCCCAGGAGCTTCACCTTCACCGCCTGGCCTTCCTTGACCACATCGCCGGGCTTGGCGACGCGGCCAGCGGCCAGCTCGCTGACATGGACCAGGCCGTCCTTGGGTCCGAAGAAGTTCACGAAGGCGCCGAAGTCCATCACCTTGACGATCTTGCCGTCGTAAATCTGGCCTACTTCCGGCTCGGCGGTCAGGCCGCGGATCCACTTGATCGCCGCCTTGATCGATTCGCCGTCGGCAGATGCGACCTTCACGGTGCCGTCGTCCTCGACATTGATCTTGGCGCCGGTCTTTTCCACGATCTCGCGGATCACCTTGCCGCCGGTGCCGATCACGTCGCGGATCTTGTCCACCGGGATCTTGATCTGCTCGATGCGCGGGGCGTGCTCGCCCAGTTCGGCGCGGGCGCCGGTGATGGCCTTGTTCATCTCGCCCAGGATGTGCATGCGGCCGCCCTTGGCCTGTTCCAGGGCGACCTTCATGATCTCCTCGGTGATGCCGGCGATCTTGATGTCCATCTGCAGGCTGGTGACGCCGTCTTCGGTGCCCGCCACCTTGAAGTCCATGTCGCCCAGGTGATCCTCATCACCCAGGATGTCGGACAGAACCGCATAACGGTCGCCTTCCAGGATCAGACCCATGGCGATACCGGCGGTGGGTTTCTTGATCGGAACGCCCGCATCCATCAGCGCCAGCGAGGTGCCGCAGACGGTAGCCATGGACGAGGAACCGTTGGACTCGGTGATCTCCGACACCACGCGGATGGTGTAGGGAAACTCCTCCTTCTTGGGCAGCATCGGATGGATGGCGCGCCAGGCCAGCTTGCCATGGCCGATTTCGCGACGGCCCGGCGAACCCATGCGGCCCACTTCACCCACCGAATAGGGCGGGAAGTTGTAGTGCAGCATGAAGGTTTCCTTGTCGGTGCCCATCAGGCTGTCGATGAACTGCTCGTCCTCGGCGGTGCCCAGCGTCGCAACCACGATCGCCTGGGTTTCGCCGCGGGTGAACAGGGCCGAACCATGGGTGCGGGGCAGGACGCCCACTTCCGCCACGATCGGACGCACCGTCACCAGGTCACGGCCGTCCACGCGTTTCTTGGTATCGAGCACGGCGCTGCGCATGACATGGGCTTCCACGTCATGCATCAGGCCGCCATAGGTGCTGGCGTTGACCTTGCCCTCGCCTTCGCCGACGAAGGTTTCGGCGAAGGTCTTGCGCGCGGCGGCGATGGCGTCGCGGCGCGCATGCTTGTCGGCGATCTGGAACGCCTTGGCGAGTTCGGCGGAGGCCGCGACCTTGATGCGCTCGCGCACCGGGCCATGAATATCTTCGGGAAGCGGACGCGGGTCCTTGGCCGCCTTTTCCGCCAGACGGATGATGGCGTCGATGGCGTGCTGCATTTCCTTGTGGCCGAACACCACCGCGCCCAGCATCACCTCTTCCGAAAGCTCCTGGGCTTCGGATTCCACCATCATCACCGCGTCACGGGTGCCTGCGACCACCAGATCGAGCTTGGATTCCGGATAGGTGTCGATCAGCGGATTGAGGACGTATTCGCCATTGATATAGCCGACGCGCGCCGCGCCGATGGGGCCCAGGAACGGCAGGCCCGAAATGGTCAGCGCCGCCGAGACCGCCACCATCGCCACGATATCGGGATCATTTTCCAGATCGTGGGACAGGACCTGCGCCACCACCAGGGTCTCGTTCTTGAAACCGTCGGCGAAGAGCGGGCGGATGGGGCGGTCGATCAGGCGCGAGGTCAGGGTCTCGCGTTCCGTCGGTGCGCGCTCGCGCTTGAAATAGCCACCCGGAATCTTGCCGGCGGCGTAATAGCGTTCCTGATAGTTCACGGTGAGGGGGAAGAAATCCTGGCCTTCTTTGGCGGAAGCCGCGCCGACCACGGTGGCCAGCACAACGGTTTCGCCATAGGTGGCGATGACAGCGCCGTCAGCCTGGCGCGCAACCTTGCCGGTCTCCAGCGTGAAGGTACGTCCGCCCCACTCGAAACTCTCTTTTTGGATATTGAACATGTCGATTTTCTTTCGTCATTACCCGGCAGCCGGATTGCCGACGGGCCTTCTTCTGGGTCGCTCCGGCTTTCAGCCAGAACTCCCGGCCCCCCTATGGGGCCCGCTTCACCGGAAGCTCATCCCCCGGAAAGCAAAGCGACGGCTGGTGCAGCTTTTGCACCAGCCGTCGCCCAATTCTGTTGTTGTCCGAACTCAGCGGCGCAGGCCCAGCTTGCCGATGATGGCCTCATAACGCTTGGCGTCCTTGGCCTTGACATAGTCGAGCAGGCTGCGGCGTTGCGACACCATCTTGATCATGCCGCGGCGGGAATGATTGTCCTTGGCGTGGGTCTTGAAGTGTTCGGTGAGATTGGAGATGCGCTCCGACAGGATCGCGATCTGCACTTCCGGCGAACCGGAATCGTTTTCGCCGGTCGCATGCTGGGCGATCAGCTCTTTCTTGCGTTCAGGTGTAATCATCGGTCATCAGCCCTTTCAGGATGTCGAGTTTGAGAAGTTGAAGACGCGAAATGGCCTGAGTTCTCCCCCGGCGATTTCGGCCAATGCCACGGGCGAGCCGTCCTCTTCCTTGAGGAACACGGTCTGCCCGAGGAGCTCGCCGTCACCGAATCCCTGTCTCATGCGGGCGAACAGATCGCTGCGGATGAGGATGGGGTTGCCGGATCGGATGCGAACCGTATCGGGGCCCGAAACAGCCAACGCCGGGATGCCGTCCAGCGCGGTTGAAAGGGGCCTCAGATACCCAAAAGCGGCGGGACTATGCATAAAAGGGGTCAGTGTATCCAGCCCGACTGCGCAATTTTCGTCCCATGGGCCCAGGCGGGTCCGGCGCAGGGCCGAAACATGGCCCAAGGTTCCCAGGGCCAAGGCGATGTCGCGGACCCAGGACCTGACGTAAGTCCCTTTGCCACAAAGGATTTCAAACTCGCACGCGTCCGGTTGGGCGTCCAGCAGGCGGGCCTCGAAGACCTCCACGGCGCGGGGCTCCAGGACTACCTCTTCCCCGTCCCGGGCCAGGTCATAGGCCCGTTCACCCCCCACCCGGATGGCACTGTAGGCCGGCGGCGTCTGGTTCAGGGTGCCGATGAAACGGGGCAGCATGGCCTCGATCTCGGCGCGGGCAGGGCGGTGATCGGAGGTGCCCGTCACCTTGCCTTCGGCGTCGTCGGTGTCGCGCGCCTCGCCCCAGGTTGCGGTGAAGCGATAGGTCTTGTCGGCGTCCATGGCATAGGGAACCGTCTTGGTCGCTTCCCCAAGCGCTATCGCCAGAATGCCGGTCGCCATGGGATCGAGGGTCCCTGCGTGACCAGCCTTTTGGGCATCGAAGATGCGGCGCACCGCGGCGACGGCCTGGGTGGAAGTCATGCCCATCGGCTTGTCCAGGATGACCCATCCATGGACCGGATTACCCTTCTTGCGGCGGCCCATCAGTTTTCTTCGTCTTCGTCGCCATCGGAAGCAGCAATGTCACGCTGCACTTCCGGCGATTTGAGGATGGTTTCGATCTTCTGGGCCTCGGCAAAGGACTGGTCTTCGACAAAGCGCAGGTCGGGGGTGAATTTCATGGTGATGCGATGGCCCATCTCGCCGCGCAGAAAGCCCTTGTGCCGGTTCAGGGCGGCCACGATCTCTTTTGCGTTCTGACCGCCCAGGGGCTCGCAATAGACGGTTGCGTAACGCATGTCGGGCGACGGCTTGATCTGGGTGATGGTCACCGAGACGCCATCCAGGTCCGGATCGCGGATATCGTTTTCGCGCAGCACATCGGCCAGCGCATGGCGCAACATTTCGCCCACCCGCAACTGACGCTGGGACGGCCCTTGATTTGAGTCGCCGCGCATGGCGCGACCGCCGCGGCGTGGACGGGATGGGCGGGGCATGTCAATTCTCCGGATAGCCGTGCTGGCCGATAAAGGGCGCCAGCACAGGCAGAACAGGTTCAAGTTCAAGGGCGTAACGGCGCCATTGCGCCACGCCGGCATCGCTCAATCCGTGCGCAACCTGCGCGCTGGACGGGGTATCAATGTTTTGGGTCCGTGCCCGGCGCGCAAAGCCTGCCATCTCATCGCGATACGCGAGGCCCAGAAATTCGCAAAGCCGCCTGGCTTCGCCGGAAAAATCGGCAACCAGACTTTCATGCCGGGCCTCAAATGCCGGGAGCGAAAGCTTTTCGGCATAGATCTGCATCAGCCGCATCACCGCGCCATAATAGGCCGCCGTCGAATCCAGGCGTGTGAACTCATACATGCCGGCATTCATGGCAAAGCGCCGGCGGAAGCAGGACAGCACCACATCACGGGGATCGCGCAGCGCGAACAGGATACGCGCCTCGGGAAAGAGTTTGGCGATCAGGGGCAGGAACACCGCATTGAGCGGCATCTTGTCCACGAATACCGGCTTCGACAGGGTGATGCCGCCTTCCGCCACGCGCTGCCAATAGAGCGCGCGCCAGTGGTCCAGTTCCGGTTCGGGAAGCGCCGCCAGACGGTCGAGGTCAGTATCGGAACCAAAGAATGCATGCGCCGAATCCATCAGGCAGGTGCGTTCCTCCATGGTTTCGACATCCGGATGGCTGGCCAGTACCTGGCCCAGCAAAGTGGTGCCGGAGCGCGGAAACCCGACCAGGAAAACATGGACGCGCTCGACGGGAACCGCGGCGCCACGCCAGGCCGCCGCGTCCGCGCGGCGGAAATATTCCGCGAGCCTTATCTCGCGCGCCCGCACGCTTTCCACCTGCGCCATGCTGGGTGCATAAACCTCGCGCAGGGTTTGCTTGGACTGGGCATAGGCGACAAAGGCTTCCGCCACCCGGTCCTGCGCGTCCAATACATCCGCAGCAAGGCTGAGCGCGAAGGCGCGGTTGACCGGGCCCAGGTCCGGGTGCCGCGACAGCGCCGCGATGGTTTGTTCGGCTGCGGGGATGTCTTTCTGTTGCAAAGCGGCCTGGGCGAATGCGATGGCCGCTGCCGCATCGCGCGGATCAATCGCCAGCGCCCGCGTCGCAAGCTCGCGCGCGGCCTTCGCATCGCCACGCTGCACCGCCAGGACCGCCAGCCGCGACAAAGCGGCCGACGACGACGGATCCAGCGCCAGCACCTGTTCAAAGCCAACGCGCGCCGCATCCAGCTCGCTCAGGTCTTCCAGCGCCAGCGCCCGGCCCAGATGCAGCCTCTGGTCCCCTGGCGCCTGCGCCAAAGCCGCGTCAAAGGCCTCCACCGCCTCGCGCGGGCGATTCAGGCGGGCGAGGCAGGTGCCCAGCGCGTTCAGAAGATCGACATGGTGCGGCGTCATTTCGCGCGCCCGAAACAGAAGAGGCAACGCACCCGCATTGTCGCCAGTCTGCATGCGCCCCAGCGCAGTGAGCGACAAAAGGGTGGGATGAACCGCGCCCGCGTTCACCGCCTCCTCGCTCAGCCGCATCGCCTTGGGCAGGTCGGAGGACCAAAGCGCGGCCTCCACCGCCGAAACGGTGCCGGCCAGCGCCTCGCTGCTGGTCAAGCTCATGAGCTAGATCCCGTCAGGGAGGATTAAAGCGCCCGCTGAATGGTTTCGACCTCGAAACATTCGATGACGTCACCCTTCTGCAGGTCCTGATAGCCGACGAAGCCCATGCCGCATTCCTGGCCGACCTGCACCTCGCGCACTTCGTCCTTGAAGCGCTTCAGGGTGGAAAGCTCGCCTTCATGGATCACGACATTGTCGCGGATCAGCCGCACCTTGGCGCCGCGGCGCACCACGCCCTCGGTGACCTTGCAGCCGGCGACCTTGCCCACCTTGGAGATGTTGAACACTTCCAGGATCTCGGCATTGCCCAGGAACTTCTCGCGCGTCTCGGGCGTCAGCATGCCCGACAGCGCCGCCTTCACGTCATCCACCAGGTTGTAGATGATGTTGTAGTAACGGATTTCGACGCCATCACGCTTGGCGCGGTCGCGCGCCTGGTTGTTGGCGCGCACGTTGAAGCCGATCACCGCCGCGCCGCTGGCATGGGCCAGGATCACGTCACTTTCGGTGATGCCGCCAACACCGGACTGCAGAACCTGCGCGCCCACTTCACTGGTTGCCAGCTTGGCCAGCGCGCCTTGGATGGCTTCCGAAGAACCCTGCACGTCGGTCTTGAGCACCAGCGGCAGCAGGCGCTTTTCGCCGGCTTCGCGGGTCTGCAGCAACTGATCTAGTGTCTGACGCGAGGACGAGGCCTGGCGCTGTTCGCGCCGCTTGCGCGCCCGATATTCCGCCACTTCGCGGGCACGGGCCTCATTTTCCACCACGACCATTTCGTCACCGGCTTCCGGCGGGGCCGACAGACCCAGTACTTCGATGGGCGTGGAAGGTCCGGCGGACTGCACCGTCTCGCCGCGTTCGTTGGCGAGCAGACGCACCCTGCCCCATTCCGCACCGGCCACGACGATATCGCCGACTTTCAGGGTCCCGCGCTGCACCAGCACGGTGGCGACGGGGCCACGGCCCTTGTCGAGCTTGGCTTCCACCACCGCCCCTTCGGCGGCGCGATCGGGATTGGCCTTCAGGTCGAGGATTTCGGCCTGCAACAGGATGGCTTCTTCCAGCTTGTCCAGGCCCATGCCCTTGGTGGCGGAGACTTCGACAGCCTGGGTTTCGCCGCCCATCTCTTCGACCTGGACTTCATGTTGCAGCAATTCGGTCTTCACCCGGGTCGGGTTGGCGTCGCCCTTGTCGATCTTGTTGACCGCCACGATCATCGGCACACCCGCCGCCTTGGCGTGGGCAATCGCTTCCACCGTCTGGGGCATGACACCGTCATCGGCCGCCACCACCAGGATCACCAGGTCGGTGACCTTGGCGCCACGGGCGCGCATCTGGGTAAAAGCTGCATGGCCCGGCGTGTCCAGGAAGGTGATCTTCTGGCCCGACTTGAGCTGCACCTGATAGGCGCCGATATGCTGGGTGATGCCGCCGGCTTCGCCCGCCACGACATCGGTCTTGCGCATGGCATCGAGCAGCGAGGTCTTGCCATGGTCGACATGGCCCATGACGGTGACGACCGGCGGGCGTGGCACCAGCGCGCCTTCCTCGTCCTTGGCGCCGACCAGGCCTTCCAGCACGTCGGATTCCGCCACGCGCTTGACCACATGGCCATATTCGCTGGCGACCAGTTCGGCGGTATCGGCGTCGATCACGTCGTTGGGCGTGGCCATCATGCCGTTCTTCATCAGGACCTTGATAACATCGACGGTGCGGCGCGCCATGCGGTTGGCAAGGTCGGCCACGGTGATGGTTTCCGGAACAATGATGTCGCGTGGACCGGCGGGGCCGGCCTGCTGCACCTGGTGACCTTTGTTGACGCGCTGCAGATGGCGGCGATAGCTCGCCACCGAACGCACACGCTCATCATCATCGGAAAGGGCGCGGGTGACAGTCAGCTTGCCGCGGCGGCGCTCACCTTCGGCCTTCTTGGGCGCGGGCGCCTTGGCGGGAACCAGCTTGCCGCCGACCTTCTTGGCTGCGCCCTCGCTCTCTTCCTCATCATTTTCGAGCTTGCGGCGCGGCGCCTCGGCGGGCACGGGCCCCTTGGGTGTTGTTTCCAGGCGGCGCGCGGCCTCCTGCTCAGCGCGTTTCTTGGCGAGGTCGTCGGCTGCTTTGCGCGCCTCTTCCTCGATTTTGCGCTTTTCCGCCGCCGCGCGCTCGGCGCGCATCTGTTCTTCTTCACGGGACTTGCGCTCGGCCTCCTGCTCGGCCTGGCGGCGGGCTTCGTTGTCGGAGACGCGGGCATCGGCCAGTGCCGCGGCGCGGCGGGCTTTTTCCTCATCCGAAAGCTGACGCAGCACCACACCTCCACGCGGAGGTTGGACCGCCTTGGGCGCTTCGGCTCTGGCGGGCGCCTGGGGCGCAGGCTGGGCAGGCTTGTCCGCAGCCTTGGCGGCAGGCTTGACGGGCGCAGGCTGCGGAGGAGCGGCGGACCGCTTCTTCTCCACCACCACGGCCTTGGTGCGGCCATGGCTGAAGCTCTGCTTGACGGTGGAGGTTTCCGTCTTATTCAACGACAGCGTTTTGCCAGGGCGCTTGGTTTCGTCGGTATCGCTCATGAATCTCTTTCGCTACGGCTGCGGAACCCCAAAAGCCGTTCCGCATCAAACATCAAACGGTCAGCAAGCCCGCCTGGCTGGACGGCGGCATGTATCACATTCTCGCGTCCCAGCGCCAAGCCCAATTCGGCGCTGGTCAGGGTCTCGATCACCACACAATCAAGCGTCAGCCGGTGGGCGGCGGCGTACAATTTGCGCTTGCCATCCGCGGCGCCGTCAAAAGCCTCGATCAGCACTTTGGGCGGCTTTGGGCCTTCCAGCTGGCGCAACACATTGTCGAAGCCCAGAACCAGGCTTCCCGCGCGCCGCGCGATCCCCAGATCGCCCAGCATGCGGGTGACCAGCGCCTTTTGCGCACGCTCGGCAAGATCGGCATCGGCGCCGACCTGTGCCTTGGCGGCGCGGGAGAAGAGTTTCTTCTCCACGGCTTTGGTGATGGCGCTTTTGGACGCTTCCACCCACAGCCCGCGCCCCGGCAGCTTGGCTGCGACATCGGGCACGACCTTGCCGTCAGGCCCAACGACAAAACGCAACAGACGGTTTTCGGGCATGACGGTGCCCGACACGATATCCCGCCGCTCGCGCGCGTCCGCGCGCGAGCCATCAGAAGACTCCTGGGCGCGCGTACGTTTGCTGCGCGCCCCTGAGGCCCGCGAGCCGTGTTCCGTCTCTTCCATTTTGCGCGCCAAGGCTGTCATCAGGCTTCAGCAGGCTCCTCACCTTCGCCGCCGTCTTCCGCGGCCTCTTCCTCAACCGGTTCCTCGATCCAGCCAATCTTGACGCGCGCCTTCATGATGATGGCGTTGGCGTCATCACTGGTGAGGTTGAAGCCGTCCAGGGCGCCGGAAACGCGCACGCGCTCCTTGTCCTTGCCGGTTTCGTAATAGCCCACCAGGTCGTCGGTGGCGCAGCCGGCCAGGTCTTCCAGCGTCTTGATCTCGTGTTCGCCGAGCGCCACAGCAAGGGCGGGCGTCACGCCTTCCACCGCCAGCACCTCGTCGGTGACGCCGAGTGCCAGCCGCTTGTCGTCCAGTTCCTTGTTGCGGGCCTCGATGAACTCCACCGCACGGCTCTGCAGTTCCTGGGCAGTTTCCTCGTCGAAGGCCTCGATCTGGGCCAGTTCGCCCAGTTCCACATAGGCGACATCCTCGATGGTGGCGAAGCCTTCGGAGGCGAGCAGCTGGGCCACGGTCTCGTCCACATCCAGCGAGTCCATGAACAGCTGGGTGCGCTGGACGAATTCCTTCTGGCGGCGCTCCGATTCCTCGGCTTCGGTCAGGATGTCGATCTGCCAGCCGGTGAGCTGGGAGGCGAGGCGCACATTCTGGCCGCGGCGGCCGATGCCCAGCGACAGCTGTTCGTCCGGCACCACCACCTCGACGCGGTGGGTGTCTTCGTCCAGCACCACCTTGGTGACTTCGGCCGGGGCCAGCGCATTGACGATGAAGGTCGCGGCTTCGCCGTTCCACGGAATGATGTCGATGCGCTCGCCCTGCAGTTCCTGCACCACCGCCTGCACGCGCACGCCGCGCATGCCGACGCAGGCGCCGACCGGATCGATGCTGGAATCCTTGGAAATCACGGCGATCTTGGCGCGCGAGCCCGGATCGCGGGCGACGGCGCGGATTTCGATCACGCCGTCATAGATTTCCGGCACTTCCTGGGCGAACAGGCGGACCATGAACTGGGGATGGCTGCGCGACAGGAAAATCTGGGGCCCGCGCGCTTCGCGGCGCACGTCATAGATATAGGCGCGGATGCGGTCGCCGGCGCGGAAGCTTTCGCGCGGGATCATCTCGTCCCGGCGCACCACGCCCTCGGCCTTGCCCAAATCCACGACCACCGAGCCGAATTCGCTGCGCTTGACCACGCCATGCACCACTTCGCCGATACGGTCCTTGTATTCGTCATACTGGCGCTCGCGTTCGGCATCGCGCACCTTTTGCACGATCACCTGCTTGGCGTTCTGGGCATTGATGCGATTGAAATCGACCGGCGGCAGGGTCTCGGCGATGATGTCGCCAATCTGGGCGTCGGGATTGCGGCGGCGCGCATCGGTGAGCGAAATCTCGGTCTTGTCGTTCTCGACCATCTCCACGACATGCAGATAGCGCGAAACATGGGTCTCGCCGGTCTTGGGATCGATATCGACCTTGATGTCGTTCTCGGTGCCATAGTGGGCCTTGGCGGCGCGCTGCATCGCCTCTTCCATCGCGGTCAGGACCACCTGCTTGTCGATGGACTTGTCGCGCGCGACGGCGTCGGCGATCTGCAGAAGTTCGAGCCGGTTGGCGGCCACTGTGCTTGCCATTGTCTTCTCCTAATTTAGGCGCCTTTTCGCGCCTTCAGATCTTCGTTGATGAGCTTGTCGGTGAGAACGAGTTTCGCATTGGCGATGGCGTGAAATGGAACCTTGATGTCGGTGTTGTCGATGCGGACCGCCACGTCCTGACCGTCCAGACCCAGCAACACGCCGCGAAACCGCTTGCGTCCGTCCACGAGCGCATTGAGTTCTATCTTGGCCTCATGGCCCGACCAGCGGGCGAAATCCATCAGCCTTGTCAGCGGCCGGTCGATGCCGGGCGAGGACACTTCGATCTCGTAATCGCCCTCGATCGGGTCCTCAGCTTCGATGAATTCGAGCAGCGCGTGGGAAAGCGCGGTGCAGCCTTCCACATCCATGCTGCCGTCGGGCCGTTCGGCCATCACCTGCAGGGTCTTGTTGGCGCCGCCCATGATGCGCAGCCGCACCAGCCTGAACCCCGCCTTTTCAATCACGGGTTCAAAAACCGGTTCCAGATGCGATGCCGAAGCAATTGCCAAGTTACAAAGCCTTTCGCCCGCGGCGGCCTTGTCAGGACCGCCACACAACACGTCTTGTTGTTTGGGATGGCGCCGATATACGCCCGCAGGCCCCAAATTACAAGACTTGCGACGAGGTTTAGTGCTTGGTGGAGGTGATGCCGACGCTGACTTCGCCGCTGGAAA
This sequence comes from Rhizomicrobium sp., assembly GCA_036488555.1. GTDB lineage: Bacteria > Pseudomonadota > Alphaproteobacteria > Micropepsales > Micropepsaceae > Rhizomicrobium. The sequence goes on from DASXHL010000062.1 coordinate 30,117, forward strand.
CCGCCTTCTGGATGGCTTCCTGGCGGGCCTTTTCCTCTTCCTGCGCCTTCTCTTTTTGGTATTTGGCGATAGGGGACGGCAGCACCATCATCAGGATGAAAGCCAGCGTGCAGCAGGCCGCAATGATCACCACCCCGATGTCGCCATAATTGGTGCGGTAATGGGGCCTCAGGCCGTCGTCGTCATCGTGGTCGGTGGTCGTTTTCATGACGCTTTTTTATCGCGAACGGCATCAAAAAGCGAACGGCACAGAAAACGCAGGCCCCGCACGGCTATCGCCGCGCAAACCGTAAAAATGTCGGCGGCCCCTTGATCGCCTTGGTTTCATAACGGGTTGGTGGCCAGTCGGCGGGACGGGATTTCCAGTCCGCCGGGCTTTCGGCCAGCCAGTCGAAGGCCGGATGCGCCATCAATCGTTCCAGGGCATAAGGCAGATAGCTTCTGTCGTCGGTAGCAAAGCGTAGTTCCGCGCCCGGCCTCAGCACCCGGGCGAGGCTGTCCAGCATTTCCATCTGCAGGAACCGGCGCTTGTGATGCCGTGTCTTGGGCCAAGGGTCAGGGAAAAGCAGGAAAAAGCGCCCCAGACTCTGGTCCGGCAGGGCTTCGATGATGTCCCGGCCATCCCCTTCAAATAACCGAACAGTGTTTAGTGTCGATTCTTCAAGCTTGGTCAATATCTTGGCCATGCCCATCTCATAGGGTTCGGCGCCGATCAGACCGATATCCGGATGTTCCCGGGCCTGCCATACCAGATGCTCCCCGGCGCCAAATCCCACCTCGAGCCAAACGTCGCGAACAGTGTCTGGAAACTGGGCCAGAGGATCCGCACCCACTTTCCAGGCCAGTTCGCCTAACAGTGTTTGGCGCAGGCCCGCCTGTCGGGTGGACAGTTTGGGCCCCTTGCGCCGGCCATAGAGCTTGCGCCTGTTGCGGTCGGGATGGTTGGGGGCTTCGCCGGGCATGGGGAAGGCTTAAACAGCATTCCGCCGCCACGCGCGAGCGTGACGGCGGAATGGAGTGACTGGACTGGTTTAGACCGCGGCCTTGATCTTGTCGGCGAGGTCGGTCTTCTCCCAGGAGAAGCCGCCATCCGCATCGGGCTCGCGGCCAAAATGGCCGTAAGCGGCGGTGCGGGCAAAGATGGGCTTGTTCAGGTCCAGATGCTGGCGGATGCCGCGCGGCTTGAGGTTCATCAGTTGGGGCAGGATAAGTTCCAGCTTGGCTTCATCGACTTTGCCGGTGCCGTGGGTATCGACATAGACCGACAACGGCTCGGCCACGCCGATAGCGTAGGCGATCTGGATGGTGCAGCGGTCGGCGACGCCCGAAGCCACGACATTCTTGGCCAGATAGCGCGCCGCGTAAGCCGCCGAACGGTCCACCTTGGTGGAATCCTTGCCGCTGAACGCGCCGCCGCCGTGCGGGGCCGCGCCGCCATAGGTGTCCACGATGATCTTGCGCCCGGTCAGGCCGCAGTCGCCGTCGGGACCGCCGATCACGAAGGCGCCGGTGGGATTGATGTGCCAGACGGTCTTGGCATTGATCCATTCGGCGGGCAACGCCTGGCGGATATAGGGCTCGACGATCTTGCGGATATCGTCGCTGGTCTGGGCTTCATCCATGTGCTGGGTGGAAAGCACGATCTGGGTGGCTTCGACCGGCTTGCCGTTCTCGTAGCGCAGGGTGACCTGGCTCTTGGCGTCGGGGCCAAGCGTCGACTCCTTGCCGGACTTGCGCGCCGCGGCCAGCAACTGAAGGATCTTGTGGCTGTAGAACAGGGGCGCCGGCATCAGGGCGGGGGTTTCGCGACAGGCATAACCGAACATGATGCCCTGGTCGCCCGCGCCTTCATCCTTGTTGCCGCTGGCATCGACGCCCTGGGCAATATGCGCCGACTGGGCATGGAGCAGCACTTCGACTTGTGCCGTCTTCCAGTGGAAACCGTCCTGCTCGTAGCCAATGTCCTTGATCGCCTGGCGGGCGACCTCTTCCACTTCCGCCGCGCCCACACCCTTGGGGCCCCGGGTTTCACCGGCGATGATCACCCGGTTGGTGGTCGCCATCGTCTCGCAGGCGGCGCGAATGTCCCAGGGGCTCATGCCTTCCTTGGGGCCTTCGCGGAAGAACAGATCCACCACCTCGTCCGAGATGCGGTCACACACCTTGTCGGGATGGCCCTCGGAAACGCTTTCGGAGGTGAAGAGATAGTTCTGGCGCGCCATGATGAACCCTTGCCGGTTAAGTATTCGATGGTCGCACGGCCTGACGCTGCTCTGGGCGCTTCGCTGGGCCGACGCTTCGGGGGCCCTCTTTACAGGGTTTGGCCAGGGGGTCAACAGGATATGTCAATTATGACATATCCTTGTTCATAACGGGGTTTCATGCGGAACCCCGCTGCTGCTATACACCGGAAACACCAAGAGAATCCGCTATGCGCACCGCCACCGTTGAACGCAAGACCCGCGAGACCGAGATCGCCGTCTCCCTCGACCTGGACGGGACGGGCGAGAGCGACATCGACACCGGCATCGGCTTTCTGGACCACATGCTGGAAAGTTTCTCGCGCCATTCCATGATCGACCTGAAGGTGCGCGCGCAGGGCGACCTGCATGTGGACTACCACCACACCACCGAGGACACGGCAATCGTCATCGGCCAGGCGGTGAAGAAGGCGCTGGGCGATTTTGCCGGCATCACCCGCTTCGGCTGGGCGCTGATCCCGATGGACGAGGCGCTGACACGGGTGGCGCTGGACATCTCCAACCGCCCCTATCTGATCTGGAAGGTCACCATCCCCAAGCCGAAGCTGGGAGAGATGGACACCGAACTGTTCAAGGAGTGGTTCCAGGCTTTCGCCCAGAATGCCGGGGTGTGCCTGCACATCGAGAATCTGTACGCCGACAACAGCCATCACATCGTCGAGACCTGCTACAAAGGTCTGGCGCGGGCACTGCGCCAGGCGATCACGCCGGACGAAAGACTGGATGGCGCATCGCCTTCCTCCAAGGGCAGTCTCTAAACTAGACTGATCTCATGATCAGTTCTTCGACCGCGGCTGAAGTTGCGCGCGGCGTATCGCGCCTTCTTCTGGAAGACGGCTATTCGCCGATCCTGGAATTCACCTTGCCCAACGGACGGCGACTGGACGTGGCCGCGATCGGGCCAGGCGGCGAAATGCTCGGGGTCGAGATCAAGGTGGCGCTGGCCGACCTCAAGGGCGACACCAAATGGCCGGAATATCTCGATTATTGCGACCTGTTCTATTTCGCCATTCCGCCCGATTTCCCGCCCGAACACGTGCCGCACCAAACCGGCCTGATCGTGGCCGACCGCTATGGCGGCGGCATCATCAAGGAAGCCGAAGCCCAATCGCTGCATGCCAGCCGGCGCAAAGCGGTGACCATCAGTTTTGCCCGCGCCGCCGCCGAGCGGCTGTCACGCACGCTGGACGCCATCGCATTATCCGAAACTCCCAACCTGGTGCTGCCCAATGCCGATTAGGAGCGTTCGCGCGAGCGAGAGCGAGCATGATAACTAGAGCGCAAGGCTGGAAAATCGCGCTGGCCATTTCCGGCACAGAAGAGGTGCTTTGGTTCAACAAGCCCGCAGTATTCCTGCACGGCCAGTTCCTGACCAAGGTGCATGACAAGGAAGAGGCGATGACGCTGCGTGTCTCCTCCATGGAAATGCGCGACATGATGCTGGAGGCCGAACCGGAGCTTTTCTACATCACCGATCATTATCGCAATTTCCCCTTCATCCTGGCGCGGCTCTCCGCCCTGACGCCCAAGGTGCTGAAAGAAATTCTGGTGGGGCGGGCGGCGCAGCTTGCCGAGGCCAAGGACAAAGCCCGACCGCGCAAGAAGCCGCTGAAAAGGGTCAAAAGGGCCGCCGCAAAACCGGCGAAGAAAAAGCGCTAGCGCGGGCTGCGCTTGGCCAGAATCCGCTGAAGCGTGCGGCGATGCATATTCAGCCGGCGCGCGGTTTCCGACACGTTATGGCCACAGAGTTCATAGACGCGCTGGATATGCTCCCAGCGCACCCGGTCAGCGGACATGGGATTTTCCGGCGGCTTGGGCTTGGTGCCCGGCGTCGCCATCAGCGCCGCCAGGATGTCGTCGGCGTCGGCCGGCTTGGGCAGATAGTCGATGGCACCATATTTCACTGCGGCCACCGCGGTGGCGATATTGCCAAAGCCGGTCAGCACAACCACGCGGCTTTCCGGGCGCGTGGTGTGAAGCGTCTCCACCACATCGAGCCCATTGCCGTCATCGAGCTTGAGGTCCACCACGGCATAGGCGGGCCCGCCATCCTTTGCACGGGCCTTGCCCTCGGCCACCGACTCCGCCTGGATGACGGTAAAGCCGCGCGCTTCCATGGCGCGCGCCAGCCGCTCGCGCAGGGGACGATCATCCTCGACCAGCAGCAGAGTTTTATCGTCGCCCGACACGCTCATGTCGCGCTCGCTCGTTTTTGATGGTCGCGCGGCCTAACGCTGACGGCCGCGCAGCAATGCTGCGCGGCCTGCTGGACCGACGCTCCAGCGCGCAGCGGGCGGTCATCCTCGACCAAAAGCAGGGTCTTGTCGTCGGAAGTCATTCTAAGGACTGGGCTTTAGTACCCTTTTGAGAATCCGTCAAAATAAATCGCATGCCCGGCCAAACTTGGCCCTGATGTTTCGGGCCTAGGATTCGGCTTGGGCCGGTGGCTGGGGCCCGTCAATCACTCCGCGCGCCCAGCGGACCGAGACCTGTGCCCCGCCCCCTTCCGGGTTGGCCGCCTTGACCGATCCACCCGTCTGTTCCAGCAGGATCTTGGCGATGAAGAAGCCCAGCCCCATGCCCTCATGCTGGTCGAGCGCACCCACCGGGCCCAGATCGGTCTCCCCCAGGGCATGAAGACCGGGGCGCGAAGTGATGTAGGGCTCGCCCAGGGCCTCGAATATCTCCGGCGCAAAGCCGGGGCCGTCATCTGTGACAGAAATGTGCAAGAACTGCTCGTCCCAGCCGGCATGTATCGCCACCACCGATTGGGCGAAATCGGCGGCATTCTCGATGATGTTGGCCAGGCCATGCAGCAGCTCGGGCGCACGCCATACCTGCGGCACCGCTCCATCACCCTCTGGCGGGGACACGGTAATGCGGATTTCCACATCGCCGCGATGGGGTGCGGCGATATCGTCCAGGAATGCGCCGAGCGGCAGGCGCGCGGTCGCGCCCAGCATGGCTTCCTCGGGGTTCGCAAGCCGGGCGATGATGGCGCGGCAGCGTTCGGCCTGCTCGCGCAACAGCCGCACGTCTTCCACTTCGGCGGTATCCTTCGGCAAGGCCCGCTCCAGTTCGCGCGCCACCACGGCGATGGTGCCAAGCGGTGTGCCCAGTTCGTGCGCCGCGGCGGTGGCAAGCGCGCCCAGGGCCGCAAGCCGGTGTTCGCGCGACAGAGCAAGCTGGGTTGCCGCCAGACCGGCCGACATGCGTGCCGATTCCGAGGCGATGCGCCAGGCATAGACCGAGGTGAAGCCGATGCCCATCACCAGGGCGATCCAGATGCCGGCCTGGTAAAGCTCGGGCAGGAGCAACGGTTCGTGTGGCGGCCAGGGCAGCGGCAGATGCTTGAGTGCGATCAGCGAGGCGGAGGCAAAGGCGATGCCCGCCAGGATCAGCACATTGCCCAGATTGAGCGTGGTGGCGGCGATCACCACCGGCGCCACGAACATCAGGGCGAATGGATTGGTGATGCCACCGGTCAGATAGAGCAGCGCCGCCAGCTGGAACACGTCAAAGGCGAGATAAAAAGTCGCTTCGCGGTTCGTAAGGCGGTGCGTGGGCGGATAGCGCACCGCCAGCACGATGTTGAGTCCGGCGCTGACCGCGATGGCAATGGCGCAATAAAGAATGGGCAGGCTGTAGCCCAGCGCGAAGTAGACCAGGAACAGCGCGGCCGACTGGCCCGCCACCGCCAGCCAGCGCAGGTTGGACAAGGTGCGCAGCCGGACCCGGCCGCTGACGCCGGCACCCTGTGCGAAACCTCGCGCCATTTCCTTGCGCGCCAATGTCATTTCCCCCGGGGGTTCGTGTCTCAATTCCGAAATTCGCTCAAAACCAGATTCAGGGTCATGCGAATGTCGGAATCGAAGGACAATAGCAACTTAACAATTGCCAGTGCCGTTCCGGCTTCGAGGTTCGCCTTGAGGCTGATATCTGTGCTATTGCGGACTTCGTAACCATGACACCGACGGCGGATTAGAGCATTGCCCATGCTCTCCAACAAGCAAGCCCTGATCCCTTATCTGTTGCTGGTGGCGGCGCTGGCCGGCGGACTGCTCTGGCATGAGAGCGAGATGGTGCCCGGCCTGGGGAAGACCGTGATCACGGGCGAAGCCATAGTGGGCGGCCCCTTCCACCTGACCGATCAGACCGGGAAGACCGTCACCGATGCGGATTTCCACGGCCGCTACATGCTGGTCTATTTCGGCTACAGCTTCTGTCCGGATGTCTGCCCCACCACACTGGGCGTGATGGCCCAGGCGCTGGACAAGATGGGCGCGGATTCACGCCGCATTGTGCCCGTCTTCATCACCATCGATCCGGCGCGCGACACGCCCAAGGTGCTGGCCGATTACATGAAGGCGTTCGGGCCCAGTTTCGTCGGCCTGACCGGCAGCGATGCCCAGATCAAGGCAGTGGAGAAGGAATACCGAGTCTATGCCGTCAAACGGCCGCTGGGCAGCGGCAGTTACGGCATGGATCATTCCTCGGTGCTGTATCTGATGGGCCCGAACGGCAGGATGGTCAGTTTCTATGATGAAGCGATTTCGCCCGACGATCTGGCGAAGGATTTGAAGCAGAAGATTTGAGTTCAATGGTCCGCTTGTCATCCCCGGCGAGTGCGAGCGATGGCGAGCACGGGGGAAGGGGACCCAGGCATCCGTCAACTGAAGGTGTTGAAGAAATATAGCGGTGATCCCTTTCGGGATTTGTTTGGGTGAACCACCTGGGTCCCCTTCCCTCGCATCGCGCTGATGCGCGATGCTCGCCGGGGATGACAGTTTGGGATTACAATGCCGTCGGCAGCGGCAGGCCGTTTTGCGCGCACGCGGCAATCAGCGTGTTGTGCATCAAACAAACAATCGTCATGGCTCCGACGCCGCCAGGCACCGGCGTGATTGCGCCGGCGACATCCTTGGCGGCTTCATAATCCACATCGCCCACCAGCTTGTGCTTGCCGTCGCCGGCATCGACGCGATTGATGCCCACATCGATCACCACCGCGCCCGGCTTGACCCAACTGGCCTTGACGAATTCGGGCCGGCCGATGGCCGCGACCAGAATGTCAGCCCGCCGCGCCAGGGCAGGCAGGTCCCTGGAGCGCGAATGGGCCATGGTGACAGTGGCGTTGGCCGCCAGCAGCAATTGCGCCGCGGGCTTGCCGAACAACAGCGAGCGCCCGATCACCAACGCCTCCTTGCCAGCAATGTCGCCGACATATTCCTTGAGCAGCAGCATGACGCCCGACGGCGTGCAACTGACCAGATGGGCGCGTCCCGACAAAAGAAGCCCAGCATTGGTGGCGGTCAGTGCATCCACATCCTTGGCCGGGTCCAGCACGTCCAGCACCGCGTTCTCGTCCAGGTGCTTGGGCAGCGGCAGCTGCACCAGGATGCCGTGCACCGAGGGATCGGCGGACAGCGCCTTCACCCGCGCCAGCAGTTCGGCTTGCGAAACATCGGCGGGAAGCTCGACATGCACCGACTTGAAGCCGATGGCCTCGGCGGTCTTGCGCTTGTTCCTGACATAGACTTCCGAGGCCGGATCGCTGCCCACCAGCACCGTCGCCAGCCCCGGCTGGATGCCGTGCTTGGCTTTCAGCTCAGTGGTGAAGGCCGCGATCTTCTCACGCAGCCTCGCCGCGCTGGCCTTGCCATCAATGACCGTCGCAACCATGGCCTAGAATCCGTAACGGAACGACAGCCAGCCGATCGTGTATTTGATAGTTTCGATAACGAGGATCACCACGATCGGCGACAGATCGAGCCCGCCGATCGGCGGGATCACCCGGCGCACCTGGCGGAACACCGGATCGGTCAGGGCGCTCAGGATGCGTAGCAGGCTTCGCACGAAATTGTTGTACTGGTTGATGACGTTGAAGGCGGTCAGCCAGCTGACGATCACCGCGACGATCACCACCCATTCATAGATGTTGAGGATCTGCAGGATCAGGAAGGCGATGGGGTTCATCATGGGTCTTTGGAGGCCTATCGCTTCGTACCTTGAGGCCGGTACCTTGTAGCGGCGGGAACCTGGCCGGAAAAGCCGGAAATCGGGGGGATTCTTAATTTCCGGTTCCAGGCCTCGCACGCCTCAAGTCGCTGTCGCGCGGCGTGCTCGGCATTTCCTAATCGCCTGCGGCGACTAGGAAATGGTGGAGCTGAGCGGAATCGAACCGCTGGCCTCCTCATTGCGAACGAGGCGCTCTCCCAACTGAGCTACAGCCCCAAACCGAGGGCGCAGGTTTTAGGGATGCCCGCATGGGGCGTCAAGCCGAGGCTGAAACGCCTCATTTGCCCGTATATGTCACCCGCCACACCACATCGGCGACGTCATCCGCGATCAACAGGCTGCCGTCCTTGGCCACCGCCAGGCCCGCCGGCCGGCCCCAGACCTTGGCCGGCTCGCCCGGATTGCCCATGCCGTTCCAGAAGCCGGTGACGAAGTTCTCATAGCCATTGTC
>DASXHL010000072.1:0-67760 GCA_036488555.1 Rhizomicrobium sp.
GGGTGGATTGTCCGCATGGCAACACCATCCATTTCGCCAATGACACCCAGACCAGGATCGCGGTCACGCGGCAGAGATGGCGCAGCAAGCAGGAGATCGACTACATCTCCGCGCCGCCGGGTCTGGATGAGGTCCGAGCCCCGGTGCTGACCCGCTTCTGGATCTGGAATCGGGCCTTGGCCTATCGCGGCTATAAGAAAAACATCGAGACCTATGTGAATCCCTGGGCCACCGACGATCCCGGCCAGCCCGAGGTGACGGGCAAGATCGGCGATGGCTTCAATCTCGACGGCAAGATCAAGGCCACCGATTTCGTCAGCCCCGACGGCGAGAAAGGCATCGACAATAACCTGTATCGGGCCTGGGGCTGCGATGCGCCCTGGCGCGGCAATGGCAATGCGACGCTGGACCTGCGCGCCAACGACAAGATGCAGGAAGGCCTTTTCACCATGGTGATCCGGGTTTCCGGCAACAAGGACCCGATGCATGACGATGATGCGGTGGTGGAGATCGGCTATTCGCCGGACAAGATCGTCAAGGATGCGCGCGGCCACCTCGCCACCGGCTTTTCCTATCGCATCCTGAAATCGGCGCAGTACACAAGGCTGAGGGCCAGGGTCACCAACGGCGTGGTGGAGACCGAACAGGTCGCCGAGCTGCACGCCCCGCGCATCGCCTGGTTCTATGACCAGACCGGCGACGTCTTTTTCCGCCAGGGCCGCATCCGGCTGATATTGGCGGACGACGGCCAGACCGCCAAAGGCCTGATCGGCGGCTATCGCGACTGGCGCGATCTTTATGCCGAAAACACCTTTGCCCAGGACGGCGGCCAGCAGGGCACGCGCGAGCATGAAGACGCCGTCGCGCTTTATTATGCGCTGCGTCGCAATGCGGACGGCATGCTCAACCCCAAAACCGGGCGCTATGACGGAATCTCCAGCGCCTACCGGTTGACCATGGCGCAGGCCTTTGTGATGGACCCCAAGACGCCGATGGAGATTCCCAGGAGCGCCTTGGAGGAAGATCGCAAGGCCGCCTTCGCGGCGACCCGGCTGGCGGTGAACCGGGGTGTGGAGACGCATATGCCGCAAGCCGTGCCGCCCGGCACGACCGAAGCCGCCGTGCCGGCGATGGAGCATGAGGTGGCCGATCTTCCCAGCAAGGACTTCTTTTTGAAGGTGCTGGACCGGCCGCACTATCCGGGCGAAGACGCGAACGGCAATCCGCCCTGGGACCGGCCGGCTTACCCGCCGCCAAAGCCGAACCAGCAGGTCAGCAGCACGGGGCAGTGAGAGAGCGGTGGCTGGCGGCATGAACTGCTAGGCTTCCCTTGTCATCCCGGGCACGGCGCAGCGTGCAACGGTGCGCCGCAGACCCGGGACCTATCTAAGGTAGAAGAGCTAGAGAAGTTCGGACCTTTTCTTTTTCTCAAGAATCGGGCTGATGGCAGTCGCGTTCACAGCGCGTCCGATCAGGGTGGCGTTTTGCTCGGGCTTTATTTCTACAACCCGACTTTTTCAAAATCGATTTGGAGAGAAGAAGATGGCAAGCGTCTATGTGGAAGCGCGCCCGAAAGGCCGCCCCGAAGGTACCGGCATCGGTGACTGCGTCGTTGAAGATCATGCAGACCATGTTCCCGGCACGCTCAGCACAGAGATAGACCATTGAATGGGCAGAAGCAGAGGTCACTCACCCCTAGTTGTGCGTGGTCGGTACCCAAATGATCAAAAACGATTCGATCATTGACGGACGACATAGCGCATAGAAATGCAAAAGGCCCGGTGAACAACCGCGCGTTTTGTTTTGGTTGAATTGTTTGCGCCTAAGAGGGCCGTATGTCAGACGCGATCTCGATACTTCATCTTAGTGATTTACACCTGTGTAAAGATAAACTGATTGACCAACATAGGTTGATCGGTCCGCTAATCGAAGACATTCGAAGGCAAAGCGCAACACCATTAGCGCCGCAGCTAATTGCTATCACCGGGGACTTGGTTGAAAGTGGAGATGCAGAAGACTCGTACTACCTCTTCTTAGACCAAGTCGTTATGCCGCTCCTGGACGCAACTGGTCTATCACAAGATAGGTTGATAATCGTCCCTGGAAACCACGACGCTCGCAGATCCACTATTGAGAGCCACTTACCGTTTGGCGTTCTCAACTCCAATATAAGCGATCGCGATAAACTTAACGAGTTCTATCAAGCCCAAAAGAGCGCGGATTACTTCGCGGAAAAGTTTAAAAACTTCACAATGCTGCGATCCCTTGTCGGAAATACCAACGTCACGTCCGAAAATACCGTTTATTCAAATTATTACATAAAAGATTTGGATGTCGCGGTCACAGCGCTAAACTCGGCTTGGCTTTCAGCAGCAGGTATAAATGGTAACGAGAAGGGTGCGCTTGCTGTCCCGGAGCTAGCCCTATTCGACGCTCAAGAGCAGTCACCGAAGGCTGCTTATCGACTTTTGCTATCACACCACCCCCTTCACTGGATGAACGATGAAAATTCTGCAGACCTCGCCTCGGTGATGGCCCCCAATACATTTCATCTTTTTGGGCATGTCCACGATCCACTGCCAGAAAGTAGACGAAGTCTTACAGGACAGATGTTTGCGTGCCAAAGCGGCGCGTTATTCACTGCTCGTCGCAGATATAGTGGTTACTCCATCGTCTCGATCCCAAGCGAGCCGGAACTGGCTCAGTTAACGTACCGAAGCTTTTTCGAAAAACGGAAAAGATACGATGCGGGGACTGACATCACATCTGATGGAAATCACTATTTTTGCGAGAATGGAAATCGTTACTGGCAAAACCGGCCCAAGCGTGTCTCTTCCGCTGCAGTTTGTGGGTGGATACGAGGCGCAGTCGCGAAGGATCTTTCGGAAAAGCTAAACGACGAATTTACCCGAAAACCCATCAAGGAAATCTTTGTCGAACCGACTCTGAACAGAGAGGATCTCGTTGAAGACAACTCGGAATATAAGCCGCTTTCTACGAAGAAGCTTCTTCGTTGGTCCGATTTTGCGAGATCGAACTCCAACCATCTCATCAGAGGGCAACGAGAGTTCGGAAAATCTACGATTTTAAAAGAGTTGGCGTACGAACTCTGCTCGCCGGGTGAAGACATGGGGCGAGCGCGGGTACCAATTATTGTTCGGTTTAGAGATTTAGACACCACGGGAAATAGCTTCGCTAGATTGCTTCGCGGAAATGTCGCTGAATGCCCGGTGGATGGTTTCTCGCTTCAGCAGCTATCAGACGATGGGTATTTGTGTGTCCTGATAGACGATGTTGAATTTTCCGACGTCGCACGCGTTAAGAAAATTACCGAATTCATGCGTAATAATCCCAAAAACCGCTATGTGCTTACATCCTTGGTCGAATATTCGGATTTTCTTGGAAGTACAAAGACAGCAGAATTTCCCGTTCCTGTAGAATCACTTCGCCTGGATCAGTTTTCTAGGACAGGCATTCGTCGGGTTGTCGAAAATCTTCATCCGGCACCAAAGCTGGAGCAGGAACAACTGCTAAATCGAATCCTTTCCGATCTGCGATCCATCAACGTACCATGCACAGCCGTAAACGGCGCGATACTCCTAACGGTGTTCCAATCCGAAAAGAGCTTTGTCCCAGTTAACCGCGCCATTGTTCTGGAGCGCTTTATTGATATCACACTTGATCGATATGCTCTGAAAGAGGCTCAACGATCGACATTTGATTCGACAAACAAAACACACCTTCTCGCGGCTACGGCCAAATGGATGTGTGAGAATGACAAATATACGGTAGATTTTTCCGAACTGTATGATTTCACCCAGAAATGGCTTTCTGATCGAGCTCTTAAGTATGCAGCGGATTCTGTACTTGGCGAATTGCTCAGTGCGCGCCTTCTGAGTCGATGGGGCAACGATTTAGGATTTACATACCGCTCGTTTTTGGAATTTTTTGTAGCAAAAGCAATGCAGCTGGATACCAGCTTCAAGACGTGGGTAACCCATCAGGATCGCTATCTGAGTTACACATTTGAGCTAGAGTATTACTCGGGATTGGATCGAAACGATTCCGAGCTCTTAAAGCTGTTGGCCGATCGATTTGTTGGACTTGAAACTAGTGCAATGGCTCAAATGGGTGCTGAGCCAGACCTAAACTTGCTGGAAGACTTGAAGCCTCCGCCAAATAAAGATGGCTTCGATGTTGCTACAATCACGGAGCAACAACTAAAGCTACCTTCGTTGACCGAGGCGGAGCGCGACGAAATCTTGGAAGCGGAGCTCCCGGTAGATGCTAGCCATAGGCAAGAGGTCTACAGACCTGCCTTTGATAACGACGCCACTCGCTGGTTTTCGGCTTTAATTCTGTATTCTCGAGTATTTAGAAATATGGAATTTGTTAGCGCAGATGAAAAGGCGGCTAACCTGAAGATTTTACTACGCTCCTGGGCGAAATTTATGATGATCTTCATTCAGATGATCCCCAACCTTGCCAAGCACAAGATCTTTTTCATCAATGGGATCAAATACGAGGTCTTGGCTCCCAAGGATATGAGCGAGACGGTCTTAAGCCGTCACCTCTTAATGAGTGCCCCGCGCGCTGTAGCGGCTCAATTGTTTGAGCACCTAAGTTCGGAAAAACTTGCGGGTACACTCGAAGATGAGGCGCGCTTCACGGGAGAACCTGCAATAATTACTCTTTTGCGCAGATCGCTATACTCTGACATGCGCCTGCCTGAATTTATTCGCGTCATAGGCAAGACTTTTGAGGATCTTAAGCGATTTGGTTACTTGGCGGAGGCCTTTCTATGGAAGGTAAACTACAACTATCGCCGAATGTTTCTTGAAGAACACGAAGATCAGACATTCCGGAGAATGTTGGCGAGGGTTCTTGCTGTCCGAACGGGTGAGCGCGGTAAGCAACTGAATGATGCTGAGGCCAAAGCCCTGCAAGACCTCGAGAAGAGTCGTCTAATCATAAGGCGGCAGGGCGATAACTGACCGGCAAGCCGGTAGTCCAAGCCGCCCATACGTTGGCGCTATGGACCGTTCGTCGCTCGGAACCGTCCACCGGACGATTCCGAGCGACGAACGTGCGGACCGATTTGCACTCAGTTGCCCGGCGGCTGGTCGGTCTGGAAATAATGGACCTGACCTTCCTTGCTGCGCGGCGTGATCGCCATGCGGATGCTGCGGCCGGTGTTGGGGCAGCTCGTGGCGCGGTGCCAGCGTTCCTCATTGGCATTGATCAGGTCGCCATATTCGCCATGCACCACACCTTCGCCGGAAATCAGCGCGCAGACATTGCCGTACACATTCAGCCAGACCTCCTGCATGTTCTCGTGGAAATGGCCCCAGCTGGTGTCGGGCGGCAACGCGGTCAGCGGCGGGCCGATGTTCAGGTTCGACGAGGTGTGGCCGTCATAGAGGAAGCGCTCGCCCTTCCTGTCCGACGCGCCATACTCGTCCACATTGAAGAACGGCACGTTGAAGCTGTCATAGCCGCCGGTCGAATTGATCTTCGCCTTGACGTAGCGGTAGCCGGGCATGGGCGTCGGCGTTTCGCTCTCCGGATAGGACGGCGCCTGGCCCGCGGGCGTGGTGATGTAGAACACCACCGGCTCGGTACCCACCGTCTCCAGGCAATAGGACAGGCGCGGCGCCACATTGAACACCCAGCCCTTGGGCAGGACCTTCGGCTCCTGCCCGTCGATGGTGACCTTGAGCTGGCCGCTATAGACCCAGCCCCAGGCGCGGTCATCGGCCCAGAACTGGCACTTGGTCTTGTCGCCCGGCGCCATCTGGACATAGCGGCCGTCGAAGTCGCGGTTCAGCAGCACCCTCTGTTCCCAGCGCGGCTTTCCCTTATGCGCCTTCAGCACGTCGGCGATGTGCCAGATCGGCTTGTTGATCTTGCCATAGGAGGTTTCCGGAACCTTCTGCGCCGCCCAGACGATGCGGGTGGGGCCGCCCTCGCCGCCGGCCTGGGACCACCAGTTGGTCGCCCCCTTTTGGGAGGCGCCGTCCTGCGCCATGGCGGCACTCGCTGCCACAACAAGCACCGCTGCGAAAAAGGCCGGTGTCGAAGATCCCATGCGTGTCTCCCCTTTTTTCCTGACGCTACGGCGATCGGCAGCCGGCGACAAGAAAAACGAAAGGCCACGGGGCGCGCAATTCTCATTTTCCCGTGCTAAACACAGCATTCACAGAAGGGTGGCGGCCGGTAATGGACAAGGAAATCACGGGCACAAAGCCGCGCCTGGCCTTTTCCGGCTACCAGAAATTCGTCATCGCGGCGCTGGCCTTCCTGCAGTTCACCCTGATCCTGGACTTCATGATCATCTCGCCGCTGGGCGCGATGATGATGCCGACCCTGCACATCACCCCGCAGCAGTTCGGCTTTGCCGTCAGTTCTTACGCCTTCAGCGCCTGCGTCTCTGGCCTGCTCGCCGCCGGTTTCGCCGACCGTTTTGATCGCAAGCGCCTGCTGCTTTTCTTCTTTGCCGGCTTCCTGCTGGGCACGCTGTTGTGCGCGCTGGCCCAGACCTATCCCCTGCTGCTGGCGGCGCGCATCGTCACCGGCCTGTTCGGCGGCGTGATCGGCTCTGTCGTCATGGCGATCACCACCGACCTGTTTCCGCTTCAGATGCGCGGCCGGGTGATGGGCTTTCTGGGCACCGCCTTTTCCGCCGCCCAGGTGCTGGGCCTGCCCGTCGGCCTGTTCTTCGCCAACCATTGGGACTGGCATGCCGCCTTCTGGGCGATCCTGGCCGTCGCCGTGCCGGCGGGTCTGATCATCGCCGTGTTCATGAAGCCGGTGGCGGCGCATCTGACGCTGAAACAGGAACGCAGCCCCTTCATGCACCTGGTCCACACGCTGAGCGAGCCGCGTTACCGGCTGGCTTTCATCCTGACCATGCTGCTGCCCACCGGCGGCTATATGCTGATGCCGTTCGGCACCGCCTATATGGTCAACAATCTGGGACTCTCATTTGCCGCGTTGCCCGCCGTCTATCTGATCACCGGACTTTTCACAGTCTTTGTCGGGCCGCTGGTGGGCAAGGCCAGCGACAGTTTCGGCAAGTTCAACACCTTCCTGTTCGGCAGCACGCTTACCATCATCATGGTGGCGATCTGGACCAACCTGTCCTCGGCCGGGCTTGTCACCGTGGTCGTGGTCAATGTGCTGATGTTCATCGGCATCTTCTCGCGCATGATCCCGTCCCAGGCGCTGATGTCGGCTATACCGGAGCCGACCAAGCGCGGCGCCTTCAATTCCGTCAGTTCCTCGCTGCAGCAACTGGCGGGCGGCATATCTTCAGCGGCTGCGGGGGCGCTGATCATCGCCCTGCCCGACGGCAAGCTCGGGCATTTCAACCGGGTGGGCTTTGCCGTCATGGGAGTGGCGCTGATATCGGCCACGCTGATGTATTTCGTGCACAAGCAGGTGCCTGAACCCTCGCTTGGACCGGCGCCGCGCTGAGGCTTGTTTCGGCGCGTGAACTGCGCTTGTTTGGCCCCATGACCGCCCCCTTCGCGCACGCTTATGACCAGGCCCTGTCGCTGCACCGCCAGGGCCGGCTGGCCGAAGCCGACCGGCTGTATGTCGAGGCGCTGAAGCTCAAGCCCGACCTGGTGGAGGCGCACAACAATCGCGGCGCCATCCGCCAGATGGCCGGCGACTGGGCAGGCGCGCTGGCCTGTTACGATGCCGCGCTGCGGGTGCGTCCCGACTATGCCGAGGCGCTGGCCAATCGCGGCAATGTGCTGATCCAGTTGCGCCGCTATGACGAGGCGCTGGCGAGCTTCGAACGGGCGCTGCGGCTCGCCCCCGGCCGCCCCAACGCGCTGAACGGCCGCGCGGGTGTGCTGTTCAAGCTGAAGCGCTTCGAGGAGGCGCTGGCCGCTTACGGCCAGTTGCGCGCCATAGAGCCTGCAAACCCTTACGCCCTGGGCGGCATGCTGATCGCGGCCCTGAACCTGTGCGACTGGACCGCCGTGGAGCGCATCGCCCCGGCCGTGAAGCGCGGCATCGCGGACGGCACGGCGGTGATCGCGCCTTTTCCGTTTCTGGGCTTCAGCGACGACAAGGCGCTGCAATTGAAATGCGCCCAGAATGCGATTGCCGAATTGGGCCTTGGCCCTGTGCCGCCGCTGTGGCGCGGTGAGCGTTATGGTCACGACCGCATCCGGCTGGGCTATATCTCGTCGGACTTCTGCCAGCATCCGGTGCCGTTGTTGATCGCGCGGTTGATCGAGGGTCACGACCGTTCTCGTTTTGAGGTGCTGGGCTTTTCGACCGGCCTGAACGACCAGAGCCCCATCCGCGCGCGCATCGAAAAATCTTTCGACCGCTTCCACGATGTGCAGGGCCAACCGCCCGCGCGCATCGCCAGACTGCTGCGCGAACAGGAGGTGGATATCCTGATCGACCTGACCGGCCATACCGAGGGCGATCATTTCGAGATCCTGAACCTGCGCCCCTGCCCGGTTCAGGTGAATTATCTGGGCTATCCCGGCACGAGCGGTGCGCCGTCGCTGGACTATATTCTGGCCGATCCCATCGTCGCGCCGTTTGAAGACCAGCCCTTCTTCAGCGAGAAGATCGTCCACCTCCCCGACTGCTATTTCCCCACCAGCTATGGCGCGCTTTTGCCCACGCCATCGCGCGCCGAGGCCGGGCTGCCGCCGGATGGTTTTGTCTTTGGCAGCTTCAACAATAGCTGGAAGATCACGCGCGTGATGTTCGATGCCTGGATGCGGCTGCTTCAGGCCGTGCCCGGCGGCGTCTTGTGGCTGCTGGAATCCAGCACCGGCTTCCGTGACACGCTGCGCCGCGAGGCGGCCGCGCATGGCATTGCGCCCGAACGGCTGGTCTTCGCGCCCCGCGTCTCGCCCGATCGGCATCTGGCGCGCCAGCCGCTGGCCGATCTGGTGCTCGACACCAGCCCCTATAACGGCCATATGACCACCAGCGACGCGCTGTGGGCGGGCGTGCCTTTGGTCACTGTAAGAGGTGAGGCTTTTGCCGGGCGCGTGGCGGCAAGCCAGTTGTCCGCCATTGGCATGGACGAACTGATCACTGCAGACCTTGCGGCGTATGAGGCGCTGGCGCTGAAACTGGCCTGCGACCCCGCGCGGTTGAGCACCATGCGCGACAAGCTTGCCTGCAATCGCAATCAGACGCCGCTGTTCGATATTCCGCGGCTGGTGCAGAATGTGGAAAAGGCCTTCGTCACCATGCATGAAGCGCCGCGGGGAAATGTATGAGCGACTATGTCGGCGTGATACCGGCCGCAGGGCTGGCCAGCCGGTTGGGCCCGCTGGGCTATCCGAAAGAGCTTCTGCCCATCACTTATGTGCCGGGCGAAGGCGGCCATCTGCGGCCGCTGCCGGTGATCGAGGTCTCGTTCCGTCAACTGCGCGAGGCGGGCGTGTCGCGCAGCCTGGTGATCACCTCGGACCGCAAGCCCGAGCTGATGCAGTATCTAGGCAATGGCGGCGGCATCGGGCTGGACCTGGCCTTCCTGCAGCAGGCGCGCGCCGAGGGGCTTGCCGCGGCGGTGTCCCTCGCTTTGCCCTGGACGAAGGGGTCCAATGCCTGCCTGCTTCTGCCCGACACCATCGTGCGCCCCGAACACGCGCTGAGAGATGCGCGCGCGCTGTTTGAATCGGCGCGGGCCGATCTGGTGCTGGGCGTTCTGCCCACCGACAAGCCCAGGGAACTGGGGCCCGTGCGCTTTGATGATGGAATGCGCGTGATCGAGGTGCAGGACAAACCGGCTGAGACCGATCTTGCCAACAGTTGGGCGCTTGCCGTCTGGGGCCCGGCCTTTGCCGAACTGCTGGGCAGCGCGGTGAAACGCGATCCGTCACAAACCTTGGGCGCGGTCTTCCAGCAGGCGGTGGATGCAGGGCTGAATGCGCGCGCCGTCTGGTTTGAAGGCGGCGCCTTTTATGACGTAGGCACACCCAAGGGCCTGGCCGAAGCCCTGCCGCAATTCCTCAAAGGCCTCTAAAGCGCCCCAATTGGGAATGGAACATTTTCCCAGCCCGCAAATTTCCTTGAGCGGGCATGTGAGCCCGTGGGAGAGTTCCATGTACAAGTCATCATTCATGATTCTTGGCGTCGCACTTCTGGCCGGCGCAACCGCGCTTCCCGCGCATGCGATGGTGCACCAGATCGGATCGGTCAATGTCGCGAGCGATCACTACACCAATGTGAGCTGGCAGCATTTCGAGGGCCCGGTGATCCGGCTGCGCATGGTGGCGGAAGGCGACACTATCGACTGCGACCATGTCGCCGTCACCTATTATGACGGCACCACGCACAACGTGTTCTCCGGTGTCATGGTGAAGGATTCGATCGAGACCATCACCTTCCCCGAAGGCGACAGCCGCATCCGTTATGTGGACTTCGCGTGCAAGGCGCAGGCCGTGGATGGCGCGCGCATTGCCTTGTCGTCGGTGTCGGAAGGCTGGGACCGCGACCGCTGGGCGCCCGAACCGCGCGTGACCACCTATGAGGCCGACGCCCCGGTCGTGACGCACTGACTTTCGTGAAAGGCCTGGCGGCGGCGCCGGGCGGACTGCATCGCCCGGGCGGACTGCATCGCCCTCGAACCGGGAAATCGGTTCGAGGGCTTCTGCTTTTGTGCAAAGCCAGCGCGCAATCTAGGTTTAAAAAATTTCATTTCCCTGCTTCCAGCTCGGAATGCTACTACTTCAATCATAGATTTTATGACAATATTGTTATTGTTGCGTGCCGGAGCAAGCCTGAGAGGGGGGAATGGATCTCCGTGGCGCCCAGCAGGCTGCCATTTTGGCATTTCAGCGTGGCGACCTTGCCGGCGCTGAACAAATATGCCGGGAAATACTTGGGCGCGTCGTTCAGACCCAGCAAATGCTGGGTGTCATCCTTGCCCAGAAGGGAGACTTGCCGGCGGCCCTGACGGCCCTCGACGCTGCACTGGAGATTTCACCCAACGCGCCTCACATAATCTTGAACAGAGGGAATACCCTTCTGTTGCTGCGCCAATATGAGAGCGCACTGCAGAATTTCGACCGGGTCATCGCTTTGGTGCCCAACGATGCCGCAACGCTGTTGGGACGCGGCAGCGCCCTGGAAGGGCTAGGGCGCCTGGAAGACGCCATACAGAGCTATGAGAAAATACTGGAGTCCGATCCAGATAGTGCGGACGCGGCATGCAGTTGCGGTTACGCGTATCTGAAAATCGGTGACGCCGCCAAGGCCCTGGGCCGGTTCGAGCGCGTGCTGGAGACGCATCCATCAAACGCAAGAGCCCTGAACGGCAAAGGCCTCAGCCTGGATGCGCGGGGGCAACACCAAGAGGCCGTTTCCATGATGGAAATGGCGATAAAAATCTCTCCCGGATTTGCGGAAGCCTGGACAAATCGCGGGAACATACTGCGCGAAATGGGAGAACTGCGCTTGTCGGTTGAAAGCTACCGGCAAGCGCTTCATCTCAAGCCAAAGGATCCGACAGCATTGCTCGGCCAATCTTTGGCTTTGTGGTACGACGACGATTATGAGGCGGCCTTGAAGCCGCTGGACGATCTCTTGACGCAAGATCCATTGCACGCGGAAGCCTGGTCCAGGCGCGGCTTGATCCTGCGAGATCTGGAGCGGATAACAGAAGCGATGGAATGCCACGACCGGGCCATGGAGCTGGAGCCAGCTCAGCCCGATTTCTGCATAAACAAAGGCCTATACCGAGCTGGCAGCAGGGCAATTGCGCGAGGGCTTCCGTCTGCTGGAACGGCGTAAGCATTTGCCCGGCACGCGCTGCGGGCCAACTCGCAAAGAACATATTTTGACAGGGTCTGAAAATCTCGATGGCAAGACTGTCCACGTCCAAGCGGACGCGGGGCAAGGCCTGGGCGATACGATTCAATTCTACAGATACGTTCTTCTTCTGGCGTCACGAGGCGCGCGTGTGATCCTGTCCGTCCAGGACGCATTGGTCCCGCTCTTGCGGCAATCAAGTAGAGAGATAAAGGTGGTCGGTCTTGAAACCATTCCCCCGGAATTCGACTTTCGCATCTCTCTATTTGACCTGCCGCTGGCTTTCGCCACGGACCTACAATCCGTTCCGAACGGGATTCCTTATATCACCGTAAGCGAGGACAACACGCGCTCCTGGCGCCGCCGCATTGGCGACCACGGTTTCAGGATAGGTGTCGCGTGGCGGGGACGACAACGTCTTTCCATGGGCAAGCGATCATTTCCGGCAGCCTGCTACAAAGCCCTGTCCTCTGTTCCTGGTATCAGGCTCATCAGCATTCAGAAGGCGGAAGATGATCATTCCGCTTTCGAGGCTGCAGCCGATGCCGGCGTAGAACTGCACAACTATCCTTTGGATACGGAAGGCGCTTTTCTCGATACGGCCGCGATCATGTCTTCTCTTGACCTTGTCATAAGCCCTGACACTGCCGTTGCCCATCTTGCCGGCGCGCTGGGGCGGCCGACCTGGGTTGCGTTAAAATCAGCACCGGATTGGCGCTGGCTGCCCTGGACCGGCCATTGCGCGTGGTACCCGACCCTGAGGCTTTATCGCCAAGAGGCGCCAGGCGATTGGCGCTCTGTTTTCCAATCAATGGCTGAACATCTCTCACTCGTGGTGCCGGCGCAGAGTCGAACCGATATCTAAAGGCTCGTCAGGCCCTCGCCGACACAGCAACCCCGGCGTCAGCGCCAGTCGCGATCGTGGTGCCAGCCGGGCCCGTGATAATGGGCGGGGCCGATCTCCGCCACGCAGCCGGCCAGGGCCGGCGCCGCCGCCAGCGCAACAAGCCCGGCGAACATCCATTTGCGGACATGCCTTTTCATGTGCGTCTCCTCTCTCCCAAAGGATGCCGCGATCATGGACCGACGCGCCTGAACGACAGCGGAGCGCGCCATTCATCTGCGGTTCAGAAATGACGAAAGAGACAGGAAGAGCCGCGGCTAACGGAGATAGGGCTCCACTTTGCCCTTGTACTTGACGGTCATCGCATTGCCGTTGCGGTCCACGGTCTTGCCGACTGCCAGACGCACCCAGCCCTCGCTGACGCAATACTCTTCCACATTGTTGCGATCCACCCCGTTGAAGCGCACGCCCACGCCACGCTCCAGAAGCTCGGCATTGTGGAAGGGGCTGGAGGGGTTGGTGGAAAGCCGGTCGGGCAAGGCCTCGGTGGTCTTTGGGGCTTCATTGCCGGCATTTTCGTCTGTCATGGAAGTGTCTTTGGCTGAAAGGCCCCGCTTTATAGAGTGCAATCCGGAAAACCGGAACCGGTTTTCCGGCAAATTGCGCGTCAGACCAAGCCTCTAGAGCATGATCCACCGGATCATGCTCTGGAAGCTTCAATGCCCCCACACCTCAAGTCCCTTTTGCGGTCGTGGTTGCATCGCCGGCGATTTGGCCGTCAAGTCCGCCCACCCAAACCAGAACCAAGGGAAGAATAATGGCCTACGACATTTACGACGCCACCGTTCCGTCGCTGATCCACATGCTGGGCAGCCTTTGCAATGTACTGTCCAAGGGCGAGGCTCATGGCGACATCGATCCCAACGAGGCCCGGCTGGCGCCCGACATGCTGCCTTTGAAGAACCAGGTCTATATCGCCACCGACGGCGCCAAGGGCTGCGGCGCGCGCCTGGCTGGCGTGGATATCCCGAAATATGAAGACGTCGAGACCACCTATCCGGAACTGAAGGCGCGGGTGCAAAAGACCATCGCATTCCTGAAGTCGCTGGACCGCAAGAATTTCGCCGGCGCGGAGAACAAGGACGTCGTGCTGAAATTCCCCAACACGACGATGGAATACAAGGGCGGCGACTATGTGAACAAGTTCGTCCTGCCCAATGTCTATTTCCACATCACCATCGCCTACGCGATCCTGCGCAACCGAGGCGTGGCGCTGGGCAAGCCCGACTATCTGAGCGGCGGCGAGGAATAAGCCGGCACCATTTCTGACGGGGCAAAGGGTCGAGGCAACGCTTCGGCCCTTTTGTTTTTCCAGATTTCCCGCCTTCGGCCGGGCGACATTCCGCTAGCCCTTTGGATGCCCTTGCTATTTCCGGGGGCTGGAAAAAGGAGGCAACCCGGGCTTAGGATATGTCGTTTAGAACTATTCTAAGAGGAGCCACCCCCCAATGGCCAAAAAGCCTGCTTCCCCCAAAACCAGTGCCCGCATCGCCACCCACACAGACCTGTCGGGCAACGCCGTCCCGGAAATCGCCGAGGCGCTGAACGGCCTGGTGGCGGATTCCTTCTCGCTCTACACCAAGACCAAGAATTTCCACTGGCACGTTTCGGGCCCGCACTTCCGCGACTATCACCTGCTGATGGACGACCAGGCGACAGAGATTTTTGCCACCATTGACGAGCTGGCCGAGCGGGTCAGGAAGATTGGCTCCAAGACCATTCATTCCATCGGCGAGATTGCCAGCCTTTCGACCATCAAGGACAACGACAAGGACTATGTCTCGCCCGAAGATATGTTGATCGAGCTGATGAACGACAATCAGCACATCATCAAGCGCATGCGCGTGGCGCATGAGATCGCCGACCGCCATGAAGACGTGGCGACGGCCTCGATCCTGGAGAACTTCATCGACCAGGCCGAGAAGCGGAATTGGTTTCTGTTCGAAGCATCGCGCACGGGCACACAGAGCGGTCACTAACCTTTGCCCGCGTTCCGCGGGCGTTCGGCCGGCACGCAAAAAGGCCCGGGCTTGGCTCGGGCCTTTCTGCCGGCAAACCCTCGGTCGCCTTAGTTGGACACCTGCTTCGTCATCTTGGGCGCATCGAACTTGCCCAGGACGCATATCTGCATGGAGCGCAGCACATGCAGACTCTGTGAATTCTCGCAAACCTCGGTGTCGCCGGAACGCAGGCTCCAGGAAAAGCCTTCGAACTTCAGGTCCGGGCAGACGCCCTGCAGGTGGTTCACCAGGATGCTGCCGTCCTTCATCTTGAACACCATCGTCTTGCCGTCATCGGACTTGGCGGACACGATGTTGCGGGTATCGATGCAGACCTGCTTGGCCAGAGCGGGAACCGCGGCAAAAGCCAGGGCCGCCAGCGCCATCACGACTGTTTTCATTACAATCTCCATTCTGCCCTTCCTTGGGAGAAATTATCTGCCCGTCCAGACACGCGTGCAACACCTACTACGTAAGTAATAGTTTAACCTTGGCCCCGACCACTTGACGGGGACAGCGCTTGGGCTCAATGGTCCCTCCCCCGCTGAATTCCTTAGGAGAATCCCCGTGTCCGCAGCCCCAGACCAGGTGACCATGACCCTGCCAGACGGCAAGGCCATGACCTTCACCCGCGGCGTGACGGGCTCCGAAATCGCCGCAAGCATCGGCCCCGGCCTGGCCAAGGCGGCGCTGATCATCATGATAGACGGAAAAGAGTGGGATTTATTCCGTCCGATCGAGCATGACGCCCAGATCCGCATCATCACCAAGAAGGACCCGGAGGCGCTCGAGCTGATCCGTCACGACATGGCCCATGTGCTGGCCATGGCGGTGCAGGCGCTTTATCCGGGAACCCAGGTGACCATCGGCCCTGCGATCGAGGACGGCTTCTATTACGACTTCGCCCGCGAAGAGCCCTTCACGCCGGAAGACCTGCCCAAGATCGAAGAGGAAATGCGCAAGATCATCAAGGCGGGGCTTCCAACCCGCCGCGAGGTGTGGCCGCGCGACCAGGCGGTGGCGCATTTCAAGGGCATTGGCGAGACCTACAAGGCCGAGCTGATCGAGAGCATCCCCGCCAATGAGGATGTGTCGATCTACTGGCATGGCGACTGGCACGACCTGTGCCGTGGGCCGCATTTCCGCACCACTGCGGAAGTGGGCGACGCCTTCAGGCTGACCAAGATCGCCGGTGCCTATTGGCGCGGCGACGCGAAGAACGCCCAGCTTCAGCGCATCTATGGCACCGCCTGGCGCGACAAGAAGGAGCTGGAGGAATATCTCCACCGTCTGGAAGAGGCGGAGAAGCGCGACCATCGCAAGCTGGGCCGCGAGCTGGAACTGTTCACCTTCTCGCCCGATGTCGGCGCCGGCCTGCCCTTGTGGATGCCCAATGGCATGGTGATCCGCCAGGAACTGGAATTCCTGGCCCTGAACGAAGAGCGCAAGGATGGCTACAAGCGCGTGGCCACACCGCACATCACCAAGGAAGCGCTCTATTACCGCTCGCGCCACCTGCCCTATTACGCCGATACCATGTATGCGCCGCTGGATATCGACGGCGAGAATTATTACCTGCGGCCAATGAACTGCCCGCACCACCATTTGATCTATGGGGCGGGGCGCCATTCCTATCGCGAACTGCCGATAAGGCTGGCGGAATATGGCCAGGACTATCGCTATGAGGCTTCAGGCGGGTTGACCGGCCTGATGCGGGTGCGCGGCTTCTGCATGAACGACGCCCATATCTATTGCCGTTACGACCAGGCGAAGGACGAGTTCATCCGGGTCATGAAGCTGCATACCCGCTACTACGACCTGCTCGACATCAAAGACTATTACATGCGGCTGTCCCTGCCGGATCTGGACAAACTCGACAAGTATGTCGACGAGCCGGAGAAGTGGATGGCCGCACTCGCCATCATCCGCCAGGCGATGGACGAATCCGGCCTGAAATATGTGGAAGGTAAAGGCGAAGCCGCCTTCTACGGCCCCAAGATCGACTTCATGATCAAGTCGGCGATCGGCACGGAGTACACGATCTCCACCAATCAGCTCGACTTCCTTGCCACCCAGACCTTCGACCTGAAATATATCGGCGAGGACGGGGCCGACCATCCCGTCTATGTCATCCACCGCGCCCCTCTGGGGACGCACGAGCGCTTCACCGCCTTCCTGATCGAGCATTATGCCGGGGCCTTCCCGGTCTGGCTGGCGCCGATCCAGGCGCGGGTGATCCCGATCTCGGAAAAGGTGGGAGATTACGCCCAGAAGGTTCTGGACGCCCTGTTCCAGGCGCCGGTGGTCAACGGCACTGCCGGCCTTCGTGTGGATATCGACACCTCCAATGAGCGGATGCAAAAGAAGATCCGTGACGCCCAACTTGCGAAAATCCCCTACATGCTGGTGGTGGGCGAACGCGAGGCGCAAGAAGGCAAGGTCGCCGTACGATTGCGCTCGGGCAAGGACCTGGGCGCCATGCCGTTGGAAACTTTCATCACCCGCATCAAAAACGAGGCGGAATCCCGGCGAGATGTGGCCGAATAGCCCTTTCCGGAAAGGCATTTCCACCCTATCTTAAGCGGGAATCCGGCAGATGGCTGCCGGATGCGCCCACCGGCGCACCCGCCGAAAGGTTCATCTTTGCATCCATGACCGAGACCCGTGTTTCGCCTGGAGCCAAAGAACCAGCGAGACGGGGATGCGTGCGGCTGTACAAAGGAGAGAGTCATAGTTCCGAGACGTTTTCAGGGTAATGCCCCCGCGCCGGCCAAGGATGGCCCGCGCATCAACGACGAAATCACCTCCCGCACCATCCTCTTGATCGGCGATGATGGCCACAAGTATGGCGAGATCGGCCTGGACGAGGCGCTCGCGCTGGGCGAGGAAAAAGGGTTCGACGTCGTCGAAGTCTCTCCCGACAACAAGCCGCCCGTCTGCAAACTGATGGACTATGGCAAGTACAAATACGAACAGCAGAAGAAGGCCGCGGAAGCCCGCAAGAAGCAGAAGGTCATCGAGATCAAGGAGATCAAGATGCGCCCGACCATCGACGATCATGACTATGACGTGAAGATGCGGGCGATGAAGCGCTTCTTCGACGAAGGCGACAAGGTCAAGGTCACCTTGCGTTTCCGCGGCCGCGAAATGGCCCACCAGCATCTGGGCATGGATCTTCTGAACCGCGTGCAGAAAGACACCGAAGTCTTCGCCAAACTCGAACAATATCCGAAGATGGAAGGCCGTCAGATGATGATGGTTCTTGCTCCACGCTAACAGCGTGGAGCAAGAAGCCCCGCGGTTCAGAATGAATCGCCGGATAGGCAGAACGTCGGTCGCGTCCTAGCGACCGACGGGGGCGGGGCCGGAAAGGCAACAAGCTCAGATTTCCGAAAAAGCGCCCCTCGCCGGGCGCTTTTTTATTTGCGCTCGTGGTCAGAAGATCATCGCCGTGATGGCAACCATCAGCAGGATGACGGACGCCACCAGCAGCAGGGACCGGATGGGATGAAAATCGCCCCGGATCAGTGTGCTCATGGCCGTTAACGCTCCGCCCGATGCTTTCGCCATCAAGGCTTGCGCCAACAAAATCCTTCCGCCAACCGAAGCCTGGTGGCGTGGTAAACAATTCAATGAAGGTTGACGGAAAAATCCGCGTTGCCGCCCGAAAGAACCAGCGCCACGGCGCGGTTTTTCGCCTCGATCTTTCCGGCCAGAAGCGCCGCCAGCGCCGCCGCTCCGCCCGGCTCAACCAGAAGCTTCAGCTTTTCCGCCGCGAAGCTCAGCGCGGCTTTCAGTTCGGCATCGCTCACCGTCAGCCCGGGCGCCAGCAATCCGCGCGCGACCCCGAACACAATCTCGCCGGGGATGGGCGCCATCAGTGCATCAGCGATGGACAGCGCACCGCCTGCCGCTTTCACCCGCCGCCCCGTCTCCAGCGACAGCTTCATGCCGGCAAAATCGTCCGGCTCGACGCTGTGGACTTTTGCTGGTGATCGCATACCGTTCAGCGCCAACGCCACGCCACTGACCAGCCCGCCGCCGCTGCAGGGCACCAGAATTTCGTCCAGCACAACGCCCAGGCGCGCGGCATCTTCGGCGATTTCCAGCCCGGCCGTCCCCTGGCCTGCGATGATGCCGGCATCGTCGAACGGCCTGACCAGCACCGCACCACGCTCGGTGCAGATTTTCGCGGCAATCGCCTCGCGGTCCTCGCGCACCCGGTCATATTCCACGATCGTGGCGCCGAAAGCGCGGGTGCCTTCGATCTTGGGCCTGGGTGCATCCGACGGCATCACGATCACGGCCGGCATGCCGAACAGGTGGGCCGCTGCCGCCACGCCCTGGGCATGATTGCCGGAGGAAAATGCCACCACGCCATTGGCGCGGTCGCTTTCGGGGATCATCGCCAGACGGTTGGTGGCGCCGCGGAACTTGAAAGAGCCGGTGCGCTGCAGGGTTTCCAGCTTCAGAAACACACGCCCGCCGGTCACGGCATTGAGCTGCCAGCTTTCCACCAGCGGAGTGCGTATGGCATGGGGCGCAATACGCGATGCGGCGGCTTGAACGTCGGCGAAAGTTGGCGTCATCAGTTCAGCGTATGCAGCTGGGCGACCCGGTACACGGTCACATGCTGCTTCCTCCCGCGCGAATAATTGAATCCCGACAGATCCCCCACCGGCGCCGCATCGGCCTGCAATTCTGCCAACCGCGCCAGGAAATCCCCCTGCTCGCCGTCTTCGATCAGGGCCAGCCCACCGTTATGCGCACCGGCTTCCGCCGCGCCCGCGCCATTGGCCAGCACCACATCAGCCCCCAGCGCGAAAAGCATACTGGGCTCCTGATAACCGGCGATGGCGGGCGACGGATCGCCCGGCCTGGTCGCGCCGGCGACGATGCTTTTCAGACGCTCGGTCATCCACAGTTGCTCCAGCTTCGGGGCGACCAGCGCCGTAAGGCTGGGCGCGAAGACGAACATCGCCGCAAGGGCCAGGATCATTGCAATCAGTTGCCTGCGCAAGATGGCCAGGATCAGCGCCGCCAGCGCCAGCATCGCCCCCACACCAGCGGCCGCCAGCACCGGCCAGCCCACGCCGCCGCCGAAATAGATCGGCGCCAGGATGATGGCGGCGGTGAACAGCACCGCGCCTGTCACAAATTGAACAATGCCGATCCAGCGCGCCGCGGCCAGCCATTTCGCGGGACGCGGATCCAGCACGAACATCGCCGCCAGAATGGCGAGCGGCGGATAGGCCTCGATCACATAATGGGGCAGCTTGGTGGGCACAGCCTCCACGATCAGCCACCAGCTTGCCGCCCACACCAGCAGGAACCTGATGGCAGGGTCTGCCCGGCGCGCAAAGCCGAAGACCACACCCGGCAGCACAAACAGGATGGCAGGCCAAAAGCAGACCGCCGACAGAAGCAGGTAATAGCCCGGCCAGGCGCCATGGCTTTCCTGCCCACCCGCGAGCTTGCTGGCGAAGTCGTTGCCCAGCGACTGCTGGAAAAAGGCGCCCTGGCTCTGGATGGCGATGGCGATCAGCCAGGGACTGACCAGAAGGAATGTCAGCAACAGGCCGCGCAGCGGTTTCGTGTTGCGAAGCCATCCTGTTTCCCGCGACCCCAGAAACCAGAGGATTGCAGCAATTCGGCCAGTACCAGCCAGCCAGGATGAACCATCGGTTTGCGTAGATTCGTTCTTTGATGCAGCCGACCATCGCCCAACGCGGTCACATAGCGCCAAAACCAGAATTGTGGACGCAGCAAGCGCCGGTAGCACGGGCCCCTTGACCAGAATGCCGAAGGCCGCCGCCGCCCATCCCCATAGCACCAGCCGGCCTGAGGGCTGAGGAGCGGCGTCATCACGGACAGCCCGATAAAGCCTGAGCAGCACGCCCTGCATCCCGAGTGCGCAGGCGAGCAGAACCGCGTCGGTGGTGGCGATGGTGGCCTCCGCCGTCGGCAACACCGAGCCCAGCATCAAGAGCCCGGCCAGGAAGGCGGCCTCAACCTCCGTCACGGCTAGCGCGCACCACATCGTCAGCCAGGCCGCGGCAATCCCGCCCAGGAGCGACGGCAGCCGATAAGTCCAGATGCGATCGTCATGGCCGGTGACGAGGCCGGCCAGTTCGGTCGCGCTGGCCTGAAGCCAGTAGATGCCCACCGGCTTCTTGTAGCGGGGCACCTGGCCGAAGCGGATATCCACCCAGTTGCCCGATTCCACCATCTGGCGGGAGGACTGGGCGAAACGGCTTTCATCCCGGTCCAGCGCTGGCAGGCTCAGAACCCCCGGCAGCCACAGGAGCAGACCCAGAAGCGCCAGAAGGGTGAAGGGGCGCCGGCTGATGATTCGGAGCCAGCGGGGCGGCAGGGGCGCTGGTTCCGAAGGCGCGGCCGGGGCCGGCGCCGGGGCAGTTTTCTCAAGGTTTTCAGGAGCTTTCGAGTCGGCCATGCGGGGGCACTATGTCGGCCCTGCCTCTATGTTGCAAAGGGCCGCCCCTGTATAAGGCCCAGCCATCCCACCAACCATCCCAAGGGTCGAGAACAGGGTTTATGACGGGCGCCGTCGCCATTTCCGTGGTCGTGCCAGTGAAGGATGAGGCCGGCAATGTCGGCCCCCTCGCCCGCGAGATTGCCGCCGCGCTCAAGGGCCGGCCGCATGAGATCATCTTCATCGATGACGGCTCGACCGACGGCACCGCCGAGGCGCTGACCGCGCTCAAGAACGAGATTGCGGAACTGAGGGTGCTGCGCCACGCGCGCAATCTGGGCCAGAGCCGGGGCATCCGCACCGGCGTCAAGGCGGCAAAGGGCGAGATCATCGTCACCCTGGACGGCGACGGCCAGAACGATCCGGCCGACATTCCCGAGCTGCTGGAGGCGCTGAGCCGCGATCCATCGCTTGGCATGGTATCGGGCGTGCGCGTGAAACGGAAAGACACGGCCAGCCGGCGGCTGGCGTCGCGCATCGGCAATGGTTTCCGCAACTGGATGCTGGGCGATGGCGCCAGCGACACCGGCTGCGGGCTGAAGGCATTCCGGCGGCAGGCCTTCCTGGACCTTCCCTATTTCGATCACGTCCACCGCTTTCTGATCGCCTTGATGCTGCGCGAAGGCGTGGGCGTGGCCTATATCCCGGTCAACCACCGGCCGCGCCTGATGGGCCGTTCCAAATACACGAATTTCGGGCGGCTCCTGGTCAGCGTCCAGGACCTTCTGGGGGTGCGCTGGCTGCAGCGGCGCCATCGTGGCGGGAGCGAGATACGGGAGCTTTAAAAATGGACAAGCTGGTCACCCCCGATCGTGTCTGGATCATGGTGGGCTTTATCGGCCTAGGCTCTGTTCGCCTCGCGCTTCTTCGTGCAGCTGGTGAAAAGCGAAGGTAAAAGCGTCATTCCCGTCGCCTTCTGGTATTTCAGCATCGGCGGGGGATTGATCACCCTGGTCCATGCCTTCCATCTTGGGAAAGTGGGCCTGCCCTTCCTGGTGGCGCAGGTTGGCGGCCTCATCGTCTATGGCCGCAATCTCTGGCTGGTCCGTCGCGAACGCCGGCGGGGCGCGCAAACCGCCTGAAACGGCAGGCTTTTTTGCGGGAAACCCGGCCCTTGCCGGAAGGCCCTTGGGCGTGTATTCCCCCCTTCCCGAGCGTGGACAGGTGGCCGAGTGGTTGAAGGCGCACGCCTGGAAAGTGTGTAACGGTGAAAGCCGTTCGAGGGTTCGAATCCCTCCCTGTCCGCCATTTTCTGGCGGTAAGCAGCGGAAAATAAAAGATATTTTCGTTCTTACCGAGAGAACACCCTAACCATCACCCTAACCACTTTTATATTGCGCCGTTCGCACGCTGAGGCGATCTTCGCGCCGAGGAGTCCGGCTGCGAACCCTGGTCCATATCGAAGCCAGGAGTCCGTCATGTCCGCCGAAAGCCGCCGCCTTGTCGAAGCTAGCCAGACGCTGGGCGCCATCTATCTGGCCGGACTGCGTCCGCAGGCCATCTGCCAGCGCGGCAAGCGCATCGGGCCAGTCAAGGTCGAGCCCTGTGGCTATAAGGCGATGTTGGACCTCGAAAGCCTGATCTGGAAATGCGGCGCAAAGTATCCGGCCTGGCGCCTGCCGCGGTTTCTGAAATGCCCGCGGTGTGGCGGCACATCGGTGGAGGTCGCGTGGATGCTAGGCGCATCACCGGCCGCGCGCGCCGGTCAGGATCTGTATCAATGCGCCGTTGCGGCGGGGAAAGAATGATGATGTTTGTGCGGGGAAAATATAGCAGTGATCGCGCGTACTATCGCGGCAGCCGCGCCATCAACCGTCGGTTGATCATCGCCAACCGTCGGCAGGCCCAGCGTTACCGCTGGCGGGCGAGGAACACTTCCCCCTAACGCCTTTTGTGGGCAGTCACCTTTCGGTCAGCCTCCAGTCCCTTTTTGACAAGGCGCCGAATAGATTCGGCCCGAGAGGGCAAATCCGGCTGGACCCTGCGCCAATCGTCGATCTCCCTCCAGAACTCGTCCGAAGCCGCAAAGTGATAGGGGCGTGGCGTGGAACTCTGTTTCTCACTCATAGAGTTCCCGGTAGCACAGGCACCGGCCGTGCCAAGCCACCGAACCCACCGATGGTACAAGTAATACTTCCTATACCGACTGTGCAGAATGAGCATTACTACTGGACAACGCTTTCCTATAAGGGGCCGCAATCGAATCAGCAGGTGTTGTGAATAAATGACGACAAGAACAGGTCCGACACCGGCTCGACGCAACAGAGATTGCATTGAGCGCTTGACCCAAGTGTTGATTGATACAGCCGACAAACTCTTGCGGATAATGGACCGGGAAGACGGTGATGCCGATCTGGAACCGTCCATTGGCCACGGTCATTTTTGCAACCGCTGCCCCCTCGTCGAGAGTGAGGGCGAACATGACGGGCTTGAGCCGGAAGATTCCCAATAGGCCATAAACAAAAAAAGCCCCACCGGGATTTCTCCCAGTGGGGCTCTCAGCGTACCCGCCTTAGCTATATCTTGATTCGCTTCATTGCGATCCTGCCACCTGTCTCATCGGGTGGGATCTGCGCCAGCCAGTGTGGGCGCGGCCGCTTCCGCCAATAGGCAACCAGCTTTCCCGAAGCCTCGTTGATCTTTCTGACGATCAGCTCGGCTTCACTCTGCTCCAGGTTCTTATGGTCAAAGCCCTTTGGAACAGCAAAAAGGCCAAGTTCGCCAACCCATTCGATGACATAGGCCACCGAATAGAGATAGTCATCGCCTAGGACCGCAGCATCCGGCCCTACCCGAACGAGGCCGCAATGCGGGCACAAGTGCTCGACGAATGCCTGCACGGTGCAAGTCCTTGGTAATGGAGAGGTTCAGTTCGCGGCGCCGAAATATTGGCGATAGATAGCGGTCCAGTCGTGGACGATGCCGGCACGCGCGGCATCGAGGGAGATAGTGCCTGCGCAGACTTCCTTGTGCAGACGATTCTCCACGCGGTCCTTCATGTGGGCGTTCCAGGGGCCGGAATAGCTCTGCGGCCAAAGGTTCTTGACGTCATCGGCGCCGCCCAGCTCGCGGCTGATCGCGTGATCGATCTCGCAACCCTTGGGCCTGCAGAACGGATCGCTGTTACCCGTGAGGCCATATTCCTGGAACACTTGGCGCTTCATCGCCGCCGTCACGGCCCGAGCGTCCTTGCCCCACTTCGTGGTGCAGATTTGATGCACCGTCAGCTCTGTCCTGGCGACACCGGGCGTCAGATTCAGATTGGGCAGCGGGCCGGCCGAGGCGGCAGCGACACCAAAGATGACGACTGCGCCAATGATCAAAGAAAGCATGAATCGGCAATTTCTCACGGGGAAACAATCCTCTCAATGCTATTTCTTGCCGATGCCCAACAGCGCCGCAATAACTACGATGGCCGTCATCAGCCATGGCGCCGCTTGGACCAACCATGAACCAAAAGCGGCCACACCGCGGGCTTGGTTCCCCCGGGCTTCTAGTGTTGCGACGCGGGCGCTTAAGGCTTCAACGGCCTTCTCGGTTTCCTTTGCCTCAATGCGAATAACACGTTCTCGCACATCATCAACCTTTCCGCTGAGGGTTTCGAGATGCCGAGTTTGGGCCGCGATGTTCTCGCCCATCTGACGCAGCACGGTGATTTCGATATGCTGGAGGGCATCTGGTTTTGTCATTGCCATCATAATTTCGCCGGATTCGGCCATGGGTTTTCCCTTATGGTCGGGTGATGATGTCAACGCGAGCTTGGGCAGCCGGCCGCGATACGCATGTTGTGATAGTCTGTCAGAAAGCCGTCGATCACCTGATAGCCGGGAGGCTTTGCTGCATCCAGCGCCGCCGACGCTTTTGCGAATTCGGCGTCATAGGTGGCAGGAGGGAATGACCTGGGGTCGATCTTTTCATAGTCTACGCACGGTACGGACTTTTGTGCTGGTGTCGGCGCAGGGATTATCGGCGGTGGCGTTGCCGCTGGCAGTGAAATGCATCCAGTCAGCAGAAGCGCAGATGCAATGAAGACAACGCGCATCAGAAATGCCCCTGCTTGGCGGCTGCGATGATCGCGCTGGCGTTCTGCGGGTTAGAAGCGGTCTGCTGCACCGCAGTGGTCAGCGTGGCATGTGAAACGGAATTGCGCTTCTGCCATAGCGACCATCCGAGGCCGGCAACAACAGCCAGTGCGCCCGCAAGCGAACTGATTTGATCGCCGGACATGAGACCGCCACCGCCAGCAGCAACCAGTATGGCGCGGATCACAGCGCCAATCAGCGCCTGGGTTTTCGGATTTGAAAGGTCCATGGGAATTCTCCTATTGGATTTTCTTACCGCGAAGCTTCGCGATAGCGAGGAACGGAAGACACACCACCCAGAGGATGGCTTTGGCGGTTTTGCTCATAGGGGAGGCTCCACAAGGTTGCCGGAATGGTCGATGTTGAACCGGTGGTTCAGGCAGGCCTGGTAGGCTCGCGGCGTGTCCACGTCGATCAGCCCGACATACTGGAAAACTGCGTTCAGGACGCCACCGACGCCGCCCAGAAGCGGTCCCAGCAGCGTGAAGGTATTGCCGCTCGCGCCTAAGCCCAGGTTGCTGGACGTGCCCTGGGCACCGGCAACGACAACGCCTTGGGTGTTGAAGGGTCGCCTATAATTGGCAGCGAACGTGGCACAATCTTCCTTGTCCTTCTTCACCTGATCAGCATTGGTCACGTCGTAAACATTCGGCGACGGGTCATAGGGTGTTGCGCATCCCGCCAGCAGAAGCGGGAGGGTCAGTATAAGGCGCTTGAGCATCATGGCTGGCCCTCCCAATCCGTTGGTTACGATCCGGCCTTGTTGACGGCCGTTTCGGCGGTGTTAACGGCCTCAGTGACAGCGGCTTGCGCGGCCTGGGTCACGGCCGGAAGCACCTGCGTCTGAAGGTCGGTGCCCAGAATGCCGGCGGCCGACTTCGCAGCACTTTCCAGAAGCGTGATCAGCGCGCCGCATTCCTGGGAGAATTCTGCGCTCTCGTCGCTGCAGAATTCATTATAGGCATCGGTGGCAGCGCCCTCGATCGCGTCAACCTGCGAGGTGCCAGCGACGGCCAGACGGGCCTGATAGGACGAGACGAACTTCGCCTTGACCTTCACCAGGATGCCCTGCTGGTCCACGGTGAATGACATGACGACGGTCGCGAAGCCCTGCGCCAGGGCTGCACCAACGGACGAAAGGCTGGCCAAGACGGAAGCCGCCAGCGACTGAAAGAAAGCCAAGATGTTCATGATGAAGTCTCCGGGATGTGATGGGAGGCAGAATTGCCGCCGCATCTGTCTGTCGTCCCGCCACGCCGAGCCCCCAAGCACGGCGCTTTAAGTGCCCCCGGAAGAACACCCAGCGAGACGACAGACTGATAAGGCGTCAGGAATAAGCGTCAGCCGCGGAATGGCCGACGATGGCGGCCAAGATGGCTGCGATGAGTAAAGCGGCGCGCCAGGGCACGCCCAGCGAACGCAGAAGAGGCGTGGCCAGGACCGCGCCGAGCGCCGATGCGTAGACAATGCCCATGGGCATCAGAAAAACCGGTTCATGAACTCGTCCACCGGCAGAACGTCGGATGGCAAGGATCTGTGGTGACCCTCTTCATCGGCTGCCGTTAGGCGCGGGCGCGCTGGTGCATCCCGGCCAGGGATGTGCGCAAAGAAATGTCCTTCCCGGCCAACAAAGCCGCAATGATCGCAGGACCGACCCTCAGGACGGACATGCGATCCCACCGATCCGCAGCTGGGGCAGATCGGCGTCGGGCCACGCGATTTGATCATCAATGACCGTCGACAGACCAATGTGGCGCATCGCTGGGCAATTTGATCACGCCATAGCTCTTGCCAACCGGCCAGAGATCGGACTGGCAGGCTGCGGCCGCGAGCGAGCCGTGGCCCGTCTTGACGCTGATGGCGCCCGTGAACTGGATCGTCATATCAATGGCTAGCCGGCGGGTGTGGTTGCTGACTAGGGCAGCGGGATAGGCGATTTCGTATCCTTGGCGCATTGCCACCGCGGCCGCGCGCGCCCCGCCCGGGTCGCCGCCGCAAGTCCAGTCGATATCGACGCCCTGCATGGCCGGAACGTCGCCAGGAGCGATCTGGTGGAACACCTTGCCCTCGTCGCGATATCCCGCCACGAGGCAGCAAAAGTGCATCAGATAAGCCCGTTCCGGCGGCCGATATGTCGCGTTGATCGAAACCGACGCGCCTGCATCCCGCAAAGCGTCAATGAAGGCCTTGGCATTCCCCTGGAATGGCTCCGCGAGGTCGCCCAGGCTCGCGCTGGTGGGAAAGCGAGCGCACCACTGCGCACCAGCGGACTCAGCCATGCTGTTACAACTCCAGATGTTGTATTAACCAAGCCTTGAGATGGCTTTAGCGGGAATGGACGGGATTGGGCCGTGGCTGGTAGGTTTGGCCTAACCAGACCCAACACGGGAATGATCTGAAATGCTGAAATCGATTGCCAAAAAAGGTCTGCGGCTCGCAGGTATCGAAGTTTCGCACTATTCCCCGAAACGAAATTGGGAAGATAGTTTCCCCGACCTTTCGCCGGCTACGCGCGCGATTATAAATCGGGCAAAGCCACACACCATGACGAGCATTGAACGCTTGGCGGCTGTCTGTTCCGCAGTGGAATATGTCACTGCGAACAATGTGCCGGGTGATTTCGTGGAATGTGGCGTTTGGCAGGGCGGCAGCAGCATGGCCGCGGCTTCGATGTTCCTCAGCGAAGGTCGCAACGACGTCGATATGTTTCTCTACGACACGTTCGAAGGCATGTCCGAGCCGACAGAAGAAGATGTTGAGCAAGGAGGGAAAACGGCAAAGGATCTTCTGACTCAGAACGGCAAAGACGCGCAGGTTTGGTGCGTCGCGCCTCTGGAAGTAGTCCGCAAGAACATGTCTAGCACGGGATATCCGCCTAGCCGCATCCGCTATGTCAAAGGCAAGGTCGAGGACACGATACCGGCAACGTCGCCCCAACAGATATCGATCCTGCGCCTGGATACGGATTGGTACGAATCCACCAAGCACGAGCTTGAACACTTTTTCCCGCTACTATCGCCTAATGGCATTCTCATCATTGATGATTACGGGCATTGGGCCGGCGCGCGCAAAGCGGTGGACGAGTATTTCGCCGCCAGGGGGATCAAGCCTTTCCTGCACCGCATTGATTATACGGGTCGGCTATACATCAAGCCTTAGCTCAGGGGAATGTAGCAAACTCTAAAGATTGGTTTGCGACCGTCGTCCATGTGCTTCCGCTGTTGGTAGTATAGCGCATGACCCCGGCCGAATATGGAT
The DNA here is from genome assembly GCA_036488555.1 of Rhizomicrobium sp. Taxonomy (GTDB): domain Bacteria; phylum Pseudomonadota; class Alphaproteobacteria; order Micropepsales; family Micropepsaceae; genus Rhizomicrobium. Next base: position 28,537 of record DASXHL010000072.1, read on the forward strand.
TGGTGCTCCCGGTGTAGAGGGCTTCCGCTACCAATCCCTGAGATGCGGCGTTTTTAAGGATGATTCCATAGGGAGCGCCCGGTGTGAGGCCGCTATAGTTGAAATCCATCTCGGTCATTTGCAGCGACCATTGCAGGCTCGCGCGAGGTACGGTCACGCTGGCGAGAACCGAAACCGGGTTATTGCTGCCATCGAGTGAGACAAGCTCAACCACAGGGTCAGCGTTGAGCGCTCCTCCCGACGTATAAGCCTGCCCAAGAGGCATGAGAATTTTTGAGAGGGTCGTGGATGTCGGAACGAAGGTCTGCATGCGCCATATTGAGGGCGTGAAGAAATCCGCAAACCCAAGATACTGGTCTCCGAAGTTCTGCTGATCGGCGCCAGACGGTGCGGCCGGGGGCGTCGGCGGATTTGTCAGAAACCCTGCCACCGATACCGTCGTGTTGCATGAAAATGGCACGACATTCCCGCCGCCATCGAAGGATAGAGGCTGATAATAGATATTCGCCATGCCGGGATTGTCTTGGTTGTACCATTGCTCTGACTGGTACATCTGGATTGTATTTCCTGCGGCGGTGAGTGTGTCCGCAGACCGCATCTGTCCGCCACAGCTTGTGGCGTTTACCTCTGTTGCATTTGCATAAGTTCCCATCGGGCTTGTAGCCGTCATCGACCAGCTGGGAAGACCGCTTTGGCAATAATTGGGACATTGGCCGGAATACATGACGACATAAGGCCGCGAAGACCCGGCGTTATAGATCATCCCCTCGCCTTCGTGCGGGCCGTCGTTCTGAACAAGAATTGAGGTTCCAGTGCTGTCTGTATAGCTGGAATTGAGTTGGTCTATGTAAACGTAAAAGCTGCCTTGAGCGCTATAAACGATGTAGCCGATCTGGGTATTGGGATCGACGAACAGGTGATAGTCATCGCCAAGGTGCGCTAGGTGGCTCGGTGCCGTGCCTTGCGTACAGGCGAAGTTCGCGCCCGCCGATGCCAGCGTGCATGTGAACATATAGTAATTGTCCGTCGCGCCTGGCGCGCCGGTTCCGACGAACCAAAGCACATAGTTATTATTCGCCGCGTTGTAGATCATGTGCGGACCCCAGCAGCCATTATCGGTGGCGCAATTGGTCTGCCATGTCGGCGTGGTGGCGTCGAAAAGAAACCCTAACTTTGTCCAATGCAGAAGATCGGTCGACGTATAGACCGGAAATCCGCAAAACGGTGTCGAGGGCGTATTTAGTTTTCTTCCGCAGCCGTAGGAAGTCCCGAACTGATAGACGACATTTCCAACTTGTAGAAGCTGCCCATCAACCGCGTTGATCTGATTATTGGCCACATCGAGATGCGAAATCTCGTCTGTCTCAGATGTTCCCGCACCGTTGAAGTTATTAATGACGACTGACACGCCCGTCACTGGCAACGCCGTGCCGCCGTGCGGCCGTGCCTCCGACCAGCTGCAAAATGATGCGAGAACCAAGGCTATGCAAATCAACCGAAAGATCACTGAATGCCCCAAACTCTGATATGGCCGCCCGTCATATTGCCGCTGCTAAGCGTGATTTGGATCTCATTGACCTGCACCGCGTGCTGAAGCCATTGCGAGTAGTCCACTATGAAGTAAGCGGGCGAGCTACGCGGGTCACCAAAGCGAGCCAATGCGGACGGGTAATACGTACCATCGCTCGTGTCGATATCTACGATGCTTAGACCTCGGTAGGTTGTCGAAATCGCTGCATCGAAATTTCCTGCGCTCCAGTATGCCTGCGTCCCTGCAATTCCAACCGCGGCGGTCGAGCCGCCATATACCTGCGCCGCTTCATAGTCAGTCGAACCGGTATAATAGGAAGTACCGCCGTTGGACGAGGTAGTTATCTGCTCTGTTATCAGGCCGCTCGTCGCGCTGCTTTTCATTCCCCAGATTTCAACCCGGAATTTCTTGTAGCTGGTCGAGAGCGGAATGCTGACGCTTGCGACGGAGGAAGAGATATCTGTGGTGTTGACGAGCACGGTGCCGTTTCCACCGCTGCCGCTAATCGAAAGCGTTGCATTGGGTGTTGTGCCGCCCACTGTTCCGCCAGTGACGGTGATCTGCGTTGTCCCGGTAACGGTGTTGGTGCCGTCGGTAAGTGTCAGCGAACCACCCGAACCGCCAGGGCAACCGCCGCCGCCAACCGTGCAAGGTCCGCCCGTCGTGTCGTGAGGGATAGCGAGCGCCGCCGCGTTACCCGTTCCCAAACCCGAGAGATCGCTGACGCCCGGCTGTGCGCCTGTGAGCGCTCCTGTCGTGCTGCTGATCCCTGTGGCGAAGTTATGCGAAGCAAGGGAAGTCGTCAGAACACCACCCAAGCGCGTGCTGGAAGGCAGCGACATGCCAGGAACGTAATCGATCGATGTGCCGTTGCTGACAAGGCAAGCGCCCGATCCCGGAACCAAGCTGGTGCTTGGCAAACCATTGATCGTCGGCGTGCTGGAAATCGTCCAGGTGCCGGTTCCATTGTTCGCATAGCAGCTGGTCATGCCGCTGGCAAAAACCGTCGAGCTGATCGCCGGAATGGTCAGGGTAGCGGTGCCAGTGAGCGACATCTGCGCTGCCATATCGGACGCGGCCACAGTGTGGTTGGCGCTGTAGGCGTTGTCAGGACTAGCGACACCAAGGGTCGCGTTCGGAGTTGTTCCACCAACCACAAGGCCGGGGGAAGCTGTAATTTGGGTGGCACCGGTGACTGTATGCGTCCCATCTGTCAGGGCGAGCGAACCACCACCCGTCGGACACCCGCTGCCACCGACCGTGCAGACACCTCCGGTGGTGTCGTGCGCGGCTGCCAACGCTGTCGCCACACCTGCGCCGAGGCCTGAAACTCCGGTCGAGATCGGCAGGCCCGTTGCGTTTGTCAGGGTGCCGCTTGTTGGGGTGCCAAGGGCGGGCGCTGTGAGTGTCGGAGACGTAAGGGTTTTGTTGGTGAGGGTCTGCGTCCCCGTCAGGGTCGCCAGGGTGCTTGGGACGACACCGCTATCTTGAATGCCCGTAGCGCTCGTGTTGTTGAATGCTGCCAGGTTGCCCGATGTTGAAGATCCGGAACCAGTGACGTTGCCACTGCCGCCGGTGGTGGACGAAATCACGCCACCGACAATTGTGATAGTCGTGCCATCTGGTTTTACCGCACCTTGGGCACTCGTGGTCGCCGCCGGCAGATTCCCAGCCGGGACAGTACCGGAGCTGATCGCGGAAGCGTTCAGATTGGTCAGCGCCGACCCATTGAGGGCGGGGAGCGTCGCAGGAAGCGCGGGGGCGGCGTCGCTGCGCATATAGGTCGTGGCACTGCCATTGACGGCCGTGGCACCGATGGTAGCCGTGGGATTCCCAGGCGTGCCGCCGCCGCCTCCTCCCACCGGCGTCCAGGTATGAGCCGCTGTGTCGAGAGTGCCGATCTGAACCCACTGGGCTCCATCATACTGGGTGAGAACCCAAGCCGTTGTGGTGGTGTTGAACCAATACTGGCCCGCCAGGGGAACGCTTGGCGCGCTTGAGCCCTGATAGATGCAGCCAAGGGCATTAACCGGGATCTTGACCGTATGGCTCGCTTGCCAGGACGCGACCACTTCGTTGCACGCCAGCGGCGTAGATGCGGCCGGCAGGCTATTGATGGTGGTGGTGCCTTGGGCATAGGCGGCTTGCTCAAAGACAAGCACCAGCAACGCGCAAAGCGCGCTCAACAGAGAGCGTTTCATGGAGACCTCAGATTATGGAAATTGGAAGCGAGCGGCCTTACGCCCGGAGCTGGCCCAACAGGGCCATATGGTCCGACCAAGGGTCCTGGGACTTGGAGGGCAGATCCCGCAGTTCCTGCCTGCGCGCGAGCAACGCACTGAAGTCCGCATCAGATAGCGTTGTCTTCTCGCCCAGATCACGCTCATCGCGATGGCGATTGACCAAGGTGTCCGTTTTTGACAGCAGCCGATTCCTCGTCTCGCGCAAATTGGCTAGCGCCTTTTCGCCCGTGGGTAGGGCGGGATCGCGAAGCTCCGGAAATCCATCTTTGCCAGGCCAAATTTCCTTGCCCGCTCCCTGCGCCGCGAGAAGCGCATCGAACGCTTCGTGCGGAATTTCCTTGGCCGTGTCGGGAATTGCGGGGTGCAACCCTTCGTGCAGAAAACCGCCGCGCTCGCCGACAGTCGGATCGAAAAATACTTTGCCCATGCTCATTTTCCTTAGGAAACGATCTGCCAGACGATGCCCGTAACGGGCTGGGTATAGCTGCTGTCGGTCGTCACATAGATGGTTCCCGAACCGGAACCCATGGTTGCCGTAGCGGTGGCAAATGGCCCATTGACGGCCTCATTGATGCCGAAGCCATACATGTACAGTTGGTTGTTCGGCGGCGCAGAGATCGGAAAGGTGATGGACTGGCTTCCCCACACGCAACCGGCTGGAACGATAGTGGTCCCGGTGGCATTGATGGAGAATGTGGCCCATTGCATAAATGCCTTAGTGCCAGGAATGCGAAAATTTCCGCTGCCGCCGAAGCTGTAATAGCTCGACGCATTAGTCATCAGAATGAACTTGCCCAGCGTGGCTTGATATATAACCTCAACAAGGCCGCCAGCTGGGATGTCACCTGACTGCAGAACCGACCCATCAGGATGAACGATGGATTTTGCGCCCAACCCATTCACATTGATGGTGCCGGCGCCCGTGTTGGCGTTTGCAGGGATGAAATTGAAGGTTTGTCCGCCCGCATAAGCGGCAATTGCCGGCGCGGGTGCAATGACATAGGCATTCGCTGCACCGGTGTCCGCGGCATACGAACCAGCGCCGGCGGCGGCCAATGCCTGAACAGCCGTCGCAACCTGCGTCAGTACACTGCGGTTCGGGGTCACACCGCCCGCAGCCAAGAGATTGATCAGTTCCTTCTGGATCGCGTTGAAGGCATAAGCCGGCCATTCTGTTGCCGGAGTATTGGTCGCTGGATTGCCATCGGTAGCCTCACCAGGCGTGCCAGAAACCGGCGCCGTATCTCCGCTGCCAATAGCCACCGTGTATGGTGCAATCAGATAGTCCATTTATTCCTCACGAATAGGAGAAAAGAAGCGTGGTGTGGGCGGGCGCGGCAGCGCGCAGCTCGCACTCCAGAACGGCATTGCTCCAGAAGGCGAATGGACCGCCGAAGGCTTGTCCGAATGTCATCTGGCTTGGCTCAAATTCAGCGGCATTCACCTGCCAGGCATGTGCCCACGGTGTTCCACCAAAAGGCGAACCGAAGACGCGACCAAACTGCGATGGTGCAAACTGGGTGATAGTAATCGTGTAGCCAAGCGCGGCAGCCAGATCGATGAAATATGCTACCGATTGACCACCGTCGTGCGTAAAGCGCGCGACCACCTGGGCGCGCCGTGTATCCGTTGTGGGTGCCTGGCCAGCACAAGGATCTGGCAGGCCGAGAGATTCTTCCCATTGCGGCAACAGTTCGAACGTGCCGGCTGGGAAGGCATCAGAGAGAAGTGCATTGGCGCGCGCCGCGCTGCGCGCGAAGGTCGGAGCAAACCCATTCAGGGTTTGGGTCAAAACTTCGCCAGCATCGCGGGGCCACGCGCGGCCGCGCGGCAACAATGCCTGCATGGCCGACACGAAGTCAGCAGCGGAAAAGACGGGCGCAGTCATCAGATGTATGTGACCGTGCCGAGAACCGGCAACTCACCGGAACTGTTGGTGATATTGCCAGTAGGAATCGTAATCACGAAGCCCTCAGTGCCGGCAATTGCAGCAATTGCCGCTTCGATGTCGGACAAATCGACCGTGCCACCAGGAGAACCCTTGCGCAGGAACACATCGGAGATCGCCGCGGCAATTTGCGATTTGAGGGTGGCGCTCGCGCCGGAAAGGCCTGAGATGGTGAAATTGATCGAGTTCGGCGTCGGCGCGACGACATAGACGAGCGCCGTGACCGGCTGGAGCGGAAAGATCGCATTCGCCACCTGCAGTTGATCGCCGGTTGCGGCCGAAGCGCGAGTTTCCGCAGCGGCCACGCCATTGGAACCCTGCGGGAAGCCGTTTTCAGCCGAACGCACGTCATCGAGCATGACGAACACTGAGACGGTGCCGGCGCCCATGCCATTGGGTGTCACCCAGGCGCGTGTCACGCCCGCCACTTCGGATGCCCACTCCACATAGTCAGATTGCGCCCCGCCCTGTGGCGGGTTGGCATAGACCTCCAGCATGCGGCTGCGGAGTTCGTCGTCGGTTTCGGTATCCGTGCCAGTTTGGGTGGTGCTGGCCACCGTGCCGCCCACCTGCGCACCGACAATAGAGGTGCCCAAGGTCAACGCCCCACCATTGTCATTGTTGCCGGCGCTGCCCGCTAGGTCCGCTTGGGCCGTGACAGTCACGGTGCCGGAAACCGGAGAGGCATCGGCGGCCGTGGTGAAGGTCGCGCCGTCGCCGCGGTTCAGCGGCGTGCCGCCTGGTATCGTTGCCGACGACGTGAAGGTCGCGGTGCCAATCCAAGGCTGCGCCGCCTTGCGGGTCACATTCTTGAGGCCTGCCCAGGCTTCCAGAAATTCGCCGGTGGCCGTGAAAGGCACAGACTGAAGCGAAATCCAGTCGAGATAGCCGTAGTGCAGGTTGGCCATCGCGGCGATGATGTCGCCCAAGATGCGCATGTTCGAGAACCGCAGCAGCGGGTCCACGCCCGGCATCGCTGCGGCAATATCCTGGGCCGCTCCGGACCGCAGTTCGGAGAGAGTCTGGCGCGCAAAAGGCATTGGCGTCCTAAATGGTGATGAGGGTGCCGTTTTCGGTTGTCAGCAGCGCGCCAGTTTCTGTAGCGAGCGCATTGACACCAGCGCGAATGGCCTGGGTCTGCGGGTTCGAAATCTGATCCCAAGCCCATCCGAAGCGAAGAGTTTGGGACACGTTATTCTTGGTGATGGTCACCTGCACATAAAGACGGCTGGGATGGACAATCTCAGTCACGACGGCGATCGCGGAGGCCACGCCATCGTCAATCAGCCATTGCAGGGCTTCGGTGCAGAAGTCCTTGGCCTTCAGCGCCACCTGCGTGGTCAGCTTGGAGCGAGACAGAAGCCAAAGGCGCGAGCCGATCTGTGGCTCACCAGGGACATCGCCCCACCAGCCGCGCGGGTCGCCGGTGCCGTCGGGAATGACGTCATCGGGCTGCGCCTGGCGATCAGTGAAAAGGCTTATAAGAACCGCGGTCTCAAGATCGTTTCCGGTCTGGAGTTGAGCACCATTGATCTGCCAGCCAGCGACACAGTTGCTGACCTCCCAGATCGTCGAAATATCGCTCATACCTTGACGACCGTTTGCGACGCGTGAACCACGCCGCCGGAAACCGGATCACCATCCATCACCACAGCCTTGCCAGCCGGGCCCAACACGACAGCGCCGGGATTATTGATGGTGACGTTATTGCCGTTCATGTTCAGCACCACATTGTCGGTGGTGTTGACCGTGACGCCTTTGGCATTGTTGACAGTGACCGGCTCGTTGCCACCATTCACCACAATGCCGTTCTCGGTGAGATGGACCGACATACCGAAGGCGTTATAGAGCGCGCTTTCGCCTGACTGCAGGTTCTTGAACCGGCTATTCTGATTGCCGGTGGCGATCACCACACCATTGGACCGATCACCGGCCAGGAAGATGGCGATGATATCCGAATTGTCCGGCGGGACCGAAGTGAACCCGAATTCTGCCAGGCGCTTAAGTTTATCGATAACGCCCACCGAACCAAAGTCGCCCTGAAGGGTCTGTACCGGGCCGGTATCGTCTGGCACAGCCGAGCGGGCCCGGCCAACCATATAGTCGAGTCCGCGCTTAAAGCGATCATTCCAGGTCATGAACGCGGCTCTAGCAAACCCTGCGGCGGTCCCAATGGTTCAGGCACGAAGGCGCTCTTGGGCATGATCGTAAGTTCTGCAACGGTGCCCCGCTCGTCGAGGACATAAGTGACGGCTCCGACGGTCCAATCCATCTGCGGAACCTTCAGCACCGGCAAGGATACCGGGATGATGGTGTTTGGCTCCCACAGGTCGCCGTCACCATCCCGCCAGCTATCGACAGTCACAGAGAGTACGTTGCCCCTGCCCTGCCGGCGCGCAACCTCCCAGATCGCACGCTTCTGGCAAACCGCCCAGCCGCCAGTGGCCGCGTCGGCAATGATGTCAAGTTGGCGATGGCGCTTGATCGCAGGATCTGCGGCGGAAAATTCGGTCTTTCCGTTGTCGCTGGTATCCGCCAGCGTATCCATGCTCTGCAAGAATGCGACTATGGCGCTGTAGCGCCCATCAATCGAATAGGACGCTTCGGCAATCTGGACATTCTGACCCTGCGTTACTCCGCTGGCGGCTTTTTGACTGCCAGCCGTTGTCAAAAACAGCGAGCCATCTGGCTTTTCAAAGGCAAGCAGCCCGCGATAGCGGCAGATGCGCTCGATAATCTCGAACGGTGTCTCGCCGCGAAGAAGCTGGAATTGCGGAATGACAGCGCCAGTGTCCACGTCGGTGGCAACGGTGATGCCATAGGGCTTGGCCAATTTCTGGGCGATGCCCAGCACTGTCGAACCGCTGATCTGCCCGTTCGGCCATTCCGCAGAGCAATCGACCAGATCCTGGCACTTTCCCCGGCCGATGACGCGAATGGCATGACCGTTCGGCTGAATAGACGGCACGTAGCGATCGACATAGCCGGTCACCACAGTGTCGCCGCCGATGGTGACAGTGCATGCGTCGCCGGGCTGAACCACCACCTCGTTATCCTGACCGGGATACTTCTCGGTCATGGAAATATCGAAGTCGGATGGGCAACGCTCGATTCCGCGCGTCACGCGGATGCTGGTCCAGCCGGAAATGTCCTGGCCGCCGACGGTCAGGACTAAATCGCCGTCATCCATCAGCTTGCCAGTGCGCGAAACGAATTCGGGAAGAAAGCTGGGTGGATAGGATTGGCCTCAGTGGTCAATTCGTCGGCCCGCATCGGATCGCGATAGAGGCGGTTGGCCAAGACCAGGGACGGGAGCGCCGCCCCGAAGCTAAACTGGCGCATGGCGGGCAGAAGCGCACCTTTGGCGGACAGCTCAGTGACCACCGCGGCACGCAGGCTGCGCAACGCCACAAAGCTGGCATCATCGCCGGAATCGCCCGCCGCGGTGATCTCGTCAGCGATCTGGCCGCTGACGCTTGTCATGACGGCACTGGCATCGTCCTGGGATGCAGGCTGGTACTGCGCCACAGCGCGCGCCAGGGCGCCTATGGCGGCCCGCCGCAGCAAAGCACCCGTCGCGGTCTGAACCTGCGCCAGCGCCTGCCCCATGGGCGCGCTGGATGTGTATTGGGCGGGGTAAAAGTTGCCCAGCTGACCCAAGAGGCGCACGCCATCGGCCGGGTCCACCATCGCGGCCAGCATTGCGGCGGCGAAGGCCTGGCCGGCGGTGGCAATCGCCGCTGGCTGGCCGCCGGCAGCGGCGGTTTGTAGGCTGGCAGAAGCCTGGGCAATTGCGGCGCGGGAAGACGCACCCTGGACGATAAGCGAGGCGACAGTCTCGTCGTTGACGGGCTGGGCCGCCGATCCGAAACCGCGCGTGCGGCCACCGAAATACCGGCCATATTCGCCCGACAGCGTACCCACCATCGAAAGCAGGCTTGTGGCGTCGGCCGCCAGCGGCCCGGCCACATCGAGCCAGCCATTGACGGTCGAGGTGAGCATGTCGGTGATGGCGGGGCCATCCCCGATCACGTCCGACACATCCCCGGTAAAATCATCACCGGCAGCTGCATCCAAGTCATCCGCTGCACTGTCTGTCGCGTCGGAATTGTCGGTGCTGTCGCTGGGAAATACCCTATCGCCGCTCTCGACAAATTCGAACTGGATCTCGAAGTACCGGCCATTGTCCCAGCGTTCGGTCACCACCAGGCCGCCACGCAGGGAGACGGTCAGCTCCCCGAGCGTGGGATGTACCAGCGTGCCAGAGCCCTCCTGCTCGCAGGCCGCGATCATCTGCTCGCGCTGATCCAGGACGTCGCCGCCGCCATATATGCCGCTGTCCGAGATCAGGAAACCTTCAAGGCTGATCTGGCGGGCGGCGCGACCCAGGTCTTCGGCCCAGGGCTTGTCGCGCATGGGATATTCATGCAGCGCGATGCGGCGCCCAAACCTGCCATTGGCCGACCGAACGCCGAACGGGACGCCGCGGAACGACGCCTGCTGCAACTCGTCGGTAAAGCTCACTGCTGTGTCCCCGGCATGGCGTGCGCCACCTTGACAGCGGGCGGATTCGTGCCGGGCTTTACGGTGGTGACACGGATACCCGGCGGCGCATTCTTGAATTCGACTTCGATCTTGCTGGTGGATGCAGGCGCGGGCGGTGCAGCAAGTTGCTCAATCTGTACAGCGGATGTCGGCGCGGTGGGCGCCCCCAACTGTTCGATCTGTGCAGGCGATGTCGGTGCAGGCGGCGCCAACTGTTCAAGATGGACGGGCTGGGAAGCGATTGAGGGAAGCCTGTCAAAGATGGCCCTGGCATCTGCAGCACGGGAAGCGGCGCTCCCGCCATCGTCAAGTGGACGCTCATAGCGATGGGAAATGGTTGCCCCAGCCTCTTCGGGAGTCTTGGCACGCCGCAGCGCCGCGCCCGCAGAGCGTTCCGTGCCCTGTGTCAGCTCATACTGGACGAAGGCAAGCTGTTCCTGTTCCGTCGAATCCTTGAGGCCGTGCCCGGCCCAAGCCGCGAAATTTGCGGCGCGCTCGGGATGCCACTGCGCCAGTCCATAGGCCAGCCCATGATCGCCGGATGCTTTGCTGTTCAATCCGCTTTCGCGAAAAAGATTGGCGACGATGCCGGCTGCCTGCGCAGGCGACCAGCCCTGCTTGGTGAAATAGGACACGTCCCGCTGAATTGCGCCTTTCTGCGAGCCTGTCGCCTTGGTTGGGCTACCGGCGCCTTCTGACGATTTCGGGAGCTTGTTCCAATCCCGATAGGTCATATAGGCGAAACCACCGGCCGCCGCCGCAGCGCCCCCGATCGCCAGCAATGGCAAGCCTTCCAGCGCGATGCCGAGCGACATGACGGCGCCGGCTAGGCCATCCAGACCGACCGCTTCGGCTAGAGTTGCAATTCGCGTCAACAGCATGGGCCCGGCGCGATTGGCAACGCGCTCCATGGCAACTTCCGTCGCCTTGGTCGCCGTGTTCATCCCCAGCAGGGATTTCACACCGCGCGCGACGCTGCTCACCATTTTGTAGCCGAAGAAGCCGCCCAATGCGGTTCCCACCACACTGCCGGCGCCGACTGTCTCGGTAGCAGCGGCGGGATGCTTCTCGGCCAGGCTGGTGAAGCCGTCTAGCACCTTGGTCAGGCTTGGCGCGATCCAGTTTTCAATCCGGTTGCCAATGCCGTCCAGCGTTTTGCCCGCCATGACAAATGCCAGCTGCAGCTTCGCCGCATTTTCTTCCATCGCGGGCGAGCGGACCGCACCAGTCCTGGCGACCGCCGCCTCATACTGACGAAACGCTGTATGGCCATTGCGCAGCATTGGCAGCAATTCACTGACGCCAAAGAGGCTGGCGATACGCTGTTGAACCTGGGGATTACCCTTGTTTCGCGCGATCGCATCAGAAACATCGTCAAGAGCCCGGTTGGCATCGACTGCACCTTCCTTGGTGCGATGCAGACTGATACCCAGCCGGTTCATCATCACCATGGCGTCTTGATTGCGCCCATAAAGCGCATCTTCAAAGGTATTGCCCAAGGTCTTGACGGCGCCAGTCATGGCCTGGGCTTCAATGCCAAAGCCCTGACCGACACCAACCAAGGTCTGAAGTTTCTGGCTGCTCATGCCGATGGTCTGTGCAAAGCGCGCGGCGCCTGCCGTGCCGGCAGCCCAATCCTTGGCCGATGTGATGAAAGCCCCAGCGCCGGCCAGACCTACCGCGCCCTTGAGCGCTGTGTTGGCCAGAGAGACATTATCCACCACACCAACAGCTTCGCGGGCGATGTTGCGCATGCCCGTCGAGACGCGGCGAAAATCGGCATCCTTGCCGATCATGCCGACGGTCTTACCCGCCACTTGGGCGGGGAAGATCATGCGCTTGAGCGACGATGCGACCTTGTTGGCAACAACCGTGGCCTTGTCGGTGGCCGCGATGGTGATGTTGAACTTATTGGCCGGCATCTATTTCCTGCGCAGCTGCTTGGCGATGCGGTTGTTCTGCTCGGTCCACCATAGAATCTCTTCCATGGTCAGATCGGCACAGGCCTGCGGACCCCAGTGGAAGAAGAAAGTCAGGTCAGCGATCAGCTCGCGCCAGTTTGATGGCCGCTCTTGGTAAAACCCTGGAGGAATTCGACCGCCGCCTCCATGTCGTCCCAATCCAGCTCGCGCACGGCGCCGGGCGGAATTTTGGCATTGTTGGCCACCAGGATGACATTGGAGGAAACGGGGTTCGCCTCCCGGTTGGCAGCTTCCATCTGTGAGACGGTCGGGGCCGTCAATTCCAGATGGTCATAAGTCTTATCCGCGAACTTCACGGAACGGGTCAGTTGGATGACCTTGCTACGAGGCTTTTGCTCTGTGTCTGACATATCAGTTCTCCGTCACGCAGCCCTGCATGCCCTCCCAACGGACCTTGAACTTGCCCTCTGTGGCATCGACCTCCTGCGGCTCAGTGGTCCACATATCGCGGCCGATGACCGTCTTGCCGTTGGCCAGGCGCAGCTCGATGGTGTCGTCGGTACCACCGTTGATGTCGGTCACCGAAAGGTCGCCGCTGTCGCGCACGTCCATTTCAATGAAGCCGCTAATGGGCTCTTCCTTGTAGCCATGGACGCCGTCCATGCCGGCCACTGTCTCGCGCTTCACCAGCGAGGGACTCCAGGTGCAACTGCCAACCAGCATCAGCGTTTGGCCGTTGCGGGTGACATAGGCCGTACCGGCCAACCGATTAGTCATGTAGTTCTCCTAAGAGTTATGCCTATTGCCCTTGCGGCGGTTTTCGACCGCAGGAATGACTTGCAGGTTCCATGGCACATGAAGTCCACAGACATTGCGCCCGCGAAGCGGGACGATGTGGTCGACATGGTGGGCCGTACCGGTCTCGCGCGTTAATCGAGATGCCTCGGCATAGACACTGCCAATCTCCTGCAGGTCCACCCATGCAGGAGTCGCATTGAATTTTCGTGCGCGATAACGCGCAGTGTGAGCGGTGACCTTTGAACGATTTGCTTTGGCATAGCGCGAGCCAGCCAATCTTGCACTTCGACGCGCCTCCGGGCGGCACGCAGTCCTCGCCTTACTTTCGGCAATTGCAGCGCGCACGTCTGCATCTTCATGCATACGCGCCTTCCGAAGAACCCAGGCGCGCGCGTTTTCAGCAGCACGATTCTTTTCATATCGTGCCATCCGCGCCAATGCGCGGCATGCCTTGCACCAACTATCGAGCTTATCCCTCATCCGCTTATTCGGCGGGAACGAAGTGCCGGGCTTCTCAGCCCGACACTTTGAACATTGCTTCACGAAATGCGAAACTGAGCTAGCACTGCGAAGATGCGAAGCTGTTCAATCAATGTGCCCGGCCACAAAACGTCCACGCGATTGGGATTGGTGGCATTGATCTCCACGATCAGTCCCGCCGCGAAGGCCTGGGAATTTTGCGTATACCCATTGAATTCCAATGCCTGGAATTCAGCGATCAGTGCTGACTTGATGGTGCTGGGCGTGACGATGTTGGAGCCAGGCGCAAAGCGGGTCCCATCTGCGGCCAACTTCACCCGGGCGAAGCGCGAAGTGACCACGCCAGCCATGTCGCGCAGCACATACATCAGCAGGAACATGGTCTCGACTTCCAGATAGGAGTTATCCGGCTGGCCGAAGCTGTTCTGCTGATAGGTGGTGATCAGGTTTTCGATTGCGCAGGTGCCGTCCTGCGCGACCGTGTAGGTTGCGATACCATCCCACAGAAGGGTGTTGCGGTCGGTGAGCTGATCGCGGCTCTGCAGCGGGGGCGCCAGTACATCAGCCAGGGCCAGGGTCTGGAGCGGCGTGCCAGGATCGGCGCGCAGGCTGGCGGCGGCGGCGCCGGCCACAGCGGCGGCCCACTTCCACACCAGCGACGGGCTATCATAGAAGCCCATGATCGAGGTGTGCTGGTCATTATTGGTGACGCCGAACGTGGCGCGCGCCGAGACCGTGCCGCGGTATGCAGAGAAGGCGTGGCCATAGACCTGGCGGTCCCAGCTCCACCGGCCCGTGGTGTCGCTCAGGAAGGCCCTGATCGCTGCCAACGAGGCGCTGTCGGTATAGGGCAGCACAATGAAGTCGAAGGGCATGTCGGCCAGGTTCGCCAGCGCCGTGGTCAGGCTGGGGTTGGTCGCGCCACCGGTCATCGCGGTAATGGTGTAGGTCAAGCCGGCAGGGGTCTGCTCGCCATTGGCCTGGCCGCGATAGTTCAGGCGGATATCGATGTCGTTGCCCGCCAGTCCGCCGTTCTTGGCGGTGATTGTAACGGTGCCGGTTGAGGAGGTCGCGGTCACAGGACCGTCCGCAAGGGCGTTGATGGCTGCCGCGAGGGCAGTGGCGAGCTGGGTGGTGGTCTGAGAGGTCGTAACGGGGAGGCTAATCAGGTACCCCCCGATATATACGCTCAACACGCCCGCGGCCGTCGGCGCCGCAGTGAAGGCAAAAGAGCCAGCAGCCTTCACGGCAGAACCGTCATCAGACAGCGGCAGGCACCACACCTCGCCGAAATTGTCGTTTTGGCGGTAGGTGTAGACCATTTCCGCCAGCATCGATCCCTGGCCATATTTGGTCTTTGCGTCTGCAACGCCCTGCGAAAGAGCCGGCACGTTGGGTGTGCCAGAGCCTGCTGTCAGCATCTGGCCGATGATCAAGGTGCGCTGGTTCTGCTGGGAGGTGTTCGCCTGGGAATTGTCGACCTCCGCATAGAACAGCGGGACACGCAGGTTCTGCGGAATGTTCTTGAAGGGAATCGTCATTGCGGTCTCCTGCTATTCCGGTTCGTTGGTTTCGGCTGCGTCGGTTTTGACCGGCGAGGGTTGGGCCGGCGCGGCGAGAAGCACGTCCTTGTCGCGCAGCCGGCGGTGCCAATAGAGATCATGGTCATCTACCTCGCGGCCTTCAGCCGGCAAAAAATCTCTCATCACCGGGTCTCGTACCTTGAGACCGGCGTTTGGCTTCACGAACATTCGCGATTTCCTTTTTCAGTTCCCGGTTTCGATGGCTTCGCCGGTTTCGGTCTCGAAAATTGCGCCACTTTCTGTGGCCAAGAGTTGTCCCAGTTCGATCAACAACCCGCCTTCCGTTCTGCCGTCTGGTCCGGATGTGCGCGGCGCACTCTCAACGGAAGACGGGAATGGCGGGTTGGCGTATGTACCGGAAGGATCGAAGACGTTCACTAGGTCGGAATATATGGCGATCTCGGTCAATGGATTGGTGGTGGTGGGGCAGAACGCTTCGGGACCCTGATAGAATTCCAGATAGAGGTCCACAGTCACTTCGCCGACATGCTGCTCGGCGTCTGAAGTGACCTTTTTGTTGACCTCGACGCGCGCGACTTGCTGAAGCAGCACCATGAGAGGTGTGTAATTCACCACCGCTACTTCGATTTGACGCTGAAAGACTCCCAACACCCCAAGCACCGCAGCTGCGCCGGCATCACCGCTGGTGGCGGGAGCCGTCACGCGGCCAACGAGGTGCACGCAGGTGGTCACAGTGAATTGCGGCGCACCATTGCGCCCCAAGCTTTCCTTGACCTCGCGTGGCGACTGCACGAGCAGAATGGGCATTATGCCCAATTCGGTCGGCCAATCCCGCGGTTCAAAGACGTTGGCGCCTGCAATCGTAGGCGCCGGCCCCCCGGTCGGGCCTTTCAGCGCATCCATCACTTTGCACATCAAAGTGTCAGATGTCGTGATGGTCTCGTCGGTCACGGCGAACTGACCTTGTTGAGCATCAGCTTGTACATGGCATGTCCGTCGGGGCGGACTTCCTTGACGATGTAGGTAGTGTTGACGCTCGCCACCTGCAGCTTGTCGCCCTGGCGGGGCGACGAAGGCAGCGCTGAGAGCAGGATACCGAGAACCGGGATCACGGTCGTGATTCCGGAACCGGCCTCATCAATGACGAGTTCGGAATAGGCCTTGTCGAAAATGCCCTCGATTGGAAGTGACCCGCCGCCGGATGGCAGATAGGTCACCGGTTCGCCGAACGCATCCATACAGGGCGCGGCGGCAAGCCCTTCCCAATCGAAAGGCATCAGGCAACCTTGTGGACGTTCACACCACCGACAGTGCCGAAGTTTGGACCGGTGCCGCGCACCGGCTCGTTCTTCGCATCCGGGTCCACCAGAAACCCGAGCTTACGGAGGCGCTTGACCTCGCGCTTTTCCATCTGGATGACCTCACCCTGGCCCTTGGCTTCTTCGCCGATCTGGACGGTGCGGCCGCGCGCGACGGTCGCCTCCACTATTTGCGGTTTCTCCTCAGCCATTAGTCCACCGTGGCGCAGAGCGATGCATTAACCCGGCTGGGGATCACGATCGGCGCCGACTGCATCATGATGAAGCGCTGGGCCGGGTCCTGCTCGAGCCAGGTCTTCGGCGCATAGGCCATCGGGCCGTAGTTGAAGGCCGGGTCATAGATCATGCCGAATGCGCGGGTGCCCATCAGCTCTGGTCCTGTCAGGATAACAGTGTTCGACGGCAGCATCGGCTGCTCGACGTTGTTATCGTCTACATACCAGTCGTTGTAGACCCAGAGGTCGAACTGACCCCAGCGGCCCATATACATGGCGCCCTTCTTGATCTCGGTGCCAGGCTGGATGGCGTTGCCCATGTTGTTGAGCAGTGGGAAGCGGATCGCGCCATCAAGCGCCGGATCGGCCTTGAACAGGTTCCAGGCATTGGTGTCGAACACCGCATCGGTCACCACCGCGCCGGACTCCTTCAAGACCTGTTGCGCCCAGGTCGTGAGGTTGGTGGTCGGGCTCGCCGTGCCAGCGGTGATGTTGGATTTCGACCATGTGGTGCCGCCCGACAGCGCGATAGTCAGGCTGGAATCGCGACCAAAGTCCACGATAGACGTGGGGAAGCCGTCCCCGGAAATGGTGACGGTGCCCGTCTGGAGGGCCGAAGAGGCCATCCATTCCAGACGTCGGTTCAGCATGTCGATCTGATCCGCCATCTCAAACTGGATGTTGGCCATCTCGCGTTCGGCACCGGTCAGGTCGCCACCAATGCGCTCGCCGATCATGCGGCGGACAGGTTTGCGCAGATCGGGCGCGCGCTTGTCCTTGATGTAGGCGGGCTTGAAGGTGTTGGTCTGGTAGCGGCGTTGTTCCACCAGCTTGCCTTCGAGCAGCGGCGAGACGAACGGCGACATGCGGCGCTTGCCAACATCGACATCGATGCTCACTTCTTCGGTGTTGGATTCCACGACGTTCGGAAAGAACCGATCGAGCAGCCAGTTCTGCGAAGTCTTCAGGTTGGGAACAACCTGGATCAGCACATTGGTATCGAAAATATTCATTGATGCAGTCTCCGAGTTTTGGTGTGTGCCCTAAGAACCGTTAGGACGGGTCGGCCGCGGAGACCGCGGACTTGATGAAGATGCCCTTGCCGCGGAATGCCTGGCGCAGATCTTCCAGCGAGAAGCTGGCGTCATAGGTGATGTAGTTGGCGTTGAACTCGCCGGTCAGATAGACGCCGCCATTCACGTCGCCCGCAGTCGCGTCGACTGCGTCGATCAGGATAGCTTCGGGGAACTGGCTACCGTCGGTCGCGGTCTTGACGGCCAGCTTGTACTTGGACGAAGCCAGTGTGAGGTTGATGTCGAATTCGTCGCCCACCACGAAGTCTGTGGCGCCATCGGTCACCACAACCTTGATCTGGGCATCGGTGGTGAAGCTCGCACCGGAGCCGCTGAACAAATAATCCTTGATGTCTTCGCCCTTCGGATCATAGAGCCGGAAGGTTGCGGCATTGGTGCTGGCCACGGTGCAGACAAGCTTGTAGATACCTTCCTGCGCACCGGCCAAAGCTGGATCGGTGGCGTCGGGCACAGAGGTGCCGTTGCCGGTGTTGCCACCAGACTTGGCCGCAGAGGTCGCCGAGGCGCCCAGGACCTTGCCCATCACAGTGCCACGGACATAAGCCGCTGCACCTGTGATGACGGCCTGCCCCTCGGTCACCAGCTTGAGATTGCCGGCGATCAGGCGATCCGGCACGTAGGTTTCCGCAAAGGCAGTCGGCTGGAAGGCGTTGTCGCCATAATTGGTGTTGGTGAGCGTCATGGTTCAGATCCTTCTGATGTTCGGGGTTGTTACTTGGCGCTCTTGCCGCTGACGCGGTCATAGACGGCCATCATGGTCTTGGCGGTCGCATCGGGACTGTCCTGCTGCTGACCATCGCCGGCGCCGGGATTGTGCTGTTGAAGATCCTGCATGCGGCTATCGAGCGAACGGCGATTGGCCTTGGCATCACCGGCCGGTAGCCCGCCCAAGACACCAGCGATCTGTTCGGAGGTCAGCCGAGTGGTAGCAAGCATGTGAATTGCCGACTCGCCTTTGTTGGTAGCTGCGAGATTCGACAAAGTCACAACCCATCGGCTGCATTCGGCGGCCTCGCCGCGCGCATATGCAGCCTGCTCACGCTCTTCGTCTTCTTCCTCGTCGTCGCCCTCGGCTTCGACGGACTCGTCGTCATCTTCTCCTTCAGCCTTTTTTGCCTTGGCCTTCTTCGCCTTCTTGTCGTCTTTCTCCTTGTCGTCTTCGCCTTCGGCCGCGGCGCGCTCTTCGTCCTTGTCCTTTTCCTTCTTGTCTTCGGCCTTCGACTTGGAAGCCGAAGCGGAACGGCCAAACAGATGGGCAAACGGGGAAGCGCTCCCCTTGAGAGAAACTTTCATCGTGATCTCCTTCAAAGATGGTGGTTAGGCGATCTCTTCCAGGAGAGACCGGAATGCGGCGTCAGGCGCCATGACCGCGTCAGCGAGTCCGAGCTTGACGCCCTCGGCACCCTGGAATGTTGCGGCTTCGAGATCGCGGACCTTGCCGGCCGCCATCTTTCGGTTGCGCGCTACGGTTTCCTCGAAAAGGACGCCCGTCGCGTCGATGTCTTTCTGGAACCGCTCCAGTGCTTCTTCCGAGAGCGGCAATTCGGGCGCTCCATCAGCCTTGCGCGCGCCACGCTGAATGAAGGTGACTTTCAGCCCGAACTGATCCAGGGCCTTCGACCAATCTACATGCATTGCGATGACACCGATTGAGCCGGTGCCACCAGTGCGTGGGACGATGATCTTGTCGCAGGCACAAGCCAGCGCATAACCGCCCGAATAGGCGTTCTCGTTCAGTATTGCCCAGATCGGCTTGTCGCCCCGACATTCATATATTGTGTCCACCAGGTCGAAGCAGCCGTGGACCACTCCACCGGGGCTGTTGATGAGCAACACGATCGCACGCACGTCGGGGTCCGCAACTGCCATCAGAATATTCTGGCGGATGCCGTCATAGCCGGTCAGACCCCAGAACGGTCGGAGCAGACCGAGCTTTTGAACCAAAACGCCTTCGATTTGGATGATCGCCACACCTTCAACGATGGTGTAGCCCACCGATGGCTTGGCTTCGACATCATCACCCAGGCTTGCCAATGCAGATTCGAGCGTGACCTTGCCAAGCCCGTGCATGCGCACGTCTTGTGCGATCAATTCTGCTTCGTCGCGCAGAAGCACCAGCGACTGATTGAACAGCCGCTGCGGCTGGAGAATGCAATTTTCCATCAGGCGGCCTGCGGTTTCTTGCTGGCTTGCATGGCGTCAACCGATGCCTGGTTCTTGTCGCCCTGCCACACTGGGAAAGGCAAATTGCGCTCGATAAAGGCTTGGCGCTCTTCCTGGCGCTGATCCAGGACCTCGATGTAATCTTGGCCTTGCTCTGCGCATTGGGCCTCCAGCGTGTCGAAGCCGGCATCGAGGCCAAGCACCGCGCCCTGCTTTTCGGCCACTGGGTCTACCCAGCCGCGGGCGGGACCGATCCAGTTGGCGTTGCCATATGCACCGCGAAATTCCATGAAATCTGGCGCTCCGGCAGGTAGCGGGTACTCGTCCACCTCCATGGATTCCTCCAGGAAGGCGCCATAAATCGGACCGGAGAAGCCAACGGCGAAGTCCGCGCGGCGGCGGCTCAAGGTCTTCCAAGCCTCCAGCAGCGCCGCGCGTGCGCTGGAATAGTTCACATCGGACCAATCCTGCGATAGCTGCTGAGCAGACAAGCCCATTCCGCTGGCAATGTTGCGCAGAACCGCAGCCTCGAAGTCGCGGAAGTTTGTCGCGGGTCGCGTCGCGGCGACAGTGCCGATCTTCTCGCCCGGGAAGAGCGTGGGCATGCGCACGCCGCCCAGCATGATGCGGCGCTCGTCGTGGAAGTCTTTGCGAAGGTCCTGATAGCCCCTCAGTTCGCTCACATCGTCACCGAGCGCCTGCTCGACAAACTGATGGTCGAAGGGCGCTTCTATGAATGCCGCAAACATCGCATTTACGACCGCGGAATCCAGCTCGGTCCCATCATACTTGACCAGCATCTTGAGGCGTTGCAGCACAGGCGCCAGGATGCCAGTACCACCGCGATGCTGCCCAGCCCGCTCATGATCAAAGTCATGAATGATGACCGGGCGCCCCCATTCGGTTTCGCGCTCGATCAGATCCCAGGTCACGCTCTTCTGTGCGCTGAACCAGTCGCCCTGGTGGGCGCATCGAATGTAATAACCGGTGGCGACGCCCCAATCGTCCACTTTGACGCCACCTCGCATGGCCTGTTGGTCGAACTGCATCTGGGGATTGGACAGCCGATCAGGGTCAATCAGTTGGACGCAGGTTGCATAGCGCGCGCGCCCCGAACCGATACGGTTCAGCAGATATGGCAGATGCGCAACGGCGTCGCCGTCAAGCAGCTTGTGCCGGAAGCCGACATAATAGATTTGCGGCAGCGTCATCGCGCGCTGCGCATCGCACCAGCGCCCGGGATCGAGCGCCCAAGTGCGATAATTGCTTTCCGCTACCGAACCGAACTCTTTGGCCCATTTGGCATCGAATGCCTTGATGCCCGTCGCATTGGCCAGGGCGCGATAGTCCGGCTTCGCCAGCGGGCGGAAATTCGCACCGATGGCGCTGTCAAGAATCCGGGTAAGACCGCCGGAGGCCCAGCCATCATTGCGGGCAACGTCGCGCACACGGCTGACGATGCGGTCGCGGTAGATATTCCGCTCGGCATCCGGCGACCACAAATAAGGCTGCCACGCGCCCAGATGCTCGCCATACATATCGGCCGCGTCATAGGGCAAGTTCTGACCGCCGAAGGGGCCACCGGCGAGCGCGTGCGAGACCGGACGCCTGCGCTCCATCACATTGCCGTGCTGGTCGAGGATCTGTGGGGCACGCGGTTTGTCAGTCACGAGAACTGGAACCTTACGGGTCGCCGGGCGCGTTTGATGATGCCCAAAGCCTGTTGGAGTTGAAGGATAAGCGCGGTCAGATTGGCGATGTTGGCGCGCGTGTAGGTGACGCTCTTGCTACCGTCGCCCTGGGTGTACGATACGGTTTCTGCTTTCGATCCAATCGAAAGCGCGATGTATGCAGTTTGCGCGGCCGTCAGCGCCGCCTGCAGCTGGCCGGTGCTCATCCCCGCGAAAATGGGATTGATGCAGGTCATGGGCGGTCCTTATGCCAGGCGGCTTGCCGCCGATTTCTTTGTCGGTGCTTCGGACTTGACAGTCGGCCCTCTTGCGGGGGCCGGTGCCTCTGCTTCCGTCCTGGCCGCAATGACCGGGTCCAACTCCACGTCTCGTGGCGTGGGCCTGTCTTCCACCGGAATGATGGTGGCGCTGACCTCGTCGACGCGCTTGTTCAGTTTCAGGCCCAGATGCATCAGGCCGCACAGCGCGGCATAGGCATAGACGCGGCAGTCCAGGGCTTCGTTCGCCTTGCCCGCCGCGAGCGTCCACACCCGAAATTTCTGGCCAGAGACGGTCTTGAGTTCGCTGCGCTCTGAAAGCAGCTGCGCGTAATAGTTCAGATCCCGATCCGCGGGGAAATGCATATACCCCGCCGCGGCGACGCCGGGCCCGGGATACTCGGTATGCAGCCGCTGCCGGACTGAGTCCTTGGCGGCGTTCACGCCGATGATGACCGGCCGGAACGATTTCTTGGTGCGCGACGTCGGCCGCTTTGTCGGCCACACCGGATTCCGCTGTCCGGTCCGTGCGCTTTCGCCCTTGATCGCCCAGATGCGCCGGCCGAGCCGCGCTTTGGCAAAGTCATACACCGCTTGGGTATGGTGACCGCCGGAATCGATGCAGGCCGCCTCAACCGCGAACTCACGCCCGTCGGCGCGCCGAAATTTTCGCTTGAGATAAAGGTCCAGGGCTTCCTGCACCTTCGGATCATCGAACTCGCCGTCGAACACCTGATAGTCGAGCGACCAGCTCTCTTCGTTCTTGCCCCAACCGACGCGTTCAACCTCAACGCGATAATCCTGGATATCGATGCCGACCGTGGTCATGGCCACGCCATCGGGGACTTCCGCGTCCCACACCTCGCCGCGCGCGGCCAGTGATTCCAGCTTCAATTCCTTGCCCGCGTGCGGGCGATAGGTCAGGCCAAGCTGGGTATTGAAGAAGGCCTGCTTTTTGTCTTCGTCGTCTTTGCCCGCGATCCACTTCGCGGCGATCGCCGCGGGCGCATCGCGGCGCCATGGACTGAGAAGTTTCGAGCCTTGAAAGCCCGCATGCTCGTTGTCGAGCCACTTTCCGCATGTCGGACATTTGGCGCGATAGACCGCGTATCTATCGGACGCCCACCAGTCCCACACTTGGCTGACGGCATCTTCTGCGTCATTACGCCAGGCGCGATCATAGATCTCCAGCGGCACATGGCGTTCGCCGCAGCATTGAAAGGCGCGGGTCTGATGCCAGCGGATTGTCTGCAGGGCCTTGTGTCGGTCGCCCTCATTCCACCCCGCGCCGCAGGCCTCGCAATAGATGCGCGCCGTCTTGGTCTTGTGCTGCGCGCCGTCCTTGTCCCATTGGACATGGCGGAAGAAATCGCAGAACTGGCGATGATCACAATGCGGGCACGCCATGCTGGCCACGCGCTGATCGGAATCCGCGAAGGATGCGGCGATCCGGCTTTCGTCATCGACCGTCGGCGAGCAGGCCCGAATGCTCAGGCCATTGTCGAAGGTGGCCATGCGCTCGTCGCCGAGCGTAATTGGATCACCCTCGCGGGTGACCGGATACTTGTCGACCTCGTCATAAGCGACGATGCGCACCGGCCGGCGCGCAAGGTTGTCAGGACTACCAGCGCCGACCAGGGCGAGGAATCCGCCTGGATAGGGCTTGTAAGTCTGTGTCTCGTCGGCGCTTCGCATCTTCGCGGTGCCCACCAGCTTTCGCAGGGCGGGCGTGGCGCGGATCAGCGGCGTGATGCGCTCTTTCGAGAAGGCTTCCGCTGCCTCTTCTTTCGGCTGCACCAGCAGGAAGGGGCAAGGGTCAAGGTGGGCCGAGCGACCCCAGATATTCTCCAGCAACGAGGTCTTCAGCAGCTGGGTGCAGACCATCACCGTGATGACGTGGACGCCGGGCTCGGTGGCGGCCAGCATCGGCCCGCGGCCCGCCTCAACGTCCGAAGTGCGCCAGTTGCCGGCGGTGGAACCGGATTCCCGCGGCTTCTTCCGATAGCGGTCCGCCCAATCCGGGACGCTGATGCGAGGCGGCGGCGTCCAGCCCTGACGGCCGGCGCGCTTAAGCCGTTCCGCCTGGTCCGCTGAAATCGGCGTCAGGTTCGCCGAGGTCTGCGCACTGCTGGTGGACATGCTTGGTCAAGGCCTCGATCAGCCGGTCCGGCTCGATGCCAAGTTCCGCCGCGATAAGTGGCCCCACCTTGGTGGGGAAGTTGAGCCAGACGTCCCGGTGCGATCGGAAGGTTTCGAAGAAGACGGCCTGGGCAGTTTCGAAAGAGACCAATTCGCCGGACGCCTGCATGCCGGCCAGAATGTGTTTCAGGGCGAGACCATTTTCCTTGATGGCCTCGGCGTCGCCGTGATCGAGGAACTGACCCGACAGGATCTTCTCCACGAACTCCTGCGCAGACTTGAAGTCGATGCCGCTCGGCGGCACTTCCGGCAGCGGCTTGACGGCGGACTGCCGTTCGCCGGTGCCAACCAGCTTGGCGGCGGGTGCGGACACCTTTTGCGAAGTGTCCGCAGTTTTGTCCGCACTGTCCGCACCGCCGTGACGGTTCGTCTTTCGCCAACCGGTTCCGACTAGCGCTTCGTCTAACCTACCGTCTTCATTGGGAATTAGTTTCTTCTGCTCGATGGCGCGCCGGACCAGCTTGTCATCGCAGCCATCGCGGCGCGCGAATTCCCTGATCGAAAGCCAAGCCACTGCGGACACCTTTTCGCACGCAGAGCTAGTGGACTATCGGGCGCGCGCAATGCCCGTGGGCTTCGGAGGGTCAGGAAGGACCCAAGAAAGGGGTGGGGGGGGCACAGGGCCGCACTGTCGCCATGGCGACCTTCAATCAAACCCGGTCGCTGCGCTGGCGATGACTGCGCGCTGTGCTTCGGTGGGACATCCTACGACCGTAACGGTGGACAGCGCCAAGTTACTGACTTCGCAGCCGTCTGCGGTCTCTCCCTCCAGCAACAGTACGCCACATGCATCCACATAGCCGCCCGTCACAGAGAGCAAAAGGCCATCTGCGTCGATCTGTGTGCCGATGAAAGGCAGCCATGGTTGCGAGCGATCAAACATCGAAGACT
Source organism: Rhizomicrobium sp. (assembly GCA_036488555.1). Taxonomy (GTDB): domain Bacteria; phylum Pseudomonadota; class Alphaproteobacteria; order Micropepsales; family Micropepsaceae; genus Rhizomicrobium. The sequence continues at coordinate 53,377 of DASXHL010000072.1, forward strand.
CCATACCACGGTCACCGCGCCGTTGCCATGGCGCGCGCGAGAGCCGCGCGGAACACGGGCTGGAAGTTCGCGTCGATCACCTTCTGCGCCGTCTCGCGCCAGGGCAGATGCTGCGTGACCGGCAGCGCATCACCAAAACGAATGAGCAGATTGAGCTTGCCCGTCGTGTTGGCGCGCTTCGGTACGCGACCTTTGCCGCGCTTTGCACCAGCGGGTCTGAGATATGGGCGCTGCCACACACCGCTGATTGATTGACCGCTCTTGGTCTTGATCGTGCCGACGAACACGTCGGGCATGCCTTTGAGCGACGCCAGCTTGCCTTTGGGGATATTGCCGTACTGGTTCAATGCCACGTTCTTGGGATTGAGCAGTGCGCGCGAATTCAGGTGGTGCGGGCCACCATCGACATAAGGCTCAAGATAGGCAGCAGCGATATCCCGCATGAACAGCGTGGCGATCGGCACATTCTTGCGGGCAGGAATGACGGCCACAGAGCCGATGGTGAAAGGCGTCGCCGTCGGGAACAGCGTCTCGATAACGCGCTTTTCTTCCTGCTGCGCCATGCGCGCGAGAGTAGTCAGCGCGGTGGCAGTCGCAAACGGAATCTGTTTCTTCGTGAAGTCGTCCAGGCCTTGGGTGATCTCCTTGAGGTTCGAACGAACATCAATGTGGAACAGCGGGGGCAATGGCAGACCCTAAAATGACTGCGCCCGGATCGCCATTTCGGCTCCGGGCGCAAATCAACATCATGCCTAAGTGATGCTCTCCAGCCGGTCGGCTGTCAAGCGCCTTTCGGCAATCCATAGTGGTCGGCGAGGAAGTGCAGTGCGACCCATAGTGCGCCGTGCGCATACTTCGCATGCATCTGAAGCTGTGCCGCAGATTTCTCCACAGACATGTCGCGCAAGATCACCAACTCCATCAGCGGCGCAGCTGCGCCCAATGCAGCAATTGCGGCCCCGTGCCGGCGCATTGCGTCTACCTTGGTGTCATTCGGGTGGTTGTCGCCGCCGCTGCTACCGCCGCCCACCATCACCGATGATGCCCTGGGCTGGATCTGCGATAGTTGCCAATCCTTGTATAGCCGCTCAGCCGCCGCGAACTGGCGGGCGTCAATGCGGCCACGGCTGTGTAGATAGCAGGCGCGGGAATGATTGAGGTTGAACGGGCTAACGCCCGCAACCCGCTTACCTTCCTCCCACGTCAGTGTTTTGCGCTCACCATGGACGGGCGGCTCGCCATCGTGGCCCGCCTGACCATTCAGTGGCTCATAAGGCTTGCTCCGCTTTTCAACCGGGAGCGGCGGGCATCGACCCGTCCTTACTGCGTTCGCATTCATTGTCAGTGCCCTTTGACAGTTTTTGTTGTTCGTCCAGCGCTCTAAGGCGCTTCAATTCCTCGGAAGCGATACGCCTGCGTTCACGCCTATCGGCCGCGCGACACAGCTTGCAATATCGGTCCCGTTCACTGGCCGGCGGATTGGCGAGACAGCGGCTGCACAGCGTGCCGTGATGATGCACCTTTTGGCGGCGCCCGGCGCGGCGCTGTTGTATCTGCATTGCTAAGTTTGACGTCAAACATGGCGTCTCATGTGAAACATGCTCGCTCATGACGCCTTCCTTTCGGCAACCAGCGTGAATGTTGGTGGCTCGCCCAGGTGGCGCTCAATTGCGCCGCTGTGCCTTTCCATCAGCGTGCGCTGTACCGGTCGGGTGTAGAGGAAATGGGCTTTTGGTTCGATCGTGACGCCAGCCAGCGCGGCCAATCCCGCATCACCCATCCGCTCCCGGAATAGTCGAAAAATTCCGTCGCCCAACGAGCGGCGCACTCGCCCCAGCGCCGTTGCCATCTCGGCGAGTTGTGCCGCCAGCGCCTCCGCCTGCGGGATGTAGCCCTGCCATTCGCCCTCACGCAGCCAGTTGCTGGGCCGTTTGAGCATCGCTTTCCCGGCGCCGCGGGTGCGCGCTTCGGCGATTCTACGCTCCTCGTCGCCATGCAATTGGGCGCAGGCCATCAATAGATCTGCGCCGCGTTCACGGGCGAGCGGATCGAATTGCTTGCGGCAGGCAACCTCGTCCTTGGGCGGAAATCCGCCAGGCCAAGATTTGTCGACCACTGAGCGGAATTCTGGCCAGCGGGCAACCTCGCCTTCCCGAAGCGAAGCGACCATCGCATTCTCGACCGCGTCAGCGGGCGCGAGAGAGTTTAGTGGGTCCTTGAAAGGAGTCCTTCTATGGGTGCCCGTCTGGATGGGCACCCCGTGCCCATCAGCTATGGGCACCTCCTGCCCATTTTCGGGCACGTCACGAGGGTGCCCATTATTGGGCACGTCTCCAGCGGACGGTGCATCGCACTCGTCTTCACGGTCAATCTTGACCCGGTACTTGAAGGCGCTAAACGGCTGCTGACCCTTCACATGAACGGTGCGCCCGCGCGGCAACGCTTCCTGTTCCAACCAGCCGGCATCCACCAGCCGCTTGATCGAACGGCTGATGGTGGCGCGCCCACAGCGCAGCTCAGCTGCCATCTCGACTTGGCTACGCCAGCACCATCCCTTTTTGTCGGTATGCCGCCCCAGTAGGGCCAAAACTTGGAGATCGCGCATTGAGACATTCGGGTCGGTCACCGCCCCGCCCGGTATGATCGAATAGCGATAGTCAAACGCTGGTCGGCTCATGCGCCCGTCCTGGCGGCGGCAGGCGGCTGATATTCAGGCGGGCCCGGCACACGATGCAGAGCTTTCAGCCGCGGCGTGCGGTTGCCGATCGTGACTTGGAGGACGCGCGCACGGTCAAGATTGGCCGGCGTCAGCCCATCGCGCACGATATCATTCAGGAGATCCACCATCTTGGTGAAATGCTTTGCGCCCGTCAGCCAGCGCTTGCAGCGGTAGATGGTGTGCGTTCTCTCGGGGACATGGGCCTGGAGCGCGCGCTGCGATGCCATGGCCTCGGGCAGCGTTTCATGTTCGGTGGCGGGATGCGAAAGCACGATGAAGAACTCACTCACGCGGCCACCGGAAACTTTCCGGCTTCGTCGCCCCAGCCATCCCAGCCAGCGCGCTCAGTCCTGGTAAAAAGATCGGCGCGGAAACTGAGGCTGCCGGCCATTCTGTCAATGAGCTGGTAGAATTCCTCCGGCTTGCGCGAATGTTCGCGGGCCAGCCCGTCAAATGCGGATGGAAATGCTGCATGGAATGGGTTGCCGATGGTGCAAAGCAAAATCGGCTCATGCATAGTGCGCACTCGGTAACCAGGCCCTACACGCCATTTCCCTGAGCGCGTGCGCTTGTTCCAGATGATCTCAGATTTGGGCTGGAATCCCCATGCTCGCGCGACTTCCTGTGCCTGTCCGGTGGCAATGGCCCATCCGCATGTCCAAAGCAGCAGTAGACAGTCGCCGCGGGCAAGCTCGCCGATGCGAAGAGCCTTTATCTCGTCCAGGCTCATTGTCGGGTATTGAGACGCCGGACCCTTTTGGCTCCCGGTCTCTTCCTCATATAGCTCGAAGCGCCATGGCGGATCAGCCACGATCAGATCGTAGCCAAATGTGCGCAGGTGGCCGAATTGCCAATCGCTCAACCGCCGCCCTCCCCACCCACTTGGCGCTCTACCGCAGCGCCAAGCCGCGCCAGCGCGCCCATGATGGAAGCCGGCTTGCCCACGGGTTGACCTTCCTCGCGCAATTCCCCGAAGGACTTGGCCAAGTCGGCAATGCTGTGGCCGCGCTGCAAAACAATGCTGGTGGCAATACAAGCGTCGTGGACAAGTGATTGCATGTCGCTCCCGTCTTTGGCGGCGATGCAGAATACCTCGCGGATCTTGCCGTCAGGCCCGAACCCGAAGGAAACATCGGCTACCTTGTCGTTGCCCTGGCTGTCCTGCCATTTCATTTGCTGGCGCACGGCGGGACGGCGGTTCGGTAGTCGTTTCCTATATCCGCTTATATCTCCCCCCGGGAAGATCATCAGAAGCTTCGCCAATGCTTTAGGGTCAGCCTTGATTGGTTCCTGAAGCCAACCGACGCTCCAAAGACATTTCGGCAGCCATGTGCGAATCCGGCGGATCATGCCGCTGCCCTCCGAGCTGCCATGAAGTCATCTATGTTCTGCATGTGGCAGATGCAGTTGAGGCTTGCGGCGTCGAAGCTGGCGATCTCCAGCGTGCAACGGCTGCGCTCGCGCGGCAGACGTGACGCATCTGTGTGATAGCGGCGGTTGTGCCGGTACATCTTGAATTTGTCCGGGGTCTTCGCTTCAAAGCGCGGGCCGGCAACAACGCCAGGCATAACCGGCGGGACACGAAACATGCCGGTCAGCGCATAGGCATAGAACGGTTCCTGCACCCATATGACGTCGCCCAAGCGCGCTCGCTTAGTGATGTGCTGGCGGAACTGGCCGGCGGAAATTGTGATCACGACGCTTTCCGCGAGCAATCGTCCCTGCGCCTCGTCAAGGGTCACGCGGCCGAGGATCTGCGGTAGCCGGCTCATCGGCGCGACCCCGCGCCATCAAGCGGCCGCACAAGCATGAAATGCTGGCAGACCTTTTCTTCCAACTCCTGCTTGGAAGATAAAGCGTCATCCACCCGATCCCGGTTTCCGGTCGCCGCCATGTTGTCGTAATGGCGCTCGGCGCGCACATAGCGGCGCGCCAGTTCGACAAATGCTTCAACAACCGGAGGCATGCTCATGGCCGGGCTTCCTCCGGCCACAATGGCTGTTCGAGGGCTTCCTGCTCGGTTTTCTCGATCAGCGCGTAGACGCCGGGCCCCACCTCGCGCAGATGGCCATCAGCCACCACCTGCAGCAAGATATCGTTTGCGATTTCCTCGTCCAGGTGAAGCGCCGCCACATCCGAGAATGCGGCGAAATCCTGCGCAGAGAATGTAGGCTTTCCGTGCAACACCGCGAATAGCAGCGCGCTTTCAGCAATGTCCCGAGGTGTGATGTGCGCGGCACGATTCATCAGCGCATATCCATGGCGCCGAGGTAGAGATCAAGGATCGCCTCCTGTTCCTGGAATTCCGCCTTGTCGAGCTTACGCATGCGGATCACCTGGCGCATGATCTTGGTATCGAAGCCCGTCCCCTTGGCCTCGCTATAGACTTCCTTGATATCAGCGGCGAGCGCGGCCTTCTCTTCTTCAAGCCGCTCGATGCGATTGATGAATGAGCGCAGCACGTCTTTGGCAAAACCGGAGTTCGCCATTTTCGGAACCTCTTGATTCTCAGGTTGAACTTGCCCAGCCCCCGCCAGCATCAGCCCCCCTGCCGTCGCAGCGTGTGGGACCTGATAAAGCCGAATAGATAGCCGTGCCGGGCAATCTCGCCACGCCGCGTCACATCACGCAGATCGTCAATGATCAGCGCGGCGGCGGGGCCATGCCGCTCGATGTATTCTTCCGCGCCATCTGCGCCGATCCAATCGATGCGGATGTGCATACGCGGCAACTGGGCGTCGGCTTCACTGTGGGTAACCCTAATGAAAGTGATTGTGCGGCTACCAACGAGCGCGTTCATGGTTCCCTCGCTGCGGAATACCAGAGGGTGTTCGGATCAGGCAGACCACGGAACGCAACAGCGTGTGGCACCTCATCAGCGCCGACCGGGATCAATTCAAGTTGTTCATTTGCGCCATAGGCGTCTGCCAAGGCGTCGGCTTCTGCAGCTTCAATTTCTGCGCGGAGCTGCGCGGTCTTCAGCGCTCGCCTCTCAAGAAGTTCCGCGCGCGGCGTCTTCTCGATCTGGCGCGTCACGCTGCCGTCAGTGTGGCGGCGGGGCGACCTGGTGACGGCCTCGGGACCATCGTGATGACCGATCGAACACATCAGTTGAGGCTCCCGAAAAGGTCGCCGGTGAGATCATCGCGATCATCATTGGCGTCAGTGGAGTCGTCGTCGGCTGCAGGTTCGTCGGGCGTGGAGTAGACTTCTTGCGCAACAGCTACGCGCATAAACTGTTCGCGCATATAGCTCTGCCCGATCAATTCCATGCCTTCCATGAAGTCGGGATCGGTATAGCAACCTGTGAAGCCCATCAGGCGCCCAAGTTGGGCGCGAACACGCGGATTCGCGCGCGCCTGATTAATGGCAGCCAAAAGACTCGCGGCACTATCACCATTGCGTTGGCTTTCCACTGCGCGCGTCGTGGCAACCTGCTCTTCCGCGGCGCGTTTAATCGGTAACGGAAGAATGATCGCCTTCCACTCATCGATTAGCTCGTTGCGATCGAGTGGCGCTAGGACTGAAGAATTCTTTGCATTTCCTACGGGAAGATTTCCGGAATTCTGAGCGGGAAAAGTTCCGCGGTTTAGCCCGGAAAAAGTTCCGTTGTTTTTTCCCAATGACGCTCCCATGGCGGATACCCCATGTTTGGCGCGCGGCGGATTTCCCGCTGCACCATTGCAAGTGCCCATTACCTTGGCGCCGGGCTCATCGGTCCGGCGTCCTTTTTCAGAGAAGCGATTTTGAAATGTGGAATTGGTCATGCGGCATCTCCCGCATCAGCGCAAAAAGATGTTGCCGCCGCAATCCGTCTGGTGACGAGAAGCAAGTGCGAATTAACGCACTCAGCAGTAACATTCACAGCAGTGAGATAATTTCTCTTAGCGTGTCGGCCCTCAACAATAAGGTCTGGGGAAGTCATGCAAGAGTTGTTCTTTGCGTTCATTTGCACGCGGAGCGAGTATCGCGATGCAGAGAAGTGTCGGCGTGTGCTAGTCGGCCCAATGAGGGAATATTTGGAGAAGTTTTCTCCGCAGGAGATTTTCGAGGAGTTCCCCAAATTGCCTTCACCACTTGCATCGATAGTGGTGCATCGATGCGCAGCCGCTATCGCTCTCAAGGATTTTTGCGGGCGGTGCGGACGTTGCGAACTGTCTCGCTCAAATACTTGAGTGCGCGCCGTCATGCGGCAACTCCGGTCTGTGCAGCTGCAGAAGGCGGCTGCTCATCAAAGAAGTCGGCCGGCGATAGATCGAGGCCCAGCGCGGCCGCCGCCGCAAGAACGCGACCCTGCTGGGGTGCCGGCACAAATCCCCTGCGCTTCCAACCAGCGATCACGCTTTGGCGGCAGCCGATGGCATTGGCCAACGCCTCTTGGGTCCGAAATTTGGAAATGATGCGCTCGGCCTGGTTCATATTGAACAGGGTTAGCGCGTATCGCGATATTGTCAAGCGCGTTTCGTGGTTAGCGCGTCCGGCAATATGCCGTTATGCGTTATTCTCATGAAAAGTTCGCTCGGTAAGCGCCTGAAAGAGGCTAGAGAGGGCAAGCACCTTTCCCAAACCACACTGGGTAAGGCGATAAATGCAGGGCAAACAACAGTTGCAAGCTGGGAAATAGATAAGAATGAGCCAGATCTTCTGGCGATTCGCAGGCTGGCGAAGGTCTTGGACGTGTCACCGGAATGGCTGGCCTTCGCCATCAAGGGCAACGACTACAGCCACCATAAAGAGCTTTTGGAATTGAACGTCCGCGCCGTTGCGGGGCCAGGTGGCCTTGAAGACGCGCTTGAAGGCGACGACGACTCTGTTCGGGCCCGCTATTATTTTCCCAGCGCGGAATTTCGCTCTGCCTTCGGCGTCGACGCCGATCGCGTGCGAGTGCTTGAGGTAATCGGTGACTCGATGCTCGGCACGCTCGCACCGGGCGAGAAGGTGCTAGTCGATTACAGAGACACCGTCGCGTCGCCGCCAGGAATTTTTGTGGTGTGGGACGGCATGGGCCTTGTGCTGAAACGGGTCGAGTTTATTGCTCAATCTGACCCGCCGCGGGTGCGCATTTCATCGGACAACCCGAGATACAATCCTTACGAACGCACGATCGATGAAGCCTATATTCAAGGGCGTGTGATAGGATCGTGGCAGAGGCGGTAGCAATGCGCTGGCTGAGCGGGATAGCCGTCATTGCCTTCGCGACCGGGGCGCTAGCGGTCTATTCGGCCTATGAATGGTCGGCAAAACCCGCTGACGAAAATATGCCGGGCGCGCGGCAGCCCCAGAATTCTGCACCCAATTCAAACTATAAGTTTTCCGATGCTGATGTCGGCAAAGTATTCCACGCTCGCCAAGGCGCCTGGACGTGCGATGACCCGAAAATTACTGCGGAGCTGCAGGATGCGACTGATCATCCTGGAACGCTATCTGATGATTCCGTTTCGCAGATCGCTCGCGAAGGTAACTGTTCGCCGATCGACGCGAGCGTGAGCGTGCGCATCCTTGCACTTTCCCAATTGACAGTGCCTGCCGGGACCTTTGGCTTGGCCCAGGCGCAGATCATCAACCCGGCCAATGCGGATGCTCCGAACCCCGCTTTTATGATCCGGCAAAACCAACTGTTTCCGGGCCCTGGACAGCCCTGAACGATTAAGCGCGTATCACGCTTGACAATATCGCGTATCGCGCTAACTATCCCTCCACTGCTTCGCAGCTGGAGGGAAAATGGACATGGGAGATTTTATTTCAGGAACAGGTGCTGGGCACCTCATCCTTTCGTTTTTGGATTGGGGTTATCGCTCGTCACGGGCGCCCCAGGCTGGAACAAAGCGCCGGCTGGCGCGAGGAGCTGCAGAATCAAAGGCGCGTGCCGCGCTCTATACCAACACGCCCGATGCCTCACCCAGCCGCCAGGTGATCCGCGCCCAAGCGCGCGCGGAGGCGAAGCGGGAGAGATCGCTTGCGAAGGTTCAGGCACGGCGCGCGCGCCAGAAGTCCAAGCACGCTCCTGAAAAGAGGGCAGCGTGATGCCGGCCCGACCCGCTACTGCCGGAACTCCCTGCCTCAACCTTGCCGCACAGGATACCCGAACTGAGCAGGAAGCTCGGTATGCGCGCCTGTTGAACCGGGCCGAGGCCATGAAGGCGCTGGGGCAGAAAACCACTACTATCTCTGTCGCCGACCTTGTCGCTCTTATCTGCATCGCCGCCGCCAGCGACGCAGCGGTGCGGCTATGAGTGCGATCCAGCTGCACCAGAGCGATACATGGGCGCTCCAGCTCCTGATCGGAATTTTGGCGCCATGGGCGTTTATCGGCTGCCTGGTGCAGGTGTTGCTATGAATCTTTTGTCTAGCCAGCCGATGCAAGCCCGCGAGCTTCTTCCCCACCTGAACGATGGTTTAGCCAAAGGCGGTTTAGCCTATCGCGCAAGGCTGGCATCTCGCGCGACAAACGAAAACGAGTTTGACGTTCTTGAGTTGGTGCTGGCCGGTGCCCGCACCGCGTTGAGCGTCCAAGTCAATCGCGACGGCGCCGTTCTTTGCGAAGAAACGCTGGATAATGGAAATCTGATTGGTGGCCGGATGCTCGTCTACATCGCAGGCCCGACGCCGGAATTGATGGTTCTGGTGACGGTTGCATATTTGCGGGGGCGCATATGATCCGCCTCGGCCAGCACCGCTCCATGCCCCGTCGCCGCCTGATCGGCGAAGATGGCTGGGCTTGGATCAAGCAATCTGCCGATGCCGTCGGCTTGGTCATTTTTATGATCGGCGCCTTCGTCCTGGCCCAGCACGCGGCCGACGCCGCGGCGTGGCTACGCAGTATCCATGTGGGCCTGGTCGCCGGAAGCCATATTGTGATGGTGCGTTGATGGACCTGCGCAACATTCCCATCCCGGAAATTATTGACGCGGAAATCTTGGCCGCGCTGAACAAGCCGGGGCTTTCGCACATCAGGTCAAAAGTCGAGACATGCGAAGGCGACGGCTATGTCAGCGGGAAAATAGACTACTTCATCGCCGGCTCTCACTGCGGCGTCACCCTGATCATCAATTCCGACATGAGCTATTTGCTCATGAAGCCGGACGATCCGAAATCTATCTGGTGGACAGCGGAAGAAGCGCAGCCGGAGCCTATTACCGCTGCCTTGGTTGAAGCACTGAGCTCCCGAGTGAGGGCCGCTGCATGAGCGACAAGCCACGCAAACGCCTCACGCGCCCATTCCGCGAGATCCAGGTTATCGAGACCCTGATCCGACAGGATGTCGTCATTCCCTGCTATCGCTGCAAAATTCCGTTCACGCTCGATGACGTCAAATCGAAGAACATCCAGAAAGAGCATATTCACGAAGTGATCCTGGGCGGCCCAGACGTGCCGGACAACTGCCGGTTCAGCCACGCTGCCGCGCCCTGCCATCACACCGTGACAAACGGCAACGGCGCCACGAGCGCTGGAAGCTCAAAGCATAAAGCGGCCAAGATACGGCCGAAAAGAACACAGAAATTTGTCGTCGAGAAGCCAGTGTTGCGTTCGGCTGAAGAACGGCAAATGAAGCACGGTGCCGGCCTATCCCCCTCCAAGGCCGGCACCGGCTTCCCTACCAGATCGATTCCGTCCCGGAAGTTTCCAACGCTGCAGCGCGGGTTTGCGCGGCGCGGGTCGCGGCCGATGAACAAGAAGAGGCGCGCCTGAGCGTGACCGAAATTATAACAAGGAGAACAACGTGAGAAAGATTATAACACTCAGCATCGCCGCTCTACTTGCCGGCTGCGATCCTGGTCCATCCACGCCCACCGCCGATCAGCATATGCAGCAGGTGCAGACGCAAACAACTGCGCAAGCTGATCGTGAGGTCGGATTCCCGGCCATCACCAACTGGGCAGAGAAGCGTCAAGTCAAAGATCTTTATGAGCTGCGCGACAAGATGGTGCCGACCTGGGCCTATATGCAGGGGATCGACGGGCGCCTAATCTGCATCGGACGTGCGGTCGGGTATGGCATTCCCTACGCGGTCCAATTTTCAAACCCGCAGCAGAAGGTGCGCGCGGACCTTGGCCAATACAACGGCGACATGCTGATGACCCAGGCCGAGCCGAACGGGTTGTACATGCCATCTGGGGCCGAAGGGACATGGGTCCAAATGTTGGACCCGGATACCAACCAAGTGGAGCCGGTCTATATCGAGCCGCGAGTCACCATTTCCCCGTTTCGCCTTCATGGTCATGTGGTCGCGCAGGACTGCGACACCGACAAGGAGACAAAATAATGCGCGACATTGGCGCGGGCTTTCTGGCCCTGATCTTATTTTTCGTTCTCGGAACCGGGCTGGCAATCTGGGGCCTCTTCTTCAACCGCCACGCCGCGCCATATGCAGAGGAAACGCGGCGGCTGACATACGGGCAGTCGCTTGCCTATCAGCAAGGATCGCAGCGGGACTTTGAAAACCTGTGCCTGCAATACGTCCAGGCGACTGACGGCGGCGCCAAGGCAATAATCCGAGACACCATTTTGCGCCGGAAGCAGGACTATACCGGTCCGGATCTCGGCCCCGATGTCCAAGCGTGCTTTTCAAAACTCGGTCTGTAACGCTGGAGTATCAGGAACAATGGCCTATCGCCGAGATCCCATGGACGCCGTCCGCAGCGCTCACCGCGCCCAAAAGCGCGCCCGCGAGCGCGAAACCATGACCAGCGAAGCACTGATGGCCAACATGATGCGCGTCATCCGTGATCGCATCGAGAAGGGCGAGCACATCGCGCTGGAGCATTTCCAGCAGGCCAACTTGCCGACGGAACGGGTGATGCCGCTATTTCAGCACGCCCTCGCCGCTGTCAAGACCGCCATGGCGACGGAGCAGGCCTGATGGCCGAGAAGACCGGCATATCCTGGTGCGACGCCACCTTCAATCCCTGGATGGGCTGCACGAAGGTCAGCCCGGCTTGCGACAACTGCTATGCCGAAAAGCTTGTCACGGGCCGCATGGGCAAAGACCTGTGGGGCGCCGGCAAACCGCGCCACCGCACCAGCGTGTCGAACTGGAAGAAGGCCCGCCAGTGGAACAAGACGCCGGCCCAGCTGATCGGTTCGCAATGGCCCGGCCGCAAGCCGCGGGTCTTCGCGGCATCGCTGGCCGATATCTTCGACAATGAGATCGATCCAGCCTGGCGCGACGATTTCTGGGCGCTCGTCCGCGAAACACCGAACCTGCAATGGCTTATCGTCACCAAGCGCATCGGCAACGCCGCGAAGATGCTGCCTGCCGATTGGGGCAATGGCTATCCGAACGTGACGCTGATCATCACGGTCGCCAACCAGCCCGAGGCTGACCGCGATGTGATCAAGCTGCTCCTGACGCCCGCGCTAAGCCGCGGGCTTTCGGTAGAGCCGATGCTAGGCCACATGCACCTGGGCTATCTGGGATGGCCGGCCAGCCCGTCACGGCGACGCGACGGCTACAATGCGCTGATCGGCGCGCGCTACGATAACGGCGGCATGGTCGAGCGGTTGCCGAAGCTTGACTGGGTGATATGCGGTGGCGAAAGCGGCCCAGGTGCCCGCCCGATGCACCCGAATTGGGCGCGCGCCCTCCGCGACCAGTGTGCGGCGGCAGAAATCCCATTCCATTTCAAGCAGTGGGGTGAATGGGCGCCAGCAGATCAAGTGCCATTCACAGGGTTTGATCACAAAGGCCACGCTGTAGCGACTCCGAACAGCCGGGTTCTGATCGGGGGAAAGGATTTTTCCCGCGATAAGTCGGCTTCGAACTTCGGAGAAGGCGCCGTCAATCTATGGCGCTACGGCAAAGGCCGGACCGGTCGCTTACTCGACGGCGCAGAGCACAATGGCTTCCAGGGTGCGACATGACGATCGAGCGGGCATACTGCCAGGACAAGGAACATATCGCCGCCTTCCGGGCCTATGGTCTCCCTGACAAACTGATCTATGTGGACGGCCGCGGGGCCGAGGATTTGGAACGCTGCCTAGACAGCTTTCGTGGTCGCCAGGGCAAGCTGCTTGTCGCTCCAGACCTGACCGTCTTTGGCGATTCCAAGAAGGCCATCACCGAAACAATGGCCCGGCTGGAACGGGCGAAAATCGGGGTGGTGGACGTCATCAACCCCCAGGACGAAACCCTGGCAGAAATGCTCGCGCGGGCGCACAGGCGCATTGACGGGAAACGCTTCCCTGACCGGCGCAAGGCGCAGCGCCGCGGGCGCCTGGGTGCCTTGGCCAAAGCCCAGCTCGCGGCGATGAACCGAGCCGGCATCGACGCCACCTGGCTGATCCGCCAAATCGTCAATGATCCCGACGTGACCTGGCCGACCGCCGTCCGCATTCTGGACGGCAAGATCAGCGAAAGCACCCTGCGTCGTCACTATCTGGTGACGGCATGAGCGCTCTTCGCAAAAAGCAGATTACTGCCACGCGCGAACAGCGCGCAAATTCTCTGCCAAAGAAAGGCCCGTTTTTATCCTTGGTGCCGTCCACGGCCATTGTCATCGGCTATGCGCGTGTTTCGACAGAAGACCAGAACTTGGATGTTCAGATCACGGCTTTGAAGGCAGCGGGTTGCCAGAAGATATATGTCGAGAAGATTTCCGCACTGAATGCTAAGCGCCCTCAGTTCAAGCTGATGATGAAGTTCGCCGAACGCGGCGACACCATTCTATTCCACTCTCTGTCCCGCATGGGCCGTGACGTCTCCCAGATCCTCGGCATCCTTCGCGAGCTGAACACAGAGGGCGTTACATGGCGCAGCCTGACCGAACCGCATCTCGACAACACGACCGCTGCCGGCCGGCTGATGATCAACATCACGGGTGCGATGGCGCAGCATGAGCGAGACCAGATTGTAGAACGCACCACACGCGGCATGGCCGAATGCCGGCGCAAGGGCATGTATCTCGGTCGCCCAGAACTCATCTCAAAAGCCGACGCCAGGAAGATGCTTGCCATGCGCAAGAAGGGCATCGGCGCGGCCGTGATCGCAAAGAAGTTCGGCTGCAAGACCGGCACGGTCTACGCACGCACCAACAAATTGAAGCGGAAGGCGAAGTCATGAGCACGAAAACGCACGCCGCCGCGAAAACGATGGAAAGTGGCAGCCTCCCCGATTGGAAGCTGGCTTACCGCATCCCGGAAGCTGCTGCTGCCACCGGTCTCAGCGAGCCAACCATCTGGCGCCGCATCAAGCGCGGTCAGATCCGCGCGCGCAGGGAATGGGGCGTAACCCTCATTACGCGCGCAGACCTTCAGGCCTATCTCGATGGCATGGAGGTTGTCCTTCCCATGCAGAAAGCAAGCTAGAGGAGCCGTTGACGATGTTATCCAAGCCCATCACAACAGACCCGGAATTGCTGGCGCTACTTGAGCGAGCCAGAGCGATGTATGACGCTATGAGCCTAGAAGATCGTCGCACACTTCACGATGCGCAGCGCCGGTCATGGGTTATTGGCGAAATGATGCTTGAGCACCCCGACATGTCACGCGAGCAGGCCGAAAGCCTTTTCGATCAGATCATTTAATTGGAGCCCTATGCCTAACCACCGTCCAAACACAAAGGGGTTCATCCGCGAGAAGGATGGCACGTTCTATGTCGGCGCGGAGGACCTGACCGACAAGGCTAACCCATATCGCGGGCCGGTGGCTGAAGTCGCCCACGACGATA
>DASXHL010000084.1:0-33904 GCA_036488555.1 Rhizomicrobium sp.
ATGCAACCCCAGTTCAGGCAGATGCCGCCCATGCGGTCGCGCTCGACCACCGCGGTCTTCAAGCCAAGCTGGGCGCAGCGGATGGCGCAGACATAGCCGCCCGGTCCGCCGCCAATCACGATCACATCATATGTGTCAGCCATGGTCGCGCCTCTAAGCACGATCTTAAGATCGTGCGACAATTGAAAACTACAGCAGCATCGAGGCCGGTTCCTCGATGAATTGCTTGAAGGTCTGCAGGAACTTCGCGCCGGTGGCGCCGTCCACCACCCGGTGATCGGCCGACATGGTCACCGTCATCAGGGTGGCGACCTCGACCTTGCCGTTCCTCACAATGGCGCGTTCCTCGCCCGCGCCCACCGCCAGGATGCAGCTTTGCGGCGGGTTGATCACGGCGGTGAAATTCTTGATCCCGAACATGCCGAGGTTGGAGACCGAGAAGCCGCCGCCCTCATATTCATTGGGCTTGAGCTTCTTTTCCTTGGCGCGGCCTGCCAGCGATTTCACCTCGTTGGAAATATCCACCAGCCCCTTGGTCTGGGCCTTAAAGATGATAGGCGTGATCAGGCCGAAATCCAGCGCCACGGCGACGCCGACATCGGCATCCTTGTGACGCAGGATCGCGGTGTCGGTCCAGGACGCATTCACATCGGGATGCTTCATCAGCGCCATGGCGGACGCCTTGATGATGAAGTCGTTCACCGACAGCTTGTAGGCCGGGACCTTGTCTTTGCCTTTCGGCGCAGCCGCATTCACCTTTTCGCGCACCGCCATCAGCGAGGTCAGATCGCAATCGATGGTGAGGTAATAGTGCGGGATCAGCGTCTTGGCCGATGTCAGGCGCCGGGCGATGGCCTTGCGCATGGAGTCGTGCGGGGTCTCTTCATAAGACCCGGCCGGATAAAGCAGCCGCGCATCGGGCAACGGCGCCACGCCCGGAATGCCCGCGCCACCAGCAGCAGCCGGCGCCGCGGCGGCAGCGGCAGACTTGGCCGCACCAGGCTTGGCATTCTCCACATCCGACTTGACGATGCGGCCGCGCGGGCCGGTGCCGGCGATGGCCGCAAGGTCGATGCCCTTCTGCGCCGCGATGCGCCTGGCCAAAGGCGACGCAAAGATGCGCGCGCCATCGGCTTTGGGTACTGCAGCAGGCGCCGCCGGAGCAGCAGCCGCTTTCGGCGCGGGTGCGGCGGCTTCCGCCTTCACCGCCGCCTTGATGTCCTTCATGGCGCCGGCAATGTCATTGTTGGAGGGCGCAGCAGGTGCAGGCGCGTCACCCGCCTTCTCGCCCTCACCCAGCAGCACGGCGATGGGCGCATTGACCTTCACGCCCTCGGTGCCTTCCGGCACCAGGATCTTGCCGATCTTGCCTTCGTCCACGGCCTCGAATTCCATCGTGGCCTTGTCGGTCTCGATCTCGGCCAGGATGTCACCGGACTTGACGGTGTCGCCCTCCTTCACCAGCCACTTGGCGAGCTTGCCTTCCTCCATGGTGGGAGAAAGCGCGGGCATCAGAATATTGGTGGCCATGGTGCTTAAGCCTTGTAGGTGACGGCTTTCACCGCCTCGATCAGGTCCTCGACCGTGGGCAGCGCCAGCTTTTCCAGATTGGCGGCATAGGGCATGGGCACGTCCTTGCCCGATACCTTGGTGGGCGGCGCATCGAGATAGTCGAACGCCTCCAGCGCCACGCGGGCGCTGATTTCCGACCCGATGGAGCAGACCGGCCAAGCCTGTTCGATGGTGACGATGCGGTTGGTCTTCTTCACGGAAGCCAGCACCGTGTCCATGTCGAGCGGACGCAACGAGCGCAGGTCGATCACTTCGGCGTCGATGCCATCGGCCGCCAGCTTCTCGGCCGCTTCCAGCGCCTGGCCCACGGTGATGGAATAAGCCACGATGGTCACGTCCTTGCCCGGGCGCACAATTCGCGCCTTGCCGATGGGCAGGACGAAATCGTCCAGCTTGGGCACGGGGAAGCTCTTGCCATAGACGATTTCATTTTCCAGGAAGATCACCGGATTGGGATCGCGGATCGCGGCCTTGAGCAGGCCCTTGGCGTCGGCGGCGAAATAGGGCGCGATAACCTTCATGCCCGGCACACTGGCATACCAGGCGCTGTAGTCCTGGCTGTGCTGGGCGGCGACGCGGGCGGCCGCGCCGTTGGGGCCGCGGAAGACGATGGGGCAGCTCATCTGGCCGCCCGACATGTAGCGCGTCTTGGCGGCGGAGTTGATGATCTGGTCCATCGCCTGCATGGCGAAATTCCAGGTCATGAATTCGACGATGGGTTTCAAGCCATCAAAGGCCGCGCCGATGCCAAGCCCGGTGAAGCCGTGCTCGGTGATGGGCGTATCGATCACCCGCTCGGCGCCGAATTCCTGCAACAGGCCCTGGCTGATCTTGTAGGCGCCCTGATATTCGGCGACTTCCTCGCCCATCAGGAAAACGTCGCGGTCGCGGCGCATCTCCTCGGCCATGGCGTCGCGCAGCGCGTCGCGCACGGTCTGGTTGATGAATTCGGTGCCTTCGGGGACTTCCGGATCGGCGGCCACTTCAACTTTCGGCGCGGCATGGCTTTCCGCCTTGTCGGCGACAGCCTTGTGGTCTTCGGACGCCGGCACCGGCGCTTCCGCCTTTTTCGGCGCAGCCTTTGCGGGCGCCGCGCCCGGCGCTTCGCCATCGGCCAAAAGCGTGGCGATGGGCGAGTTGACCTTCACGCCTTCGGTGCCTTCCGCCACCAGGATCTGGCCGATCTTGCCCTCGTCCACGGCCTCGAATTCCATCGTGGCCTTGTCGGTCTCGATCTCGGCCAGGATGGTGCCGGACTTCACGACATCGCCTTCTTTCACAAGCCACTTGGCGAGTTTGCCTTCCTCCATGGTGGGGGAAAGCGCGGGCATCAGAATTTCGGTGCTCATCAGGCGTACACGTCCGTATAGAGTTCGCTCAGGCCGGGTTCGGGGCTTTCGGTGGCGAATTCGGCGGCTTCCACCACGATCCGCTTCACCTCGGCGTCCATCTGCTTCAGGTCTTCTTCATTGACCACGCCGCGTTCGATCAGCTTCTTGCCGAAATGGTCGATGGGGTCGCGCTTCTCGCGCACTTCCGTCACTTCCTCGCGCGTGCGGTACTTGGCGGGGTCGGACATGGAATGGCCGCGATAGCGGTAGGTGTTCATGGACAGGATGATGGGGCCCTTGCCGCTGCGGCAATAGTCCATCGCCTCAAGGCCGGCCGCCTGCACCGCTTCCACATCCATGCCGTCGACATTGATGCCGGGAATGCCGAAGGAGGAGCCGCGCTTGGAGAAGTCCGACACCGCGCTGGAGCGGGCCACGCTGGTGCCCATGGCGTACTGGTTGTTCTCGATCACATAGATGACCGGCAGCTTCCACAGCTCGGCCATGTTGAAGCTCTCATAGACCTGGCCCTGGTTGGCGGCGCCGTCGCCGAAATAGGTGAGCGTCACGGCGTTGTTGCCGCGATACTTGTTGGCGAAGGCCAGCCCCGTGCCGATCGGCACCTGGGCGCCGACGATGCCATGGCCGCCATAGAATTTCTTCTCGGCCGAGAACATGTGCATCGAGCCGCCCTTGCCGCGCGACAGGCCGGTCGAGCGGCCCGTCAGTTCGGCCATCACCGCCTTGGGATCGACGTCCTGGGCCAGCATATGGCCATGGTCGCGATAGGCGGTGATCTGCTGGTCGCCCTGCTTGGCGGCGCCCATCAGGCCCACCACCACGGCTTCCTGGCCGATATAGAGGTGGCAAAAGCCGCCGATCAGGCCCATGCCATAAAGCTGGCCGGCCCGCTCCTCGAAGCGGCGGATGAGAAGCATGTCGTGATAGAGTTTTTTCAGGGATTCCGAGTTGCTTTTTGCGGCATCTGGCATGTTTCGGGGGCCGTTCTGGGTTCGGGGAAATGCTTGAATACAGCGTTGTTGCAAGCCGGAACGGACTTGGCAAGAACATTGTTATTTTATTGCGCTGCACTCGCGAACGCTGTTCGCAAGACGGGCAATCTTGATGCTGACAAGCACGCTAATGGCGCAAGATTGCGTTAGTGCGACGATGCTTCAATGGCCCGTGCGCGGCACGGCGACCTGATTGGCCGCACCATCCATGAGCTGGCCGCGTGCCAGCTCTTCGACCAGGTCGGGGTCGGCGTCTTTTTCCATCAGCGCGATGCGATGCTCGAGCCGGGCGCGGTTGTCCTGAATCTGGGCCAGCTGCTGTTGCTGGATGCCGAGCTGGGCCTGGGTGTCTTCCAGCGCCAAAATCCCGCGATTACCCCAGATGGCATAGGCGCCAAAATAGGCGACCACGGCCACCGTGATCGCCGGCACCACCAGAAGACCGAAAACGCGGGTGACCGAACGCTTGATTCGCATTCGGCTAACGAATCACACACTGATTCGCGGTGTCAACAGAGATTAAGTTAAGGATTCCAGGAACTTATAAAGCCACGCGTTAACACTTGACGCTGGCCTCGCGGGCGCAGAGTTAAAGGCGCGATGCGGACCCTGACCCAGATCCTGTTGCTCGCCACGGCCATTGTGCTGGGAGCGGCGCTGGCGGCCGCGACCAACCCCAGGCCGCTGCTGCGCGAGATCGTGATCGGCCTGACCGGCGGGCCGATGGGGGCCTGCGCACGCTCGCCCGCCTGCCGCAAGGCGATAAACATTCCGGTGCGGCATGCGCCCCTGCCCGACCGCATGCGCTTCAAACCTGCGCCGGCGAACATGGACAGGGCTTAAGTCATCATTGGCATTGCGGACGGCGGGCAAGCCGCCTGAGCTATCGCCCCAACCCGCTGATTTGCGCATCCTTTGGATAGTCAATCTTATAATCAGCAAACAATTCCTGCTGTTTTCCGGCATCGAGATGCAGGCGCCAAAGCACCACTCCAGGATTTCCTTGCCAATCTCTCTCGTCGGGAGGGAGATTAAATTGGCTTTCCACCTTTATCTTTTCATCTTGTGAAACCGGCATCGCCTCCAGAACGTGAACCGAAACGTGCGCCGTATGCCTGCTTTCAATCAGATAGTGGTGCGATATTGATCGCTCCCCCTGTTGCTCAAAGAAACCGGCCGTTCCGTGATTGGAGCGCTCGGGCAATATTTGCGTCTTGATGAGTTCATCCTTTCCAAAGAACAAGCTTTGCTGTGTTTTCGCTGTTGGATGGAAGTAGGTCTGCCCCGCGTAGCTGTTATCACGGTAGAGATCCATATTTCCGGGTAACCAGATGCCATCGGGGGCATCGATTTCGGCAACCAGGAATGCGGCGGTGCTGTTGGCGGGCGTGACCTCGACATAGGTCTGCGCGTTTGCCGCATAGCGTCCAAGGCTTAAACCGACCTTCTGGCCGTTGGAAGGCACCGTGATCGGCCTGGATATCTCGAATTGTGCGTCATAGTCGCCGACAAAGCTTCGGACATCGTAGAGAGGCGTCACCGGGGTTCCGCGTATTGTTGCCAGAGGCGCCGGTGCCGCCATGGGCGCAGGCGGCGGAGGCGCCATGACACGGCTGGAACTCACGACGACGTTTTGCTGAAATTGCGGCTCCAGATCCAGCCGCCAGGAGGTCGGCTCTCTCGGAGCAATATCTCGGCCGGGCTGGCCGGCAAGCAGAACAAGATTGACGTTCGTCCAATCCTCTCCGCTCGCCTGCGCGACCAATGCCAGGCGTTCAATCGTCACCGCACCGGACTTGGTGTTTATGGTCGCGCGGTATCCCGGCGTCCAGCCGGGCCCCGAAATCCTATAGGTCAGATGGAGTTCGGCGGGCTGGTTGCTAGCCACATCGACGCTGATGGTTTTGACCAGATCTGAATTTTGCCGCGTTCTTTTCTGCTCGTCCAACAGGGGCGCCAACGCCTTATCTATGGCATCAATTTGCGCCTGGACATCCAGCCGCTTCAGTCCGTTATCCTCGGATACTTTCGCCAATGATTGTACGGCAGTCGAAATGCCAGCGGCACTGGTCTTGCCGTTTTCGCCCGAACTCGCGCTTTTGAGGAAATTGCGCGCGTCATCCAGGGCATTCAGTCGAACCGAGAGCACATCCTTCTGATGCTGGAGGGCGTTGATATGCCTCGCCAGTTCGGAATTGATACACGCATCGCCGGCGCCAGACGGCTTGGTGGAAATCGAGAGCTCGCCAACCTGGGCGCCGTTGGTCGCAGCGATTTCGGCGCTGCTTTCATCCAGGCTTGCCGGCAAGCACGAAAAGACAAAATGCGTTGTGGCGGCGTTTATCGCTGCGCTGCGCTCAACTATAGCGGTGCCCGGATACAATTTGACCGTGTCTATATGCGAAGCGTCTTGGGCCGAGGCGCCAACCGAGGCGAAGCTCGCGAGCAAGACGCTTAGCGCTGAAGAAACAACCAGGATCTTGGCCATGATAAGTGAAACTCCGCCAGTATTTACTTCGGATATATGTTGGTTCATTGGCTATCTCGAAGACGCCACTGCATCTTGATCAACAGAGGGATTGTCCGAGTGCTCGGGCTCGAAGAAGGACCGCAAGTCACGACCACCTAGCGGCGCCGTTGGGATGCCATCCGAGGACGCAGGCTCGATCGGCACCCGCTTGAACAACAAGCTGTAAAGTACAAGCCCGAGAAGCCCCAGCATGAGCAGATGGAATAAATTCGGTCGCCTCATGCGGTTTTGATACCTGGCCTGTTCTTGTTCCAGATCGCGGATACGGCCTTGATAGGGAATGGGCACGGCATTGGCGGTTCTTAGCTCCACCAATACATTCTGGGCATCACCTCGGTTCGTGTGTGCCTGAAAATATAGAACAGTGACGGGCACGCTCAATTTGCCAGTCCCTTGATAAATCCAGTTTCCGATTCGGACGTTGTCGAAGCAACCGCCTTGTTCCGTCCCCGGCGTGCAATTCAGCACCAGATTTTGACCGCTTGCCGTACGGACAATTGCGTAGTCCCTGTACCCGGTCCGGCCGTGAAAGTCATCGAACTCGGTCAATGTTCCGTCGACATGCAGAAGGTTGGTATAGGTCGGTATGGTCCATGCCGAACCCATCGAACTGTCCTGCCAGATGCCGTACATGCGCCATCCGTTGAGGACCAAAAATGCCACTAGTGCAATGCTACCGACACCCAGCTTTGGGCTTCGAAGGACAAGCCGCGTCGGAGGGGTGTCCTGCGGTGCATCGGCATTGCGCGCCCAGACGAGCAAGGCAGCAAACGCGGCGATGAAGCTCAATATTGCGACAGTCGCGACGGGATATCCGAAGGAAACACCATCGTCTCCCGCAAGCAATGCGAATATCGCTACAAAGGCCGACACACCGACGCACACTACAAGGAGGCAAAGGGCCAAAACCGGCCTCCTGCCCGCCGTCTCTTGGTCGGCCACGTTTCACGCCCCTAAATTCGCCCGCAACTGTTCTGTATTTTCCAAGCCTTCGCATTTGATGGACTCAAGTCAAGCCGATCATGCGTGCGAGCCGGCCATCCATGATGCCGCTTGCGAGATGGATGGTCTGGGGTCGCTTGCAGCAGCGTAGCAACGCCCGGCCATGACATCGAATTACGCCCGCAGGATTGAGCGCCCCGCATACATCGCCGCGTCACCCAGCTGTTCTTCGATGCGCAGAAGCTGGTTGTACTTGGCCAGACGATCCGAACGCGCCAGCGAGCCGGTCTTGATCTGGCCGCAGTTGGTGGCGACCGCCAGATCGGCAATCGTGGAATCTTCCGTCTCGCCCGAGCGATGGCTCATCACCGCCTTGTAGGCGGCCTTGTGCGCCATCTCGACGGTCTCCAAGGTCTCGGTCAGCGAGCCGATCTGGTTGACCTTGATCAGGATGGCGTTGGCGGTGTGCTGCTCGATGCCCTGCTTCAGCCGCTTCACATTGGTGACGAACAGATCGTCGCCCACCAGGTTGACGGTCTTGCCGATGGTGTCGGTCAACGCCTTCCAGCCGGCCCAGTCGTCTTCCGCCATGCCGTCCTCGATGGAGACGATGGGATAGCGCTTGCAGAGATCGGCATAGACCGCGACCATCTCGTCGGGCGACAGGGTCTTGCCCTCGCCTTCCAGCACATACTTTCCGTCCTTGAAGAATTCGGTCGAGGCGGGATCGAGCGCGAAGAACACCTCCTCGCCCAATTTGTAGCCAGCCTTCTCCACCGACTTGGAGATATAGCTCAGCGCCTCGTCCGGCGACTTCAGGTTGGGGGCAAAGCCGCCCTCGTCGCCCACATTGGTGTTGTGGCCGTCGTCATGCAGCGCCTTTTTCAGGGTATGGAAAATCTCCGCGCCCATGCGCAGGCCTTCGCGGAAGCTCTGCGCGCCCACCGGCATGATCATGAATTCCTGGAAGTCGATCGGATTGTCGGCATGCACGCCGCCATTGATGATGTTCATCATCGGCACCGGCAGGATGTTGGCCTTGGGTCCGCCCACATAGCGATAAAGCGGCAGGTTGGCCGCATCCGCCGCCGCCTTGGCCACCGCCAACGACACGCCCAGGATGGCGTTGGCGCCCAGCCGCGCCTTGTTGGGGGTGCCGTCCAGCGCGATCATGGTGCGGTCGATTTTGATCTGCTCTTCCGCGTCCAGCCCGGCCAGCGCGTCGAAGATCTCGCCATTCACTGCGGCGACCGCCTTTTCCACGCCCTTGCCGCCATAGCGCTTGCCGCCATCGCGCAGCTCGACCGCCTCATGCGCGCCGGTGGAAGCACCCGACGGCACCGCGGCCCGCCCGAAGCTGCCATCCTCCAGCCGCACATCCACTTCCACGGTGGGGTTGCCCCGGGAATCCAGGATCTCGCGGCCGGTGATGTCGAGGATGGCTGTCATGGCGAAAACTCCATATGCTTGGGTCGTTTCTAGAGGCGTGCGCCGGCTGCTTCAAGCCGCCGGCCGGATCGCAACCGATATTGGGGAAAAATCATGACGCTTTCCGCACCCGCCACGCTTCTGAGCGCCATCGCCACCTTGCTGGCGGTATTGGTCGCGCTATGGACCGCGATCCTGGTGGCGCGAGTGCGTGGCCGTGTCGGCATCAAGCCGCCCGTGATGACCGGCTCGCCCGATCTGGAATGCGCGCTCAGGGTGCAGGCCAACACGGTCGAACAATTCATCATCTTCCTGCCGGCGCTGTGGCTGGCGGCGCTGTATTTCCAGGGCTGGATACCGGGCATTCTGGGCTTGCTCTGGTGCCTGGGCCGCATCGTCTATGCGCTGGGCTATCGCGCGGCGAAGCCCCAGGCCCGCGAGCCAGGCTTCTTCATCAGCATTCTTTCGACGCTGGCGCTGATCGTGCTGGCGGCAATCGGGATCGTGCGGGCCTGGATGTTGGGCTGATTACCGCTTCACCACAGCATCAATCTCGACCAGCTGCGCGACCAGACCGGGAAAGTCTTTCAGCTTGACCATGTTGGGTCCGTCGCTGGGTGCGTGATCAGGGTCCTGGTGCACTTCCATGAACACCGCCGCCACGCCGGCCGCCACCGCGGCGCGGGCAAGATAAGGCACCATGCCGCGGTCGCCGCCGGAACGATCACCCTGCCCGCCCGGCTGTTGCACCGAATGGGTGGCGTCGAACACCACCGGCGCGCCGAAGCCCGCCATGATCGGCAACGCGCGCATGTCGTTCACCAGCGTGTTGTAGCCGAAGGAGACGCCGCGCTCGGTCACCAGCACATGGGAATTGCCGGCGCCGGTGATCTTGGCAATCACATTCTTCATGTCCCAAGGCGAGAGAAACTGCCCCTTCTTCACATTCACGCATTTGCCGGTATGGGCAGCCGCCACCAGCAGATCGGTCTGGCGCGACAGGAAGGCAGGGATCTGAAGCACGTCAACGGCCTGGGCGACGGCGGCGCACTGGTCGCGCTCATGCACGTCGGTCAGGACAGGCACGCCCAAGGTTTTTCGGATGTCGGCGAAGATGGGCAGCGCCACTTCCAGCCCCACGCCGCGCGCCGTCGACGCGCTGGTGCGGTTGGCCTTGTCGAAGCTGGTCTTGTAGATCAGGCCGACACCGGCCTTGTCGCAGGCTTCCTTCAGCGCACCCGCCATGTCGAAGGCATGGGCGCGGCTTTCCATCTGGCAGGGTCCGGCGATGATCGAAAGTTTTTTCGCATTTCCGATCTCGACGGATCCCAGTTTGACGACGTGATCGGGCTTGAGGGCGTGGTGCGTGGTCATGGGGTTGTTTTAAGCCAAACCCCCTCTCATGTCATGGCCGCCCTTGAGGCATACCCCTCACCCGGACACACCGCGCGGCTCGCGCGGCATGTCCGCCCTCTCCCACAAGGGGAGAGGGCATTCTTTCCTTCTCCCCTTGTGGGAGAAGGTGGCGCGGTGCGTTAGCAGCGCGCCGGATGAGGGGTGAGCCAGAAACAAAACGGCAGGTAGCGAGACTACTGAATAACCGCGGCCGTCGCCGCGGTCGCCGCCACGCCCGAGAAAGACGAGAACCTGGATGTCTGTGCGCGGGCCTGGCTGAACACGGCGAACAGCAGCATGCCGGCGAGGAAGAGTCCTGCGGTGCGCATGAGGAACAAACCAATGGTCCGGGCCATGGACCAAGCTTACCCCCTCGCCTGTTACCGATTTGCTAGCGCGTTACGCAGTATGGTTAGGGAACCGTTAAGCGGGAAAGCACGGCAAACCCTCAAACCAGCCGGCTCTTCTGCACCGCCGCCGCAATGAAGGATGTGAACAGCGGATGCGGCTCCAGCGGCCGCGACTTCAGTTCAGGATGGAACTGCACGCCGATGAACCAGGGATGGTCGGGAAACTCCATGATCTCCGGCAGCCGTCCGTCCGGCGACCAGCCCGACACCATCATGCCATGCTGGGCGAGCTGGCTGGCATAGTTGGTGTTGACCTCATAGCGATGGCGATGGCGCTCGCTGATCTCGGTGGCGCCATAGACCTCGGCCACGCGCGAACCTGGGACCAGCGTCGCGGGATAGGCGCCCAGCCGCATGGTGCCGCCCATGTCGCCGTCGGCGACGCGGGTCTCGACCTGATTGCCCTTGACCCATTCGGTCATCAATCCGATCACGGGATGCGCCGGCTTGCCGATCTCGGTTGTGCCCGCGCCTTCCAGGCCGGCCAGATCGCGCGCGGCCTCGATCACCGCCATGTGCAAGCCATAGCAGATGCCGAAGAACGGCACCTTGCGTTGGCGCGCGAACTTGACCGCGCCGATCTTGCCTTCGGTGCCGCGCTCGCCAAAGCCGCCGGGCACCAGGATGCCATGCACATTCTCCAGAAAGACGGCGGCGTCCTCGCGCTCGAAGACCTCGCTGTCGATCCAGTCCAGATGCACCTTCACGTTGTTGGCCAGCCCGCCATGGGTCAGCGCCTCCGACAGCGACTTGTAGCTGTCCTTGACCTGCATGTACTTGCCGACCACGGCGATGCGCACTTCACCTTCGGGGTTCTTCACCCGCTCAACCACCTTCTGCCAGCGGCTGAGATCGGGCGGCGGCGCGTTGTCGATGCCGAACACGCGCAAAAGCTGTGTGTCCAGCCCGACCTCATGATAGGCCAGCGGCACACGGTAGATGGTGTCCAGATCCATGGCCGGGATCACGCGCTCAGAATCCAAATTGCAAAAAAGTCCGATCTTGCGGCGGTCGTCTTCCGGAATGGGATGTGACGTGCGGCACAACAGGATGTCAGGCTGGATGCCGATGGCGCGCAGCTCTTTCACGCTGTGCTGGGTCGGCTTGGTCTTGAGTTCGCCCGCCGCCTCGATATAGGGCACCAAAGTCAGGTGAATGAAAGCCGTCTGGCCACGCCCCAGATCGTTGTGCAGCTGGCGGATGGCCTCGAAGAAAGGCAGGCCCTCGATGTCGCCCACCGTGCCGCCGATTTCGACCAGAAGGAAATCCAGGCCATCGGTGTCGGCCAGCACGAATTCCTTGATCATGTCCGTGACGTGCGGGATCACTTGCACGGTTCGGCCCAGATAGCCGCCCTTGCGCTCCTTCTCGATCACCTGGCTGTAGATGCGCCCCGAAGTGACATTGTCGGACTTGCGCGCCGACACGCCGGTGAAGCGCTCATAATGTCCCAAATCGAGATCGGTCTCCGCGCCGTCGTCGGTCACATAGACCTCGCCGTGCTGGAACGGCGACATCGTGCCGGGATCGACATTGAGATAGGGATCGAGCTTGCGAAGACGAACCTTGTAGCCGCGCGCCTGAAGCAACGCGCCAAGGGCGGCGGACGCAAGACCTTTTCCGAGGGAAGAGACCACGCCGCCGGTGATGAAGATTAACCGGGCCATGGGAGGCCAACATGTCGAAAAGACATGACCGTCTCAAGCGCAAAAATGGAAAAAGTTCGAGGCGCTAACAGGTCTGCGTAGAACGCAGAACTTATTGCGGTTTTGGCACCGACGGACCGATAGGCAGCGGCGCCGGCGCGGGCGCCGTCTTGGCTGGCGTGGGCGCTGCCGCCGAATCAAGGATCGAGGTTTCGTTGCGCCCATGCAGCGCGAGCAGGTTCAAGCCGATGCAGGTGGCGAAAAACAGGAAGGCGAGAATCGCCGTGGTGCGGGTCAGCGTGTCGGCCGCGCCGCGCGGGGTAAAGAGGCCGCCCATGGAGGAGCCGCCGCCCATGCCCAGGGCGCCGCCTTCGGAGCGCTGCAGCAACACAAAGCCGATGAGCGCAACCGCGATGATCAGCTCGGCAACCAGCAACAGGGTCTGCATCTTCCAACCTCAAAAAACGGCCGCATAGGAAAAACCCTATGCCGGATAGGAATAGTCCTAGTGGGCGCGGGCTTTTAGGACATTCTTTCCCGTTTGGGAAGTTCCAGCCGCTGTTGCCGATATTTCATTGCGGAACTCCCGGAAAATCGCGGAAAATGCGTAGGCCGGAGGGGCCATCCGGCGTTTGGTGAACATGATGCGCAACCGTGTCTTTCCCCTCCTCCTGCTGGCCCTGGCCGCGCCGCTCACCGCTTCCGCCACACCCGCCGACGACCTGTTGCTGATCAACCGCCTCTCCTGGGGCGAGACCGCGCAAGGAGACACTTTGGGCGCGCAGAACGCCCAGGCCTGGCTTCAGCAGCAGCTCCATCCTTCCAGCGACGACGGTCTTCCAGAGCAGGTTCAGGCCCGGATCGATGCCATGGAGATCAGCCACAAGACGCCGTCGCAGCTGAACGACGAAGTGCGCGCCTTGCGCGAGATCGCCAATCACGAGAAAGGCTCCGCCGCCGGCGACGACGCCCGCAAGGCCTATCAGCAGAAGCTGGGCGAGTTGATGCGCGAGGCCCAGACCCGTTCGCTGCTGCGAGATCTTTATTCGAAGAACCAGCTCAAGGAGCAGCTGACCTGGTTCTGGTTCAACCATTTCAACGTCCATGCCCCCAAGGGCGAGATCCGCGCCCTGGTCGCCGATTACGAAGACCAGATCCGGGGCCATGCGCTGGGCAAATTCCGCGACCTCCTGCTCGCCACCGTCGTGCATCCCGCCATGCTGCAATATCTGGACAATGCCCAGAACGCGGCCGGCCACATCAACGAGAACTATGCCCGCGAGATCATGGAGCTGCACACCCTTGGCGTCGGCTCCGGCTACAGCCAGCAGGATGTGCAGGAGCTGGCGCGCATCCTCACCGGGCTGACCGTCAATCTGTCGGGCAAGCTGCCGGGCGGCTGGTGGCGCGGCGACTTCAGAAGCGACTTTCCCGACGACAACCGCCATATCCCGCTGACGGTGTTCAATCCGCAGAAGCACGACTTCGGCGACAAGCATTTCCTGGGAACGACCGTCAAGGGGCGCGGCATAGACGAGATCGCCACCGCCATCGCCATCCTGTCGGTCGAGCCGCCGACCGCGTGGTATGTCTCCAAAAAGCTGGCGCAATATTTCTGCTGCGACCAGCCGTCCGACGATCTGGTGCGCACCATGGCCGCGACCTGGCGCAAGAGCGATGGCGACATCCCTGAGGTGCTGGCGGTGCTGTTCAACAGCCGCGAATTCACCCAGTCGCTCGGCAAGAGGTTCAAGGACCCGATGCATTTTGCGGTGTCGGCGGTGCGCGCCACCTATGGCAATCAGGTGATCGTCAGCGCCCAACCCATGTTGAACTGGCTGAACCGCATGGGCGAGCCGCTCTACGGCCATGAGACGCCCGACGGCTATGCGCTGACCCCCGCCGGCTGGTCGGGCCCCGGCGAAATGGAGACGCGCTTCGAGATCGCCCAGCAGATCGGTTCGGGCGCGCGCGCCCTGTTCAAGTCCGACGATCCCGCTGCCCCGCCACCGCCGCCCTCGCCGCCACCGGCCTTGCAGCAGACCGCTTATTACATAGCCCTGACGCCGGCCCTGTCGCAGAACACGGCGGCGGCAATTGCCCAAGGCCAGAACCAGATGGACCGCAACATGCTGTTTTTGTCCTCACCCGAATTCATGAGGCGCTAGCTATGGATCGCCAAATATCTGATGACCCCCTCCGCCCTTTGCCCGCTCTCACGGGCACGGGCACTTCCCCCTCGCAGGCGCTGACGCGCATTCGGCCGGCGAAAGCTCCACTGGAGCTTTCGCTGACCGGCCTCATGGGGAGGCGGACCTTCCTTGCCGCAGCCGCCGCCGCACCTCTCTTCACCGCCGGCCGGCTCTATGCCGCGCCCATGTCAGGCCCGCGTTTGCTGGTCGTGTTCCTGCGCGGCGCCTATGACGCCTCCAACATTCTCATTCCGGTCTCCAGCGACTTCTATTATTCCGCGCGGCCCAACCTGGCGGTGCCCAAAAACGTCGCCCTGCCGCTGGAAGCCGACTGGGGGCTTCATCCGGCGTTGAAGGATTCGATCTATCCGCTCTGGCAGCAGAAACAGATCGCCTTCATCCCCTTTGCCGGCACCGACGACACTTCGCGCTCGCACTTCGAGACCCAGGACACGATCGAGCTGGGCCAGCCGACAGGCGGCTCGCGCAATTATCAGTCCGGCTTCATGAGCCGCACGGCGCACATTCTGTCGGGATCGACGCCCATCTCCTTCACCAACCAGTTGCCGCTGACCTTCCGGGGCGGCCAACCCATTCCCAACATCGCGCTCAACTTTACCGGCAAGCCGGGCGTGAGCGATCGCAACGCAGCCCTGATCCAGGCCATGTATCAGGGCCAGGACCTGGCGCCCGCGGTGGCGCAAGGCTTCCAGGTGCAGAGCGAGGTCTATCAGGCCATCTCCGGCGAGATGGCGGCCGCCAATCGCAACGCCGTCACCGCCAAGGGCTTCGAACTGTCGGCCCAGCGCATCGGCCTTTTGATGCGGGACAAATTCAATCTGGGCTTTGTCGATGTGGGCGGCTGGGACACCCATGTGAACCAGGGCGGCGCCGACGGCTATCTGGCGAACCGCGTCACCGAACTGGGCAACGGGCTTGCGGCACTCAAGACCGCGCTGGGCGACAAGTGGAGCGACACGCTGGTGATCGTGGTCAGCGAGTTCGGCCGCACCTTCCGCGAGAATGGCGACCGCGGCACCGACCATGGCCATGGCAGCGTCTATTGGGTGCTTGGCGGAGCCGTGCGTGGCGGCCGCATCGCCGGCCCGCAGGTACAGGTCACGCGCGCCAACCTGTTCCAGGATCGCGACTGGCCGGTGCTCACCGACTATCGCGCCTTGATCGGCGGGGTGCTGCGCAAAAGCCATGGCCTGAACCAGCCGCAGCTCACGGAGATATTCCCGTCCGCGCAGCCGGCAGATCTTGAACTTGTCTGACCCTCAATGGCGTCGCTTCGGCAACAGAAGCGACGCCCGAGGACGGATATTCAGGTCAAAAGATCAGTTGGCGGCGCTGGCAGTCTGCCTGGCGCGGATGGTGGCCAGGGCGTCGGCGCTGACACGGTCCGCGCAATGGGCGCTGAGCGCGCGGTAGTACGAGATAGGCAGGTTGTCGCCGACCTTGGCGGCACAGGCCTTGACTGCGGCCTGATGGACGCGGGCGGCCAGATTGTCTTGCGTCTGGGAAGTGGTGACAGTGTCCTGCGCCTGGGCGGCGACGGCGGTCAGAGAGAGGATTGCTGCGATTGCGAATGTACGAAACACGGTGATCTCCTTGGAGTTAGGTGATCAATCCCGTACGTCTCGCCCTGAAGATCTCAGCGCTCAGGGGTAGGAGCGTTGAAAATGTTTTGAATTCAAATCAGTTACCCTTGAGCGGAGTCTCGGGCAGGACGCGCCACAACTCAATGCAAAATCCCGTGACAGGCCGTTATGTCGCACCGCAACATAAACATGCCGCAGTGCAATAAAATGAGACAGAAAATGTTGGCCTGCCAGACCCGATCTGCATCAATCCGGTGCAGATGGCCTTGCCTGCCCCATCATCCCGTCTAGCTTTGCGGCATGTTGCACCAGATCCGTCCCGCCACCATGGACGACCGCGCGGCGATCGAAGCGATCGTCGAGACGGCTTACGCCCTTTATGTGCCGCGTATCGGGCGCAAGCCCGCACCCATGACCGACGATTATGCGGCGCGCATCACCGGGCGCCAGGCGCATGTGCTGGAAGACCTTACGTTGAAAGATGGAGGCCGCATCCGGGGCTTTGTGATTCTCGTTCCCGAAACTGGCGGCATGCTGCTGGACAATATCGCGGTGGACCCGACCTGCCAGGGATTGGGGTTTGGCGGCAGCCTGCTTGCGTTCGCGGAAGAGAAAGCCCGCGAAGCGGGCCATCGCCACATCCGGCTCTACACCAATGCGGCGATGACGGAGAACATCGCCCGCTATCTGCGTATCGGTTACGTCGAGACCGGCCGCGGTGGCGAAAAGGGCTTCTGTCGCGTCTATATGGAAAAGCGGCTTGATTAAATAACGATCAGGAAGCCAGGGCCCGGGCCTGGTTGCGCGCCCGGATCAGCGCCACGGTTGCATCGATTTCAGACAGCTGGTCGGCCGCCGTCTTGTCGGGGTGGAAGACCTGATGCAGCGACAGCGCCGCATGGCCGAGCAGATGCATGGAGGCGTTGCGATCCACGCCGAGCGCCAGGCCTTCGGCCGCCGCCATCACCGACTGGCACCATTCCACCGCCGGCTGGAACTCGGTGTCGGTGGAACGAGCCTCGATCGACTTGGCCAGCACCTGGACCTTGGCGAGATCGGGGGAGGTCTGTCCCGACACCAGCGGCGCGTCCTGAATCAGCCGCCACAGGATGCAGACCTGGAAGGAATCGCGGCGCAGCTTTTCGCTCGTCAGCTTCTCGCGCGCGCCTTTCAGCTCGACATCCAGCCGGCGCGCGATCACCTCGGGCGCCAGCTTGTCCTTGGCCTTCATCTTCAGCGAATTGGGCGGCTCGAACAGCTCGACATCGGATGGCCGGTTCGCATCCTTGCGCCGGTCGGGGCCGACATAGTCGGTGGTGATGACAAAGCCCTTGCGGCGCTCGACATGGGTCTCGATCCGCTGGCCGAGCAAGGCGGTGGAGAAAGGGCGCAGCAGAAGATCATCGGCGCCGCTCGAGATCACCCCGTTGATCATGGCGGCATTCTTTTCCCAGGCCGTGACGATGATCACGATGAAGGGATTGTGACCCGTCACGCCCTGGCGCACCTGCTGGATGGTGGCGCACAGGTCTTCCGCCTGGCCTTGCGCTTCGCACAGCGCGATGTCGGGTGGCGCCTTCTGGACCGACTCCATGAAGGCTTCCAGCGTGGAGACGGTCTCGGTCTTGCGGAAGCCCAGCGCATACATGGCAGCGCGCGTCGCGGTGCGGTTCGACGACACCGGGTCGTAAATCAGCACATCCACACTGTCGAAAGACAGCTTGCTCATGACCCACCAGAGGCATTCTTAACAGTGCGCGAAGGATGCGCCGCGCGCGTTAAGAAAGGGTCAGCCGCGTTGGTTAAACGGTCCTAAACTGCGCGAATTATGCGAAGAAAATCATCGCTCTTGATGCTGGCACCGCCAACAAGAGCGCCGTTCACCTCCGCCAGGCCAAGGATTTCGCCAGCGTTGTCGGGTTTGACCGATCCGCCATAGAGAATCCGCATCGCCTTGGCGCCCTCGCCCAGCCGCCGCATCAGGCACCTGCGGATATGGGCGTGCATATGGGTGATCTCGGCCGGCGTCGGCGTCCTGCCGGTGCCGATGGCCCAGACCGGCTCATAGGCGATCACGGTATTGGCCGCGGTCGCGGAGCCCGGCACGCTGCCGTCGATCTGTTTCTGACAGATATGATGCGCGTCGCCGGAGGAGCGCTGGCTCTCGGTCTCCCCGATGCAGACGATAGCGGTGAGCCCGGCGCGCCAGGCGGCGTGGGCCTTCTGTGCCACATCGCCATCGCGCTCATGATGATCCTGGCGCCGCTCGGAATGGCCCACGATCACATAAGACGCACCAGCGTCCTTGAGCATCTCCGCGGCGATGTCGCCGGTATGGGCGCCCGTGGGCGCGGCATGGCAATCCTGGCCGCCCAGGCCAAAGGTGTCTTTCACCAGGAAGTTCGCCTGGGCGATCAGGGTGAAAGGCGGGCAGACCAGCACCTCGGCGCTGGCGGGCTCGGCAAGGAGCGCCGCCCTCAGCGCCTGCAGCTCCTCAAGGCTGGCGGCCAGCCCGTTCATCTTCCAGTTTCCCGCCACCAGAGGCCGCATGCCGTTCCCCATCTGAGACCCTATGTAAGAGCTTGTAATTCCCCGGACTCACCGGCAAAACGCACCCGTCGCGCGGCTTGCCGGCAGAGGTCCCCCTCCCTATCATCCGGCGCCTTCCCGCGCCAAGGTCCTAAGTCACGGAATTGACGTCATGATTCAATGGATGCATGCCCTCTCCAAGTCCTGGATGGCCACCCTTCTGATGGGCGGCCTGACCCTGAGCTTTGTGGTATGGGGCATCGCCGACGTCTTTACCGGCGGCTCGGGCGCCGATGTGGCGAGCGTGGGATCGACCGGTATCGGCCAGCAGGAATTCGCGCGCCTCTACAAGAATTTCGTGCGCAACCAGGGCCAGCAGATGGGGATGGAGATCACCCCGGACATGGCGCAGAAGCTGGGTCTGCCGCAGGTGGCGCTGCAGCAGCTGATCAGCCGCACCGCGCTCGACAATGAAACCAACCAGCTCGGCCTGACCACGCCGGACGCAGAGCTGGCCCAGTATGTGCGCGGCATGTCGGCCTTCCGCGGGCCGCTTGGCACCTTCGACCGTCCCACCTTCGTGCAGGCGCTGCAGACCGCGGGCTATAGCGAAGACCAGTTCCTGGCCGAGGTGCGCGAGGAGATGACCCGCGACCAGCTTGGCCAGGCGGTGGAAGGCAATTTCATCGTGCCACCCACCTATGCCCAGGCGCTGTTCCAGTACATCAATGAAAAGCGCGCCGCCGATTATGTGATCCTGTCGCCGGATCAGGCGGGCGATGTAACGCCGCCGCCCGATGCCGTGCTGGCGGCTTATGTGAAGGTTCATTCCGAGCATTATTCGACGCCGGAATACCGCGACGCCGACTATGCCGCGATCACGCCCGCCGACGTGGCGGGCTCCATTACCGTGACCGATGCCCAGATCCAGCAGGAATACGACGCCCATAAGGCGACCTATGTCATTCCCGAAAAGCGCGACATCCAGCAGATCGAATTCAAGACCGAGAATGAAGCGGCCGACGCCCGCGCCGGGATCGACAAGGGCATGAGCTTTGACGAACTGGCCTCGCGCCGCGGGCTCAAGCCCGAACAGATCTCGCTGGGCACGCTCACCCAGGCCGAGCTGCCCGATCCCGACCGCGCCAAGGCGATCTTCGCGCTCCCCGAAAACCAGGTGAGCCAGCCGCTCAAGGGCGCCTTTGGCGGCTATGTGCTGGCGCGCGTCACCAAGATCACGCCCGGCTCCAACAAGACGCTCGCCGATGTGAAGGACGACATCAAGAAGACCCTGACCACGGAATTGTCCGCCAACAAGCTGGTCGATGCGGTCAACGCCTATACCGACGCCCGCTCCGGCGGCAGCGACCTGAAGGAAGCGGCCAAGAAGTCGGGCATGAAGGTCATCCATCTGACCGGCGTGGATTCCACCGGCATGAAGCCCGACGGCACCAAGGCCGATGTGCCGGCCGATCCGGAATTCCTGCCGGCCCTGTTCAAGACCGAGATGGGCGAGGATAGCGACCCCTTCCCCACCAAGGCCGGCAGCTATTTTGTGTTGCACGTCAACGGCGTCACCCCGCCCAAGCCGAAGCCGCTCGATCAGGTGCGCGCCCAGGCTCTTGTCAATTGGACCAACGAGCAGCGCGGCAAGTTGCTTGCCGCCAAGGCGCTGACGCTGACCGCCCAGGCCGAAAAGGACAAGTCGCTGGACAATGTGGCCAAGACCGTGAAGGTCACGGTGCAGCACAGCCCGGCCCTGACGCGGCAGACCAACGACGCCATGTTCAGCGCCCAGTTCGTGCAGCGCCTGTTCGATGCGGCGCCCGGCGCCATCGTTTCCGGCGTGCAAGGGACATCGGGCAATTACATCCTGGCCAAGGTCACCGGCATTTCCCATCCCAAGCTCGATCCGCGCGATCCAGGCTTCCAGGGCGGCTCGGCGCGCCTGTCGCAGGCGGTGGCGGGTGATTTCTCCATCGCCATGGCCAACGCGGCGCGCGTGCGCCAGGGCGTGAAGGTCAACCAGAAGATGGTCGCCTCCGTGACCGGCGCCCAGTGACCAGGATCGAACCCGGCTTCGATGCCTTTGCCTCCGGCCATGCGGAGGGCCATGCCCAACTGGTCTATACAAGACTGGTCGCCGACATGGAGACGCCGGTCTCGGCCTTCCTCAAATTGGGCGAAGGTCGTGACAATGCCTTCCTGCTGGAAAGCGTGCAGGGCGGCGAAGTGCGCGGGCGCTACTCCATCATCGGGGTCAAGCCCGACCTGATCTGGCGCTGCCGCGGCAACACCGCCGAGATCAATCGCAACGCGATCAATGACACCAACAGCTTTGTGCCGGAAAGCGCAAAGCCGCTGCAGAGCCTGCGGGCGCTGACCAGGGAGACGCGCCTTGTGGTGCCGAACGGCCTGCCGCCCATGGCGACCGGCCTGTTCGGCTATCTGGGCTATGACATGGCGCGCCAGGTCGAGAACCTGCCCAACCCGCCGCCCGACACGCTGGGCCTGCCCGACGCCATCCTGCTGCGCCCCACCATCACCGCCATCTTCGACAGCGTGAAGGACGAGATCATCGTCATTACCCCGGTCTGGCCTGAGAAGGGCGTGGATGCGAAGGCGGCCTATGCGCGGGCGACCGGGCGGCTGGATGAGGCCGTCGCCGAGCTGGAGCGCCCTGCCCCGCCATCGGCCGAAGTGCCGGCCAATCTTCCGGCCGGCGTCGCTGTCGAATCCAACATGACCAGGGACGAGTATTTCGACGTGGTCGCGCGCGCCAAGGATTACATCCTGGCGGGCGATGTGTTTCAGGTCGTCCCCAGCCAGCGCTTCCGCCGGCCGTTCGCGCTGCCGCCCTTCTCGCTCTATCGCGCGTTGCGCCGGCTGAACCCCTCGCCCTATCTCTATTACCTGGCGATGCCGGGTTTCCAGATCGTGGGTTCGTCGCCGGAGGTTCTGGTGCGCCTGCGCGACGGCAAGGTCACCATCCGCCCGATCGCGGGCACCAGATGGCGAGGCAAGACGCCGGAAGAAGACAAGGCATTGGCCGAAGACCTGATGGCCGATCCCAAGGAACGGGCCGAACATCTGATGCTGGTCGATCTGGGCAGGAACGATGTCGGCCGGGTCTCGAAGACCGGCGCGGTCAAGGTGACCGACAGTTTCTTCATCGAACGCTACAGCCATGTGATGCACCTGGTGTCGAATGTCGAAGGCGACATCCGCGACGGGCTCGACGCGGTGGACGCGCTGGCCGCGGGGCTTCCCGCCGGCACGCTGAGCGGCGCGCCCAAGATCCGTGCCATGGAGATCATCGACGAGTTCGAGAAGGAAAAGCGTGGCGCGGCCTATGCGGGCGCGGTCGGCTATTTCGCCGCCGACGGTTCGATGGACACCTGCATCGTGCTGCGCACCGCGCTGGTGAAAGACGGCACGATGTATGTGCAGGCCGGCGGCGGCGTGGTCGCCGACAGCGTGCCCGAGGCGGAATATCAAGAGACAATCAACAAGTCGAAGGCGCTGCTGGCCGCCGCCGAGGAAGCCGTGCGCTTTGCCAGCGCGGCCAAGCGCGGCCAGTAATGGCTGCCCTTCAGGAAAGTCCAATGATCGAAATCCGCGACTATCGCGACTCCGACGGCACGGCGCTGGCCGCCATCTTCCAGCGCGCGGTACGCGAGATCGCCCGCAAGGACTATTCGCGTGCGCAGGTGATGGCCTGGGCGCCCGACGCGCCCGATACCGCCGTGTTTTCGGCCCGCCGCAGCGCCAAGCCTACTTTCGTGGCCGAATATGACGGAAAGCTGGCTGGCTTTACCGACCTGGACGGCGACGGCCATATCGACATGTTCTACGTCAATCCGGATTTCCAACGCCGCGGCGTCGCCAGCGCCATGCTGCGCTTCCTGGCTGAGCGAGCTCAGAGCGAAAAGCGCAAACGGTTGCACAGCGAAGTCAGCATCACGGCGCGTCCGGTGTTCGAGCGCCACGGCTTCAAGGTTCTGACCTATCAGACCGTGCAGACCAACGGCCAGTCCCTGGGCAATTACCGGATGGAAAAGCTGCTTTAGCGCGACAGATGCCGGTTCTTGAACCGGATCACCTCGTCCGGCGATTGGCGGCTCCCGGTGCGGCGTTCTATATTTGGCCGATGAGAGTGGCTCTTTTCGCGATCGTCCTGGGCACAACACTGGCGGCCGGTCCCGTGTCCGCGGCCCCGCCCGTATTTTCGGTCGGCCCGGAATATGACACCACCCATGTCTATGTCGCGCCCGCCGACTTCGACAAGTTCGTCGCCAGCATCCTCGCTACCTTCGGGGGAAGCGCCCATCCCAAGGCGTCGGTCACGGTCACGCCGACACCCAGCAAGACCTTCAACCAGGCGGTGCTGACGCCGGCCGGCGCTTTCTCGGTGTTCGGTTTCACCACCCCTGTTCCCTATCCTTTCGGCGGTGAGCGCGTGGGCTATCTGGTGACCGACATGGATGCGGCGGTCGCGGCCGCCCGCGCCGACGGCGCCGCTGTCATCGTGACGCCCTTTGCCGACCCGATTGGCCGCGACGCGATTGTGCAGTGGCCGGGCGGCGTCAACATGCAGTTCTACTGGCACACCAAGCCCTCGACCAATCCGAAGCTGGCAAGCATCCCTGAGAACCGCATCTACATCTCGCCTGACAAGGCCAATGAATTTGTCCGCGACTTCCTGCGCTTCTCGCATGGCCGCATCGTTGCCGACGATACGAAGGCGCCGGGCGTCGAAATCGGCCGGCCGGGCGACGTTTACCGCCGCATCCGCCTGGAGTCGGGCTTTGGCCGGGCCGTCCTTCTGGTGACTGACGGTCACCTGCCCACGCCTTACGGCCGGGAGACGACAGGCCTGGAAGTGGCCGCGCTGGCGCAAACCATCGACAAGGCGAAGAAGGCGGGCGCCAAGGTCCTGGTTGATCCCTACCCGTCAGAGGACCGCGCCGCGGCGATGCTGGAATTTCCTGGCGGCGTGGTGATCGAGATTCATGCCCTTTCGCATTGATCGCGACAGTCCCCTTCAAATGTTGAATCGGGAACGGTAGTCCTGCGGCGAGACCGCAAGCAGACGCACAAAGCTGCGGCGCATCGTTTCCTCCGATCCAAAACCGCAACGTTGCGCGATGCGCTTGACCGGCGAGCGCGACCCTGAAAGCAGATGCCGCGCCGCCTCCACGCGCAGTCTTTCTATGGCGCGGGCCGGTGTCAGACCTGTCGCCTGCGCATAATGCCGGCTGAAACTGCGTTCGCTCATGCCTGCCCGGTCGGCCAGAACGGATAACGAAAGATCGTCGGCCAGATGATTGTTGATCCAGTCGTGAAGCGCACCAAACCTGTCGTCGGCCGCCTGCAAGGCCAAGGCGGTGCTGAACTGCGCCTGCCCGCCCTGACGCTTGAGGAAAACAACAAGATGACGGGCTACGGCAAGCGCCACGGAGCGGCCGAGGTCCTGTTCCACCAGCGCGAGCGCCAGATCGATTCCGGCCGTCACCCCTGCTGAAGTCCAGACCGGGCCGTCGCACACAAAAATCGGATCTGGCTCGACATGCACGGCGGGAAAGCGCTGGGCCAGCCTGGCGCAATCCTTCCAGTGAGTGACCGCGCGACGTCCGTCCAGCAGACCCGCGGCGGCAAGCAGGAACGCACCAGTGCAAACAGACGCTATACGGCGCGCCTGCGCCGCCCGCTGCCGCAGCCAATCGATCAACGCCCGGTTTGCGGCAGCCACCTCCACCCCGGGGCCGCCGGCAACCAGCAAGGTGTCCAGCGCCGCATTGCGCTGGCTGAGCGGACCAGCCGCCAAGGTCACGCCCGCCGAGGAGACGACGCCCTGGCCGCCTTGCGTCACGAGCTTGAGCCGATAAGGCGGCGTGCCTGTGGCATTGGCGACGAAATCGTTGGCCGAGGCGAAGACCTGAACCGGCCCTGAGACATCGAGCAGTTGCACAGCCGGAAAGGCGAGTACCTCAACAACCCGGATCGGACCTGGCGAGAAATGAGGGGACTTTGGCATTTCCGCCAATCCTGGCCCGCCTCGCCTCGCCTTGTCCAGTTCGGGCCGCAGGACCGCAGAACAGCCACGTCCGCGCCGGGGCCGATTTGGCGGGGACCGAGGGTTTATTGGCAAATTCACCCACAGCCCCATCCCCACATCAGCCGCATAGCCAACGCCAACAAGGAGCAGCTCACATGACAAACTTTCCCGTTCACACAATCGAATCCGCCCCCGAACGCTCGAAACCGGCGCTTGGGGAGTTGCAGTCGGCTTTCGGCATGATCCCGAATATCCTCGGTGCGATTGCGACGTCGCCTGTTCTGATCAACAGCCTTGTCGGCCTGTTCGGAAATGTGCATGGCGGCAGCTTCACGGAAGCGCAGGTCCAGATCGTTCTGCTCACCGATGCGGTGACCAACGCATCCACTTGGGCCGTCGCGTTCCATACGGCGCTGGCGCTCAAGGAAGGGATCGATCCGGCGGACGTGCAGGCCATTCGCGAGGGCCACCTGCCGAAGGACCGCAAGCTCGCCGCGCTTTCTGCCCTGGCGAGAACGATGATCGAAAAGCGCGGGCGCCTGGGGGATCAAGAAATTGATCAATTCATCGCGGCCGGTTTTGGCAAGGATCATGCGCTGGAGGTGATCGCCATCGTCGCAGCCTCCACGATCACAAATTACACCGGCAGCATCACCAAGCCGCCTCTGGAAGCTCCGTTTCAGGCGCATGCCTGGCAGGGATGAGACGAACACGCCGTCCGAAGACCAAGGCCTTCGGACGGCATGTGTCCTGCAAACCCTTTGCAACCGCCCCCGCCGGGCAGAGGCCATCTAGCGCGCGCTCTGAAGCTCAGCGCGCCGCCGTGCAGCCACCCACATTCGTACCGGCGCGGAACGACTGCTGCCGCAGCCCGTTTAGCCAATGCTACGGGCGGGATCATTTTGGAGGCAGCGCCATGAGTTCCACTTCCATCATCCTGATTGCCGTCGCGGCCGTCATCATCGTCGCCATCGTCATCGCCCTGATCGTCCACAGCCAGCAGAAAGCCCGGCGCCGGCGTCTTCTGCGCGATCGTTTCGGGCCGGAATATGACCGCCTGATCGCGGCCACCGGCAGTTCCGCCGCGGCAGAGCGGGAACTGGAGGCACGCGAACGCCGCGCCGCCCGCTTCAATATCCGGGCGCTGACGCAGGACGAGCAGGCCCGCTTCATCGCCCGCTGGCAACAGGTCCAGGCGGAATTCGTCGACAATCCCAAAGCCTCGCTGGGTCACGCCGACGACCTGCTGGGAGAAGTGATGAATGCCCGCGGCTACCCCGTCCAGGATTTCGATCAGCGATCGGCCGACCTGTCAGTCGATCATCCGGTCGTTGTGCAGCACTATCACGCCGCTCACGAGATCGCCCTGCGCCACAGGCAGAGCGAAGCCACCACCGAAGACCTGCGTCAGGCGATGATCCACTACCGGGCGCTGTTCGACGAACTGGTCTCGGATGCGGCGGCCTCCGCCGCGGCCAACATACCCCACGCCGCGGAATAACAAGCGCGTTACTGCACAGGGCCCGGCAGTGCCGGCGGTATTGCAAAGGTGTCCCGGCCTGAGGCGCTCTGCGTCTTGCGCCACTGCGCCGGGGTCATGCCCGTCTCTTTCTTGAAGGCGCGCTGGAACGCCGCCTCAGACTGATAGCCGACCAGCTCTGCCACGGCGCCTGTCGAGATCGGCGACTTCTTCAACTCATTGGCGGCGAGCGCCATCCGGATTTCGGTCAGCAGATCGCTGGCCGAGCGTCCCAGCTTCTCCCGGAATTGCCGCGCCAGCGTGGCCCGCGACATGTGGCACAGGCGCGCAAGTTCTGGCAGCGACCAGGCCCGCGCCGGCTCGTTGAACAGCGCGGCCACCGCCGGCATAAGGCGCGGATCGGCCGCCAGGGCCAGAAGACCGCG
This sequence comes from Rhizomicrobium sp., assembly GCA_036488555.1. Classification (GTDB taxonomy): domain Bacteria; phylum Pseudomonadota; class Alphaproteobacteria; order Micropepsales; family Micropepsaceae; genus Rhizomicrobium. The sequence goes on from DASXHL010000084.1 coordinate 26,556, forward strand.
CGGCGCATCCACCGCCTCGCTGGCGAACCTGAGCACAAGCGCAAACATCGCCGTCGACAGCGCGTTCAGCATGGCGCGGCCACCCAGCACACCATCCGCCGTCTCGCTTCGCATCAGACCGACCAGGCTGGCCAGTTGACTTGCGGTTGCCTCATCTGCTGCCCGGACGCCCGTATGCACAATCAAACGCGGCGGCAGATAGCTGCGCAGCAGGCGGTCATGCGGCGGCGCGACGGTGAAATGCCCGCACAACAGGTCAAGCCGTTCGCCGTGCCCGCGATTTTCACTGATCGTGAGATTGAGCGCCGTCCGGTTGCTGGCCGGCAGCGGTGCGGCCCCGCTGCCGTCATGCATGATGTGGCGCGGATTGCCGGGAAGCAGAAGGATGTCGCCAGCCTTGAGCGTGATCGGCCTGCCCCCAGCCGGATCTTCCAGCACCGCGGAGCCCGCCAGTACGGCGTGATAGGGGATTTCGTTCACTTCGCCCGGCCCTTGGTCGATGCGCCAGGGCGCGCCATAGGCGCAGCGCAGGTCCAGCCGGCCGCGCACGGGCATCATCTCGAACAGTTGGCTTAGCCAATCCATCGCGTCCTCAGAATGAGACGATAGAGCATATAGTCGAGACCTTACGACATTTAAAGTCTCACACCCAGGCCATAACTTCGCTCCGTAACCAACCGCCAAGGAGCGCAGCAATGTCCCGTCTTTCCATCCCCAATCTCGAAACCGATACCGGTCCGTCCGGTCAGGTCTATGGCCAGATCAAAAAGGCCGTGGGCAACGTGCCCAACGCCTACCAGGCCGTCGCGGCCCATGGCCCCGCCGCCCTGAAAGCGGTTCTCGCCGCCGACGCGGTGCTGGCCGCCGGTACCTTGCCCGCGCGCGACCGCGAGGTCATCAAACTGGTCATCAGCGACGCCGCCGGCTGTGACTATTGCGTTGCTGCTCACAATCATCTCGCCAAGCTCGCCGGCGTGAAGCCGGAGGTGCTCAAGCAGATCCGGGAGGGTCAGCCCACCGGCGACGCCAGGCGCGACGCGCTGGTCAGTTTCGTGCGCAAGCTTGCCCGCACCAGCGGCACCGTCACGCATGAGGATTTCGCCGCCATCAAGGCCGCGGGCTACAGCGATGCCCAGCTGGTGGAGATCAGCCTGGCCTTCTCGACCATCACCTTCACCAACATCTTCAACCGCATCAACGACACCGAGATCGACTTCCCCGCCGTTACGTGAAGCCGGGTCTCGAACAGGAAAGGATCACGACCATGACGACGCTTTCCACCACGGCGCAAACGCCGTTTATCCGTACACCGAACAGATCGGGCGTGCTTGCGACCGATATCGACTACCACATCGTGCGAGCCTCGATGGTGATCATGTTCTTCTTCTTCGGCTATCAGAAGTGGTTCCCCTACGAGTTCGAAAGACTGGTTCCCTTCATCAGCAACGGGCCACTGATCTTCTGGCTCTATCCGGTCTTCGGCCATGCCGGCGCCAGCTATTTCCTGGGCGTCTCGGAATGGACATTCGGCAGCCTGCTGCTCGCCGGCTTCTGGAGCAGGCCACTGGGCATTCTGGGCGCCCTTGGCTCGACCGGCACCTTCATCGCGACCGTCACCATCATGCCCTTCATGCCGCAAGGCTGGGACGCCGCCGCGGGAGGCTTCCCGGCCATGACGGGCAACGTGCCCTTTCTCATGAAGGATGTCGTTCTGCTGGCGGTATCGCTCTATCTGCTGAAGCAGGATGTGGCCCGGTTCATCCGGAAATAAGGCAGCGTCTCACGCAACACGACAACTCGCCGGCAAGTCCAGGCTTGCCGGCGAGTTTTTATTGGGGACTAAAGAACTACTTGCGCACGCCGTTGGCGGCGTCCTTGATGATGGCCGCCACGGCCTCGGGCTGGGAGACATAGACCGCGTGGCTGCCCGCCTGATCGGCGGTCTTCGCCCCCGCGCGGCTCGCCATGAAGCGCTGGGCAGGCACCGGGATCATGTGGTCATCGGTGGCGACCAGATACCAGCTGGGCTTCGTCTTCCAGGCGGGCACCGTCACCTCGCCGTTCAGGGCATCCAGACCCCATGGCACCTGGGAGTTGGCCATGAAATCGGCCACATCAGACTTCACGTCGGCGGCGAAAGAGGCCGCGAACTTCGCCTTGTCCAGCATCAGGAAGCCATCCTGTGGCGGCAGGATCGGGGGGACCGGGGCGCCCGGCGGCGGATTGGCGATCAGCTTGCCGACGGACTCGCCCGCATCCGGCGCAAAAGCGGTGATGTAGACCAGCCCTGCCACCTTGGGGTCGGTGCCCGCCTCGGTGATGACCACCCCGCCATAGGAATGGCCGACCAGGATCACCTCGCCCTCGGCCGCGGCGATGGCGCGCCGGGTGACGGCGACATCGTCCTTGAGCGTGACGGTCGGGTTCTGGACGACGCTGACCTTGTAGCCGTCGCGCGTCAGGGCCTTGTAGACGCCTTCCCAGCCCGAACCATCGACAAAGCCGCCATGGACGAGAACGATGGACTTCACAGCATTGTTGGTCATGACAATTCTCCTTCTTTGGTTTGAGGGGCCATCCAGCACGATGTTGTCCTGCATAAGCCCGCCTAGTATCTTTGCCTCGACCGTTGCCCGTGGTTTGGTGGGCCGTGTCGGAACGCGACAAAGTTAGGTTGGCCCCGGCCCGCCGTGAAATTTCGATTTCGAATACCGTCATTCACGCCATCAATGACCCGCCCCCAATGCCTCGCGCTATGAATCCCGAAAACGACCTGCGCAATGTCGATCTGAACCTGCTGCGCGTGTTCGACGTGCTGTACCGGACCAGAAGCACGACGCGCGCGGCCGCAGCCTTGCACCTGACCCAGCCTTCCGTCAGCAACGCGCTCAAGCGCCTGCGCGAGCTGTTCGGCGATGTGCTGTTCGTGAAGACCCCCGATGGCATGCAGCCGACGCCACGGGCAGACGGCATCGCCTCATTGATCGACGAGGGCTTCGCCTCGCTGCGCCTGGCGCTGCAGGCCGGCGGCGGCTTCGATCCGGCGACGTCCAATCGCACCTTCCGCCTGTATGTCAGCGATATCGGACAGTCGGTCTTCCTGCCGCCGCTGGTCGCGCGGCTGCAGAAGGTTGCGCCGTGCATCCGCATCGACACGGTGGAGCCGCCGTTGGATGCCGCGCAACAGATGATGAAGCTCGGCCAGATCGACCTCGCCATCGGGTTGTTCAAGGGCCTCCATGCCGATTTTCTGCAGCAGCGGCTATTTCGCGAAACCTTCGCGGTTCTGGTGCGCGATGGTCATCCCGCCATCAGCAAGAAGCCTGCGGCCAAGCACTTCTTCGCCGCCGAACACATCGTCTATATGCCGATGGCGGGCAGCCATTCCCGTTTCGAGGCCGACCTGAACGCGCTTGCCGCGAAACACGGCAAGACCCGGCGCGTGGCGCTGCAGCTTACCCATTCCGCCGGGCTCGACCGCATTGTCGCGTCCACCGACCTGGTTGCCTGCATTCCCGCAAGCCTGGCGCGCGCCTTGTGTGGCCGGGGCGGATTGCGCGCCATGCCGCTGCCCTTCGATACTGCGCCGCTGGACGTCGGCCAGTTCTGGCACGAACGCTTCCAGCGCGACGACGGCCATCACTGGCTGCGCGGAATTGTCTATGAGTTGTTCCACGATGACCGGCTGAGCGCGGTCTCGTGACCGCTCAGCCTTTGGCGGCGCGCCACACCGCCGCCAGATATTCGGAAAGCAGCCCCTTGGCGCGTTCGCTCAGGGTCACGAAAGACCGGCGGTTGTCGGACGGGTCCGACCGCCTGTGCAAAAGCCCGTCCTCGCACATCTCGTTGATCTTGCGCAGCGCCGAGGAGAGCGGAATGCCCGCGGCATAGGCCGCGCTCTTGACGGTCAGTTCGCCGCCAGCGCCTTGCGCCTCGGCCAGGACCAGCATCAGCGTCCACCCGGCATGGCCGAGGCGGAACGACCCGAACAGCTTTTCGCGGATGCGGGCGCGGGCGCGCTCCTCATCCATGGCGCGCGCCAGATCCTCATTACCCGGAGCCGGTTCATCGGACCCGAGGGCGTTCGAAAGCCTGCCGCGTGCGCGCGCCAGAAGCTGGGCCATGGCCGCCTCCGTCCGTGTACGGAATTCCTGCAGCGAACGCTCCAGTTCCGACATCTCGCTCATCTGGTGACGCTGCAGCCGCGCCAGGTTGAAGGCGTCGGCGATGGCCGAGAGGGCGTGGTCGCGGTCTTCCACGGAGACGATGCCTTCGGCTTCCTGGTCGGAAACGGGTATGCGCGGCGTCGCCGAGCCCGCCGAAAGCACGACATATTCTACCCACGACGCATCCGGCGCGGACGCCCGGATCTTGCGCACCGCAAGGATGTCGTCATCCAGGCAAGCGTGACCGCCGACGATTACCAGCGCGATATCGGCATGCCGCTTCAGAAGACTGCCCGCCTCGCCCACTGTCGCGGCCCGCAGGACCTGATAGCCGCGGCTGTCGAGCAGGTTTGCGTAATTGCCGCTGCGGCCCGCGCCGGCAAGCAGAAGCACCTTGCCCTCGAAAAGGCTGGCGGCATGGGAAAGGACGCGTGCTTGTGTCACCGGGTTCACTGAAACAGTTCCCGCGGTCAAAGCGCGGTTACACACAATGTTACCGGTCCGGCGGCAATTGGAACCGTGATTGACGCCACAAGGATAACGAATGGTTTCAAGGTGAAAGCGTGATCGCCAATTGGTGCCATAACGAAACATATCGCGTCATTTGTGGAACTGATTGTTCGCCGGCCGGCATCGCCTTGACTTTATGGTCACACCCAAAAAGGGGGTGTGCGGTGGCTTTCTGCCTGCGGTTTCTGAATTTCTGCGTGTTGATTGCGCTGGGGGGCCTGCTCCTCGCGCCGGTGTCGCGGCTCGACCGCTCCATCAGCGCGCAACAGGTTCGGCGGACGTCAACGCATTCCCTCCTGGGCATCGCCGGCCAGGATCGCTTCATGGCGAAGCTGGCGGATGTGAAGAAGGAGATCCACACCGATGTCTGCCACCGCGGCGGCTCCTTTCTGCTGCGCTCGCGTGACTGCGGCCCTGCAAGCGACAGCTAGCAATCAATCAAGGCGGAAATCCGGCATCGCGCGGATGCACGGACTTACATTTCACATCACGGCATTTGATGACCGAGAACATGAATCATGCGGAGCTGGCGCGCCTGGCCAGGCTTTTCCGCCAGTTTGCATCGGAAACCTATAATCCCGAATTCCGGGCGAAATTTTTGAACACCGCGGAAGAGTTCGAGCGCAACATGAAATTGGAAGCGGACGACAATGCGGACAGGAAAAAACCGCGCTAGGCAGTCTCGCGCCCTAGCGCGCCGCCAGCGCCAGCGGATCGCGGTTCTTGAGGCGGATGGCCTCGTCCAGCGGCACCAGCGTCACGCCGTGATCCTGCTCGAGCCAGGCGGCAAGCAGCTTCAGGGTCACGTCATGCGGATGGCCGATGGCGATGGCGACGCCGGTGCGCCTGGCTTCGCGCGCCAGCATCTCGAGCTCGGCGCTCACCGCGGCCGCGCGCTGGTCGTCATCCAGGAACACATCGCGCCCGGCCGTCATCACGCCGGCCGCGCGTGCCGCGGCTTCCGCCTGACTGGCGGGGCCGGTGCGGCTGTCGAAGAAGAAAAGATGGCGCGCCTTCAAAGTGGCCATCACCGGCGCCAGCGCCACGGCATCGGCGGTGAAGCGGCTGCCTTCGTGATTGTTGACGCCGACCAGACCAGGCACCCGCGACAGGTTCTGACCCAATAAGCGCGCGATCTCGTCCGCCGCCATGCCCGATTTCAGGGCCATGGGCCCGGGATTTTCCCCGCCCACTGCCTGCATCGGCACATGGGCCAGGACCAGATGACCGCGCCGCGCCGCCGCTTCCGCCAGGAACGGCGTGGTGTCGGCATACGGCAGGAAGGACAGCGCCACCTCGCGCGGCAGGGCCATGGCCCTGTCGGTGCCGGCCAGGTCCTCGCCCAGATCGTCGATGCAGATGGCGATCACCGGCCGCGCATAGCGAGGCGGCGGGCCATCGGGTGAATCGCTGTGCGCCGCCGACACAGCATCGCGCGAGGGCGATGCTTTGGAACCGCTGCCAAGCCGGATGGCATCGGCCAGCCAGGCCGGCATCGGTTTCTCGGCGACGGGATAAAGCACCTGGGGGGCAAAACGGCTTTCGCCAAAGCCTTGCGGCACCGCCAGCCGCGCCACGCCATGGGCCAGCCCGTCGCTGACATTGGCTTGTGCCGCCATGCCGGGCAGCACCGCATCGGCGAATTTGGGCAGCCCCGCCAGCGCCGCATTGCCGCCCAGCACCAGGCCAGCACCGAACAGCGCGGCGAAGGCGATTTCAGGCAATCGCCGCCGAATCAGATCCCCACGATCCATGCCCCAGTACCGCAATCGGGGGCGCAGGTGTCAATCTTGGGAAATTAGCCATGGCAGCGAAACAGAGCCTTCGGCGAAAGGACATGTCGTCCGCAGGCAAATCCCCCAGCGCATTGGCCGCTTATTCTTCGCTGAAGGTAATACTGGTTTGGATGTGGAAGGGTGCGATACAGATGGGACTAGCGTCTGTTCCCCGCTGAAGATACATAGTGTCGGGTGCATAGCCTTCGGTCTGACCGTACAACACGACCGTCTGGCCCACCTGAGCCCAGGTGAGTTCACTTGCGCAGTCGCCCGTCATCGTTTCCGGTAGGATTTCCTTATCTCCGGCAACCGGTCGGTCGTGCACTCCCAGGACGATGAATCGCTGTGCGTCACAGCCTCGTCCCGCTCCGCTCGCACCGTAAAGCTTCAGGAGACGATGCCTGGTGCCGCTATTGTCATAGTCTACCTCCCAGATATCGCGGCAATTTCTGTCACTCGACAGTTCGCATGCAGGATCGAACGTCGTTTCCCTAAAGGGATACCGCCGTATGTACTTTCGACCTTGCTCCGACAACATTGCAACAGCCCCAAATTTTCTAGGCGGAAGAGTGCCAGTCTCCCGGCAAATTTCCTCGGCTCGGGCTTTCAATTTGCTCGGAACACCATCTGCGATACGCCATGACAGCCTTCGCATGTCATTACTGAAAATACACGCCACGCGATATTTGCCGCCCGGGATATAGTACAGCGCCCTAATCGGTTGGGCATAATCGCGATTGTCCACGAATTCGACGCTGTACATGCGGCCGTTCCAACGGAACCAGAGCGTGCCCAAGGCATCGTTGCGCACGGCTGTAGCAGCAGCTTGTGGTTGGCTCTCATCAGGCTCGTCAGTGAATTTGCCGCTCGGATCAGAGGATAACTCAAGCATGAA
>DASXHL010000004.1:0-106114 GCA_036488555.1 Rhizomicrobium sp.
GTGTGAATTCCACACCGAAGTCACAAGGGATTATTTGTCGGGCTTGGGTGCGTTGCAGCGCAAGGAACTGGGGATCGCAGATACAACTGCAAGACGCGTTTCGGTCCTCGCATTGCTCGGACCGCATGCGGGTCGTCACCGAAATCCATTCACCATTAAAAAAAGCCCCACGCGGGGCTTTTTTCTAATGGCGGACAGGGTGGGATTCGAACCCACGGAGCCCTTGCAGGCTCGCCGCATTTCGAGTGCGGTGCCATCGACCACTCGACCACCTGTCCGTCGGCGGTGATATGGGAACAGGCCTCGGATGGCAAGACCTGTCAGAATTCTTTCCCGTCAGGCTGTTAACATCCCGGTCCCTGCCGGGAAATGACCACCCAGCTTCCAAAGGAGCCCGCCATGCGCCTGCCGCTGATCGCCCCCGCCGACCTCACCGCCGAACAGAAACCGCTCTACGAAGACATGAAGAAAGGCATTGCCAGCAACTTCAACGCCTTCAAGGTGCTGCGCGACGACGGCGCGCTGATGGGCCCGTGGAATCCTTGGCTGCATGAACCGGGTATCGGCAAGGCGATCTGGGACCTCACCCTGGCGATGACGGCCAATGCCAGCTTGCCCGACAATATCCGCCAGATCGTCATCCTGGTGGTGGGCGCGCGCTTCGACGCGGCCTATGAGATCTATGCCCATATCGCTGTGGCCGAGCGCGAGGGCATGAGCGAAGAGCGCCTCGCCACCCTGGTCGCCAATCTGAAGCCTGCCGACCTCAGCCCGGAAGAAAGCGTCGCTTTCGATTTCACCTATGCGCTGGTGCGCGGCAGCACTCTGCCCGAGCCGCTTTACCGGATCGCGGTCAAGACCTTCGGCCAGCATTCCACCAATGAGATGATTTATCTGGTGGGTCTTTATTGCCTGGTCTCAACCACGCTCAACGGCTTCAACGTGCCGGTGCCGGAACGAGAGTAGCGCGGCAACCCGCGCGGATTTTCGCTACTGCTCGCCGCCCAGCCAGCGGCCGATTTCGGCCCGCCGCTCGGCATAGCTTGCGCGGATACATTCCACACTGCCACAGTGGTCGCGCCGCAAAAGCCAGGCGCTCTGCTCGTCGGCCAACGGAGCGGTATCAACCGCGTTCTCCCGCGCCCTTCGGTAGAGCGAGGCGGTTTCGACATCCAGCGCGGCCAGCGCCCTGTCTGTGCAAATCAGCCTCTGAGCCGTGTTGCTCACACCCTCGCAGGGAAAGCTCGGTTTTGCCGTGGGGATCTGGGCGGCCTTGTCCAGCTCCGCCAGCCTGGCCTTCGCCGCCGCCGCGAATGTGCCACCCGGATATTTCGCGAGATAGGACCGGACCACGGCGGCGTCGCCACTACCCTTCACCGAATCCCAGAGATCGTCCTCGAGACGGGCGGTGTCCATGGCCGAAGGCTGGCGTACAGGCTGCTGCCGCTCGATGGGCAGCGGAGGCTGTCGGGGAACCGGCCGCATAAGCCAGTAGGCGGCTGCGCTGCCCCCCAACAGGACCAGGGCAATGCCGGCAAACATCAGCTGGCGGCTTTTCGCGGAAGGCGCGGGCGCGCGCGCTCCAAAGGCCGGAGCCGCGCTTTCTTCCTTCGGTATCGCCACACTGATCTGCCGGCTCAGTTTTTCGATCGCCTGTTCCCAATCGGTGAACATGTCGATCCATTGCCGGGTCGCCAGCTCGTAGGTGAAATCCTCGCTGGGCAGCACGTCCTCGGCCCTGACCGGGATCACCATCATCCGCACCTGGCTGGCCAGCGCCATTTCCTTCTTGATCTCGTCGGAATTGTTGGCGTTGGCGGAAAACACCAGCACCATCACACCGGCCTCGCGGATGGCCCGCACAATGGCGCCCTGGAAATTTTCGCCCGGCATGACATCGCGCGAGGACATCCAGCAGGCATGGCCGCGTGCTTCCAGCGCCGCACAGATCGCCGACGCGGTCTTGTGATCCTTGCTGGAATGGCTGAGGAAAACTTTCTTGCTCATGTCCCCACCCCTGCGGGGACATTAAATCAGCCCGCCCGCTTCAGCCAAGCCTTGATGGCGAAACCGGCCAAAATTCCGCCCGCGCGGGTGGCAAACGGGAACTTACTCGGCCCCTGCAATCCAGCGTGTCCCGATGGTGGCTTCGAGCTTCGGCGCGACCAGGGCGGCGCTGGCCTGCAGGACGGCATCAAAGCCGTAAGGCGGATTGATCACCAGAAGCCCGGCGCGACCAAGCTTGCCTTCGGCAGCGGCAATGGCGGCATCGACGATCAAGGCCTTGGTCATGCCCCCGGCCAGCACCTCGCCAGCGAAGGCATCGGCTTCGGCCTGGGATTTGACGGGATACCAGGCGAGATAAATGCCGGTGGCGAATTTGCGATAGGCTTCGCGCAGGGTGCGCGCCAGGTCGGAAAACTCGCCCGGCGACTCGAAAGGCGGATCGATCAGGACCAGTCCGCGCCGCGACGGCGGCGGCAAAAGCCTGACGGCGCGGGCATAACCATCGCCCTGTTCCGCTATGGCGTTGGGAAATGGCGCCAGCGTTTCCTTCAGGGCCGCGAACTCCTCAGGGTGCTTTTCGATCGCCGTCAGCCGGTCCTGCGACCGCAGCAGCCGTGCCGCGATCAACGGCGAACCAGGATAGAGAGAACCACCCTTTACCAGCGACAGATACGTGGAAAGCGCCTCCGGCATCTCACCGGACAGATCCGTCAGCCGCGCGACGCCCTTGCCGGCCTCGCCGGTGCGGGCGGACTGTTCGCCCGCAAGGTCATAGGCGCCCCTGCCGCCATGGCTGTCCACCACTGCAAAGGCGGTGTCCTTCTTCTTCAAATGCTGAAGAACCGCGATCAGGGCGATGTGCTTGACCACGTCGGCAAAATTGCCGGCGTGATAGCCGTGTCTGTAATTCATATGCTGATACCAAGCTCAGGCCCGTCTCCCCGTGAGGCGGGTCGCAAAAGCTCCAGTGGAGCTTTTGCCCGCCGAACGCCGCAAAGCGGCCGCGCGAAAAATTGCAAAGCGCGGAGGAGGTAAAAAGACTTCACTCGCAAAAAACCCGAACTTTGGTGTGTTCGTTGGCCACGTCCACGGTCAGTTCGCGCAACTGCTCGATCAGCTCTTCCAAATTCTGTGGCGTGACATTGTTGATGTCGAATTCGATGCCTTCCTTGCGCAGCGCATTGTTGACCTCTTCGCGCGCGCGCGTCGGGATCACCCCGGTCAACCGCACGCCGGCGCGCAGAAGCTGCATGGGCACGCGCACATTCACCTTGGTGGGCCCCTCGATCGGATCGATCGTGTCCACCAGCACGCGCAGATATTTGACCTTGTCGGCCTCGCTCATCAGGCTGGCGCCGGAGCCTCCCCTCTCCAGCGCAGCGATCAGGCGCTCGGCCTCGTCTGCTGTCAGCTTGCCCTGGGCCAGCATGTCCAGAATCTTGCGGCGATTGTCGTTCATGGCACGGCCTTTCACTGCAGGTTGACGAAGACGCGGGTATTGGGGTCCTGGACCTCGACACGGGTGCCGCGGAATGCCGCCAGCAAAGCCAGTACGGCGCGGATGGTGGACCAGAAGCGGATACCGAAGATCAAACAGGCCATCAGCAGGAACGGCAGCGCCAGCACCATCAGCGGCAGAAGCAGCAGCCACAGCAGGAACAGCGGCAGCCAAAGCCGCAAGCCAAAGCGCCAGCCCGACGGCTTGACATGCACGGTTGCCGTCAGAGGCGGCAGGATCTCGGTTTTCATGGGGCCTCCAGCTGGCGGATGGCTTCGGCGGGGGTGATCTCACCCCGCTCCAGCCGGTGGAGAATTTGGCTGCGCCCGCTTTCCGGCTTCAGCGGCGCGGGATTGGTATCGACGAATTCGAGCTGGCCGGCGATGCGGTTCAGCCGCGCCTTGACCGTGGGATAGGAGACACCGAAAACCTGCTCCATCTCCTTGATCGAGCCGTGGCTCTTGAGGAAAGCGGCGACGAAGACCTGGTCTTCCCAGGTCAGCCGCGCCAGTTGGGGCAGCTCAAACGCCCCTTCGATGGCAATGTCGCCCATCCGCACCCGCTCGACCACCAGGGGCGCGCCCTGGGTCAGTTTGGTCAGTTCCTGCCAGTCTTTAGGGTTGGTCACGGATATCTCTGGGCGAGGCGCAAGAGATACTTAAAAAATCAATTTTTCAAGCAGAAAAAATTGAATTTATCAATTCATGGGGCAAACGTTTGAACTTCAAGAAGTTTTCAATGCGAGATCTGCTCCAGCGGCAGGTCGCGTGTCCTTGGCCCGAACAATCCGATCACCAGCGCCACCACGATCATGCAGCCGGCGATGAAGACGAACACGCCGGCCGAGCCAAAGCCTTTCAGGATCGCCGCGATCACAAAGGCGCTGAACATGGTGGAGAGCCGCGAGAAGGAATAGACGAAGCCAACGGCCTGCGCCCGAATGCGTGTGGGAAACAGTTCCGGCTGATAGCCGTGATAGGCGAAGGAGAGAATGTTGTTGGCGAGCGTCAGCGCCACGCCGCAAGCAATCACGCCCACCATGCCATGGGCTTGCGTGAAGACGAGCCCGCTCGCCGCGATCGCCAGCGCCGCGCCCGACACAATCCACTTGCGCTCGATGCGGTCGGTGAACAAAAGCCCTAGTGCCGGCCCTATGGGCGCGGCAATGGCGATGACAAAGGTATAGGCCAGGCTCTTGGTCACCGCGATGCCGCTGGCAATCAGAAGCGCCGGGACCCAGCTTGAGAAGCCGTAATAGCCCGCAGCCTGGAACAGGTTGAAGACGATCAGCATGAGGGTGCGGGAGAGATAAGGCGCCCGCCAGATTTCGCGGAACGAGCCCTTGCCGTGCTCCGCCGGTTGCTGTTTTGGTGGCGAAAGCTCCGCGCCTTCCAGACGCGCTTCCACTTCCCAGGCCTCGACAATCGCCTCCGCTTCCTGACTGCGGCCATGTTGTGCGAGCCAGCGCGGACTTTCCGGCAGTCGTGCGCGCGCAAACCAGGCGAGCACCGCGCCCACCGATCCCGCCATCACCACAAAACGCCAGCCATCCAGGCCCAGGATCGTGCGCGGCACCAGCCACCAGCCCAGCAGCGCCGCCGTCGGGATCGCCAGAAACTGGATGATATTGGCATAGGCGAAGGCGCGGCCGCGAAACCCGGGCGGCGACAGTTCGGCGATATAGGTGTCGATGGTGACCAGCTCCACGCCGATGCCGATGCCGCAGAGAAAGCGCCAGATGTCCAGATGCAGCGCGTCCTGCTGGAAGGCCATCACCAGCGAGGCGGCAGCGTACCACAGCAGGGAGCCGGTGAAGATGACCCGCCGACCCAGCCGGTCGGCGACAAAGCCGAACAGCGCGGTGCCCACGAACAGGCCCAGGAAGAAGAAGGCGACGAAACTCGCAAAGCCGCCGATGCTAAACAGGCCTGACGTGGTGGTGGTGAGAATGCCGGCCTTCACCAGCCCGGGCTGGATATAGGCGGCCATGAACAGGTCGTAGAATTCGAAGAAGCCGCCGAGCGACAGAAGATTGATCCGCCGCCAGAAGCCGCGCGTGGGCGGCAACCGTTCGAGTCGTCCTGCAATCAGGGCGCCCCCGTCAGACGGCAAACTCAGCGGCCTTCATTTTCGCGGTGCACGTCGTGGGTGATGACGCCGACATTCTTGGGCGGCATTTCCAGCCAGTCCTTGCGCTTCAAGGTGCTGACCGTGTCCTCATAGCCGTTCTTCCAGTGCTCATGCATGGAATCGGCGCTGAATTCGTAATCGCGCGCATTCCCCTCATAGGATTTCTGCTGATAGATCAGCTGCAGGATGGTGGCCTTGGGCAAATGCGCCAGCTTTTCGCGCATCGCCTTCTGCTCCTCGCTGAGCTTGTCTTCCGGCACCAGGATCAGCGCCTCATAGGCGCGGGTCTTCCAGCGCTGCAGGCGGGCGAAACTGTCGGTCACCTGGCGGGTGCGTGAGGAATACATGATGTCCTTCTGCCGCCCCATCACGTCCGACATGGTTTTGGGCAGCTCGCCGCGTGCGCTGAACAGATCCACCTGGAAGACCAGCGAATTGATGTCGTCGTCCTGGGCCAGAAGATGCTGCAGCGGGGTGTTGGAGACGATGCCACCATCCCAGAAATAATCGGTGCCGATCTGCACCATGGGGAATGCCGGGGGCAGTGCGCCGCTGGCCAGCACATGCTCGATGCGGATTTCTTCCTTGCGGTTATCGAAGAATACGTAGTTGCCGGTGAGCACATGCACCGCACCCACCGCGAAATGGACTTCCCCGTCATTCAGGCGCTCGAAATCCACAAGCTCTTGCAGCGTCTCCCTGAGCGGGGAGTTGTCATAGAAGCTGGTGGCATCCCTGGCGCCAGGCGGCAGGAACCAGGGATTGATCTTGTGGGGATTGAACATGCCGGGCTGGCCGAAGATCGCCGTGGTCAGCGCCGACATGGTGTTGCGGGTCTCACGGTAGATGTCGCCATCGGGCGTATAGGGCCAGATGGTGCGGTCGGTGACCCGGTCCCAGAATTCGCACAGGGCCGCCAGCCGCCGGTCGGGGGCATTGCCTGCAATCAGGGCAGAATTGATGGCGCCGATACTGACCCCGGAAACCCATTCCGGTTCCAGCCCTGCCTCGTGAAGCGCCTGATAGACCCCGCCCTGATAGGCGCCCAGCGCGCCGCCGCCCTGCAAGACCAAGGCGATGCGACCGCAGCCATCCGGTCGCCGGACCGGCGCATAGCGATGACCAGACGGATGGCTGTGCGGTGATTTTGTGTCCATGGTCGAATCATAGCGGAAATTGTGACATTTGCCGACCTGCCGGTGCGGCTTATCGCCCTTTCGAGGGCGCGTGGCGACGTGCCATTCTTGGCCGCCACCCTTCTTTTCCGGAGATACCGCATGTCCTTCAAAGGCAAAGTTGCTCTTGTCACCGGCTCGACCTCGGGCATCGGGCTCGCGATCGCGCGCGCCTTCGCGAAAGAAGGTGCAGATGTCTGCATCAACGGTTTCGGCGATGCAGCGGCAATCGAGAAAGAGCGCAGCGGCATCGAAAAGGATTTCGGCGTCAAGGCCATCTATAGCGGCGCCGACATGACCAAGGGCGCGGAATGCGAAGCCATGATCGCCGATGCCACCAAACAGCTCGGCTCGGTCGATATCCTGGTCAACAATGCCGGCATCCAGTTCGTTTCCCCGATCGAGGAATTCCCGCCCGAGAAATGGGACCAGATCGTCGCCATCAATCTGTCGTCAGCCTTTCACACCACGCGCGCCGCGGTGCCGGGCATGAAGGCGAAAAAGTGGGGCCGCATCATCAACACCGCATCCGCCCATGCCCTGGTCGCCTCGCCCTTCAAATCGGCCTATGTCGCAGCCAAGCATGGCATCGCCGGCCTGACCAAGACGGTGGCGCTGGAGACCGCCACCTTCGGCATCACGGCCAACGCAATCTGCCCCGGCTATGTCTGGACACCCCTGGTGGAAAAGCAGATTCCCGACACCATGGCAGCGCGAAACATGACACGCGAACAGGTGATCAACGATGTGCTGCTGGACGCCCAGCCCACCAAGCAGTTCGTGACCGTGGACGAGATCGCCTCGCTCGCCGTCTATCTGGCCGGCGATATGGCGCGTTCCATCACGGGCGCCATCATTTCCATTGATGGCGGTTGGACGGCGGAGTGACCTTCGCTTAGGCTCAGGACGCTCGCAGCTTCAATAGCCGTCCATCAATCGCCGCCAGTCCCAGGGCGATGACCGCCATGCCGGCCAGCGCCTGCGCTGTCGCGTGCTCGTCCAGAAAGATCGCGCCCAGGAGCAACGCAATGACAGGGATCAGGAACGTCACCAGCGAGATATAGGTGACTCCAGCGCCAGCCAGCATCCGGTAGTAGACGAAATAGGCCAGCGCGGTATTGATCAGCGCAATGACCAGAAGTGAACTCCACACGCTGGCGTCCGGTGCGGGCAGGCTCCAGGGATGGTCCACCAGCAGCGACAGCGGCAGCAAAATCACGGCGCCGCCGCTGACCTGGCCGGTCGCCGCAACCAGCGGCGGCAGATCCTTGAAGCGCCGGCTGTAGACGCCGCCAAAACCGTAGACACAGGAGGCCCCGACCACCGCCCATTCGCCCCAGACGTAATTGCCGCCCCCGAATGCGTCGGGACCAACCATCACCATCACGCCCAGGATGCCCAGAGCGATACCTGCCGCCTTCCCCCATGACAATTTCTCATCCTCCGTGCCCCAGTGCGCCACAGCCACCATGAAGATCGGCGTGGTGGCGTTGAGGATCGAGGCCATCCCGCTGGTGATGCGTGTCTCGCCCCAGGCAATCAGGATGAAGGGCAGCACGTTGTTGAGAAAGCCAAGGAGCAGGAAACGCCGCCAATGCCCGCCGGAAAGAGGCACCTTCTGGCCGGTGGCCGCGAGCCACAGATTCATCGCGATGGCCGCGATGCCCACCCGGCCGAACACCACCGTCACCGGCGGCAGCGTCGCGACCAGAATCTTGTAGAAAAAGAAACTGCTGCCCCACAACAGGGTGAGCAGAAACAGCAGTCCCCAATTCCTGGCGCTCATGACGCCATCAGAGCAGAGTCGCGTGACGGCCGCCTCTCGATTCTGGTTTTTGAATCGCAAGGCTGCCGTGCGCGTTATGCTCGGCAGGGTGTCAGACGAACATGCCGCCGCTGATCTCAATGCGCTGGGCGTTGATCCAGCGATTGTCCTCGGTCAACAGGGAGGCGATGGCGGGCCCGATATCGTCGGGCAGGCCGGGGCGGCCCAGCGCGGTGACCGACGAGACCATGTCGTTGACCTGCTTGTTGTCGCGCACCGTGCCGCCATTGAAATCGGTCTCGATCGCGCCCGGCGCCACCGTGTTCACGGCAATGCCGCGCGGGCCCAGTTCCTTGGCGAGATAACGGGTCAGGACTTCGACCGCGCCCTTCATCGCCGCATAGGCGGACGCGCCCGGCATGCTGAAGCGGGCCAGTCCGCTGGACAGGTTCACGATCCGTCCGCCATCGGCAATCAACGGCAACAATATCTGGGTCAGGAAATAGACACCCTTGAAATGGATGTTCATCAGGCTGTCAAATTCCGCTTCGGTTGTCTGGGCGAAGGGCCTGTGAAGGCCGGTGCCGGCATTGTTGACCAGATGGTCGAAGTTCTCGCGGCCGAACGTTTCCTTCAGCGTCTTTTTCAGGCCGGCGGCGAAGGCAGGGAAGTCCGCAATCTTGCCGGTATCGAGCTGAAAGTGCGCGCTTTTGCGGCCCAGCTTTTCAATCTCGGCCGAAACCGCTTCGGCCTCGTCCCTCCTGCTGTGATAGGTGAAGACCACGTCCACGCCCTTGCGGGCCAAAGCGAGCGCGGTATTGCGGCCCAAGCCGCGGCTGCCGCCGGTGATGAGTGCGATCTTGGTCATAGGGGGCTCCGGTTTGGGGTTTCGTTGACTGGAAGATGGCCCCTTTCCATTTTCGGATAATCAGGCATTATCCGCGAACACTATTCGGATTTTTCGGATAATGGATCGGCTTGATGCCATGCGGGTTTTTGCCCGCATCGTGGAGCAGAAGAGCTTCAGCACCGCCGCCCGTGACCTGGGCCTGCCGGCCTCCACCGTCACCGATGCGGTGAAGCAGCTGGAAGCGCGGCTGGGCGTGAAGCTGCTGCAGCGGACGACCCGCCATGTCAGCCCCACACTCGACGGCGAAGCCTATTACCACCGCTGTCTCTCCATCCTGGCGGAAATCGAGGACGCTGAAGGCGGCTTTAGCGGCGCCAAGCCCAGCGGGCTGTTGCGCATCGACGCTCAAGGCGGGCTGGCGCGGCGACTGATCCTGCCCAGCCTGCCGCGCTTCTTCGCCGAATATCCCGGCATCGAACTTTACATGAGCGAGGGCGACCGTTTCGTGGATCTGGTGCGCGAAGGCTTTGACTGCGTGCTGCGCGCCGGTGAACCGCCGGTCGGCGACATGGTCGCGCGCCGCCTGGCGCTGCTGGAAGAAGTGACCGTCGCGTCGCCCGATTACATCAAACGCTTCGGGCGCCCCGAACGCTGGGATGCGCTCGACGGCCATCGCATGATCGGATTCCGCTCATCTGCCACCGGCGGTGTGCTGCCGTTGGAATTCATGGTGGGCGGCGCGCGCAAGACAATCACCTTGCCGATGACCTTGTCGGTCAACGGGGCCGAAAGTTATCGTGCGGCTGCGCGCCTGGGCCTGGGGCTGATCCAGGTCCCGCGCTATGCACTGCAAGAGGATTTCGCCGGCGGAACGCTGGTGGCGCTGCTGGAAGAGACCCCGCCCTCGCCCACTCCGGTTTCGCTGCTTTATCCACAGGGCCGGCAATTGTCGCCCAGGGTGCGAGTCTTCATAGACTGGGTGGCGAAAAGCTTTGCATCACAGGCCCTGTGACGCGACAGACTTTGCGACAAAGCATCTATTTCCGCCGCAATTCGGTCAGCCCAGGTTCATGTTGGATGGTGTAATCTTCCGGCCATTTCCAAAACAGGGAGAGTGACATGAAACGCCTGATTATTGCCGCCACCACCTTGACCTTGCTGGCCCTGCCAGCCATGGCCCAGGACCGTCATGACGACCGTCATGACAACAACACGATGATGATGAACCATGACGATCATCATCCGGGCAATTCCATGATGATGCAGGGCCATCACGACTGGCACAAGGGCGACCGCATCGGCGGTGACGACTGGAATCGCGGCGAACGCGTCTCCGACTATCGCAGCAATCACCTGAGGCGGCCGCCGCGCGGCTATGAATGGCGCCGGGTGGACAACAATTACGTGCTGGCTGCCGTGGCCGGTGGCGTGATCGCCTCGGTCATCGCCGCAAGCCACTGACCGCAGAAACACGAATGAAGGCGGCGGCTCTTTCGCGCCGCCGCCTTTATTTAGCCGGCAGTTTCAGCCCGAGCGTCACCAGGCCCGGATAGGGATGGCTGCCATAGGGCGCAATGGGCCCAAAGCCGAAGGATTTGTAGAGCGCGATGGCGCTCTCCATCTCGGGCAGCGTATCCAGCTTGATCTCCAGATAGCCGCGCTCCCTGGCCGTGTTCAGAATTGCGGCAACCAGCGCCTTGCCCACACCGGTCTTGCGCGCCTGAGGGCGCACGAACAGCCGCTTGACCTCCGCCACCTTTGGTTCGAGCGGCTTCAAGGCAATGGAGCCCAGCACATGATCGCCACGCTTTGCGAGCAGAAGCTCGCCATCCGGCGGCGCATATGGACCGGGTAGCGATTTCAATTCCTCCGAAAAGCCCTGCGGCGCGAGGTCCACCGGCAGCGACTTGGCATAGGCGCGAAACAGCGCCGCCGCCGAAATCAGCTCGATCGCCGTGCGCGCCGGCGTAACGTTGAAATCATCACTTGAGCTGGTCGGCCACAGCATCAATGCCCGCTTGCGAGCAAAGCTCGTCCTTGTCACCGCCCACCGCGCCGGATGACGCGACCGCCCCGATCACCTCGCCGTGATATTTGATCGGCACGCCGCCGCCCACGCCCACGACGCCACGGATGTTGGTCATGGGCGAACCCAAAGTGGAGCTGCGCGCTGTGGCGAAAGTGGCCGAGGTGGCGAAACGCGAGGCAAGGGTCAGCGCGGTGAAGGCCTTGTCCTGCGCGAGCGTCACGGTGTGCGGCCCGGTTTTGTCGTCGCGCAGGAAAGCTTTCATGGTGCCGCCGGAATCGATCACCACCATGGTGGTGTGGAAGCCCATCTTGCGGCAGGCCTCGATGCCGGCGCGCGCGATCTTCTCGGCCATGTCGAGGGAGATTTCATGCGTGGTCACCACGCCTTTTTCTCCCACCACCGGCGGATAGCTCGCCGGCGCCGGCAAAGGCTGGGCCAGCGCGGGCACGGCGATCAAGGTCGCGGTGGCAAGAACGGCAAGACGCATTGGAAACTCCCCATCATTTTTGTGGCCGCACGCTATCACTTCCGCTACCGGCGCGTAATCAGGAAAAAGGCGCTTGCAGATGCGGCCAGACAAGCGATGGCGCAGGCCCATGCCGCGACATGAAAGCCCTCTATCAACGTCTGGCCTTTGGTGCCCAGCACACCTCCCAGAAGCGCGGTTGCGATCAGACCACCGGCGCGCGCGATGGCGCTGTTGAAACCGGACGCCGAACCGGTGTGACGCGCGTCAACCGCGCCGAGCACCGCATTGGTCAAGGGCGCTACCGCACACGCCATGCCCAGCGAGATCACCAGGATCGCAGGCAGGACCTCGCTCCAGTAATGCGCATCGGCACCGATGCGCAGTTCGAGCAGAAAGCCAATCCCCACCACCAGTGGACCGACAGTCAGCGGAAGCCGCGGGCCGATGCGGCCGGCCAGCTGTCCCATCAGCGGCGAAGCCAGCGCCAGGATCAACGCGAAAGGCGCGAGTGCGGCACCGGCTGCGGTGCCATGATAGCCGTTCGCCTGGATCAGCATGTAGGGCATCAGCACCAGAAGCGCGCCCAGCGCGCCATAGAGCAGCAAGGTCAACAGGGTCAGGCCGATGAAGCTCGCGGAACCGAACATCGCAAGCGGCATCATGGCGCGTTCGCCGCGGCGTTCCTCGATGGCGATGAAGGCGAGCATCAGCGCCACGCCCGCTCCCGCACCGCCGACGGCCCATGCATTCCAGCCGGCGGCACCCGAGCCGATGGTGAGGCCCCAGGTCAAAGCGCCCAGCGCAGCGGTTGCCAGTACCCCACCGGGCATATCCAATGCGGGCCTGTCGCGTTCGCGGCTGTCGCGCACGTAACGCAGCGCCAGGATGATCGCGCCCAAAGCCGGCGGCAGGTTGATCAGGAATATGGCGCGCCAGCTCACGGCATCGATGAGCCATCCGCCCAGCACTGGACCGATCGCCGCCATCACCGCGCCGACAGACGCCCAGATGCCGATGGCGCGGCCCCGCGCCTCGCCGGAAAAGCTCGCGCCCAGGATCGCCAGGCTGTTGGGCATCAGGATGGCTGCGCCCAGCCCTTGTACGCCGCGGCTGATCAGCAGCACGCTCAGGTCTGGCGCCAGGGCGCAGGCGAGCGATGCGGCAGCGAACAATGCGGTGCCACCCACCAGCAAGCGCACCCGGCCATAACGGTCACCGGCCGCGCCGCCCAGGAGCAGCAGCGCACTGAGCGGCAGCAGATAGGCGTTGATTACCCATTGCAGGTCCGCAGCCCTGCCCGCCAGCGAGCGGCCGATGGCCGGCAGGGCGACATTGGTGACCGAACTGTCGATGAAAGCCAGACTGGAGGCGAGGATGCAGGTGATGAGAACCCAGTTGGGATATCGGGCAGCGATCATGAGAGACGCCTGTCCTCGCTATCACCGTCGCGCGGCCCGCTCGGCATCGCTTTGTACCGGTTTGCTCAAAGCAATGGTGCCCCGCCCCCGCCCGCAGTACGCTTTGCGTGCGAGGACGGGCAAATCAAATAAATGACTGGGGCCCAATCTTATGCGCCGCATAGCGGCGCATAAGATTGGTGCCCCGGGAGGGACTTGAACCCCCACGCCTTGCGGCAACGGATTTTGAGTCCGCCGCGTCTACCATTCCACCACCGGGGCCCCAGGGTGTCATCATTCGCGTTTCACGCGAGCCGGCTTTGTTAGCGGTTTGCCCCTGTTTCGTCCACCCTTTTACGGCTCCGCGAACCCCCATAAACTGGGTCCATGAACGCACCCGCCCGTGACCTGAATTTCGTCCCCCGCTCCGACTGGACAAGGGAAGAAATCGCCGCCCTTTTCGCCCTGCCCTTTCCGGAATTGCTGTTCCGCGCCCAGAGCGCGCACCGCGCCCATTTCGATCCGACTGAGGTGCAGATTTCCACCCTGCTCTCCATCAAGACCGGCGGCTGTCCGGAGGATTGCGGCTATTGCAGCCAGTCCGCGAAATACGACACCGGCGTCAAGGCATCCAAGCTGATGGAAGTGGAGGCTGTCTTGGCCGACGCCCGGGCCGCCCGCGACGCCGGCGCCTCGCGCTTCTGCATGGGCGCGGCCTGGCGTTCGCCCAAGGACCGCGACCTGGACGCGGTCTGCGAAATGGTGGAAGGCGTCAAGGCGCTGGGCATGGAAACTTGCGTGACGCTGGGCATGCTGACGGCACCACAGGCACTGCGCCTGAAACAGGCGGGCCTCGACTATTACAACCACAATCTCGATACCTCGCCCGAATATTACCGGCACATCATCACCACACGCACCTACCAGGACCGGCTGGAGACTTTGGAACATGTGCGCGAGGCCGGCATTTCGGTCTGTTGCGGCGGCATCGTCGGCATGGGCGAGAGTGCCGATGATCGCGTCGGCCTGATCCATGCGCTCGCCACCCTGCCGGCGCATCCGGAAAGCGTGCCGATCAATGCGCTGATCCAGATCGAAGGCACACCCCAACAGCTGGCCACGCCACTCGATCCGCTGGATTTCGTGCGCACCATCGCGGTGGCCCGCATCACCATGCCCAAATCTATGGTGCGGCTGTCCGCCGGCCGCGAAGACATGAGCGACGAAACCCAGGCCCTGTGCTTCCTGGCGGGCGCCAATTCCATCTTCTATGGCCCCAAATTGCTCACCACGCCCAATCCGCTGGCCGACAGCGACCGCGCCTTGTTCGCCAGGCTGGGTCTCGTCCCCATGCCGCTTGCGGCGGAGGCCGGGTGAAAAAACTGGGCGCCCTGCTTCTGGTACTGGTGTCGGGCGCGATAATTCTGGCGCCCGTCGTCATGATGGTGGAACCCGATGCCCTGCCCGGCGATTTCGTCCTGGCCTGGAACAGCCAGCATTATCCGGTGCCGGTGCTGTGGTCGTTGTGCGCAAGTAGCGCGCTCGCCCTTTTATATTTTCTGTACAGGCGCTAAGAGCGGCGGGCCGCCCAACGCCCGGTTCCCGCCATGACAGTCCGCAAGATTTCCCGCGCCCTCTTATCCGTTTCCGACAAGACCGGGCTGATCGATTTCGCCAAGGGGCTGGCGGGACATGGCGTGATGCTGATCTCGACCGGCGGCACCGCCAAGACGCTGCGCGATGCGGGTCTTGCCGTCACCGACGTGTCGGAAATCACGAATTTCCCGGAAATGATGGACGGAAGGGTCAAGACGCTGCATCCCATGGTGCATGGCGGACTTCTGTCGCTGCGCGACAAGCCCGACCATGCCGCGTCCATGGTAGAACATGGTATCGCCGGCATCGATCTTCTGGTGTGCAATCTCTATCCCTTTGAAGCCACGGTGGCGCGCGGCGCCGATTTCGAGACCACGATCGAGAATATCGACATTGGCGGCCCGGCCATGACCCGTTCGGCGGCCAAGAACCATGACTGGGTGACGGTGGTGGTGGATGTCGAGGATTATAAAGTGGTGCTGGAGGAGATGGCGGCGAATGAAGGCGCCACCAGCTTCACCTTTCGCAAGAAGCTTGCCCAGCGCGCCTTCGCCCGCACGGCCGCCTACGATGCCGCCGTCTCCAACTGGTTTGCCGGCGAGCTGGAAAAGGACGGCGACAGGGAGCCGCCGCGCCGCCGCACCTTTGGCGGTCTCTTGCGCCAGGGCCTGCGCTATGGCGAGAATCCGCACCAGGAAGCGGCCTTTTATGCCGACGGCTCGTCACGCCCCGGCGTCGCCACCATCCAGCAGCTCCAGGGCAAGGAGCTGTCCTACAACAACATCAACGACACCGACGCGGCCTATGAGCTGGTGGCGGAATTCGATCCCAAGGTCGCGCCCGCCTGCGCCATCATCAAACATGCCAACCCTTGCGGCGTGGCGCTGGGCAAGACATTGAGGGACGCCTATCTGGCGGCGCTGGCCTGCGACAGCGTTTCGGCCTTTGGTGGCGTGCTCGCCTTCAACCAGACGCTGGACGGCGCCACCGCCGAAGAAATCTCCAAGATCTTCACCGAAGTGATCATCGCGCCCGACGCCGATGAAGATGCGAGGAAAATCCTGGCCTCGAAAAAGAACCTGCGGCTGCTGGTGGCCGGCGGCCTGCCCGATCCGCTGGCGCCGACCCTGACCTATCGGTCGGTGGCGGGTGGCTTCCTGGTCCAGAGCCGCGACAATGGCCGCGTCACCCGTGACAAGCTCAAGGTCGTCACCAGGCGCCAGCCGACCGAGCAGGAAATCTCCGACATGCTTCTGGCCTTCACCATTGGCAAGCATGTGAAGTCCAACGCCATCATCTATGTGAAGGATGGCTCGACCGCCGGCATTGGCGCGGGGCAGATGAGCCGCGTGGATTCCGCGCGCATTGCCGCCCTCAAGGCGAAGGATGCCGCCAGGATCGCGGGCTGGCCCGAGCCACGCACCATCGGCTCGGCGGCGGCATCGGAAGCCTTCTTCCCCTTCCCCGATGGCCTGCTGGTGGTGGCCGAAGCCGGCGCCACGGCGGTGATCCAGCCCGGCGGCTCGGTCAACGACCAGAAAGTGATCGACGCGGCCGACGAAGCGGATCTGACAATGGTGTTCACCGGCATGCGCCACTTCCGGCACTGAGCTGGACCGTTTGCGCCACAAAATCGCGCAGACGGCGCCGGATGACAGACCTGTCGGCGGCGGACAGCATGTAGCCGTGGTCGGCGTTGATGAATTCCAACGTGACGGACGCGGACGGGCGATAGCGCAGGGAAACATCACGCCCGCCATATTCGTCACGCGTGCCTTGAAAGATCAGGCACGGCGTATCCAGCGTGCCCAGATGCACCGTGCGGGAGGCATCCTCCGGCTCGTGCGGGTTTTTAAAGGGATAGCCGAAGCAGACAATTCCGGCAGCGCCTGCGCGCGCGCCCGCCAATGTCGCCACACGCGCACCCTGTGAATAGCCCGCCAGCAAAAGCGGCAGCCTTGGCAGCACGCCGACGGCGCGCAGAAGGCTTTCTTCCCAGAAGGCAACTGACTGATACCGTTGCCGCACCGCAGGAAACAGGAACCGGGACGTGCGCGGGCAAAGCATGAAGTGCAGCGCCTTGAGTGGCCTGCGCAGCGCAGGCGGAAGCGCGTGCAATCGTCCGCCGGGATCGATGCGATGGCTGGCGGCCTCGAATGGCGGTTCGAACCGCGCAAAGGCCAGGCCACATTCCCGGAATAGCGCGGCAACGCGGTCGCAAAACGCACCGCCCGCGCGAAAATTCAGGCGGCCGACAAACAGAACGATCCCGTTTTCGCTGCCCGCAATGTCCTGGACGATCCGGGCGCCGTCTGGCAGGTCGATGACCGATTGCATGCGCTTATTTCGTGAAGACTTCGTCGCGGTCCACGCCCCAGATGCGATCCCTGGGAATCCAGCCATCGATGCCTTCGCCACGAATGCGGCAGGCTGTTGGCGCACACGCTTCCAGCGCGGCGGTCGCGCCCGGATCGGCCAGCGCCACGGTCTTGCCGCCAGCCGCGCTTCCAAAAATCTTCGTCCGGCCTTGGCCTGTCACCAGAACGGTCCGCTGGTCGCTCAGCATCGAGGCGCTCATCCAGCCCACCGCGCCGTCGGCCGCCCGCACGCGGCGCCAGACATCGAATTCGGCCAGAACCGCGAAGGGGTAGCCCTTGTGACGATAGACCCACAACACCCGGTGGGCATAGCTTGGCCCCTCGCGCAGATAAGCCTTGTCGGTGCGCTGGCTTACATAGCGCAGCACCTTGTCATGCTCCTGAGCCTCAGCCGGCAGGAGGGTGAGAATCCATAAAATTGCGGCAAACCGTGTCATGAATCGCGCGTATGACGATGCGAACACATTTACCAGCAAGGCCCGCTTCCGTCACCCAGGCCCTTGGGCTTTAATGGTCCCACGCGCAGGGGAACTTCATGGTCAAGAAGCCGCTTGTCATCATCACCCGCAAGCTGCCGGAAGCGGTGGAAACACGCATGCGCGAATTGTTCGACGCGCGGCTCAATCTTGAAGATGCGCCGATGACGCCGGCCGCGCTGGCGGAGGCCGTGGCCACCGCCGACGTGCTGGTTCCCACCATCACCGATCGCATCGACGCAGCCCTGATCGCCAAGGCCGGCCCGGGTCTCAAGCTGATCGCCAATTTCGGCGCCGGCGTGGACAATATCGATGTGAAGGCCGCCACCGACAAAGGCATCACCGTCACCAACACGCCGGGCGTGCTGACCGAGGACACCGCCGACATGACCATGGCGCTGATCCTGGCGGTGCCGCGCCGGCTGGTGGAAGGCGTGATTGCGATGGAAAACGACAAGTTCAAGGGCTGGGCGCCCAGCTGGATGCTGGGCCACCGGCTCCAGGGCAAGCGGCTGGGCATTGTCGGCATGGGACGAATCGGCCAGGCGGTGGCGCGCCGCGCCCGGGCCTTCGGCCTGCAGATCCACTATCACAACCGAAAACAGGTGGCGCCCGAGATCGAGCAGGAACTGGAAGCCACCTACTGGGACAGCCTGGACCAGATGCTGGCGCGGATGGACATCGTCTCTGTCAACTGCCCCCACACCCCTGCCACCTTCCACCTTCTGTCGGCGCGCCGGCTGAAACTGATGAAACCGACCGCCTATATCGTCAATACCGCGCGCGGCGAAGTGATCGATGAAAACACTTTGGCCCTGATGCTGGAAAAGGGCCATCTGTCGGGCGCAGGCCTGGACGTGTTCGAGAACGAACCCGCGGTCAATCCCAAGCTGCTCAAGGCCCAGAATGTGGTGCTGCTGCCGCATATGGGCTCGGCCACCATCGAGGGCCGCATCGACATGGGCGAGAAGGTGATCGTGAACATCCGCTCCTTCGTGGATGGCCACAAGCCGCCGGACCGCGTCATACCGGCCATGCTCTGATCGCCCGCCATGCGCGGCATCACGCCTGTTTCCTTCACGCTTCATGCGCGCGACTTCAAAAGATTCGCGGCAGCGCTGGGCGCGTCATTCGAACGCTACGGCTTCGCCATCGTCTGCGACCATGACCTGGACCAAGAGGGCATTGATGCAGCCTTGGCCGACGCCAAGACTCTCTTTGCACTGCCCGAGGACATCAAACGCACCTATATCAGCGGCCAGGGCGGCCAGCGCGGTTATGTACCTTTCGGCACGGAGACCGCCAAGGGCGCCCGCTTCCATGACCTGAAGGAGTTCTGGCATGTCGGCCGCGACCTGCCGCCGGACCATCCCTGTGCCGCATCCATGCCGCCCAATGTCTGGCCCGACGAAGTGCCAGGCTTCAAGGCACATCAGACCTGGCTGTTTGATGCGCTGGACCGGCTGGGCGCGCGCATTCTGGAGGCGATCGCCCATTATCTGGGCCTGCCGCGCGACACATTCGGTGCGGCGATCGAGGAGGGCAATTCCATCCTGCGCCTTTTGCATTATCCGCCGGTCGCAGGCGACGGTCCCCATGACCGCGCCGGCGCGCATGAGGACATCAACACCATCACCCTGCTGCTGGGCGCGGAGGAAGCGGGGCTGGAAATAAGGGATCGCGATGGCAGCTGGCTGCCGATCAATGCGCCGCCGGGCGCGGTGGTCTGCAACATTGGCGACATGCTCTCCCGCGCAGCCTGTGGGCGGCTGCCCTCCACAACCCATCGTGTGGTGAACCCTGCGCCTGAGCGGCGCGGCGTGGCACGCTATTCAACGCCCTTTTTTCTGCATTTCGCGCCCGACCATGTGATCGCGCCCCTGCCCGGTTCGGACCTTTCCAGGGCCCAGCCGCCGATCACTGCCGACGAATTTCTCAAGCAACGATTGCGCGAGATAAAGCTGCTCTAGGCACGATCCCGAGGAATTTTGCGGCGCGAGCAGGGTCGCCTGGCGACAGCGTAGGCGACGCGCGGAGCATAACTGCCCCGCGACCGCCCTCGCCTCTCTCGCGGGCTCGAAGCGAGGCCAGCTTTTCTAAGCTCGCTTACGCTCGCCAAGAAAAGCCAGGCCAAATAACCGCGCCCTATTCGAGCGTGGCTTCGAAAAGCCCAACGAGCTTTTCGAAGGCCCGCTCTGCCTGCACCTCGTTGTAGACATCGCGGCCAGGCACCGTCCAACCGTGCAAGGCGCCTTCATAAACCTCGCTCTCGAACGCGCCATGCCAGTCGCGCAAGCCGGCTTCCAGGGTTTTGACCTGCTCGGGCGTCGCGGTGGAATCCTCGACCGCATGGCCGAAATAAAGCCGCGCCTTGATCGGCCCCAGGATCTTGTGCGGGCTGTCGGGCGCGTCCGTTACCAGGAATCCGCCATGGAAGGAGGCCGCGGACGCCACCTTGTCGGGCAGCGCGGCTGCTGTGCGCACCGCCATCTGGCCTGTGAAGCAGTAACCCACCATACCGACCTTGCCCGGCTTCACGCCCTTCTGCGCCAGAAGGAAATCGACATAGGCCTTGCCGTCATCCACCATGTTCTGCGGCGTCAGCGCCTGAAACAGCGCCTGCAATGCCTTCATCCTTTCGTCCTCGCCGCCATGCTCGAAACCGTCTTGTGTCATGCGCGAATAGCGGTGGAAGACATTGGGCATCAGGACGGCGAAGCCCCGCTCGGCCAGTCTTTTGGCGACGCCGATATTGGCGGGACGAACGCCCCAGATGTCGGTCAGGAATACAACCCCCGGAAAGTCTGCGATGTCGTCAGGGCGGAAGAAGAGCGCTTCAACGCCAATGCCGGGTATTTCAACCTTCGTCTCGATCATTTTGGTCCTCATAGATAACAGTGTTCCAGTAACGTGCCTGGTGCGTTCCCGTGCGCCTGAACCCGCGTTTACGCAATTGCCTGCCGATCATCCAGTTGAAATAGCCGTGGGCAACCAGCGCACTCATGCCCGCTTTGCGCGCACGTGCGATCAATATATCGGCAGCCCTGCCGGCGCGCATGCGGGCCTGGCGCGGATTTTCGATTCTAGGATGAAAGCCCGCATGCCAGAGCATGCGCGACATCACCGCCCATTTGGGAACCTCCATGCGCAGGAAAGGAAAGCGCGGGCTTGCCAGTGGCGCTTCCGCGAACAGCGGGTCCACCGTCAGCTCCGCATGCGGGACCAGCTTTTGCGCACTCTGCCGGCTGCGTGGACGGTCGCTGGAAAATACGTGATCCAGCTCCTTCAGCAGGTCGCGCAATTCCTCCGGCGGCAGGCTGGAAGGCGCCAGCCCGGCTTCTTCATAGTCGTCGATATAATCCGAAAAACCGGCATGCCCGGTGCGGGGACTGAGGGCGATATGCGGCTGGCCATGACGGATCAAAACGATGCGCATGGCGGGTCTTTTCCTGGGTTGCAATCTGAGTCTTCACGGCGATCAGGCGAAAATTAAAATGCCAGCGGCCACATTTCGGACATCTTTGAACATCGCCACATTGCTCAATGAAAAGGCCTTGAGCCCAATAAATAGGCAACAAGCTGTTGCATCGCAACAACGCATGGCCAAATCAAGCTTTCCAACCACCAAAACCGCCTCAAAAGGCATCCCCGCATATTGAGATTAGGCGGGCGAAACAGAAATGTCATCGCGATCCGGGGGCGCGGGGCCGCATGGGCGATACGCACCCGGCAACGAGAGGACCTGATAAATGAAGAATTTGACGAAATTGTTTTTGGGCACGGTGAGCCTTGCCGGGCTGCTTGGTTTTGCAGCGCCCGCCCTGGCCCAGGATGCCGCAGCTGCCGCGCCCGCCGCGCCTGCGCCCGCTCCGGTGCCCATGCCCGCCATGTCCGGTCCGTTGACCAACAATCCCGCCCCCTTCAGCCTGGACTCGGTTCCTGGGTTAGATCAGATCCTGGGCAAGGTCTATGTGAGCGGCGCGCTGTCCGGCATGGTGATGGGCCAGACCAACGCCCATGAAGTCCCCGGCGACCGCGACGGCTATATGGACCTGACCAACGGCACGGTCACCCTGCAAAAGACCGACGGCTGGTTCCAGTGGTACGTGCAGGCCGGCGCCTACTCCTATCCGACGCTCGGCGCGCCCTACACCAACGCCTCCAACACCGGTTCGGCCACCTTCGGCGCCGTGCCGCAAGGCTGGGGCAAGGTTGTCCTCAGCGACTCCTTCAACGTGATCGCGGGTGAACTGCCGACCCTGATCGGTGACGAATATGCGTTCACCTACGAGAACATGAATGTCGAGCGCGGCCTGTTGTGGGCGCAGGAGCCCCTGGTCAGCCGCGGCATGCAGGCGAACTACACCAGCGGCCCGTTCAGCCTGTCGGTGTCGTGGAACGACGGCTACTATTCCAATCGCTACAATGAAATCTCCGGCCTGGTCTCCTACGCCTTCAACGGCGGCGCGGACACGCTGGCGGTGGCGGCGGAAGGCCAGCTGGGCCATACCTATTATGGCAATGCGGGCAGCACGCTGTTCCAGAACAACAGCTCGATCTACAACCTGATCTGGACCCACACTTCGGGCAACTGGACCATCAGCCCCTACTTCCAGTACACCAATTCGGATCTGCTCCACACCAGCTCCGCCAGCGGCGCCGTCCTGGTGACCTATGGTCTCAACGACTTCTGGAAGCTGTCGGGCCGCTTCGAATATGTGGGCTCCTCGGGTCCGGCCAACATCCTGTATGGCGCGGGCAGCAACGCCTTCTCCTTCACGATCACCCCGACCTGGCAGTACAAGCGGTTCTTCGTCCGTCCCGAAATCTCCTATGTCTCCGCCAGCAGCACGACGCCTGGCGCGGCCCTCGGCCAGTTCGGCACCGACACCGACCAGTTCCGTGGCCTGATCGAAACCGGCATCCTGTTCTGATCTAAAACCACGTCACGCAAGCAACGCCGCCCGCGAGCCCCAAGCTCGCGGGCGGTTTTTTCTTGGTCCTGCTTCAGCTTTCCAGCGCCTGGCGCAGCTGTTTCATGTCAAAGGGCTTGATCAGATAGCCGATGCCATTGGCCGGCACTTTGCTGTCCGCCTCGCGGGAGGAATGGCCCGAGGCGATTATCACTTTCAGGCCTGGCCTCAGCCTGAGCGCTTCCTCCACCAGCTGGCGACCGTTCATCCCCGGCAGGCCAAGATCGGTCAGAAGAATGGTGATGCCGCCATCCTGCTGCAGCAGGCGCAGGGCCTCGCGGGCATCCGCTGCTTCTGCGGCCTCAAAGCCCAACTGCGCTGCCATGTCCATGGTGGTGACGCGGATCAGCGTCACATCCTCCACCACCAGCACCTTGCCACGGCGCTCGTTGATGCCGCGGTCGGAAATGGCACTCGTCGGCGGGATGGTGCCCCGGCCTGTTCCGGAAAGGACGCTGCGCAGCTTCCGGGCCAGCTCGTCCTTGCGATAGGGCTTGGAGAGCAGGAGCGCGTCGTCATCCAGCTTGCCATTATGGACGATGGCATTCTGGGTGTAGCCGGAAGTGTAGAGGATGCGGATGCGTGGATGCATTTCCTGCGCCCGACGGGTGAATTCGCGGGTAGAGATGGCGCCGGGCATCACCACATCGGTGAAGATCAGGTCGGGTGTCTGTTGCCTGAGCAGCGCGAGTGCGCTTTCGGCATTTGCGGCTTGGCCAACGCGGTAACCCAGATCGGCGAGCATGTCCACCACCGCGGCGCGCACGTCAGGATCGTCCTCCACCACCAGGACATGCTCGTTGCCGCGCTGCACCGGCGCGCCCAAGGCCATCGCCAGCGCATCGGTCTGGCGGCGGGTGCGCGGCAGATAGAGCTTGATGGTCGTACCATGGCCGACCTCGCTGTAGATCTTGATATGGCCGCCGCTTTGCTTGACGAAGCCATAGGTCTGGGCAAGGCCCAGGCCCGTGCCCTTGCCTTCAGGCTTGGTCGTGAAGAAGGGCTCGAACACCCGCGCCATCACGTCCGGCGTCATGCCGGTACCGGTGTCGGTCACCGCCAGCATCACATACTGGCCTGGTGTGACCTCGTTGTGGACCGAGGCATAAGTGTCGTCGAGATAGGCGTTGGCGACTTCCAGCGTCAGCTTGCCGCCCGCCGGCATCGCGTCGCGCGCATTGATCGCCAGATTGAGCACCGTGTTCTCGACCTGGCCGGGATCGGCCAGGGTGTTCCATAAGCCTCCGGCGATCACGGTTTCCACCGCGATGGTTTCACCCAGGGTCCGGCGCAGCATATCGCTCATGTCGCGGATCACCCGCCCAAGGTCCATCGATTTGGGCTCCAGCGCCTGACGGCGGGCAAAGGCCAGCAGCTGGCTGGTCAGGCGTGCGCCCCGCACCACCGCGCCGATGGCGCTTTCGATCCGCTCCCTGAGGCGCGAATCGGACTTCACCGTCTCGCCTGCCGCCGCCAGGTCGAGATTGGCGCTGATCACCTGCAGCAGATTGTTGAAGTCATGCGCCACCCCACCGGTGAGATGACCGATCGCCTCCATCTTCTGGGACTGGCGCGCCATCGCCTCGGCCCTGAGCCGCTCGGTGATGTCCACCACCCCGATAATGAATCCGCCGGTCGCAACGGATGCCTTGTAGATGTCCAGTTCTCGGTCGGCCCAGGCGATGTGGATACTGTCGGTGGCGGCTTTTTCGGCGATGGGCGGGCTGAAGATGGGCGCGAAAGCGGCGCGTCCCAGTCCCTCGAAATCCTGGAGCCGGGTCAGTTGCAAGCGGGTCAGATCCGGTGGCAACTGCAGCAGGACCGGAAAGCGGCTGTTTGCGGCGCAGAGCAGGCCTTCGGCCGTGAAATAGGCGATGCCGTCGCGCACTGTTTCCAGCGTGGCCTTGAGGATCGCCGCTTCATTGGCGCGCGCCTTTTCGGCGGCCGACAGGCTGATATTGTTGCGCACCAGCAGGGCTGCGGCCATGAGCAGGATGCCCAGCGTCAGCGCGCCGGCGCCCACCGCAAAGGCGATCTCCAGATTTTCCGTGGCGCGGCGCTCGTTCTCGCGTGCGTCCAGCAGGCGCTGCTCCTCGCCAAGGCCGGCAGTCACTTCCCCACGGATGGCGTTCATCTGCTCGCGGCCGCGCAGCAGACCAGCCAAGGCTTCGGGCGTGCGAATCACAGGCTGAGCATTGCCGCGTACCGCCGCTTCAAATCCCCGGGCACGGGCCTCCAGCAGTTTTTGCAGCCGACCGGCGCGGGCCTGCTGGGACGGATTGTCGGTTGTGAGCGCGCGAAGCGCGCGGAGATCATCGGGGATGCGCGCCAGATAACCGCGAAAGCCCCTTTCGAACGAAGTGTCGCGGCTCAGAATGAATCCGCGCATCGCGGTTTCGGCGGTCTGCACATCGTCTTGCAGCCGGCGCTGGGCTTCCATGACCTGATAGGTATGGCGCACCCATCCCTGTGCCTCGCGCTCATCGGCGGCAAAACGGAAAGCAAGGAAGGCGACCACCGCCAGCACAAGGAACAATGGCACCGCAGCCAGCAGCATCAGACGGTTGATAGCCAAAATTCCCCCCGGACCCACAATCCCCGAGGCCCAACGTGCCCAGCCGGCCCCGGTTCCCGCCATGCGGGAAATCTAGGGAAACCTTGGGGAAAAGATAGGCCGCGAACGGACGCTGACGCCGGAATTTGGCGACAACTCTCACATTTATGGGCTCGTGACGCCTATAAATATTTCGATGCAAAATCGTATGGAACTTCAGGAACTTGGGTCCGGGATTCAGATTTTGTTAACCCCGTTGTCGCAGGCTCGACAGGGCTGTGAAGCTGGGCTGGGGCGCCGTGTTGTGACGGAGGTATCATGCCTGCGGTCTTACGCTTCGGTCCAGAGGCCAACCCGGGCCAGGCCGACTTTGCCCTTCTGTTCGATCATCTGCCAGATCCCATCGTTTATCTGGGCAGGGACCTCATCATCAGTGCGTGCAATCGCAAATTCCGCGAGCGCTTCCCCGTCCTGATCGAAGAACAGTTCCTGGCCCCGCTGCGCGCGCTTCTGAAGGACAAGAGCCGCGCGAAGGGCGACGCCATCAACCTTCCCATTATGCGGCCGTCGCGCCACAACCTGATGCCGGGAAAACATCACCTGGCGTTGGAGCCCCGCGTCTCCTGGCTGCCCGACGGCGGTGCGCTGATCGTATTCCGTCCGCTCGACGCGGAAGAGACTCTTTACCGCCAGCAGATCCAGCACCTCTGCCAGGAGCTGGAAAAGGCGCAACAGGACGCCTGCAGGGCGGAGCGGCACGTCCAGACCTACAAGCAGCGCCTCTCCGTCACCAGCCATGAGCTGAGGACGCCGCTGAATGCCATCATCGGCTTTTCCGACATCATGCGCCGGGAGATGTTCGGACCCCTGGGCGATTCGCGCTACCAGCGCTATGCGGAGCTGTTGCATGACAGCGGCAGCCGCCTGCTGGAGATGATCAACGATTTACTGGATATGTCCAAGCTCGACGCCGGCAAGCTCGAGCTTCATCCCCAGACGATCGAGGTCTTCGGCGTGGTCGTGGACAGCGTGCGTGAACTGGAGGTTCTGGCGGCGCAGTCCCATGTCTGCTTCGGCGTTCATGTCTTCGACGGCGTGTCCTTGCTGGTTGCCGATGACAAAAGGCTGCGGCAGATGCTTCTGAACCTGCTGTCCAATGCGCTGAAATTCACGCCGCAAGGCGGAGAGATCAGCATCGACGTCTATCGCCGGGGACAGAACATCGCCCTATCGGTGTCGGACACCGGTGTGGGCATGCGCGAGGAGGACATCGCCATAGCCCTGGAACCCTTTGGCCAGGTCGAGAACCAGCAGATCCTGAACAATCAAGGCACAGGCCTGGGCCTGCCCTTGACCAAGCAGCTCGCCGAGCTTCATGGCGGCGCATTGGAGATGGAAAGCCATCCCGGGCGCGGCACTACCGTCACCATTCTCCTGCCCGAACAGGGCAACAGCACAGGCGCAAAGCAGGGGCCTGTCCGGAACAAGTTCGGCACCCACCCGTTACCGCTGGCGAATAATTAAGACAAGACGGGGTTCAGGACATGCTGTTTGGATTGATCGCGCGCGTGGGGACTTTCGCGATCAATGCAGGCCTGGTTTTCCTCCTGTCCCAGCGGGTGCCGCAGCTGGACTGGTGGGACGCCAATCCCAAATCCACGGCATTCGAAGGCTATCGCGACCGGATGCTGGCCAGCCTGCAGCGGGTGCGGATCGATCTGGAGACCAACGGAAAGCTTCTGTTTGAGCGGCCGCGGGCAGATACCCCCCTGCCCCCGGCACTCGAAAGCCGGGCCGAAGATCTTGATCGGCGCCAATTGCGCCCGGTCCGTGTAACAGACTGATTTCACTGAAATTTATTGGGAAACTGGTCGGAGAGAGAGGATTCGAACCTCCGGCCCCTACGTCCCGAACGTAGTGCTCTACCAGGCTGAGCTACTCTCCGATACCAGTTGCGAAAGGAGGGCCCCTCGCCTCGGGAGGCGCCCTTATAGCCATGCCCCCCCGCCCCCGCAACAGCCAGAAAGGTGAGGCGAAAGTCTTTTCAGGCCCGCCCCTTAACCGGTTTGCAGGGCGCGGGGCGTGGCTTTATACGGAGCCGCCTGATGGGGCGTCGCCAAGTGGTAAGGCACTGGATTTTGATTCCAGCATTCGGAGGTTCGATCCCTCCCGCCCCAGCCATCCAGTACGTGGGCTGGGAGCAATTTCCGGTTTCCGAACAGAAGCCCTACATTTGGGACTTACTGCTCCTTACTTTTTGCGCAGAGCGTATTGGGGAGCTTTTGGGGCGCCGTAATCGGGCATGCGGAAGGCCGGTCTCCGCAGCGCAAGTGCCAGTTTCCGCGATTGTTCGAAGACCAATCCAGAGACCAGTTTGCGGTGGGTATGGAGAAGATCAGCAAGGCCGCTCATGACGACTGGAGTGATCGCTGAGTCGTTCAAGCGCTTTACCTTCCAAGATGCCGAGTTTCTTCCAAACGAGCAGGAGGGACTCCAGGCAGCGCAATCCTTCGTTGCCACCGAGCTGACCCCGGGATTGCCCATGCGTGAGGCGATAATGAGAGGCTGACAAGCGCGCGCAGCTTGCGAGGCTTCCTGCAATTTCTGCCGCTCTCGAGCGTGGCGGTTTTCGCCCGACCGCCATATTAGGCTGGTAAAGCGACGGCTCCGCTTAATTTGGGGTGACGCCAGTCCGTCCTCGGTGAAGACCCAACGAAACCGAAAAGGAAACGAAACCTTCAAGCAGGCGGCCAGGTATTGCGGAGTTGCACCAGCTTAAGGCGCTCTTTGAGCTGAACGGAACGCGGGGCG
Source organism: Rhizomicrobium sp. (assembly GCA_036488555.1). Lineage (GTDB taxonomy): Bacteria > Pseudomonadota > Alphaproteobacteria > Micropepsales > Micropepsaceae > Rhizomicrobium. Next base: position 28,109 of record DASXHL010000004.1, read on the forward strand.
GCGATGGCTTTCGCCGAACGGCCGAAGACGGGATCACAGCCAACACGAATGGGAAAGGTGCCCCAAAATCGACACACCGTCTCAATTCTCGTCTGAGCCGCGGGTAAGTAAAGACACCGAATGGCATGCAACGCAGAAACGGTTTCAGCTCGACCTCCACCGCCGCGCAAACGCGGCTTTGTTTGACCTGACACCGTGCGAAGAAGCGTTCCACCTTGCCCAGGGGGAGTACTTGTCGACAGCATGGTGAAAGCCCTACGGAACCGATCTGTCGTCCGGTTCCGGATACGCCCCACTAGATGCGGGAATTCACCGCTATCCGTTCGACCAAAGATGGCGAAAAGGAGGCCAAATTTCAAGGCGCCGCAGCCATGTTCCTTGACGGAACTTCCGTTGAAGGCGCATAGGACGCTAATCGCCGAATGGCGAATTCATCCGGCTCAAATAGAGCTTCCGGTTTTACTCGTGTCGCGAACCACCCGGATGCAACGACCAAAGAATGTAGCCATAGTCGCACCCAGTTGAATTGAATACGACCTTGGGCTGACCGGGCTACGTTTCTAAGAAGCATTGGTGCGGCGAGTGGTGCTGCAAGCAGACAAAGCCAAGCATTGAAGTTCCGCCAGACGCCAGGCGACTCACCTGCCCCATGGGCGCATTTAGAACAAGCGGTTGAAAGAAGCCGAGCCGGCGCGCACCAGGCCATACAGACCGCGATGGATACGAGAAACCCAAAGGCCCAAGCGATGAATTGGACCTTGAGAGGCTGCGAAAGGGCGGCGAAAGGCATTAGCGGACCCGCTTACCCTTTCCCACGTTGTATTCACACCTAGAACCGTGCTGGTGACGGTCGATGCCTGCTGCTCGGCGAGTTCTGGCTGCTGTTGATGCTGATAGGATGTAGAATGGACGGGAGCTCGGGAGGATACAGTTATAGGCGGAAGGAGGCGATTGCAGCAGTAACAACGATTTTGCTGTGCGCCGGCCAAGCCGCCGCCCAAAGTTATACTCTGAATAAGTATCCCGGCCCTCACTGTGGCCTGCCGGAATTCGAGGTCCTGCCACAGGCAGAGGATGCAAAGGCCCCCGACAAGACGAAGGCCAACCTCTACGATTATGAGGTGAGACAATATAATCGGGAGGTCGTAGCCTATAGCGTATGCGTCCGCAATTATATCGCAAAGGCGAACAGCGATGCACAACGAATTCAAGCCCAGGCAAATGAAGACGCGAAGCGGATCACGGACAACGCGAACGCGTCCATCGCCATGATCCGGGCGCAGATCCGCAAAGCGACGGAGAACGCAAAAAAAATATCCAATACCCCGGCGAGCGCTTTGGTCAGAAAATAAGGTCCCGTTGGCCATCATCGAAGGACACAAGGGGTTAGGCGGATCGCGGATGACTGCGAATGATGCCACCGCATTGTGATTTTTTTGGTTCTCACCATGGGCGGCTTCATTTGGCTCACGACCCGAGCTCGCCATCAAGAACTGTGATGAAAGGAGCGCATGATGAATGGGGCTGAACTGCTGGTAGCGGCACTCGAGAACGAGGGCGTCACGCAGATCTTCGGGATTCCAGGAGAAGAAAATCTCGACGTTGTCGAAGCGCTCCGCCGCTCGACGATCAAATTGGTGGTGACGCGCCATGAACAGGCGGCGGCTTTCATGGCGGCGACACATGGCCGGCTGACCGGCAAGCCGGGCGTTTGTCTCGCAACCCTCGGGCCCGGCGCGCTCAATTTCACCACCGGCGCCGCCTACGCCATGCTGGGGGCGATGCCGATGATCTTGATCACCGGTCAGAAAGGCATCCTCTCCCGCAGGCAGGCGCGCTTCCAGATTGTCGACATCGTCGCGACCATGGCGCCCCTGACCAAGATGGCGCGCCAGATCGTCAGCTCCGCGACCATCCCTTCCATCGTACGCGAGGCCTTCCGCCTGGCGCAGCAGGAGCGGCCGGGGCCGGTTCATCTGGAGCTGCCGGAGGATATCGCGCACGAAGAGTGGGAAGACGTGCCGCTGGTCGCGCCCCACCCGATCGAGTATCCGGTCGCCCCTCCCTCAGCACTCGACCGCGCCGCCGAGATGATCCTCAAGGCCAAACGGCCACTGGTGATGCTGGGCGCCGCCGCCAGTCGTCCGCGCCTGTCAGACGCCCTTTCGAATTTCGTCCGGCGCCTGCAGATCCCGTTCTTCAACACCCAGATGGGCAAGGGCGCGGTCGCGGGCGGCGCCAAGCTCTATATGGGCACGGCTGCCCTGTCCGAGCGCGATTATGTCCATGACGCGATCGACCGCGCCGACCTGATCATCGCGATCGGCCATGACACGGTTGAAAAGCCCCCCTTCTTCATGGGCCCGTATGGGCCCACCGTGCTGCATGTGGGCTATCTACCGGCCTCGGTAGAGGAGGTCTACTTCCCGCATGCGGAGCTCATCGGCGATGTCGGCCCCAGCCTCAAACTGCTGGCCGACCGGCTGGAAGGCAGGCTCCCCAACTCTGCCTCGCTGCTACCGCTGCGCGAGGAAATCCTCGCCCACTTGAGCGACCGGGCCGAGGAGAGCCGCTTCCCGCTCACGCCGCAGCGCATCGTGCACGACGTGCGCCGGGCGATGCCGGAGGACAGCATCGTCTGCCTGGACAACGGCATGTACAAGATCTGGTTCGCCCGCAATTATCGGACGCGTGTGGCCAATACCCTGCTGCTCGACAACGCGCTGGCGACGATGGGCGCCGGCCTGCCGTCGGCGATGATGGCGGCGATGCTGCATCCTGACCGGCGCGTGCTGGCGGTGTGCGGCGACGGCGGCTTCATGATGAACGCGCAGGAGCTTGAGACGGCCGTACGCTTGAAGCTCAGCCTCGTCGTCCTGATCTTCGAGGATAATGCCTACGGCATGATCCGCTGGAAGCAGGCGACGGATGGCTTTCCCGATTTCGGTATGACCTTCACCAACCCGGAATTCGTCGCCTTTGCGCGCGCCCACAATGCGAATGGCCGCCGCGTCGAAACTGCCGACGGCCTGGTGCCGGCGCTGGAAGCTGCCTTTCACGAAGGCGGCGTCCAACTGGTCATCGTCCCAGTCGATTACGCCGAGAATGCCAGGGTTCTGGTCGACGAGCTACGCGCCCATGCGCAAGCCGCCAACGCTTCAGGAGACGGAGGCAGCAATGATCGGCGTCGTTAAAGCGTTTGACCGCACCCCGCTGATGGAGCTACCGGGCGATGACGCAGCTGCGCTCGAAACCAAGCTCGCGACCGCCGCCCGGCTCTTCGCCGACCGCGGCGCCCGACTCAATCCCTTTCAGCGCATCGAGATCTTGCGCAAGCTGGCCGTTCTCATGGAGGGCAAACGCCTACACCTCGGCCGTCAGATCGCAGCCGAGGGCGGCAAGCCCGTGGCTGACGCTCTAGTCGAGACCGATCGCGCCATCGACGGAGTTCGCTACGCGATTGACGTGCTGCGCACGATGGGCGGCCGGGAAATCCCCATGGGCATAACGCCCGCGGCCACCGACCGCTGGGCATCGACAATCATCGAACCGATCGGCGTCGTTGCCGCCATCTCCGCCTTCAATCATCCGCTCAACCTGATTGTGCACCAAGTCGTGCCGGCGATCGCGGTCGGCTGCCCCGTCATCGTCAAGCCTGCCCTGCCCACGCCACTCTCGTGCCGCGACCTGCTCGCGCTCGCCTGCGAGGCCGGCCTACCCGAGGGCTGGTGCCAGATGTTCCTGCCCGAGACCAACGACCTCGCCGAGAAGCTGGCGACCGACCCGCGCGTCGCCTTCTTGAGCTTTATCGGATCGGCCAAGGTGGGGTGGTATCTCCGCTCCAAGCTGCCGCCGGGCACAAGATGTGCGCTCGAACATGGCGGCGCCGCACCGGCACTCGTGGACAAGAGCGCCGATCTGGACCGCCTGATCGAGCCGATGGTCAAGGGTGGCTATTACCATGCCGGCCAAGTCTGCGTATCAACCCAGCGCATCTATGTCCATGCCGACATCGCCGACGCCTTTCTCGACCGCTTCTCGGCCCGAGTCGTCAAGCTCAAGGTCGGCGATCCGATGCTAGCCGAGACCGAGGTGGGCCCGCTGATCCTTCCGCGCGAGGCCGACAGGGTCCAGTCCTGGATCGACGAGGCGGCCGCCGATGGCGCAAGGGTCATCGGCGGCGGGCGCTTGTCGGAGACCACGCTTCTGCCCTCGATCGTCGTCAACCCGCCCGCGGACGCCAAGCTCTCGACGATGGAAGTCTTCGGCCCGGTCACCTGCGTCATGCCCTACACCGACATCGATCAGGCCATTGCCTTGGCCAACAGCCTCAATGTGGCGTTCCAGGCCAGCATCTTCACCGAAGATCTGCGCACCGCGCTCCACGTCGCCGAGCGGCTCGCCGCCTCGGCGGTGATGATCAACGACCACACCGCCTTCCGCACCGACTGGATGCCCTTCGCCGGCCGCCGCCAGTCCGGTTACGGCGTCGGCGGTATTCCCTTCACGATGCGCGATATGACCGAGGAGAAGATGATCGTCTTCAGGAAATAGCCCGTTTGCCGGCCGCGGAAGCGCGCAAAGGGATTGGATTGTCACGGTTCCGGCGCGGCTTCAAAATTGAGCATGGACGCTGTGCGACGCATCGACCTCACTTCCATGCCCTGCCAGACCACGAGGCCGATGCAGCCAATGAACAGGTCGCGCGCGCGGCGCACCAGCGAAAAGGCGAGCGCCACATGCGCGCTCAAGCCGAACATGGCGCAGACCAGGACATAGGCGGCTTCCTGGACTCCCAGCGCGGCTGGCATCCAGAAGCCCAATGTGCGAAGGCTCGTTACCAGGCTGTCAATAGCCAGCGCTTGGGTCATCGTCACTTGGATTCCCATCAGGTGCAACGTGACCAGCGCTTCCAGACCGCCCAGGGTCCAGCTGATGGCGTGCAGTGCAAAACTTGGCATCACGCGCTTTGGAGCAAGAAATGAATGCAGTCCGTGTGACGCGCTATCCGATATCCACCGACTGAGAAATCGCGGCACAAAGCGCAAAAGCAAGCCGCGGAAAAGCAGTGGCAGAAGGGATGTTCCAACGAGCACGCCCAGGGTCGCCAACAGATAAGGCGGCGGCGGCCTGCCAGGCCGCAGATACACCAATAATGCCAGGCCTATTACCGCGTAAAGCGCTTTGCTCAGAAACTCCATGAGCAGGTCTGCGAAGAGAGAAAAGGCTCCTGCCTCCGCGGGAACACCAGTCAGCGACAAAAGCCGAACGCCGGCTGCAAACCCGCCGACTTGCGAGAAGGGCAGCAATTCCGCGACCGCATCGCGCGCCAGCCGTGCTTTAACGAAGGGCATGACGCGGGCCCCGCAGCCGGAACGGCCGATAGACCACCATGCCACGCCCATTAACACGATGAGCGGAAGATGAATAAAAACGACAAGGCTGAAGCCTGGTATCCCCAGTGCCGCGAAGGCGTGCACCACCGCCGGTATTCCTGCCCACAAGGCCAGCCCGGCCAAAAGGGCGACACCGGCCAAGATGATTGGCAAACGTAACTGACGCATCAGTCCATCATCGTAAACCGCTGATCTCTAAGGGACGGCAAAGTACTGGACATAGCGTGCAAAGCTTTCTCGCAATGCGCCCGGGTCCAATCCGAATTCAGCAAAGTCGTAACGGCGGGCAGAAAGAGGGCGCTGCCGGTTCAGAAATGCTTCCATGCGCTGTTTGGCAATTTCCCCAAGATCGAAACCGCAATGGCGATAAAGCTTGCGGATGGCGGCCATCGGATCAGCGACAACGTCCCGATAATGGAGATGCAGTATGCCCGGAATGCGACCTGCGGCATCCACCATGTGATCGGCGGCCTGGACAAGCCGCTCGCTCACTTGGCGCCCGACCTCGTTGGTATCCAGATGATTGGTAAAGGGACGGCGCAACCGTTGGGCCAGCTTGGCACAGGACGAGACAACGCTAAGGGGGTCCCGGTGCAGGAAGACAATCACCGCATCCGGATAGACGGCGCGGATGGCATCCAGGGCAAAGACGTGGTCGGGAGACTTGAGGATCCAACGGCGGCCCGGCGCCTGGGCGTCCAGATGCTGGAGGAAGCGGCGGTGAAACCGGAAGGCGTGATGGTGACCGTATCGGTCGATCCAGGCCTGATAGGAGGGGACGCGGTGAGTGTTCTCAAAGCGGATGCTCTGGAATACCTGGGCGGTGATGTCTGTGCACTCCTGCGGCGCATCGGCGCTCAAATGATGAAGTCGCTCCAATCCGGGGGCCATCCAATGAAATAATCGAAGACCCAGCCGCACCCGAGCTCTGCGCAGGTCCAAGGAGGGAATATAAGGTGGGACGGGATAAGGATACATCAGCTGCCAGCTGCGGGGCACGGCATTGTCCGGATCAAGCGACATCAGCATGTGTAAAAAAGAGCTGGCGCTGCGCGGCATACCGGTGATGAAGACGGGCCTTCGAATGGGGCGGGCAAGGATGGTGGGGTTTTCCTCCTCCGCCATGTCCAGTCGCAACAGATTGGTTAGGCAACGATCCAGATCAAAGCGGGTGGCATGGCGGCCAAAGAAGCTCAAGTCGGCTTCTTCTGCATAGGCTTTGAGCAGGACGTTGAGTGGCCTGACAAAGGAAAGATCGGAAAACCTGGAGCGCCCAGCACGTTTCAAAGCTTTGTCGATCAAGATCTCCGCATCGGGAATCGCGCGACTCGCGGGGCGTGTAGTGTCAAGCGCCGATCCGGAAAGTTTGGGAAGTGACGTTTTGTGGGTGCTCATTGCGTCTACTCCATGGACAGACCATGCAAAATGACGAAAGGCTGCGCTTTTAGTATGCTCGATCCCCGGTGCCGTCTGGTTTTCGTCTCCGCCGGCCCCGCCTGATCCAATCGCTATGGCGGGCTACTTTCCGGTGACGACCGCTGCTGCGGCCAGCATCGCGCCAGGCGAAGATCAGAGCCGCCCCCAATACACTCACGGCAATAAAGAGAATCAAACCAATCTGATAGACAACCGCCATCTCAGCTCCATCTGGGATTCAGATAAGCTTCGCTTGTGGAGATGGTACGGCCACTTTTTGCATGGCAGACCATGCGCCCGTTCAGCGCTGGCGGCACGTTTCTTGCGCGGGGAATCGTTTCGCATGTCGGCCCTAATTGCAGAAGCGCGAACGTCGCGGCGAGCAGCCTTTCCCTGCTCCGAAATGTCACTCGAGGTCGTCCATTCGCGGGCCGACGGCAACGACACTGACGGATAATCCTGCGGCGGTCGTAATGGCTCGCACGGAATCGAGGACAGTGATCACCGCTATGGCACGCTCACGCGCAAACGCCCAGGCGAACTCTTTTTCGATGCCACTGTCGAAACCGGTAATGGCGGGACCATACCCTTCGACCTCGGGGATCGGTCCAATCACGCGAGATAGTCATGGACGACCTTGCCCAGCCCCAACGTCAGGTCGGCAACAAAGTGCTGGGCAGAGACGACCTCCAGAACCGGCAACTCGGCGACGGGCGCAAGCGCATGGGGCGCGAGTGTTAATGTCCCAGGACCGGTCCACGCGCCTTTTATCACAATGTCTTCGAGGTGAAATTCGACCAGTTCGCAGATGCGTGCCGTGCCATCCACATGCGGTATGATCTTGAGCAGGAAGTTGGGACCCGCCAGGGCCGTCCCCACGGCATTCGAGTCGAGCACGCCGTGCTTGTAGCCCATGGTGCTGGCAGCGACCCGCACATCGCCGTAATCAAGCGTTCCCACCAGCGTGTCGATTTCCGTCCGCAGAGTTGGATTGGCAAGCTTTTTTGGAAATCCCCAAAGCTCGCGGCCTCCAGCGATCGGTGGATGATCGTTGAGAAACATGCAGTGGGTGTAGGCACCCTTGCGCCCCATGAAAGAAACCGGGATTACCTGTCCGGATTCAGTGTAGTCCCCAAAACCGGTCGAATCCGGCATGCGAATGAATTCGTAACGGACCAGAGGTTCTTCCACCATCAGTGGTTCCGGCACAAGGGCCCGGAGCTTCTCTTCGTTCGTTCTGTAGGTGATGACGAGGTACTCTCGATTCACAAATCGGTAGGGACCTGGCGGATAGGCCGGAGACGTGAGAGGCATTGCAAACGCCTTTTGGCGGACATCATTGATATTCATGTTCCGGCTTCTCCCAATATTTGAGCAACGGCCAACGCTTCATTCGCGCCCGTCATGTTCCAGATCGAACGTCACGACACCCTCATCGTTCGTCGGAAGTCCGAAATTGTTGAGATGGCGCAGTGTGCGCCGGGTATCGTTGTAGCCTGCGCGCCAGTGGAGTTCCATGCTCGCGCGCGAGAATTCATAATCCTTCGCATGGTTTTCGTAATTGCGCGCGTGATAGATGAGATGGATGATATTGTAGATCTTGCGCTCGGCATTGGCACGCAAGAGCTTGGCCTCTTCGCTTTCCTTGAGATCATCCGGCAACTTTTCCAGCAGGGAGGCGACAGCATTGCGCATACGCTGTGCGTATTTGAAGAAATCGGTGCCCGCCCGCGTGCGGCTTGAATACTGAATCTCCTTACGGCGGGTCTCGACCTGGGCGATATTGCCGGGAAGTTCGCCGCGCGCGTTCCAAAGGTCGACCTGGAATGCCAACGTGTCCTGGCGCGGCGTGTTGTCCAGGACCCACTGGAGCGGTGTGTTAGAAACCACGCCGCCATCCCAATAATGCTCGCCGTCAATCTCGACCGCGGGAAACGCTGGCGGCAGCGCTCCGCTGGCCATGATGTGCCTGGCCTGGATCACATGCGTGCGGGTGTCGAAATACGCGAAATTTCCAGACCGGACATTGACCGCCCCGATGCTGATGCGCATTCCGTCCTTTGCGTTGATCCGGTCAAAATCGACCAACTCCTCCAAAGTATCTTCCAGCTTGTCGATGTCGTAAAAACTCGTGGCCGCGGACGCGCCGGTGGGAAATGCCCAAGGTGACGCAAAGCGCGGACTGAAGAAGCCGGGAACACCTCGAACCATGGCCATGCCGGCGCTGATTTGATTAAGGAGGCTGCGCGCCAGATCGCCCTGGATCGCTTTCAGAGATTCGTAAGGCTTCGCCAACGCGGACGCGTCAGCCCAATTGCCGAATCTATCCGTCGTGACCAGTTCCCAAAATTCACGCAGTCGCTCGACCCGTTTCTCCGGCGGATTGCCGGCAATGATGGCGCAGTTGACAGCGCCTATGGAAATGCCGGCCACCCAGTTCGGATGGACGCCTTCTTCGGCAAGCGCCTCATAGACGCCGGCCTGATAGGCGCCGAGGGCGCCGCCGCCCTGCAGGAGCAAAGCGACTGATTCAAATTTACCGGGACTGAATTTGGCGGGTAGGCGCCGATGAGAAACAAGGGACATGGGGAAACATCTCCTGTGGTGGCAAAGATTATCGATACGGGATGACGAACATCAGACACTCCCCTCGCCGGCAGGGCACGAGCTTTGCTGAGCCTCTGTCCGGAATGAACTGGCCGCCGGCCTCCATCGGAAGGCAGGCAAGGATGCCGATGTATCGAATACCCGCCCATCCCACCGCACTTTCCTGCTCACGAAAGCAAAGGCGAACACCAGAAAGCTCAGCAGATCCCGCAGGGGAAGAAGCCACGCGGGACCGGACCAGCAGGCAAATGCACGATCAACGACTTGCTGCAGCACAATCCTGGCCCCAACGGCGAAAGCCAGAATGAGCAACGGAATTGGCGCAGGATTGGCGACGACACCCAGCGTGGCGAAAGCCACATTATATGTGATCGCGCTCAACACATAACCAATGGGGTTGATCATCCGAATCGTTCTCGCCCAACGAAGCTCGTGCGCAAAAAAATCGGATGCCTGCTTCTCGCCGGCGCTGTGGCGGACGACCGACATCAAAAGAGCGACAGAGTACCCCTCAGCGCGGACCAACCTTCCCAATTCATAATCGTCGGCCAAAACATCCGCGACGCGTTCGAATCCTCCCACCTCGGCCAAAGTATTGCGCCGGATGGCCATGGCCGCGCCCAGGCATGGCACTTCCAGTCCGGTTGCAGCAGCCAACACCACGTTCGGCAGAAAGGAGTACGACATCCCCATGGCCGACATGATCGGCCAAAACAAGGGTTTCTCGGGAGTGCCACTGTAGAGACAGCTGACCAACCCTACGCCAGGCGCCTCCAAGGTTCGGACCAAGGTCGAAAGCCAGCCCGGCGGAACAGCGGTATCGCCATCGCAAATTACGAATATTGGATATCGCGCATATGGGACCATATTGAGCAGATTGGTGACCTTCGCGTTTTTGCCGTGCCTCTTTGAGCTCACCACCACCTTGACATTCGCATATCGTTCCTTGAGTTGATCGACGATCTCCCGGGCTGGATCGGACTCGCTGTGCAGGCCAAATATGATCTCTGTGGTGCCGGTATAGTCCTGCGAAAAAAGCGTTTCGAGATCCCTGCGCAATTGCGGTGTCGCTTTTCCCAAGGGTTTGAAAATGCTCACGGCCGGACTGTTGCCGTTGGCGCGCGCCCGTGTCGTCAAGACCTTCGTTCCGGATTGGGTGGCGACAAGGGAGGCCGTACGGCCGCCTTTGAATCGCATCAATCGATAAACGATGAACGCTTCCACCAGGCAATAAAGACTGCCCAACACTCCGATAAAGCAGGTAAAAATTGCTATCGTCTGTGAGATCGCGGGCATGGTTCACGTCCTAGGAGCGCGCCAGTGAAGCCGGAATGAGGCTCAAGCAGCAGCATGGCGGGGAGCGACCAGAGATATTGACGGTGATGAAGAAGCGTCACGGTCGTGACAAAAAAATAATCGTTCCACTCACGACAACGCCCCAGACCCGCGTTTCAGGCACGATCAGGAACAATGCCGCCATCAGCTGGGTCAGCCCGACAATGCGATAGAAATTATGGGGATAGTGCCAAAGGCGATATACAGCCCGGAGGCGTGTTATGCCGCCGAGGTTGATGAGACCCGCCAGCGCGAATATGGCGCTGACTATGTCCACTGCCGACCGCGCTATGATGGGAACCGTCATGGGAACCTCACTTAATGGGCGGCGATGTAGATATCTCGAAGAACATTTGCTTCCAGCTCCAGTTCTTCAAGGCGCTGTTTCACCACATCGCCCAGGCTCACGATCCCTACCAGCTCATGTTCGTCCATGACCGGAAGGTGGCGGACCCTGGTATGGATCATCAGCGACATGGCACGCTTGATCGTATCTTCGGGCGAGACCGCGACGAATTGACGATCCAGTATTTGCCGGATCCGCATTTCCTCGGCGAGCTTGCCCTCATGAGCAAACACTTCCACAATGTGCCGTTCGAAAAGGACGCCTGCCGGCGCGCCGTTCTCGGTTACGACAAGCGCCGCAATTCTGTGCCGGGCCATAAGTTCGGCCGCCGCCTTCACGGTGGATAAAATGTCTATGGTGACGACACCTGGCTGCTTGCGTTCCAAAATGTTACCGATTTTCATGTGATCCTCCGTAGTTCAGGCTGGGACGCCCAGAAAGCAACAAGACACCGCCAATTCATTCCAACGCCACAGTGTGGTCCGGCGCGGTATTTGACTTTGCGAACAGAAAGACCAGCGGAGCGACCGCGAGCGTCGAAACCATGAGCAATTTGTAGTCGTCGATAAAGGCGATGATCGTCGCCTGCTGAGTGACCACTTGATCGAGCGCCGCCCTGCCCGCCGCGGTTACAGGACTCAGAAATTGAGAGATTGTCGGTCCCTCGAACATGCGGTTCACCGCCGTCACCGAAGGCGTGATATCGGCGTGATTGACCTGCGTGTTGGTAGTGAGAAGCGAATTGACAACCGAGATTCCGACACTCGACCCGATATTGCGGGACAAATTGTAGATGCCGGAGCCTTCCGTTCGCTGCTCGGCGGAAAGCGTTCCCAGACTGACGGCGCTCAGCGGCACGAACAGAAAGCCCAGACCCGCTCCTTGGATCACGCCAACCACGATGATCGTGGTTTGAGATACGTCCGGTGTCCAACCGGTCATGGCATAGAATGCCCAGGCCGTCAGTCCCAGCCCGATCCCCAAGAGCAGCCGCGTATCCAGCCTGCCCATCAGCTGGCCGACAAGCAGCATCGCAAACATCGTACCGACGCCTCTTGGTCCCATCACCAGGCCGGCGGTGACGACCGGATAATTCATCAAGGTCTGCAGATAGGGCGGCTGGAGAGCCAGCGACGCGTAATAGGTAAGACCGACCGTGAAGATGATGAGGGTCCCCGCCACAAAGTTGCGGTCAAGAAAAAGCCTCGGATTCACAAACGGCTTTTCACCGGAGAAGGTGTGAACAAGAAACAGATAGAAGGCGGATGCGGCAACAACTGCCTCGGCCCAGATTTCAGTTGAGCTAAACCAATCCAGCTGCTCACCGCGATCGAGCAGTATCTGGAATGCACAGATCGCGACACTGAGCGTGCCAAAACCCAACCAGTCGAGCTTTTCGGCGGCACTTGGCCGCGACGCGGGAAGAAAGATCATCGTGCCCAGGAAGCCCAGAATGCCGATGGGCACATTGATGTAGAAAACGTATCGCCAGCTATAGTCGTCCGTCAGCCAGCCACCGATCACCGGACCAAGAATAGGCCCGGCCATTACGCCCAGCCCAAACAATGCCATGGCGAAACCCTGGCGCTCCCTGGGATATATGCCAAGCAGCACAGCCTGCGACAGCGGCACGAGAGGCGCGCCGAACATGCCCTGCATCAGACGGAACAGCACGATCTGGGGGAGCGATTGGGCAATGCCGCAAAGCATCGAGGCAATTGTGAAACCCGCAATGGCGAGGAGAAAAAGGCGCTTGGTTCCGAACCGCGCAGCAAGATAGCCGGTGGGCGGCGTCATGATGGCCGCGGCCGCGATGTATGATGTAAGCACCCAGTCAATCTGGTCCTGGCTGGCCGACAAGCTGCCTTGCATGTGGGGCAAGGCCACGTTTGCGATCGTCGAGTCGAGTGCCTGCATCAGGGTGGCCAGGCTTACGCAAGCGGTGATGGCACCGCGATTGCGGACCGGAGCCGTGGTGCCGTTCGCGCTCATCACGCTCCTCCCACCAGATCGGCCAGGAATTTCGGCAGGCCACGTGCGTGGCCGGTATCGACGCCGACTTCTACGCTCATCCCTGCGCGCAGAATCGCGGGGTTCGCTTTGCGGGAATCGACGCGCACCCTGAGCGGCACGCGCTGCACCACCTTCACCCAGTTGCCGCTGGTGTTCTGCGCCGGCAACAGGGAAAACTCCTGGGCCGCGGCCGGGCTGACGCTTTCGACTGTGCCGTGCCACTGGAGATCGGGATAGGTATCGACGGTGATAACCGCGGGCTGGCCAGGGCGCACATCGGTTAATTCGGTCTCCTTGGGCGTCGCATCGATCCAAACGTGATCGGCATCGACCAGATAGAAGGCAGTGGTGGAGGCGGCGAGATATTTTCCGGGCGCGATACTGGGGACGTCAGTCACGGTGCCAGAAAAAGGAGCTCGCACAACGGTATCGTCAAGCTGACGCTGCGCTTCGTGCACCTGTGCCTCCGCCTGCAGGTATTGGGGAAGCTGAGCCACGGGAGTGTTCGGGTCGCCATTCAGCACCGCCAGCTGTGCCTGCGCCTGCTGGCGCAACGCGGCGAGCTTGCTCATGTCAGTCTGCAGCGTGAAGCGCGCCTGGTCATAGGTCTGCTTGGCTATAGCATTTGCGGCAACAAGCCGGTCGTAACGCTCGTAGGTGGCCTGATCGAACTGAACTTGTGCCACCTGGGCCGTGGAGTCGCTTACCAACTCGCCATAGTTCTTCCTGAGCGATGCAAGATTGAGCGCCACGAGCGCGAGATTGGCCTTGGCATTTTGGAGCGCAATACGGAACTGGCGCGCATCGAGACGATAAAGAACCTGGCCGGCAACCACATGCTGATTGTCCGTAACGTCCACTTCGGAAACGATACCGGAGACATCCGTCGAGATGCCGACCTGCCTGGAATTCACATAGGCATCGTCGGTGGACATCGTCCGGCCACCCTTCACATAGACGATGGCCCCGCCGACCAGCGCCAATGGCAACAGCGCAAACATCGCGGGGCGCAGCCATCCCCTGCGCCGGGATGGCGTATGCTGGGGCTGGTCACCTTCCGGAACGGGCACCGGCTCAGAGCGAGCGGCCGATGCTTCCTGATCCGGTCTTTCCATGGCTGGAGCGTCGCCTTGCTGCTCGCCCCGCGGCCGCTGTTGGCTTCTGTGGTGGTCGCGCTGGTCGGAAAGAAGGTGAACATTGTCGGGGTCAGACATGGCTTCTGTTCCGGAAAGTCGCGGTCGGCGTGCCGGGGCGGTGCACGCCGACCGCACCGCGGTTCGTGGGTTGAAAGGTGTGACCGCGGTATGGGTTTGGTTTGGGAGGGTTGGGGGTCCTGCAGTGTTTGAGACGACCGGACATCGGTTCCGCTGCTCCAAATCTTGACCGAAAAGATAAGCAGCGTTACGTTCAGAGAAACTGAGATAAATTAGGCAATCTCTATCAGATTTTCTGAATGATGGACGCGCTCAGTCTGGACCAATTCGAAGTCTTTGCTTCAGTCGTCGACGAGGGCAGCTTCGCCGCCGCCGCCAGGCGGATGAACCGGGCGCAATCGGCGATCACTTACGCGATTCAGAAACTGGAAGACCAAACTGGTGCCCAACTGTTCGATCGTTCTGCCTACCGGCCGACGCTGACTGAAGCGGGGAGAAATCTTCTACCGCGCATAAGGCGAATTCTCGCGGATATCGAAGATTATCGGTTGCACGCACGCCAAATAGCCATGGGTGTCGAGGACGAGCTCAGACTGGCGATACATCCCCATACGCCGGCAAATTTTCTTTCTGGCGTGCTCCGTGATTTCAAGGTTGCGTTTCCGACCGTTCGGATCGTTGCGTCTCTCCAGGCCAGGAACGCTGCGGTGGAGTCCTTGCGGCAGGGCAAGAGTGACCTTGCTCTTCTCTTCGCGATCGCGTCTTTCGGCGAAGCCTTCAGGCATCTTCCCTGCACGGTCGTGGAGCTCGTCGCGGTTGCCTCGCCTGAACACCCATTGGCGCAACAAGGCGGTCCCATAGGACCGGAGTTGCTCCGGGACAATATGCATATCGCCATCCACGACTCGCTTACCGCAGAAGAGGAACGCGTTGTGCGGGGGTATGGCATGGATAGCCCTGATTTCTGGCTAGTCATGAATTTCGAGATCATGCACAACCTCCTTCTGGGTGGCGTCGGCTGGGGTGTCGTTCCGCTCTCGCGCGTGGCGGAGGACCTGGCGGTCGGCCGCCTGGTCACACTCCAGATCGACCGCTGGAAACCACGGAAGGGGTCAATCATCGCTCCACTGGTGGTTGTCCAGATGACCGATAGACCGCTTGGCCCTGCCGGACGATGGGTTTTCCAGAAATTCGCAGAAGCGGGTGGCCTGACGCTTCCAACCAGGTCAGTCGAGACCGCAAACAAGGCCCGGTCGTCGAAGCGTCACCTGTGAAGAAGCGCTAATCTCAAGGAGAGCTTACAACGCCAGTCCCTAGCCTCGGCAGTCACTCTAACTAATATTCCCTATTATTGGCAGTTGTCTTCCCCGTTATTTGGCCACGACGAAAGCGTCAAGAAGCGGTGATAACACTCGGTTTTCTCTCGCCTCAACGGGGGCCAGAAAGGGCCTGAATCCGGATTTTCCCTGTATTTTCCCTGTTATTGATGATTTCGGGGCTGGAGACTGGTCCGCTCGACACTGGGTGCCCAGCCAGCCAGTCCATGGACCGGGCGCCATTTCCAAAGCCTTCCTAGAAAGCCCCGATAATCGGGCCGACTAACCCGCACCGCCCTGGCAGAGCATTCTCGGCCCTTCTTGGCGCTCGCCGAATGTGCCCGACGAACGGGGCAGTCTCTGCCCTCCTTCGGCCAATTTCCGAAACTTGCGGCAGCTGCACCGGGAGCGCAGACCCTGCCTTGCGGGCAGTCGCGATCGAGATTGGCCTGGTGAAAGCCGGATCCTCATTCAGCGCGCGACCACCGGTATCGGCTGCACCCTCGGCGTGCTGCAGGGCTTCCCCGAAAGAACGGCGGTGCCGCATACGATCCCACTATCGCGAAAAGCCCGATAAGGGCGGATTACGGGAAGGCGCATTTGATCGATATTCTGCGACGTATAAACCAGCACCGTCTCGGTCTCTGGAAAGACCAGGACGGCAAACGTCACACAGTTGGCTATTGCTGGATTGCCGTCAAAGAACAGTTCCGTCGCGACTTTCCGCAAGGGCGGCACGGTCACGGAATATCGTCCTGAGCCAATCCGTATCAATAGGGCACGCATTGCCCAAGTGCTCGTAAAGTGGCTGAGAAGGCGGAGTGAGATCCCCACCTTCTCAATTTCAGCGATTCCGCTATTGCGCCGTTCCGATTGCGGCAGGAGTCGATGCTATTCGCAGCGAAGCATCCAACGACGCGGCCCGGGCAATCGAATAGCGATCGGCTTTCCCCCCATTGTTGCCAACAGCCGCCCATGACGCATCATTGGCCGCCACCTGCGTATCCGATGCGCAACCGGCAAGCGACGCGCAAGTTGCAATCGACGCCGCGACGGCCAATGTCCGCAAGACTGGGAAGACAGTTCTCCGTGACCGAGCCCTGTTGAGATTGAAGAAGATCGCGTTCACTTAATTACTCCTTGCTCTGATCACATCCCATGAACAGAGGAGCGGTCCACGCAATCCGCGAAATGTCGCCCCTCTGCGACTGGCGAAAGTTAGGACTGTTCAGATATCAATGCGATGCTGGGGCGGCGGGCATTTGATAATGAATAAATGAAGCAAGTCCGCACATGCGTTAAGCCACATGCCTAACGTGCCGATGATGGATTTATATTTTGCGCGACTATTTTTATTTCGCTTTTATATGCCGGATTTGCTTTGTTCCTTGTGACGAAATGATTGTGTTGCAATCGTCTCGTCGAGGATAATCCTTCGGCTGAAGTTTCTATCGTTCGCGAAGCGAGATATCGGTTTGAGCATTTCCGAAGAGCCGACAGCCTGCGCAGCTGCTGACAGAGAGGCGTCGTTTCACAGGCTGAAATCCGCGATCCGACAGACCCGCCTGGAGGCCTATCTGGTCAGTGTCTCCCTGGTGGCCACAGCGACTTTCCTGGGAGCGACGGTTTTCAATCTGGTCCCCCCGGCAAGTCTGTCTCTCATATATCTGGTCGCTGTCATGATCAGCGCTCAGCTGTACGGGCTGTGGCCGGCCATACTTTCCTCGATCCTGGGAATAATGGCTTGGGATTTCTTCTTCACCCAGCCCTACTTCAGCCTGGAACTGGCAAGCGAGCGGGACGTCTTCACGCTCATATTTTTCATGATAACCGCCCTGATCATGAGTGGGATGACCGCTTTGGTGAAGCATCAGAATGGGCAAGTGGCCCTGCTCGCGGCCAAAAACCGAAATCTCTACGACTTCGCCAAGGACCTGGCGTCTCTGAGTCAGGTCGAAGAAATTGTTTCTTTCACCATACAACGCATCTCAATGCTTCTTTCCAGGGAGGCAGCCGTGGCTCTGGCCGACCGCGAGGGATCGGCCAACCTGGTGGTATTTTCCGGAACGGAAGCCACCGGCGCCATGAGCGCCTCGGAGCTGTCGGCGTCGCTGCTCCTCGATGAAATGCCGCACTCCCGCGTGACCAGAGATACAGCCTTCTTCCCCCTCGTCGCTCTTCGTGGTCGAGTTGGCGCCGTCAGGCTCAAGGGAACCATGGAGAAGCCGCTTTCAAAACCCGAAGAAGAGCAGCTGTCGGCCATGTTAAGCCAGGTCGCCGTCGCCATTGAACGCACCTGGCTTTCGGAGGAGCACAAGACCGCCAGCCTGACGGCGGAGACGGAGCGCATGCGAAACGCCCTTCTGCTCTCGGTGTCCCACGATCTGAGGACGCCCCTGACGACCATCATCGGATCGCTGTCGACGATGGAGCTGCCCCAGCTTGACGCCAATGACAGCAGCCGCCATGAACTCGCTTCGCTCGCCTTGACCGAGGCGCAGCGGCTCGACCGGTTCATTGCCAACCTGCTCGACATGACACGGATCGAATTGGGCGATTTGAAAGTCTTTCTCGCTCCAACCATTGTCGATGACGTTATCGCATCGGTCGCGCAACGCAGCCAGGTGCCGCTGCAGAACCATGTCCTGTCCGTTCATATCGAGGACGACCTTCCAGCCGTGGCGGCGAATTTCGAGCTGCTGGAACAGGCGATCTTCAACCTGGTCGACAATGCAAGCCGGTATTCCCCGCATCTGACGGAGATCGAAATCCGTGCCTTTCTGGATAAAGGCGCAGTCGTCATCGAGATTGTGGACCAGGGCCCCGGAATCTCCCGGGAGCTTGCCGGAAATCTGTTTCAGAAATTCACCCGGGCGCCACAGGGAGACGCCGGCCCATCCGGAACCGGCCTCGGTTTAGTGATCGTCAAAGGCTTCGTGGAAGCCATGGGCGGCTCGATCGCGGCCGCCAGCAGACGGGATCAAACTGGCGCTGCTTTCACCATAAAGCTGCCGGCGGCACATTATGACCTTTCAGACAACCCAGCCGACGCCCCGGCATCGGCAAATTCACGTTAAACGCATGGCCATCCAACAACCCATCCTCCTTGTCGATGACGATGTTCAGATTCGCCGCTTCCTGAAGGTCGGGCTGGCGGTGGGAAACTTCAAGGTGACGGAAGCCAGGACTGGCGCGGCCGCCCTGACGCTTCTTGCCGAACAGGAATTCGAGCTGATGATACTCGATATTGGCCTGCCAGACCGGGACGGCCTCGAGATTCTCGAAGAGGTTCGCAGATTCTCCAAGATACCGATCATCGTCTTGTCCGTGCGCAATGACGAAGCCGGCAAAGTGAAAGCCTTCAATCTGGGCGCGGACGACTACATTACAAAGCCATTCGGGATGGCCGAACTGTTGGCCAGGATACAGACGGCCATCAGGCACCGGTTTCAGTCAACCGGCACCCAGGCGCTCATCAAGCTGGGCGACTTGGAGGTCGATCTGATCAACTACCATGTCAGCCGCGGCGGGGTGGAGATCCCGCTGACACGGACGGAACTGGCGCTGTTGCGGCTGTTCCTGGAGCATCGCGACAAGGTCCTGACCCACGAATTCATCCTCCGCAACATCCGGGGCCGTTATCAGGTCAGCGATTCCCAATATCTGCGTGTCTATATCCGGGCCCTTCGCAACAAGATCGAAGCCGCCGCCCCTGGGACGAAACTCATCCACACGATTGCAGGTATTGGCTACCGGCTGGTGACGCCACTAAACGCGCCCGCCAACCAAGCCTGAAGCGCCCCGCTGCGCCCGGTGTTATCGCCGACTTGACAGATACTGGCTCAGTCCGCGCCAAAGAAAGTAAGCTATGGCCGCAACAATAAGGCAGCAGAAGAAATTGGAGAGGGAGACTCTGACGCCGAACTTCCCGCCGACCAGGAGAAAGAGCAAAGCCAGGATCATGACTTTGACTGTTCGGGTCCCGTTTACCTGCGGGCGGTCGTCATTGGCCGGCATGTAGACGGGCTCATCTCTTCGGGTCATCTTCATCCGCCATGCGTGTGTCGGCGATATCGGATCTGTTCCACCAGCCGCCGCCGATGGCCTGAAACAGGGCAGCGGTGTCCGAAAGCCTGGCAGCTTGCGCCTGGACACGATTGATCACAGCCTGCTGATAGGCCTGCTGGCTGGTGAGCAGCGCCACATAGTTGACGGCGCCGAGCCTGAGCTGCGTCCGGGTGATGGAAAGGCTGTCGGCTGCCGCGCGCTCCGACCTTGCCGCTGCATCCAAGATTTTGGCGTCATATTGCAGTGCATAGAGCGTGTCGGCGACGTTCTGGAACGCGGTGTCGACGGTGCCCTGATATTGCGCGACGGTTTGTGCGTAGGCATCGCGGGCGGCCCGTGTCCTGGCATAAAGCGCGCCACCGTCAAAAAGCGGTTGCGTGACCCCGCCGGCAACACTCCAGAATCCGGAGCCGGCCGTGAACAGCTGGCCCATGGCTGTACCGGCGCTGCCCCCCCCTGCGGTGATGGCGATGTTGGGCAGCATATTGGCAATCGCCACACCGATCTGGGCGCTGGCCGAGTGGACATTCTCCTCCGCGATCCGGATATCGGGCCTCTGCTCGACCAGCTTGGAGGGCACACTGATGGGTATATCCCGGGGCACATGGATGGAATTGAGATCGAAGGTCTGGCTGATCGGATTGGCCGGGGTACGGCCCGCCAGCTGGGTCAGCAGATCCCTCTGCTGGGCCAGTTGCTTCTGCAGCGGCAGCAGCGCCTGCTGGGCCTGGGCCAAGGCCGCCTCCTGGGCGGCAACATCAGCGCCGGCGACCTGTCCGGCCTGGTTCTGGTGTCTGAGGATGTCCAGGGACTCGCTTTCGACTTTGACAATGTCTTGCGCCGCCTCAATCTGCTCCCACAACGAAGCTTCCTGCACGGCGGCGGCCACGACATTGGCGGCGAGCGCGATGTATGCCGATTCCAGCTCGAAGCGCTGCGCGTCGGCCTGGGCCTTAAGCGCCTCAACTGCGCGCCGGTTTCCACCCCACAGATCTATCGTCCAGTTGGCGTTGAGCTGAGCCTGATAGAGATTGAACAAAAGCTGCCCGGACGCCAGCGTGGGCGAAAGCGTGGCGCCGTTGCCAATTCTGCTGGCCGAATAACTCGCGCCGATGCTCGGGAAATAAAGCGCCTGCTGGGCCCTGAGATTGTCCATGGCGACGCCAAGAGCCGCGCGCGCCGACTTGATATCCGGATTGGACTTTAGTGCATCGGCAACCAGATCGTTCAGCGAAGTGCTTTCAAACAGCTTCCACCATTCGCCGGGAATATCGGCGCCCAGGTGAATATTCTGCTCCTGTCCCCCGGCGATGTCGGCCGCTGCCGTCGTCTCCGGGATGGGTTCTGCCTGGTAGGCGCTGGTATTGGGAATTTGCGGCCTGGAATAATCGGGACCAACCGCACAGCCCGCCAACAGCAGCGCCGCAGTCCCAAGCCAGGCCAGGCGTTTCATCGAGGTGATGCGGTTCATGATTGCGCCTCCGTCCTCCGGGTCGAGAACAAGTCGATCAAGACCGGCAGGATCACCAGGATCAGGGCGGGCGCGAGCAGAATACCGCCCACCACGACCAGCGCCAAGGGCTTCTGCACCTGGGAGCCAATGCCGGTGGACATGGCCGCCGGCAAAAGGCCGACGCAGGCCGCGATACAGGTCATCACTACCGGCCGCATCTGGGTCTCGCAGGTGCGGATGATGGCGGCCGATCGCTCCATCCCCTCCTCTATCTTCTCATTGAAGTAGGTAAGCACCAGAATTCCGTCCATGGCCGCTATGCCGAAAAGGGCGACAAAACCGATTGCAGCGGAAACGCTGAAGGCCGTTCCAGTGATGAAGAGCGCAAAAATGCCGCCGATGAGCGCCATGGGAATGACGCTGCCGGCCAGCAGCATATCGCGGATCGAGCCGAAGTTTATGTAGAGGAGAAGACCTATCAGGCCGATACTGACCGGTACCGCGATCGCCAGCCGCCTGATCGCATCCTGCAGTTCGCCGAATTCGCCTACCCATTCCAGGCGCATGCCACCTGGAAGATGGACTTCTTTTGCAATCTTGCTTTGGGCCTCCTGGACAGCGCCGCCGAGATCGCGGTCTCGCACGCTGAACTTGATGGGGACGTAGCGCTCCTGATTCTCGCGATAGACGAAAGATGCTCCTGACGTCAGCTTGACGTCAGCCACATCGATGAGCGGGATCTGGACCGTGCCGGAGCCGCTTGGATTGGGCGCGCCGATGGTTATATGTCGGATCGCATCCAGGCTCCGCCGATACTGAGGTGCCAAACGGACCACAATCGGGAAATTGCGGTCGCTGCCGTCCTCATAAAGGTTGCCCGCCGCCTGCCCGCCGATGGCAGCCTGAATGGTCGAATTGATGTCCCCGGGCGCCAGATTGTACCGCGCAGCCCTTGCCCGGTCGATGTCGATCCTGACGGTTGGCTGGCCCAATGTGTCGAAAACCGAAAGATCCGCGACCCCAGGCACCGCCGCCATGACATCCTTTATCTTGTTGGCGGTCTTCTCCACCGTCTCAAGATCGTTGCCATAGAGTTTGACGGAATTGGCCCCTTTGACGCCCGAAGCGGCCTCCTCGACATTGTCCTCGATATATTGCGAGAAGTTGAATTCGATACCAGGGAATTCGTGCTGGAGACGTTTGGTCAGTTCGTCCGTCAGCTTCTCCTTGTCCACTCCCTTTGGCCAGGTATCGAACGGCATCAGCGGCACGAAAAATTCGGCATTGAAGAAGCCGGTGGCGTCGGTGCCGTCGTCAGGGCGGCCATGCTGCGAAATAACTGTCCGCGCCTCGGGATAGCTTTTGATGATTCGGCGGATGCGATCGACATCATTTTCGCCTTCCGCCAGCGAAATAGACGGCGGCATGGAGGCGCGTATCCACAGATTGCCCTCTTCCAGGTGCGGCAGGAATTCCGATCCCAGGCCATGAAGGGCGATCAGCGCCAGCGCACCCAGGACGCCGGCGGCCCCAAGCGTGATGATCTTATTGTCAAGCGCGAATTGCAAAACTGGCATGTAGAGGCGGCGGATGAAACGGACAATCGCTGTTTCGACCTCGGACGTGGCTTGGGGAAGCAGAAGGCTGGCCAGCGCCGGTGAGACCGTAAAGGTCGCAATCAGCCCGCCCGCGATGGCATAGGCATAGGTGCGCGCCATCGGACCGAAGATATGCCCTTCGACGCCACTCATGGTGAACAACGGCACGAAACCGGCAATGATGATCGCAGCCGAGAAGAATATACCCTTGTTCACCTGCGCCGCGGCATTGGCGATGGTTGCGAACTTGCCGTGCAGCTCGATGCTGCTGCGCATGCGGTGCAACACCGCGTGCCCCTCCGCACGCCGGCCATGCGGCTCGCTCAAATGCCGGAAGATGTTTTCCACCATGATCACGGTGGCATCGACAATCAGGCCGAAATCTATGGCCCCGACAGAAAGCAGATTCGCGGATTCGCCACGGATCACCATCACGATGACGGCGAAAAACAAGGCGAATGGAATGGTCGTGGCGACGATCAACGCTGACCTGAGATCACCCAGAAATATCCATTGGATCAGAAAGATCAGGATGATGCCCACGATCATGTTGTGCAGCACAGTATGGGTGGTCACGCTGATCAGGTCGGAACGGTCATAGATCCGCTGGATATGGACACCGGGCGGGAGTATCCCGGACTCGTTGATCTTCTTCACCTCGTTCTGGACGCCGGCGATAGTGGGACCGCTTTCGGCGCCACGGCGCATCAGCACGATGCCCTGCACGATGTCGTCGTCATTGTCCTGTCCGGCGATGCCGAGTCGTGGCTGATTTCCGACCCGAACGGTGGCAATGTCTTTCAGGAGAACCGGAGCCCCGTTCGCATTGGTCAGCATGGTGTTGTTCAGCTGATCCATGGAATGGATCAGGCCAAGGCCACGAATGACCGCTGATTGCGGGCCAATGTCGACTGTCTGCGCTCCGACATTGACGTTGCTGTTGTTGAGAACCTGCATGACCTGCGGAATTGTCAGGCCGTAATTTACCAATCGCCCCTGATCGACCGACACGTCATAGGTCTTGGTCTTTCCGCCCCAACCACTGACGTCGATCACGCCGGGCACAGCCTTGAACCGGCGCTCCAGCATCCAGTCTTCGATTGTCTTCAGGTCGGTGACCGAATAGTTGGGCGGCCCCACCACCCGATAGCGGAAAATCTCTCCGATCGGACTGGCGGGAGAAAGTTGCGGTTGAGCGCCGTTGGGAAGTGGCGGAAGCTGTGAAAGCCGATTGATCACCCACTGCTCGGCCTGCTCATAGGTAAAATCGTAGGTGAACTGGATCTTGACGTCGGACAGGCCGAACAGCGAGACGGTTCGAAGCGCGGAAACATTTGGAATGCCAGCCATCTGGATTTCCAGAGGGATGGTGATATAGCGCTCCATCTCCTCTGCCGACTGGCCGGCCGATTGTGTCACCACATCCACCAGAGGCGGCACGGGGTCCGGATAAGCCTCGATGTTCAGGTTTATGAAGCAGACCGCGCCGCCAACCAGCAGAACCGCCAGGAGGACGACAACGAGGATGCGCTGTTTTAGCGCGAAGGTTACAATGCTGTTCATGAAAAGCGGTCTGCCGCAGTTACAAGGTCAATGATCAGTCGGAACCGGCAGTCGCGGCCCGATCGATGAAGATGGCGCCACCAGTCACAATCTTTTCGCCGGCGCGAACGCCTGCGAGCGCTTCGACGGTGTCGCCATCAGTCCGTCCCACTTTCAGCTGGCGCAGGGCCAGGTCACCCTGTTTGTCCTGCACCCACACGCGCGCCGTGTCGCCCTCATAGACAATCGCACTTTGCGGCACCGCCGGCGCAATCTCGTCGCGCCCGGTAACGATCCCGAAGCTGGCAAACATCTGCGGCTTCAGGCTGCCGTCGGAATTGTCCACATCCGCACGCACCGGAAGCCGGTGCGTGGCGGGGTCGATCATGGGCGCTACGTAACTGATTTTGGCTTTGAAAATTCGGCCTGGAAACGCGTGCAGACTGACATTGACCGCGTCGCCGACGCGCACAAAGGGCGCATCGTCCTCACGCACATTGGCGATCAGCCAAACGGTCGACAGGTTGGAAATCGAATAAACCGGCGTGCTGGCGGCTGCTTGAATATACTGACCCACGCCGACCTGCCGCTGTATGACGGTGCCGTCGATCGGCGCGGAGACCACAACATCGGGACTGGTCTGTCGGCCGACTGGCGCGCGCTCCATGGCATCGATCTCGGCGTCGGTTTTTCCCACGATCCGAAGGCGATTGCGCACGGCGGCCAGCATAGCGGAGGCAGTGGCCAGATCCACCTGGCTCTGCTGCCAGTCCTTCAGCGCGGCGCCGCGCGATTCATAAAGCTCGTGTTGGCGCTTCTCGTTGGTCTGAGCCAAATTGAACTGGGCCCGTGCCGTCACCAGATCATTTTGCGCCTGAACAAATTCGGACCCCTGCACGACAAGCAGCGGCTGACCTTTCCTGACGGAATCTCCCAGTTTGGCAATCAACCGGACAACACGGCCGGAGAATGGCGAAAAGACAGGCGTGGTCAGATCGTCGTCACTTGCGATATAGCCTTCGGTCGAGGTGACGGCGGGAAAGACCCGGGAACGGATGGGCGCGATGGTGAGACTGGCAAGTTGATCGGCCGTGGGATGGAATGCAATCCCATTTGCACTTTGGCTGTCATCCTTGACCAATCCGACAGCGTGCGTGGCCAAGAGAGTTGCAACGCCCAAAATGATCGCAATGACAATGATGACCGCTCCCGCCATTGCGCCGACGATGCGCCACTGAAAATTTTCCGGCAGCGTGCGCGCGCCCGGCTGATACACGACCGCTGTTGCGAGCGCCGTCTGATCTGGCACGGCTGCGCCAAGACCCAGCGCCGCCAGAGCCCGTTCGCACAAAGCGGCCAGCTTCTGGATCGCCCCGGGCGCAACTGGCTTGGAGGAATTCTGCTCATTAATCATGACGTCACGCCCACTGAACTGTTTCTGCTTGCTTCGCGAAATGCTGCACTTCTGCGCAATTGAACTTAGGTCACACCGACTCTCGCCAGCAGCCGAAGTTTCCGTTCATCTTCCTTCCCCTCCGCCACGGATGCCTGCCGGCCGATCCTCGACCTCTTCGGGATCGGTCGAGAGCGACGGTGACAGGATCGTCCGCGAAGGCCAGAGCGCATAACCGAGGCTGGCGCCCAGACTCTCGATCTCTCCCATGCTCCGGTCCTGGATGGGAACGCAAACAATATGTCGCCCCGCCGCTATCGCGTGCTCCACTTCCCGACACCACAGCTCGAAGCATTTCTTCGTGGCCGGCCGCTCAATCGTGAACCGGCGTGTCTCGCAGTCAACCAGCAGCAGATGAGGAGGTAGCTTGGGGTCGCGCACAACTCGAAAGCGGTCAAACGTCATCTCGATATAACTATTCTCTAGCGCTGCCCTCATTCACACCTCCGTTTGAAACGTCCCGGGGGATCTGTGAGGCCGCATTCACCAAGCGGCCTCACATCCCATGTCATTAGAAGTGAACGATAACGTCGCCCTGCCCGATCAAGGTTGTGTTCCTGTTGGCGGGAATGCCTGCATTCGAGTCGCCATTGAAGGCTGCCGCATTCAGGGACTGATACCACCCGATCTCCGGCCGGAACTCGATTTGCGGCGACAGCCAGTGCTGCCAGCCGAGCGAGAGCTCGACATAGCTGGTCTTGGTGCCGGTACGCTGCCCCTGGGCGTCATCATAGAACTCTGGGCGCAGCGAGATATTGTCTAGTGGATCGGGCGAGTAGTTTATGTATGCCACTGTACCGAGCGCGTTTGCCGTGCACGAAAATACAACGGGGTTGGAACACTGGGCCAGGCTGGGCGCATTGAAGGGCATATACTGCGGTGAGAACGGCGTTCCACCGGCTTCGTACGCGGCCAATGCAGCCGGGTTGTTGGCATTGAGTACATTATTCTGATGTTCCCAATAGAATTCGGTCGAGATGTGCCAATGATCATCGAACTTGTGATAATAGGTGAGGCCGTACCATTGCAGGTTGTTGTAGCCCCAATTTCCATGGTTGATCGCATCGGCACACGCATTGATGTTGTCGTTGCCTGAATCGGTGGTGTAGCGAATGCAGGCGGTACCTGACGGCTGCGCACCGGGGTCCACCCTCATTCTTGCGTTCGGGAACAGCGGATTGGGATCGGGGTTCGCTATCGTCTGGTTCCAATGCCATGGAGGCGCCTCCGTTCCGATAGTGACGCCGAGCTGGAGGAAGAAGTTCTTGGTCACGCCGATCGTGGTTTGAATGCCCTCGTTCGTGTAGTTGTCATACCCATAAGTCAGTGAGTGGGAATACATGTAGTTATTGGGCGCCAGCTGCGCTTCGATATCGGGCAGCGAAATGAAACGGCCGATGCGGATATCGGTGCCGCCTTCGCCGATCTGCGGTACGAACAGATCGAAATACACCATCGGAAAATCATAGCCATAGACGTTGTTCGCATGCAGCAGCTGGGAGCTGGCGATGCCGTAAGCCGTCGTATAGCGATAATTCTCGCCATAGATACCGGAGATGCGGAAACCCCAGTCGATGTGGTCGGTCTGGACGGTATCCGCGAGACGCTCGATATAGACGACAGCTTGATCGAGCTGCACGGTATTGGGCGTGTAGGAATAAGCGATCGGGAAATTGCCGCCAGGCCTCTGATTGTTGCTGCTGATATTGGCGCCGGCATCCAGCCAGCCATACATCTGGATGTGATTGTCGTTCATCCAATGCCCGACCCCGGTATTCGCGATACCAACCATCAATGGGCTGTCGGTGCTGCTTGGGCGTGTCACACCCAGATTTTCAGTCCCGCCATATGGCCATTCGGTGAACGGCATCGGCGGCGTGCTCATGGGCGTCGCAGGCCATCCATCGCGGCGCGAGGACGGTGCGTTCGGATCGGACGGCGCACCCGCCTGGCCCATTTCCAGCTTGTAGTAGTTCCATATCCGGGTCGCGACGTCGTCCCCGAGATAACTATCAAGGCAGGAGTAATCCTTGTAAGGGTCACATTTGGACTGGTCGCCGTCATCCGCGGCCAGTGCAGGCTGGCTGAAGAACATGCCACTTGCCAGCACGGTCGCCGCGCTCAGCATCAGGCAGCGGGCGCGCTTTGTCAGCGTGTCCTTGACGCCGCCCGGCTTGGAAGGCGCCCGCACGCCCGACACACCCGGATTGATTTCAGAATTCAAGATTTGCGACATCAATATTCCCTCAACGCGAAATGACAGAGCCTTGTCGTCGAGCCGATTTACCTGGTTCGCGCGTTTCATCCGCCGAATCGAGGAATCGGATCGTTCGCCTGGCCCCTTCCACGCAGTGACTTCGCAACGATTGTGCCAGTGCACTGCAACCGCGAGAGGATCACGAGGGGGGATATAATATCGATGCTTGGTTGGTCGGCGCCGTGCGCGAATACTCGCGAATCTGCCGGCAGAAGCCGCTAATAGATCGATGCGGATTCAGCATACGGATATGGCCCGTATTTTTATGACTTTCTTATTCTCATTGATTACGTCAAAGCAACATATCGTAGCGCAACGCACATCGCCGAATTACCGCGCGAATGTGGACGAGAAGACATCACTGGAGCGGTTTTATTCGCACGCGAAAGAAAAAGAGGAAAAATAAAAATTGCATCGCACAATGTGAGTATTTTGCCGAAAATGTCTGACTTATGAAATTTATCCGCAGCGCTGCAATCACCCCCTTTTCATCGACGATATCGCGATTGCCCAGTTCGGCATCCGGTCAAAAGAGCCCGCGAGCCTGCACAAATACTGCGCAAATCGCGCACCGGCAGATCAACAAGTGTGCAAGCGCATAAGGTTCATGCGCGTGATGCGCCCGCCCTCGATGGCGGCGCCGACCGCGCGACGCAACGCATTGCTCTTTCGAGAGCCGCCATTCTTCATCAAATAAATCAAGATCGTGTGACTTCTGCATCCGCGGAGGCAATGATAGCTTCTCCGGCACGCACCGGAGTCGATCGAGTTATTTTGGAGTTGGGCAATGCCCGAGTTGGGCGGCTATTCAGGTTTGGCGGCGCAGACACTGGCCGAGATCGCCGAGATAGACAGGCGTATCGCCAGCCTCATCGAATTGCGGGATGGCCTTAAAAGAGTCTTCGCGAATGTCAGCGGAAGCACATCCGCCGAAGCCGCGCATCTGCATCCGGGCAGGTCCCGAAGCGCGATGAGCGAATATGCCATTATTGAGATGCTCGAGAAGGCAAACGGGACTCCACTGAAGACCAGAGAGTTGTTCGAAGGCGCGCGCGCCGTCAGTGCTCACCTCAAATACGTCACCTTCCGCTCCTATCTGCATCGGTTGAAG
Organism: Rhizomicrobium sp.; assembly: GCA_036488555.1. GTDB lineage: Bacteria > Pseudomonadota > Alphaproteobacteria > Micropepsales > Micropepsaceae > Rhizomicrobium. The sequence continues at coordinate 57,174 of DASXHL010000004.1, forward strand.
CGGCGCGGCGTCATAACATCAGAGAATGCCGATCATGGATCATGGCGACTTTCCGGAAGCATGCCGTGCGCGGGAAATGAACTCGCCATTCTTGTCCAGCAATAGGCCTGCTGCAGTGAACTTGCGGAACGCGGCTCTCTTGCTCCTGGCCGCGGCCATTCAAGGCTGCGCGCAGCGGCCCGACGGCGGGGGCTATGCGCGATCCATCCTCGATCGTCCCTTACCGGCTGCAAAAGCAAGCGCCTTGCAGGAATGCGGCTTCCTGATCTCCGAAATCATTCGCCAGGAGAATGCCGCCCGGCTGGTGCCCCCGGACCAACTGCTGCCGGAGACCGCACTCGCGATCCGCAACGCTACGCAGACCAATATCGCCGCCCTGAAATTGCGGGCTGCCCAACTGGCCTGCCCGGCTTCAGCAGGATCGGAACATCCCGATACCGGTATTGCCCGGCCATAGGTTGATTATTCCATCCCAGCCAAATGGCCGGTAAATTTCCCAGTCATTTGGCCGATAGGCCGACAGCGTTTCTGAGAGGGAACTCCGGCAAGCTGGCTGCGGTCGCGGTTTCAGCCAAACAATCCTCTACCGAATGGCTGGCTGCATGCCGTTACTGCGTGTCCTTATCGTCCTGCTGAGGCGAGGATTGCGTGCCGGGCGCGCTCACGGCAGAGGACGAAGCATCCGGGGCTGAAACGCCCACATCCGGCGGCGGGCTTTCGATGAGATTTCCGGTATCGACGTAGAACGCTCCAACGAGATTGACCGGGACCGTGATCGCCTCGGTGCGGAAGCTGTCGGCGGGAATGGTCAGGTCAGCGACGATGACGGAATCGGAGGTAGCCGACGACGTGCTCGTCAGCCCGGTGGTCGCCGCCGAAGGCGGCAGGGCGGTCACGACGGTGGTTCCTGCCGGATTGATCACGCCGATTCCTGCAGAGATCGTCGTCGCGGCGAGCGCATAGTTGGCGTTGTCGAGCGCCAGGCCACTGACGCTCACCGTCTTCCCCGCACCAGTATTGGCGTCGGCATAGGCGCCCGTCGCCGGATCGTTCAGCGTCACGACGTCCTTACCGAAGATCGTTCCGCCCAGGGCGTAGTTCGCCGGCGTCAGGCTGGCGACGGTCGTGCCGTCATAGGTCTTGGCTACCGTCCCTGTGAGGCCGGCGGTCAAGATGGCCGGGGTGATCGTGGCCGTTATGGTCGCCGTGGTCGAGCTGAGCACATAGTTGGCATTGTCGAGCGCCAGGCCACTGACGCTCACCGTCTTTCCCGTACCAGCGTTGGCGTCGGCATAGGCGCCCGTGGCCGGATCGTTCAGCGTCACGACATCCTTGCCGAAGATCGTTCCGCTCAGGATGTAGTTCGCCGGTGTCAGGTTGGCGACGGTCGTGCCGTCATAAGTCTTGGCCACCGTCCCGGTGAGGCCCGCGGTCAGGATCGCCGGAGTGATCGTGGCTGTCGTGGTCGCCGTGGTCGAGCCCAGCACATAGTTGCTCGCCAGTCCCGTGCCGTCGCTGATCGTGTAGCCCGTGACGGTCACGGTCTTGCCAGCGCCCGCATTGGGGTCGGCGAAGGCCGCCGCGCCCGGCGTGAGAGTCAGAGTTTCGGCGCCAACGAGCCCCGTCAGCGACCCGACATTGCTCAAGGTTGCCGCCGTCGTCCCGTCATAGGACCTGTCGGCCGCCTGCACGCCGGTGATCGTCAGGGTGGCTGGAACGATGACATAGCTGCTGGCGCCCGTCTGCACGGCGTAGCCGAGACCGGCAAGGCCGCCGCTAGCGGAAGCATTCGTCACCCTCAGGGTGTAGCTGCCGGCATTCAGAAGGACGGCGGGCGCCCCGCTGCCGTTGGTGACGCTGATCGTGCCGGACGCCGACCCGACAGCGCCATTGACCAGGCCCGTAAGCGACAGGGTCGCGGCGGTCGTGGTCCCATCATAGGTGCGGCCGCTGCCAAGCGCGGTCGCACTGACGGTGACCACCGGCTGCTCGCGGTAGATGGCGCTGATCCCCGCGCCCAGCGGCGTGGTGTAGCCAGTATTGCCGTTGGTATCGCTCCAATACCGGAAGTTGCCTGCCCCCACCACATTGGACAGACCGGTGCTGCCGGTGATGCTGCCGGTATAGATCGTGCCGAACCCGCCAGTACCTATCGACAGGCTGCCGCCGGCGATCACCACATTGCCGTTCGTGTCGGCCATGCCGGGCGACACGACACGATCGGCTGAGATTCCGGCCTCCAGGGTCAGGGCCGTGGCGGTGGTCGACGTCGTCGTGACCGAACCGCCGACGGTCAGGTCGCCGGTCTGGGTCGAAGCCAGGATGTCGCCGGCGGCGTTGATCCCCGCGAGCGTCAGCGGACCGCCGGTGGCGATGGTGACCGGACCGTTGGCCGTGATGGCGGGAAGCGAGAGAGCAGCCGTGTTGCTGCTGCTCAGCGTCACGGAGCCGAGGGCGTGGGTTGAGCCCAGGGCGCCGCCGTAGGTCTGCGCGCCTGCACCCGTGGTCACGCTGAAGTTCCGTGCTGTCGCGTTGGAGGAGTCGATGGTCGACGCGAATGACACCAGCGCGTCGGTGGTCTGGATCGCCACATTGCCGCGCAAAACCACCCTTGCGCCGTAGGACTGGGCCCCCGTCGTCGTGACGTTGCCATAAAGCCCGGTCGCCCCGCCCGTGGTCAGGCTCGCGAGCGGTGTAGTCGCGCCCACCGCGCCCGGGAAAAGGACGCTCAGATCGGAGTCGACCGTCAGGTTGTAGTGGCCGTCGACGCCGGTAAGAATCGCAGCCCCGACAGCCGTCACGGTGGCGTCGTGCGCCAGCGTCGTTTCGCCGTCTACTTCGATGGAGCCGGTCGAATCCGTCGACGACAAGCTCGATGCGTTAAGCGTCACCGCGCCCTGATAAGACTGCGCCGAAGCCGTGGTGATATTGGCGTTGATGAAGGTCGGGCCGGTTCCCGTCCTGTAAAGATTTCCCCCCAGATCGACCACGCCATTGAAGGTCGCGGACCCGCTGGTGTCGACCGTCAGCGAGTTGTAGTCGACCGGCGTGGCTGAAGACTGCAGTGTGCTGGCGAAGGTGACGTTGGCCGCCCCCGCTTCCATGATCAGGGGCCCGAGAAGCTGCACGGGGCCGTCATAGCTCTGGATGCCCGTCGTGGTGATGTTGCCGTTCAGCTGGGTGGTGCCGGTTCCGGTTGTCAGGCTGGCAAGCGCGGTGCCGCCGCCCACGACGCCGTCAAACAGCATCGTCCCGGACGTGGTGAGCACGAGTTTATGAGCGCCGTCCACCGCACCGTTGAAACTGATCGTGCCCGTCCCGGCGTTGATGGTGACGTCGGCTCCCAGCGTCGTCCCGCCGCCGATCGTGACGTTGCCGTTGGTGGTCGAGACATTGCCGTCCAGCGTGGTCGTCCCCGTGCCCGTGGCAAGGCTGGCGAGCGCCGTGTTGGCGCCGACCGTGCCGTCGAAGGTCACGCCGCCGCTGTTCGTGATGGTCAGCTTGTACGCGCCGTCAACCGCGCCGGTGAAGATCACCGCGCCCGAGCCGGCGCTGATGGTGACGTCGTCGCCCAGGGTCGTGGCGCCGCCCACTTTGATGGAGCCACTCGCATCGGTCGACGACAAGCTCGATGCGTCAAGCGTCACTGCGCCCTGATAGTACTGCGCCGAGGCCGTGGTGATGTTGGCGTTGATGAACGTCGGGCCGGTTCCGGTCCTGAGAAGCTCTCCCCCCAGACCCACCACGCCATTGAAGGTTGCAGCGCCACTCGTGTCGACTGTCAGCGAATTGTAGTCAACCGGGGTCGCCGAAGACTGCAGCGTGCTGGCGAAGGTGACGTTGCTCGCCCCCGCTTCCATGATCAGGGGCCCGAGAAGCTGCACCGGGCCATCATAGTTCTGGACGCCCGTCGTGGTGATGTTTCCGTTCAGCTGGGCGATGCCGGTTCCAGTTGTCAGGCTGGCGAGCGCGGTGCCGCCGCCCACGACGCCGCCAAACGTCACCGAGCCGGAGCCGCTGATGGTCAGGCCGTAAGCGCCGTCGACCGTTCCGGCGAAATTCACCGCGCTGGTTCCGGCGGTGATCGTGAGATTGCCGCCCAGCAGGGTGGGGCCGCTGACCGATGCTGCGCCCGACACGGTGGTGGTCCCCGATCCCGTGGTCAGGCCGGTCAAGCCCGAGAAGCCGGCGTTGAACGCCGTAGAGCCCGAATTGGAGATTGTGAGGGCATGAGCCCCGCTCACGGCGCCGGTGAAAGTCACCGCGCCGGAACCTGTGTTGATGGTGACGTTGCCACCCAGCGTCGTCGCGCCGTTTACCGCGATGCTGCCGTTCGCCGTGGTGACGTTGCCGTCGAAGGTCGTGGTGCCCGTCCCGGTGGTGAGGCTGGCAAGCGCCGTGTTGGCGCCGACCGTGCTGTCGAACGTCACCGCGCCGCTGTTGCTGATGGCCAGGTTGTGTGCGCCGTCGACCGCCCCGTTGAAAGTCACCGCGCCGGTTCCGGCGCTGATGGTGATGTCGCTGCCCAGCGTCGTGAGGCCGCCGATCGTGACATTGCCGTTGGTCGTCGTGACGTTGCCATCCAGCGTGGTCGTTCCTGTACCCGTGGACAGACCGGTCAAGGGTGTGGTCGCACCGACCGTGCTTTCGAACGTCACCCCGCCCGTGTCTGTGATCGACAGGACGTGCGCGCCATCGACTGTTCCGGCAAAATCCACCGCACTGGTTCCGGCAGTGATCGTGAGATTGCCGTGGAGCATGGTGGGGCCGCTGACCGATGCTCCGCCCGACACGGTGGTGGTCCCCGATCCCGTGGTCAGGCCGGTCAAGCCCGAGAAGCCGGCGCTGAACGCCGTAGAGCCCGAATTGGAGATTGTGAGGGCATGAGCCCCGCTCACCGCACCGGTAAAGGTCACCGCCCCCGTTCCCGCGCTGATGGTGACGCTGCCTCCGAGCGTTGTGGCGCCGCCCAGCGTGACACTGCCGTTGGTGGTCGAGATATTGCCGTCGAGTGTCGTCAGACCCGTACCCGTGGTCAAGCTGGTCAAGGGCGTGGTCGCACCGACCGTGCTCTCGAACGTCGTGCCGCCGCTGTCGCTGATGGTCAGTTTATGGGCGCCGTTGACCGTCCCCTTGAAATCCACCGCGCCGGTTCCGGCGCTGATGGTAAAGTTACCCCCCAGCGTCGTCGCGCCACCGATCGTGACGCCGCCGTTGGTCGTGGTGATGTTGCTATTGATCGTCGTCGAGCCCGTCGTCGTCAGACTGGTGAGGCCCGACAAGGTGTTTCCGAAGGTCACGACGCTCGTTGTCGTGACGTCCAGAGCATGACCGCCGCCCGTCACGCCGCCGGAGAAAGTGACATTGCCGGACCCGCCGACGACGGTGACGTCGCCGCCCAGAGTCGTGGCGGTGGCAATGCTGAGACCCACGCCGGTCGTGCTGTTGCCCGCCAGGGTCACGTTCCCGTCGAACGTCGGCGACACCGACGTTCCCAGCGTCAGGCTGGTGAGCGGCGTGGCTGCGCCCACCGTGCTGTCGAACGTCACCGCACCGAGATTGGTGAAGCTCAGATTGTACGCCCCGTTAACAGGCCCCGTGAAGGTCACGTTGTTGGTGAAGCCTCCGTTGATGAGGACATCGGCCCCGAGCGTGACCGGGCCGTTGAAGATGATGGCGCCGCTGCCCCCGACGTTGCCGTCAAGTGTCGTCGTCCCCGTGCCGGTGGTCAGGCTGGCCAGGCCGGTGACGGTCCCGATCGCGCCGCCGAAGGTGACACCAGCGCTATTGTTGATGATCAAGTTGTAGGCGCCATCGACCGTTCCGGCAAAATTCACTGCCCCGGTTCCGGCGTTGATGGTGGCGTCGCCCCCCAGCGTCGTCGCGCCGAAGGTGACGCCGCCGCTGTTGCTGATGATCAGGGCCGCGGCGCTGCTGACCGCACCGGCAAAGTCCACTGCTCCGGTTCCGGCGCTGATGGTGACGACGCCCCCCAGCGTCGTCGCGCCATTTACCGTGATGTTGCCGTTGGTGGTCGTGACATTGCCGTCGAAGGTCGTCGTGCCCGTCCCGGTGGTGAGGCCGGCAAGCGCCGTGTTGGCGCCGAGCGTGCTGTCAAACGTCACCGCGCCGCTGTTCGTGATGGTCAGGTTGTGCGCGCCCTCGACCGCGCCGGTAAAGGTCACCGCCCCCGTTCCGGCGCTGATGGTGATGTCGCCACCCAGCGTCGCCGCGCCGAGGATCTTGATGGCGCCGTTGGTCGTCGAGACATTACCATCCAGCGTGGTCGTGCCCGTCCCCGTGGTGAGGCTGGCAAGCGCCGTGTTGGCGCCGACCGTGCTGTCGAACGCCACCCCGCCGCTGTTCGTGATGACCAGGGCGCGGGCGCCTTCGACCGCGCCGGTGAAAGTCACCGCGCCGGTTCCGGCGCTGATGGCGACGGCGCCCCCTAGCGTCGTCGCGCCGCCGATCGTGACGGCGCCGTTGGTCGTGGTGATATTGCCGTCGATCGTGGTCGTCCCCGCGCTCGTCGTCAGGCCGGTCAGGCCCGTGCTCCCGCCGACCACGCCGCCGAAGGTGACGCCGCCGCTGTTGTTGATGATCAAGTTGTAGGCGCCGTTGACCGTTTTGGTGAAGTCCACGACCCCCGTTCCGGCGCTGATGGTGACGTTGCTGCCCAGCGTCAGGGCGCCGCCGATCGTGACATTGCCGTTGGTCGTCGTGACGTTGCCGTCGAGCGTCGCCGTCCCCGCGCCCGTGGTCAGGCGGGTCAAGGGTGTGGTCGCGCCGACCGTGCTCTCGAACGTCGTGCCGCCGGTGTTGGTCGTGGTCAGGAGGAAGGAGGTGCCCGAGCTCGCCCCGTCGACCGTACCCTTGAAATCCACCGCGCCGGTTCCCGTGCTCAGGGTGAACCCTGTGGTGTTGTTGCCGATGATCGTGGGGCCCTTGATGGTGATGGCGCCGTTGGTCGTAGTGATGTTGCCGTCGATCGTCGTCGTCCCCGTCCCCGTCGTCAGGCCGGTCAGGCCCGTGCTCCCGCCGACCACGCCGCCGAAGGTGACGCCGCCGCTGTTGTTGATGGTCAAGGTATGGGCGCCGTTGACCGTTTTGGCGAAGTCCACGGCACCGGTCCCTGCGGTGATGGTAACGTTAGCTCCCAGCGTCGTCCCGCCGTTGACTGTGACGTTGCCGTTCGCCGTGGTGACGTTGCCGTCGAAGGTCGTCGTGCCCGTCCCCGTGGCCAGGCTGGAGAGCGCCGTGTTGGCGCCAACCGTGCTGTCGAACGTCACCCCGCCACTGTTGCTGATGATCAGGTTGTGTGCCCCGTTGACCGCGCCGTTGAACGTCACGGCCCCGGTTCCGGCGCTGATGGTGACGTCGCTTCCGAGCGTGGTGGGGCCGTTGATGGTGATGACGCCGGTCGTGGTGATGTTGCCGTCGATCGTCGTTGTCCCCGTCCCGGTCGTCAGGCGGGCCAAGCTCGTGGTCCCGCCGACCACGCCGCCGAAGGTGACGCCGCCGCTGTTGCCGATGCTCAGGATGTGGGCGCCGTTGACCGCGCCGTTGAAAGTCACCGTGCTGGTCCCGGCGCTTATGGTGACGTCGCTGCCGAGCGTCGTGGGGCCATCGATCGTGACACCGCCGTTCAGGGTCGTGATGTTGGCGGTAAGCGTGGTGCCGGAGCTGGGGCCGGCCGTCGGCGTGCTTCCGGCCCCCTCGAAGAGGATGCCGACACCGGAGTTGGCCATGCTGATGGCCATGTTGACGGCGATGGAGGTGCTGGCCGCCAGAATGACGTTGGACGAGGCAGCGTCGATGGTCGACGGATCGATCGTGATCGACGAGGTTGTGTCCGTCGTGCTGGAGCCCTGGGCCAGCGTATCGCCCACTCCCTCGGGCAGCGTAATGGTGATAACGGCCGGATCGAGCAGCCAGTCGCCGGCCTTGCCCTTGGGCGCCAGGGTGTTGACCGTGGCACCGTGCGCAACGGTCAGTTTCTGCTTGCCCGAAGTCTCGACGAAGCCGCCATTGCCGCCATCGGCGCCGCCCCTGGCGCTGATCGCGCCGGCGAAGCTGGTGGTCTTGTCGGACCAGATTACTACCGTCCCGCCATTGCCGCTGGTGATGGCGTCGGCCTTCAGCTTGGCGCCTGCCGCGACGGTAGTCGTCGTCGCGTTGCGCTCCGGTCCCGCGCCATGGGCATTGCCGCCAACCAGGATCGTGCCGCCTCCCGCGTCGCCGGAGGCGGCGAGCTTGGCGGAGGACGTGAGCGTCACGCTGTTGCCAAGCACTTTGACGGTGCCGCCCACGGCACCTGGGGCGGCATTGGAGGCATTCAGAGTGCCCGACACCGAGACACCGCCGTCGCCGCCATCCAGCACGATCGAGCCGCCCGATTGGTGTGCCGCCGTGGCACGAACCAGGCCGCCCATGCTGATCACATTCTCGACGATATCCTTGGCGGCACGCGCGGTCAGCAGAACGGTGCTGCCCTCGATGCGGCCCCGATTGACAACCAGCGCCTTGACCGGCTTACCGCTGGCATCGAGGGCGCGCGACAACACCTCCGCATCGACAGGAAACGAGATGAGGCCGTCGCCGGTGAAATCCAGGGTGAACTTGCTGGCCGCACCCAGGGTCACGCTGCCCAGCCTGGCTTGGATAATGCCATTGTTGGTGACCGCGGGCGCGATCAGCCCGACGATGCCGCTTGAAGCATTGATCCGGCCGTTGTTGGTGATCGAGGCGGTGGACGATCCGGGCCCATCGAAATTCGCCTTGCCGCTCATCAGATCGGCATTGCTGGCGTCGTGGGTGGTGGCGATCAGCGAACCGACATTGATCTTGGCGCCCGGCCCGAACAGCAGGCCGTTGCCGTTGATGAGGATGACCTGGCCATTGGCACTGAGATTGCCAAGGATGACGGACGGATCATTGCCGCCGATGCGGTTCACCGCGGTCGATGAGGCGTTCGGCTGGTTGAAGCGGGTGGTCTCGCCCTTGCCGATGTCGAAACTGTTCCAGTCGACGATGACGATTTTGGTCGATTGATCGACGGTGACGGTGTTGGGCGCCGATGTCGTGATCGTCGCCTGGCCGCCGACCACCACGCCGCCCTGGGGATTGGCCAGCGCCGGATGGCCGGCCAGCAGGAGCCCGCCCGTCCCAACGAGGAATGTCGTCGCGCGCAACCGCGACATCAGCCTGGAGCGAGGAGACCTGGCGGCGCGCATTGGGCCCATGTCAGAACGCCTTGCTCACGGAAAAGAACACGCGGCTGCTTCGGTTGCCTTCCTGCGCGACCTTGCGGCCCAGGGGCTGGTCGACTTCGAGGGAGCTGGTGATGTTCATGGGCAGACCCGCACGCAGCCCCAGGCCGAATGAACCCGCCGTCTCGCTATGGTCTTCGCCGGGCAGCGGGGAACTGGCCAGCGAGACCAGCCCAGCATCGCCAACGCCGTAGATCTGTACGGCCACGCCCTTGTCCTGCCACCAATCCGGCGAATAGCGCAGCTCGGCCGATCCCATCAGGCAGTGGTCGCCGGCCATCTCATAGTCGTCGAAAGCGCGGCCGAAGGTTGCGCCGCCATAGCCGCATTGTTCGGAGGCCAGCAGGCCCCGGTCGGCCAGTTGCGCATAGGCGGCAAGGTTCAGTTGGAACGGGCCGTCCAGGTTCTGCAGACGGCTCAGGGACAGTTGCACGTCTGTGTAGTCGCCGCTGCCAAGGGCGCGACTGCGCAAGAGCGATGTCGCCGTGGTGGCGCCGAACAGGTCGAGCCCTTTGGTGAGCCGCAGCACGGCGCTGGTTTCGCCCGATCCGTCGCGGTTGGCATAGGTCAGGGCTGTATCGAGGGTGTAGATCCGGTCGCGCGAGTTCGGCTCTGTGTCGATGTCCGTGTCGAGCCACTTGCCGCTCGCAGTGGCGCTGATCGCCAGCCGATCGGTCTGGGTGCGCAGCAGAACATGCTCGAGGCCAGCCCCGACGATCAGACCGCTTCCTGTAAAATCGATCGAGGACAGTTGCGGCGTAGCCGGCACGCTGGCCGAATCCGACACCGATAGATTGAACGAGGTCCCGTTGCTATCGATCGGAACCGACCAGTTCGCCGCGCCATAGCTGAGGGAATGGTTGTCCAGGGTCTGCAGCACTTGCAGCCTCAGAGCGTCTCCCAGCCCGAACGGCGAATTGAATGTGACCTCGCCGTTCGCGCGCCAGGGACCCAGCGCCCGCGAGCCGCGGTTGTCTATGCCCATAACGGCCTGGATCGGCGCATAGCTCACATTCAGGTCGAGCCGCGTGGCGCCCCGTGCGCCACCCTCGATACGGTTGAACACACTCTTGACCGTCACGCCCGGCAACTCGTTGGCGAGCAGGAGATAGCGCTCCAAATCGGCCGTCGTGAGCGGCCGCGAAGCCATGATTGCGCCCGCATATCCCCGGATTACACCCTCGATCTGGGGCGAGGCGCCGTTCACCTTGATGTCCGCGACATATCCCTCCACCACCGAGATGGTTGCCCGGCCATCGGGCCCGATCGTCTGGGCGGGCACCACGCCGAAGGAGATGGCATAGCCGGCTTCGGCATAGAGCGCAGTGATGGCGTTGGCTACATTGTAAAGATCAGCCAGGGAGATCGACCGGCCGATCATATGGTCATAGGTCTTGGCCAGCGCGTCCGCCGGCAAGGCGGTGGCGCCATCGATGCTCACAGCCTTCAGGACGAAGTGAATGCCGGCCGCATTGTCCGGCGCCGTCGAGTCGTGAGGCGGCGGGACAAGGATCTGCCCTTCCTTTATCTCCGGGCGTGACTGCTGGAGCCCGCGCTCGATCGCGCCGGGCGCGACAGAAGGCGGCACCGTCTGCGCCAAGGACGGCGAGCCAATCGCCGTCAAAAGGGCTGCAAACAGAAGCGTCGTATTTAGGGAAACTTTTCGCCCTGCCCCAAAGCCAAACATATGCTCGCCGTCAAATAAGGTCGCGCCAGCAAGACCCTTCAGCACTGGCACACCATGATCGAAGACATGCCGTCATCGATCGCCCACCGGCCGAAATTGTCCCCACGACCGAATGCCAGTCCCTACCGGCCTCGATCGTCATCCGCAGTCCCGAATTTTTGAAAGCGAAGTCTTGGCGCCCTAGCCGCTAATCCGATTCGCCTTGCCGGAACAGCCTCCAGACATTCTCTCCCCTGCCGCCAGCGTTCTACTCATTCCTGGTTGTGAAAATGGAGTGTAACTACCACAGGGTGAAAAGCCCCTTTCCAATTACATGTAAATGAACGTCAAGCTGAGCGATGGCGACAAAGGGCCACTCCATTTTTCCGGCACAAAGCCTCAACGAGTCTGAGGCTTGCCAGCAGCGCAGTTTGCGACTGCCTTGCTGCCCATACTGTCACCCGCCCATGGGGCGAGGATACCCAACTTGGTTGGGGTGAGCCCGTCGAGGCTCGTGGCGGCTAAGACTTCTTGCACTCCACCAGATGTGGGCACCGCACACCTATGCTCTGCGCGGCGAAGCTTTTGGGCGCTCACCCAAACCCCGCAAGGTCAGCCTATAATCTGGCCCGTATGCCGAGCGTGAAGTAACGACCCATGATGTCTTCTTCCGACGGGATCGGATAGTGGATGCCCTGCACCGCACTATTTTCATAGACCTGCCCCTTGGCGTTGAAGAAATTCTGAATATTGAAGTAGCCGGTCATGTCGAAACCGCCTGCCTGAAATGCCCTCTCAAGATCGACGTCGACATAGTTCTTCGCGCGGATCCATGGGTCCACATAGACTTGCGGGGCTCCCGCTGTCGAGACCTTGCTATATTTGCCCAGCCAGCGGTCCTGCACCCCGAAGGTCCAGTTGTCCAGCTGGTAAGACAGAGAACCGTTGAGATGGGTCTTCGCTATCAAATCGCTATTGGGTGGTACTGACGTGAACGTAAACGGCGCGCCCGGATAGGCCTGATTTTGATTCACCGGCTGGTAGTTCCCCAGCAGACGTGCCGTCCAATTTCCCCCGAGCGCTTCGAAGGCATAATTTGCTTCAAGGTCAAATCCCTGAATCTCCACAAGCGCGGTGTTCTGGGTGTTCGAGAATACCTTTGTGGGATAGTTCTCGGGAAGCGTATCGCTGAAGGGAAACGGCCGCACATACAAGGCACAATAGGGCGAGGTTCCGCCGGAGCCGTTACAGAGATTCTGGATCGACACGGCGGTACCGGAAACCTGGCCAATCGCGTTATGCAGACGCACCTGGTAGTAGTCGAGGGACGTTGAGAACCCCGGCAGGAAATCGGGCGTCACCACGACGCCGGCAGTAAAAGTGCGGGCGACTTCCGGTTGGAGATTTGGGTTACCGCCAGTGACGACCTGCGTATTGTTCTGGGTAGAGGTGTGTATATCGAAATACCCCGATCCCGAGGAAGTGGTAGTCGGCTGGAACAAATCATACAGATTCGGAGCGCGAATATCGACGGACCAGGTACTGCGGAAACGCACCAGATCGTTGACGTCGTAGTTGAGACCGATCTTCCAGGTCTCCACCCCGCCCGAAGTGCTATAGTTGGTATAGCGGCCGGCCAGGTCGACATTCAGGCTGTTTCCAAACGGAGAATCTTTCAGCAAGGGCACGTTGGCTTCAACAGCCCCTTCCTCCACATCCTCGGAGGCGGACATTGACGCTCCGCCGTTCAACCAGCGGAACGCGGTCGGATCGCAGAGGCGCAGGCCGGTGCAATCAACCAACCCGCTTCTGTTGGGGCCCCCAGCCACTATATCCAAGGACATGAAACGTGCTTCAGCAGACAGCGCTGCAGTGACCGGGCCGGCCCAGGTGTCGAACGGGCTGCCGGAGATGCTGGCTTCGAGATTGTCCATTTTGTTGGTCATCCAGGTCGGTGTATCGGCGTTTATCCAGTTGAACTGCGCCTGAGACAGCGGGCCCGGACCAAACGGATTGAGCGGGACGCAGTTCTTATAGGCTGCCGCTGTTGCCGGTTGGGTCGCGGCATAGCATTGAATCGTCATCTGGCCGACCTGAGATGTTGTACCGCCGGGGCCGGTGCCAGGGGGCGCGAGGACGGCGTCTTCAGCCGCGTAAAGATGCTGGTAGTCCTGGTTGGCCGTGACAACCTGATCCTGCCGGGCTTCGCCGTGCGAGTAGTACAAACTCCAGCTGTACCCGCCCACGTGACCGTCCAGCCCTGTTGCAATCGAAAGCAGCCGGTCGACACCGCGCCCTCCCTGCTCCTGCCCAGGCCCACCATCGAGGAACTTGCCCATGACAAACGTATTGGTTGCATTGGAACCACCATTGCTGCCCTGGGCCCCTGTCCCCGGCACGTAAAAGGCCGGGTTCGTCCCGTTATTGCCCAATAGCGCCTGTGTCGCGGCCGGAAGAAACGGATTGTTCCTGTAATACAGGCCACCAAAAGTTACGGGCCCGATCTTGATGGGAAAATACGAGCTGCGATCGGTCGATTCGCTTGCCGTTGCATTGACATAGAATGTGGTGTCGTCGTTCAGGTCATAACTGAACCTGCTAAAGGCGGTGTTGACCTTTGTCCCGTTGAGCGCACTGCCGTATTTGTTCCAGCCACCATCGCCGGCCGTCGTAACATTGCTCGTACCTGTCAGGGCCCCCGGGTTGTATGGCGTGAGCACGCCGGCAGAATAGAAATTGTAGCCTGTGGCCGCACACCCGCCGCAACTGATAATCACGCCACCAAACGGGGCCGTGGGGCGCTGCGCAAATTCCGTGTTCACATAGGGGTTGGCGGTGGTGCCTGAACCCGTTTGCACCCAGGGCTGATAGCCAAAAGGACGAGCAGCATCATACACCAGATCGTGGTGTTGACTGTTCACTGAGGCTTCGAAGTGCCCACGTCCGCCGAAAAGACTTGTCCCCGCCGCGGCATTGAAATTGTAACCCGCACCGTCCCCATAGGTCGAGATGCCGCCATTGAGATCCACCTTCACGCCGGTGAAAGCCTTATCCAAAACAAAATTGACGACGCCGGAGACCGCATCGGACCCGTAGACGGCGGATGCACCGCCCGTTACCACGTCCGTCCGCGTCATAAGCGTCATGGGCAGGGTCTCCAAACCAACCGTACCGTCCTGCAGCGACGGGGTCACGCGATGGCCATCCATCAAAACAAGGGTTCGGTTCGCGCCGAAATTTCGCAGGTCGAGTATGGTCAGATCCTGGTAGGCCTGGCGCGGGAAGGTGGAGCCCGTGAACACCGGCAATTTGATCAGAGCGTCGGGGACCGACGTCGGCGTAAACTGCTCGAGATCGGTATTCGTGAGGGTCGTCAGAGGCGTAGGAGAATTTGCGATATTCGAAATAACGCGCGAGCCCGTGACGACGATGTTTTCGGTCGGGGCAGACGCATTTTGCGCGTAGACTGGCCAGCTGGATAAGCCGGCGAGCAAGGCGATCAACGAAACCGTAGATTTGGAATTCGCAAGCATGTCCTTCTCCCCTATTTGTTATCTCGTTGAGATTTTCTGCTGCTGATCACTCCTGCTCGGCGTTCCGTGGCGCCGACGCGACAGGCGCCTTGCGCCCTTGCCGTGTCAGGAACGCCATCAGGTCATCGAACTCCTCTTTGGTTAGTCGCTTGTCATAATCGGTCGGCATCAGGGCCGGTTTTACTGTCAACGCCCTGATCCGGGACCGATCCAGCATATGCAGCTGGCCGTCATCGCCCATCAGCTGCAGCGAATAGCTGTCCTGGTTGAGCAGCACGCCATCCAGCGCGCCTCCGCTGCGTAGGGTGATATGAACTGCATCGTAAGTGTCCATCGGCGGCAAGGCGCGCAAGTGCACGCCGCCATCGCCATAGACACGATGGTTCGGCTTTGTCAGCGCGTCCACGATGAGATTCGATTTATATTCCGCCGCGACATTGGTGAGGTCCGGCCCTCGCAACGCGCCGCGGCCGCCCAGCATATGGCAGGAGCCGCACTGGCCCTTGCCCCAGAAAATTTCCTCGCCATGGGCGACATTGCCCGGAAGCGGATTATCGATCGCCGTTCCGCGCAAGGAGTGCAGGAAAGCGCCGATCTTGAGAATATCGTCGTCCGCCAGCTTTCCCTGCCAGGCGGGCATGACCGTGCCCGGCGCGCCATTGCGGATCAAGTCCAGTATCTGGTCGTCGTTCAACTCGCCGCGCAGCGGCACCGCCAGGTTATGGATGATTTCCGGCCCGATCTCGCCCGCGCCGCCATTGGGACCATGGCAGGAGGTGCAGTTCTGATTGTAAACCTGTTCACCCTGTGCGATCGCCTGGCTATTGCCGGCGAAAGGATTGGGCGAGCCCGAGGACGTGGCGCGCCGCTGCGCGTGAACCGGCAGAAGCGAAATAGAGATCACGAAAGCGATTGCGAGTGCCTTGGTCAAACCGCATTTCATGGTTTCTTCTCCACCACGGCGCGGCGATCCGGCAGGCCGAAGGCAAAGATATTCGTGCCGGACGCGATTGCCAGATACTGTTGGCCATCCACGCTGTAGGTAAGCGGGCTGGCGGTGATGAGGTCGCCAGTGTTGTAGTGCCACAATGACCGGCCGGTCTTGGCATCAAGCACCGAGACCTGACCGAACTGTTCCGGCGAAAAGACAATGCCACCTTCGGTGGTCAACAGACCGGGACCGTAATGGTTGGAGCGGACCTGCTTGTAGTCCCACTTGATCGCGCCGGTCTTGGCGTCTATCGCTCTTGTATAGAGCTGCCAGGATTCCTTGTCCCGCGGGCTTTCCAGGTAACTGGTTTCGGAGTCGGGCGCCGAACTCGCCAGCGCATTCACGCCGCACCCTTCCGTCGTCGTCACATAAAAAAGACCCGTGGCGGGATTGTAGGCCGGCGAAGGCCAGTTGGTGGCGCCCGCAGTGGAAGGACAGGTGATGGTGCCTTTGACGGTCGGTTCATGCGCCGGATCGGGCTGGCCCTTGCCCGTCTTTGGATCGACCGTTCCCCAATCAACGCGGCTGACAAAAGGCGTCGCCTGAAGAAATTCACCATTGGTGCGATCGAGGATGTAATAAAAGCCGTTACGGTTGGCCTGTAGCGCCAGTTTCCGCGGCTTGCCTTTGAATGTCATGTCCGCAAGGACGATGATCTCCGTGGAGTCATAGTCGTGCGTATCGTGCGGCGTGTTCTGAAAATACCATTTCAGTTTCCCGGTATCGATATCGAGTGCAACAATGCAATCGGAATAAAGATTGTCGCCGGGACGGCCCTTGCCGGACCATTGCGGATTGGGCTGGCCGGTGCCGTAATAGACGAGCTTCAGTTCCGGATCATAGGCGCCGCCGATCCAGATTGGGCCGCCTCCGGGCACATGCCCGCCCCAGCTGTCCAGAGCCGGATCGCCTTGCTCGGGAACGGAGCGCCAGGTCCAGCGATAGTCGCCAGTCTGTTCGTCATAGGCCCGGATGAAGCCGCCGCCATCGCCGGTGGTGCCGAAGCGATTGCCGGCGACGAGGATCTTGCCGTTCGCGACCAAGGGAGGCATGCCCGAGAAAGAGACTTTGGGACCGCCCTTAGATTCCCATATCTGCGCACCGGTCCGCGCATCCAGTGCCAGCACATGACCGTCATTGGTGGTAACATAGACCCGGTTGTGCGCCACGGCCGCGCCGCGCTGATAGGCTGCCGTCGCCGGTTGGCGTCTGAATCGCCAGATGATATTGCCGGTTCGCGCATCCAACGCGTCGATCCGGTTATAGCCGCTGACATACATCACGCCATTGACGACGACAGGCACGCTCTCCAGGCCCTGCAGCCCGTCGATATGATAGGTCCACTTGGCCTGAAGACTGGCCGCGTTTGCGGACGTGATCTGTTTCAATGAGGAATAGCGCTGGTTGTTGTAGCTGCCGCCATAGATGGGCCAGTCCTTGCCGGGCTGCGTGGGATAGCCATCTTGCGCCAACGCCGCCGAAGTGCAGAACGCCATGCCGGTGCTCAGCAGGAGCGCGTGCAAGGCCGAGCCCCTTGAGCTTGAAACAAATTCCCTCATTCTCCTGTCCCCTCGAACACTTTATCCCGGCGTTACTGCCCGCTGGCGAGCAAGACCGGCACTTTTTCATCTCAGTCCCTTGCGCTGACCAGAGCGATCCCGCCCGGCTGCGATAGATGCATTTGCGGTTCCAGTGGATCGAGATGACCCGTCTGGTGGTTGATCTTGAAGATCACGACATTGTCCGAAGCCTGGTTGGCCGCAAACAGGAAGTCGCCGTCCGGGCTGATGGTAATATTGCGTGGCGACGAACCTTGAGCCGGCACATCTTCCAGCAGCGTCAACTTTCCAGTCGCATGATCGATGGAATAGACGGCAATCGTGCTGCTGCCGCGCAGCGAGACATAGAGAAAACGCCCTGGATGGTCGATTTGAATTTCTGCGGTGCCGCCGCGGCCTTGCGCGTCCTTGGGGTTGGTCTCGATCTCCTGCACCGGAGTAAGCTTGCCATGGTCGACCGCGAAGACACTGACCTTGCCGTCATTCTGGCGGTTGACATAGAGAAAGCGGTCATCGGGGCTGAGTTGTAGCCGCCGCGGACCGGAGCCGGCCGGCAAGGTCACGTAAGGCGGATTTAGAGGCGTGAGCTTTTTGTTGCCGATATCCAGCCCGTAGCTGTAAACCCGATCCAGCCCCAATTCCGCTTCGAACATCCAGCGGCTGTCCTTTGTGAACACCACGCCGTGGGCATGGGGACCATCGCCATGCGGGCTGATGGGTTTGCCCTCGCTCTGCTCCACCGCGAAGGGCTCACCAAGCGTTCCATCGTCATGGATTGGAAAAAGCGCCAGATTGCCGCTCTTGTAATTGACGGTGGCAGCCACTCTGCCACTGGGGTCCACCACCACTTGATTGGGGAGTTCGCCGGCCGAATTTTGCTTGTTAAGTAATTTCAGCGCACCAGACTTGGAATCAATGGCGTAGGCGCTGACCCCCGGTGGCACGCGGGCACTGTTTTCCTGCCAGTTCACCGCATAGAGATATTTGCCGTTGGGAGAGATCCAGACGTGCGCGGGATTGGCGGTCTCCGCCACCAGACCCAATGGCGACAAGGCCATCGTGGCGGTGTCGAAGCGCCAGCCATAGATCCCCTGCGAAGTGGAAGGCTGCGGTGCCGGGCGGCCCGGATTGACCAGCGGCGGCGTCCCTGAGGACGGTTCAGATGTATAGGAGCCCGCATAGACGAAATATTGGCCGGCATTGGCCATAGACGGCATGACCACTGCGAGAAGCAGGCCAGCTAAGGCTCCTGATCTCATACACTTCCCCGCTGCTGCGTCGAGATGGCATGACCATCCGCGCTGTGCCGGATTCAAATCCGATCTGAAGGCAGCCTAAGGCAGGCCAACAACATTACGAAACAGCAATTGCGCTCGGCCTGTATATATTTTTCTCTTGCTGCGCCGCACATCAGGCCCATGTGCAACCCATGGTTGTTATCAACTGTTTGCGGGAGGCGGATACAGCCGTCCTTATAGGGCCGGCGCAGCAGCAAAATTATCGCAGCCCCGCACATGCCGAGATCACACCACTTTGTTCTTTTCCTTTATTAGGAAGAATGCATCAGGACTGACGCTCAACCTTATAATCATGGGGGTCGTCTTCGGTCCGCAGATTATAGGACGAAAGCGCGCCGGGCGTAATGGTTATCCGGGTTCCAACGCGAAGGTGGGGCTTGGGCAGTTCGTCCGCATCCGACTGCCGCCAGACCTGGCCGTTCTCCAGTGTCGCAATGAACGCACCGCGGCCATCATAAGTCACGGAAGCAAGCGCCGAGACTGCAACCGGCGGTGCCGTTCCACGCAGGACCTGCCAGAAGCTACCCTTGCGGCGGGTCGGCGGAGGCGTCGACGCAACCTGCCTGGTAGCGGGTGGCTGGGCGACCTGTGCAGGCAACGGGCCGGGCGGCACAAGGCGCTGCTGGTATGCCGGCGCCGGCGGCAAACCCAGCTTTGCCCGCATAATCTGCTGCGCTCCATAGGTGCAATCGAGCCAGGTCCGGTCGTCCGGCATGACCGAACAGCGCTGCATGGCAGCCAGCACGTCCTCGCGGATCCCCGCAACTGCGTGCCCGGGCAGGACTGCACATCCCATCACGGCAAGACAAAGTTGCATTCTCATTTCTGCGCCCTCATGAGATGCCCCAATCAAGGATAGATCATCCGGGATCACTGAACCAAACGCTATTCAGTATGCGAAAGATGATCGGCGCGGGGCGGTGCGGGGGCGGCAGCCGCCAGCGGACGCCCATTCGAGTGGGAGTTTCAAAGAAGCGCCGCGGTGCTGTCCGTCAAGACATCTGCGCGCCTGCTCGTATCGGATCTGGGCGCGATGCTGGGTGCCCACGAAGGTCGCGTGCGCGAAGGGCTCCTAGGCGCGCGCTGCGGCCAGCGCAATTCCACCCATGATAGCCGCGAGCACAAGCCCGCTGCGGATCTGATGGCTCTGCGCAGGCCGCCCGTGACAGGCATTGGCGAAGTGCTCGCAGTTCCAGTGAATGAAATTGTAGCTGGTGCCGAACATCGAATAAGCGTTGTAGAGAACAGTGCTGGGCGGAAGGTTGCTGGGATAAAAGGAGCGGTAGGAGCGGCCCTTGACGAAGGCGGTCCAGAGCTGCTCGCCGGGTCCACCCGTTTCGCCAGAATTCGCGACGACAATGGGAAAGCCATCCGCGCCAATCTTATCCGTTACCAGCGCGAAGTGATGGGCGAGCTTGAACAACCCCTTCATCTGCACGGTGACGACCGTGCCAGGGACCAGGTGCTGTGGAGCAATAGGGGCGTTGTTCATCGGACGAACCTCACGCGACAGGCAAAAGGGCGCGCTCCATAGCACCCCGTCACACAAGCGTCATCTAAATTCTTGGGGGTGTCACAATTGCCCTGCACGCCCCTGTCGCAAAACGCGCGGCTGAACAGACACTGCCGTTTGTGTCATCCCGCACGTCCGCTTTCCGGTCGTATCGACGACTTTGGATCACGACCGTCGCCCGGGGATTGCAAATATCGCGACGACATCGCCGAACTGTGGCCTGCCAAGCTGGGACATGAAGCGTGGCCAGGCATTGGCGGAGAGCCCGCCGGCAGCGACGGCGACATACTGCACCTTGTTCACCCGATAGGTTATGGGCGGCCCGCCCACCGCCACGCCGAGATTGAAGCTCCAAAGCTTTTTTCCGCTACGGGCGTTGAAGGCGCTGAAATGACCATCCATCTCGCCGCAAAAGACAAGGTCGCTGGCGGTGGCCAGCACACCGCCCACCATCGGCAGCGGTGCCTTGTATTGCCAATCGATCTTGCCGGTATCGACATTGACCGCCGAAAGCGTGCCGGAGATCGCCAACTCGCCCTTTCCATCCATGATGAAGTTCAGCCTGCCACCCATGATCTGGCCCGCCACCGGCGTTCCGGGCTTGTAGGGCGTGACTTCCACGGTTGAATAAGAAGCAGGCTCGTGCACGCCCATCACATAGAAATCGCGGGTGCGCGGCGAGAAAGCGGCTGGCGACCATTGGCTTCCGCCATTGCTGGCGGGATAGATCACCACACCATGGTTCTTTTCCGGGTCCTGGAACAAGTTCGGGCTTTGCGGCACGAAAGGATCGGATTTGCGCAAGCGTTCGCCGGTCAGGCGATTGACGATGAAGACATTGCCGACCTTACCTGCCTCGGCTGCGGCCGGCACCAGCCTGCCGCTGGCGTCGCGCGCGTCCATGAAAATCACCGGCGCCGCCGCATCATAGTCCCACAGGTCGTGCGGCACTTCCTGGTTCCACCAGTGCAGCTTGCCGTCGCGCGCACCTATGCCGACAATCGAATTGGTATAGGCATTGTCGCCAAGCCGATCATGTCCATCCAGGTCGGGGTTGGGATTGCCCACCGAGAAGCCGACCAGGCCATGTTCGGGATCGATGGCGGGCGTGCTCCACACCGAACCGCCGCCGCGCAGATAGGAATCCCCGCTCCAGCTGTCGCCGCCGGGCTCGGACGGCCCGGCGGTGGTGCGGAACCGCCAGATCAACTTGCCGGTGCCGGCGTCATAGGCCTGGACGAAACCGCGGCCGGGATATTCGGCGCCGGAGCTGCCCACGATCACCATGCCGTCATAGACCTGAGGCGCCATGGTGTAGGAGTAGAAAACCGCATCAGCGGGAAGCGTGGATTCGTAGTCGGATTTCCAGACCACCGAGCCGTTTCGGGCGTCCAGCGCCGTCAGCGTGCCATCCAGCTGGGCCAGAAAGACCTTGCCATAGGCCACCGCGACCCCGCGCGATTGCAGCCCGCAGCATAGATCGCTGTAGCGAAGAGCGGGCGTGTAGGACCAGAGCGGATCGCCCCTTGCGGCATCATAGGCCAGGACATGATCGCCCGGCGTGGAGACATACATCACGCCATTGACGACCAACGGCGTGGCTTCAAAGCTGTTGGACACGCCGGTCTGGATGATGGCGACCGGAACCAGATGCCTGACGTTCGACGGATTGATCTGTTTGAGGGGCGAATAGCGCTGATTGTCATAGGTACGGCCATGCAGCAGCCAGTTGTTTTCATCCCTGGCCGCATTCTTCAGCATGTCGTCGGTCACGGTCACATCCGTCGTAACCGGCCTGGCGACAAGCGTCGTGGAAATTGCCGGCGCCGGGACTGGCGCCGCGCCATGTGACGCATCTGGCGCCTGCGGCGCGGAAACATTCTGGCCCAGCGTCGATTGCGCACAGGCAAAAACCGCACAGAGACAAACGACAAATCCCCGGAAGCGACGCCCCAACATCCCGTCTCCCCTTTCCCACGCTCAGCGCGGCTTTTCCGCCAATTTTTGATAAAGGTCGGGATCGAATTCCTGAAGGGTCATGATCCCGTTCAGATGGTTGGCGGCCAGCCAGGGCAGCCATTTCCCCGGATCTCCGCTCCAGCTTTCCTGTTCCCAGCCCGGCCCCACGAAGTCGAACGCATCCCGCTCTGTCTTGCCCTGCCTTGTTTTTGGCCCTTCTTCCCTCAAACCCAAACACGCCGCACCGACGCCCGCAACGGCCAAAATGGCCTGACCAGCCTGTTTATCGTCTCGCGGGCCGTCCGATCCGAAGCTTTGCCGACCGATAATCGATCTTCATCTTCGCAACAGAGGTAGAAAAAGCCCGCCGCTTCCGCGACGGGCTCTCTCGCGCGCGATTTGTTTTAGCTGCGCCGGCTAGGGATATTCCGCGTCATCACGCGCCTGGCGATAAGCACCGGCGTCAAAGCCATTCTTGTATGCGCGGGCATTCATGCTCTGATCCTGTTGGGCACGATCCTGATAACCTTCGTTATAAGCTTCAGCCGTAACGGCACCATTCGCCTGGGCTGCGCCGGCCTGGTAACCGTTGCTATAGGCTTGCGCGCTGGCCACCTGGTGGTCGGTACCGCTTTGAGCCGCCTGGCCCGCTTTATAGCCATTGTCGAACGCATCGAAGCTGTTCCGCTCCTTTGCGGAGGCGCCAGCTGCATAGCCCTGCTGATAAGGATCAGCGCCGGAAACGTTCTGCGCCAGGGCGACGCCACTGAAACTGAAGAACGCAGCGCTTGTCGCAATCAGCGCGATAGCATGAATATTTTTCATGTCAGTCTCCTGTGAACTCCCCCTCCCGTGGAAAAAACGTCGTCCGATGCACGCCGTTCCAGATGGAACCGGGTTCCCGGAACTGAGCTGCTGTGAGTCAGAGAATACCGCTCAGGCGCGTCCACTGTCAGCGGAGAGCATCTCCGGGCTGACGCCGAGTTTGGCAAGCGCGCGCCGCCATTTGCTGTCGTCTTCGGTCTCGAACACCAGACCGGTGTCGGCGGCCACCAACAGCCAGCCATTGGCCTGAATCTCGGCGTCGAGCTGGCCTGGGCCCCAACCGGCATAGCCGACTGCCACAAGACATTGGCGAGGCCCCTCTCCTCTGCTCTTCGCGCGCAGTATGTCGAGTGTCCCGGTCAGGCCGAATTCCTCGCCAATGCCCAGCGTGCTCTCCTCCCGGTAATCGGCGCTGTGCAGAACAAAGCCCTGACCAGGAGCAACCGGCCCGCCAAAATGCACCGTTTGAGACTGTCCGCGCCGCACCGAGGGCCCGATTTCGAGCTGCGCATAGAGTTCATCGATGGTGAACGTATCGATCGCCTTGTTGATGATGAGTCCCATGGCGCCGGTTTCCGCGCCATGAGCACACAGATAGACGACAGAATGGTCGAAGAAAGGATCACCCATTTGCGGCATCGCGATGAGCAGTTGGCCGGTCAATGAAGTCATCTATCTACTCTGTCATGGCGCGCCGCTCGACGGGATTTGAAGCCGGCGCGCCATGAAGCCTATTGCATCGGGACAGTGTGTTCCAGACCAGCCGGTTGAGAGTCGCGGCAACGCTCCAAGCAAATGACAGAAAGGTTCAAGTGTTCCCGCCTGATTTTTGTCCGGCAAGCGTCACCGGCCCATGCCCCGCTGGATCGCGGGCTCCATGTGCTTTGCAAGATATTCGACCAGAAGCCGCCCTGCCGGCGTGAGGCTCTTCTGACTTGCAAAGACCAGATGCATGGTCGCCGCTTCGGATTGCCACCCCGGCAGAACGCGTACCAGCCGACCATCGTCCAGCGCGGGCTGGACCACTTGAAGTGGCAGGAAGGCAATGCCCAGGCCGGCGATGGCCGATTCCCGCACCAGGTTGAAATCCGTGGTCCAGAGCCTCGGTTCGAAAGCGACGTCCTGGCGTTCGCCTGACGGACCCACCAGCGTGACGCTCTGGCGCACAGCACTCTCGTTGGAGCTGAGGAAGGCGAGGCCGGACAGGATCTTCGGGTCATCACCATTTATATTGTGCTGGGCCGCGAAGTCCGGGCTCGCCACCAGCACGCGATAGGCGGTGGCGAGCTTGCGCATTGTCAGCATCTCGTTGCCCAGGTCGGTTCGGGCGCGAATGGCGATGTCGATCTTGTCCTCGAACAGGTCCACCGGCCGGTCGGTGACCATGACCTGCACCTTGATCATGGGATAGCGCTTGAGGAAGTCCGGCAGAATCTGCGGCAGGAGATATTGCGCACTGGCAAGCGGTGCGGCCAGGCGCACGATCCCGGATGGTCCCGACCGCATCTGCGCCAGTTCCCTGTCCGCCGCATCGAGCGCGTCCAGTATGGTGCGGGCCTTCTGAAAGTAGCTATTGCCGGCGTCGGTCAGCCGGAAATGGCGGGTCGAGCGTTCCAGAAGCCGCATGCCCAGCCGCTCCTCCAACTGGCCGACACGGCGGCTGAGAGTCGATTTGGGCAGGCCGAGCGCCCGAGCGGCGGCGGAAAATCCTTTATTTTCAACCACTGCAGCGAAAAAGGCGATGTCGTTCAGGTCCTGCATTGCGGGCCTCGAAAGCTGCTTATTGTTCCAGATGTGGAACGGTCAGTTCCCTTTCAAGCCCTACTGACACTTCGATGGCGATCTTAATTCCCTAGCCGGACTGAAGGACCGGCTTCCGGCCTTCGGCAAAACGGGAAGGGCAACAGCCATGAAACTGCTTCACATTGATTCCGGCATATTGGGTACCGCCTCGGTCAGCCGACAGCTCTCGGCCGACGCCGTCGCCGAGTGGCAGACACAGCATCCCAACACCCAGGTGGTCTATCGCGATCTTGTCCTGCAGCCTCTTGCACATCTGGCCGGCGAACAGCTGTTCGCGGCCGCGGCCGATCCCGGCCAGCGTAGCCCGCAGATGCAGGCCATCCTGGCCGAAAGTGAAAAGGTGTTGCAGGAGTTCCTGGACGCCGACGTGGTGGTAATCGGAGCGCCCATGTACAATTTCTCGATCCCCAGCCAGCTCAAGGCTTGGATCGATCGCATCGCCATCAAGGGCAAGACCTTCGCCTACAGCGAATATGGCCCCAAGGGCCTGGCCGGCGGCAAAACAGTCGTCATCACCTCCGCCCGCGGCGGCTTCTATGGTCCGACCTCCCCGGTCGCGGCCTGGGACCATCAGGAAGCTTATCTGAAAGCCGTCTTCGGCTTCCTGGGCGTAACCGACATCCGCTTTCTGCGCGCCGAAGGCCTCAATGTGAGCCCGGAGCAGAAGGAAAAAGCCATACACGAAGCCAAAGGCAGCGTGACCGATCTGGTTGCCAACAAGGACCGTACAAAAGTGGCGATGGGCGCAAGCTAATCTGCGATAGGAGGCGGCGATGACGCTTTCGGCTCTGCTTGATGTGGCTTTTTATGGTGTGACGGGCGTGTTTCTGCTGGCGGGCCTGGTCAATCTGGGTGGCAGCCCGGTGGTGCGTGCCGCCTATCGCGCGTGGGACTATCCTGCGAACTTCTACCGCGTGGTGGGCCTGCTCGAACTGATGGCGGCACTTTTCCTGGCGCTGCCCCAGACCCGCATCTGGGGCGTGATCCTGGGCGGCTTCATCGCCTTCTTCTCGGTGGTGACCCTGCTCAAGCACCGCCGGTATGCCTGGTCGCTACCGGCCATACTCCTCCTGGTGGCGCTGATCCCGACCATCTTCACGCACGGCTAGCCGTGTGAAGCAGGACTGGCCGCGGCCCCCTTCTAACCCCGCCGCGGCCAGTCCATGCTCCAAACCCCAAGAAAAGGTCTCAATGCCATGAAGAAAATTCTCGGCCTGCTTGAGAACAGAAAGCAACATTGGGTGGGCGACGGCTTCCCCGTACGCACACTCTTTTCCTACGACGGGCTGGGACAGCAGATCAGCCCCTTCCTGCTGTTCGACTATGCCGGCCCCGCCCGTTTCGAGCCGTCGGCCGAACCGCGCGGTGTTGGCCAGCATCCCCATCGCGGCTTTGAAACCGTCACCATCGTGTATGAAG
This sequence comes from Rhizomicrobium sp., assembly GCA_036488555.1. Lineage (GTDB taxonomy): Bacteria > Pseudomonadota > Alphaproteobacteria > Micropepsales > Micropepsaceae > Rhizomicrobium. The sequence goes on from DASXHL010000004.1 coordinate 83,009, forward strand.
GAGAAGTTGCGCACCGCGATTCCACCGGCAAGGGCGGCGTCATCGGTCCAGGCGACGTGCAATGGATGACCGCCGCCAGCGGAATCCTGCACGAGGAATTCCATTCTCCCGCCTTCACCAGAAAAGGCGGCGATTTCCGTGTTGTGCAATTGTGGGTGAACCTGCCGGCCAGGGACAAGATGACGGCGCCCGGCTATCAGGCGATCAGCCATGCCGACATTCCCGCGGTCGCCTTGCCGGGAGCGCGTGTACGCGTGATCGCGGGCGATTTTCGCGGCACAAAAGGACCGGCCAGAGTCTTCACCCCCATTAATCTGTGGGACGTGAGGCTGGACAAGGGCGCATCGCTCCCGCTGGACCTGCCGGAAGGCCACAATGCCGCTCTGGCGGTATTGTCTGGCGAAGTGACGGTCAATGGTGAAAAGAAAGCAGGAGAGGCACAGATCGTGCTGCTGGATCCCGCGGGCACCGGCGTACAGATCGAGGCTGGCCACGATGCGATGCTGCTGGTGATGACCGGGCAACCGATCCGCGAGCCGATTGCCGGCTATGGCCCATTCGTGATGAACAGCGAGGCCGAAATCCGCCAGGCCATCACCGATTTCAACAGCGGGCGTTTCGGCCAGATCGCCGTGCCCGCGGAGTAAGGCAATTGGTGCGCCCGGCCAACGGCATCCACTGTTATTGGATGTGCGGCCGGAAGCTGGCGCGATACTGGCTGGGGGTGACGCCAAGACGCCGCGTGAAGGCTATGCGCATGTGCTCGGCGCTGCTGAAGCCGGACTGAAAGGCGACTGTCTTCAAGGGAAGACTGGTCGCCTCGAGCTTGTTGCGCGCCGTGTCTATCCGCGCGCCTTCCACGAAATCGGCCGGGGTCATGGCAGTTTCCTGCTTGAAGACGCGCGCGAAACTGCGCGGGCTCATGCCGGCAACCGCCGCCAGCGCCTTGACGTCGTTCGGCGCATCGATGTGCTCCATGACATGGGCAAATACACGGGCAATCGGGGATCCCGGATCGGACTGCTGGACCAGGTAGGGACTGAACTGCGACTGGCCGCCCTGCCGCTGGGCCACCACGACCAGCCTCTTGGCGACCTTGAGCGAAAGCTCGGTGCCATGATCTTCGGCCACGAGTGACAGACACAAATCAATGCCCGCTGTCACGCCGGCCGACGTCACCAAATCGCGGTCTTTGAGATAAATGCGGTCGCATTCGACGCGCGCCCGCGGATAGCGCTGGGCCAACAAAGCGGCATTCTCCCAATGCGTCGTAACCGTCCTGTCATCGATCAACCCGGCCGCGCCCAGTGCAAAGGCACCCGTGCATATCGATCCATAACGGCGTGATTTTCCGGCCTGCCCGGCCAGCCACTGAACCAGTGCATTTTCGGGCGCCCCCGTCGGCAGGCCAGGCCCTCCCGCCACCAGCGCCAGACCGAACCCCTGGCGGGCCGCCTCGAACGTGGTGTCGGCCGCCATCCACATACCGTTCGAGGCCTTGAATGGTTCGCGCGTGGATGCAACCAGCGTGACTTCGTATTTTTCCCCGTCGCCAAGAAAACCGTTGGCCTCCGCGAACACATCCATCGGCCCGGCCACGTCGAGCGCCTGGACGCCAGGAAATATCGCCAAGGCGACGGTTTTCACTTCAGCCCCTCCACACATCAGGTCCTTTGCAAACTACTCTCAACCCTCAAATACTGCCAACCAGGCGGATTTTCGCACCAACACATGCGCGCCGATTCCGGCGGGCAGAAAATGCCCGCTGATTGGCAGTTTTGCCGGCCTGGCCGCGATTGCCGGCGAGCCCCTCCGAACCCAGATTCCTTGCATCACGCAACCGCAAGGAGGAACATCATGAGTCGAACAATTGCAGGAATTCAGGTCCCGGACAGCCAGCTCAGCCGGCAGGTCGATCAACTGGTCCGCGACACCGAGTCCGATTTGCTCTATCACCATTCAAACCGGGTTTTCCTGTTCGGAGCCCTGGCCGGCCAGCGCAAGGGACTGAAAGTCGACCGCGAACTTCTCTATGTCGGCGCCATGTTCCACGACATGGGCCTGCAGCCGCCCTATGCCAGCGACACTGAACGGTTCGAAGTCGATGGCGCCAACGCGGCAGCGGACTTCCTGCGCAGCCACAAAATCGACGCGCGGGACATCGAGGATGTCTGGGACGCCATCGCGCTTCATACGACGCCCGGCATCCCTCAGCACAAGCGGCCGGTGGTCGCGCTGGTCACGGCCGGCGTGGAGATGGACGTGCTGGGCATCGGTTATGATGAATTCACCGTCGAACAGCGCCAGGCGGTGTGCGAACATCACCCACGCGGACACGATTTCAAGAACGGCATCATCGACGCCTTCCGGGACGGCACGATCCAAAAGCCCCTGACAACGTTTGGCAATGTGAAGTCCGATGTTCTTGCGCTCCGCGATCCGGCCTACAAGCGCATGAACTTCTGCGACATCATACTGGGCTCCAAATGGAGCGAGTAAGGCTGCCCTTTTGGCAAATCTGGCGGCTAAGGGAGGTTTCCCATGAAAGCACCATTTGAGAGCAAGCGATCGGATGCACGGGCGACCCGCGGCGGTTGTCCTGTTTCCGGGGCGATCATCGGCCGTAACATGGAACAGATTCTGGATCAGGCGCTGGAAGACAGTTTTCCGGCCAGCGACCCGCTTTCATCCATGTCGGCGGCCTGCCCATTCGTGTAGGTACCGCACTGGCACCCCGATCGGAGGAGCCCGCCAAATCTGTGAGGCGGATTCTCCGGTCGGGCGCCCTGCCACAGATCTTCCCGCAAATGTTTTAACCGAACCGAAGGTTCCAGATCACTCCGCAGATGGATCGTGTGTTTGCGGATTGTCGATAGGATCGTTTTCCAGGAAGTCCCGATTCAGCCACTGATCCCGATGGGCCTCGCGCAATTGCTGCGCCTCATAGGGATCCAGTTCCTGCTGAAAATCCTCGAAGGCTTTCTCGTCCGCGGCCGTCCGCTGATCGCACTCGCGGGCGGCCAGATGAGCCTCCTCCTGGCACCACAGATCGAAGTTCATGGTGTCCAGAGCGTGATCCCTGGCTGACGCGGGTCCCGCAGAAACCAGGGTGCCGACCAGGAGGCTCAGGAGCAGGACTACTGCCGGCGCTCCTGACGGCAGCGGGAAACCGCCACCGAAGGGGCCCGGGAATAGCCTTGCGAAACGGCCGCGCCGATGACCGCGAACATCAAGAACGGCGTGGCGATCACAACCAGGTTTGTCAACATTGTCATCCTCCATCTCTGGCTCCGCTGCAGATCGGGCATCTCGGATGCCCATCGCACAGGTAGAGATTAAGCGCCGCGCGGCCCTTGAAGAATTGCTCGGGCCGCAAACGACTGTTGCCGGAAAGGGATTGTCACCAGAGGCGGGATGGTCTGAGACCGCGGCAGCCGCTTCAGTGCCACAGCGCCACAAACAGCGGCACCAGCAGGGCTGTGAGAAGCCCATTCATGCCCACACCGATCGCGGCGAAAGCCGCGCCCGTCTCGTTGCGGGCGGCGATATGTGCGGCCGCGATCCCGCTGCCCGCGACACCTGCGGCAAGGCCCTGTGCACGCCAATCTGAAATCGCGAACATGCCCAGTATCCGCTGGCCGGCAATGGCCGCGATGATTCCGCCCAGAATGGCGAGACTGGCGGTGAGGTCAGGCAGGCCTCCCACCTGTTTGGAGACAGCCATGGCGATGGGCGTGGTCACCGCTTTCGGCGCCATCGAAAGCGCGACCGCGTGCGACCCCCCGCATATATGCACGATGGCGACGCCACTGATGATGGCGCCCGCCGATCCCGCCAGAAGCGCCATGCCGACGCTCTTCAGATTGGCCTTTATCAGCGCAAAATTCCTGGCAAGCGGCATGGCCAGCGCAATGGTGGCGGGCCCGAGCAGAAAATGGATGAACTGCGCGCCAGCGAAATAGGTGCGGTAGGGCGTGCCAGTGGCAACGAGAGCGGCCATCACGGCCAGGATCGCGATCAGCACCGGATTTGCCGTGGGTGCCTGGTGAAATGCACTCTGGATCGCGCGGCCGGCAAGATATCCGCCCAAGGTCAGCACGAGCCAGATCAACGGGTTGCCCGCCTGCAGCGACCAGAGATGCGCCCAGAACCCGTTCATAACCGGACCTGCTCGGGCTGACGGCTGGTGCGCAAGGTCCTGGGCCTGAGGAAGAAGTGCATGACCAGCCCCGTCGCCAACATGCTGATGATGGTTGATCCTGCAACGGCAGCCAGAATCGGAAACCATTCCCGCGCGAGCAGGTCCTTTTCGGCCAGCAGGCCAGCCCCGGCAGGAACAAAGAAAAGCCCCATCCAGGACAGAAGAAACTGCGACAACCGTTTCAGGTCATCCTGCAACGCCACGATCTTGGGCATGGCGTTTTTTTCCGCCGCGATCAGGATCGGGGTAAGAAGAAACATGCCGATGACAGGCCCCGGGACGGGCAAATGGAAAGCCGCCTGCAACAATTCGCCCAGGATTTCGAAGACCATGAGAACAAGAAAGGCGACCAGCATCTCGACACTCGACGGTATAACTATTTGAAAAGACGAGGGTTGTTCAAAAGAGCATCCCGAAAGTTAATGGCGGGGCGGTTCCGGGGGAATGGCTCAAGGCACAAAGGATTCTTGCAGAAAGAGTTATAGTGCCGGCATGGACTATTTTGCGGCGATGCGGGCCTTTGTCCGCGCGGTCGAACTGGGCAGCTTCTCCAAGGCGGCGGCCGAGGCCGGCATCAAGGTCTCGACGGTTTCGCGCTACGTCACCTTCCTGGAAGAAGATCTGGGCGCCGCGCTCTTCAATCGCTCAACCCGACACAGTCATCTGACCGAGGCGGGCAAGATATTCTATGACAAGGCGACAACGATCATTGCGGGCCTGGATGAGGCGCGCAGCGAAACCTCATCGCTCAATGCGCAGCCACAGGGTCTTTTGCGCATCAACATTCCCTCGACCTTCGGCCGCCGACATGTGATGCCGCACATGAAGGATTTTCTGACGGAAAATCCCAATATCCGCCTCGATGCCACCCTCACGGACGAGACCGTCGATCTGATCGATTCCGGTGCGGACATCGCGGTACGGATCGGAGCGCTGGTCGACTCGTCCCTGATCGCCAAAAGACTGGCGTCGCATCGCCGCGTCCTCGTCGCAAGCAAGGACTATCTTCGTGACCGGCCGGCCATCCACGATCCGCAAGACCTGCCGAGCCACGAGTGCCTGACCTTCGCGCTCCAGCCCACCAGCTCCTGGTATTATCGCGAGCCCGGTGCGCCCCCCGGCGAAATGCAGGAGATCCCCGTCGGCGGACACTTGCGGGCCAACAATTCGGAAACATTACGGGACTGTGTGCTTTCCGGCCTGGGCTTGGCGCTGCTGCCAACCTGGCTGGTCGGCGAGGATTTGCGCGCGGACCGGCTGGTCGCTCTGTTTCCCGAACTGGAGTGGCTCATGGCAACCGGGCCGGAACGCGCGATCTGGGCTGTTTATCCGCCCAAGAGGATCGTGTCTCCCAAGGTCAAAGTCTTCATGTCATTCCTGGAACAGCGGTTCGGACATCCGCCCTACTGGGACCGCTAGTTCGCCGGACCGGGACCATGTCGGCGCGGAAGCCGGCGTGACCCAACGCGCAATATTCATTTGCGCCTCGGGCAATTCAGAAGAACGCCAACGGCCTTAAATTCCCCCCTGAATACAGGCCCATAGGCGCGCGCCTGGCCCGCAACAGGAGAAATCAATGGATAGCAGATTTTCAGCATCCGGCACGATGAAGCGCACACCGCAAATGCGCCGGGACCTGACCTTGCCGCATATCGTCTGGGGCGACGGCGCCGGATTAGGACCCGCGGCCAAGATGCGCGCCCCTCTGCATTCGCGCTTTGTCGGCTTCGGCGCAACCCTCCTGATTGGCGCCTTTGCCACCGATCTGGCCTATGCCCGGTCCGAGCTTTTCCAGTGGGAGAATCTTTCCGTCTGGCTCATTACCGCCGGTCTTGTGTTGGCGGCGGTCGCGGCGGTCATACTGATTTTCGATCTCGTCGCGCATCGTATCGCCGCGATCAACTGGCTGCGGTTCTGGAGCTTCACCGGCGCCGTCCTTCTGTCCATCCTCAACGTACTGGTGCACAGCCGCGATGCCTATACCGCCGTTGTCCCCCAGGGCGTGATCCTGTCCGGTATTGTCGCCGCAATCCTGCTGGCGCTCGGCTGGTGGCGTGGCTGGAGCGTCGGCAACGCCCCGCAATCCTCGATTGGGAGTGACCAGGTATGAGCATCTCTTCTCTCTTGATGGGCGGCGCCCTCGCCGCCGCTCTGGTGGGCAGCACAGCCAGCCACGATGTTGGCTTTCCTGCCAACCAGTATGGTGCAAATCCGGTTCTGCCTCCGCCACAGCAGTATCTGCTGCCGCCGATGCAGGTTCCCGCCGGCATTGGATGGGCCGATGGCAAGACGCCTGCCGTTCCGGCGGGCTTGCAGATCCGGGCTTTTGCGGCCGGCTTCGAACATCCCCGGATGGTCTACACCTTGCCGAATGGCGACGTCCTGGTGGTGGAAAGCAACGGCCCAAAAGCGCCGATCTATCGGCCCAAGGACTTTATCGAAGGCCAGGTGAAGGCGTTGGCGGGAACCTCCGCGCCGGGCGGCAACCGTATCATTCTCCTCAGGGACACGAAGGGCACAGGCGTCCCGGATGTCAGAACGGTCTTCATCGATCATCTGAATTCGCCTTTCGGCATCGTTCTGGTCGGCGATACGCTTTATGTGGCGAACACTGACGCCATCCTGGCCTTTCCCTACAGGACCGGAGAAACCCGCATCACCTCCGCAGGCGTCAAGCTGACCGATCTGCCCGCCGGCCCCATCAACCATCATTGGACCAAGAGCCTGACCGTCAGTCCGGACGACTCGAAGCTTTTTGTCGGCGTGGGCTCCAACAGCAACATCACCGAAAATGGCATGGCAGCCGAAGCGGGGCGCGCAGCCATCTGGGAGGTGGATCGCAAGACGGGCATGAAACGCATCTATGCCTCGGGGTTGCGCAATCCCACCGGCCTGGCTTTTGAACCCCAGACCGGGAAGCTGTGGGCCATCGTCAATGAACGCGACGAAATCGGGCCGAACCTGGTTCCGGACTATCTGACCCAGGTGCGCCAGGGCGCCTTCTATGGCTGGCCATACAGCTATTACGGCCAGCATGTGGATATCCGCGTCCAGCCCCAGCGTCCGGACATGGTCGCCAAGGCGATTGCGCCCGACTACGCCCTGAGTTCGCACGTCGCACCTTTGGGTATCGCCTTCAGTCAGGATTCGAAAATGCCGGCGCGCTATCGCGGCGGCGTGTTCATCGCCGAGCATGGCAGCTGGGACCGCAGCCCGCTCAATGGCTACAAGGTCGTCTATGTACCGTTCCAGGCAGGACAGCCGGCCGGCATGCCTCAGGATATCGTGACCGGCTTTCTGACTCCCGATCAGAAAGACTCCCAGGGCCGCCCCGTCGGTCTCGCCTTCGACGGCAAGGGAGCACTGCTCATCGCGGACGATGTCGGCGACACCGTGTGGCGGGTCAGCGCCGCCGGCGGCTGACACGCAATCAAGCAAAGGAGTATTTCAATGGACAAGAATCTTTCTGCAACCGGCGCGATGGAATCCGCCGAAATCGCCGGCACGGGCGTGCGCATCTCCCGGGTGGGCCTGGGAACCTGGGCGATCGGCGGATGGATGTGGGGTGGCAGCGATGAATCCGAGGCTATACGGACCATCCAGGCCGCGTTCGATCACGGAATCAACCTTGTCGATACCGCACCGGTATACGGCTTTGGACATTCCGAAGAGATCGTGGGCAAGGCCCTGGCCGAAGGACGGCTGCGCGACCAGGCAGTCATCGCGACCAAGGTCGCGCTTGACTGGAAAGATGGCAAACCCTTCCGCAACGCAACGCGACAACGCATCTTCCAGGAGATTGACGATACGCTGGAGCGTCTTCGCACCGATCACGTCGATATCTACCAGGTGCACTGGCCCGATCCCGAGACCCCGATCGCGGAAACCGCGGAAGCCATGGCGAAGCTGCTCAAACAGGGCAAGATCCGCGCGATTGGCGTCAGCAACTTCTCCGTCGCCCAAATGGAGGAATTCCGCAAATACGCGCCGCTGCATGTGGCACAGCCCCCGTACAACGTCTTCGAGCGCGCTGTCGAACAGGACATCCTGCCCTATTGCCGTACGCACGCCATTGCGACGCTCGGCTATGGCGCGCTCTGCCGCGGCCTTCTCTCCGGCAGCATGCGCACTGACAGCCACTTCGACGGCGATGACTTGCGGCGTTCGGATCCCAAGTTCCAGCAGCCGCGCTTCGCCCAGTATCTGGCGGCCGTGGCGCGGATGGAAAAGCTTGCGAAAGAGCACTTCGGCAAAAGCGTCATCGATCTGGCCGTGCGGTGGTGCCTGGATACGGGCATCACCTGCGCCCTGTGGGGTGCACGCCGGCCGGACCAACTGACGCCCGTGAACCGGGTGAGCGGATGGTCCGTCGACGCGCAGGGCATGACCGAGATCGAGCGCATCCTGCACGAGGAGGTCACCGATCCGGTCGGTCCGGAATTCATGGCGCCACCCTCGCGCGTCAGGTCACGCCTGAAGCTCAATATCTAGGACTGGAGAACAAAATGAAAATCGGATTTATCGGCCTCGGGCAGATGGGTGCCGGCATTGCCGCCAACTTGATGAAAGCGGGACACGAGCTTGTCGTCTGGAACCGCTCTCCCGAGCCGGCAATCGCCCTGGCGAAACAGGGTGCAAGCGTTGCCCAGGACCCCAAGGGTGCGTTGCAGGTCGACGTGCTGTTTTCCATGCTTGCCAACGACAACGCCGTTCAAAAGGTGGGGCTGGACTCGCACCTTCTGTCACATGCCCCTCAAAGACTCGTGCACGTCAATCTTGCGACGGTCTCGCTCGATCTGGCGCGAAAACTCGCGAACGCGCATCGGTCCCGGGGCGTCGGATATGTCGCTGCGCCTGTCTTTGGCCGTCCGGACGCCGCCGCGGCCGCAAAGCTCGTTGTTGTGGCCGCCGGTTCCGCAGCCGATGTCAAAACGGTCCGTCCCCTGCTTGAATCCATTGGCCGGCGACTGGATGTCGTCGGAGAGGAGCCCGAAAAGGCGAACATCTTCAAGATCGCCGGCAACTTCATGCTGGCCAGCGCGATAGAAACGATGGGCGAGGCTTTCGCACTGGTGCGCAAGGGCGGCGTCGATGCGCGTGTCTTTAACGATGTTCTGTCTTCCACCCTGTTTGCCTGCACCGTCTATCAGGGCTATGGCAGCGCGATCGTAGAGGAGCGTTTCGAGCCTGCGGGCTTCCCGGTGCGGCTTGGCATGAAGGATGTCAGGCTTGCGCTCGATGCGGCCCGCAGCCTCTCCACGCCGCTCCCCCTGGCAGGGCTGGTGCAAGATCATTTCGTCGAAGCGGAGGTCATGGGCTTTGCGGAAAAGGACTGGGCCAGTCTTGGCGGCCTTCTCGCGAAGAAGGCAGGCCTCTAGCGGGCGTTCCATGCGATCAGAGGCGTCACACGTTCCATCAGCATTCACCCCGACGCGCGGCGCCCGCGTCGGGGCGATCAGATGTCATTGCGCGCATACAGCCATCATTCCCGCCAAGCCGTTGCGCAGAGCGTTATTGGGAATTGGTAATCAGCCACTGCAAAGCGTTTGATTGGGTATTGGTAATCAGTCATTGCAAAGTGCTTGATTAGACTCGGTTATCCGAATTCAGGCCCGAACAATTTTGCCGTCGCAGCAACACTGATTTGCTGCCCAAGCCATTCTCCCGGATCGGCGACGAACATATTTTCATGGCACTTCGGACAGGTTTGAAGAAAACCGCGACAGCGGAAAACTGATCGACAGCAACCGACAGGGCTCGTGAAACGATGACTTGGATCGTGAAAGTTGCTTTGGAGCGGCCACTCACTTTCGTTGTGATGGCATTGCTGCTCCTGATTTTCGGGCCGATGGCCGCCAGCAAAATGCCAGTGGACATCTTTCCCAACATCGGCATTCCGGTGATCGGCGTTGCATTCCAATTTGCCGGCCTCTCCCCCGACGACATGTCCAAGCGGATCATGGCCCCTTATGAGCGGGCATTGACGACGGACGTCAATGACATCGAACATACCGAAAGCCAGTCGATGTACGGGATGGGCATCGTCAAGATATATTTCCAGCCGAGCGTCGACATCCGCACGGCAAGCGCCCAAGTGACGGCGCTTTCCCAGACTGCCATCCGGCAGATGCCCACGGGAACGCAGCCGCCGCTCATCCTGGAATACAACGCTTCGACGGTTCCGATCCTGCAATTGGCCGAATCGAGCCCGGTCCTGTCGGAACAACAGGTGCTGGATTTTTCCCAGAATTTCATTCGCCCGCAGCTCACGACCGTGCAGGGCGCCGCCATTCCCTTCCCGTATGGCGGCAAGACGCGCGAGATTCAGGTTGATCTCAATCCATTGGCGATGCAGGCCGACGGTCTTTCCGCCACCGATGTCGAAACCGCGCTTGCCAACCAGAACCAGGTTGAGCCGGTGGGAACCGCCAAGATCGGATCCTACCAATACATGGTTCAATTGAACAACTCGGCCGCGACCATACCGGATTTCAACGACCTTCCGGTCAAGACGATCAATGGCGCCACCATCTATATGCGCGACGTGGGACATGTGCGCGACGGCTACCCGCCGCAACAAAGCGTCGTGCACGTCAACGGCAGGCGCGCGGTCCTGACAACGATCCTCAAAAACGGATCGTCTTCAACCCTGGACATCGTGCAAGGAATTATGAACAAACTGCCGTTGCTCAGGCAGCAGCTGCCCAGCACGCTCAATATCACCACGCTCAACGATCAGTCCGTGTTCGTTAAAGCCGCGGTCGGCGGCGTGATACGCGAAGGCACGATCGCGGCCGCACTCACCAGCATGATGGTGCTCCTGTTCCTGGGCAGCTGGCGTTCCACAATCATCATTGCGCTGTCGATCCCGCTGGCGGTTCTGAGCGCGCTGGTCGCGCTTTGGGCGACCGGCCAGACCCTCAACATCATGACGCTGGGCGGATTGGCGCTTGCGGTCGGCATACTGGTCGACGACGCCACCGTCACCATCGAGAACATCAATTGGCATCTGGAGCAGGGAAAGCCTGTCAAAGAAGCCATCATGGATGGCGCTGCGCAGATCGCCACGCCGGCCTTCGTCTCGACCTTCTGCATCTGCATCGTCTTTGTGCCGATGTTTTCGCTGCCAGGGGTTGCAGGCTTCCTGTTCATCCCCATGGCGGTATCGGTGGTTTTCGCCCTGATCGCGTCGTTCATACTGTCGCGAACCGTCGTTCCGACAATGGCGATGTACTTGCTGAAGCCCCATGCCGCGCACGCTCCGGGCAGCGTCAGCCTGCTGGGAAGATTCCAGAAGAAATTCGAAAACGGATTCGAGGTAGCCCGCGAAGGCTATCACGGCCTGCTGGCCCTCGCGATGAACAATCGACGCAAATTCGTCACCCTGTTCCTGGCTTTCGTCCTGGCGACATTCGTGCTTGTGCCCTTTCTGGGCGCCAACTTTTTCCCCGCGGTCGATGCCGGGCAGATAACGCTGCATGTCCGCCCTCCCGTGGGCACGCGAATCGAAGACAGCAGCCGGATCTTTGGTGAGATCGAAGCCGACATCCGCAAGACGATCCCGGCGAAGGACCTGGGGGCCATCATCGATAATATCGGGCTGCCCACCAGCGCCATCAATACGATCTACAACAATACCGGCCTGATCGGGGAACAGGATGGAGACATTTATGTCAGCCTCAACCAGGGGCACCGTCCCACCGATGGCTATGTCAAGGAACTGCGCGTCCTGCTGGCGCATGATTTTCCCAGCACGACGGTTTCCTTCCCACCCGCGGACATCGTAAGCCAGATCCTCAATTTTGGCACGCCGGCGCCTATCGACGTGCAGATCGTGGGTCCGCATCTTGATCAGTCGATGCAGTTCGGCCAGACCCTTTTGAAGCAGCTGCGTCAGGTTTCGGGCCTGGTCGATGTCCGCATGCAGCAATCGAATGAATATCCCGAGCTCGATATCAATGCCGACCGCTCGCGGATGGCACAGTATGGCATGACCGAAAAGGACGTGACCAACGCCATGGCCACGGCGCTGGCGGGAACCAGCACCACCGCGCCCACCTATTGGGTCGATCCCAAAAACGGCGTCGCCTATCCGATCGTGGCGCAAGCGCCCGAATACCGGATGGATACGCTCGCTTCCGTCGCAAACCTGCCCGTCACGCCGGCGGCTGGCGGCCAGCCCCAGGTGTTGGGCGCCTTGGGCAAGATCGGCAGGACCGGGGCGCCGGCCGTCGTCACGCATTATAATGTGCTGCCGTCCGTGGACATCTATGCCGCGACCCAGGGCCGGGACCTGGCAGCGGTGTCCAAGGACGTGCAGAAGATCATCGCCAGCAGCAAAAAGACGCTCCCCAAGGGAGACACCATCGTCCTGCGCGGCCAGGTCTCGACGATGAACACGGCATTCACCAGCCTGTATTTCGGCATCGCAGGCGCGATCGTGCTGGTCTATCTGCTGATCGTCGTCAATTTTCAGTCCTGGCTGGACCCCTTCATCATCGTGACCGCATTGCCTGCGGCCCTGTCCGGCATCGTATGGTCCCTGTTCGCGACGGGCACGACCCTGTCCGTGCCGGCCCTGACCGGCGCCATGATGTGCATGGGCGTCGCCACGGCCAATTCGATCCTCGTCGTCAGCTTTGCGCGCGAACGCCTGAACGAAGTCGGCGATCCGATCAAGGCCGCGATCGAGGCCGGCATGGTCCGCTGCAGGCCGGTGCTGATGACGGCATCGGCGATGATCATCGGCATGGTCCCCATGGCGCTTGGGCTGGGCGAAGGCGGCGAGCAGAATGCGCCGCTGGGCCGCGCCGTCATCGGCGGCCTTGTGTTCGCCACCATCGCCACATTGATGTTCGTGCCAGTGGTTTTCAGCATCGTGCACGAGCGCGCGATGGCACGGAAGCGCCGGCAACAGCCGAATGCAGGAGAAGCTTATGTCTGACAAGCCAACGATGCCAACGCCGCCGGAATCCGACATCCCCAAACCGCGCGTTCCGAAAAAACTCCGGGGCGCCGGGATCGTGGCCGCGCTGGTTTTTTTGGCGGTCGTCGTGGTTGGGCTGGCGGGCCGCTTCGCGCATGCGGGCGAAACCAAGACCTGGACACAAAAGCAGGCGGTGCCCCTTGTGCAACAGATCACCCTGCATGCGGCGAACAGCGGAAACCTCTCCCTGCCGGGGCAGGCGCAGGCCTTCTACACCGCGACAATCAATGCCCAGGTCAACGGCTACGTGCAGCGCTGGTATTTCGACATCGGCGCATCGGTGAAGGCGGGCCAGGTACTGGCGCAAATCGACCCGCGTCCCTATCAGGCCGCGCTCGACCAGGCCAAGGGAGCGCTGGCGCGCGATACTGCCAGCCTGGCGGAAGCCCAGCTCGATCTCCAGCGCTACCAGTATCTGGTGAAACAGAACGCCATCTCGGCGCAGGTCTATACGACCCAGCAGGCGACCGTGGGCGCGGACCAAGGAACGGTCGAGACGGACAAGGCCGCGGTGGAAACCGCCCAGATCAATCTCAACTACACACGCATCGTTGCGCCCTTTGACGGCGTCGTGACCAGCCGTTCGGTGGATGTGGGCCAGCTTGTGACCGCCGGCATCACGTCGGCGACGCCGCTCTTCACCGTGACCGATCAGACCAAGCTGCGCATCTATGTCCAGGTTCCGCAGAATTATTCCAACCTGATCAAGCCTGGCATGACCGTGAGCTTCACGGTACCGGAACATCCGGGCCAGGTTTTTTCCGCCCAGCTCGTGGCCAGCGCCGAAGCCATCGTCTCGCAAAGCGGAACGCAGCTGGTGCAGTTCCAGATCGACAATTCGGGCCACCAGCTGAAGCCTGGAGAATATGCAACCGTGAATTTTGGCATCGCGACAGGCGTCCGCGGCGTGCGCGTTCCGGTAACCGCGCTGATGTTCCGCGATCAGGGCATGTTCGTGGCAAGCATCGGCAAGGACAGTAGGGTCCAGATGCGGCGTGTCCATATCGACATGGATTTCGGCACTGCCGTGGATGTGGATACCGGGCTCAAGGACGGAGACAAAGTCATCGACAATCCTCCTGACTCTCTTAGCCCCGGGGATCTGGTGAAGCTGGCCGACAAGAACAACAGCGTCTGAAAGACCGCCGCCACAGACGGCGTGACGGGCGATCCCGTCGCGCATCTGGGATATGCCCGCGCCGTGACGGTGCGTTCACGCCGCCCGTGTTCGCGCCCATTGCAGGATGACGGCGGTCAGGGCTTCCACAACCGGGTTTCGTCCGCCAGGGGCGAAAATGACGAATTCGATGTCGGGCAATTTTGGCAGGCCGCGCTGGGGCGCCATGACAGCCAGTCCCTGCGGCATCAGCCGGACAGAATGCGGCATGAGACCGAGGCCCGCGCGGGCTGCCGCAGTCAGCGCGCTGAGGCTGCCGCTGGTGAAGGCGATGCGCCAGGCGCGCCGCGCGTCCTCAAGCGTGCTGATGGCCTTGCCGCGTGTTACGCTGGACGCCGGATATAGCAGCAGCGGTATGGGTGCGTCGGGGTCCAGCCGATAGTCGGGACGCGCGGTCCAGGCGATAGGTTCGCGCCACACCGTCTGGCCGGGTCGATCGCCCGGCCGCCGTTTGACAAAGATGATGTCGAGCGCGCCGGCATCGAAGGCGCGGTGGAGGTCCTGGCTGAGGCCGGCGGTGACCTCCATATCCACTTCTGGATGCCGGCGCGCAAAAGCGACCAGCACATCGGGCAGCGCCGAAAGGACGAAGTCCTCCGAGGTGCCGAATCGTAAACGTCCGCGCAACGGCGTGCCTTTGAGGAATTCGGCCAGATGGTCATATTCCTCCAGGACCCGCCTTGCATGTTCGAGCACGGCTTCGCCATCAGGCGTGACGCGCAGCCGATGGGTGCTGCGCTCGAGCAATTTGCGACCGGTGGCAAGTTCCAGCTTCTGGAGATGCTGGCTGACGGTGGACTGTCTGAGCCCCAACATCCGGGCCGCGCCGCTGAACGAGCCTGCGGCAATGATGGCGCTGAAGCTGCGCAACAAGTCGGGGCTGGGCGTGTCTGTCATCACAATGTATGATAACTGATATCCAAGTTATCGCAATTGCGGATGGTTCACGGCGGACATACTTGTCCATCATGACCAAGGTCCGCAGTCTCCTCGCCCATATTCCAATCGATACATACCTGCTGTTGCTGCTCAGCATGGTGGCGCTGGGCCTGGTGCTGCCGGCCCAGGGCCTCGGCCTCAAGGCCGTGAATGACGGGGCCTATATGGCGGTCGCCGGCCTCTTCTTTCTTTATGGCGCGCGCCTGTCCCCGCAGGCGGTTTGGGCGGGCCTCACCCATTGGCGGCTGCAGGGCCTGGTCTTTGCCAGCACCTTCCTGCTTTTTCCGCTTCTGGGGCTCATCGTTGGCAACGCCGCCAGGCCGTTCCTGCCGGCTGCGTTGGCCTCCGGCCTGATCTTCCTGTCGCTGCTGCCCTCGACCGTGCAGTCCTCGATCGCCTTCACCTCGATCGCGAAGGGTGATGTCCCTGCCGCACTTTGCAGCGCGTCAGTATCCAATCTCATTGGCGTGGTGCTCACCCCGGCGCTTGCCTCCCTGGTCTTTCCCGGCAATCACGTCTTCTCCGCCAAGGGCATCGCGGATATCGGCCTTCAGATCCTGCTGCCCTTTGCGCTGGGCCAGGCGGTGCGCCCGCTGATCGGCGGATGGCTGGAGCGGCAGCGCGTCGTGACGACCGCCTTTGATCGCGGTTCGATCCTGGTGATCGTCTACTCGGCTTTCAGCGAGGGCACCGCATCGGGCGTGTGGCATCTGATATCGGCGGCCAATCTTGGCGTCATTCTGGTCCTGGATATCGTCCTGCTGGGCGCAGTCATCATGGCGACGACCTTCACCAGCCGCTGGCTCGGTTTCTCAACCGAAGAAGAGATCGCCATCGTCTTTTGCGGCTCCAAGAAGAGCATGGCGAGCGGCCTGCCCATCGCCAATATCCTGTTCGCCGGCCACGCGGTGGCGCTGGTCGTACTGCCCTTGATGATCTTCCATCAGGTGCAGCTCTTCGTCTGTGCTTCGCTGGCGCGGCGCTATGCCAGGCGCGAAAGGATCTCCGCCGTCGAGGCCCGTTCACCGATGCGCGGAAAGACCTTCTCGACCGCGTGATGATGCATCTCGGGATCGAGATCGGTCATCGCATCGGTGACTGCGACCACATTGAACCCCTGGTCATAGGCCTGGCGCGCCGTGGCTTCCACGCCGCTGCCGGTGGCGATGCCGGTCAGGAAAACCTGCGTGACGCCTTGCCGGCGCAGAATCCGCTCCAGCGCCGTACCGTAAAAGGCACTGATATTTTCCTTCGTCACAGCATAGTCGCTGGGCTGGTGATCCAGTTCCGGGATCAGTTCGGCCCAGTCGGCCGGCGGCGAGAAATTGAAGCTCGCTTCCACGCGCCCCGGTGCGCGGCCCGTGACGTTGACCAGAATCACCGGCCGTCCATGCCTACGGAAGGCGCGACAGAGTTGGGCGATGTTGTCTGTGACTCCTGCGATGGGATGTACGGTCGGCAGCGCGACAATGCCCTTCTGCATGTCGATCACGATCAGGGCGACGGCGGGGTCAAGCTGGGACAATGGCATGGTGTTTCCTTGGCTCGGAGGGGTGATCAGGATTCCGCCAGCCGCTTGATCACGCCGGTGGCGGCAAAAAGTTTCTGCTGTTCATCACGACCAAGCTGGCCGATGGCCGCCAGCAGCCAGGCGCGCTTGGCGAGACGGGATTTGTAGCGGCCTTCAATGCCGGCGGGTGTCAGCTCATAGAGAATCTGGCGCCCATCGGTGGGATGTGCCTTGCGCCGCACCAGCCCCTCATCTTCCATCTGGGCCAGCGCCGTGCCCATGGATTGCGGCTTCATCGCCTCGGCGCGAGCCAGATCGGCGGTTGTCATGGGACCGGCTTCCAGCCGCCCCATGATCGCAAGCTGGCTCCAGCTCAGTTCGCCGGAATGCGCTTCCGTGCGGAGTCGACGCACAAGCTGGCCCATGGCGGCGAGCAGTTCAATGACTTCGGCTTCCTGGGCCTGGAGGGTCTTTGCCATGGCGCCCTTGTACAGATTAGAAGTTAAACTTGCAAGTCTAACTGATAATGCCTAGATGAGACTTGCCGTCCCGGACATCTCTCATTGTCGCCAGCATCCGTAAGCCAGACCAAACCCCACCTTCCGGTGATGATCCCGCTGGTGGTGGCGATGGCGTTCCTGATGGAGCAGTTGGATTCCACCATTATCAACACCGCGGTGCCCGACATCGCCAGAAGCCTTCACGTCACGCCGCTGCAGATGAGCCTGGCGGTGGCGGCCTATGTGCTGGCGGTGGCGATCTTCATTCCGGTCAGCGGCTGGTTCGCCGACCGTTACGGCGCCCGGCGTGTCTTCGTCGCGGCGCTCTCGATCTTCACTCTTGGCTCGGTGCTGTGCGGTGTGGCGCAGGATTTCACCATGCTGGTGGTGATGCGCGTGGTTCAGGGCCTGGGCGGGGCGATGATGACCCCCGTGGGCCGGTTGATCCTGCTGCGCAGCTTTCCGCGCTCCGAACTGATGACCGCCATGACCTGGATGACGCTTCCCGCCGTCACCGGTCCCGTGATCGGCCCGCTGGTGGGCGGCGTGCTGACGACCTATCTGTCCTGGCGCTGGATCTTTTATGTCAACCTGCCCTTCGGCCTGTTGGGCATCGCGTTGGCGTTGCGCTTCATCAAGCTCGCGCCCCAGGCCAATACCGGAAAATTCGATTTCACGGGCTTTCTGATGGTGGGCGGTGGATTGGGCCTTCTGCAGTTCGGACTGGAGAATGTCAGCCGGCCCGTGTTGCCGCCGGCCGCAACAGCGATGGCACTGGCTGCGGCGGCAGCCTTGCTGGCCGGCTTCGGTTTGTATGCCCGGCGCAAGGATGCACCCGCCATCGATCTCAACCTGTTTCGCGGACGCGCCTTCCGGGTGGGAACGCTGGCGGGCGGGCTTTGCCGTATCGGCATCAACGGCGTGCCCTTCCTGCTGCCGCTGATGCTGCAGGTGGGCTTTGGCCTTTCGCCCATCGGATCGGGCTCCATCACCTTCATCGGTTCGGCCGGCGCGATCATCATCCGCGGCCAGCTCAACAAGCTGGTGCGCCGCCACGGTTTTCGCATCGTGCTGGTGACCAGCGCTGTCGCCGGCTCGGTGGCGCTGCTGGGCTTTTCCCTGATGGAGCCGCACACGCCGCATTGGATGCTTCTGCTCTGGGTATTTTTCTTTGGCCTCACGCGCTCGGCCCAGTTCATGACCTCCAACACCCTTTCTTATTCGGAAATGCCCGACAGCCATCTGAGCCGCGCCACCAGCCTGGGCGGCGCGCTGCAGCAGCTTTCGGTCAGCTTCGGCGTGTCGCTGAGCGCGGTGCTGCTGGCGCTGGTCAGCGCGCACAGCCAGGCGCTGACCCCGGCGCGCTTTCATGAGGTGTTTCTCTTGACCGCCATTGTTCCGCTGCTCGCGATCCCGGGTTTCATGGCCCTGCCAGCCACCACCGGCAGGCGGTCCCTGACGCCACAGCAGACCGTCGCCGAGATGGAGAACCAGGACTAGCTTTCCTGCCTCTCCCAGCGGCAAACTCGCTCAGGAGCACGCCATCGTGAGCACAGATTTCATCCCCGTCGGCGCGCCGGTGCATCGCCGCCGGCTGTCGCGACTTGAAACCGCGCTGGTCGCCCGGCGCAATGTGCTGGAGATAATTCCCGCCCTTTCCTACCGCCAGCCCATGGTCTCGGGCGAGATGCTGATGCGCTGGCACATGCTGGCCGATCCCGGCGGCATGAAGCGGGTGATGCTGGACAATCTGGCCAACTATCCCAAATCCGAGATCATGCGCCGGATGCTGAGGCCCGCCATCGGCAACAGCCTGTTCAATGCCGATGGCGCGGACTGGAAATGGCAGCGCCAGGCGGTGGCGCCCGTCTTCACGCATCGCAATGTGGTGGCGCTGGCGCCCGCCATGACGGCCACGGCCGAACGCGCCTGCCACCGGCTGGCCCGGACCGGCCGTGCCGAGCTGGTCGCGGAAATGCTGACCGCGACCTTTGATGTGATCTGTGATGTCGCCCTGTCGGGGCGCGAGCATTTCGACGGCAAGACCTTCAGCAAGGCCATCACCCAATATTTCCAGACCGCCGGCCGCGCCTCGCTGCTGGATTTTCTGGGCTTCCCGCAATGGTTCCCCAGACCGGGCGAACTGTTGGCGGCGACATCGGTCCACACCATGCATGACATGGTGGCAGCCGCAATCGAGGCGCGGCGCAAGGAAGCCGCAGGCGGCGCTGACGATCTGCTCAATCACATGCTGGCGGCGCGCGATCCCGAAACCGGCCAGCAGATGTCGAAGGAAGAGCTGGTCCACAACATGCAGTTCTTCATTGTGGCAGGCCACGAAACCACCGCGCTTGCCTTGTCCTGGGCGCTTTATCTTCTGGCTCATAGTCCCGAATGGCAGGCGCGCGTGAGGGCGCAAGCCGCCGCGCAGCTCATGGGCCGCGCCGCCGGGCCGCAGGACCTGGATGCCATGCCCCTGGTCGAACAGGTGCTGGACGAAGCCATGCGGCTTTATCCCCCGGTGGGACTTCTCGCCCGCACCGCGGTAGCCAAGGACGAGTTGTGCGGCAGACAGGTTCAGCCCAATGACATTGTCTTTTTGCCGATTTGGGCGCTGCATCGTCATGAGATGTGGTGGGAGCGGCCGCAAGAATTCGATCCCGGCCGGTTCGCGTCGGAAAATCGCGGCAGGCTGAACAAGTATCAGTACCTGCCGTTTGGCGCGGGCCCGCGCGTCTGTGTCGGTGCGGACTTCGCCATGATGCAGGCTCGCATCATCCTGGCGACACTGATCGCGCAGTTCCGGTTTACACCGACATCTCCCCACCCCCGCCCGGTCATGATGATGACGGTGCGTCCGGAACCCGGTGTCTTCCTCAACGTCGTGCCGATCTGAATTTTTTGCCCCTATCAAACCGTCATGTGGCGCGACGACTGCCGCGATTTCCTAAAGATTGAGGCTGGCAGCCACCTGTCCTTTGGCCGAAAAAACCGCCAGGAATCCGTCCGCCGTCCAGGTGAAAGTCGGCGCGTCGAATGACTGCACCCTGGCCGAAACCGAAATATCGCGCCCTTGAGGCCGCGCCAGAACCTGGGTGATCTGGCCTTCCAGCCGGTCGATCTGGTTGGCTTCACGGAATACCAGATGACTTTGCAACAACCGGGTGAGTTCATCACCCGCCAGTGCCTTGACCGCGCTCAGCATCAGATTGGCGCTGGCGACATCGTAATGTAGTCGATCAACCCTTATCGTCTTCTCGCCTGGATCGAAGACCGGCACGCCGCGCAGATAGACATCGCCGCAGGAGGCGAACCAGCCGAAGGGATCCCAGGACGGATCGGCGCAGAAATGGGTCGCCACCACCACGTCCTCTCCCGATGGCAGGATCTGCAGCTTGCTGAAAGTGACGCTCATGCCGCCGGCCTTTGGCGGTCGTCTGACGAGCGATGCGAGGGCCAGCTGCGAGGCCTGATCGTAGGGCAGCAGCAATGGCACGTTGAAAGAGAAGCCCTGCGACGGCGCCTGCAAGATTTCGGCGGCCGGCAGGGGCGTGGGCTGATTGTCCGGCGCCGTATCCTGGACCACTACGCGCGCCCGCGCCGACAGCGCCAGCGACAGGGTGATGCTGCCGTCGCGCAGCCGCGGCTCAGACACACCCAGACTCTCGGGCCGCAGCACCAGCCAGGAGAGCGGCGTCTTGCCGACCTTGATAGGTTTGAACGCGTCCGCCCAGATTTGCGCGACGCGAGGCCGGAGTGGCAGGCGGGCGATCTGTTTATCCAACGAACGCCACAGGGGTCGCGACAGGCTTTCCTGATTGTCGTTCCACACCTGCGCGATATTGGTCACCAGGGGACCGATGCGCAGATGACCATTGTCGAGCGTGACCGCGCCATCGGCATTGGAACGAAGCTGCAAGCTTGGCGACACCGTCACGCTCGCTTGCGCCACGGCCAGCCCCTGCCCTTCTGCCTGGCCATGCAGAGACAGAAAGCCGGACGTCGAGAGCATCGCCTTTGTCGCGAAGGGCATGCGGATGCCAAGCCTGTCATTGTCCAGCGTGACAGAAAGCGGGCCAGTGCGATCGGCGTGCAGATCGAGGTGACACTGCAAGGGACCGCATTTGATCGGCTGGTTCTTCAGATCCGCGATCTGGTATTCGGTCATATTGCTGAGCATCCGCGCCAGTTGCGCCGATGGAACCGTAAGGGTGGCCGACAGGGTTGAAACCGGCACCGGCGGGGTTGCGGGCGCAGGCGTGCGCGCGGGTGCCGGCGCCTCGAAACCACAGCCCGCAAGCAGCACGGCAAGGCCCGCCAACAGGGGAAAAACCAGCTTTCTGATCAATGACTTCACCGACCTACCCAAAGCAGCCTAGCATGCCGGGCGCTCGCTCTCTCTTTAGACTTTTTAATCGCATACGGTTCCGATAACAGGATGGCCGACATAAGGGAGACTCACGATGAAAATGTCCTTCCGCTGGTATGGTGACAGCGATCCTGTGTCGCTGGCTTACATCCGCCAGATTCCCGGCATCCACGGCATCGTGTCGGCGGTTTATGACGTGCCGGTCGGCGAGATATGGCCGGTCGAGAACATCAAGGCGCTGAAGGCCAAGATCGAAAGCCACGGCATGGCCTTTGAGGTGATCGAGTCGGTTCCCGTGCATGAGGACATCAAGCTGGGCAAACCCACCCGCGACCGGCTGATCGCCAACTACCAGCAGACCATCCGC
Source organism: Rhizomicrobium sp. (assembly GCA_036488555.1). Lineage (GTDB taxonomy): Bacteria > Pseudomonadota > Alphaproteobacteria > Micropepsales > Micropepsaceae > Rhizomicrobium. The sequence continues at coordinate 105,058 of DASXHL010000004.1, forward strand.
AACCTCGGCCAATGCGGATTAAAAGTGATCTGCTACAATTTCATGCCGGTGTTCGACTGGACCCGCACCACGCTCGAAAAGGTCCTGCCCGACGGGTCCACCACGCTCGCCTTCGACACCAAGGCGATCGAGAAGATCGATGTGAGCAAGGGCATTTCCCTGCCCGGCTGGGATTCCAGCTACAAGCCCGAGGAATTGAAAAGCCTGCTGGCGGAATATGCCGACATCGGCGAAGAGCAGATGTGGGGCAATCTTTCCTATTTCCTGAAAGCTATCGTGCCGGTGGCCGAGGAAAGCGACATCAGGATGGCGATCCATCCCGACGATCCGCCGCGCCCCATCTTCGGCTTGCCGCGCATCGTCAAGAACCGCGACGACCTCGCGCGCCTGGTCAAGATCGTGGACAGCAAGGCCAATGGCCTCACACTATGCTCGGGCTCGCTGGGCGCAGGCCCTCAGAACAATGTCGAAGCGCTGGTGCGCGAGTTCGGTGGCATGGGCCGCATCCACTTCGCCCATCTGCGCAACGTCAAGGTCAATGAGGCCGGCGACTTCGAGGAGACCGCGCACAAGTCCGATTGCGGCTCGCTCGACATGGCGGCGATCGTCAAGGCCTATCATGATGTCGGCTATGAGGGTTATGCGCGCCCCGACCACGGCCGCATGATCTGGGGTGAAACCGGCAAGCCCGGCTATGGCCTTTACGACCGGGCGCTGGGCGCCGTCTATCTGAACGGCTTGTGGGAAGCGATGGAGAAATTCGCGTAAACTGCAAAAAGCGGTCATAAGGCACATAACAATAAAAAGGGGGAACGATGCCGAGGATACGCTGGCTGATCATCTGGATGTGCTTCATCGCCAATGCGATCAGCTATATCGACCGCGCCAATCTTGCCATCGCCGCGCCTTTCATCCGCCAGGAACTGGGGCTTGGCGCTGCCGCCATGGGCCTCGTGCTCAGCGCCTTCTTCTGGACCTATGCCGCGATGCAGCTGCCGGCTGGCTGGATCATCGACCGCATCGGCGTGCGCCTAAGCCTGGCGCTGGCGGTGGGCTG
>DASXHL010000027.1:0-27925 GCA_036488555.1 Rhizomicrobium sp.
GGCAATTCCCGCGCCACCGACATGGCGGGACGCCCGGTGGACGCTTCAGCGACCTTCCCCGGCGGCGTGGACGCCACCGGCGTGCCGGGCTTGCAGACTTATATCCGCGATCACCGCCAGGACCGCTATGTCGAAAACCTCTGCCGCAAGCTGCTCTCCTATGCGCTGAACCGCTCGCTGCAGCTGTCGGATGAATCCCTGGTCGACAAGATGAAGGCCGGCTTCACCGCCGACGATTACCGCTTCCGTGCCCTGGTCGCGGCGATTGTGGTGAGCCCGCAATTCCTCAATCGCCGTCTGCCGGAAACCGCCGAGATCAAGCACGCCGAACTTCAGCCCGCCGATATCGGCGCCATCAAAGCCTATTTGAAAAAGGGGAATTGAGATGTCTCGTCCAACCTCGTTTGCCTCTCGCGCTTTCTCCCGCCGCGTCATGCTCAAGGGCGCCGGCTGCACCATGGCGCTGCCCTGGCTGGAATCAGTCAACGCCCTGGCCGACACGCCGTCGCCGGCCGATTTCCCCAAGCGCTTCGGCGTAGTGTTCCTGGGCTGCGGCATCAACGAGAATTACTGGAGCGCCGAGGACAATGGCGCCGACATGAAGCTGTCCAAGACGCTCTCGCCGCTGGAGCCCCTGAAGCAGAAGATCAACGTGATCGACGGGCTTTTCGTCAAGGCGCTGACCAACCAGGGCATCCACCCGGCGCAGACCGGCAGCCTGCTTTCCGGCGAGCACATCACCAAGGGAGCCATCATCCATTCCGGCATCAGCGTCGACCAGATGATCGCCAATCATGTGGGCGAGGATACGCCGCAATCCTCCATCGTGCTGGCCTGTGAACAGCCGATGACCGGCTTCCATGAAACCAACTTCTCGCTGGCCTACAGCTCGCATCTGTCGTGGCAGACCCCGGATTCACCCGTGCCGGTCGAAGTCTATCCGGCACTGGCCTGGGACAGCCTGTTCGACAATCGCGGCAGCCTGCTCAATGTGAGCGTGCTGGACCGCATCAAGGACCAGGCCCAGGCGCTGTCCACCAAGATCAGCGCCACCGACAAGGGCAAGGTCGACGAGTTCCTGACCAGCGTGCGCGAGGTCGAAAAACGCGTCGAACTGATGCGCAAGAACCAGGACACGGCCCAGGACACCGCCAAGGCGAAGAACATGCCGGCCGCGATGATGGCGCGCCCCGCCAGCGGGCTGCCGGAAGACCTGCGCGAACATGCCAAGCTGATGTGCGACATCGTCGCCATCGCCTTCCAGACCAACAAGACGCGCGTGGCCTCGCTGATCATCTCCCGCGACCTGTCGGCGATGTACTATCCCTTCCTGGACGTGAAGGAAGGCCACCACGCTGCGTCACACGACAATTCCTCGGAAGGCTATGAGCGCATCTCCCGCTTCCATATCGAACAGTTCGCCTATCTGGCGTCAAAGCTCGACGGCATGAAGGAGGGCAATGGCACGGTGCTGGACAACAGCTGCCTGATGTTCATGTCCAACATGTTTGTGGGCAGGAAGCACGACAATTCCCGCCTGCCGCTGGTGCTGGCCGGCGGCCTGGGCGGCACGCTCAAGACCGGTCGCTCCATCAACCTGCTGAATGCAGCCGACGACAAGCGCAAGATGTGCAGCCTCTATCTGTCGCTGATGGACCGTTATGGCGTGAAGTTGGATAAGTTTGGCGACGCCACCGAGCGGCTGGAGCAGATCTGACCGCCTAGAGTGTTGGCCGGCGGACAAACCCCTTCTCCGCCGGCGGCTCCGAATTGTGAAGATCAACCGCGCTGATCCTGGCGCCTGCGGGGCCCTGGGTGGCGTTGGTGACGAAGATTTCCACCGCCTTGGTCGGACCCGACACGAGCGCCTCGACCGTACCGTCCGAGCGGTTGCGGACCCAGCCATCCAGCTTCTGGGCCTCAGCCGCCATGATCAAAAAATCGCGGAAGCCCACGCCCTGGACAAAGCCATGCACATGCACCTTCAGGGATGTAATATCGTCGCTCACGCCAAACTCCTGCCGTCATTCCTAACATAACCGCCCTCCAGACAAGATGGCCACTCTTTCCCGTTCGATCTCACTGGCCATATTCCGCGCCCATATCGAAAATGGCCTTTCCGTCTCCATCGGGGTCGGATTGACCGGTGTTACGGTGGGCGCAGGTTTGGGTTTTCCCGCAGCCATCACGGCCGCGACCGCCGCATTATGCGTATCCGTCAGTGACCGCACCGATCCCCTGCGCCAGAAGCCCTGGATCATGGGCTTTGCCCTCCTCAGCACCATCTTCTTCACCGGGCTGTCGTCCTTCGCGCGCTTTTCCACACCGACCTTCATCGCGGCGACAGCCTTCATCGGCCTGTGGGCCGGGCTGATCTCAGCCCATGGCAAATGGGCGCTGAGCCTGGCGATGACCTCTGTCCTGGCCTTCGTCTTCGCTATGGGCCAGAATTTTGCCGGCCCCTCGGATGCCGCCGACCACCTGATGCTGACGGTCTGCGGTGCGCTCGGCTACACCACCTATGCTGTCGCCGTGGCGTTGCTGTTCGACGACCGCGGCCGTCGCCTTTTGCTGGCGGAGGCGATGCATGCCTTCGCCGCCTATCTGCGGGCCAAGGCCGCGCTTTACAATCCCGACACGACCGGGCCCGCCGCCTTCCGCGCCCTGATCGACGCCCATGCCACCCTGGCTGACCGGCTGCAGGCCGCCCGCGACAGCCTGTTCGCCCGGCGCAAGCACCGCATGCATTTGAAGCGCATCGACACGCTGATCGCGCTGCTCGACGCTTTCGAGACCGTGCTGTCCTCTGACGCCGACATCGAGATGCTGCGCGGGATGCCGCAGCGTGAACTCTTGTGGCGGCTCAACGGTTTTGTGACCCAGATGGCGGATGAGGTAGAGCGGTTGACGCTCGCCCTGCGCGTGCGCCATGGCCATCCCGTGCACTTCAGTCACGCCGAGGAAGCGCGCCAGCTCCAGGACGTTATGACGCAAGCGCAGGCGGCCGCGCCGGAGGATGCGGTGATCCAGGCTTATGTCTTGACCGCCAACAGGCTGGTCCTGGCGGCCAGCTATATCGAGACTTTGAGTCTTGCGCTGGAAAGCACGACGGCGCCCAGCGACCTGGCGCGGCAGCTGAACCTGGACTTGTTCCGCCAGGACAGCCCCCGGGTCTTGAGCCTTCTGGTCCAGCAATTCCGCTGGCGCGCGCCGGCGCTGCGCTATGCCATCCGCCTTTCCCTGGCGATGGTGACGGGCCTCAGCCTGACACTCTGGTTCAACCGCTTCGACCATGCCAACTGGGTGCTTCTGACCATCGCGCTGATCATGCGCGCCAATTACAGCGTTACCCGCCGCAGGCGCTGGGACCGCATCACCGGCACACTGATCGGCTGCGCCCTGGCAGTCACCTTTATCCATACCCTGCCTGCGCCAGTGCTGCTGTTGTTCATCGTGCTGGCGGTGGGCATCAGCCATGCCTATGGCCTGGTCGCCTATCGCATCACCGCGGTTGGCGCTTCGATCTCGTCCCTGCTGCTTTTGCATTTCGTGGCGCCGCTCGCGCATCCGCAATTCTTCGAACGCATCGTGGACACGCTGATCGGCGCCAGCCTGAGTTGGGCCTTCAGCTATCTGTTGCCCAGCTGGGAGCACGAAGACCTGCCCAAGACCGTGCGCGGGCTTCTGGAGGCCGATGCCGGTTTCGCCGCCGCGGCCTTGAGCCTTTCACCGACGAACCAGAGCTACCGGCTGGCGCGCAAGAAAGCCGTGGACGCGGTGGCGCAACTGTCGGGCGCCATCCGCCGCGTGGCCGACGAACCCAATGTCAACCGCAGGGCGCTGGCAGCGCTGGGCGAACTGCTGGGGGCCAACTATCTGCTCGCCTCGGATATTTCCTCCATGCCGGTGCTGGTGAAGCTCAGGGTGCATGAACTGGACGGCGAAATGGCACAGGCCGCCATCGCCCGGACCCGCGAACGGGTCGTGGCGATACTCGAGCCCAACAGTCGTGACCATGCCGAGGCGGAACCCCCGCAGCGCGACAGTCTGTCCGGCATCCACGCCAGCACAGCCATGGAGGTATTGGCACGGCGGCTCGACCACATCGAACATTCGGCGCGCAAGGTGGCCCGCCTGGCAGCCAGGCCGGTGATCGAACAGGTTAGCAACTAGTGTCTCGTTCCCGACGCTAGCGCTTCGCCGCCATGTCCTTGTCACGCGCGGCGCGGAATTCGCTGTCCTTGTAGTAGTTGGGCCAGGAATCACCGTTCGCCAGGGTCTTGCCGGCCAGGTAATAGACCTGAAGGTCTTCAACCGGACCCGACAGATCCCAGTCGGCCCGCCATTCGTCGCTGGGCTGGTGATAGCGATTGTTGGTGTAATCATCGACCAGCTTCTGGCCCGCCGCCTTGCCGCCCACGAGCAGATCGCGCCCGCCGGTGGGGCTGATGGCGGGAATGCCCTGCTTGGCCAGGCTGAAATGGTCGGAGCGGTAGAACTCGCCCTTCTCCGGTTCGGGATCGGGCGACAGCGTGCGGCCCTGGGTGGCGAGCGCCTTCTTCAGCACATCCTCCATTTCCGACTGGCCCGTGCCGGAAGCCTCGATGTCATGAGAGCGCGGCTGTGGGGCGCTTGCATCCAGGTTGATCACGCCCACAATATGATTGCGTGGCCAAAGCGGATGTTCCGCGAAATATTCCGAGCCCAAAAGCCCCTGCTCTTCCAGCGTCCAGAAAGCAAAAGCCAGCGAGCGTTGGGGCGGCGGATCATGGGCGAATTTTTCCGCCAGCTCCAGCACCATGGAAACCCCCATGCCGTTGTCCACCGCGCCGTTATAGATCTTGTCCTTGCCCGGCAGATTGTCCTTGCGGCCCAGGTGATCCCAATGCGCCGAGAACATCACCACATCGTCGGGATGGGTGGTGCCCTGGACCACGCCGACCACATTGCGCGTCTTGAGATGGCTGATCGAGGAATGGGCGGCAACGTTAAGGCTTTCGCCGGTGATCGGCACGGCCTTGAAGCCGCGCTTGTCGGCGGCGGCCTTGAGCCTGGCATAGTCCAGGCCCGCGCGCGCAAACAGGTCTTTGGCGGTGTCGAGCGTCATCCAGCTTTCGATCGGCAAGGCCGACCTGTTCTTGTCTTTCGCTTCCAGCCACAGCTTGGCGGCGCCATTGGACGTGCGTACCACCTGCCAGGGATAGGCGGCAGGCTTGGTCTCATGCACGATGATGGCGGCGGCGGCGCCCTGACGCGCGGCTTCCTCGAATTTGTAGGTCCAGCGGCCGTAATAGGTCATCGCCCGGCCCTTGAAGAAATTGGGATCGGGATTGGGATCTTCGTTGCCCGGATCATTGATCAGGATGACCACGGTCTTGCCCTTCACATCGACCCCGGCATAGTCGTTCCAGTGATATTCCGGCGCCACCACGCCATAGCCCACGAACACCATGTCGGAATTCTTCACCGCGACGTCGGGGCCGGCGAATTGTGGCGTCCAATAGACCACGTCATCGGCAAAGCGCGGCGTTACGCTGCCCTTGGGCGTGGTGAAAGACAGGTGCGAGGCCGGCGCATCAAGCGCGATGGAAACGGCGGGCACGGTCTGGAAATAGCTGCCGTGATTGGCGGGCTTGACACCGATCCGCTTGAGTTCGTCTGCGATCCATTGAGACGCGGCTTCGCCATTGATCGTTCCAGGACCTCGACCTTCAAATGCGTCATCGGAAATCGCCTTGTCGCGGGCCGACAGATCCGCAGCGGTGATTTCGGGCGATGTCGTGGGGTGTGTGGGATAGGCCGCAAGCGCCGCTGCGGGCAAGGCAATCGCCAGCGCAAACAGCACCGGGGCAGTGATACGGAGCATGGGGAATGTCCCAGAAAAACGCCTATCAGTAGCCGTGCCAGGCATCCGGGCGCAACCATTCCTTGTGGTACGCCCTTGTATCATTTCACCAGATCTTCCAGCACTGCATGGATACGGTGCAGCGCGGAATGAAGGTCGCGTTCGGCCTCCCGCCGCCAGAGGCGCAGGATTACATAGCCCTGTTCGTTGAGCAGGCGGTCGCGGACGATATGGCCAGTGCGGCGGCCGGGCTCACCCTCTTCCAGCGAGATCACCAAGCCCAGCTCGTGTTCGGCGAAATCCAGCGTGAAGGTGCGGAAGGGCGACTTGCGGCGGAAACGATAACCCTCCATCGCGCGGAGCTTGGCCCAGAGTCGGTTTTCCAGCGTGTTGCGGGCCCTAAGCGGCGCCTTGCGTTGCATCAGCGCGCGGCGGTCATCAATTCCACCGCCTTGTCCAGCTCATGCGCCAGATGGGCAGTGCGCTTGGCGGCCTCGGCATCTTCACCCCATTTCTCGGCCTGATAGATCTCATCGATGCGCGACAGAGCGAAAGCGTTGGGGCCAGAGATGAATCCGTTGGCCACGGCCAGTGCCAGGACCGCGCTGCCGGTGATGGAGGCGATGACATGCAGCGCGCCAAGAGTGAACGGCCCCTCTTTCTCCAACGCCTGGCGCAGCGCCAGGAGCGCATCCTGTGTCTGATCCACATGGGTCAGGCCCTCGGCCACCCGCATATGCGCGCCATGGCGCCGGCCCACCCAGTCGAGCAGCGGGTCCCAACCTTCGCGCTGGCGCACCACCATCTGGGGCGGCTGATGCGCGCGATAGCAAAGCAGGTCATTCTCGCCAAAGCGCAGGATGGCGCCGATCACCTCGTCCCGATTCACCGTCACGCCATCAATCACCGTGTTGGCCAGCCGGAGCAGCGGCATGGTGGTGGCAACGACCTCCTCGCCTTGCGCGTTCCATTCCCGAGCGATCGCCTCGGCCAGATGTTCCGTCGGCAGGATCAATGTATTGCGAGCAGGCGTCTTGACCGGCCGGCCATCCAGCAGCACAGCAAAACCGCGCTCCTGGGGCGCAACCTGCACATCTTTGTAAAAGCGCTTCATCTCTTCTTTTTGGGCTTGGGAGGAAATGGATCGCTCCGGTCATCGGAATCGAACCCCAGAAGCTGCCAGCTCTTGACCATGTGGGGCGACAGGGGCGCGGTCACCTGCAGTCGGCCACCATCGGGACGGCCGATGTCGATCGAGCGCGCATGCAAATGCAGCTTGTCAGCGATGTCGCCCTTGCCCCGCGCCTCCGCGCCGCCATATTTGAAATCACCCACGATGGGCGTGCCGAGGCTCGCAAGATGCACGCGGATCTGATGGGTGCGCCCGGTGATGGGCCGCGCCGCTACCCAGGCGAATTCCTGCCCCGCTGTTCCCATCACGGCATATTCGGTAACCGCGGCCTTGGCGTCGTCATCCTCGCTCACCGCCATGCGCTCATCCTTGCCGCGGCTGCCTTCCTTGGCCAGCGCCGCCTTGATCACGCCGTGCTTCTGTTTCGGTACGCCGCGTGTCAGCGCCCAATAGACCTTGGACGTGTCGCGCAAGGCGAGTGATTGCGCCAGGCCGCTGGCGGCCAGGGCCGTGCGCGCCACCAGCAGCACGCCCGACGTGTCGCGGTCCAATCGGTGCACCAGCTTGGGGCGTGTGTTCTTCTCATACTTCAGGCTGTCGAGCATGCCATCGACATGCCGGGTCAGGCCCGAACCGCCCTGCGTCGCCAGGCCAGCCGGTTTGTCCAGCACGATCACCTGCTTGTCCATGTAGAGAATACGGTCGGCCAGAGAACCCATCGGCTTTTCGGCTTGCGGCTTCTCAGGCCGTTCGTCCTTGGCATGGATCACCTGCGGCGGCAGGCGCACGACCTGTCCTTCGGCCACCCGGTCGGCTGACTTGGCGCGCTTGCCGTCCACGCGCACCTCGCCCTTGCGCAGCAGCTTTTCCAACAATCCGTGAGTCACCGCCGGATGATGGCGCCTGAACCAGCGGTCCAGGCGAATGCCATCGTCATCGGCGGCGACAGCCACCTCTCCAATATTCCGACTCAATTGACGCTCCGACATCCTTCGCCTAACGTGCCGCCGATGGGGATGGGGTTCCCCCGAAACCGCCCTTGCGGGCTGATGACTCCTACCGCCGGAACATGCTGCGCCCGTCTCGGGCGCGCAATGGGTATGGAGTAGTCATGGTCATGTATCTTGCCGTCGCCTTGGGCGGCGCCTTGGGCACTATGGGCCGCTATTTTGTTTCGGGCGTGGTCGCCAATGCGTTCGGTGAGACCTTCCCCTGGGGTACCCTGATCATCAACATCACCGGTTCCTTCGTCATCGGCTTCTTCGCGACCCTCACCGCGCCGGACGGCCGGCTGATGGTGAGCGGCACGACGCGTCAGTTCGTGATGGTCGGTATCTGCGGTGGCTATACCACTTTCTCCTCCTTCAGCCTGCAGACCCTGAACCTGATGCGGGGCGGGGAATGGGCGCCAGCGGCCGGGAACATGTTGGGGTCGGTGGTATTCTGCATGATCGGCGTCTGGCTTGGAGCGATCTCGGCGGCGGCCATCAACCAGCTCAAGGGAGCCTGAGCCATGCAGATACCGGAGAATGCCGTCCTGCTTCGCGTCTTCATCGGCGAAAAGGACAAATTTGAGGGCCATTCCCTGGGCGAGGCGATCGTGCTCAAGGCGCGGGAGAAGGGCCTGGCCGGAGCAACCGTGCTGCGCGGTCCGATGGGCTATGGCCAATCGAGCCAGCTGCACACCGCCAAGATCCTGCGGCTCTCCGATGACATGCCGCTGGTGATCGAGATCGTGGATGGGGAAGACAAGATCAACGCCTTCCTGCCCGTGATCGACGGCATGATCGGCAGCGGCCTTGTGACCCTGGAGAAGGTCAAGGTGCTGCGTTACGGCCATACAAAGAACTAGCCCTGCCGTTTCGCCCTGAGTTTCGACCAGTATTCCAGCCGCTTGGCGACCTCCCGCTCAAAACCGATGTCCTTGGGGGTGTAGAATTGCTGCCGCGCCATGGCATCAGGAAAATAATTTTGGCCGGAGAAACCATCCTCCGCGTCGTGATCGTATTGGTAGCCCGCGCCATAACCGAGATTCTTCATCAATTTGGTGGGCGCATTGAGGATATGCGCCGGCGGCATCAGCGAGCCATATTCCTGCGCCGCCCGTTTGGCCGCTCCCAGCGCCGCATAGACGGCATTGGATTTGGGCGCGCTCGCCAGATACAGCACACACTGGGCCAGCGCCAGCTCGCCTTCCGGCGACCCCAGAAAATCGAACACATCCTTGGCAGCCAGCGCCTGATGCACCGCTTCGGGATCGGCCAGGCCGATATCTTCAACCGCGGCGCGCACCAGGCGCCGGGCGATGTAAAGCGGCTGCTCGCCGCCGGCCAGCATGCGCGCCAGCCAGTAGAGCGCCGCGTCAGGATCGGAGCCCCGGATCGATTTATGCAGGGCGGAAATGATGTTGTAATGCTCTTCACGGCTCTTGTCGTAGAGCGGCATGCGCCGCTGCACCGCGCCCACCAGGCTGGCCGGGTCCAGCGGCTTGACCGTCTTCACGCTGGAAAGCTCTTCCACAAGATTGAGCAGATAGCGCCCGTCGCCATCGGCCATAGCGCGCAGGCTGGCGCGGGCATCATCGGTCAAGGGCAGCTTTTCGCCGTAATAGCTTTCCGCCCGCTGCAGCAGGGTCTCCAGCGCCGCATCGTCCAGCCGGCGCAGCACCAGCACCTGGGCGCGGGACAGAAGCGCGCCATTTAGCTCGAAGGACGGATTCTCGGTGGTGGCGCCCACCAGGATCACGGTGCCGTCCTCCACCACCGGGAGGAAACTGTCCTGCTGGCTGCGGTTGAAGCGGTGGATTTCGTCGATGAAGAGCAGTGTGCCCTGCCCGGTCCGCCGCCGGGCGCGCGCCGCCTCGAAGGTCTTCTTCAGATCGGCGACACCGGAAAACACCGCCGACAGCTGATCGAAATGCAGATGGAATGCGGTGGAGAGCAGCCGGGCAATGGTGGTCTTGCCGGTACCCGGCGGACCCCACAGGATGATCGAGTGTGGCCGGGCATTGACCACCATACGGCCCAGCGGCCCCTGGGGCCCCAGGACATGATCCTGCCCCACCACGTCGGACAGCCGCTGCGGCCTGAGCCGATCAGCCAGGGGCCGCGGCGCGTCATCAACCAGACCGCTGGATTCGAAAAGATCGCTCACGCCCCCCTTATAGCAAAAGTCCCGCGACCGCGGGACTTTTGCCAAAGAGGCGCCGACCAGCGAAGGGGACAAAGCCCCTTCACCGGCGGTGGTTGATCAGACCTAGAACTGGTCGAGGCGCCACTTGACGCCAAAAGACAGACTGTTGCCGGTGTTGCCGACCTGGGTCAGCCCACCTGCATTCACGTCATGGGCGTTCTGATAGCGATATTCGGCGAAGATACTGGCCTGGTCGGAGGCGCGATACTCCACCCCGCCCAGTGCCTGCCAGCCCAGCACGTCCCCGCTGCCATGATTGCCGGCGCCGTTGTCGATATTGGTATGCACCAGGCCAAGGCCCGCACCGCCATAAAGCTCGAACGGCGAATTGGTCGGCAGATGATAGATCGCATTGGCCATGTAGGAACTGGACTGCAGCCGCGCGTTGCTCGTATGGGAATAGTCGGACTGGCTGAACAGCCCGTCCGCTTCCAGCGACACGTTCGGCAGATTCCAGTCATTGAGGTAATAGCCATAACGGGCGCCGACATTGAAGCCGGTGTCCATCCCGTTTTTCGTGCCGTTCACGTTCAGATCCGGCGCGAAGGTCGGACCGCCCAGAATCGAAACATAGGAATCGGCCTGAGCCGCAGCGGTGCCGAGCAGCAATGCTACGGCGGAAACAACAAACATTCTTTTCATAAGACATCCCTTAACATGGCGCCCCCATGCCCAGTGCTAACGCACATAGTCATCGCGGGTCGCGTTACAAGGACGACAAACGTTAGAAGTGATCGCGGGCAACAGTGCGTAACAAAGTTTTCTGCGCGTCTCGTTCATGTTACGCGCGCGATGGCCACGATTTCGTCAATGTTCACCGCGCATAGGTGCCATGATGTCAAATGTTATGACATCAAATGTGATGTTTCATCCGTCTACGGACAGGGCCAATCTGCGCCGTCTCTTTCGCTTGGCTTTTCTTGTTAGCAGAGCGAACTAGAAAAGCTGGCGCCCCTTCGAGCGGCGTAGCCGCGAGGGGGCTGGCCAAAACTCAGCCATCCACAGAAAGCGTGAGCCTGCGGCCGTCCCGCTCAACCACCATGTCCCAGTGGTTGGTGCCGTTGAGCATGCGCACCAGCTCGCCCACCCGATTGATAGTTGCGCCATTGATGTTGCGCACGATGTCGCCGGGCTGAAAACCGTAATTGGCGGCGATGCCGCTGGAATTCACCGACATGATGGCAACGCCTTTCGACATCACATCGATCTGCAGTTCGGTCGCGGTGGCGGGCGAGATGTTCTCGACGCGCGCGCCGGTCAGCGGATTGCGGCCTGCGATGGTCTGGGCCTCGCGCGGCGGGTTTTCCGGCGGCAGCGCCAGGGTCACGGTGACATCGCGCCCATTCTTGCCTGAGGCAATATGCATGCGCACATTTTCACCGGGGCGGTGAGTGGCGGTGCGATAGTTCAGCGATTGCATGTCGTCGACCGCGGCGCCATCGACCGACTGCACGACCTCGCCCGATTTCACGCCGGCCCTGCCAAGGGGACCAGCGGGATAGACTTCCTTCAGCAGCACGCCGCCGGGCCGCGCGAGCCCCAGGCTTGCGGCGATCTCGCTGGTAACGGGCTGACCGCTCGCCCCCACCCAGGCCAGTTGCACATTGGCGGTGCCGCCGTTCTTGAGACCGCCCTCCACACCTTCCACCACCCGGCGCACCAGATTGGCGGGAATGGCGAAGCCGATGCCGATGGAGCCGCCCGAGCGCGAATAAATGGCAGTATTGATGCCGGCGAGCTTGCCGTCGGTGGTAACCAGCGCACCGCCGGAATTGCCCGGATTGATCGCGGCGTCGGTCTGGATGAAGAACTGATAGTCGGATGCCGAGACCTGGGTGCGCGCCAGCGCCGAAACGATGCCCATAGTCACGGTCTGTCCGACATTGAAGGGATCGCCGATCGCCAGGACCAGATCACCAACCTGCACCGCGTCGGAATTGGCGAAGGGGACCACCGGCAGGTTCTCGCCACGGGTGTCGATCTTGAGGACAGCCAGGTCGGTGCGCGGATCCGCCAAAAGCACCTTGGCTCTAAACTCACGCTTGTCCGAGAGAGCCACCGTGATCTCGTTGCCGCCTTCCACCACATGATTGTTGGTGACGATCAACCCGTCGCCGCGCACGATCACGCCGGAGCCCAGACTTTGCTGCACGCGCTGGCGCATCTCCGGTGTACCGAACAACTGGCTGAACAGCGGATCGTTGAAGAAGGGATTGACCTGGGCCTGCACGATCGACTTGGAATAGACATTGACCACGGCGGGCGCGACGCGCTTGACCACCGGCGCGAAGGTCAGCTGCACCTGCCCCATCGAGGTCGGCGCGGCTGGCAGCGCGCGGGGCGCGGGCGGGGCCACACGCAAGGGCTCGGCCTTGTTGTCCGCCGTCAGCGCCGGAAACGCATACTGGCCCGCTGCCGCCAGCGCCACAACGCCCACGGCCACCGAAATCTTCTTCATCACGCCCAGCCTTCCGACAGTCTCAGTCCTATTTATTCCCGACCGCACAATTGCGGTATTTGAGAACCGTGGCCAGTGTATCCGGCTCCGCGCCCTCATGGCAGGTTGCCATGATCGCCCGCGCCATCGCGCCCATCTCATCCTTCATGGCGCGGGCCTTGTAGGCCTCATTTTCCACGCAATAGCCGGTCCGCGCGGCGTCATTGTGGCGGGCGACATAGGCTTCGAAATCGGGCCCACCCGCCGCGTCGGGCGGCACCCGGGACGGCGGCACACCCATGGCGTCGGCCTTCTGATCGGTGGTCAGTCCCGCCACGGTGATCAGCTGGGGCTGGGGTGGCGCCTGACAAATGTCGGTGCCAGAGGCGGCGCTCTGCTTGTGGCAGGCTGCAAGCACCAAAACAGATAGCAATATCCAGTGTTTGTGCATGGGGCGACCTTTCCGAAAGTTCCAAATCAAGGTCACAACGCCTGGATGACAAAAAAGAAACCGAGTCAGGGCCAAGCGGCATGGCCGCCCAAACAAAAGGCCTCAAGTAGCGAAGCGGTAGGCCAAAAAGAAAGGGCCTCCAGTAGCAAAGCGATAGGCCAAACGAAAAAGGGCGGCATTCCTGCCGCCCCATTCTATATTGAACAGCCTTTCGGCTTACGCCTCGGCGTCGACTTCAACCGGGCCGGAATCCTGGCCCTTGGCGCTCTCATCGCGATCCACGAACTCGATGATCGCCATCGGCGCATTGTCGCCGTGACGGAAACCGGCCTTCAGAACGCGCGTATAGCCACCAGGGCGGCCCATGTAGCGGGGGCCGATCACATCGAACAGCTTGGTCACCTGATCGGCATCCTTGATCTGGGCCAGCGCCTGGCGGCGGGCGTGCAGATCCTTGGTGCCGCGGCGCGACAGGGTGACCAGCTTCTCGATCACCGGACGGAGATCCTTCGCCTTGGGCAGCGTGGTCTTGATCTGCTCATGCTTGATCAGCGCGGCAGTCATGTTGCCCCACATCGCCTTGCGATGCGAGGCGGTGCGGTTGAACTTGCGGCCTTGATTACCGTGACGCATGGCAGTGTCTTTCTAAGAGCTCAGTATTGGTCTTCGTAACGCTTGGCGAGGTCTTCGATATTCTCTGGCGGCCAGCCAGGCACTTCCATGCCCAGGTGCAAGCCCATCTCGGCCAGGACCGCCTTGATCTCGTTCAGCGACTTGCGACCGAAGTTCGGCGTGCGCAGCATCTCGGCTTCGGTCTTCTGGATCAGGTCGCCGATATAGACGATGTTGTCGTTCTTCAGGCAGTTGGCCGAACGCACCGACAGCTCCAGCTCGTCCACTTTCTTGAGCAGGACGGGGTTGAAGGCGAGATCGGGCTTGGCTTCCTCGGTGGCGCGCTCACGCGGCTCCTCGAAGTTGATGAAGACCTGCAACTGGTCCTGCAGGATGCGCGCCGCATAGGCCACGGCATTGTCGGGAGTGACGGCGCCGTTGGTTTCGACAGTAAGCGTCAGCTTGTCATAGTCGAGGATCTGGCCCTCGCGGGTGTTCTCGACCTTGTAGGAGACCTTCTTGACCGGCGAGAACAGCGAATCCACCGGGATCAGGCCGATGGGCGCATCTTCCGGACGATTGCGGTCGGCGGGCACATAGCCCTTGCCGGTGGCGATGGTGAGTTCCATGCGGAAGTCCACCTTCTCGTCCAGGGTGCACAGCACCAGCTCGGGATTGAGGATTTCAATATCGGCGGTGGTCTGGATGTCACCGGCCTTCACCTCGCCCGGGCCCTGCTTGCGCAACGAAACGCGCTTGGGGCCTTCGGCATGCATGCGCAGCGCGATCATCTTCACGTTGAGCACAATGTCGGTGACGTCTTCGCGCACGCCCTGGATGGAGGAGAATTCGTGCAGCACACCCTCGATCGAGATGGCGGTGACGGCGGCGCCCTGAAGCGACGACAGCAGCACCCGGCGCAACGAATTGCCCAGGGTCAGGCCAAAGCCGCGCTCCAGCGGTTCGGCGGTGATGGTGGCGACGCGGCCTGAGTCATGCCCGGCTTCGGTCTTGAGCTTGCCGGGCTTGATCAGTTCCTGCCAGTTCTTCTGAAACATGTGTCTTCCTCATCGTGTCCCGGGCATGTCGGACCATGCCCATACGTGCGACGGGTTAGTGATACGTCCGAAAACTCATCTCTGGTCGCTCCGGCTCTCGCCTACGCTCCTTTACACGCGCCGGCGCTTGGGCGGGCGGCAGCCGTTGTGCGGGATCGGCGTCACGTCGCGGATCGAGGTAACGACAAGCCCGACAGCCTGCAGCGCGCGCAGCGCCGACTCGCGCCCCGAACCGGGGCCAGAAACTTCCACTTCCAGGGTGCGCATGCCGTGCTCGACCGCCTTGCGGCCGGCATCTTCGGCCGCCATCTGCGCCGCATAGGGCGTAGACTTGCGCGAACCCTTGAACCCCATCATGCCGGCGGACGACCAGGACACGGCATTGCCCTGCGCGTCGGTGATGGTGACGATGGTGTTGTTGAAGGTCGCCGCGACATGGGCCACGCCCACCACGACATTCTTCTTTTCTTTCTTGCGGGCGCGGCCGGCGCTCTTGCCGCCCTTGGTTGCTGATTCAGCCATGGCTTACTTCGTGACTTTCTTCTTGCCGGCGATCGCTTTGGCAGGGCCTTTGCGGGTACGGGCGTTGGTGTGGGTGCGCTGGCCGCGGACAGGCAGGCCTTTGCGGTGACGCAGGCCGCGATAGCAGCCCAGATCCATGAGGCGCTTGATGTTCATGGCGACGTCGCGGCGCAGATCGCCTTCCACCAGATAGTCGCGGTCGATAATTTCGCGGATCTGGATCACCTCGGACTCGGTCAGGTCGCTGACGCGACGCGCC
This sequence comes from Rhizomicrobium sp., assembly GCA_036488555.1. Lineage (GTDB taxonomy): Bacteria > Pseudomonadota > Alphaproteobacteria > Micropepsales > Micropepsaceae > Rhizomicrobium. Next base: position 15,509 of record DASXHL010000027.1, read on the forward strand.
GGATCGATGCCCAGCTGCGTTATGATCTGGTGAGCGATGTGTGGCCCGATGCCATGGATGTAGCGAAGGCCGATTTCGACTCGCTTCTGGGTCGGGATGTTGACGCCGGCGATACGTGCCACTCTGATGCCTCCGAAGGCGGTTAAGCCATTGAACTTGTTAAAAAATCTGTTTACGCCAAAGCTTCAGCCAAAACCGGGCCTGGGCGATGATCAAAAGCGCCCTGAAAACACGGAAATGACAGGAAAATCTGTCGCGAGGGCGCGGATTATAGGAATGCCCCCCTCCCCGTCAACTCCTAGGCGAGATTTATTGTCGCACCAGCCGCCAGGGCGACCAGCCCGTGGCGACGAACGACCAGCCTGCACCGACATCAGGCCGGACCTCCGTCCAGAATAGTCGCGATCTGGGCCGTTACGGCGTCGACCGACGCCATGCCGTCCACGGTGTGCAGCTTGCCCTGCCCCCGGTAATAATCGATCAGCGGGGCTGTATTCTTGTAATAAACCCCCAGACGGTGGGCCAGGGTCTCCGGCGTGTCGTCGGACCGAAGGATCCCGCCGGCCTTGATTCGGGCCTCGACCCGGCTGAGCAGCACGGCGTCGTCCACCTTCAGCTCCAGTACCAGATCGATCTTCTTGCCCCGCTCGGCCAACATCTTATCCAGCGCCTCGGCCTGGGGAATGGTGCGGGGAAAGCCGTCAAACACCGCGCCATGGGCGCAGTCCGGCTGGTCGTACCGCTCGGCGATGATGCGGATCACCGTCTCGTCCGGAACCAGTTCGCCCCTGGCCATCAGCGCCTTGCAGGCGAGCCCCAAAGAGGTGCCCGCCTCAATCGCGGCCCGAAGCATCTCCCCGGTGGAAAGCTGCGGCAGGCCGCGTTTCTCGGTGAGAATTTTGGATTGCGTGCCCTTGCCCGCCCCCGGGGGCCCGAACAAAACCAGATTCACCTGCGCGCTCCCCGCAACCGTGACTTCTTCAAAAGCCCTTCATATTGCTGCGCCACCAGGTGGCTCTGGATCTGCGCCACCGTGTCCATCGTCACCGAGACCACGATCAGGATCGAGGTGCCACCCAGCGAAAAGGACACGTTATACTTGTAGAAGAAAAATTCCGGAATGAGGCAAACAAGGGTCAGATAAAGTGCACCGATCACCGTAATGCGGGTCAGGGTGTAATCGATGAACTCGGCGCTCTTCTTGCCCGGGCGGATGCCTGGGAAGACGCCGCCATACTTCTTCAGATTTTCCGCCGTCTCTTCCGGATTGAAGACGATCGACGTGTAGAAGAAGGAGAAGAACAGGATCAGCGCCCCATAGAGCACCAGATAGAGCGGCTGGCCACGGCTGACATAGGAGACGATGGTCTGCAGCCAGCCCGGCAGGTTCTGGGCGTTGAAGCTCGCCACCGTCGTGGGCAAAAGCAGGATCGAGGAGGCAAAGATTGGCGGGATCACGCCGGATACGTTGAGCTTCAGCGGCAAATGCGATGAGTCGCCGCCATAGATTTTGTTGCCGACCTGGCGCTTGGGATAGGTGACGAACAGCCGGCGCTGGGCGCGTTCCATGAAGACGATGAAGCCCACCAGCCCCACGGAAAACACCATGAAGAAGATGATCAGCAGCGGATTGGTGGCGCCGGTACGGGCCTGTTCAAGTTCCTGGCCAATGATGGTGGGAAAACGCGCCACAATGCCGGCGAAGATGATCAGCGAAATGCCGTTGCCCACACCGCGGCTGGTGATCTGCTCGCCGATCCACATCAGCAGGATGGTGCCTCCGGTGAGCGTGATCACCGCACCGATGCGGAACAGGAAACCAGGATGCAGCACGATATGGGACTGGCCGCCGAAATGCTCCAGCCCCAGGGCAATGCCGTAGGCCTGGATCATGGCCAGCGCCACGGTGAAATAGCGGGTGTACTGGTTGATGACCTTGCGGCCCGCCTCGCCTTCCTTCTTCAGCGCTTCCAGTTCCGGAAACACGGTGGTCATCAGCTGGATGATGATGGAGGCGGAGATATAGGGCATGATGCCCAAGGCGAAAATCGCCATGCGGCCGACCGCGCCGCCGGCGAGCGTGTTGAACACGTCCAGCAGGCCGCCGCCGGACTGCTGGATCTGCAGGGCCAGCGCCGCCGGGTCGATGCCGGGCATGGGGATGTAAGTGCCGACACGCGCCACGATCAGGGCGCCCAGCGTAAAGAAGATGCGGCTGCGCAGCTCCTTTGCCTTGGAGATGGAGCCGAAATTGAAATTGGCGGCCAGTTGTTCGGCTGCAGATGCCATCAAGTGCTCCTGGGAAGAACGCGCCGCTCACATATATGGGGACGCAGCCTCACCCTTGCGAGCGGGGCAAATCCCGAATTTATGCCTTGCGCGCTTCCCGCTTCTTGGCCGATTCCGCGCGGCGCGTCTGGCGCTTGCCCGGCTGGCCCTTCTTGTTGCTGTAAACTTTCTTCTGGAAGGTGGTGGTCACAGTACCGCCGGCCTTCTCGACCGCCTCGCGGGCCGAGGCACTAGCTCCCGCCACTTCGATGTCGATCTTGGCGGTGATGGCGCCCTTGCCGAGCAGGCGCACGCCGTCGCGGCTTTTGTGAGCAAGACCGGCCTTGCGCAGCACGTCTTCGGTAATCTTTTCCCCAGCCTTCAGGCGCTTGTCATCGATCGCCTTCTGGATGCGGTTCAGGTTCACTTCCGAGAAATCATTCGCGAAGATGTTGCGGAATCCGCGCTTGGGCATGCGCATGTGCAGCGGCATCTGGCCGCCTTCAAAACCATGCACCTGGTTGCCGGTACGCGCCTTGGCGCCTTTGACACCACGGCCGCTAGTCTTGCCCAGCCCCGAAGAGGAACCGCGGCCAAGCTTATCCTTGCGCTTATGGGCGCCGGGATTGTTGGCGATCTGATTGAGCTTCATCATAAACTCCTGTCATGGCCGGGCGGCGCGAGCGCGAGCCCGACCATCCATTACTTCTCTTCCACGATCTCGACGAGGTGGCTGACCGCATTGATCATGCCACGCACCGAGGGCGTGTCTTCCAGCGTGCGGGTACGGCGGATCTTGCCGAGGCCCAGGCCACGCAGGGTTTGGGCCTGAATGTCCGGCTTGCGGTTGGCGCTGCGGATCTGGCGCACCGTCACCGTCTTACCGGCTTTTGCTTTCTTCTCGGCCATGACTTTTCTCTCTCAAACTTGCGTTAGGCGCCCGCGTCCGCGGTCTGGTCTTCACGGCGGGCCAGGATTTCCGACACGCTGCGGCCACGGCGCTGGGCCACCATGCGGGGGCTCTGCTGGTTCATGAGCGCATCAAAGGTGGCGCGCACCATGTTGTAGGGATTGGAGGTGCCCAGCGACTTCGACACCACATCGCCCACGCCAAGAGCCTCAAACACCGCGCGCATCGGGCCGCCGGCAATGATGCCGGTACCGGCCGGCGCCGGACGCACCAGCACCTTGCCTGCGCCGTGATGGCCACGCACTTCGTGATGCAGGGTGCGGCCATCCTTCAGCGGAATGCGGATCAGCGACTTCTTGGCGTCGTCGGTGGCCTTGCGGATGGCTTCCGGCACTTCGCGCGCCTTGCCATGGCCATAGCCGACGCGGCCGTTGCCGTCGCCCACCACCACCAAAGCGGCGAACCCGAAACGGCGGCCACCCTTCACGACCTTGGCGACACGGTTGATGTGCACCAGCTTGTCGATCAGGTCGTTGTCCTTTTCCTCGCGGTCGCGACGGCCACGGCCTTCACCACGGCCACGCCCTTCCCCGCGTCCACCGCGCTCGCCACGTTCACCGCGGCCGCGGCCTTCGCGCTGCTGTTCGCCCTGCTGTTCGGTTGCCATATCAAATATCCCTTAGAACTCGAGGCCGCCGTCACGGGCCGCGTCTGCGAGCGCCTTGACGCGCCCATGATAGATGTAGCCGCCACGGTCGAACATGACCTGCTTCACGCCCTTGGCCAGCGTGCGTTCGGCGATCTTCTTGCCGACACTGGTGGCCGCGTCGACATTCCACGACTTGGCTTCCTTGCCATCCTTCTCGTTGGTCGAGGCGGACGCCACGGTCACGGCCTGGGCATCGTCGATCACCTGGGCATAGATGTGCTTGCCCGAACGGAAGATGGACAGGCGCGGACGCGTGCCATGAGTGGCGAGGCGGTAGCGGTTGCGCGACTGGCGCTTCTTGAAGATGGCCTGGGTCATTACTTCTTCTTGCCTTCCTTGCGGCGGACATATTCGCCTTCATAGCGCACACCCTTGCCCTTATAGGGCTCCGGCGGACGCCAGGAGCGGATCTCGGCGGCGACCTGGCCGACGAGCTGCTTGTCGATGCCCGACACGGAAATCATGGTGGGCTTTTCGGTGGTGATGGTAATGCCGGCCGGGATCGCATACGGCACGTCGTGGCTGAAGCCGAGCTGCAGGTTCAGCACCTTGCCCTGCACGGCGGCGCGATAGCCGACACCCTGAATTTCCAGCTTCTGGGTGAAGCCTTGGGTGACGCCGGTCACCAGGTTGTTCACCAGCGTGCGCGACAGGCCCCACATCTGCGGCGCCTTTTCCATTTCCTTGCGCGGGGTGACATGGATGCCATGCTCGTCGACCGAGGCGCTGACTTCCTGCACCAGCTTGACGCTGAGCTCACCCTTGGGACCCTTTACCTTGACGGTCTGGCCTTCCACCGAAGCGGTGACGCCCTTGGGCAGCGCGATTGCTTTCTTGCCAATACGGGACATGACGGCTCCTTAGAACACCTGGCAGAGGACTTCGCCGCCGACATTCTTCTCGCGGGCGGAGGAGTCCGTCATCAGGCCTTGCGGCGTGGACAGAATGGACACGCCCAGCCCCTGGCGATGCGGCTTGAGGTCGGCGACCGAGGAATAGACGCGGCGGCCCGGCGTGGAGACGCGCTTCAGTTCGCGGATCACCGGCTGGCCTTCGTGATATTTGAGCTCGATTTCCAGCTCCTTGTGACCCTTGACCTCAACCTCGGCATAGCCGCGGATGAAACCTTCTTCCTGCAGAACGTCGAGCAGGCGGATGCGCAGACGCGAGTTGGGCGAAGAGATCTTGTTCTTGCGCCGCATCTGACCGTTGCGGATGCGGGAAATGAGATCGCCAATCGGATCGATGATCATGATTGCTCCTTACCAGCTCGCCTTGGTCATGCCGGGGATCTGGCCGAAATTCGACAGAGAACGCAGCGCGATACGGGACATCTTGACCTTGCGGTAATAGCCCTTGGGCCGGCCCGAAAGCTCGCAGCGGTGATGGATACGCACCTTGGAAGAGTTGCGCGGCAGCTTGGCGAGCTTAAGGCGCGCCTCGAAGCGCTCCTCGGCCGGCAGCTTCATGTCGTCCGCCTTGGCTTTCAGCGCGGCCCGCTTGGCGGCATAGAGCGCCACCAGCTTTTCGCGCTTCTTGTTGCGGTTGATCTGGGAAGTCTTCGCCATTGGATCAGCGCCTTTAGTTCGTGAAGGGGAACTGGAAGCCTTCGAGCAGGGCCCTGGCCTCCTCGTCGGTCTTCGCAGAAGTGTTGAACACGATGTCCATGCCCCACACCGTTTCGGTCTTGTCGTAGTCGATTTCCAGGAACACCACATGCTCCTTCATGCCCATGGCATAGTTGCCGCGGCCGTCGAAGGACTTGGGGTTGATGCCGCGGAAGTCGCGCACGCGCGGCAGCGCCATGGTGATCAGGCGGTCGACGAACTCATACATCTGGTCGCCGCGCAGCGTGACCTTGGCGCCGATCGGCAGGTCCTTGCGGATCTTGAAGGTCGCGATAGCCTTCTTGGCGCGGGTCTGCACCGCCTTCTGGCCAGCGATGGCGGTCAGATCATTCACCGCCTGCTGGATCTTCTTGCCGTCGGAAGCCGCCTCGCCCGCGCCGATGTTCAGCACGACCTTGTTCAGCTTCGGGACCTGCATGGCGTTGGTGTAACCGAACTTCTTCATCAGTTCGGCCTTGATGACTTCGTTGTAGCGCTTCTTGAAGCGCGGCACATAGCCGGCCTCGCGCGCATGCTCACCCAGCGCCACATTGGTGCCGGTGTTCACTTCGCGGCGCTTGGTCGCCTTGGCGGCCTTGGCGTCAGCGCGAGCGGCTTCCTTCGGATTCTTGCTGCCAGCCTCAGACATCGATGACCTCACCAGACTTCTTCGCAAAGCGGACCCGGCGGCCGTCGCCCAGCGTCTTCAAACCAATGCGCGTCGCCTTGCCCGTCTTGGGATCGGCATGCGCGATATTCGACAGATGGATCGGGGCTTCCTTGGTCACGATCCCGGCCTGCTGCGTCTGGGTCTGGCGCTGATGGCGCTTGACCACGTTGACGCCCTGGACCAGCGCACGGTTTTCCTTGGGGAACACCTTGAGTACCGAGCCCTGCTTGCCCTTGTCGCTGCCGGAAATGACAACGACCTTGTCGCCCTTGCGGATATTGACGCTCATCACAGAACCTCCGGCGCGAGCGAGATGATCTTCATCTGGTTCTTGTTGCGCAGTTCGCGGGTGACCGGTCCGAAGATGCGGGTACCGATCGGCTCGCCCTGCGCATTGACCAGCACGGCGGCATTGCCGTCGAAGCGGATCAGGCTGCCGTCGGGACGGCGCACGCCCTTGGCGGTACGCACGACCACAGCCTTGAGCACTTCGCCCTTCTTCACGCGGCCGCGCGGAATGGCTTCCTTCACCGACACGACAATAATGTCGCCGACATCGGCGTAACGGCGATGGCTACCGCCCAGCACCTTGATGCACATCACGCTCTTGGCGCCGGAATTGTCGGCGACATCGAGCTCCGTGGACATCTGAATCATGACTTCAACTCCTCAAAGCGCCGGTTACTTGCCGACGCGTTCCAGCACTTCCCAGCTCTTCAGCTTGGAAAGCGGCCGGCATTCCTGAATGCGAACGACATCACCGATCTTGAATTCGCCCTTCTCGTCATGGGCGTGATACTTCTTAGAGCGGCGCACGGTCTTGCCCAGTACGGGATGGGTGAAGCGGCGTTCCACCTTCACCACCACGGTCTTGGCGTTCTTGTCGCTGACGACAGTGCCCTGCAAAATTCGCTTCGGCATGCTCTTAACCCTTCGCCTGGGCAGCGCGGCGCTGCTCGGTCAAAACTGTCTGGATGCGCGCAATGTCGCGGCGCAAGGAACGGATGCGGCCGGTGTTCTCGACCTGGCCGTTGGCGCGCTGGAAGCGCAGATTGAACTGCTCCTTCTTCAGGCCGGCCAGCTGGGTCGAAAGTTCGTCGGCGCTCTTGGCACGGAAATCGTCGGCCTTGGACGCCGTCTTGGCGGCGGTCGTCTTCTTGGCGGACTTCTTGGCTGCTGCTTTCTTTGCCATTTCTATATCCTCACAGCCCCGTGCGGGTGACGAACTTGGTGGCGATGGAAAGCTTCGCCTGACCAAGGCGCATGGCTTCCTTGGCGGTCGCCAGGTCCACGCCGTCGATCTCGAACAGGATGCGGCCGGGCTTGACCTTGGCCACCCAGAATTCCGGTGCGCCCTTGCCCGAGCCCATGCGGACTTCGGCCGGCTTCTTGGACACCGGAACGTCCGGGAAGATGCGGATCCAGACGCGGCCGGCACGCTTCATCTCACGTGTGATGGCGCGGCGGGCCGCCTCGATCTCGCGCGCGTTCAGCCGTTCGGGCTCCAGAGCCTTCAGGCCATAGGCGCCGAAGTTCAGCGTGGTGCCGGCCTTGGCGGCGCCATGGATACGGCCCTTGAACTGCTTGCGGAATTTTGTGCGCTTGGGTGACAGCATGGTTTTTCTCTTTTACTCCGCGGCCGCAGGCGCGCGCTCACGCTCGCGCGGCGGACGATTGCCGGCCTCGGCCTCGCTGGCCTGGCGCTTCTCGGTGGCGAAGGGATCATGTTCCATGATCTCGCCTTTGAAGATCCAGACCTTGACGCCGCAGGTGCCATAGGTGGTGAAAGCGGTGGCGATGCCGTAATCGATATCGGCGCGCAGCGTGTGCAATGGCACCCGGCCCTCGCGATACCATTCCACGCGCGCGATTTCCGCGCCGCCCAGACGCCCCGAGCAGGTGATACGGATGCCCAACGCTCCGAGCCGCATGGCGGTCTGCACCGAACGCTTCATCACCCGGCGGAAGGCGACGCGGCGTTCCAGCTGCTGGGCGATGTTCTCGGCCACCAGCTTGGCGTCGATTTCGGGCTTCCTGATTTCCACAATATTCAGATGCACCTCGTCGGCGGTAAACTTCTGAACATCGCTCTTCAGCTTCTCGATGTCGGCGCCCTTCTTGCCGATCACCACACCCGGACGGGCCGAATGGATGGTAACGCGGCACTTCTTGTGCGGGCGCTCGATCACGATGCGCGAGACCCCGGCGGCCTTCAGCTTGTCGCTGAGGTATTCGCGGATCTTGATGTCTTCCTGCAGCAGCTTGCCGTATTCCTTCTTGCCCGCATACCACCGCGAGTCCCAGGTACGGTTGACGCCGAGGCGAAGTCCGGTCGGATTGACTTTCTGACCCATTAGGCAGCTTCCTTCTTGGCCTTGGTCTTTGACTTGCTCTGGGCTTTTTGGGCCGCAGGTTTCTTGGCGGAGCTCTTGGCGGCCTTGCCCTTCGGCGCGGCCTCTTCCTTCTGCTCTTCGCGCTTTTCCTCGACCACGATGGTGATCTGGCTGAAGAACTTCTCGATGCCGCCGGCATTGCCGCGGGCACGCGCATGGAAACGCTTCATCACCAGGTTCTTGCCGACGCTGGCTTCCCTGACCACCAGATCATCGACGTCGAGATCATGATTGTTCTCGGCATTGGCGATCGCCGACTGGAGCGTCTTCTTCACCACACTGGCGATGCGCTTCTCGGAGAAGGTCAGCACGTTGAGCGCATTATCGACCTTCTTGCCGCGGATCTGCTGCGCGACCAGGTTGAGCTTGCGGGGAGAGACGCGGATGTTGCGGGCAATCGCCATCGCCTGATGGTCGCCCAGAACGCGTGCGCGAGACTGCTTGCCCATTTAAGCCCTCTTCGCCTTCTTGTCGCCGCCGCCGGTATGGCCGTGGAAGGTACGGGTGGGCGAGAACTCGCCCAGCTTGTGACCGACCATGTCCTCGGTCACCAGCACGGGAATGTGCTTGTGGCCGTTGTAGACGCCGAAGGTGACGCCCACGAACTGCGGCAGGATGGTGGAACGGCGCGACCAGGTCTTGATCACATCCTTGCGGCCGGAGGCGCGCGCGGCTTCCGCCTTCTTGAGCAGATAGCCGTCTACGAACGGGCCTTTCCAGACTGAACGGGTCATGAGCTTGCCTTGCCTTTGCGGGTGCGCACGATGAACTTGGTGGTGCGCTTGTTGACGCGGGTTTTCGCGCCCTTGGTGGGCTTGCCCCAGGGGGTGACCGGATGACGGCCGCCCTTGGTGCGGCCTTCACCACCGCCATGGGGATGGTCGATCGGGTTCATGGCGGTACCGCGCACGGACGGGCGGCGGCCCTTCCACACATTGCGGCCGGCCTTGGCCAGGATCTCGTTCATATGGTCGGGGTTGGAGACCGCGCCAACCGTGGCCATGCAGGTCAGCGGGATCTTGCGCACTTCCGACGAGTTGAGGCGCACCAGCGCATAGCCGGCGTCGCGGCCCAGATACTGGGCATAGGAACCGGCCGAACGCGCCACCTGGCCGCCCTTGCCCGGCTTCATCTCAATGTTATGGACGATGGTGCCCACCGGCATGGCGCCAAGCGGCATGGCATTGCCGACCTTCACGTCGACCTTGTCACCCGACACCACGGTGTCACCGACATTCAGGCGCTGCGGCGCCAGAATGTAGGACAGGGTACCGTCCTTGTACTTGATCAGGGCGATAAAGGCCGTGCGGTTAGGATCATATTCCAGCCGTTCCACGACCGCCGGATCGTTGAAGCGATTGCGCTTGAAATCGACCAGGCGATAGCGCTGCTTGTGGCCGCCGCCCTGCCAGCGGACGACGACGCGGCCGGTATTGTTGCGGCCGCCCTTGGAGGTCTTGCCCTCGGTCAGCGACTTGACGGGACCGCCCTTGTGCAGGCCGGACCGGTCCACCAGCACCAGCTGGCGCTGGCCGTTGGTTGCGGGTTTGTAGGTTTTCAGAGCCATGGTTTAGAGACCCGTGGTGATGTCGATCTGGTGGCCCTCTTCCAGGGTCACGATCGCTTTCTTGATATCGGAACGCGTATAGGCGCGGCCGCGCGAAGCCTTGCGCTTGCCCTTCACGATCACCGTGTTCACCGCCTTGACCTTGACCTTGAACAGGTCGGCCACGGCCTTGGCGATCGCCGGCTTGGTGGCGTCCAGCGTCACGCGGAACACGACCTGGTTGGCTTCGGTCATGCGCGTGGCCTTTTCGGTGATGACCGGGGCCAGGATCACGTCATAGTTAATGCTCATGCCGCACCTCCTTCACCGAGGCGGGCCTCGATGGCTTTGACGGCGGCAGTGGTGAGAACCAGCTTGTCGCTCCTCATGATGTCGTAGACGTTGATGCCGGCAACGGGCAGCAGCGCCACATCGGCCAAGTTGCGGGCCGACAACTGGAAGTTCTTGTCGAACTCGCCATCCACCACCAGCGCGCGGCCGATGTTCATATTGCCGAACTGCTTGGCCAGCGCTGCGGTCTTGATGTCCTTGGACTTGGCTTCGTCCAGCACGACGATGGCGCCATCCTTGGCCTTCAACGACAAAGCGTGCTTCAGGCCCAGCGCCTTCACCTTCTTGGGCAGGTCGAACTCATGGGAATGGTTGACCGGGCCCATGGCCTTGGCGCCACCCACGAACAACGGAGCCGAACGGGCGCCGTGCCGGGCCTGGCCGGTGCCCTTTTGCTTGTAGAGCTTCTTCTTGGTGCGGTTGATCTCGCCGCGGGTCAGCACCTTGTGCTGGCCGCTGCGACGCTTGGCGAGCTGCCACACCACCACGCGCTGGATCAGGTCCTGGCGCGGCTCCAGGCCGAAGATGGCGTCGCTGAGTTCGACGTCGCCGGCGGCCGTGTTGTCGAGATTGAGGACTTTGGTCTTCATGGTCTTTACGCCTCGGCCTTCGGTTCTTCGGCGGCAGGCGCTTCGGCGGGAGCCGGAGCGGCAGCAGCGCGCTTCTTCACGGAAGCCGGCATCGGCACGTCCTTGTGCGGGCGCTTGACGGCGTCACGCACCATCACCCAACCGCCCTTGGAGCCCGGCACCGCGCCGCGGATCATGATCAGGCCGCGCTCGACATCGACCTTGGCCACTTCCAGATTCTGGGTAGTGACATTGTCGACGCCGTAATGGCCGTGCATCTTCTTGTTCTTGAAGGTCTTGCCCGGATCCTGGCGACCGCCGGTACCACCGAGCGAACGGTGGCTGATCGACACGCCATGGCTGGCTTCCAGACCGCGGAAATTCCAGCGCTTCATCGCGCCGGTAAAGCCGCGGCCGATGGTGACGCCGGTGACGTCCACCTTCTGGCCCGCGACGAAATGGTCCGCCTGCAGCTGATCGCCGACTTCCAGGATATTCGCGGAATCGACACGAAATTCTGCCAGTTTCTTCCTGGGTTCGATTTCGGCCTTGGCGAACTGGCCGCGTTCCGCCTTGTTGGCGTTCTTCGGCTTGGCGAAGCCCGACCCGAGCTGAACGGCAGTATAGCCGTCCTTCTCCTGGGTGCGGACAGCCGTGACGGCGCAGCCGTCCAGCTTGAGGACCGTGACCGGGACATGGGTACCGTCTGCCAAGAACAGACGGGTCATGCCCACTTTCTGCGTGATGACGCCTGTGCGCACCTGACGCTCCTTACAACTTGATCTCGACGTCCACACCGGCAGCCAGGTCGAGCTTCATCAAAGCATCGACGGTCTGCGGAGTGGGCTCGATGATGTCGAGCAGACGCTTGTGCGTCCGGATTTCGAACTGTTCGCGGCTTTTCTTGTCGACATGGGCCGAGCGATTCACGGTAAAGCGCTCGATGCCGGTGGGAAGCGGAATGGGCCCCCTCACCTGCGCGCCGGTGCGCTTGGCCGTGTTGACGATTTCCCGCGTCGAATTGTCGAGGATTCGATGGTCGAAGGCCTTGAGCCGGATGCGGATATTCTGACTTTGCATGGGTTTGTTCCTTCGATACCCGGCCTGATTACTTCAAGATCTTGGCGACGACGCCGGCGCCGACGGTGCGGCCGCCTTCACGGATGGCGAAGCGCAACTTCTCTTCCATCGCGATCGGAACGATCAGCTCGACTTCGACCGACACATTGTCGCCCGGCATCACCATCTCCGTACCCGCCGGCAGCTTGACGATCCCCGTCACGTCGGTGGTGCGGAAATAGAACTGCGGACGATAGTTGGCGAAGAACGGCGTGTGACGACCGCCCTCTTCCTTGGTCAGGATGTAGGCTTCCGCCACAAACTGGGTGTGCGGG
>DASXHL010000011.1:0-1974 GCA_036488555.1 Rhizomicrobium sp.
CGCTTCTCCGCCGATTTACTCTGTGTTACTGACCACCAGTCGAGTGTGCTGGGGAATGTCATGCGCCTATTCTGTTGTGTGGTCGGCTTGGCCACTGTCGCCGCTGTTGTCTCAGCCGAAGCGGCCCCGCCTCCCCTGGAAGCTTTCGGTAGCCTTCCAGCTATCTCGCGCCCGCACCTATCGCCGGACGGAAAGCACCTGTCCGCAATCGAGCCGCTGAACGGCCACCCGACGATCATGGTTTTCGAAGTGGGTGCGGCGCCGGGCACGCAGCCAATTGCTTTCACCGGCGAAAATTGGGTTCCGCGCGACACCATGTGGGTCAACAATGATCGTCTGGTAGGTATTCTGGAGACCGAGAGGCTACGCAATGAAAGCACGGGCCGCCAGCTGCGGGGCTTCGCCCGCGCGGTCTCGTTGAGCGTTTCGGGAAAGAAGCCGGTTCTCCTGATGAACAATCAGCGGCTGATGCAGATCAACAACGGAACGGCGCAGGTTGTGGGTGTCGATCCCAATGATCCGGACCATGTGCTGATGGAGGCTTGGGACTGGAACAAGGAGCTTGCAACCGACACGCGCCTGGTCAAGCCGGACGTCGAATTCAACCTCTACCGCGTCAGTCTTGAAGATGGCGGCGCGGACCGGGTGGGCCACGGTACGACCAAAACATCGGATTGGATCGTAAATGGCCAAGGCAAGCTGGCTGCGAGACTCGACCAGGACACCGATTTGCGCACCACGGTCTATCTGAACGAGGGCGGAGATTCCTGGCGCCAGGGCTTCACCTACAGCAGCGCGAAGGGAGAGGAGCTGGGTGTGCTGGGCGTCACATCTTCCGGGGCCCTTGCCATTCTGCGATACGGCGCGCGTGACACGCTTGGGATCGATTCATTTCCCTTGGACGGCTCCGCGTTCGGACCGGCCCTTTTTGCGCCCGCCAACAGCGATGTCGAGGAATACGTCGCTGACGATTGGACCAATGAGGTGGTCGGCGCCCGGTACTACACGGACAGGCTCGAAACTTGGTATCTCGATCCGAAGCTCGAAGCGATTCAAAAGGGTCTCGAAAAGGCCCTTCCGGGCGAAACCGTCACGATCGTTTCCTGGGACAAACCGCGCGAGCATTTCCTTGTTGCAACCGAAGCGCCCCGCGAGCCGCGTGTGTATAATCTGTTCACGCACAGCACGGGCCAGCTGGTGGCGCTCGCTTCCCAATATCCGACGCTGCAGGCGGCCGATCTTGGCGAAATGAAGCCTTACAATTACGCGGCCGCCGATGGCACGCCCATTCACGCCTACCTGACACTGCCTCCGGGGCGCACACCGAAAAACCTTCCGACCGTTATTTTCCCCCATGGCGGGCCGGAAGCGCGCGATGGGCTCGACTTCGACTGGTGGGCGCAGTTCATGGCATCGCGTGGCTACGCAGTGCTGCAGCCCAATTTCCGCGGCTCCTCCGGCTACGGCTGGAAATTCGTGCAGGCGAGCTTCGGCCAGTGGGGTACGGGAAAGATGCAAGGCGACGTCAGCGATGGCGTGAAAAAGCTGGTTGCGGATGGTATCGCCGACCCGAAGCGTATCTGCATCGTGGGCGCCAGCTATGGCGGATATGCCGCGTTGGCGGGCGCAACCTTCACGCCCGATCTTTACACATGCGCTATCAGTGTTGCCGGCCTGTCCGATGCGGCGTCTCTGATGGGCAATGCGGCGCGCCTTGCCGGAGCAAACTCGGATGCGGTTGCGTACTGGCGTTCGCGGTTAGGAGACAAGGCAAGCGACTCCGCCTATCTCGGGGCCATCTCGCCGGCCAGCCACGCCGCGAATGTGAGGGCGCCTGTTCTGCTGATCCATTGTGCGCAGGATCTCACGGTGCCGGTGGGGCAAAGCATTCTGGAGCAGAGCGCATTGGAAGCCGCCCACAAGGATGTCCAGTTCGTCCAGATCGATGGCGACGACCACTACATGCGTCAGGAA
>DASXHL010000017.1:0-16990 GCA_036488555.1 Rhizomicrobium sp.
CTGGGTGAGAACGCGCGGCGGCGCGTGCTGGCCGAGCACACGGCGCAGCACCGCGCGGCACAGCTGGAGGAGCATGTCGCGGAATCGGTTTCGCGGCGCGCCGGTGGGGACAGCCTTGGGGATAGCCGGTTGATCGCCTGAGCCAGGGCTCTGCCCGCGCCTGGACTAAGCGGCGTAGCAGCCGGCCAGGCGCGCCCTCTCTCGCAACAGAGCCAGCACACTTTGGCAAATCGGCATGGCATGCCCGGTGACCGCGCCGAGTTCGACCACGGCGCCAAGCAGCGCGTCGATTTCCATCGGACGCCCGCGCTCCAGATCCTGCAGCATGGAGGTCTTGTGCACGCCCACTTCACCGGCGCCCTCGATCCGCTTGTCGATGCTGACGGCGAATTTGATGCCCAGCGCTTCGGCGATAGCCTGGCCCTCTTCCATCATGGCGCGGGCGACCGCGCGCAGATCGGGCCGGAAGACGAGACGGTCGAGCGTCGCCGTGGTCAACGCCGACAGTGGGTTGAAGGCCAGGTTGCCCCACAGCTTCACCCACATCTCGTCGCGGATGTTGGTGCGCACCGGCGCCTTCAGGCCGGCTTTCACGAACATCTGTGACAGCGCTTCGACCCGTGCGCTCTTGCTGCCGTCTGGTTCCCCCAGGGTAAAACGATTGCCATAGGTGTGTTCGATCACGCCCGGTTCGATGACTTCGGCGGCGGGATAGACGATCGAGCCGATCGCCTGGCGTGGCGGCAGCAATTGCCAGAGTTTGCCGCCGGGATCGACGCTTTCCACCACCCGGTCGCGCCATGGGCCGTCCAGGCCGTAGAAGTACCAGTAAGGCACGCCGTTGATGCCGGTAACCAGCGCGGTATCCGGTCCCATCAGCTTGGCAATCTCCGGGGCGGCGGGCGCAAGCCCGTTCGCCTTCAGGGTGACGATCACATAATCCTGCGGACCGGCTTCCTCGGCCTTGTCGGTTGCGCTTACATGGACATTGACGGTCTCCCCTTCGCTTTTGAGCGTCAGGCCGTTCGCGCGCATCGCCGCCAGGTGCGGCCCGCGTGCGATCACGGTGACGTCGGCGCCGGCCTGATGCAGCTTAACCGCCAGGTAGCCGCCGATCGCACCTGCGCCGAAGATAGCGAGCTTCATCCCGCCGTCCCGAGCTTGTCGGCCAGCTTTTCATGCAGGCCGATGCGCTGCAGCTTGCCGGTTGCGCCCTTGGGAATTTCGGTCAGGAAGACGATGCGGCGCGGCACCTTGAAATCGGCAATCCGCGATCCCACGAATGCGCGCAGTTCGCGCTCGTCACATATCGAGCCTTCGTGCAGCACGACAGCGGCAGCGACGTCCTCTCCCAGCTTGTCATGCGGCACGCCGAAGGTGACAACCTGCGCCACGGCGGGATGGTCCATGATCACCGTGTCGATCTCCAGCGGGCTGATCTTTTCGCCGCCACGATTGATCAGTTCCTTCAGCCGTCCGGTCAAGCGCAGATAGCCGTCCGCGTCGATCACGCCCTGATCGCCGGTCCTGAACCAGCCATTGGTGAAGGCCTTGGCGTTGGCTTCGGGATTGGCTTCATAGCCTTTGGTGACATTTGGGCCACGGATCACCACCTCGCCCAATGCGCCGGCCGCCAGCAGTTTGCCCTCTTCGTCCATGACGGCGACTTCCGGGCCCGCGGCGACGCCCACGCTGCCGGCGAAGCGCGATCTGGGCGGCAGGGGATTGGACGCCATCTGGTGCGAGGCTTCGGTCATGCCATAGGCCTCGATCACCGGGACATCGAAGGTTTTCTCCAGCGCTTCCATCACCTGTGGCGGCAGTGACGCGGACGAGGAGCGGACAAAACGCAGGCGGCCGCGACGAACGATCTCCATGTTGCGGTCGGCACGGGTCAGGATCGCCTGATGCATGGTCGGCACGGCCGTGTACCAGGTGGGATTGGCTTCTTCGAACCAGGCGAAGAATTTGAGCGCATTGAAGCCCGGCGTGCACACCACCGAGGCGCCGGCGGCGATGCTCGACAGTGTGGCGGCGATCAGGCCGTGAATATGGAACAGCGGCATGATGTTGAGGCAGACATCATTCGGCGTCAGCGCCAGCGTGTGGCCGATGTGATAGGCCGAGGCGGTGACATTGCCTTGCGACAGCGGCACGATCTTGGGCCGCGAGGTGGTGCCGGAGGTGTGCAGAACCAGGGCGGTATCGTCAGCATGGGCGAAGCCGCCATGGGCGGGAGAGCCTGTCATGTCGGCCGTCAGCGTGAAGTCGCCGGCCGCGATTTCCTTTACCAGGGTGATGATGGGAATGTTTCGGCTTGCCGCGACCGCGCGCGCTGGGCTTTCCATGCCGTCGAGGATCACCAGCGCCTTGGCGTTGAGGTCCGACAGATAGAAATCGAATTCCTCGGCGCGATAGGCCGGATTGAGGGGTGCGGTGGTGGCGCCGCAGGCAATCGCGATGAAGGCGGCCGCCGTTTCGGGACCATTGGGCAGCACGATGGCGACGCGGTCACCCCGGCCGATGCCCATGGCGTTGAGGCTCTCGACCGTGCGCGCCGCAAGCTCGCGCAGGCTTTTGTGCGTCAGCGAAGGCCGTTCTGGCGCGCCGATGGCGGGGGATTCATCATGACCTTGCTTGAGGAGCTCCCAGACGGTGTCTGCGCGATAGATGCTTGACATCAGGACGTCTCCCAAAGGTATTTTGGCTCAAGGCTGCGGGAATAGAAAAAACTATAGCGGCCGCGGAAACAGCGTTCCAGAGAAAAGAGGGAAGTGATGGCGGACACGCCCAAGGACGGGGAGCACGAGGGCCGCTGGCTTCAGCTCATTATCGGCATCATCTGCATGGTGATGATTGCCAACCTGCAATATGGCTGGAATCTGTTCGTAGACCCGATGTCGAAGACGCAGGGCTGGTCGCGCGCCGCAATTGGGGGCGCTTTCAGCTTTTTCGTCCTGGCCGAGACCTGGCTGGTGCCGGTGGAAAGCTGGTTCGTGGACAAGTTCGGTCCCCGCATTGTCGTGGCCTTGGGTGGCATCCTCGTTGCGCTGGCTTGGTCTTTGAATTCAATGGCGAATTCAATTCCGATGCTCTATGCGGGCGCCATTGTCGGTGGCATGGGCGCGGGCGCGGTCTATGGCACCTGCGTCGGCAACGCGGTCAAATGGTTCGCCGGCCGCCGTGGACTGGCTGCGGGCCTCACGGCCGCCGGCTTCGGAGCCGGTGCGGCCGCCACGGTGGTGCCGATCCAATATGTGATCGCGGCCCATGGGTATCAATCAGCCTTTCTCTGGTTCGGCCTGGGCCAGGGCGTAGTGATCCTGATTGCTTCGCAATTCTTGCGTGCGCCCGCGCTGCATGCCGTGGCCGTGTTGACCGGGCCCAATTTGCAAACTGGCAAAAACTTCAAGCCCATGGAGACGCTGAAGACCCCGCTGTTCTGGCTACTTTATGTAATGTTCACCCTCGTGGCGTCGGGCGGCCTGATCGTCACCGCGCAATTCGCCTCCATCGCGACGGACTTTGGCGTAGCCAAGAGCCATATCAGCCTTATCGGCATCGCCGGCACGGTGCTGACCGTGGCGCTGGTGGTGGACAATGTGCTGAACGGTCTGGCGCGGCCATTCTTCGGCTGGTTGTCCGACAGAATAGGCCGGGAAGAGACTATGTTCATCGCCTTCATGCTGGATGCACTGGCCATCTGGTCGCTCGCCCAATATGGCCATGATCCGGTGATCTTCGTGATCTGCTCCGGCGCGATCTATTTTACCTGGGGCGAGATCTATTCGCTCTTCCCCGCCACCTGCACCGATGCCTATGGCCGGAAATATGCCGCCACCAATGCCGGCATGCTTTACACCGCCAAGGGCACGGCCTCTCTTCTGGTGCCCTTGACCGCCTATGTCGCGGCCAAGGGCGACTGGCACACCGTTTTCTGGATGGGTGCAATCGCCAATGTGATCGTGGCGCTAATGGCGGTTTTGGTGCTTCGGCCCATGCGCAAGGCGCACAGGGCCGCAAATTCCTGATCGCCGCCGGGAATCTGCCGAAAGCGCCAGGCCGTGACGGGTATATGAGCGAATTTTCATTTCGCCTCGGAGACTCTTTCAGCGCCTGGGCCCTAAAACGGCCGGACTTTCCCAAGGATTGTCCCGTGTCCCGCAAGCTTCCTGCCGCAGCTTCCCTGGCGATTGGCTGATCCATGCTGGCTGTCGTCCGGCTGGCGCTGAAGCGGCCCTACACCTTCATCGTGATGGCGATTGTGATCGCCCTTTTCGGCGGCCTGGCGGTGGTGCGCACCCCGGTCGATATCTTCCCGAACATCAAGATTCCGGTGGTGGCTGCGGCCTGGTCCTATAGCGGGCTGTCGCCGGACGACATGGCCGGACGTGTCATTTACTATTACGAGCGCCAGCTTTCGTTGGCGGTGAATGACATCGACCATATCGAAAGCCAGTCGCTGACGGGCATCGGCATCGTCAAGATCTTCTTCCATCCCAATGTCGATATCCGCACCGCCACCGCGCAGGTGACCTCCATCTCCCAGACGGTGCTGAAGCAGATGCCGCCCGGCATCACGCCGCCGCTGATCCTGAACTACGATGCCTCGACCGTTCCGATCCTGCAGCTGGGCCTTTCGAGCCCAAGCCTCGGGGAAAAGGACATCTTCGATCTGGGCCAGAATTTCATTCGCCCGGCGCTGGCCTCGGTGCAAGGTGCCGCGGTGACTTCGCCCTATGGCGGGCGGGTGCGCCAGATTCAGCTCGACCTCGATCCCCAGAAGCTGCAGGCCAACAATCTCTCGGCCCAGGATGTGGGCAACGCGTTGGCGGCGCAGAACCAGATCATTCCCGCCGGCACCATCAAGGTGGGGCAGTTCGAATACAATGTCAGCCTCAACAACAGCCCCAGCATCATCAATGAGCTGAACAACCTGCCGGTCAAGCAGGCCGGAAATGCCACTGTCTATATGGGCGATGTCGCGCATGTGCGTGACGGTTCGCCGCCGCAGACCAATATCGTGCGGATGGACGGCCGTCGCGGCGTCTTGATGACCATTCTCAAGAGCGGGGAAAGCTCCACCCTCGATATCGTGGAGGATACCAAAGAGCTGCTGCCGCGCCTGAAAGAGACCCTGCCACCCGCCCTCAAGATCACGCCGCTGGCGGACCAGTCTGTCTTCGTGCGGGCCGCCGTGACAGGCGTGGTGCGCGAGGGTGCCATTGCCGCCCTGCTCACGGGGGTCATGATCCTCCTGTTCCTGGGCTCCTGGCGTTCGACCCTGGTTATCATCGTGGCCATACCGCTGGCGATCCTGTTCTCCATCGCCTGGCTTTCGGTGCTGGGCCAGACCCTCAATGTCATGACCCTGGGTGGCCTGGCGCTCGCGGTGGGCATCCTGGTGGACGACGCCACGGTCACCATCGAGAACATCAACTGGCATCTGGAACAGCGCAAGCCCGTGGCCCAGGCCATCATGGATGGCGCACAGCAGATCGTGGCGCCGGCTTTCGTCTCGCTTTTGTGCATCTGCATCGCCTTCCTGCCCATGTTCTTCCTGCCGGGCGTGTCGGGTTTCCTGTTCGGCCCGATGGCGGAAGCGGTGGTGTTTGCGTTGATCGGCTCCTTTATTCTCGCGCGTACCCTGGTGCCGACTCTGGCCAACTATCTTCTGGTCGCGCATGGCGATGTGCATGACCACAATGTGGCGCGCAGCCATGACACCAGCGAGGGCCACCATCCCAAAAACCC
Source organism: Rhizomicrobium sp. (assembly GCA_036488555.1). GTDB lineage: Bacteria > Pseudomonadota > Alphaproteobacteria > Micropepsales > Micropepsaceae > Rhizomicrobium. The sequence goes on from DASXHL010000017.1 coordinate 5,755, forward strand.
GCTTGCCAGACTGCAGCATGGTTTTGAGGAGCGCTTCGAGAAAATCCGCGCCGCTTATCGCGGCTACCTCACCCTCGCGATCAAGCATCGCAAGGTCTTCGCCGCCGGCTTCCTGGCCTTCGCGCTCCTGTCACTGTTGCTGGTGCCGCTCCTGGGGCGCAATTTCTTCCCGGCAGTGGATGCGGGCGAAATTTCGCTCCATGTCCGCGCACCCGTCGGCACCCGGATCGAGGAAACTGCGGCCCTGTTTGACCATATCGAACACCGCATCCGCCAGGTGATCCCACCGGCGGAACTGGGCTCGATCGTCGACAATATCGGCCTGCCGGTCAGCGTCACCGGCACGACCTACCTGAATTCCGGCACCATCGGTCCCGAGGACGGGGACATCCTGGTGACGCTCAAGGAGGATCACGCCGCAACGGCCGACTATGTCAAAAAGCTGCGCATGGTCCTGCCGCAAAGCTTTCCCGGTTCGACCTTCTCCTTCCTGCCCGCCGATATCGTCAGCCAGGTTTTGAACTTCGGTTCGCCGGCGCCGATCGACGTGCAGGTGGCCGGACCAGACAAGGCAAAGGACGAAGCCTATGCCGTGGAACTGCGCCGCCGCATTGCCGCAATTCCCGGCGCCGCGGACGTCCGGCTGCAGCAATCCTCGCACTATCCGTCCTTTGCGGTGAATGTGGACCGTACCCGTGCCGGCCTGGTGGGCATTACCGAGCGCGACGTCACCAACAGCATGGTGGTCAATCTGGCGGGCAGCGTGCAGGTCGCGCCAACCTTTTGGCTCAATCCCAAGAACGGGGTTTCCTATCCGATCGTGATCCAGACGCCGCAATACCGGATGGATACGCTCAGCGATCTCCAGAATCTTTCCGTGACCGGTTCGAAGCCCGGCGCCAACCAGATCCTGGGCGGCATCAGCGACATCGTCCGCCAGAACAACGACGCGGTGGTGTCGCATTATGCCATCCAGCCGGTCTATGACGTCTATGCCGCCGTGCAGGACCGCGATCTTGGGGGGGTGGCCGATTCCATCAACGCGGTGCTGGACAAAACCCGCAATGATCTGCCGCCGGGGGGCACCGTGAAGATACGCGGACAGGTGGACACGATGAACACGGCTTTCTCCGGCCTGTTCTTCGGCCTCGCGGAAGCGATCGTGCTGATCTATCTCCTGATCGTGGTGAACTTCCACTCCTGGACCGATCCGTTCGTAATCGTGATGGCGCTGCCGGCGGCGCTGGCGGGCATTGTCTGGACCCTGTTTGCCACCCACACCACCCTGTCGGTGCCTGCTCTCACCGGTGCGATCATGTGCATGGGCGTGGCGACCGCCAATTCGATCCTGGTGGTCAGCTTCGCGCGCGAACGGCTGGAAGCCACGGGTGATGCCGTCCAGGCCGCGATCGAGGCCGGCTTCACCCGCTTTCGTCCGGTGCTGATGACGGCGCTGGCCATGATCATCGGCATGGCGCCCATGGCGCTTGGCATGGGCGAGGGTGGCGAACAGAATGCCCCCCTCGGTCGCGCCGTGATTGGCGGCCTGACCTTTGCCACCGTCGCAACCCTCTTCTTTGTGCCTGCCGTCTTTGCGATGTTGCGCGGGCGTCCCCAATCCCACCCCGTTGGAGCCGTTTATGTCCCCGGAGAATGAGGCCGAGATGAAGCGCCAGCTCAAGCGCGCCGGCATCGTCGCAGCGTGTCTGCTGGCCGCCATACTGGCGGTCGGCATCGGCATCCGCTTTGTGCAGGCCAGCTCGATCAGCACCTGGACCAGCGAAGCGTCCATACCCACGGTCGCGCTGGTCAAGCCCGCCAGTGGCGGCAAGAACCAGGCTTTGATCCTTCCCGGCGCCTTGCAGGCCTATTACGACGCCCAGCTCTATTCGCGCGTGCCGGGATATGTGCATACCTGGTACAAGGATATTGGCGCCCACGTGAAAAAGGGCGACGTGCTCGCCCTGGTCGACACACCGGAGCTGGACCAGCAGATCAGTCAGGCGCGCGCCGACCTGGGCGCCGCACAGTCGGCCCAGAAGCTTTCCGCCATCACGGCCGACCGCTGGAACAGCCTGTTGCCGCTGGACGCCGTTTCCAAGCAGGAAGCGGAGGAAAAGACCACCGATCTGGCGAGCAAGGCTGGTGCCGCCAAGGCGGCCCAGGCCAACCTCGACCGCCTGCTGGCGACAAAGCAATTCGCACAGATCGTTGCGCCTTTTGACGGCGTGGTGACCAAGCGCACTGTCGATGTCGGCGCACTTGTCAGCGCGGGGCCTGCGTCCAGTGGCGATCCGCTCTTTGCGGTGTCCGACATTCATGTGCTGCGTGTTTATGTGAGCGTACCGCAATCCTATTCGGCCCAGATCGTGCCGGGCATGCGGGCGACGCTGACGGTGCCGGAATATCCGGGCCGCTCTTTCCCCGCCAGGCTGGTATCGACCTCGAACGCCATTAGCATGCAATCTTCGACCTTGCTGGTGGAATTTGAGGTCGACAATGCAGCGGGACTGCTCAAGCCTGGCGACTACGCCCAGGTGAGCATGGGGCTTCCGGGTGGCGGCGCGCGCCTGCGCTTGCCCGCCAGCGCGCTGCTGTTCCGCTCCGAAGGTCTCAGGGTGGCGACCCTGGGCGCCAACAACCGCATTGTGATGAAGCCGATCAGCATCGAGACCGATCTGGGCACGCAGGTGATCGTGGCCGCGGGCCTCACGCCTGCGGACCGGGTGGTCGACAATCCGCCGGACTCGCTGGGCAATGGTGATGAAGTACGGGTGGAAGGCCATGCGGACTAGCACCGTCCTTGCTGCCTGCCTGTTGCTCGCCGGCTGCAACCTGGCGCCTGACTATAAGGTGCCCGAGACGCCGCCGGTCGCAGCCTTCAAGGAAGACGGTACCTGGACAAAGGGGACGCCACAGGACGCGCTGCCGCGGGGCGCCTGGTGGGAAATCTTCGGCGATCAGACCTTGAGCGGGCTGGAAAGCCAGATCGAGACCGCCAATCCCACGCTGGCCCAGGCCCTGGCACGCTATGACGCCGCCGAGGGTTATCTCTCAAAGGCGCAATCGGGCCTGTTCCCGCAGGTCTATGGCGGCGGCTATACCAACGTCAACAGACAGGGGGCGAACAAGGCACTGCGCATCCCGGTCGGGCCCGATTATTATGGTGACAATGTGGTGGGCGCGTCCTTCGCCTGGGACCTGGATCTGTGGGGCCGCATCCGTAACGAAGTGGCGGCGGGCAAGGCCCAAGCGCAAAGCACCTCCGCCAATGTGGCCGCGGTGCGTCTCAGCCTTCAAGGCCAATTGGCCAATGACTATCTGGAATTGCGCGGGCTCGATGCCCAGGTCAAGCTTCTCACCGATACGGTCGCGGTGTACGACAAGGCGTTCCATCTCATCAATTACCGTCACGACCGGGGCATTGCCTCCGGTCTGGATGTAGGCCAGGCACAGACTCAATTGTCCAGCGCCCAGGCCCAGCTCGCCGATACCCAAGCGCGACGCGCTTTGTTCGAACATGCCATTGCGAGCCTGGTGGGAACGCCGGCCTCGAACTTCAGTATCGTTCCTGCCGTAGTCACGCTCAAAGTCCCCAACATCCCCGCCGGCTTGCCGTCCACGCTGTTGCAGCGGCGGCCGGACGTCGCATCGGCCGAGCGGTTGGTGGCGGCCACCAATGCCGGGATCGGCGTAGCGCGCGCGGCCTTCTTCCCCGATATTTCCATCACCGGGGTGGGCGGGTTCCAGAACACCAGCATGGCACCGATTCTCGCTTTTCCCACCAGCTATTGGGGGCTGGGTCCCGCGGTGACCATGCCGATCTTCACTGGCGGTTTGCTGCAGGGCCAATTGGACGTGGCCAAGGCTGAAAATGCATCGGCGGTTGCGGCTTATCGGGGCGCCGTGCTCAAGGCTTTCCAGGATGTGGAAGACAATCTGGCGCTTCTGAACAGGCTTGCCACCGAAGCCAACGCCGAAACCCAGGCCGTGAATGCGGCGCAGCGCACCGAAAACCTGGCGCTTGCGCTGTATCAGAACGGCGCAGTAAATTTTCTCGATGTGGTGGTTGCCCAGACCACGGCGCTTGAGGCGCAGCGGACCAGTATCGGCATCCAGACACGCCGGCTGGAAGCCGGCGTGGGCCTGATCGGCGCCATCGGCGGCGGATGGTCCACCGCCGACATGCCGGACATGGCCGCCATTGCGTCTGGAGCCGATAAGGTCGCGTCCACGGAGCCGTCTCAGAAAAGGTGAAGCGATGCGCATTCTGATTGTCGAGGACGAAAAGAAGCTCAGCGACATCTTGCAACGCAGCCTGAAGTCCGAAGGCTATATGGTGGATGGCGTCCACACTGCCGCTGACGGTCTGGAATATGCGAAGACCTATCACTACGATCTGCTCATCATTGATCTGCAGCTTCCCGACGGCACCGGCACCACGCTGCTCAAGCAGTTGCGTGAATTGGGGCACACGATGCCGGCGCTGATTCTCACGGCCCGCAGCGATCTCGACAGCAAGGTGGAGAATTTCCAGGCGGGCGCCGACGATTATGTCGTCAAGCCGGTGGCAATGGCGGAACTGTCCATCCGGGTGCAGGCGCTGCTGCGGCGCGGGCCTGCGCTGCAGGAAAATGTGCTGCGGCTGGGGCCGCTGGAGATCAATCGCCTGACCCGCCAGGTCAAGCGCGACGGCAAGCGCATCGAGCTCAGCCCCAAGGAATATTCCCTGCTGGAATATCTTTTCCTGCATTCCGGCCGTATCCTGTCGCGCAGCATGATCGTGGAGAAGATCTGGGATCAGTCGTTCGAGGGCCTGACCAACATCGTCGATGTCTATATCGGCCATCTGCGCCGCAAGATCGACGAGGGCCACGAACTCAAGATGATCCGCACCGTGCGGGGGCTGGGCTATATGCTCGATACTGACCACCTCGCATGATCCTCCGGTCGGTTACCTCCCGGCTGATCTTCTCCTATTGCCTGCTTCTGGTGGTGCTGGGCGGCGCCTTCCTCGCCTTCACGGTGCTGAGCTTTCAGCACTATACGCGCGAGACCCTGGCCAACATCCTGTCCATCCGTGCCCGGGAAGTCTGGAACAATTCCGGCGGCCTGCTGGACCAGCCGGCCCGGCTGCAAGAGGCCATCGAGCGCCGCTTTGCGCCGGAATCGCAGGATCGTTTCATCCGCATCCGTGCCGGCAGCAGGGTGCTGTATCAGTCAGGCAATCCGACCAGCGGTGACTTTTCTTCCGACGCCGTGCCCATGCAGTCCCCGATAGGGGAGGGCCTGTCGTCCCCGCATACGCTGGGCAGCCTGTTGATCCTGTCCCTCGGATTCCGCGACCCCAATGGCCGTCTGGTGATGGTGGATGTGGGCCAATCCACCCGCTTCGCGCGCAGCCTTCAGCAGCAGCTCGCGACGTCGCTGTTCGTCGGCCTGCCGCTGCTGCTCGTGCTGGCGGCGCTGGCCGGCGTGGTCCTGATGCGCCGCGCATTGACGCCGGTGGAAGTGATGATCAATGCGGCGGAGACGTATACCTTCAATGATCCCCACAAGCGCCTGCCGACGCTGCACACAGAGCCGCGCATCGAGGCGTTGGGTCTTGCCCTGAACCGCATGCTGGACCGGCTGGACAATGCCTATTCCCATGCCAGCCGCTTTTCCGCCGACGCCGCGCATGAGCTTCGCACCCCCCTCACCATCATCCATGGCGAGCTGGAGTTGGTGGCGGCGGGCCAAAAGCTTCCGGCCGATGTCGACAATGCCATCAGCAATGCGCTGGAGGAGATGACGCGACTCTCAGGGATCGTGGACAGCCTGATCACCCTGTCGCGCATGGAAAGCCTGTGGGGCAAGAAGGCCCATGGTCCGGTGGACATACGGGCGCTCGCCGAGGAAACCATCGAGCAGATGGGGCTTCTGGCCGAGGAAAAGCATATCAGCCTGAAGCGGCCCTCGGGGCCGCCGGTGGTGGTGGCGGGCGACCGCGACCGGCTCAAGCAGGTGCTGGTGAACCTGATCGACAATGCCATCAAATATACGCCCGACGGCGGCCGGGTCGCAGTTGAAACCGGTATCAATGGCGATATGGGTTTTGTCATGGTCGAGGACAGCGGCATCGGCATCGACCCCAGCCATCATGACAGGGTGTTCGACCGCTTCTATCGCGTCACGCCGGATCGCGGCGATATCGGCGCAGGCCTTGGGCTCGCCATTGTCAGGTCGATCTGCAACGCCCATGGCGGTTCGGTTACCTTGCGCAGCGCGCCGGAGTTCGGCAGCTGTTTCAGGGTCGAGATTCCGCTTCTGACGGCAGCCGAAAAGAAAATGGCCGCCGCGGAAACCGCGGCGGCCACTGATGTTGCAGGCAAATAGGTCTTAGAACGGATAATAACGGATGCTGGTGAACACCATGCTCTCGTCCGTGGTCGGGTGCAGGTAGGCAGCCGCCGCGCCCGTGCCATTCAGGCCGTTAAAGGCGATGTCATGGGTGTAGGAGTACTGCATGCCGAAGCGGAAGCTGCCGAACTTGCCCTGATAGGCGCGCCACCAGAAGCCCGTGCTGATCTGGTTTACGGCCTGGAGGTTGGCGCCACAGCCGTTGCTGGTGACGGTGGGGTTGTCCATGGCAACGCAGGCCGCCTCATTGAGCGTCGGGCTGCCGAGACCGCCGATCACGCCATTGATGTTCCACAGCTTGCGGTGCTGCGATTCCTGGCCGCCATAGGCATAGATGTCCAGGAGCGGGGTGGCGTGCCAGGTGCCGCCGGCCATCCAGGTGGTTTCCTGGATCGGCGCCAGGGTGCCGTCGGGACGATAGGTCACGTCAGGTAGGCTGGCCGAGCCATAACGGCCGATACCCGAACCGGTCGCAGCAGTGACCTGCAGGTCCAGGGTCTTGGGGATGGCGGTATAGGTGATGGTGCCACCGACGGAACCGCCGGCGCGATCGGCATTCTGGTTGCCGACCGGGAAGCCAAAGGCATTGCCGGCCGCGATATAGGTGCGGTCGTAGAAGTCACGATACTGACCATAGACTTCGACATGCAGCGGCTGGGCGCCATCGATATAGGGCTCCCAAGCGAGCTTTCCGACCACGTCGGGGATGTGGTTGAAGGAATAGTTAACGCCGCTGTTGAACTGGCTGGTGCCGGCCCGGGTCACATCGTTGGTGAAGCCAGGCGCCAGAACGGTATTGCCGGCGATGGTGGTCTGAGGATTTTCGATCGAGACCGCAGCCCAGAATTCCTTGTTCCAGTTCTTGGTTATGCGAATCTGCGGCTGACGGGCCCAGACGAAGCCCACAACGTACTGTGCGTCGATGGTGGTTGGGACCAGTTCGTTGCGCGGGGTGATGCCCTTGGTGTTGGCGGTGACCAGCGACCAGTTCTGGCCGGCCAGAAGCTGCAGGCCCAGCGAATCCCAGTCGATGGTGGTGTAAATGTTGCGGATACGTGGCTGATACGAATTGCTCTGGTTGGAGTTCGCGGTCTGCGCGGCGCCCAGGAAGTCCAGCTCGTTCCAGAAAGTCAGGTGCGTGTCGGAATTCACGTCAGCCTGCGCCATCACGGTCAACCGGCTCTGGCGGGCGGTCAGGCGGTTTTCCGACAGGTGCCCGTAGGGCGAGCTCGAGAACGGCACGCCGCTGCCGTAGCTCGAACCGATATCGGCGTTCTCGTTGCGCGAACGATAGACGCTTTCGGCAGCGATGAAGCCGCCCAGCGTGACCGTCACGGGACCTGCGTCCATGGAGCTGTCTGCGAGCGCCGGCGTCACCGACAGCGCGGCCGCCATGGCGGCAATACTCGCGCTCGCGCGCTTCAAGAATTTGATCGTCATTTGGATTTCCCGTTCCCACTCTTGCGGCCAACATCGGCCGCTGGCGCGTGGGTAGTTGGGGTACACGACAGTTTTGCAACAATCACCATTCATGGCCGGACTTTAATCTGATATTTTGTCACTGTTGCTTTTTTCGCGCAGTTTTCCTGGAAACGTTATCGTTATTGGAACTTAGTGTCACACAATCACAACAATACGGCCTTATCGCCTGCTCGTGGCGCAGATGGTTGCGCGTGGAGAAAAGGGGTTTCGATGAAAACGAAGACATGTTTGCTGGCGGCGGTCGCTTTGGCCTGCTCATCCCTGGCGGCAAGCGCGGCATCGCTGACGGGCGCCGGCGGCACCGCCATTTATCCGGTGCTGCAGGTTTGGGCAGCGAAGTATGCCCAGCAGGGTGGCGATCAGGTCAACTATCAGGCGATCGGCTCCGGCGGCGGCATCAAGCAGATCGAAGCCAAGACCGTGGACTTCGCCAATTCCGACAAGCCGCTGATGCACGCCGAGCTGGCCAGCAACAATCTGGTCCAGTTCCCGCAGGTGGTCATCTCGATCGTGCCGATCATCAACCTGCCCGGCATCACTGCAGGCCAGATGGTGCTGGACGGCAAGACTCTGTCCAAGATCTTCCTTGGCGAGATCACCAAGTGGAACGACCCGGCGATCAAGGCGCTGAACCCGAAGCTGAACCTGCCGGCCACCGCGATCCTGACCGTGCACCGCGCTGACGGTTCGGGCACGACGTTCAACTTCGCCAACTATCTTGGCAAAGTGAATCCGGACTGGGCCAGCAAGATCGGTGCCGACACGGCGATCGACTGGCCGAACGGCGTGGGCGGCAAGGGCAATGCCGGCGTCGCCGCCGACGTACAGCAGACCGCGGGTTCCATTGGTTATGTCGAATACGCCTATGCCATGCAGTCCAAGCTGGTCTACACCGACATGATCAATTCCGCCGGCAAGCGCGTGGCGCCGTCGATGGAAGCGTTCCAGTCCGCGGCCTCCAACGCCGACTTCAGCAAGGTCCAGGACTTCTATGAGATCCTGACCAACCAGCCGGGCGCCAACAGCTGGCCGATCACGGCTGCGACCTATATGCTGATGCGTGCGGACTATCCGGCCGACAAGAACAAGTCGGTGCTGAAGTTCCTCGACTGGGCGCTGAAGAACGGCCAGGACGATGCCAAGAAGCTCGACTACGTGCCGATGCCCGAAAGCGTCGTCAAGCAGATCGAAGCGTCCTGGGCCAAGACCCTCAAGGTCTCGCCCTGATACATATATAGATTAAGTAAAGCAGCAGGGGCTGGCCGGTCGAAGACCTGCCGGCCCCTGTTTCGTTTTGGAGCGTTGTGCAGTCCGTCTGCAGCGCTCGCTATTGCGGCGCGGCAAAAACAGCGATCAGCGAGTGAAGCTCATCCAGGGGCGGGCAAGCGCGAGCCAGATACGGTGACGGAACTCCGCCATCCGGGCGGCACGCTCCTCACGCAGCGCCAGAGCGAGGCACAGACGCCGGCGCTCCTCCACGTCCAGGCAATGGCGGATCATGCGCAGACACCTTCTCAGGGCATAACTGTCAGCCGACATTCTCGGGCACCCTAAGCCGTTACCATTGCCAACTTGATAACAACGATCCAACCGGACGGTTCCTACTGTACTGATTAGCGCCTTTTTGTGCCCCACCGCCAAGCGGGCAGGGCGTTAAAGTCCTGTCATGGCGTAGGGCGCGGGTGGCCCGCACCGTTTGATTGGCAGACGCGGCCGGATCGCCGTTCATCGCCCGAGACAAAGCCATGTCGCTTCAAGCTGCAATTGCCATTAACCGCTTCGGTCTGGGCGCCATGCCGGGCGAAATCGCCAGCGCCAATGATCCAAAACAATGGCTGGTTTCCCAACTCGGTCCCGCCGACCAGCCTGCGCCGTTGGATGGCCAGCCGTTCCGGGATGGCGCCACGCTGGTGAAAGATCTGCAAGCATTTCGCCAACAGCGGCGGGAGATGAAGCAGGATGGCGACACCAAGGATCTGCGCGCCTTCGTCAAGCAGCAGCGCCAGGTTCTGATCGGTGAAATGGCGTCCCGTTTCCAGCAGGGCTTTATCTCACACCGTCCCTTCGCCGAACGCCTAGTCTGGTTCTGGAGCAATCACTTCACCATTTCGGTCCAGAATCCGGCAGTGGCGAGTCTTGCAGGCGCCTATGAGCGCGAGGCGATCCGTCCCCATATCGCCGGCAAGTTCGAAGACATGCTGCTGGCAGTGGCGACCCATCCGGCGATGCTGGTCTATCTCAACAACGCCCAGTCGATCGGACCGGACTCGCCCGCTGGCCAACTCGTCCAGCGCGGACTGAACGAGAATTTCGGCCGCGAGCTGATGGAGCTTTATTCCCTGGGCGTGGATGGCGGCTATGCCCAGGCCGATGTCATCGCTCTGGCCAAGCTGCTCACCGGCTGGAGTGTCGACATTCAGCCCAAGGGCGCCGGCCGGATGGCGAGGCTCTTTCAGACCAGCTTCAACGCGCCGCAGACATTTGATGGTGCGTCCAGCGGCTTCCGTTATTTTCCCGCCCGGCATGAGCCGGGCCCGGTGACGCTGCGCGGCAAGACTTATGCAGACGGCTTTGCCGGCGGCCGTGCCGCCATTCATGATCTGGCGCGTGATCCGGCCACGGCGAAATTCATCGCCACAAAATTCGCGCGTCACTTTGTTTCCGATACCCCGTCGCAGCAATTGGTGGCGCGGCTGGAACGGAGTTTCCGCGACACCCAGGGTGACCTGAAGGCGATGACCCGCACCTTGATCGAGGAGCCGTCGGCCTGGGATCCGGCTCACCAGAAAATGCGCAACCCAGTGGAATATGTCACCGCCAGCTACCGGCTTCTGGGTCTTCCCAAGACCCAGAATGCGGAGCAGCAGATCAAGAGCGCCATGCAGGCCTGCCGCATGATGGGGCATTTTCCGCTTGCCGCGCCCTCACCCAAGGGCTGGTCCGACATGTCGGCCGACTGGTCGGGGTCCGACGCCGTCCTGTCGCGCATCGAATGGGCGCAAAGTCTGGGTTCGCGTCTGCCGCAGACTGTCGGCGCCGGTCAGATCGTCGCGCTGGCCAACCAGACGCTGGGCGACCGGCTATCGAAAGACACGCAGTCCGCGGTTGCGGCCGCGCCCACAGGCGGGGAGGCGCTGGCACTTCTGGTGTCCAGTCCGGAATTTCAACGGAGATGACCATGACCCGTTCACGCCGCGACACCTTGAAAGCACTGGGGCAGACGGCAGGCTTATGTCTGTGGGATGCACCACTGCGTTTTGCCTTTGCCGCCATGCCGGGCGACCGGCGGCTGGTTGTCGTCATTCTGCGCGGCGCGGTCGATGGGCTGGCAGCAGTGCCGCCTCATGGCGAC
>DASXHL010000025.1:0-88376 GCA_036488555.1 Rhizomicrobium sp.
GGCGCCTTTTGCCCTTGCTGTTGCTGCTGGCGCTGATCGCCCCGCATGCGGCGCTGGCCGCGCCGCTGCATCTGACCCCGCCCAATGCTGCCGCCGCGGCCGCATCAGCGGCGGGCGGGCTTTCCATCGATCTCAACGGCAGCGGGCTTTTCACCGACCGCATGCTGCAGATCGTGGCGCTGATCACGGTGCTCTCCATCGCGCCCTCGATCATCATCATGATGACGAGTTTCGTGCGCATGGTGGTGGTCTTGTCCCTGCTGCGCACGGCGCTGGGCCTTCAGACCTCCCCGCCCAACAGCGTAATCGTGTCGCTGGCCATGTTCCTGACCTTGTTCGTGATGGGCCCGACCCTCACCGACGCCTATCACCAGGGCATCCAGCCCATGATGAACAATCAGGTCACCACCGAACAGGGCTTCACCCAGGCGCTGGTGCCGATGAAGAAGTTCATGCTGGCGCATGTGCGCGACGCCGACCTCAAGCTCTTCACCGATATGGCGCATACCAAGCCGGTCAACGACCCCGTCAAGATCGAAGTCACCACGCTCGCCCCCGCCTTCATGCTGAGCGAGCTCAAGCGCGCCTTCGAGATCGGGTTCCTGATCTTCGTGCCCTTCCTGATCATCGACATGGCGGTGGCCTCGATCCTGATGAGCATGGGCATGATGATGCTGCCGCCAGTGATCATCTCATTGCCGTTCAAACTGATTTTCTTTGTGCTGGTGGATGGCTGGCGGCTGATCGCAGGCTCGCTGGTGCAGAGCTATATGCACTCCCCGCCGCCGACTTGACGCTGCTTTCGCCCCGGCAGACAGTTCCCCAAAAATGTATAGGGGAAAGCGGATGGGGTCTTTCAAAACGGTGGTATCTGCCGCGGCACTTGCACCCTTTTTGCTGTCGGGTGCTGTTCATGCCGCAAAGCTTCCATCCGGCCAGGGGGACGCTCAAAGCTGTTCCGCGCTGGCGGGCAAGACCATCGCCCCCAACACGGTCGTTCAGAGCGCCGAATATCTGAGCGACGGCGGCACCGTCGGCACCACAAAGATCAGCGCCCCTTTCTGCCGCGTCATAGGTGTTGCCACGCCAACCGCCGATTCCCATATCGGTTTTGAAGTCTGGTTGCCGCCGATGCATGCGTGGAACGGCAAGTTCCGCGGCGAAGGTTCGGGCGGCAGCGCGGGCGCCATCTCGCCCGGCCCCATGCGCGATGCATTGCTGTCCGGCTATGCCACCATGTCCACCGATAACGGTCATCTGACCGACCCCAACGATCCTCTGGGCGGCAGCGGCCAGCGCTGGGCCTACAAACACCCCCAGAAGATGATCGACTGGGCGTGGCGGGCGCTGCATCTTTCCACTGTCGCAGCCAAACAGGTGGTGCGTGCCTTCTATGGCAAGCCTTCCACCAGGAACTATTTCATCGCCTGTTCGGCCGGCGGCCATCACGCCCTGATGGAGGCGACACGCTTCCCCAACGATTATGACGGTTTTGTCGCCGGCGCGGCCCCCTGGAAATGGACGGCGCTGATGTTCGGGCATACCTGGAACGCGGGTCCGGCACTGCGGGACCCATCGGCCATCACCGCCGAGAGCGTGGCCATCCTCAACCGCCATATGGTGGCGGCGTGCGACAAACTCGATGGCGTGGAAGACGGGGTGATCGCAGACCCGCGTCGCTGCACTGTCGATCCGGTGGAATTCCAGTGCAGCGAGGCACAGAAAACCGACTGCCTCACCCCGGTTCAGGTTGCGGCCGCGCGCCACATCTATGCCGGCGCAAAAAAATCCGACGGCACGGTCTTGATGCCAGGCCAGGTCCGCGGCAGCGAGCTGGGCTGGCTGGCCCAGAATGGCGGCGCGGCGCCTGGCGGCAGCAGCGCGGAATTCTGGAAGCTGACGGTGTTTCAGGACCCGAATTTCCGGAACGTGGACTTCGATTTCGACCACGACACCGAGCGCGCGCTTGGCGCCAGAGTGGGCGATTCGAGCTTGCCCGAGGTCTATGACCAGAAAGTGGACTTCGATCGCTTCAAAGCGCGCGGCGGCAAGTTCATCTTCTTCCAGGGCTGGGCCGATCCGGTGATCACCCCGATGATGGACGTGGATTTCTACAACCGGATTGTGACGCGCTATGGCCAGGCGGCGACCGATGCCTTCTTCCGGTTCTTCCCGCTGGCCGGGATGGGTCATTGTTCAGGCGGCGCGGGCTTCTCTCATATCGGCGGCGCAACCGGCACACCCATCAGCGATGATCCGGATCACGACATGGTCAAGGCGCTGGACAAATGGATGACGACAGATGAGGCGCCGTCACTCTTCATCGGCGCGCATATTGACGACACCAAACATGTCACCGCCACGCGCCCGATCTGCCGCTTTCCGCTAGAAGCACGCTATAGTGGCCATGGCGACACACGTGAAGCGGCAAATTTCACCTGCCGCCCGCAAGCGATGTAAACACGCACATCCTTCCTGTTTGTAAGGTTGCAATGGCGCAAGATCGGACTATGTCAGCGGCATGTCTTTGCGCTCCATTCGAAATCCGCGGTTTTTGCTGCTCAGCGTCCTTCTTGGCGCTGGGATACTGCTGCCGCTTTTGGGCGCATTCGCCTAGCTGATGGGCGTATTCGCCTAGCTGATTTTACGCCGGCAACAGGCTAGACTCGCGCCTATGGCGCACGATCACACCCTGGACGGTCACGATCATTCCCATGGCCATGGCCACGATCATCACGGCCATGATCATCACCATGGGCACGATCACCATCATGGTCATGAGCATGACCATGATGCCGAAAAGCCACACGACCACGGCATCTGGACCCGCGACCATGTGTTCCTGGGCCAAAGCCATTCCCGGGCCGAATCCAAGGCCAAGTGGGCGGCGATCGTCACCGCCGTCTTTATGTGCGTGGAGATCGTCTGCGGGCTTGCCTACCACTCCATGGCGCTTCTGGCGGACGGCGCCCATATGGCGACCCATGTCGGCGCGCTGGGGCTGGCGGCCGGCGCCTACTGGCTGGCGCGGCGTCATTCCGGCAGTGGCCGTTTCACCTTTGGTTCCGGCAAGTTCGGCGATCTGGCGGCCTTTTCCAGTGCGATCATCTTGAGCATCACTGCGCTGGTGGTGGCGATTGAATCCGTCGAGCGCATCGTTACGCCCGCGCCCGTGCAGTATGGCGACGCGCTTCTGATTGCCTGCATCGGCCTAGCGGTGAACCTGATCAGCGCCCTGATCCTGAAGGATAGTCATGATCATGGCCATGGGCACGGGCACAATCATGCTCATGCCGATGGCGGCGATAACAATATGCGCGCGGCTTATGTGCATGTCCTGGCCGACGCGGCCACCAGCGTTCTGGCCATCGTGGCCCTGGCCTGCGGCTATTATTTCGGCCTGGGAATTCTGGACCCGATCAGCGGCCTGGTCGGCTCCTTCGTGATCGCTTCCTGGGCTTATGGCCTGATCCGCGACAGCGCCATGGTACTGCTCGACGCTGATGCCGATCCGGACATGTCGGACGAGATCCGCAATTTCCTGCAGAACGAGCTCAAGGCGCGCATTCCCGATCTGCATCTGTGGCGGCTGGGGCCGGGCCATCGCGGGTTGATCGTGTCACTGGTCTCGCCTGACCCCATCAACGCGGAAACCGTCAAGGCGACCTTGCGGCACCGCTATCCCGATCTCTCCCACGTCACGGTCGAGATCGCGGTCTGCGCCGACTGCACGTGAGGCCTGCGTGCTGAGGCTGAAGAAACTGTTCCGGCGCCGCGAAAGCATCGCGGACGATCTCAAGAACGTCACCGAAGTCGCCGGCGACCAGATCGCACCCGGCGCGGGCACATTGCTTCTGGTGCTGGGGGCTGCGGCCATCGCGGGGGCGGGCGCCTATTACGTCAGCCAGAAGCGGAAAAACAAAAAAGCCGCCCCTGGCGGGACGGCTCTTCCGAAATCCGAAAAAGACGCTTAGCGCGGCAGGAGGCCTTCGCGCTGCAGGCGCTTGCGCTGCAGCTTGCGATAGCGGCGCACGGCTTCTGCGCGTTCACGGGCGCGCTTCTCGCTGGGCTTCTCATAGGCGCCGCGCAGCTTCATCTCCCGGAAGATGCCTTCGCGCTGCATCTTCTTCTTCAGCGCCTTCAGCGCCTGGTCGATGTTGTTGTCACGGACGATGATCTGCAAAGGGAAACTCCCGAAAAGCTGCGAAATTTGAGGCGCGGGTGATACCAGAAGGCTTTTTGCCTGTCTACCCGTGGAATTTAACACTTTCGGATCCAATACGATCCTTGAGGCCGGTCCCCGCTCCGGGCCATATTTGGCCGCATGGCAATCCTGAAAATCGCCCGCATGGGCCACCCTGTCCTGGTCACCCCGGCGCGGGCGGTGGCCGACCCCCGGCATCCGGAAATTCGTAAGTTAGTCAATGACATGGTGGAGACCATGATCGACGCCAATGGCGCAGGTCTGGCCGCCCCCCAGGTCCATGTTCCGCTGCGCGTGGTGATATTCCAGGCCCCTGACGGACGCGAGCCGCCCCGGCTGTCGGAGGAGGAGCGTTTCGACCACACCGCCCCCCTGACGGTCCTGATCAATCCGGAAATCGAGGTTTTGGGCCCTGACCTGGACGGAGGCTGGGAGGGATGCCTGTCGGTGCCCGGCCTGCGCGGCTGGGTCGAACGGCCGGACCATATCCGCTACCGCGGTCTGGGTCTTGAAGGCGAGACGATCGAACGGGTGGCGCGCGGGTTCCACGCCCGGGTGGTGCAACATGAGTGCGATCATCTGGATGGGCGGCTTTACACCTCCCGCATCGGCGACATGTCGCGGCTGATCTTTGAGTCCGAAATCCGACACTTTCAAACTGCAAGCTGAAGGTCCATGACCGAAGCGCCCAAAAGACCCGCAAAGAAGAAGACGGTTGTCCGAAAGACCAAGCCCAAGGCGCAACCCAAACCCAAGACAAAGGCCAAAGGGATGAATGACCAGGAAATGCGCGAGGCGGTATTGGCCAGGGCGCTTCCACATGCGGCCTTCGACGGCTTCACGGATCAGGTCCTGCAAAAGGCGGGGGCAGAGGCCGGCGCCAGCAAAGTCGAAATCGCGCGGTTGTTCGAGAACGGCCCCATCAGCCTGGTCGAATTCTATTCCACCGCAACCGATGCCGAGATGGAAAGGCGGCTGGCAGCGATGGACCTGAAGGCGATGAAGATCCGTCAGCGCATTGCCACCGCCGTGAAGACCCGGCTCGCCATCCTTAAGCCTCACAAGGAAGCCGCGCGCCGTGCCGCAGCCCTGCTGTCGCTGCCCATGCACGCGGCGTTGGGGGCCAAGCTGGTCTATCGCACCGTGGATGCGATGTGGCGGGCGGCCGGCGACACCGCGACCGATTTCAATTTCTACACTAAGCGCGGCATCCTGGCCGGGGTTTATGGTGCGACCGCCATGCGCTGGTTCAACGACACCAGCGAGGACGAAAAGCCGACCGAGGACTTCCTGGCCGCCCGCATCGAAAACGTCATGCAGTTCGAGAAATTCAAGAGCAAGGCGAAGGAAGCACTCTCGAACTTCCCGATGTTCGCCGACTGGGCAAAACCGAAGGCCAGATCATAATCTCAGTCGCGAGGGATTTTGCGGCGTGAGCAGGAGCGTCGCGCGGAGCGTGCTTAACGCACGTGAGCACGCGCGACGAACTCACGACGCAAAAGACCTGCGCCTAGAGCAGCTCCGCGATCTGCACGGCGTTGAGCGCCGCACCCTTCAGCAACTGATCCGCCGCCACGAACATGCTTATCGACTTGCCCGACGGGTCCGACAGATCCTTGCGGATACGCCCTGCCAGCACATCGCCCTGGCCCGAGGCATCCTTGGGCATGGGGAAGTAGTTGTTGGCCCAGTCATCGACCAGCTTCACGCCCGGCGCCTTGACGAGCAGCGTCTTGACCTCCTCCGGGGTGATCGGCTGTTCACATTCAAAGGTCATGGAGACGGAATGGGCGCGCAGCACCGGTACGCGGATGCAGGTGGCCGAAACCGCGATGTCGCTATCCTCGAAGATCTTCTTCGTCTCCTTGATCACCTTGCTCTCTTCGTCGTTGTAGCCGGTCGCCATGTCGATGGCGGTGTTGTGGCTGAAGAGATTGAAGGCGTACGGATACTTGACCACCTTGGGCGCGTATTCCTTGCCGTCGAGATAGGCGCGGGTGGAAAGCTCCAGCTCCTCCATCAGCGCAGCCCCGCCGCCAGACGCCGCCTGATAGGTGGAGACGATCAGCCGCTTGACGCGGTTGACCTGGTGTACCGGCCACAGCGGCACCAAAGTGGTGATCGCCGCGCAGTTGGGATTGGCGATGATGCCCTTGTGATCGGCGATGCGGCGCGCATTGATCTCCGGCACCACCAGCGGGATCGCCGGATCGGCGCGGAAGGCCGAGGAATTGTCCACGACGACCGCACCCGCTTTTACCGCGGCCGGCGCGAACTGCTTGGAAATGGAGCTGCCGGCGGAGAACAGCGCGATGTCCACGCCCTGGAAAGCGTCCTCGGTCAGTTCCTCGACCACCAGCTGTTCGCCGCGGAAGGTCTGGGTCTTGCCGGCCGACTTGGCCGAAGCCAGCAGCTTGAGCGAGGCAAGCGGCAGCCCGCGGCTTTCGATGCAGCCCACGAATTCACGGCCAACGGCACCCGTGGCGCCCACGATCGCGACATTCTTGTTCTTCAAGGTCCAACTCCTTTTTCTTTTGCGGCTCTGGCTCTCGCCAACACTGCGGGCAATAAAAAAGCCCCGTCCGGGTTTCGGCGGGGCCTGGGTCTCGTCGGTTTCGCCTGTCCTAAGCGCGCACGACTGTCCAGGCCAAGCCCTTGGTTTTGGGGGTCTTGGTCTTGGTGGCGGTCTTGGTCGCGGGCATGCTCATCGGCTGGGAAACTATGTATCCCTCATGGCTTCGTCAACGGCTTCAACCGCGTCAAATGACCCATCTTGCGGCCGGGGCGCGCTTCTTTCTTGCCGTAAAGGTGCACCGCGCCGGTGCGGGACAGGCTTTCCCAGGCATCGGCCTCTGCCCCGATGATGTTTTCCATCACCGCATCGGCATGCCGGCGGGGATCACCCAGAGGCCACCCCGCCACGGCGCGGATATGCTGTTCGAACTGGGAACACTGGCAGGCTTCGATGGTCCAGTGGCCGGTATTGTGGACGCGTGGGGCGATTTCATTCACCAGCAACGCACCGCTGCTGCCCACAAACAGTTCGACCGCCAGCACGCCGACATAGTCGAGCGCATCGGCGATTTTTTTGGCGATCAGCTTGGCCTCTTCCACCTGAGCAACGCCAAGCCGCGACGGCACGCTGGAACGGCGCAGGATATGGTGTTCATGCTCATTCTCCGGCGGATCATAGGCGGCGAAAGCGCCATCAGCACCGCGCGCCGCCACCACGGAGGCCTCATAGGAAAAATCGACAAAGCCTTCCAGAATGGAAGGCGCACCCTTGAAGCTTTCGAAGGCTTTCACCGCCTCTTCGCGGCTCGTGACTTTCGCCTGGCCCTTGCCGTCATAGCCAAAGCGACGTGTCTTGATGATCCCACGTCCTGCGAGCTTGTCGAAGGCTTCGCCGGCCTGCGCCGCCGACGACACCTCGAAGAACGGCGCGGTCCTTAGCCCCAGCTTCTCGACAAAGGTTTTCTCCGACAGCCGGTCTTGCGTCACCGCCAGCGCATGCGCGCCGGGCCTGACCGGCACATGCTCGCCCAGATGGGCGATGGCATGGGCAGGGAGATTTTCGAACTCGAACGTCACCGCATCACAGGCATCGGCAAAGCGCGCCAGCGCATCCAGGTCTTCATAAGGCGCCGCGACCGAAGTCTCAGTCACCTGAAAGGCCGGGGCATCGGGCGCGTCGTTATAGATCGCTGTTTTCAGGCCCAGCCGCGCCGCCGCCAAGGCCAGCATGCGCCCCAGCTGGCCACCGCCAATAATGCCGATGGTGCCGCCAGGTTTTACGATAAAATTTTCCGGCACCGGCTTGTGCAACCTTTTCATTTTGGATGCTTGGCGACCGACTTGGTCTGTTTCGCGCGCCAGGCGTCCAGCCGCTTTTTGATGCCCAGATCCGAAAGACCCAGAATCGCGGCGGCATGCAGGGCTGCGTTCTTGGCCCCAGCCTCGCCGATCGCAAAAGTTGCCACGGGCACGCCGCCGGGCATCTGCGCAATTGAGAGCAGCGAATCCAGCCCCTTAAGCGCGCGACTTTCCACCGGCACGCCCAAGACCGGCAAGGTCGTCATGCTGGCCACCATGCCCGGCAGATGCGCCGCCCCGCCGGCGCCGGCGATAATCGCCTTCAACCCGCGGGCTTCGGCTTCCTTGGCGTATTCGGCCATACGGTCGGGCGTGCGGTGCGCGGAGACAATGCGGGTCTCATGCGGCACGCCCAGCGCATCCAGCAACGCTGCTGCTGCCTGCATGGTCGACCAGTCGGACTGGCTGCCCATGATGATTCCGACCAAGGGCCGTGAAGTGCTTCGTTTTCCCATGCGGGCTTTGTCCCGGATTTCCAGCGAAGCGGCGCAGTATAGGCACCAAAAAATCCAAGGAAAGAGCCGTTTTAAGAACCGTTAACCATTCTTTGATGAGATTAAACACAATCTTAAATGTCAGCCCTTACGTTTTCCCCAGCCAGAATGGCGGACCCGTAATGAAAGTCGAACGCAATAGCCCCTCCCGGCCTGCCCGCTCGGTAGCCCAAGCCGCCTATGCGCGCCGGATCGAAGCCGCCGGCGGCGTGGACAGCGTGGACGCTGCGATGCCCACCGCCAACGTGCTGGGGATTCCGGAATCCGAATTCACACCCAGGGTGCGCGACGCCATCATGGGGCTGATGAACGAGGTGGAAAATCTGCGCCGCGAGTTGGCGCAGACCAGGGAGCGCCTGGAAGATGTGGAAAAGACCGCAGACCAGGATGGCATGCTGCCGCTTCTCAATCGCCGCGCCTTTGTGCGCGAACTGACGCGCTATATCGCCTTCACCGGCCGCTACAACACACCGGCCTCGCTGATCTATTTCGACCTTAATCACCTGAAGAAGACCAACGACACCTACGGCCATGCAGCGGGCGATGCGGTGCTCGCGCATTTCGCCGACGTGCTGCAGTCCCATGTGCGCGACAGCGATTGCGTCGGCCGCTTGGGCGGCGACGAGTTCGGCGTGCTGCTTTCCCACGCCAACCAGGACCAGGCGCTGAAAAAGGCCGATCTCCTGGCGGCGGCGGTGGAGGCCTCGCCCACCCAATGGAACGGTCATTCCATCCCGGTCAGCTTCGCCTATGGCGCCTTTGAGCTGAAAGCCGGCGACAATCCCGACAGCGCGATGGCGCGCGCCGACCAGGCGATGTATGCGCAGAAGAAGGCGCAGCGCAGCGCGGCGGAATAAATGTTGAAATGGCCGGTGGTTACCGCGATCGCATTGGTCGCGGTTTTCTGCTCGTGGTGGTTCAGTTTCAGCCGAGCTAACCTGGTCATACACGGCGAAACGCAAGCTTTCGATTCCATGCCCGGCGGACCGGAACGTGAGCGCCAAATCGCAACTCTGCGCGCGGGTGAGAAATTTGTGGTCTACGCCTGCATCGATGACAAAAGCTATTACGGATACGAGATAAGGCTTCCGAACGGCGGAGCCGCCTACGTGCTTAAGGGCGATACCGAAATCACGCAGAAATCGTTTGTCTTCCCGCCCTACTCCCAGCCGATTGTCTGGAATTGCTTCTAGAGAAAAGAAAAGGCCGAATCTTACGATCCGGCCTTCTTTCTTTCCGATACACGGCGCGAGGATTTTTGGCCGATGAGCAGGAGGCCGCGCGGAGCGTGCTTAACGCACGTGAGCACGGCCGACGCACTCAGCGGCCAAAAGGACCGCGCCCTATGCCATTGCGCGCTTCAGATTCTCGTCGACCTTGTCGAGGAAGCCTTCGGTCGTCAGCCAGCCCTGATCGGGGCCGACCAGCAAGGCAAGATCCTTGGTCATGAAGCCCTGCTCGACGGTGGCGACGCAGACCTGTTCCATGGTGTGGGCGAACTTGGCCAGCTTGTCATTGCCGTCCAGCTTGGCGCGATGGGTGAGGCCGCGCGTCCAGGCGAAGATCGAGGCGATGGAATTGGTCGAGGTCGACTTGCCCTTCTGATGTTCGCGGTAATGGCGGGTCACCGTGCCATGCGCGGCTTCGGCTTCCACCGTCTTGCCATCGGGGGTGAACAGAACCGAGGTCATCAGGCCGAGTGAACCAAAGCCTTGCGCAACGGTGTCGGACTGCACGTCGCCGTCATAATTCTTGCAGGCCCAGACATAGCCGCCGCTCCACTTGAGCGCGCTGGCCACCATGTCGTCGATCAGCCGGTGCTCATAGGTGATGCCGGCGGCCTTGAACTGGTCGGCGAATTCGGCGTCGAAAATCTCCTGGAACAGGTCTTTGAAGCGGCCGTCATAGGCCTTGAGGATCGTGTTCTTGGTCGACAGATAGACCGGATACTTGCGCGCCAGGCCATAATTCATCGAGGCGCGGGCGAATTCGCGGATCGATTCATCCAGATTGTACATGGCCATGGCAACACCACCGCCCGGCGATTTGAACACTTCGTGTTCAATGACCTTGCCGTCCTCGCCCACGAACTTGATCGACAGCGTGCCCTTGCCCGGGAAAACAAAATCGGTGGCGCGGTACTGGTCGCCAAAGGCGTGACGGCCAACCACGATGGGCTGGGTCCAGCCCGGCACCAGGCGCGGCACATTCTTGCAGATAATGGGCTCGCGGAAGATCACCCCGCCCAGGATGTTGCGGATGGTGCCGTTGGGCGACTTCCACATCTTCTTGAGCTTGAATTCCTCGACCCGCGCCTCATCCGGGGTGATGGTGGCGCATTTCACGCCCACACCGTATTTCTTGATCGCTTCGGCCGCCTCGACCGTGACCTTGTCTTCGGTCTTGTCGCGGTTCTCGATGGAGAGGTCGTAATAATGCAGGTCGATGTCCAGATAGGGCAGGACCAGCTTCTTCTTGATCAGGTCCCAGATAATGCGGGTCATCTCGTCGCCGTCCAGCTCGACAACCGGGTTGGCAACCTTGATCTTTTCCATCGGATTTCCTCGCAAAATTGGGTCTTAGGGGATATAGCGGGGCGAAAGTTACTGACAAAAGCCGGCCCGTCAAAGCGCCAAATGACCCCACCTGCCATCATCCTGTCGCAACCCCAGATGGGGGAAAATGTCGGCGCCGCCGCCCGGGCGATGAAGAATTTCGGGCTCGGGGAACTGGTCCTGATCGCGCCCAAGATGGAATGGCCCAACGACAAGGCCCAGATGCTGGCGTCCGGCTCTGGCGACATATTGGAAGCCGCCAAAATTTTTCCGACCGCCGCCGAGGCGCTTGCCCCCTATCAGCTGGTGCTGGCCACCACCGCGCGGGACCGCGATGTGGTCAAGGACATCCATACTCCGGAAGCGGCCGCGCGGCGGCTGCGTGCGGCATCTGTTCAAGGCGTGCGCACCGCGATCCTGTTCGGCGGCGAGCGCGCCGGTTTGGACAATGACGAGATGAGCCTGTGTGACGCCGTGATCACCATTCCGACAGCAGATTTCTGGTCACTGAACCTGGGCCAGGCCGTGCTGTTGCTGGGCTATGAGTGGCTCAAATCCGCCGATACGACACCGGCGGTGCGCACCCGGGATTCCATCGCCAAGCCCGCGACGCGGGATGACCTGACCGGCCTGTTCGAGCATCTGGAAAAAGAGCTGGATGCGGCCGAGTTCCTCTTTCCGCCGGCCAAGCGCGAGACCATGGTACGCAACATCCGCGCCATGATAATGCGCTCGCGCCTGAACGATCAGGAGGTCCGCACTATCCGCGGCATGATTGTGGCGCTGGTACGCAACAAGTATCGGGGAGCGAAATGAGCCGCGGATTGATTTTTGTTGGGTCGCGCGGCCAAACGGCATCGCTGCGCTTGCCTGGCCGTCGCTCCCGCCGCGGCATGATCGTGGCGCTGGTACGCAACAAGTATCGGGGAGCAAAATGAGCCGCGGATTGATTTTTGTTGGGTCGCGCGGCCAAACGGCATCGCTGCGCTCGCCTGGCCGTCGCTCCCGCCGCGGCATGATCGTGGCCCTGGTGCGCAACAAGTACAGAGGCAAGAAGTGAGTCCAGTTCCCGTCATCGGTTTTGTCCTGATCGCCTTGCTTGCGGTTGCTTTCGCCGCCGTGCCGCTGTGGCGCACGCATGCGAAAAAAGGCCGCGCGCTGCTTGCGGCCGCCATCGCCATTTTCATGCTGGCGATTGGCGGGGGCGCCTATTTCCTGGTCGGCCGGCCGCATCTGGCCGAGCGCGCCGCGCAAGGCCTCAACGTCCGCGAGATCAATGGGCTGGTGCCCTATCTGATCGCGCGCGTGCGCGCCCATCCCGAAGACGTACGCGCCTGGCGCTATCTGGCCCAGGCTTATATGGGCGCAGGCGACCCGCGCGACGCCGCCAAGGCGCTGGCAAAAGTGATTGCGCTGACCGGCAAGGGCGATGCCGGCGTAGACGCGGCTTACGGCGAAGCGCTGGTGGCCGACAATGGCGGCCAGGTGCCCCCTGAAGCGGAAGAGGCTTTCAGTGCCGCGCTGAAGGCCGATCCCAAGAACGGGCCGGCACGTTACTATCTGGGTCTGGCGAAGGCGGCACATAATGACCGCGCGGGCGCTCTTCAACTGTGGCAGAGCCTGCTCGCCGATGTGCCAGCAGCAGCGCCGCTGCACCAGATGCTGGTGGATCGTATCGCGATGCTGACATCGCAAAATGGTCCCGGCGGCGCGCCCAATCCCAAAGCCATGGTGGAGATGCTGGCACAGCGGTTGAAGGCCGATCCCAATGACGCGCTGGGCTGGGTCAGGCTGATGCGCGCCTACGCGGTTTTGGGCGAAACCCAGAAAGCCAGGGAAGCCCTGGCCTCGGCGCGCAAGGCGTTTGCCACCAACAAGGATGCGCAAACGGCCTTCACCACCGCCGCCAAAGCGCTGAAGCTCGAATAGAGCGCCGATATCAGCGCGCAGTATTTTGCCCGATGAGCAGGAGCGCACGCGGAGCGTACCTAGCGTACGTGAGCACGCGCGACGCACTCAGCGGGCAAAAGACAAGCGCTTAGTAAGGCATCTTGCGCTTGGTGTAGAGCCGATCCGCCTGCACCTTCTCCTCGGTGCCGGCAGGCCCCATGCGCCGTCCCTGGTCAATCTCCTGCTCGGGGGTCGCGCCGGGCGGGCCATTGCCCAGCCATTTCACATTATTCGCTTTGGCCGCGAGGCGGATGCGCTCCAGGTCTTCGGCCAACCGCTTGGAGGCGGGCAGCGCGGCACGCTGTTCCTTGGTTAAATCCCCCCTGATCGCATCCCATTGCAAATGGGACCAGCCATTGTCGCTGGGTCCGGGCTCGGCAAAGGCCAGGCCCTTGATCGCCATCAGTTGCTCGGCCGCCATGGCGGAGCGGCGGTTCTCCAGCTTGAAGCCCATGGTGATTTCGCCCTTGGGATTGTGCGGCCAGGTATCGGCCACACGCAGATACTCGTCATTGCTGAGGCCCCAGATATGCGCGGCGAAATCCTGGCTGCCCGCGCCCCGCACGCCTTCAATGGGAAGCTCCTCCACACCCGGCCAGGTCCATTTGTAGCGCCCGCCCGCAATGGCGATCTCGCCCGCCTCCGGCGATTCCATTTCGCAGATCAGGCAACCATGGGCCCCGGCCGCCAGCGCCTGATGGATTTGCCAGACATTGGCGCGCATCGAAGGACCATCGAAGCCCCAGGCCGGCAGGGTGACGAACACCATTGGGGTGCGGTGGCCGGACGGCGTGGGACCGCCATCCACCAGACCCTGCATGAAGTTGCGCAGGCCGTCGAAGTTGAAGGCGTCATTCTCCATCTCGTAATTGATGGCATCGCAATAGGTCTTGGCCAGGCGCTTGCCTTCCTCATAGGTGTCAGGCGCGCCGGAAGGTCCGAATTCCGCATAAGCGACGACCTGGTTGTCCTCCCACAGCTCGATCGCCTTGTTGATGCGGCGCGGCTTGTAGTTGGGATCGACCGTGGGAACCATCGGCAGGGTGCGGGCCCAGTTCGCCTTGAAGCCATAGCCCTTGCTGGCGGTGCCGATATAGTGCGGGCTGTCCAGCATGTTACGGCCGGTGGCCTTGGGAACGCCGGGCGGATAGCCGCCGTCAGGTGTGTGCGTGATCTGCGCTTTCGCTTCGCCCGCGGCGGCGACGGCCCCCACGCTGACCATGCCGAAGCCTCTCAGAAAATCGCGTTTCTTGATGTCCATGGATTCCCCCTGATTGTTTTCGGGAAGCCTGTCATTTCGCGAAGGGATGGAAAAGCTAATTTACACGCTGCGGTGCAGCACCAAGCGCGCGCAACATCTCTTCCACCGCCGCGACCGCGCGTTCGATCGCATCCACATCGCGCCCGCGTATCACCAGTTGCGCGCCAAAGGGCTGAGCCGATCCTTCGCGGTAAAAGGGATAAGAGCCGATGGCAACATCGGCATGGGCCTTTTGCAGCGCCGCCAGACCCGCGGCCACCTTGCCTTCGGGAAGCCCAACTTCCAGCGTTACGCTGGTCACAGGTTTGTCACGCGGCAATTCCGGTGCAATCGCCTCCAGCATGGCGCGCATCACCGCCGGCACGCCGGCCATCACATAAACATTGCCGATGTGAAATCCCGGCGCGCCGGAGACGGAGTTCGCCACCAGGCTGGCGCCATGCGGCGTGCGCGCCATGCGCTTGCGCGCCTCGGTGAACTCGCCCGGCGGATAACGGGCTTCCAGCAGCGCATAGGCATCCGGATGATAGCCGATGCCCACGCCAAAGGCCTTGGCCACCGCGTCAGCAGTGATGTCGTCATGGGTTGGGCCGATGCCGCCGGTGGTGAAGACGAAATCGTACCGGTCGCGCAGGGCATTGAGGGCGGCAACGATTTCGCCTTCCTCATCGCCCACCACCCGCACTTCTTCCAGGTCGATTCCCAGCGTGGTCAAAAAGCGGGCAATGGCATTGCTGTTGGTGTCCTGGGTGCGGCCCGACAGGATCTCGTCCCCGATCACCAGAATGGCGGCAGTTTTAGGCATTCAGCATCCTGTAACCGGGCTTTGGTTTTATGGGCCGGGATATTATATTGCCTCAACCATGACCATTCTGCCCCAGACCGAAATTTTTGAAGCCGCCCGCAAAGCCCATTTTGCCGTGGCCCTGCACGATCCGGCCGACTTCGAGGGCATGCGCCGGGCAGGCCGCCTGGCCGCCGAGGTGCTGGACTTGCTGGTGCCACTGGTCAAGCCGGGCGTGACCACTGCGGCGCTGGACAAGGTGGCCTATGATTACATCGTTGCCCATGGCGCCCTGCCCGCCTGCCTGGGCTACCGCGGCTATCGCCACACGGTCTGCACCTCGATCAACCATGTGGTCTGCCACGGCATTCCCAACGACAAGCCGCTGCGGGATGGCGACATCATCAATATCGACGTCACCGTGATCCTGGACGGCTGGCATGGCGACACCAGCCGCATGTATCCGGTGGGTGAGGTCAAGCGGAAGGCCGAACGGCTGGTCGAGATCACCTATGACGCCATGATGCGCGGCATCGCGGCGGTGAAACCCGGCAACACCACCGGCGACATCGGCCATGCCATCCAGTCTTTCGCCGAAGGCCAGGAGAAATGCGCCGTGGTGCGCGATTTCTGCGGCCATGGCCTGGGCAAGGTGTTCCACGCCCTGCCCAATATCGTGCATTACGGCAAGCCCGGCGGCGGCATCGTGCTCAAACCCGGTATGTTCTTCACCATCGAACCCATGATCAATCTGGGCGGCTTTGGCGTGAAGGTGCTCTCGGACGGCTGGACCGCGGTGACGCGCGACCGTTCGCTGTCGGCGCAGTTCGAGCATTCGGTCGGCGTGACTGAGACGGGCGTGGAAATATTCACGCTGTCGCCCAAGGGCCTGCACAAGCCGCCTTATATCTGAGCCGCGCGTGGACGAGGCGAACGCCCCTTCGACACCGCCTCGCGCTACCGCCACCGACAATGGCAGCGACGGTCATCGCGAGCGGTTGCGCGCGCGCTTTCTCAAGGGCGGCGCCGACGCCATGCCCGACTATGAGCTTCTGGAGCTGACGCTGTTCGCGGCCCTGCCCCGGCGCGACACCAAGCCCCTGGCCAAGGCGTTGCTGGCGCGTTTCGGCAGCTTCGCCGAAGTGATCGCCGCGCCACGCGCCCGGCTGATGGAGGTCAAGGGCGTTGGCGAAAGCGTCGCCAATCATTTCAAGATCGTGGAGGCTGCAGCCCAGCGGCTGGCGAAGACAAGGGTGATCGGAAGGCCGGCGCTGTCATCCTGGTCGGCGCTGCTCGACTATTGCACGGCGGCGATGGCGCGATGCGAGAGCGAGGAATTTCGCATCCTGTTCCTGGACCGCAAGAATGTGCTGATCGCCGACGAGGTCCAGAACAGGGGCACCGTCGATCATACGCCCGTCTATCCACGCGAGATCGTCAAGCGCGCGCTGGAGCTTTCGGCCTCGGCCATCATTCTGGTGCACAATCACCCTTCCGGTGATCCCACGCCATCCAAGGCCGACATAATGATGACGCGGGAGATCGTGACCGCGGCCAAGGCGCTGGGGCTTGCCGTGCACGACCATCTGGTGATCGGCCGTGGCGGGCATGCCAGCTTCAAGTCTCTCGGCCTGCTGTAGACAGCCGCCCCGCAAATTCAGCGGTGTCTAGAAATAGCGCCACGAAACCATCGCGGCGATGGTGAGCGTCAACAAACCCATGGCGATGCGCTGGCGCAACGCAAGACTGCGTCGCAGTGCGTCCCTATCCGAGCCCTGTGCTGCCGTGAGCGCGCGCACCTTTGGCAGGCTCACCGCCTGCAACACGGCCGCAGCCAGCGCACAGAGCGCGCCGGCACCTAGAATATGGTCGCCCGTTCCTTCCGGACCACGGTGGTTGAGAGACCAGAGTACGCCTCCCATCAGGATGGCGAGCACGGCTGCGCCTAGCTGCGGCCTTGCCACAGCCTCCATTCCAACTGCGCCCGTGCGCGCCATCACACCGGACGAACCAGCCCAGAACACGCCCGCAAGCACATGCATCACCGTCACTAGGACCATCACCCACAGCATGATAACCTTCCCGGATCCATAATTGACTATACAACATGTATATCTACAATCGGAGCCGTGCAAGATGACACGGCGCACCTATCGCAGTGCCGTGCGCGAAGACGCCGCAGAAAAGAACCGCCTGCGCATTGTCGCCGCAGCGGGCAAATTGCTGCGCGCAAAAGGGGCGGGCGGTTTTTCGCTGGATGCGGTTGCCCAAAAGGCCCATGTCACGCGCCTGACGGTCTATAACCAGTTCGGTTCGCGCCGCAGGCTGCTGGAGGCGGTATTCGACGATCATGCCGCGCGTGGCGGCCTGAACCGCCTGCCGCAGGCTGTCTCAACGCCCGATCCCCATGAAGGCCTGCGCCAGGTGGTGGGGATATTCTGCGATTTCTGGAGCCAGGATCATGAGGCGATGGCCGGTCTGCAGGCCATGGGCGGGGCTGATGCGGAGTTTGCTGAAGCAATCCGCGCGCGCAATGAGCGCCGGCGACGCATCATGGGCGTCCTGTTGGCGCGGCTGGCCGAAAAGGGTGAAATCGCGTCTGGCTTAGTGGTAGAACTGCGCGACCTGCTGTTTGCCATCACAAGCCTGGCCTTCTTTGCCGAACTTGCGCGCAGCGCCGGAGTGGCAAAGGCCGCGTCCCAGGTGAAATCGCTTGCGGCCAGCGTGATCGCCCAGGCAGCGTCCCGATCCGGATAATCCTGCCGACCTATTCCACCAGATGCGTGCCATGGGTGACGGCCGCGCCGGCGCGCAAGGCGGCAGCGACGAATATCGTCTCTGAAATCTCTTCCGGCGTGGCGCCCGCCTTGACGGCGGCTTCCTTGTGGACCAGCAGGCAATAAGGGCACTGGGTGGTCAGCCCCACCGCTAGCGCCATCAGCTCCTTGTATTTCTTGGGAATGACGCCATCCGCCAGCGCCGCCTTGTCGAAGGCAAGAAAGCCCTTCCAGGCCTCCGGCGCGCCGGCCCCCACTTTCGGCAGCTTCTTGATGTCTTCGGAATCGTAAAGATTGGACATGAGCCTCTCTCCGTTCGCGTCACCCGCCAATCACGCCTCACTCTGGCTGCAGCGTCAATCGCCAACCTTTGCCCTTTCCGCCCTACGGGACAGGAAACAGCGCCAACGTCCTGCCGATGTAACCAATGCGCCGGACCCCGCGAATGTACCAATATGGTGGGAATAATCGAACATGGCCGGCGCTTTGCGTGGCCGAGCTTGCAGCCATGGCATGCGTTGCCGCTACGCCTGATCGTTGGCTACGGCTTCATGGAACATGGCTATGCCAAGCTTGTGCGCGGGCCAGAGAATTTCGCCAGCATTCTTCATGCATTGGGCATGCCGGCGCCGCTGCTGCTGGGATGGGCAACCATCGGGGCGGAACTCGTCTGCGGCATGATGGTGCTTGTCGGCCTGCTGATTCCCCTGGCCAGCATCCCGATGGTGATGACATTGCTGGTTGCAATTTTCACTGTCCATCTTCCCAACGGATTCAGTTCCATCAAACTGCTGTCGGTGGATGCCGCTGGCGCGCATTTCGGTCAACCGGGTTATGAGACCGATCTTCTGTATCTTGCCTGTCTGCTAGCTCTTGTTCTTGGCGGACCCGGACCTTTTGCCCTGGACCGGCTGATCTTTCGGCCAAAGCACCCGCCGGCGCTGCGATAAGCGCCCGATATACCTGGATTATTCCACCCCTTTCGCGAGCGGGCTCGACACGTTAGAAGCACCCGCAACGACTCTTTGGTGCTTCCCATGATCCCCCGCTATGCCCGCGAAAAGATGGTTTCCATCTGGTCGCCCGAGACCAAATTCCGCATCTGGTTCGAAATCGAGGCGCATGCCACCGATGCGCTGGCCGAGCTGGGTGTGGTGCCGAAAGAGGCGGCTGCCAAGGTCTGGGAAAAAGGCAGAGACGCCAAGTTCGACGTTGCACGGATCGATGAGATCGAGCGCGAGGTCAAGCATGACGTCATCGCCTTCCTGACCCATCTCTCCGAGATCGTGGGTCCGGAAGCGCGCTTCGTGCATCAGGGCATGACGTCATCCGATGTGCTGGACACCTGCTTGAACGTGCAGCTGGCGCGCGCCGCCGACATGCTGATTGAGGACACCGACGCATTGCTGGCGGCGCTCAAGAAGCGCGCCTTTGAGTACAAGATGACGCCCACAATCGGGAGGAGCCACGGCATCCATGCCGAGCCCACCACCTTCGGCGTCAAGCTCGCCACCTACTATGCCGAATTCACCCGCGCCCGCGCCCGGCTGGTGACGGCGCGCGCGGAAATCGCCACCTGCGCCATTTCCGGCGCGGTCGGCACTTTCGCCAATATCGATCCGCGCGTGGAAGAGCATGTCGCCAGCGCGATGGGGCTGAAGGTCGAGCCGGTCTCGACCCAGGTGATCCCGCGCGATCGTCATGCCGCTTATTTCGCCGCGCTGGCGGTGGTGGCTTCGTCGCTGGAGCGACTGGCGATCGAGATCCGCCATTTGCAGCGCACCGAAGTGCTGGAAGCGGAGGAATATTTCTCGCCAGGCCAGAAGGGCTCGTCCGCCATGCCGCACAAGCGCAATCCGGTGCTGACCGAAAACGTCACCGGCCTGGCGCGCATGGTGAGGAGCTATGCCATCCCCGCCATGGAGAATGTGGCGCTGTGGCATGAGCGCGACATCTCTCATTCCTCGGTCGAGCGCTATATCGGCCCGGACGCCACCATCACGCTGGACTTCGCGCTGGCCCGCATGACGGGGGTGATCGAGAAGCTAGTGGTCTATCCTGACCGCATGCAGAAGAACCTGGATGCCACCCACGGGCTGGTGCACAGCCAGCGCGTGCTTCTGGCGCTGACCCAGGCCGGGCTGCCGCGCGAGGACAGCTATCGACTGGTCCAGAAGAACGCCATGCGCGCCTGGAACGGCGAAGGCAATCTGCTCGACCTGCTCAAGGCCGATCCCGACGTCTCCAAGGCGTTGCCGGCGTCCAAGCTCGAAGCCATGTTCGATCTTGGCTATCATCTGAAACAGGTCGACACCATCTTCCAACGTGTCTTCGGCTAATCCGGCAGCGCAAAGGCGATCACCTGATCGCCGCGCCTGGTGTTCAGCTTGGCGTGCCCCCCGGCGGCGATGACGACATACTGCCTGCCCTTCCACACATAGGTCATGGGCGTGGCCTGGCCGCCCGCGGGCAGCCGGCCCTTCCACAATTCCGCGCCGGTTTTCGCGTCAAAGGCGCGCAGATAGTCGTCCATCGCGGCAGCAATGAAGACAAGACCGCCCGCTGTCGCCACCGGTCCACCGACATTGGGCGCGCCCACAGTGCCGAGCGCATACTGGCTGAACGGCGCCAGGTCTTCGGTGGTGCCAAGCGGCACGGACCACAGGATTTTGCCGTCATGCATGTCGATGGCATGCAGCTGGCCCCAGGGCGGCGCATTGCAAGGCATGCCAAAAGGCGAAAGCAGGACCTTGCGACTGATCGCGAACGGCGCCCCCGTGTTGCGGCCGAATTCCGCGTGGGGATCGGCGGCATGCGCCGCCCGCAATTCCGCGGTCGGAAACAACTTCACCAGATGCACGAGATTGTTGGTGTTGACATAGGCGATGTCGTGCACGGGATCGAAGGACAGCCCACCCCAATTGGCGCCACCCACATTCGAGGGATAGATCAACGTGCCTTTCAGGCTGGGTGGTGTGAATATCCCGTCATTGCGGGCGGCAGCGATGGCGTCGCGGCATTTGCCGCGATCCCAGAAGGTCAGGCCAAAGGCGTCGTCCGGCGTGATGTGGCTGGGCGTCAGCGGCGGCGGCGCGACCGGAAAGGGCTGGGTGGGCGAGAGCTTGTCGCCCGGGGCCGCCCCTTGCGGCACCTTGCGTTCCTCGACCGGAATCAGTGGCTGTCCGGTTTCGCGGTTAAGGGTGAAGAGCAGGCCCTGCTTGGTCGGCTGCAGAACGGCGGGCGCGGTGACGCCTTTGTAGGTGACCGTCGCCAGCGTGGGCTGGGCCGGCAGATCATAGTCCCACACATTGTGATGCACGGTCTGGAACGACCAGGCGACTTTGCCGGTCAGGATTTCCAGCGCCACAACGGCCGTCGTGAATTTCTCCGCGGCCGTGCGATAGCCGCCCCAGAAATCCGGACTGGGACTGGTGGTGGGCAGAAACACCAGTCCGCGCGCCTCGTCCACTGACATCGGGGCCCAGACATTGGCGGCGCCCGCTTTCCCTTGCGTGTCGGCCAGGGGATCGAAGCTCCAGCGCGGCGCGCCGGTCGTGGCGTCGAACGCATGCACGGTGCCGGGCAGCTCGAACGCGCGCCGGTTGTCGCCGAAGGTCGAACCGATCACCACCACCCCATGACTGACCAGCGGCATGGACGTGAACTGCATCTGGCCCGGGCTCTCCAGCTTGCCCGAACTGACCGTCACGATGCCATGCTGGCCAAAGCCTTCGACCGGCTTGCCGCTGGCCGCGTCCAGGGCGATCAGGCGCCGGTCGGCCGTCGCCAGATAGATGCGGCCCCGGCCTGACGCGTCCTTGCCATAGGCCACACCCCGGCATTTGAAGCCCTCTGGATAGCCCAGATGGGGGTTGTCATCGATCCGGGGATTGAACCGCCAGAGTTCACGCCCCGTGCCGGGATCAAGCGCCATAACCTCATGGAAGGGCGAGCAGACGAAAAGCTTGCCTTCGTCCAGGATGGGCGTGTCCTCGAAGCTGGCCTCGCTCATGGCATGGGAATGGGCGGTCATCGCGCCGGTGGAATAGCTCCAAGCCGGCTTGAGCCGGGCGACATTGGCGGGTGTGATCTGTGCCGCGGCAGAATAGCGCTGGCCGCCCTCATCGCCGCCATATTGCGGCCAGCCGGCATCGGCCAGTGCCGGTGCCGAAACCGCCATCCAACCCGCCACCAGCCCACCCAAAGCCCGGTTCATCACCCGCTCCCGATCCGCTATCGTTTGACCATGTCCAGTTCTCACCCAGATGTTGCGTCCGGGAAAGGCTCCGGGGCTGTTCAGCGTCGGATTGGTGATATCTGGCAAGGACTTGGGCTGAACGGCGTGTTTTTCGGGACCGATGGCACCGCCCGCCGAACCTTCCGCTACGGCTATATCGCGGCGGCGCTGATCGTGGCGGTGATCAACATTCTCAACGTCATGTCGGTTGAGCATGACCAGCCGCATCTCAATCCCCTGGAGCCCCTGATCTGGGAAGGCTCCAGCTGGCTGGCGCTGATGGCTTTCTTCTGGATCGTCTGGCTGGCCTGGCGGCTGGCCCCTTTCAACGTCCGGCCGCGCTGGCGGCTGCTGATCCATATCCCTGCGGCGCTAACCTTTTCGCTCACCCATGTCAGCACCTTTGTCGCCTTGCGCATTCTGGCCTATCGGGCGCTGGCCGGGACCTATCATGTCGGCCATTTCTGGGCGGGCTATTTCTATGAGCTGCGCAAGGATGGCTTCGGCTATCTGATGTTCCTGGCCGGCTTTGCGCTGATTGAACATCTGCTGCGCCAGCAACAGCCGGCCTCGGCGTCAGGTCCGACAACCTTTGACATCCGCGACGGCGCCAAACTGACGCGGGTGCCGCTCGCAGACATTCTGGCCGTGTCATCGGCGGGCAATTATGTCGAGTTCGTCCTGGCCGATGGCCGCAAGCTTTTGATGCGCCGCCCCCTGTCAGCGGTGGAAAGCGAGCTGGCGGGGAAGGGCTTTGTGCGCACCCACCGCTCCTGGCTGGTGAATGAAAAGGCCGTCACCGGCCTCAATCCGGAAGGCTCCGGTGACTATGGTGTGACCCTGGGTGGCCTGAATGTTCCCTTGTCGCGCCGGTTTCCCGATGCCCTGGCGCGACTTCGGGCCGGGACCTCGCCCTAAACCGTTGATTTCGTACATTTCTGTGGACGGGAACCTGCCATGCACCCATGCCGCGGCGGGAATCATTGCCCCCGGGGCCCCGCATCCCTAAATTGCTGCTTCAACGGGCGACAGGAACACTGCCATGAAGCGCCGCCGCGTCATCTACGAAGGCAAAGCCAAGATCCTCTACGAAGGCACCGAGCCGGGCACCGTCATCCAGTACTTCAAGGATGACGCCACCGCCGGCAATGGCGCCAAGAAGGATACCATCGAGGGCAAGGGCGTCCTCAACAACCGCATCAGCGAATATCTGATGACCCAGCTTCAGGGCATCGGGGTGCCGACCCATTTCGTGCGCCGACTGAACATGCGCGAGCAGCTGATCAAGGAAGTGGAGATCATCCCGCTGGAAGTGGTGGTCAGGAACGTCGCCGCCGGCTCCATGTCCAAGCGGCTGGGTATCGAGGAAGGCACCGCGCTGCCCCGCTCCATCATCGAATATTACTACAAGAATGACAGCCTGCAGGACCCCTGGGTCAGCGAAGAGCACATCACCGCCTTCGGCTGGGCCTCGCCGCAGGACCTGGACGACATCGTCAACCTGACCATCCGGGTCAACGATTTCCTCTCGGGCCTGTTCCTGGGCGCCGGCATCAAGCTGGTGGACTTCAAGCTGGAATTCGGGCGCCTCTGGGAAAACGACTATATGCGCATCGTGCTGGCGGACGAGATCAGCCCGGACAATTGCCGGCTGTGGGACGTCTCCACCAACGAGAAGCTGGACAAGGACCGCTTCCGCCGCGACATGGGCGGGGTGGTGGAAGCCTATAGTGAAGTCGCAAGGCGCTTGGGAATCATGCCCGAATCGGTGCAAGGCGAGAACAAAGGTCCGGTTCTGGTTCAGTGAAAGCGCGCGTCTTCATTACCCTCAAGAATGGTGTTCTCGACCCCCAGGGCAAGGCGATCGGCCATGCCCTGAACGGCCTGGGCTTCGGTTCGGTCGGCGAGGTGCGCCAGGGCAAGGTCATCGATCTGGAGCTGGCAGACAGCGACCCGGAAACGGCCAAGGCCGACCTCAAGGCGATGTGCGAAAAGCTGCTCGCCAACACCGTGATTGAAAAGTACGAGATCGAACTGAAGTAGGCGCATGAAACGCTACATGCTTTGGACGCTACTGGGGGCAATGACCATTGCCCCGGCTATGGCCCAAGGCGACGCAGGCTTCGATGCGCGCCTTGCCGCCGCGAAGGAGCTTTACGCGGCCGAACAGCGGTACAAAATCCTCGACATCATAATTGAGAGCCAAGCGACGATTTACGTTGATCGGTTGGCACAATCGTACCCAAAGCTGCCTAAAGACCGGCTGGCAACGCTGCGAGCCAAAATTGAAAGCAATCTGACAGAAACCAAGAATGACTATATCGCACAGGAAGAGGCGCTGATTGCCAAGCAACTGAGCCTGCAGGATCTCCAGTCTGCGCTCGCGTTCTACAAATCTCCTATCGGTCAAAGGCTTGCCAGTGCGGCGGCTGCCATCATTCCCACCGCAGGAAAGAACCAATCCATTTGGGTATCAAACGCAGTTACACGGGCGACGAATGACATGAATGCTTCTGCGAAGGCTTCCAAATGAAAAGTGCCGTCATCGTCTTTCCGGCTTCCAATTGCGACCGCGACGCCAAGGTCGCGCTGGAACAGATGACCGGCAAGACGCCTGCCATGGTGTGGCACCAGGACAGCGAACTGCCGGACGTGGATCTGGTGGTGCTGCCGGGCGGTTTCTCCTACGGCGATTATCTGCGCTGCGGCGCCATGGCATCCCAGTCGGCAGTGATGAAATCGGTCAAGGCCCATGCCGAAAAGGGCGGCATGGTTCTGGGCGTGTGCAACGGCTTCCAGGTGTTGACCGAGAGCCACATGCTGCCCGGCGCGCTGATGCGCAACGCCGGCCTGAAATTCGTCTGCAAGCCGGTCGGCCTGGAAGTCGAAGAAACCCAGTCCGGCTTCACCCGCAAATATGAGAGCGGCCAGCGCGTAACCTTCCCCGTGGCGCATGGCGAAGGCAGCTATTTCGCCGACGAAGAGACGCTCAATCGGCTGGAAGGCGAAAACCGCATCGCCTTCCGCTATGCCAAGGGCGAAAATCCCAACGGCTCGGCCCGTAACATCGCCGGCATTCTGAGCGAGAAGCGCAATGTGCTGGGCCTGATGCCCCATCCCGAGCGGGTGGTGGACAAGACCCTGGGCGGCACCGACGGCCGCGCCCTGTTTCAGAGCCTGATCGAAGCACTTTCTTGATTAGAAGACTGGCATGACCAAAATCACCCCTGAGGTCGTCCGCGAGCACGGGCTTTCCGACGCCGAATATGACCGCATCCTTTCCCTGATGGGCCGCGAGCCGACCTTTGTCGAGCTTGGCATCTTCAGCGTGATGTGGAGCGAGCATTGCTCCTACAAATCCACCCGCGCCCATCTGAAGAAGCTGCCGACCAAGGCCCCCTGGGTGATCCAGGGCCCGGGCGAAAATGCCGGGGTGATCGACATCGGCGACGGCGACGCCGCCATCTTCAAGATGGAAAGCCACAACCATCCCAGCTTCATCGAGCCCTATCAGGGCGCGGCGACGGGCGTGGGCGGCATCATGCGCGACGTCTTCACCATGGGCGCGCGCCCCATCGCCATGATGAACGCACTGCGCTTTGGCGAACCCGACCATCCCAAGACCCGCCATCTGGTGTCGGGCGTGGTCTCCGGCATCGGCGGTTATGGCAACTGCATGGGCGTGCCGACTGTGGGCGGCGAGGTGAATTTTCACGCCAGCTACAATGGCAACATCCTGGTCAACGCCATGTGCGTGGGCCTGGCACGCACCGACAAGATCTTCAAGTCGGCCGCGGAAGGCGCGGGCAATCCCGTCGTCTATATCGGCTCCAAGACGGGGCGCGACGGCATCCATGGCGCGACCATGGCCTCGGCCGAATTCGACGATGCCAGTGAGGAAAAGCGCCCCACCGTTCAGGTCGGGGACCCCTTCACCGAAAAGCTTCTGCTGGAAGCCTGTCTGGAGCTGATGGCGACCGACGCGATCATCGCCATCCAGGACATGGGCGCGGCCGGTCTTACGTCCTCGTCCGCCGAAATGGGCGACAAGGGCGGCTCGGGCATCGAACTCGACCTCGACAAGGTGCCCCAGCGCGAGGCCAGCATGACGGCCTATGAGATGATGCTGTCGGAAAGCCAGGAGCGCATGCTGGCGGTTCTGAAGCCCGGCCGCGAGCAGGAAGCCGAAGCCATCTTCCAGAAGTGGGAGCTGGACTTTGCCGTGATCGGCATCACCACCGACACCAAACGGCTGGTGGTCAAGCACAAGGGCAAGGTGGAGGCCGACATGCCCATCACCGCGCTGTCGGACGCCGCCCCGGTCTATGAGCGCCCCTTCACCGAACGCAAACCGCTGACCGGTGCACCTGCTTACGACAAGAAGAAGCCGGTTCTCGCGTCGCTGAAAGCCATTCTGGCCTCGCCCGACATGGCCTCGCGCCGCTGGGTATGGGAACAATATGACCACACCGTGATGGCCGACACAGTGCAGGTGCCGGGCGGCGACGCCGCGGTGGTACGTGTGCATGGTACGAACAAGGCGCTGGCCATCACCACCGACGTGACGCCGCGCTATTGCCGTCCCGATCCGTTCGAGGGCGGCAAGCAGGCGGTTGCCGAAGCCTGGCGCAACCTGACTGCGGTGGGCGCCGTACCGTTGGCCGTCACCGACAACCTGAATTACGGCAATCCGCAGAAGCCCGAAATCATGTGGGAGATCGTGGCCGGCATTGACGGTATCGGCGCCGCCTGCCGGGCGCTGGATTTCCCCGTCATCGGCGGCAACTGCTCGCTCTATAACGAGACCAATGGCGAAGGCATCCTGCCCACGCCGGCGATCGGCGGCGTCGGCCTGATGCAGGACGTGACCAAAATGGCGACGGTGGCGTTCAAGCGCGCCGGTGACGTCGTCATCGTGATCGGCGAAACCAAGGGGCATCTGGGCCAGTCGATCTATCTGCGCGAGATCGAAGGCCGGGAAGAAGGCGCCGCCCCCGGCGTCGATCTGGGCGTGGAAAAGAAGCATGGCGACTTCGTGCGCGGCCTGATCGAACAGGGGCGCGCGGACACGGTGCATGACGTCTCAGACGGCGGTCTGTTGGTGGCGATCGCGGAAATGGCGATGCCCAAGGGCATCGGCGCCAGCATCGGTCTTGCCGGATTACCTGATGCCATTCCCTTCTGGTTCGGCGAGGATCAGGCGCGCTATGTGATTGCAGCCCCCTTCGCCCAGGCGGAGAAGATCGTTGCCGAAGCCCGCGCCGCCTATATCCCGGTGGCGGAGCTGGGCAAGACCGGCGGCGATGCGATCACGCTGGACGACAAGGACAGCATCCAAGTCGCGACGCTGAAAACCGGCTTCGAGGGCTGGTTCCCCAACTACATGTCGGGTGAAGAGATCCCGGTTACCAACTGAACAGGTGTTCGCATGGGTATGAAAGGAAGCGAGATCGAGGCCTATATCAGGGCCGCCTTCCCCGACGCCGAGATCGAGATGAAGGATCTGGCCGGTGACGACAATCACTGGGCCGCGACCATCCGCTCGTCCGCCTTCATCGGCAAAAGCCGCGTTGCCCAGCATCAGATGGTCTATGCCGCGCTGAAGGGCAACATGGGCGGGGTGCTGCACGCGCTGCAGCTGCAGACCATTCCCAAGGCTTAGCCCTCACTGTCCTGCCCGCGCAAGCGGGCATCCATCTTCAACACAAACGCAAGTACCCTCATGGATTCCCGCTTTCGCGGGAATGACAGGGACACTCAAAACAGATCTCCCCAGCCCAGCTTGCGCACGCGGCGATATTCGTCCTTGTCGCGCGAGGCGACAAACTGTGCATGCAGGCCGGTTTCGTCACACAGCTTGAAAGCAAGACCGGGCTTGGTTTCCAGCGGCGGCGCCAGAATGCGCGCGCCGTGCGCCACCTTCTCGCGCGCCGCTACGACATAGGCGTAGCGCTCGTCCTCGAAAGGCACGGTGGCGTCCTTCAGCAGCATGTGATCGCGCGAGCGCGCCAGCCGCTGGGAGAAGTGGCACCAGTCATTTTGTTGGTCGCTCCCGCTCGCGCGGACGCTCCGGTCTTGCATGGGGCAATCATTGTCATGGGTGCAGGGTGCAACAACATGTGCGCCGGCTTCGACCAGCGCGGCGCGCGCGCTGCGGATACGGGCAAAACCGTCGGGCGTGCCGGGTTCGATCAGCGCCAGCGCGCCATCCGCGCTGTGCCACAGATCGCGCGCCACCGATGCCGCCTGATCTTCCGGCAATTCGGCCAGCACATAGCTCGCCACCACCAGATCGGCCCCATTTTCCCGACTCAAGAAGCTCTTTTCAGAACTGAGATCACCAGCCAGGATTTCGGCGTTCACCAAAGGCCCACTCTCCGTCAGCCGTCGCGCCAGCGCCCGCAAGGCGGGATTGCGGTCCAGCATGGTGACCGAAGCGATCTCTGGCCACGCCCCAACCCCGGCCCAGCTTGCCGCCCCAGTGCCCGCGCCCACATCCAGCAGGCTCTGTGGTGCAAAGGCCGGCATGACTTCGGCCAGACGCGCAAAGACGGCCGCACACGCCGCGAAAGTGGCGGGCATGCGCGCCACCGCATAGGCGGCCGCCTGAAGCGGTGTGGCGATAGGCGCCGACGTCTCGCCCTGGCGGTAGCCGTCTGACATTTTCCGGGCGGCCGCGGCCAGGTCCTTGCGCGGCACCCCTTCCAGAAGCGCCTCCAGGCCAGCGGTCAATTCGGGCGGAAATGGCATGAAAACCGGCATAAAATCAGGCTTTTGGGGGTCAAGCTTGACCCATCCAGCCCCCATGCTTAGATCATAACTGCGTTTCCAGGGAAGTTCCGAAATGTCAGATGTGCAGGCCCGCATTGCCGACGACGTGAAGAGCAACGACGTGCTGCTTTACATGAAAGGCACGCCCGCCTTTCCGCAGTGCGGCTTTTCGGCGGTGACGGTGCAGATCCTCTCCCACATCGGGGTCAAGTTCAAAGCCGTGAACGTGTTGGAAGACCAGGAAGTGCGCGAAGGCATCAAGGCCTTCTCCAACTGGCCGACCATTCCCCAGCTTTACGTGAAGGGTGAATTCGTG
The DNA here is from genome assembly GCA_036488555.1 of Rhizomicrobium sp. Lineage (GTDB taxonomy): Bacteria > Pseudomonadota > Alphaproteobacteria > Micropepsales > Micropepsaceae > Rhizomicrobium. The sequence goes on from DASXHL010000025.1 coordinate 29,223, forward strand.
GGCGGCGCCGACATCGTGCGCGAGATGTTCGAGCAGGAAGAACTGGTGCCGTTCTTTCAGCAGCACGGCGTGGCGCTCGAACCCGCTTGAGTTAATTTTGGTCGCTCCCGCTGTCGCGGACGCTTCTGCCGAAATGGCGCCGCCATACCGGCGCGATCGCGGGCCGTTCTGACACCGCCTCCGCCAGCGCCATCAGCCTGGGCAGGTTGGCCTGTTTCCAGGCCGTTTGCAGGCTCCAGCGGCTGAACATGGCGGCATAGATATCCAGCAGCGAAAAGCCTGAGGCCAGCAGGAATGGCCCCTGGATCATGCGTTCGATGATCAGCACCCGCTCGCGGATGCGCTCCCGCGCGCGCACACGCAACGCCTGGGCCACATCACCCGCCGGCGCGAAGCGTTCCGGATAATCCACGATCTCCACGATGGGATAGATTTCGCACGCCATGAAGGCCAGCCAGCGATAGGCCAGGGCGCGGTCATTGCTCGCCTGCGGCGGCAAAAGCCCTCCTTTCGGAAAATGATCGGCCAGGGTGAGCAGGATGGCCGCGGATTCGGTGACGATGTCGCCTTCGGGCAAACGTAGCGCCGGCACCTTTCCGGAAGGGTTGATCGCCAGGAAGGCCGGCTGCTTCTGCTGGCTTTTCTCCAGCGAGATCAGCTCGAAACTGTAGGGCGCGCCGACCTCGGCAAGCGCAGCTTCGGCGCTGAAGGCGCCCGATCCCAGATCGCCATAAAGCCGAAAGCTCATGGGACCAGTGTAGCGCATTACACAAAAGAAAAAGCCCGCAAGCAGCGCTTGCGGGCTTTGCGTTTTCTTCAAACCACGCTTAACGCGAGTAAAATTCGACGATCAGGTGTGGCTCCATCTGCACCGCGAACGGCACGTCCGCGAGCTTGGGGGTGCGCAGCAGCTTGGCGGTCTTGCCTTCAGCCACTTCCAGATAGTCGGGGGTGTCGCGTTCCGCGCTCTTGGAGGCTTCCAGCACCAGCGCCATCTCGCGCGCCTTGGACGACAGCTCGATCGTGTCGTTGTCCTTGACGTGATAGGAGGCGATGGTGACGCGGCGGCCATTGACCTTCACATGGCCATGGCTGACCAGCTGGCGGGCGGCGAACGGGGTGGGCACGAACTTGGAGCGGAACACCACGGTGTCGAGACGGGTCTCGAGCAGGCCGATCATGTTCTCGCCGGTGTCGCCCGGGCGGCGCGAGGCGTCCTGATAGTATTTGCGGAACTGCCGCTCGGTGATGTTGCCGTAATAGCCTTTCAGCTTCTGCTTGGCCTGCAGCTGGGTGCCATAGTCGGAAAGCTTCTTGGCGCGGCGCTGGCCGTGCTGGCCCGGACCGTAAGAGCGCTTGTTGACGGGGCTCTTGGGACGGCCCCAGAGATTCTCGCCGACGCGGCGGTCGAGCTTGTATTTGGAATTGATGCGCTTGCTCATCGGTCCTCGGAAGGTATTTGGTCGCCGGCAAGGTGCCGGAAAGCGGCGCACTATATTCAGGGACTTTGGCGAGTCAAATGGTTACAACCACAGGTTTAGCGTGCTGTTTCTATATCAGTAGTTTCAATAACTTATTCCATCGCGGATCCGCATTTGGGCACTGTTACAGTTTGAACCCTGACGGGGGTTGAGGGGTTAGCCGACGCGGCCTAGCTTGGGAGCATGGCAGAAATCCCGAAGGACAAGCCAGTTCGCCGTCACATGAACGCTGCTCAAAAGCGGGCGCTCAAGGCGGCTGACGTGCGCCGGTTTGTCCAGGAATATGGACGCCAATCCAGGGCTCGCGGCGGGTTTGACCCTAACGACCGTGGATATGACCGCGAGATCGAGCAGAAGCTCCGCAGCATGTCGCCGGAAGAACTGGACCGCCTAATGCGCGAGGACGAGGAATAGCCCATGCCTAAAGGACCCCAAGGCCAGAAGCGGTACTTTCACGTAGAGCTTTGGCACGTCTGCGCCATTGCAGCCCTGTTTGTCATCGCGCTGAGCATGACGGCGCGAAACCTCTTATTTCTGCATGTCAGTTTTCTGGGGGACCTAATTGGGATCGCCAGTACCGGATTCCTCTTGGCCCTATATGTGTGGAGATACCGTGCCCAAAGGTCCTAACGGCCAGAAGCGCCCGCAGGATTGATCCGAAATCTGCTAAAATCGCGCCCGGATCAATTCAGCGGTCCGTATGTCACCCGCCCAGGCTGCCCGCGTTACGGATCGGCTTTGGGACATTGGCGACATCGTGAAGCTGATCGAAAATTGGGAGGCGCAAGCGTGAGACGGTTCCTAACAATCACCATAACATCTCTATTGCTGGCAGGCTGTGCAGGGAATTACGACAACCTAGCGGATGCCCACCTATGCGAGCCATCGCTGCCACCGAGCCCAGCTGTCACCAGTCAACTCATCCCTTCGATAACTGTCCCAGCAAGATCCCTTTTGGGCGGCGGCAAACTCGATAACGATGATACGATGACGTATGGGTGCATTGACCCAACGGGCAACAAAACGAACGCACCGCAAGTCCCCAATCCGCATAAAATCAGACTGGACCACCTGTCGGACGCGATTTGAGGCACAGCCCTAGGTCAAACTGTACCAGTGCCCGCATTTTGGCACTGCTACAGTTTGGCTGAAACCTGAGATTGCGGGGTGGCATGGGTAGGGATAGGTTCCGCCCATGAGTTACAGAATCCAATATTTCCACAACGGAAAGTTCATCGACACGTACATGGGGAGCAAGTCCCTGCCCGAAACCCGCGCCAGCGCGGTTGCCGGACTGATCCTCTACGGAGCGACCAGCGCCGACATTCTGGACATGAACAACAAGGATAAGCTGGTCGCGACGGTGAAGCGATAAAGCCTAAAGGACCCCAAGGCCGGAAGCGCCCACGGGCTTGATCCGAAATCTGCTAAAATCTCGCCCGGATCAATTCGGCGGTCCGCAGTCTCCAGCGGCAGCCGCCCGTCTCCCAATCGGCTTTGGGATATCGGCGATATCGTCCATCCCATCGAACAATGGGAAGGCCCAGTACAGGCAGCCTGAGAAGGTATTAGGCTGTCGTACCCGTCGTGGCCGGCACGGTGGTGAACGTCGAGGGGCTGTTGCCCGAGGAAGCCGCCGCCGCGATACCGGCAGCCGCTACGCCCGCCAATGCAACCCAAACCATGGGGGGCCACGATTCGATCTGTGCCTGCTTGACGCCTGCGGGCTTACCCGCAGCCAGCGGATCCGCCACAGCGATACTGGAAGAAATCAGGCCAATTACCGTAGCAACCGAGATGACGCACTTAATCTTCGACATTCGGAACCCCAATGAATACTTCCTGCAGCTTCAGCACCTAAGCCCAAAATGCGTCAGAACTGTTACAGGGTAAGCATGTGCTCCTGATGGCACTGCGCCGGTGTGTATGGCCAGCTCGTCCCCGATCCCCGTATCCGGGCGCCGGAGCCGCCCGAAATCCGGCCGGGGTTGAAGGCTGGCCGCCACCCCCTCTAAGCTGGCCCCATGATCGGTAAAGCCTTGTCTCGGTTCGGAATGCAGGTGGCCATTGGCCTGGTGCTGCTGTTTGCGGTACGGGAGGCCCTGAACCGATTCGAACTGCTTGCGGGTGTTCCCGTCGATCAGCTTTTGCGGAGCATCGTAATTTGCGCCGTGTGCGTCCTGCTGCCCAGAATACTGCTCCATTTCTATGAGATCAGGCGCCGTGCCTAAAGACCTCCAAGACCACAAGCATATCGCCTGCTCGACGCAGCTCCAGCTTTCCGCCCGATTACGATAGATCACCCACATCTGGCCCCGTGGCGGAATCGGTAGACGCACCGGACTTAAAATCCGTTGTTCCGCAAGGGACGTGTCCGTTCGAGTCGGACCGGGGCCACCATTCAAACGACCGCGTTGCGGTCGTTTGAATGGTGCCAAGCGGCGTCCAGCCGCGCGGCAGTGTTCGCTTACCGTAAAAGATGGGAGCCATCGGCCCACACTCGCCGCGTCAGCGGAAAAAGGGCCGGCGCGACCTGAATTTCGCTCGCGCTGGCCCCGGTCCTGTCTGTTGATTTGTCCGTCCTCACGCCTTGCAGGCGTTGTTGGTGGACAGCACCGGGCCAGCCACGTTCCCTCTTTCAAGAAAAAGGGCCGCAGCTGACAGCTGCGGCCCAGTGAAAGGTACGGGCTTTCGCGTGGCGCTTACAAGTTGCCGCGCACACCGATGGTGAAATAGCGGCCCATCACGTCTTCGCCTTGGGGGATTCCGCCAAAGATGGACCCAGGGTTTCCGGACGATCCGACGGTATATGGGGGAACGGAGTCGAAGGCGTTCTGCACGTTGAAATAGGCGGACATGACCGTGCCATCGCCGAAGGTGATCTGCTTGGTGAGGGTGAAGTCCATTGTGCTGAAGCTGCCAAAATAGGGCTGGGTATAGAAAGTCTGCCCAGCTCCGTAAACTTGGATGTTGGTCCCGCCACTGAACCAGTGCCACTGAGCGTCCACACTCCAATCACCGAGGGTGTAATTGCCGAACACCGTGGCATGGCCCTTGGGCTGGTTGGTGTAGGTGAGGGGCGCACCAGGGAAATTGCTGGTGGTGTTCACCGGGGCCACGTTCAAAAAGCCGCGCAGAGTGACGATGCCCGCCAGGCTGTCGGCGATATCGGCCGTATTGAACGTATAGTCGATCTCGTAATCCTCGCCTTCGGTCACATTGAATGCCGCGTTGAGGTTCTCGCTCAAGAGCAGGGTGGGATAGTTGGCCGGCGTGGTGTTGGTGTAGGGGAACGGCCGCACATACAGCGAACAGAAGGGCGACGAACCGCCGGATGCGATACAGAGATTGGCAATCGCCGTATTGCTGCCGCTGATGTTGGTGATCGCGTTCTTGAGTTTGATCTGGTAGTAGTCCGCCGACAACGTCAGGCCGGGAATGAAGCTCGGGGTCAAGACCACGCCGCCCGTATAGGTGCGCGATGCTTCCGGCACCAGGTTTGGGTTGCCGCCGGACAAGGTCTGGATGCCGCCTGGATTGAACTGGGTCAGGGGATCGAGGAAGGGCCCGCTGGCGGAGGACTGGGGCTGAAACAGATCGTTCAGCGTGGGGGCACGGATGTCGACAGACGTCGTGCCGCGGAAGCGGATACTGTCGTTCACATGCCAGTCCAGGCCGAGCTTCCAGGTTTGCACCGAGCCGGAGACGCTGTAATCGGTATAGCGGCCCGCAATGTCGGCATCCAGGCTCTCGACCAACGGGACATCCTTGAGGATCGGGACGGCGATTTCGCCTGAGAATTCCCACACATTCTCAGACGCCGAGGTGGAAGGCAGGGTATTGTTGTCCCACAAGGTCTGGGTAACGGTCGCCTGATTGGTTGGCCCGTTACCGGCATTGTTGCCGCAAAGGCGAAGGCCGGTACAATTGACCAATGCGGTCGGCGAGGCGTCGGAATCGATCGAATATTGGAGCCAGCGCATTTCGCCCGCCAGCGCCACCTTCACCGGTCCCGCCGGCAACTGGAAGAGATTGCCCGAAATGTCGGCGGCGATATCGTCCATGATGTTGGTTTCGGCGAAATGGGTCGACCTCGACCAGTAGGTATATTGCGCGTCCGTGGTCACATTGTTGCCGAAGGTGTTGATCGGGACGCAACCGGGATAGAGATTGCCATACTGCGCGATCGCCGCCGCCGTATCGTTGTAGCAAACGATGTTGTGGGTGGTGGGATCGATCACCGCGTCCTGGGCCGCGTCATGGAACTGGTTGTTGCCGTTAAAGAGGCCAGTGGTCGAGAGACGGGTTTCGCCATGGGTATAATGCGCGTCCCAGGCAAAATCCTTGAACACCACGCCATTCACGCCGGTGGTCGAGACAATGTTGCGCGTGACGTTGTTGGTATCGCGATAGCGGTTCGGGGCGGCATACCATTCCGACACCTTGAAGGTATTGGTGCCGTCGGTCGCCCAGTTGGGGTCCGTGGCGCTGTCATTGCCCAACAGGGCCTGGGTGGCCGCCGGGAGGAAGGGATTGTTCTTGTAATAGTTGACGGTCTGACGGCTGGGCTCTTGCTGCGACGGGAAGAAATAGTTGAATTCGTTGGCCTGCGCGAGCGAGAGCTGGGTGAAGACCGTGGTGTCGCTGTCGACATTGTAGCTGAAGCGGCCGAACGCCGTGGCGTTGCGGGTGCTGCCATAGATCGATTCAGAATCGACACTGGCCCCATCGCCGCCGCTTGCGATAGCGTTCTGGCCCGGGGGAATATAGCCCAAATTGGCCGGGGTGGGCACGCCGGGCTGGCCGAACTCGTAGCCGTTAACCGAGCAGTTGCTGCAGGTAATAAGGCCGCTGAACGTAGAGACCGTCTGGCCGGCGTGGAGGATATTGGTCACCGGGTTGTTTGGGGTATTGCCGGTATTATAGCTGCCCAATCCCACTGAGAATACAGGCCGGGCAGACTCCAGCACGCCGTCGCCATGTCGATATTCGACGGAGCCTTCGATATGCCCCCTGCCGCCGAACAGGTCAGTGCCCGCTGCCACATTCACCTTGTATTTGAAGCCATCGGCATATTCCGAAATGCCGCTATTGGCTTCGTACTTCACGCCATTGAAATTCTTGTCGAGGATGAAGTTGACCACGCCGGTGATGGCGTCGGAACCGTAGACCGACGAGGCGCCGCCGGTGACGACGTCCACGCGGGACATCAGCGTCTGCGGCAGGGTGCTGACATCGACGCTGCCGCCCTGGTTGCCGGCCGGAAGGCGCATGCCATCCAGCAGGACCAGGGTGCGCTGCTGGCCGAAATTGCGCAGGTTGAGGAAGTCGCCGCTGCCGCCGGTGCTGCCGCCGCCACCGCCGCTGGTGAGGCTACGGTTCGACCCGCTGTTCTGGAAAATCGGCAGCTTGTTCAGGCCGTCCGCAATGTTCGTCGGGGTGGTGGTCAGCAACTGCTGGGTGCTGACGGCCGTAATCGGCGTCGGCGACTGCGCGATGTCGGTAATAACACGCGAACCGGTGACCGTGACCTGTTCGACGGAAGCGGTTTGCGTGTCGGCCGCGGCCGCCTGCCCGGCCTGCCCGTCCACCGCCGCGGACACGGTTTGGGCGCAGACGGGCGCGCTGAACAGGCTGGCGAGCAGTGCAAGTATCGATACGCTGGTTTTTGAATCGCGAAGCATGGCTTCCTCCCCGGTGTCGCAATGTTTTCTCTGCCGGGAAATGGAAACAGCTCCCCGCGCAGTGACCTCGCCGGAGAAGCCAGTCCCTTGAAGCATCAACTGCAACGCTTCGGGAACCGTGTACAAACCTTTGACCGGATTGCTCCGGACCTGAGCCAGTTCGTAAGGGTAAAGAACCACAACCCCTGTCTGCCGTGATAAGGCAGGCAAGGCTGTCGTCAGGTCTCCCCCCGAAATATCTACCTCATATTTCGAGGACTGCGCGTACGAGGGTTGTTCTGCGAAAGCCGGTTTTAAAACTGCCAGGCATGCACAGAGCGCGACCGCCGCGAGCGACTCTCCCCTAAACGTCATTCTCTGACCCAGTGGGTTGGCACAACATTCTGCCTTCGCACCGGCCTTATGTTGAGTGAGACCGACAGGGAGGCAAATCCACCTAAGGGGGGCATTAAAAAAAATGAAACGAGTCGCCGCCGTTGCCCTTTTGCAACGCCACCATGGCTCCGAAAAGAAGCTACCGCGGTCGTGATGCGGGCAATCATTTCCGGAAATGCGCTATTGGCTTGCATGCTGTGAACATGCGCTTCAGCCGTGCGTGCGCGTTGCGCACCTGCCAGCAGTCTCTTTTTCTGGAACTCGCTCCCCATGATTGCAGCAAAGCACCAACCGGCGCTGTTGCAAGCGGTTATGAGACGGGGTGCACATAAAGATTACGAATGCGATTTGGCGTATGGATTCACGCAGGCAGTTCGTCTAGGCACTGGCGGCCCGCCTTGACTCGCCTTGCTGCGCTGCACACCGTCTGTTGCAACTGCGAGCGGTCAGTACAGGAACAAGACAGCGCGCCAGAGCGTTTCAGTTTCTGGGGGCGAACGTCTCGCTGCCTGAAGTAAAGCGTACATGTTGTGGATCGATCCACTGCGCATGCACGCCGAAATTATTCTCCAGCGCAGCGAAAATGGCCTCGATCTGGTCGGCCCTGAACGCGCCGCCAACGGGCAGGTTTTGCAGCGCCGGATCCGCGAGTTCGATCTTGATGTTGGAATAGCGACTGATGTCGGCCAGGACTTCCCCCAGGGGCTGCCCGGTATAGATAAGCTGCCCCTGCCGCCAGGCCAGCTTGCGTCCCATATCGGCATCGGACACGACTGCGGCGCGTTCGATTTTCTGGCCCAGCACGACATCGTGCCCCGCGGTGAGGACGCCCAGATTTTTCACGGCATCGGGAACATGCGCGCCGTTCGCAGGCGCAACTTCGACACTTCCCTTGGTGACGCCGACCTCAACCAGACCGGCTTTTGACAAATGAACGTCAAACGCGGTCCCGATATCGCGTACCACATAATTGCTCGCATAGACCGTGAAAGGTCGTGTCTTGTCGTGCACGACTTCAAAATAGGCCTCTCCGCGCGTCAGGTGAACATCGCGGTGATTGCCGGAGAAATCCACGTCCAGCCGGCTGTTCGTGTTGAGAAACACCGACGACCCATCGGTCAGGGTGATCCTTTTCTGGCCGCCGACCGCTGTTTCATAAGAAAGCCTGACGGGTGGCTGGAAAAGCCTGGCAGGCGGATGGCTCTCGGCTTTTGCGGAGACCTGGGGCTTTGGGTGCAAAAGCACAGCCCCGCCCGCGACCGCGATCACCGCCGCCGCACAGGCTGCAAGCCAGGGCCTGGCGCGTTCCAGCAGGATGGGCTGGTTTTCGCGCGTGGTGTCTTCGCGCCCGACTTGGTCGGTCTGGGTGAGCAGCCTCAACGTGTCGAACTCCGACCAGAGATTGCCATACACTGCAATGGCGTCGCGATGGAGCGCACTGCGATTAAGCCATTCCTGGAACGCCGCCTGATCCTTGGCCGAGACGTCTCCCGCGTCGAAACGCGCCACCCAGGCCGCGGCCGCGGCCTCGACGGTGGCCGTATCGGGAAACGTCAGGATTCTGCCCTTGTCGGTCATTACGCTTTCCAGCCTAGCATGGAACTACTCTGCTTTTTTGGCTTTGGCAAAAGCCGCTGGAATCGGCTGGGGCATACGGGAATTCCCGCTCCCCTCACCATCCGTGCCGCCGTGGGCTCGCATATAAGCCCGGCAGCGTGACAGTCCGAGGGCAACATGGTTTTCAACCGTCCTGACAGAGATATTAAGCCGTGCCGCGATCTCTTTTTGCGACAGGCCTTGCATCTTGCGAAGGATGAATACCTTGGCGCATTGGGGTGGCAGGGCCGCAATCGCGCGCGCGAGCAGGCGAATGCGCTCTCGACTATCGACAACATCCTCAACCGCGGCCTGACTGCTGTCTTCTAGGACCGCCTGGCCCTCGAAATCCCCTAGAGGCTCGATCGCCACAGTGGACTGCCTGGCGAGCTCATTAAGCGCCAAATTCTTGGCAACCTTGAACAAAAAAGCTTTTGGGGCATCGATCATGTGCCCGGATTCCGCCGCGAAGGCTCGCAGGAAGGCCTCCTGCGCAAGATCGTCGGCAGCCTCGCGAGGCCTGATAAACCGCCTCAGATAGCGTTTCAGGGCTACCTCATTCTCGAGATAGACTTCAAGGATCGTTCCCAATTCTATGCCACCTTGTGACCGGCCGCTGTATACAGCGTAGCGCAGATTTGTCGGAAACGACAAATGGCGACGGAAGCACCCCCATAATGGGCCGCGGCGGGCAGCCGTCGTCGCCAAGGGGGACGCCGGCATCGGGCCACAACACGACGGGACAGCCGCCTCACCTCTCCATCAGCGCGGTCTGCAGCATCGCGCGGCAATAGCCCACCTGATAGGCCCATTGAGCGGCATTGTTGGTCTTGAGGTCGCGGTCCACGTCAAGCCCGCGGGCGTGTTCGGGGAAGATCATGTATTTGTAGCCGACCTTCACCAGCGCCTTCATCACCGCCAGCATGTTGTTGTCGCCATCGTCGGGCGCAACCTCGGTATAATTCTGGCGCGGCACGCGCAGGCGCACATTGCGCCAGTGGACATGACCGATGCGGTCGCGCGTGCCGAACCAGTCGGCCACTTCGACCGGGTTCTCGCCCAGCTCGCGGGTGACACCGCAATCGAAGATGATGCAGTTGGACGGCGAGTTCACCAGACCCACCAGCTTCTTCCAGCCGTCCAGCGTGGACATGATCTGCTGGCTGCCGCGCGAGACGGGCGCGGGCGGATCGTTGGGATGCAGCGCCAGGCGGACATGATTTTCCTCCGCCACCGGCACCACGGCCTTGAGGAAATATTCGCAATTGGCCCAGATCTCGTCCAGCGTGTGGGCGCCTTCCTCGGGCAACGGCGGCAGGTCCTTGACCCGGTCATAATAGAAAGACTCCACGCCCGCATTGCCGCGGCCAGGATCGGGCTCGTCGAAATAGCCTTCCTCCAGCCGGTGGGCATAGAAATTATATTCGACAATGGGAATGCCGGCGGCGGATGCGGCGCGGATGGATTTCTTCACATCCTCGATCGCCTTGTCACGGCCCGGGCGCGCATAAATGATCTCGCGCATGCCGCTGCCCGCCGTGCCCGTCCAGGGCAGGCCGATATCGCCCACGGCCAGGCCATTGTCGGTCAGCGTCTTGACCTTGGCCTTGAGCATATCGGCATCCCAGGGATAGCCCGAGCCGTTGAGGATGATGTGGGTGAGCCCGATCTGGGTGTAGCGGCGGATGCCGGCGGGATTGATCTCGGCATCGGCGATGGGACCAAGGCAAATGTGTGGGGTGTTCGCTCCTTCCTCTGGCATGCCGGGGCCTGCTTGCGGCCACGCCGCCAGCGCCGGCGCAGACACGCCCGCAAGCGCCACAGCCGACGCGCCCAAAAGCGCGCGGCGATCGAGTTCAGTCATGAATTCCTCCCGCTCGTATTCTGCAAGCCTAGGCCACAAAGCCGCCCGGCAAAACCGCTTCGATCAAGCTGTACTCTGCGCCGGAATGGCGACCTTCTCGGGAGCCAATTCGGAAATGCCACAGGACTTCAGGAAGTCCACGATTCCATCATAAAAACTTGGCAGACGCGTGTGATCTGCCGCGTCCCCCTGAGGAATGTAGAGCACCATGCCTTGCCGGGCCCGCGTGAGCAGCACACGGTAGGCGTTGGCCAAATAGGACTGCCGCCTCATGTCACGCACATTTCGCCACGAGGCGCCCAAAAAGTCGTGGAATGACCATTGGCCCTCTGCTCTTCGGAGATCGGCATCCCAGCACACACCGACCCAATCCAGTTCCAGCCCCTGAATGGCGAATTCCGTCGCTGGGTCTTCCAGATAGTAAGACGAACGGACGTCTGCCCTGGAATTGAGGAACCAATTGGGCGCATCAATATCAGCTTTGACGTGGATGCCCTCTGGCTTCAGCCGCAAAGCACCCGAAGACGCAACCAAGCCGTGGCGCTCCGATCCGCGGGCCCGCTGTCGCAACCATGAGCGTGCAGTTCTTAAGCAGCGCGTTAGAACGATTGGGTAAGAGACCTTTATGGCCTCGTATGTGTGCGAGGCAGCGTGGGCATCTCCGGTGATGAGTTCATTGACGAATTGCGAGAGTTTTTCGGCTCGGAAGGAACGCACGGACACTGCGAGGTGCAAATGCTTTTCGTAAGAGCAATCCAGACCTTCCATCATGGCCTGCAAGTTGAGGCCCCAGCTATACTCCGGTCTCATGAGCTGGTCAGATGTGTAAATCTTCCAATCCCTATAATGCTTCGACAGGGCTATGAACCACTCGCTTAAGCCAGCCTCGCCCTCATTGATCTCCTGACCACCACCAATCAAACAGACTATGACACACCAATCGGGATGACGATTTAGAATGTCGATTAAAAACCCCGGCTCAGACTTATCAAAAGCCTGGACGCCACGCCGCTCACGCAAGAACTTTGAGATTTTCTCCCGTGTCCAGGCGCGCTGGGCTTCATCAAAAACAACCACATGCTCTTCCGGCACAGATACAGAGCGAAGATACTCGTCGCGATAAAGATGGATGGCCTGAATAAACGACTTAACCTTCCTGCGGGCATCATTCATCGATATGGGAACGGCTTTCTTGGCCCTTTGATATTCGTCTCGGGCCAGCGCCTCCTGCAACACGTCCACCAATGGGCCATTTCCCGAGAGAAATATGGCGTTCTCTCCGTCGCCATTCTGGGCGCGAGAGGTTGCAAGGTTGAGACCGGCTAACGTTTTCCCTGCACCAGGAACACCCGTGACAAAGCAGATGGTTTTTTCGCCATTCTTTTTTGCCTGTTCGACGATTTGCGTGATTCGCGCTGTGGTAATCGTCAGATTTTCCGCATCTGCGCGTGTAATCTCATCCACCCTATGTGATCGATAGAGGGCTTGCGCAGCCTCAACAATAGTTGGCGTGGGCTTGTAGCCGCTAACCATCCACTCCATCGGAGAGAGTAACGGCTGCCTTGGAAAACGACGAACCGTTGCAAGTAAAAACTGGTCAAGCCCGACGCCGTTGGAAAGAATGGGTTCCGCGACATCATCTGGCCAAAGATTTAACTGGATCGGTTTAAGCGGCGCATCGGTGGCAATGACCACCGGAATGATGATTCGGTTATGGCTGCCGACGTGGAAATTCTTCAAATCGAGCGCATAGTCTGTGACTTGCTCGATGGCCGCACCGGTGAAGGCATCTGCATTGATTTTGAATTCGGCGACGAAAACAACGCCATCCAGAATGATTACGGCATCGGCCCGCTTTCCCATGCGCGGGATCGCGAACTCGAAAGCGATCCAAGCATCCGGAACGGCCCCAAGCCCTGCTTTAAGCAAGTCAATTTGCTGGAGCCAAGCAGATTTCTGGCTCAGTTCCTGCGTGTGGGAATGATGGCGACCAAGGGCGCCATAGACAGCGTCGGGGTCCGCCGCAAGAAATTCGGCTACAGAGGCACAATAATAGGCGACCTGTAGCAAAGGCGAATCAGACACCGAGCACCGCTTCGATCAATCGCGGGCCGCGCGTGGCCATTGCATCGGCGAACTGGGCGGCGAATTCGGTGGTGGTTTCAGCGCGGGATGCCTCCACACCCAGTCCCTCCGCCATTTTCACAAAATCCAGCACGGGATCGTGCAGATCAAGCATGGCGAGCGTCTTGGGTCCGGGGTTCTGCGCGCCCACCCGCTTCAGCTCGATATTGAGGATGTTGTAGGTGCGGTTGGCGCAGACAATGGTGACCACATCCAGCCGCTCGCGCGCCATGGTCCATAGCGACTGCAGCGAATACATCGCCGCGCCATCGCCGGTGACCGCGATCACCTTGCGGCCGGGACAGGCCAGCGCCGCCCCAACCGCGATGGGCGGTGCGTCGCCGATGGCGCCGCCGGTCAAGAGCAGCCAGTCATGGGTGGGACCGTGTTTCAGGGAATTGTGCAGTCCCATGCCCGCGGTCAGGGAATCATCCGACAGGATCGCGTCGTCCGGCATCAGCCGGGCGATGATCGCGCCCATCGCGTTCGCATCCAGACTGGCATGCGCGGGCAGGTCGGGTATCACCCGGACCACCTTGCGGCCAGGCGCACGCGCACCCAGCGCTTCGGCCAGCATTTCCAGTGCACCAACAGTATCTTGCTGGGGCTCGGCCATGGTCAGCAGCTCGCAACCCTCTGGCGTCACCCAACTGGGCTTGCCGGCATAGGCAAAGAAAGTGACCGGCGGCGGCGCGCCCACCAGCACGATCTGTTCCAATCCCTTCAGGTTCTCGACAATGTCTTCGGCGAAATAGGGAATCCGCTCGACTTCCGGCAGGCCATTGCCTCGCGTCATGCGGGGCGTGAAATAGTCATGCAAAAGCCGTGCACCGGTTTTGGCGGCGATGCGTCCCGCCGCTTCCATGCCGATCCGCTCCAGACAGCGCCCGCGCAAGAGCAGCGCACTGCGCTTGCCGCTTTTCAAGGCCCCAGCGATGCGCTCGATCCTCGCCGCATCGACTTTCGCCGGCGGCACAGCCGGCAACGACTTTGCTGGGCCACTCGCCTCGCTCCAGGCAATGTCGGCGGGCAGCACCAAGGTCGCCACCTGCCCCGGCGCGGCCCGCGCCGCCTGCACCGCACGCGCGCCGTCTTCCGCCACCGTCGGCGATTCCGTCGCGCGATGAAGCCAATGCGACACCGGCCGGCAGATACCCATGATGTCGGAGGTCAGCGGCGCCTGGACATATTGCGCATGGGTGGTGGCGTGGTCGCCCACGATATTGACGATGGCGCTACCCGCCTTCTGCGCATTGTGCAGGAACGACACCGCATTGGCGAAGCCCGGTCCCAGATGCAGAAGCGTCCCCGCCGGCTTTCCCGCCATGCGGGCATAGCCATCGGCCGCGCCCGCCACCACGCCTTCGAACAGGCAAAGCACGCCGCGCATTTTTGGTTCGCGGTCCAGCGCCGCCACAAAATGCATTTCCGACGTGCCGGGATTGCCGAAGCAGACTTCAATGCCGCTGTCCGCCAGCGTGTGGACCAGGGCCTCCGCGCCGTTCATCTTCAGCCCAGCTTGGCCCGTTCGGCGGCGCCGCGCGCCAGCAGATTTTCGTCAGAAATCACGGTGACGAAATCGAACCCCTTGGCGATCATCTCCCTGGCATATTCGGCGCTGGTGCAATGCATGCCCGCTTTCAGCCCCGCCTTCTTGGCGGACGCCAGAATTCTGTCCACGGCCTGCATCACCACTGGATCGGTCTGGTTCTGCCGGGCCTCGCGCCCAAGCGCCAAACCTAAATCCGACGGCCCGACATAGAGCATATCCAGCCCCTTCACCGCGGCGATCTGATCCACATGCGCCAGCCCCTTCTCAGTCTCGATCTGGACGATTGCCAGGATCGTGTCGTTGGCGTGATGCACATAGTCCTTGCCACCATAGAGCAGCCCGCGCTTGGGGCCGAAGCTGCGATAGCCTTGCGGGGGATAGCGGCAGGCGCCCACAAAGCGCTCGCATTCCTCCACACTGTCGATGTTGGGGCAGATCACGCCATAGGCGCCGGCATCCAGCGCCCGCATCACTTCGCCCGGCATATTCCACGACACCCGCATGAGTGGCACCGTGTCGGTGGTGGAGATGGCGGCGAACATGGCGCACATGGCGGCGAAATCGCTTTGGCCATGCTGCAGATCGACAGTCAGGCTATCCCAGCCCTGATGGGCCAGCATCTCCGCCGCCAGGGTGCCAGGCAGGGTGATCCAGCAGTTCAGCGCCGGCTTGCCGGCGGCCCACAATTCCCGGATACGATTGGCGCGCATTGGCGTTCAGGTTAGACCAACAGGCTGACAGGGCAAGAGGGCAAGGCAAGGGGAAGAAAGGTTGGAAGCGATTTCGACCACATGTGTCATTGCCGGCGGCGGGCCGGCCGGCATGATGTGCGGCTTCCTGCTGGCGCGCGCCGGTGTCGATGTGACGGTTCTGGAAAGGCACAAGGATTTCCTGCGCGACTTTCGCGGTGACACCGTGCACCCCTCAACCCTTGAGATCATGCGCGAGCTGGGACTATTGGACGAATTCCTGAAACTGCCGCACAGCCGCATCAGGACCGCCAATCTCGATCTGGGTGATGCCCATTTTACCATTGGCGATTTCTCCCGCCTGCCCACCACCTGCAAATTCATCGCCCTGATGCCGCAATGGGACTTCCTGGACTTTCTGGCGCGCGAGGCGAAGAAGCTGCCCAATTTCCATCTTCTGATGGAGACCGAAGCCAGAGACCTGATCGCACAGAAGGATCGAAATGGGGGTGATCGCATCTGCGCCGTGCTGGCGGCGGGCGATTCCGGGAATGTCGAGATAAAGGCGAGGCTCACCATCGCAGCCGACGGCCGCCATTCCACCCTGCGCGACAAGTCGGGTCTGAAGGTTCAGGACCTGGGCGCGCCTTTCGATGTGCTGTGGCTGCGTCTGCCGGTCCTGCCGGGCGATCCGGTTGATCTGGTGGGCAAGGTCCGTGGCGGCCAGTTGTTCGTGATGATCTATCGCACCGATTACTGGCAATGCGCCTATCTGATCCCCAAGGGCGGTTTTGATGCAATCAAGGCGGAAGGCTTGTCCAAATTCCGCGCCCGGCTGAAACAGATCGCCGGCTTCGCCGCCGACCGGGTGGACGACGCCATACAGGACTTCGACCAGATCAAGCTTCTGACCGTGACGGTGGACCGGCTGACGCGCTGGGCCAAGCCCGGTCTTGTCTGCATCGGTGACGCCGCGCACGCCATGTCGCCCATCGGCGGCGTGGGCATCAACCTCGCCATCCAGGATGCGGTGGCGACGGCGAACATTCTTGGGCCGGTGCTGCAGAAAGGCGTGCCGGAGTTCGACGACCTGGAACGGGTGCAGGCGCGGCGCGAGTTTCCCACCAAGGTGATCCAGGCTTTCCAGGTCGCGGCCCAGAACCGGATGCTGGCGCCAACCCTTGCCGCGGCACAGACACCGGCAGCGCCATGGTTCATCCGGCTGCTGAACAACTGGCCATGGTTAAGACAGTTTCCGGCACGTTTCCTCGGCATGGGAGTGCGCCCTGAGCATGTGCGGCTGCCAAAGGCCTGAAGTCGAATTGCTGCGCCGCAAGGACGAATGTCCATTTTGGGCGTAGGGAAAAGGGTCTAGCCTTCCCCAAAAGACTGGGAGTTGCTCATGGCTATGAGTCACCATCATCCCGTCGCGCCGGCCAGCAAGGAACAGAGCCACTGCGCCCTGATGTTCGCCCTTACCTGGGTCGGCTTCTTCGTGGTGGTCGGCGCTATCGCCTGGTTCTCTAGCTCGCTCTAGGCGGCGAAAGATAGACTTCGGAACAGCGCCCGTCGCAGCGCATAATGTTGGTTTGAACTCACAAAATATGTGCCTCGCCAGCGCGAGGGATTTTGCGGCGTGAGCAGGAGCGCCGAGCGACGTGTACAAGAAGTACACGAGCGATGGCGCGACGAACTCACGACGCAAAAGACCCGCGCTGGGTCACATTTGCATCGTCCAGCCTTCAACACCCATAGCCGCCTGGCGCACGGCTTCGGTCAGGGTCGGATGCGAATGGCAGGTGCGGGCAATGTCTTCCGACGAGGCGCCGAACTCCATCGCCAGCACCACTTCGGCGACCAGATTGCCGGCCTCGGGCCCGACAATGGCGCAGCCCAGAACCTTGTCGGTCTTGGCGTCGGCCAGGATCTTCACGAACCCATCGGTCGCGGCGATGGTCTTGGCGCGGGCATTGGCGGTGAAGGGGAACTTGCCGGTTTTGTAGGCGATGCCGGCAGCTTTCAATTCTTCTTCCGATTTGCCGACGGTGGCCACTTCCGGGAAAGTGTAGATCACCGACGGGATGGCATCGTAATTCACATGCCCCGCCTTGCCGGCGATAAGATCGACGCAGGCGACCGCTTCGTCTTCTGCCTTGTGCGCCAGCATGGCGCCTTCGCGGCAATCGCCGATGGCATAGATGCCCGGCACATTGGTGCGGAAATGATGGTCGGTGATGACGCGGCCGCGCTTGTCCATCTGCACGCCGATCTCCTGCAGGCCAAGGCCGGCGGTATAGGGAATGCGGCCGATGGCGACCAGCACCACGTCGGCGTCCAGGATTTGCTTTTCGCCGCCGGCTGCCGGTTCGATCGAAACCTTCAGGCCCGCGCCCTTCTTCTCCACGCCGGTGACCTTGGTGGAGAGATGGAAGGTCATGCCCTGCTTGGTCAGGATGCGCTGGAACGCCTTGCTCACTTCCAGGTCGATGCCGGGCGTGACGCGGTCCAGGAATTCCACCACCGTCACTTCCGCGCCCAGTCGTCCCCACACCGAACCCAGTTCCAGGCCGATCACGCCCGCGCCCACCACCAGGAGCTTCTTGGGCACCGATGTCAGCGACAGCGCGCCGGTGGACGACACCACCTGCTTCTCATCGATGGTGACGCCGGGCAGCGGAGCAACATCCGAGCCAGTGGCGATGATGATGTGCTTGGCGGTCAGCGAACGGATCTTGCCGTCGGCCAGTTTCACCTCGACCTTACCGGGCGCGGTAATCTTTGCCTCGCCGACGATGGCCTCGCTCTTGGCCTTCTTGAGCAGGAATTCGACGCCCTTGGTCAACTCGCCAACCACCTTGGTCTTCTGTGTCATCATGGCGGGGAGATCGAGATCAATCTTGGCCTTGATACCCAGCTTGGCGAAATCGGTCCCGGCCTCGTGGAAGCGTTCGCTGGCATGCAGCAGCGCCTTGGACGGGATGCAACCGATATTCAGGCAGGTGCCGCCGAATGTGCCGCGCTTGTCGATGCAGGCCGAGGTGAGGCCCAGCTGGCCCAGCCGGATCGCCGCATTGTAGCCGCCGGGACCGCCCCCGATCACGATTGCGTCGAAACTGTCTGCCATGGTCCTTGCTCGCCTGATTTGCCCCGGCGCGCGTCGCGCGCCCAATTAAAGGAAGCCGGAACATAAACATTCGCGGGCGCGAGAAAACAGCCCGAAAATGCATGCCAGAATAGCGAAAATCATCAATTTCGAGGGGGTTCGACCTTGAGGTCCGGGTCGGGGAAGATCAGGTCCACGACCGTGCCCTGGCCCGGCTCGGAATGGACACCAGAAACACCGCCAAGCTGCAGGCCGAAGGTCTTGATCAGCCGGCTGCCCACGCTCTTGCCGGTTTCGTCCATGGAAAAGCCCATGCCATTGTCGGCGATTGCCAATTTGAGCTTGCCGCCGTCCACCGGCACCATGCTCACCCGGATGACACCTTCCTTGTCGCCGGGGAAGGCGTGCTTGAAGATGTTGGTCAGGGCCTCGACGGTGAACAGCGCAAGTGCCACCGCCACGCTGCCCGACACCACCCGCGACGGCACATTCACCTCAACCTTGATCTTGTCGTTGCTCATGCCGCCGGCGATCTGGTGGCTGAGCTCTTCCAAAAGCTGGCGGATATCGAGCGTGCTCTGGTCTTC
Source organism: Rhizomicrobium sp. (assembly GCA_036488555.1). GTDB lineage: Bacteria > Pseudomonadota > Alphaproteobacteria > Micropepsales > Micropepsaceae > Rhizomicrobium. The sequence continues at coordinate 48,278 of DASXHL010000025.1, forward strand.
CAGCTCGTTGAGGATGCGATGCACCAGGGCCAGGGCATTGATGCGGGTCTGGGCCTGAAGCAGGGCGTCGCGCGCGCCCATATCCTTGACCTGGTTGGCCTGGATGGACAGCAGGCTCATCACGATCTGGAGATTGTTCTTCACCCGATGGTGAATCTCCTTGATCAGGGTGGTCTTCATGTCCACCGCCTCGCGCAGGCGGCGGTCGCGGTCCTGGATGCCGCCAGCCATTTCACTCATCGCATCGCCCAGGAGCTTGAACTCCACCGGCGCCTCCACCAGGTCGGGGCGGATGGCGTAATGACCGCTGCGATAGGCGGCGGCGATGCGGCGCAGATAGTTGATCCACTGGGTCACCTGCCGGTCTGTGGCAAGCCAGATGGCGAACCAGGCAAAGCCGATCATCAGGATGGGCAGCGCGAAATCCAGGCCCACATGCAGATAGGTGGGGCCAAACAGGCGATTCTCACCCTCGGCGAAAGCGACGAAGATGGTGTGGCCGATCAGCGCGGCGTTGCCAAAACGCCAGAGCTCGCCCTTGGAGTCCACGGCATCGCCGACGTCGCCGGGATCGCCTCCCGCCAGCGCCGCCTTGGCGATGGCCGCTCCCACATCCTTGTCGTTGGTGGCGATCACCTTGCCGGAACGGTCATAGACTGCCACCACCGCGCCCTTGGGCAGGTTGGCGGCGCGCATCATGTAATCGATCCAGTGCACGTCGAGCGAGATCGCCACCGTGCCGTCAAAGCCACCATCGGGCTTGTGCAGCGCCAGCATGGCGCCGATCACCGGCTGGCCGGTGAGGTGGCTGACGATCTGGTTCGATACCGTCATGGCATCGGTTTTCTGAGCCGCTCGGAAAACCGCGTAATCCCGGACGTTCAACCCCCGCGCCAGCGCCATGGCCGAACAGGCGACACGGCCGGTATCATCGACGCGGGTGAGGTTGGAGAAATAGCGCACACCGATCAGCGTGTCGGACAGAACGCCGTCGCAATTGCCGTTCATGCCGCGCACTTCCGACAGGCTGCCCACCGCGCGCAGCACCTGTTCGGCCGCGGCCAGCAGGTTTTCATCGCCCACCGCCACGCTCTTGGCCGACTGGATCAGCCGGTCATGGACATTGGCAATATCGAGTCTGGCGCGCGCGACACCCTGGAAGATCGAGACCAGAACCACAGGCAGAAGCGCGAAGGTGATGATCGCCTGCAGCCGGCGGCGCAGGGTCCAGCCGGGCTCGCGCCCCGTATGGCTCATGCTGTTACTTGGTGCGTTTTTTTCCGGCAAGCTGCTCGGAGCGGCCAGGGCTGAGCTGGTCAAGCTGCGCCATGATCTCACGAGCGGCATCCCCTCCGGCTGGGCGCGAAACATCATTCAGCGTATCGCCACCATCCAGAATCTCTATCAAGGTCTTGCGCGCACGGGCAACACGGCTTTTGACCGTGCCGACGGCGCATTTGCAGATCGCGGCGGCGTCTTCATAGGAAAAGCCGCCCGCACCCACCAGGATCAGGGCTTCACGCTGCTCGTCGGAAAGGTGCTTGAGCGCGCGCACCGTATCGGACAGTTCGGCGGAGTGGACTTGATCTTCGCCGCCGCCGGGAATCCGCTCGGCGGCGTCCTGGTCCCAGGGCGCCTGCCGCCAGGCGCGCCGGCGATCGGAGTAGAACTGATTGCGCAGGATGGTGAACAGCCAGGCTTTCAGATTGGTGCCCGGAATGAAGCTCGCGCGGCTCTGCCACGCCTTGACCAGGGTTTCCTGCGCCAGATCATCGGCGGTTTCCTGATTGCCGGTGAGGGACCGCGCGAAGGCGCGCAGAAATGGCACAAGGCCGAGCAACTCGGTCTTGAAGTCCGGATTTTCGGGCTTGGGGCTGTTGTGGGTAGAGGGGGCCGATGTGTGCATCACGACACCTTCTTGCCGTCATTTTCGTCGATCTGACGAAGAAGGTCCATAAACTCGTCCGGCACCGGTTCCTGCGCGACATCGTCATACATGCGGCGCAGTTCGCGTCCGATTGCCCGCTGCCGCGCCCGGATTGCCCGGGCTTTTTCCGTGGGCTTTTCGTCATTTGCCACGGTCGTGTCCCATTGCTGCGTCATGTTTTGCCATACCAGTCCCGGGCCCGGCGTTTCCGCCCCCCGGACAAAGTTTCGGTTGCCGACCCAACGACCCCATGCCAGTTCCCTTCCCCATGGTTCCAAACGTACGGATTTCGCGATGGTTCCGGAGGTTAGGGAACTTTTTTGACTGGCGTAAGTTCCTGTCCTGAGCTTTTCTTTTTCGCGCCGAAGGAGCCGTTCCATGAGCATCTCGCAGACCCTTGCGCCGCATCTTCCGTACCTGCGCCGCTATGCCCGGGCCCTCACAGGCTCCCAATCCAGCGGTGATGCACATGTTCGGGCTGCCCTGACGGCTCTTGTCGCGGGACATCAGGCGCTTACCGAGGGTGTGCCGCCGCGCGTCGGGCTCTACCGGCTGTTTCACGCCATCTGGCAGTCCGGCGCCGAGCATTATGACGACGCCACGATGCCGTCCGGCCCGGCCAGGAGCCCGGAAGGCCGCCTGCGCGCCCTGTCCGCCACCAAGCGCGCCGCCCTGCTTCTGACCGCGGTGGAGGCTTTCAGCCTCGAGGAAGCGGCCTTTATTGTGGACGAGACGCCAGAAGAAGTGGAGCGCGCCATTTTGGACGCGCAGAAGACCATCGACAGTCAGCTCGCCAGCAAGGTCCTGATCATCGAGGACGAGCCCATCATCGCGCTGGACCTGGAAAATCTGGTCAGCGAGCTGGGTCACAAGGTGGTCGCCGTCGCCGCCACCAAGGACGATGCGGTGGCCAAGGCCAAATCCGAACGCCCCGGCCTGGTGCTCGCCGACATCAATCTGGGCGAGGGTGGCTCCGGCATCGACGCGGTGAGCGAAATCCTGGCCTCGTTCGATATTCCGGTGATCTTCATCACCGCGTATCCCGAAAAGCTTTTGACCGGCGAGCGGCCGGAGCCTACCTACCTGATCGCCAAGCCGTTCCTGCCGGAAACTGTGCAGGCCACGGTGGGTCAGGCACTGTTCTTTCATCCCGTCGCCAAGGAAGCGGCGTAGGCGTTATTTCAGTTCAGTCATTGGAGACATGAGACATGGCCAAGAAGAAGCCGACGCCCGGCGATATTGAAGCAAGGCTGGCTGCGCTGCGCGCCGATTTCGAGGCGCTGCAGAAAGACATGAAGGGGCTTTATGGCGATGTCAGCGAGATAGCGTCGGAACGCGCGGCGCTCGCCATGCGTTCGGCCGAGGAGATCGCCGACCGCGCCGTGGCGCTGGCCGAGGAAGCCGCGAAGGAGGCGAAGGCGGCCGCGCTGGAATATCGGGAAGAGGCCCAGGAATGGGCGGATGAGAACACCGAGGAATTGCGTGGCCATGTTCGTGCCCGGCCGATCCAGTCGCTGCTGATCGCAGGCGGTATCGGCGCCTTCCTGGGCGCGATTTTCCTGAGGCGCTGACGGGTCTCCCGCGTTAGTTTCCTTGTTAAGCCGGGCCAGCGTATAACGGCCCCCCACGGGGTATGGGGATTACATGTTCGCGCGACTGACCGCCAAGGCCGTCCTGGCCACCGCCACCATTGCCATGGCGTTTTTCGGCATCGGCCTTCTGGGCATGGCGCTGGCCGCCTGGCTGGTGAAGGCGCTGGGTACGGTGGGCGGTTATGCACTGGCCGGCGTGGCGTTGCTGCTGCCGCCCCTGCTTTGGGCAGTTGTCACGCATCTGTCGCGCCCCAAAAAACAGCCCACTTCTGCCAACAATGAACTGACACGGGTGCTGCTGGCTGCGGTGGCAAAGGAAACGCCCTGGATCGCCATCATCGGCGCGGGGCTTGCAAGCGCCGCAAATCTGTTTCTCAACCGCAACAAGTCCCCGAAATAACGATCCCAAATCCCGTCCGGCTCGTGGACCAGCGGGAACCTGGATGCCAAGGGGAACGTTTCGTGTCCTGGAATTCGCAGGACCGAATGTCATGCTTGGTTGGGCGCTCACCTTTCTGATCCTTGCCTTGGTCGCCGGCTATATGGGGTTCTTCGGTCTGGCAGGACTGGCGGCATCCATCGCCAAGCTGCTTTTGGTGGTTTTCCTGGTTCTTCTGATCGTCAGCGCATTTTCTGGCGCACTCAGAGGCAGGCCACCGCTCTGAATATTCTGCATCGGAAGGAGATTGCGCCACGCGTATTCCAACCTTCATTCTGGAACATCCCCTCGAAGGCCTGATCGCGGGCGTGCTGCTGCTGGCGCTCCTGTTCGGTTCCTCCGACCGCCATGCCGCGGAAGCGGCAGCGCCCGAACATGCGCAGACCCAGGTGGCGACGGGTCACCCGTAGAAAAATTTGAACGGCGCGGAACGCTTTTTCGCTCCACCCATTACCTAGCCCGAGCGGACGTCCGATCCGGAACGCCCCCAGCCCCTTCGACAGCCCGCCTCGGGTGTCCGCTCTCTTCCCCAAAACCGCGCTGATGCGCGGTTTTTTATTTGCGGCCGTTCGCCACACTCCTCAGGTCAGGGCATCTTGCCGATCTGGGAACTTCTGGGCCGCCCCACCGGATAGAGCATGTAGAGATTGGCCGGGGTCTGCATCTGGGTGGGAAAGCCGGTATAGGCGAACGCCCGCTGCACCAGCTGATGCTGATCCCTGCGGAACTCCGTCAGATAGATCAATCGGCCTTGCAGCAAGGCAGGCGCCGGAACCGGAGCATCGGGATAGCGCTCGGGCTCATTCACCTGAATCACCTTGAGACCGGGCTGGGTAAAGCGCAGCCAGGCGGTTGTCTCATAATCGGTTGTGAGTACGGCGCCCGCGAGATGCGCCTTGACCACGGCGGCGGCGACTTCCCCGATCGGGGCGAAATCCCGACCCAGCAGACGGGCCACCGGATCCCTGCGCAGCGGCAGGGGCGCATAAAGCGCCTGGGCATAGACCGCCAGCAGAAACACGGCAGCCATCGGCGCGGCAATCATGGAGACTTTGCGCCACAGGCCGCTTTTTTGATCGCCTGCCGCTTCGCTGCTCGAGGCCGGGTTCACATAAGCATCGGCGGCGAGGATCGCGAGCATCGGATAGAGGAAGCATGGCCAGTTGCCCTGTACACGGTCATGCAGCACATGCTCGAGGAAATAACCCAGGCCGACCCAAACCAGCATGGCGAGCAGAAGCCGGTCGCTGGAAAGGCGCGTGGCGCGCCAAAGTCCCAGCGCCATCAGGACAAAGATCAGCGGCGTGGCGAGACCGAATTGCGCCGCCAGGAATTCGCCAAGGAAGCGCAAGGTGAAATGGCCGGTCCCAATGCGACCGAACTGGAAAGCGAACGTCTCCCAATGATGCCGCGACTGCCACAGAAGATTGGGGATGAAGATCGCAACCGCAAGCAAGGCCGCAACCCAGGGCCAGGGCGTCAACAGCCAGCGGCGGGCGTTGCGATCGACAAGCAACCAGACAAGGGCGCCAGCGCCCAGAAACAGCATGGAGAATTTCGACAGCAGACCGAGCCCCGCGGCGATTCCGACGCCGAGCCACTGCACGCCTTTGCCAGTCGCCTGCACGCGGGCGAGGAAGTAGGCAAAGGCGGCGCTGGCGACCACGGAAGGCATGTCCGGCGTCGCCGCCAGAAGTTCTACCGACGCCATCAGGGTAAGGTTGAACAAAAGGGCCGCGAACGCGGCACGGTCTTCGTTTTTCAAGATGGCTGCCGCCGCGCGCCAGACAAACCAGCTTGCCGGAAGCGAGAGTAGAACGCCCATCAACCGCACGCCAAAGGGCGTGTCTCCGAACAGCGAAGTCCCGGCCTTGATCATCCACGCGATCATCGGCGGATGGTCGAAATAGCCCGCGGCCAGGTGTTTGGACCATAGCCAGTAATAGGCTTCGTCGGCCGAAAGCGGCAGCAGCGCCGCCACCGCGCCCCGAATACCGATCAGCAGAAGGACCAGCGCGAGAGAAACGCGCGCCGGGATCATGTCCTCCCCCGCACGCGCGAAGCGCGTTTGCATAGGGGGAGGTGCCCGTAGCACGTTCGGCCGGCGAAAGCTCCGCAGGAGCTTTCGCTATTCGGCCTCACAGGTGCGAAGGGTGAGGTTGGCGGCCAAGCCAACCGAACGCCAAGCGCCACAAGGCGCGCAGGCCGGATCGGAGGGGGCGGTGTCATCTCGCGCGCCAGACGAACAGCGTCGACATGGCGTAATTCCACAATACGCTCATTACCGCACCGACCGCGCCCGCCACCCACCAGATCGGGCGTTCGACATAAAGCCAGCTCGCCAGATCCACATTGGCGATGACGCCCACCGAGCAGACAAGGCAAAACAGGATGAAGCCGCGCAGCATCGCCCAGCCCTTCAGTCGCCGGTCGCGATAGGTCAGCTCATTATTGAGCAGGAAGTTGCTGGTCATGGCCACGAAGGTGGCGTTGACCTGGGCGGCGCGAAACGGCTCCTGCATCCAAATGCCGCCGAACAGGATCGCCAGATGCACCAGAAGGCCGATGCTGCCGACAATGGCGAAGAAGATGAAACGCGGATCCACCAGATCGCCGGTCATCTTGGCCAGCAGCAAACCCAGGAATTCGACCCCGATCTGGATATTGAACTTGCTCTCGCCATCGAAGCGTTCACCGAAACTGTAGGGCTGCTCGGCGATGCGCAACTTCGATCCGGCGGTGGCCGCGATGTCGAGCAGGATCTTGAACCCCGCCGGCGACAGTCTTGGCGCGATCTCGTCAAAACGGTCGCGGCGCATCATGAAAAAGCCGGACATGGGATCGGACAGGGGCGTGCCCACCGCCTTGTGGGTCAGCCTGGTCGCGAGCCGGGAGATCGTGCCGCGGCTTTCGGAGAAGCTGGCGGCGGAGCCCCCGGCGACATAGCGGGTCGCCGCGACCAGATCGGCTTCGCCCGTCTCAAGCTTGGCCAGCATCGCCGGCAGCACTTTCTCGTCATGCTGCAGATCGGCGTCGATCACCGCGACGTAAGGGGCTGCGCTGGACAACATGCCCTCGATGCAGGCCCCGGCCAGGCCGCGACGGCCCACCCGCCTCAGACAACGCACCCTCGGATCGCGGCCGGCAATCTCCTTGACCGCCGCAGCCGTGCCATCGGGGGAATTGTCGTCCACGAAGATGGCTTCCCAGGCGATCCCTGCCAGCGCCAGATTCAATCGCTGCACCAATTCGGCGACATTGCCGCGCTCCTTGAAGGTGGGAACGATCACGGACAGCGTCGCTGTCACACAAGTGTCGGAAAGGGTAGACAAAGGCAGGTTCCTGGCAAGAATATTGCCTTGGTGACGGCCACCGGCTTTGACGTCAAGGGGTTAGCCCGACGCATAGGAAATTGATAACCAGCCCAGCGGGTTAGATTTCCGGTCGCAGGAACTCTTCGCCCGGAAGAAACGTTGGCATGCTATGAGCAATGCCGCCATGCCCCTCCCCCGCTCCGGACCTGGCCCGGGCCTTCCTGCCAATCACGATTTGAGGCTCGCGGTGCCCCGCGTGCTGGTAGTCGAGGACGAGATGACGGTCGCGATCCTGATCGAGGACATGGTCAGCGAATTGGCCTATGAGGTGGCCGCGGTGGTGCCCCGGCTGGAAGACGCCATGGGGATGGTCGACAGCGACAGTTTCGATCTCGCGATGCTGGACGTACATCTCAACGGCAAGACCGTCTTTCCCTTCGCGGAGGCGCTCAAGGAGCGGGATATCCCTTTCCTGTTCGCCACGGCTTACGGCGCGCGTGGGTTGCCCGAAGAATATCGCGATCATCTCGTGCTGCAGAAGCCGTTCGGGCCCTTGGAGCTCAAGCGCGCGCTGATGGAATTGTCGGCGCGCTGACGCCCCTCAATGGAAGAAGAAGGCGTAAATCACCACGCCGGCGATCACCGCCAGCGCGAGCGAGATGTGCAGCACATAGCGCATCACGCCCAGTTCCTTGCCCTGGCGCGCCTCCTGCGCGCCCAGAACCACTTTGCCATTTTCCGTCCGCGTCTGTGCCATGACCAAACCTCCTCTTCTTCATTCCGCCGCGTGATCGCTGGCGCGGCGTCGGCTTTCCACCTCCGCGATCACGGCGTCGATTTCCGCCGCATCGGCACCGTCGCTGGAGAGATCACGCCACGACTGCAAAATCCGAAGCCTTTCGGCATCGTCGAAGCGGCGGTCACGCAACACGTCGGCCGGCATGCGGTAGATGCGCGCCGGATTTTGCTTGATGTCCTCGAAAAGCTTTTTCTTACTCACGCAGGCCTCCTCGCAACGTGCCTGCCCGTTCGTCAAACGCGACCCAGGAGCGCCAGCACCAGCACGATCACCAGCACCAGACCCAACGTTCCGGAGGGGTAGTAACCCCAGCCGCGGCTGTACGGCCATGAAGGCCAGGAACCCAGCAGCAGAAGCAGCAGAACCACGATCAGAATTGTTCCGAGCATTGGAAATTCCTTCCTGGATATATGAGGAAGGAACACCCTGCGCGGGGGGCGGTTCCGGAAGTTTCCGCGGATAAAGCCGTCTCGGTGCGCTAGCGCGCGAACTTAAGCGCCGCCAGCGCGCCGGCGCTTGCGGTCACCCCTGTCAAGACCGTGCCCCAGGCCACATCCAGAAGCGTGACGCGCAGGGTCCACATCTTCATGGTTGCAAAGTTGGTGAGATCGTAGGTCGCATAGGTGAAGAAACCGAACAGCGCGCCGTAAAGCGCGGCAGTCTTCCAGTCGCCGGCCATGAGTGCCGGACGCACCGCGAAGATCAGAACACCGACGATATAGGTGAGATAGAAGATCACCGCGACGGTCATGTTGGGATTTTCCGCAAGCAGCGGTCCCAGGTCCCGGTGATACAGAGCGCCCGATGTGTTGGAGAGCCAGAGGAAGTCAAGTGCGCCCATCACGAGAACGCAAGCCACATAAGCAATCGGATAGGTCATGAAGCCCCCTGCCTGCGGTTCTTTTACGCGCGCCAGCCGCGCCCGGATCATGGAGCCTGATTTTCTGGGATGGAGGCGCCTGCGCCGTAAGGATTTTGTGACGTGGGCAGGAGAAGGGCAAGGGCGTAGCGGAATCTACGGCCGAGCCCGGAGTTTATCCTGCGGCCGCGCTGCGCGCGGACCGGGGGGGGGACGAACCCACGGTACAAAAGACCACGGCCCTTCGGGTTGGCGTCCGGCGACCGCCCGCGGCATCGCAAGGCTCGACCGATGGACACTGCATCGCTCTTCGCCTTGCTCCTGGCGGATTCGCCGCGCCGGACGCCAACGCCGGCTGCTTCCATCCCAGAAAATCAGGCTCTAGGCTTCGGTGATCCGGTTGTCGCAAGGGGGCGTAACTGGTCCATAGGTTTAGGGGCGCCAATGGCCAAGATTGCAATCGTGGGGACGGGTATTTCCGGGCTGGGCAGCGCCTTCCTGCTGAACCAGCGCCACGAGATCACGGTCTATGAAAAAGCTTCCCGCATTGGCGGCCATAGCCGCACTGTCACGGTGGATTATGACGGCAAGGCCATCCCCGTCGACACCGGCTTCATCGTCTTCAATCGCCCCAACTATCCCAACCTGTCGGGGATGTTCGCGCATCTGAACGTGCCCACGCATGCCAGCGACATGACATTCGCCGCCTCGATTCGGGACGGCTGGCTGGAATGGGGCGCCAAGGACCTGGACGCGGTGCTGGGCCAGCGCCGCAACCTCTTGCGACCAAAATTCGGGCTTCTGGTCCGGGATGTGATGATCTTCAACACCCAGGCGCAGGAGACGGTGGAGCGCCATCCCGACCTGAATCTGGAAGGCCTGATCCAGAAGCTGGGCCTGGGTGACTGGTTTCGCCGCTATTACCTCCTGCCCATGTCGGGGGCGATCTGGAGCTGTCCGCCCTGCGAGATGATGAACTTCCCGGCCCGCACCCTGGTCCGCTTTTTCGCCAACCATCATCTGATGTCTTTCACCGGACAGCCGCGCTGGCAAACCGTCACCGGCGGCTCCCGGGAATATGTCCGCCGCCTGACCGCGCCTTTCGCCCATCATATTCGCACCGGTTGTGGCGCGATGGCGGTCACCCGTCAGGAGGGCAAAGTCCAGATCCGGGACAGCCAGGGCGGCGTGGAGACTTATGACCAGGTGGTGCTGGCCTCCCATGGCGACGAGACTCTGGCCATGCTCAAGGATGCCACCTCCGACGAGGTGGCCGCGCTTTCCTGCTTCCGTTATCAGAAGAACCGGGCCGTCCTGCACCGCGACACCAGCATGATGCCCAGGCGCCGGCGCTGCTGGGCAAGCTGGGTCTACACCTCGGACGGCGACTTTCTGCATCCCAAGATCACGGTCACTTACTGGATGAACCTGCTGCAGGGGATCGACCAGGACTACCCTCTGTTCGTCAGCCTCAACCCCAAGCGCGAAATTCCCGAGCATCTGATTTTTGATCAGACCGATTTCGACCATCCGGTTTTCGATTCCATAGCCATCGCCGCGCAAGGCCGCATCGCCGCTCTTCAGGGCAGGCGGGGGACCTGGTTCGCCGGCGCCCATCTGGGCCACGGCTTCCACGAGGACGGGCTGTCGAGCGCCGTCAGGGTCGCGCGCGCGCTTGGGGCGGTCATCCCCTGGGAAGAGGAAAGCGCGCCCAAGGCCGATGCGCCGCAACAAAAGTCCCGATCGCCCGTGCTGCTTGCGGGCTTTCCGCATCCCGGACCTGTGCCCGCATAATTGTCTTGAGTCGCGTCCAAGTTTAATCTTGGACCGCTTATGACGGGAAGCTGCCAATGTCCCTGATACCTGCCTCCTATATCGAGAAGAACTGGCGCAAGGCGCTGGCTTCGATGGAATTCGGCACACTCACTTTTACCGCCCCCAATGGCGAGGTCACCGTCGCCAAAGGCGTGCAGCCAGGCCCCCAAGCCAGTTTCCGCATTGGGGACTGGGATGTGCTGCGCCGGATCATGGCGCGCGGCGATATCGGGCTGGGCGAGGAATATATCGCGGGCTCCTGGGACACCGACAGTGTCGAGAAGCTGATCAGCCTGTTCCTCCTGAACCTGGACCATTTCGCCGATTTCAGTCACGGCAACTTCCTCAACCGCCTGGGCTTCGTGATCCACAATGCGCTTGTCAGGCGCAATTCCATCGCGGGTTCGGCGCGCAACATCCAGGACCATTACGACGTCGGAAACGACTTCTATTCGTTGTGGCTCGACAAGAGCATGACCTATTCCTCGGCGCTCTATAACGGTGCCGCCGACCTGTTCCGCGCCCAGCAGAACAAGTATGAGCGCATCCTGTCCAAGTTCGAAAAGCCCAAGGCCAGCGTGCTGGAAATCGGCTGCGGCTGGGGCGGCTTCGCGGAACGCGCGGCGTGCGACAGCCACCGGGTCACTGGCCTCACCATCTCGCCCGCCCAGCACAAATTCGCCACCGAAAGGCTCAAGGGCGCCGCCGACATCAAGCTGGAAGACTATCGCTGCTCGAAGGGCCAGTTCGACAATATCGTCTCCATCGAGATGTTCGAGGCTGTCGGCGAGCATTACTGGCCGCAATATTTCGCCACCGTGGCTGAGCGGCTGAAACGCGGCGGCCGCGCCATCATCCAGACCATCATCATCAAGGACGAACTGTTCGCCGGCTATCGCACCCGGAGCGATTTCGTCCGCCATTATGTCTTCCCCGGCGGCATGCTGCCGTCGCTGGCCCGCTTTCGCGAGGAAGCGGAAAAGGCCGGCCTCAAATTTGCCGGCGCCTTCGGCTTCGGCAAGGATTATGCCCGTACCCTGCGCGAATGGCTGGTCCAGATGCAGGGACAGGAAGGCGCCATCAGGGCGCTGGGCTATGACCAGCAGTTCCTGCGCAACTGGGAATTCTATCTGGGCATCTGCGCGGCGACCTTCGAAGTCGCGCGCACCGATGTCGTGCAGGTGGAACTGGTCAACGCGTAACCCTCCCCTGCGCGCGCGTCAGCGCGCTTGCATGGGGATGAGGAGCGGTCCGCGGAACGCGGATGAGCAGGTCCGGCGGACCTGCGAGAGCGACGAACGCCGCGAGCTTTAGCGAGCGGCAGGATCGGCGGCCAAGTTTCTTCCGGTTGCTGCGGCCCGCTTCGCGGGCGTTCGGCCGCCAAAAGATCCACTGGACCTTTTGTTAGCGGCCTCACGGCCGGAGGGGCAATTAAGGCGTCCCGCTCATCACGTCCGAGAAACTCAGGCGCGCATCGAACAGCGAGCGCACCACGAGCTGCACGCGGGTGGAGACGCCAAAGCGGCGCTTGGCGTCCTCGATATGCTTGTGCACGGTGGATTCACTGATCCCAAGCACCTGGCCGATTTCCCAGTCACTCTTGCCCTGCGCCACCAGCACCACGCAGTCACGCTGGCGCGGGGTCAACTGCGGTCCGCGGCTCGCGCTATCCGATCTGGGCTCGCGCAGATTTTCCGCCGCGTCGAAAGCGAGCGCGCCGACATAATGTGCGGCCGCCAGGCTTTCGAGCGGCAGCGGTACGCCATTCTTCATCAAAAAGGAGCAGCAGCCGGCAAAGACGGAATAACTGCCGGCCTCCTGAGCGCCGCGCGGGCGATGGATAGGCACCGCCACTGCAGCCCCGATGCCTGCCGCATGGGCCGCATCCAGGAAGTCACGCTGCGGCCGGCTGAGCATCACCAGACGGGATATGTCGGACCACAGAAAAGGCGCGAAGGATTGGACAGCCGCGGTCAGCACTGCGTCACTGGAGACCGGCGCCACCGCATTCCAGCCCGGCGGTACGTCCGCGAGCCATACCTGCCCCGAGGCGCCCTGCAGAAGAAGATGATGGAAGCCTAACGCCCAGACCGTCTCGCACAACAAGTCACGCAGACGGGCCATGCTGCGCGCGGCCCGTGCCTCATGGGCGAAGTCCTGAACGATGCGCGTACGGGCGCGCACCGGCTCTTCGGCCTGAGGCAAATCATGCGGCTCGCTCATCGTCCGGATTCTATAACCGGAAAAGCGGCAGGCGGAAGTTTTCCGTGGCCTATCGTATATATACGGTTTCCCAACAACGACCCGCGCGTCGATGCTCCCGAGGCCCAACCATCGACGCATGGATTTGCGATGCCGCCTTTGGTTGGTGGCTGCCTCACTCCTTGAGAGGCCACAGGACCGAAAGCCGCGCCATAAGACCGCTGTTTTTGAGTACAAAATCGGTTATGGAGGCGCCCGGTTAGGGACACCAAGAGAAGGGTCGACGTCCATGTTTCGTAAAATTACCGTCGCGCTGGCGCTGTTGGCGGGATCCACTCTTGCAGCCGAAGCGGCTGGAGACGCCAAGGCAGGTGCCGATGTCTTCAAGCGCTGCGCGGTCTGCCACACCAGCGACAAGGGCGGTGGCGACGGGCTTGGCCCCAATCTCTTTGGCGTGTTCGGCCGCAAAGCGGCGACCCGCGCCGGTTATGCCTATTCGGCGCCGCTGAAGAAGTCCGGCCTGGTCTGGAACGAGGCCAATCTGACCAAGTGGGTGGCGGGCCCGGCGCGCGTGGTTCCAGGGACCAAGATGACCTTCGCCGGTCTTTCCAGCAAAAAGCAGCAGGCCGACGTGGTCGCTTATCTGGCGAGTCTGAAATAGTTCCCTGCGGCGGAGTGACGCGCCCCGATTAACCAGCTTTGTTGCTTTGCAACAGAAGCTGGGCGGAATTGTTCGCCCTTTCGTTGACATAGCTTGGGCCCCAGCCATACTTTTTGCACCGCACAAGAAGGGCGCCCAAGCGGAGCAAGCAGCCGCCCCAATTCGGGATTAGCGAAACCCATGAAGGTCCTGGTGCCCGTCAAGCGGGTGATTGACTACAACGTGAAGGTCCGCGTGAAAGCGGACCAGAGCGGCGTGGACTTGGCCAACGTAAAAATGTCCATGAACCCGTTTGACGAGATCGCCGTCGAACAGGCGGTGCGTCTGAAGGAAAAGGGCAAGGCCAGCGAAGTGGTGGCCGTCTCCATCGGGCCCCAGCAGGCCAGCGAAACCATCCGCACTGCACTGGCCATGGGCGCGGACCGCGGCATCCTGGTGAAAACCGACCAGACGGTCGAACCGCTGGCTGTGGCCAAGATCCTCAAGGCCATCGTGGAAGAGGAAAAGCCGGACTTCGTGATTACCGGCAAGCAGGCAATCGACGACGACGCCAATCAGGTGGGCCAGATGCTGGCGGCGTTGATGGGTTGGCCACAGGGAACCTTCGCCCATTCCATGGAACTCGGCGAGGACAGCGCCACGATCACCAGAGAGATCGATGGCGGACTGCAGACCGTGGAAGTGAAGCTGCCGGCGGTAATGACCACCGATCTGAGGCTCAACGAACCGCGCTATGCCTCGCTGCCCAACATCATGAAGGCCAAGAAAAAGCCGATCGCGGAGAAATCACCCGCGGATCTGGGTGTCGACATCACCCCGCGCTTCAAGGTGCTGAAAGTTTCCGAGCCGCCAAAGCGTGACGGCGGCGTCAAAGTGACAAGCGTCGGCGAGCTGCTCGACAAGCTCACTGCCGCTGGAGTTTTGTGAGATGGCGTCACTGGTCATCGCCGAGCACGACAATGCGCTGCTGAAGGACGCCACCCACAAGACGGTGACGGCGGCGATCGAGATCGGGGGCCCCGTGCATGTGCTGGTCGCCGGTGAGAATTGCGCCGCCGTGGCGGATGCTGCAGCGAAGATCGCAGGCGTGGAGAAAGTGCTGCTGGCCGAAGCCGGCGTTTACGCCCGCCAACTGGCCGAGCCGATGGAAGTGCTGATCCTGTCGCTGGCCGACGGGTATGATGCCATCCTGGCGCCTGCCACCACCACGGGAAAGAATTTCCTGCCGCGCGTCGCCGCCAAACTGGATGTCGGCCAGATTTCCGAAATCCTGAAAGTGGTGTCGCCCGACACATTCGAACGGCCGATCTATGCCGGCAACGCCCTCGAAACCGTGCAGGCGCCCTCGGGCAAAAAGGTCATCACGGTACGCACCACCGCTTTCACGGCGGCCGCCGAAAGCGGCAACGCGCCAGTCGAGAAGATTGCGGCGGCGGCCGATCCAGGCCGGTCGTCTTTCGCCGGCGAAGCGCTCTCCAAGTCCGAGCGCCCCGAACTCACCTCCGCCAAGATCGTGATTTCAGGCGGGCGAGGATTGGGTTCGGCGGAGAATTTCAAGCTCCTGGATTCCATTGCCGACAAGCTGCACGCCGCGGTCGGCGCATCGCGCGCGGCGGTGGATGCGGGCTTTGTGCCCAACGATTATCAGGTCGGCCAGACCGGCAAGGCGGTCGCGCCCGATCTCTACATCGCGGTGGGCATTTCCGGCGCCATCCAGCATCTCGCCGGCATGAAGGATTCCAGGGTGATCGCGGCCATCAACAAGGATGCGGAGGCTCCGATCTTCCAGGTGGCGGATTATGGACTGGTCGGCGATCTGTTCCAGATCCTGCCGGAGCTTGATAGTGAACTCACCAAGCGCGGCTACAGGTAAGGGCGAGTAACATGGCAGTGGAAAAAATCGGCGTCATCGGTGCGGGCCAGATGGGCACGGGTATCGCTCATGTGCTGGCGCTGGCTGGTTATGACGTAGTGCTGGACGACATAAACAAGGATGCGCTGGCCAAGTCGCTTGGCATCATCGAAAAGAACATGCAGCGCCAGGCCGCCAAAGGGGCCATAACCGAGGACCGGATCAAGCCGGCGCTTGCGCGCATTCGTGCTACCCAGACGCTCGACGACCTCAAGGACCGCGACCTGGTGATCGAGGCGGCGACCGAGGACGAGGCGATCAAGAAGAAGATCTTCCAGGATCTGTGCAAGCGCATCTCGCCCACTGCCATGGTCGCCACCAACACCTCATCCATTTCCGTGACCAGGCTTGCTGCCGCCACCGACCGGCCGGAGCATTTCATCGGCCTGCATTTCATGAACCCGGTGCCATTGATGCAGCTGGTGGAAGTGATCCGCGGCATCGCCACAAACGACGCGACCTTCCAGGCGGCGCTTGAGATCGTCAAACGCACGGGCAAGACCGCGGCGTATGCCGAGGATTTCCCCGCCTTTATCGTCAACCGCATCCTGCTGCCGATGATCAATGAGGCGGTCTATACGCTCTATGAGGGCGTGGGCAATGTGGACGCCATCGACACCGCCATGCGGTTGGGCGCCAATCACCCCATGGGCCCCTTGCAGCTGGCCGACTTCATCGGCCTCGATACCTGTCTCTCGGTCATGCAGGTGCTGTATGAAGGCCTGGCGGATTCCAAATACCGCCCCTGTCCGCTGCTGGTGAAATACGTGGAAGCGGGCTGGCTTGGCCGGAAAACCGGTCGCGGTTTCTACGATTATCGGGGCGAGCATCCGGTACCGACGCGCTAGATCCGTTACGCCGCAGTAGCGAGGGATTTTGTGACGTGAGCAGGAGCGCCTAGCGACGTGTACAAGACGTACACGAGCGGTTCGTAGCGACGGCGTGCGAACGCGACGAACTCGTAGCCGCACCGCCCTCGCCCGCTATGCGGGCTCGAAGCGGGGCCAGCTTTTCTAAGCTCGCTTCGCTCGCAAAGAAAAGCTAGGCCAAAGACCCGCTCAGCTACCTGTGATGCGCTTGAAGTAAGCGACAGCCTCTTCCGATCCCCAGTCAGCCGGCCCTTCGGCACGCGCGATCACCTTGCCGTCCGGTCCGATCAGAATCGTCGTCGGCAGGCCCGGCACCACAAAGCTACGCAGCATCATCCGCTCGGAGTCCACATAGACCGGCAGCGAGCCGGCATTGTGGCTTTTGAGAAAGCCGGCGGCGTCCACCTTTTCATGGTCAGTATCGATGGCCAGCACCTTCAGCCCCGGCGCGAACTGGGCCAGCCGGGCCAAGGATGGCAGTTCGTTCACACAAGGCCCGCACCAGGTCGCCCACATGTTGAGCAACACGTAACGGCCCCGGAACGCGTCCAGCGCATGGGCGGCCCCCAAAGCGTCGGTGAAGCGCACATCGGGGGCGGGTTTGGGCGCCTTTTCCAGCACCAGCACCGCGAGCTGTGCCGGAGGCTGGAAGCCCTGATGGACAGAAAGCAGGCCTTTCCCATATAGAACGCCCAGCGCAAGCGCTGCGATCACGGCCAGGCTGATGATAATCTTCTTGGTCATGGCCTTTCGGATGACAGAATGAGCACCAACAAAATGTGGGGCGGGCGCTTTGCCTCTGGCCCCGCCGACATCATGAGGGAGATTACCCCCTCGATCGATTTCGACAAGCGCCTGGCGGCCGAGGACCTGGCGGGCAGCCGCGCGCATTGCCGCATGCTGGCCAATGAAGGGATCATCTCCAAGGATGACGGCCAGAAGATCCTGGATGGCCTGGCGGTCATCGAGAAGGAGATTGCCGAGGGCGCGTTCGTCTTCAAGCGCGAGCTGGAAGACATTCACCTGAACATCGAGGCCAGGCTGGCCGAGCTGATCGGACCGGCGGCGGGGCGGCTCCATACCGCGCGTTCGCGCAACGACCAGGTGGTGACCGACTTCCGGCTATGGGTGCGAAGCGCATGCGAGCGCGCCGACCAGGGTTTGCGGGCGCTGCAACAGGCGCTGTTCGCCCAGGCCGAGAAGCATCTGGAAACCATCATGCCGGGCTTCACCCATATGCAGGTGGCCCAGCCGGTGACTTTTGCCCATCACATGATGGCCTATGTCGAGATGTTCGGGCGCGACCGCGGCCGTTTCGAAGATGCACGCAAGCGGTTGAATGAATCGCCCCTGGGCGCGGCGGCACTCGCCGGCACTTCGTTCCCCATCGACCGCGACGCCACCAGCCACACGCTGGGCTTCGCGCGGCCGATGCGCAATTCCATGGATGCGATTTCGGCGCGCGATTTCGCGTTGGAATATCTGGCGGCCTGCTCGATCTGCGCCGTTCACCTGTCGCGTCTGGCGGGCGAGCTGGTGCAATGGTCCACGCCCGCATTCGGTTTTGTGAAGCTGTCGGACGCCTTCACCACCGGTTCGTCCATCATGCCGCAGAAGAGGAATCCCGACGCCGCCGAACTGATCCGCGGAAAGACCGGCCGGGTGCTGGGCGACTTCGTGGCCCTGGCCACAGTCGTCAAGGGCCTGGTGCTGACCTATGGTACCGACCTGCAGGAGGACAAGGAACGGGTGTTCGACGCCGCCGACACGCTTGAACTCTCTCTGGCTGCGATGGCGGCGATGATCGCCGACCTGACCGCCCAGCCGCAGAGGATGCGCGCGGCCTGCGAACCGGGCTTCCCGACCGCCACCGATCTGGCGGACTGGGTGGTGCGGGTGCTGAAGAAGCCGTTCCGCGAAGCCCATCACATTGCCGGCTCGATCGTGAAGCTGGCCGAAGACAAGGGCGTGACCCTCGACAAACTGCCGCTTTCCGACATGCAGACCGTCGAGCCCGCCATCTCGGCCGAGGTGTTCAAGGTCCTGTCGCCCGAGGCCAGCGTGAATTCGCGCATGAGCCTGGGCGGCACCGCGCCGGCGCGCGTAAGGGAACAGCTGCATCACTGGCGGAGCATCCTGAAATGAGAAGCCTCATTCTCCCCATCCTGATCCTGACGCTGGCGGTCGCGTCCTGCGGCGTGAAGAACGAGCTGGTCAAACCCAATGGCCAGACTACACCCAAAGACACGCCCGATCCCTCCAAGCCGCCTTATCCGATAGGGCGTTGAGCGGCCGATGAATCATTTCCAGTACAAGGACGGCGCGCTGTGCGCGGAAGACGTGCGGCTGGAGCGGCTGGCGGAGGCCGTGGGCACGCCCTTCTATTGCTATTCCACCGCCACGCTGGAGCGCCATTACAAGGTGTTTTCCGGCGCGCTGCCAAAGGGCTCGCTGGTCGCCTTTGCGGTCAAGGCCAATGACAATCTGGCGGTTCTGAAGACCCTGGCCAGGCTCGGCGCCGGCGCCGATGTGGTGTCGGGTGGCGAACTGGCCAAGGCGCTGGCGGCCGGCATTCCCGCGGGCAAGATCGTCTTCTCCGGCGTGGGCAAGACGCCCGCCGAAATGCAGGCCGGCCTGGAAGCAGGTATCTATCAGTTCAATGTGGAGAGTGAGCCGGAGCTGGCGGCGCTGGACGAGGTCGCGCGCGGCCTGAACAAGCGTGCACCCGTCACCTTGCGCATCAATCCGGACGTGGACGCCAGGACCCATGCCAAGATCAACACCGGCACGGCCGAAACCAAGTTCGGCATTCCCTTCCGGCATGCGCGCGAGGCCTATGCCCATGCCGCAACGCTCAAGAATATCGAGATTGTCGGCGTCGATGTACATATCGGCAGCCAGATCACCGAACTGGAACCGTTCGAGACCGCCTTCACCCGCATCGGCGAACTGATCGCCACCTTGCGCGCCGACGGCCATGCCATCACCCGCCTGGATCTGGGCGGCGGGCTGGGTGTGCCTTACGAGCACGACAACAGCCCCCCGCCCGACCCCACTGCCTACGGCGCCATGGTGACGCGGGTTACAAAAGATTTCGGCTGCACCCTGTCCTTCGAGCCGGGCCGGCTGATCGCCGCCAATGCCGGGGTGCTGGTCAGTCGCGTGATCTATGTGAAGCGGGGCGACGCCAAGACATTTCTGATCATTGACGCCGGCATGAACGATCTGATCCGGCCTGCCCTATACGATGCCTGGCATGAGATCGTGCCGGTTCAGGAACCGGTGGCCGGTTCCCCGCGCCCGCGCTACGACGTGGTCGGGCCGGTCTGCGAAACCAGTGATCTTTTCGCGGCAGACCGGCCTTTGCCGGAACTCAAAAGCGGCGATCTTGTGGCAATCCTGTCGGCGGGCGCCTATGGCGCAGTGATGGCGGGCGACTACAATGCCCGTCCGCGCGTCGCAGAAGTCTTGGTTCACGGCGAGCAATGGGGCATCGTAAGGCCCAGAGAGACTTATGCCGATCTCATCGCCAAGGACCGCATCCCAGACTGGCTTTCCGGCTGACCCGCTAGGCGGCAAGCTCGCGCTGGCGCGTGCGGTTCTGGCCATCGAAAAATTCCTACCGCGGCTGTGGCCCGCGGTCGGCTTCACCGGCTTCTATCTGGCCCTGGCGCTGACCGGCGTCTTCGCCTTCATTCCCTGGCCGGTTCAGGCGCTGGCGCTGGCCGCCACCATTACCTTGAGCGCACTGTCGCTGGTGGACGGCTTCGAAGACTTTTCCTGGCCGCACAGCATTGACGCCGCGCGGCGGCTGGAGCGCGACAGCGGCCTTGAGCATCGCCCGATCTCCGAGCGCAATGATGTGCTGGTGGGCGATGACCCCTTTTCGCGCGCATTGTGGCAGCTGCATCAGGCCCGGCCCCTGCCAGGCCGTTTCCGCATCGCGCCGCCGCGCACGGGACTTGCCGAACGCGACCGCCAGGGACTGCGCTGGTATCTTCTGATCGCACTGGCGGTGGGCCTGGTGTTGGCGCGCAGCGACACTGGTGTGCGGCTGGTATCCGCCTTCGACAGCGGCGCGGGCGCCGCCGCCACCATCGATGCCTGGATCGACCCGCCACCCTATACCGGCATGCCGTTGACCAGCCTGCGCCCCGGCGACACCGCCACCATCACCGTGCCGCAGGGTTCGGTCCTGAACTTGCGCGTGCATGGCGCGCCGCGCCGTCCCGGCCTGATGGCTGGCAGCAATGCCGCGCCCCGCTTCGCTGGCGAGGACGGTGAATATTCCAGCAACGTGATCCTTTCCACCGACGCGCGCGTGCGGGTGCAGGTGGGCGGACGCGCCATCGGCAAATGGTATGTGCGCGCCGTGCCGGATATGGCGCCGACCATTTCTCTGTCCGCCAAGCCCAGCGCCACCGAGCAGAAGGCGACCAAATTTTCCTTCAAGGCCCATGATGATTATGGTGTCGCCAGCGCGCGCGCGGTGCTGCGGCCACTCAAAACGTCTGGGGGCGGTCATGGCAAGCCGCTGGTGGCGGAACTGCCGCTACCGGAATCCTCGGCCCGCGATGTGGACCAGACCAGCTATATCGACCTGACCAGCCATCCCTATGCCGGACTGGTGGTGGAAGGCCGACTCGAGGCGCGCGACGCCATTGGCCAGGTGGGAACAAGCGCGCCTTTCACCTTCCGCATTCCAGCGCGTGTCTTCACCGATCCTTTGGCTCGCGCCCTGATCGAACAGCGTCAGCATCTGGCCACCACCGACGCCGCCGGTCGCAAGATCGTGATGCTGACGCTCGATGCGCTGACCATCGATCCCGACCGCTTCTACAGCGACAAACACGATATTTTCCTCGCCCTGCGCAGCGCCTTTAATGGCGTGAAGAACGCCAGGAGCGATGCAGACACCGCCAGGGTCGAAGACCTCTTGTGGCAGACCGCGCTGAAGCTGGAGCGGGGCGGCCTGCTTTCCGCGGCCGAGGAACTGCGCAAGCTGCAGATGATGATCATGGCGGCACTGGCGAGCGGAGCGCCGCAGGAGGTGATCGACGAACTGCTCAAGCGCTACAACGAAGCCATGCAGCGTTACATGCAGGCGATGGCGGCCAATCCCACCGCCCAGAGCGAGGCGCCGCTGCCGCCCAACGCCCAGACCATGAACCAGAATGACCTCAACACCCTGCTCAAGACCATCCAGCAGCTGTCCCAGGCCGGCGATCGCGAGGCGGCAGCCAAGCTGATGGCGGTGTTGCAGTCCATGCTGGAAAATCTCCACACCAGCCAGAGCGCAAAGGGCGGCAATGGCGAACAGACGCCGCAGAACAAGAAGCTGAATGACGCCATCCAGAAGCTGGGCGGCCTGATGGGCAAGCAGCGCGACCTGCTGGACAAGACCTTCCGCCAGCAACAGGGCCAGGGCGACAAGAAGGATGGCGGCGCGCAGGGCCTGCAGAAGCAGCAGAACGACCTGGAAAAGGAATTGCAGGATTCGCTCAAGGGCATGGACGGCAAGTCGGCGGAAAAGCTGCGCGAAGCCGGTAAGGCGATGGGCGAGGCCGGCCAGGCGTTGGGCCAAAAGGACATGGCCAACGCCGGCAGCGCCCAGAACCAGGCGCTGGACGCGCTGCGCCAGGGCGCGCAGGCGCTGGCGGATGAAGCCGAACAGGGCGGGCGTCAGGCTGGCGGCAAGGAAGATCCGCTGGGCAGGAACGGCTCGCCACTGGGCAATACCGGAATCAAGATTCCGGGCCAGGCCGACCTGGCGCGCGCCCGTGCCATTCTGGAAGAACTGCGCCGCAGGGCCGCCCAGATGAACCGGCCGCAGGCGGAGCGCGACTATCTAGACCGGCTGTTGAAGGCCTTCTAGCCCGGTACCTTGCCGATATAAGGCAGGCCTCGGTAACGCCCCGCATCGTCCATGCCGTAGCCCACGACAAAATCATTGCCTACCTGAAAGCCCACGAAATCGGCCTTGGCCACCGCATCGGCGCGCTGCTTGTCCAGCATCACCGCCACCTGCACGCTGGCCGCGCCGGCGGCGTGGATCAACGATACCGCTTTGGCAACCGTGCGGCCGGCGTCCAGCACACCATCCACCACCAGCACATGCCGGCCCTCGATCTGTTCGGAAGGCCCCGCGATCATGGAAATGGCGCTGGCGACGCGCTTGTCGCCATAGGATCTGAGCCAGATCATTTCCACATCCAGGGCCACGCCTTCCCAGGCCAGCGCGCGCAGGAGATCGGCGGCGAAGACGAAGCCACCCACCAGAACCGGCATGCAGATGTCGGGCTTGAGCGGCGCGGCCGCGATCTCACGCGCCATGGCGCGGACGCGATCCTGAATCTGTTCGGCTGTAAAAAGTATATCCGGTGCCATTACGACCCATCTTTGGCGAAGCGCACTTCCAGATGGCGCGCGGCCGCCGGAGGGCTGGAGAGCCTGGTGACAAAAGGCACCGACTGACCGGGACCCAGCACCGTCACATTGGGCTTGAAGGTCCAGTGATAGAGTTCGTGATTGGTGGCGTCGCTCAAGGTGACACGCACGGTCTGCGGCACCGGCAGCTGGCGCGAGCCGGCATTGATGATCTGGCCGGTGACGGCCAGCACCACCTGGCCATCCTCGCTCTCGCGGCGGTAATCCACCTGGCGGAAATCGATTCCGCTGGTGTTCACATGCAAGCCGAGGCTGGAATAAACACCGGCCGATTGCGGCCACAGCACGACAATATGCTGGCGGTAAAGCACGGCCGCGACCGCAATCGCGAGCACCACCGCGATCAAGGCCGCCCAACCGGCGATCACCGCCAGCAGTGGCCCGATGGGCTTGCGCGGCTCGGCCGCCGCCGGCTGGGGCGCGAAGGCGCGCGTGGATGACGCACCCGTCTGAAACGACTCAAACCCGGCCGCTTCGTCCAGCGGGGAACGCATGGTCTGGGCTGGTGCGGCTTCAGGCGTGACCGGTTGGGCTGCCAGCTCCTCCATCGGGGTTTCGGCCGCCTGATGCCAGCTGTTGCCGCACTTGGCACAACGCACGGTGCGTCCGGCGGCAGGGAATTTCGCCCCGTCCACCGAGTAGCGCGTACCGCAGGAGGAGCAGGTGAGAATCATGCCCGGCCCATTGAAAACATGTGAAAAATACGGGCCGGGGCCCATGACCGCAAGCTGTCTGATAGTTATGTTCACACCAGGGCCGGGTTTCGAAGTTCGCCCGGAGCCTGATATCAAGCCCGTTGCGAACTTCGAAACCGAACGGTCCCGGGAAATCAATAAGTTGTTAGTGTCCTTCGATTCCGAAATTCGTCCGGAGACCGACATAGAGATCATGCGATTTCGGATTAGGGCACACTAGCCATGGTTCGCTTCGAAAATGTCGGCATGCGCTATGGCTCAGGTCCTGAAGTGCTGCGCGATGTCAGCTTCTCGCTCGAGCCGGGCTCGTTCACCTTCCTGACCGGCCTGTCGGGCGCGGGCAAAACCACCCTTCTGAAGCTGATCTATGTCGCCGAGCCGCCTTCGCGCGGCCTGATCACCTTGTTTGGCACCGAACTGGCTACGGCCAAAAGGCGGGACCTGCCGGCGATTCGCCGGCGTATCGGGGTGGTGTTCCAGGACTTTCGGTTGCTCGACCATCTTTCAGCCTTCGACAATGTCGCCCTGCCGCTCCGGCTGGCGGGCAAGAAGGGGAGCGAATTCTCCCACGACGTGCGCGAACTTCTGTCCTGGGTGGGACTGGGCGACCGGATGGAAGCCAGGCCCGCCACGCTGTCGGGCGGCGAACAGCAGCGCATCGCCATCGCCCGCGCGGTGGTGGCCCGGCCAGACCTTCTGATCGCCGACGAGCCCACAGGCAATGTCGATCCGGAAATGGGCGCACGCCTGATCCGGCTGATCGCCGAGCTGAACCGGCTGGGCACCACGGTCTTGATCGCCACCCATGACCGCGCCCTGGTCGAGGCGACAAGGGGGCGCGAGATGCGGCTGATCGAGGGCCGGCTGGTGGAATTGAGGCCGACCAAATGAGAGAGCGCGCAACTTACATCCTGCCGCGCGACAAGGGCGCCGCCCCGCTGGACTTCGTGATCGCAGTGATGGCGTTCCTGGCCGCGCTGGCGCTGGGCGCCTCGCTGGTCGCCGACCGCGCCGCTCACAGCTGGCAGAGCGGGCTCTCCGACCGGATCACCGTGCAGGTGATGCCGCCGGAACAGGGCGACGCCCGCGCCGGGCTGGACGGAGAAACCCAGGCAGCATTGGCGGTATTGCAGGCCACACCCGGCATCGCCCATGCTGCGCCCTTGTCGGATGCGGAGATCAATGCCCTGGTCGAACCCTGGATCGGCAAGGATGGAGCGGTGTCAGGCATTCCCCTGCCCCGGCTGATCGATGCGGCCATCATCCCCGGCGAGGATGTGGATGTGACGAAGCTGGCCGCACAACTCAAACAGGCCGCACCTCATGCCAGCGTTGACGATCATCGCCGCTGGATCGCGCGGCTGCGCGGGCTGGCCGATGCCGTGCGCTATTCCGCCTACGGAATATTATTGCTGATCGCGGGTGCCACCGCCGCCGCCGTGTCGTTCGCCACCCGCGCGGGGCTGGACGCCCATCACGAGATGGTGGCGTTGCTGCACCAGATGGGAGCGCTGCCCGGCTTCATCGCACGTGCCGTGGAATGGCATTATTTCCTCTCCGCCCTGTTTGCGGCGGGCGTGGGCACCTTGTTCGCCGGCCTGTTCTTCCTGGGCGCAAGCGGACTGGAATCCTTTGGCGTGGAAGCGGTTCCCTTCCTTCCGCCGCTGTCGCTGCGCTGGGACGAGATTCCATGGCTGCTGGCGGTGCCGATTGCGACCTCGCTGATCGCCTGGGCGACGGCGCGCATCTCGGTTCTGATGGTGGTCAAGGCCATCTACTAGTGGTCCGATTCCAACATTCGCATTCTGGTTCGGCAGGACGTTCTTGCGAATGTTGGAATCAAAGGACAAATATAAGTGCTAGTGGAGCTTTGGATTTGACATTCGCTTCACAGGACCGGCGGCGGGGTGGGTAGCGAATGTCAAATCCGCTCCACTAGCGTTGCCGCAAGCGGCTTTGCTATCCTTGCGATCTGCAATGGAGCCCTTCGGTTGCGCGTTTTCCTGACAGTGATCTTTCTGGCGGTGCTGGGCTATGCGCTGAGCTTTGTGCTGTTCGTCAGCAATCTGCCCAGCGCCCCCATGGAGCTGCCCCGGGCCGACGGCATCGTGGCCTTGACCGGCGGCGGTGAGCGGCTGGACGCGGCGGTGGCGCTGTTTGAAACCGGCGTCGGCAAAAGGCTTCTGATCAGTGGCGTTTCCCAGGAAACCACCAAGGAGACGCTGGGCAAGATGGCGGGCGGAAGCCTGCGCTTCGCCTGTTGCGCCGATATCGGCTATGCCGCCGAAGACACCCATGGCAACGCTGCGGAGGCCGCCAACTGGACGCGCCTCAATCGCTTCGACAGCCTGGTGATCGTCACCAGCCGCTACCACATGCCCCGCGCCTTGCACGAATTTTCCGCCGCGCTGCCCGACGTCACCCTGATCGCTCATCCGGTGGATCAACCGGGCATCGATCTGGGCGGCTGGTGGCGGCATCCGCGCACCATTCAGCTCCTCCATCGCGAATATGTGAAATATCTCGCCAGTCTGGTGACCACGCGGCTATCCAAATGATCACCTGGCTGCGCTCGGCGCTGTTCATGGTGTGGTTTCTGACCATCACCACAATCCTGTCGCTGGTCTTCCTTCCTGTCTTGGCCCTGCCGCGTAGCGCCACCGTCTGGCTGGCCCGGATGTGGTCGCGTATCACCTTCTGGGGTTTGAAGGTTTTTGCCGGCATCCGCTGGGAGATACGGGGCATGCCGCCCAAAAGCGCGGTGCTGGTCGCCTCCAAGCACATGAGCATGTGGGACACGATGGCGCTTTATCTGGCGCTGGATGAGCCCGCCACCGTGCTCAAGCGCGAGCTGCTCTACATCCCCTTTTATGGCTGGTTTTTGTGGAAGGGGACCGCGATCGCCATCGACCGCAGCGCCGGCGCCAGCGCTTTGCGCAAGATGTCCCATGCCGCCCAGGGCGTGCTGGGCGAAGGGCGCCCCATCCTGATCTTTCCGGAAGGCACGCGCAAAAAGCCGGGCGCGGCCCCCGACTACAAACCCGGCGTGGCCGGGCTTTATGTGATGCTGGGGGTAGAATGCGTGCCGGTGGCGCTGAACTCCGGCGTCTACTGGACCGGCTTCCTGAAGCGGCCCGGCACCATCGTGTTGGAATTTCTCGAGCCCATCGCGCCCGGCATGAAGCGGCCGGCCTTCATGACGCTTCTGGAAGAGCGCATCGAAGCCGCCACCAACCGGCTGCTGGCCCCATGACGCCGCTGGACCGGCGGCGCTGTGGTCCCTGCGCCGCTTGCTGCGTGGTGCTGAAGATCGACACGCCCGAACTGCGCAAGAAGGCGCGTGTGCCTTGCCAGCATCTCACCGCTTCGGGCTGCGGCATCTATGCGTCGCGTCCCGGTGTCTGCCAGCAGTTCCTTTGCGGCTGGCGTCTGTTCGGGGAGCTGGGCGATGACTGGCGGCCCAACCTCAGCGGCGTACTGATATTGCGCAATGCGCCCGACGAGCTGCCCGCCGCCTGGCGGGGCGCACCTTATGGCGCGCATCTGGTGATCATTGGCGGCGAAGAGGCGGTCCTGCGTCCCGCCTTTGCCGATTATGTGGTGCGGCTCATAGCCCAAGACATTCCCGTTCTGATGTCGGCCGCGTCACCCTACATCGTGCTCAACGAACATATCGAGGCAGGGACGGACAAGGCCCTCCTCAGGACTCGGCTTGGCGAGCTTTATGCCCTGCTGCATGCCGCGCGCTTTGGAGAGAGCTTGTGGAAGCGCATCCGCTTCCTCTACCGCTTACAGATCGATCGGCAACGGCAAAAATTCCTTGTGAAATCAAATACTTGATAGACTGGAAATGCCTCGCAGCATAGCCATATTAGGCGGGGTTTCAGGCCAAGGTGGCGCGGGCCCCAGTGTCATGGTTTCGCAGTTCGCAGATTAACGATATGAGGCGCTTGGCGAATTTCGGAATCCGGACACTAGCTGAATATGATTGGTACGGGCCGCATGAGCGATATTTCCCATCAGGTCTGGGACATGAAATACCGGCTGAAGGCGCCGGACGGCACGCCAGTGGACCAGGATGTGGCGGACAGCTGGTCGCGCGTGGCCCTGGCGCTGGCCCAGGCGGAGGCGCCCGACCAGCGCATGGGCCGCGCGCTGGGCTTCGCCCGGGCGCTGGCCGGCTACAAATTCCTGCCGGCGGGCCGGATCCTGGCTGGCGCGGGGACGGGGCGCAGCGTCACCCTGTTCAACTGTTTCGTGATGGGGACGATTCCGGATTCCATGGACGGAATCTTCTCTGCCCTGCGCGAGGCGGCGCTGACCCTGCAGCAGGGCGGCGGCATCGGCTATGACTTTTCCACCCTGAGACCCAAGGGCGCCAGCGTCGCCGGCGTGGGCGCGGATGCGTCGGGGCCCGTCTCCTTCATGGATGTGTGGGACGCGATGTGCCGCACCATCATGAGCGCAGGCAGCCGCCGCGGCGCCATGATGGCCACCTTGCGCGTGGACCATCCCGACATCGAGGATTTCATTACCGCCAAGCGCACCCAGGGCCGGCTTTCCAACTTCAACCTGTCGGTCCTGGTCAGCGACGCTTTCATGGCCGCGGTCAAGGCCGATGCCGACTGGGATTTGCGCTTCGGCGGTAAGGTCTACCGCACCGTCAGGGCGAAGGCGCTGTGGGACACCATCATGCGCTCGACCTATGATTATGCCGAGCCGGGCGTGATCTTCATCGACCGCATCAACGAACAGAACAATCTGGGCTATTGCGAGACCATCGCCGCGACCAACCCCTGCGGCGAGCAGCCTCTGCCGCCCTATGGCGCCTGCCTCTTGGGCTCGATCAATCTTGCCCGGCTGGTGAAGAATCCCTTCACCGACGAAGCGGCGCTCGACATCGCCGAACTCGAGCGGCTGACCGCGACCGCGGTCAGGATGATGGACAATGCCATCGACGTGTCGCGCTTTGCGCTGGACGCCCAGGCCCAGGAAGCCCGCGCCAAACGCCGTATCGGGCTGGGCGTCACCGGCCTGGCCGACGCACTGATCTTCTGCAAGGTCAGATATGGCTCGCCGCACAGCCTGAAGCTGATCAGGACCTGGCTCGCCACTTTGAGCCATGCCGCCTATCGCGCCAGTGTGGAACTGGCCAGGGAAAAAGGCCCTTTTCCGCTTTACGACATGAATCCCTATCTGGCGCGGCCGCACATCCAGGCCCTGCCGCCCGACATCTACAACGCCATTGCGGCGCACGGCATCCGTAATTCGCTGCTTACCTCGATCGCGCCGACCGGCACCATTTCGCTGTTTGCCGACAATGTCTCCAGCGGCATCGAGCCGGTCTTCGCCTTCAGCTATACCCGCAAGGTGCTTCAGCCCGACGGCAGCCGGCGCGAAGAGCAGGTGAGCGACTATGCCGTGCGCGCCTTCAGGGCCCGGTTCGGCGCCGACGCCGCGCTGCCCGACTATTTCGTCAATGCCCAGACGCTCGCGCCTTCCGACCATCTGGCGGTCCAGGCCGCGGCCCAGCCTTACATCGACAGCGCCATCTCCAAGACCATCAATGTCCCGCAAGCCATCTCGTTCGAGGACTTCGCGCATGTTTATCGCGAAGCCTATGAGATGGGCTGCAAGGGCTGCACCACCTATCGCCCCAATGACGTGACGGGTTCTGTCCTGTCGGCGGAAGAACCCAGGGACGCCATTCCCGTCGAAGCCGTTATCGTGCGCGACGCACGCGAGCCGGAACTGCCCTTGCCCCTGCCGGCACCGCGCCCGGCGGGCGGGGTGATCTACATGACCAGACCGCTCGACCGGCCCGAGGAATTGTCGGGGCGCACCTACAAGATCAAATGGCTGGACAGCGATCACGCCTTCTACATCACCATCAACGACATCGAGAAAGACGGCCGTCGCCGGCCGTTCGAGATCTTCATCAACTCCAAGAACATGGAGGCCTATGCCTGGGCGCTGGCGCTGACCCGCATGATCTCCGCGGTGTTCAGGCGCGGCGGCGATGTCTCCTTTGTGGTGGAAGAGCTGAAGGCGATCTTCGATCCACGCGGCGGGCAATGGATGAACGGCCGCTACATCCCCTCGCTGCTTGCCGCCATCGGTGAGGTGATCGAGCGCCACCTGATCGAGATCGGCTTCATGAACCAGCGGCTGGTCGGCCTGTCAGACCTGCCCAGCGCCTACGACATTCCGACGGAAGGCGCGCGCGCCCGCTTCTGCCCACGCTGCGGCGATGCCAGTTTCGTCAAGCTGGAAGGCTGCGACTCATGCCTGTCTTGCGGCTACTCCAAGTGCAGCTAGATTGCCGGATATGAATTATTCCAGCCGCTTCTGGCTTTACGCGCCCTTCTGCACCTTCCTCACCCTGGCCATCATCGCCATGGTGCATTGGTGGATCGTCGCCGGCGCCTTTGAGAAGAAGCTTGCGGCGCTCAAGGGCCATCAGGCTGTGCCGGGCGTCACGCTGGACTGGGACAAGGTGGATGTCGGCGGATTTCCCTTCCGGCTGGACGCCGACTTCGTGAATTTCCGCGTCGCGGGCGCGGGCGCGCACGGCCCCTTCCGCTGGAGCGCCGAGAAGTTCGCCATGCATGCTTTGACCTATGGCCGCGCCAAGAGCGTGTACGAAGCGGCCGGCCAGCAGCACGTGTCATGGACTGATGGCACAGGCGTGGCACACAGCATAAACTTCCTGCCTGGCGCACTGCGCGCCAGCAGCATCATGGACGGCAAGGGCCTGACCCGCGCCGACCTTGAGATCGTCGGCATGAGAGCCAGGGATTTCACCATCGGCCGCTTTCAGCTTCACATGCGACGCGATCCCGACGGCGCCGATCTGGACCTGATGCTGAAAGCCGAATCCGCGGGCAAGCGCAATCTGGTGCAAGTCTATGCCACGCTGAGCCGTGCGGGTTCGCTGACCTCGCTGCTCAGAGGCGAGAGTTCCTGGCCGGACGCCGACGCCAACTGGCGCGCCCAGGGCGGCGTGGCGAAACTTTCCCAGGTGGTCGCGCCCGGGCTTGATCCGCAGGCGATCCTGTCACCGCTTTATTAGGCGACCATGAACTGCTGCAGGAGAGACACCGCGAGCCGGTTCTGCTCCTCGGTGCCCACGGTCATACGCAGGCAATTGGGCAAACCGTAGCTTGCCACCCCACGCAGGATGACGCCGTTCTGGGAGAGGAAGGCGTCCGCCTTGGCCGCGGTCTTGTCGCCTTCTGCCGGGAAATGGATCAGCACGAAATTGGCCACGCTGTCATCCACCCTGAGCCCGGTCTTGCGGATCTCGGCGATGATCCAGGGCAGCCAGTGGCTGTTGTGTTTCACCGACGCCCAGAAATGGTCGCGATCACGCACCGCAGCCGCCCCCGCCTGTTGCTGAAGCGTCGAGGTATTGAACGGACCCCGGATGCGGTTGAGCACGTCGCAGATGGCGGTTGGCGCATAAAGCCAGCCGAGCCTGAGACCGGCCAGGCCATACAGCTTGGAGAAGGTGCGGGTCATGACGACATTGTCATGACGCGTGACCAGTTCAATGCCCGCTTCATAATCCTTGGCGGTGACATATTCGGCATAGGCCGCGTCGATCACCAGCAGCACGTTCCTGGGCAGGCCGGCATGCAGGCGCGCCATTTCCTCGCGGTTCAACATGGAGCCGGTGGGATTGTTGGGATTGGCGATATAGACGATGCGGGTCTTTGGCGTCACCGCCGCCAGCATCGCGTCCACGTCCACACGGATGCCGTGGTTGCTTTCCCTCTCGGCCACCATCACCGGCCTGGCGCTGTTGGCGCGGGTGATGATCTCATAGACCAGAAAGGCATGCCGGCTGAAGACGGCTTCGTCGCCGGGCCGCAGATACGCATTGGCCAGCAAGGTCAGCAACGGACCTGAGCCTTCGCCGCCCACCACGATCCGGTCCGCATTCAGGCCATGCACCTGGGCAATCGCCTCGCGCAACTGGCGGGAACTGCCGTCGGGATAAAGCTCCAGGTGATTGGCGGCGACGCGCAGGGCCTCCATCGCCTTGGGACTGGGCCCGATGGGGGATTCATTGGAGGAAAGTTTGAATATCCGTTCCACGCCCGGCACAGAGGCGCGGCCGCCGACATAGGTCGCGATGTCCAGGATTCCGGGCTTGGGTTCAGGGCTCATCAGGGGTTTCCCGGGCGTCAGGCGGTCCATAGCGCCAGCGCATGGACGGACCGCCCCTTAAAAAAGGCCGGTATTGATAGGGCCGGCGCGTCACAAAAGCAAAGCAGCCCAGATATGCGCAGGGGCATTCGTTGACTTCATGCTGGGCCAGCCTTAGCTACGGCGTTTCAAGGATTTGGGATGACCGAGGCTCCTCGTTTCCTGCGCCCTGTGACCCAGCCATCGGCCGATGTCGGAATGGCAGTCACCTTCGAGACACCGCTGCCGCTGGATTGCGGCCGCGAGCTGTCGCCTTTCACGGTCGCCTACATGACCTATGGCACCTTGAACGCAGCCAAAAGCAATGCAGTCCTGATCTGCCATGCGCTGACCGGCGACCAGTTCGTGGCCTCCGACCACCCGATCACCGGCAAACCGGGCTGGTGGACCACCATGGTGGGACCGGGCAAGCCGATCGACACCGACCGTTTCTTTGTCATCTGCGCCAATGTCATCGGCGGCTGCATGGGCTCGACCGGGCCCGCGGAAACCAATCCAGAAACCGGGAAACCCTGGGGCCTGGATTTTCCGCTGGTCACGATCCGCGACATGGTCAGGGCGCAAAAGCGGCTGGTCGAGCATCTGGGCATCGACAAACTTCTGGCGGTGGTCGGCGGCTCCATGGGCGGGATGCAGGTCCTGCAATGGGCAGCCTCCTATCCTGACTGCGTGCGCGCCATCGTGCCCATCGCCTGTGCCGCGCGTCACAGCGCCCAGAACATTGCCTTCCACGAAGTGGGCCGCCAGGCGATCATGGCCGACCCCGACTGGAAGGGCGGAGAATACCAGCTGCATGGCACCAAGCCGTCCAAAGGGCTGGCGGTGGCGCGCATGGCCGCCCACATCACCTATGTCTCGGAGATGGCGCTGCAGCGCAAGTTCGGCCGCAACCTGCAGAACCGCGCCGCGCTGAGCTTCCAGTTCACGCCGGATTTCCAGATCGAATCCTATCTGCACCATCAGGGCGCGACATTCGTTGATCGCTTTGACGCGAACTCATACCTCTACATCACCCGCGCCATGGATTATTTCGACCTGGCGGAGGAGCATGGCGGCCAGCTGTCGGAAGTCTTCCGCCTGAATGCGGCGCGCTTCTGCATCATTTCCTTCACCAGCGACTGGCTGTTCCCGCCGGTCGAGAACAAGCGTATCGCGCACGCGCTGAACGCCGTCGCCGCCCAGGTCAGCTTTGTCGAGATCAAGAGCGACAAGGGCCATGACGCATTCCTGCTGGACGAGCCGGAAATGTTTTCGACCGTGCGCGGCTTCCTCAATCACGCGGCCACGGATCTGGCATGAGCGAATTGCGTCCCGACCTGGCGGCGATTGCGGCCATGATCCGTCCCGGCGCGCGGGTGCTGGATGTGGGCTGCGGCGACGGCGCGCTGCTGGAACATCTCAAAACCAAGAATGTGGATGGCCGCGGGATCGAGATTTCCCAGGCCAATGTGAATGCCTGCGTGGCGCGCGGCCTGGCTGTGGTGCAGGGCGACGCCGACACCGATCTGGTGGATTATCCCGCCCAGGTGTTTGACGCGGTGATCCTGTCCCAGACCATCCAGGCGACGGAAAAGCCCAGGGTGGTGATGGAGCATCTCCTGCGCATCGGCCGCCGGGTGGCGATCTCGCTGCCCAATTTCGGCTATTGGAAAGTGCGCCTGTCGCTGCTCGGCGGCGGGCGCATGCCGCGCACAAGGACACTGGACTATTCCTGGTGGGCGACGCCCAACATCCATCTCTGCACGCTGGCCGATTTCGTCGACCTGACGCGCGAATGCGGGGCGGCGATCGTGGAAGCCCATGCCCTGAACGACAATGGCCGGACCGCGCGGATGAACCCCGCCAGCCTGACCAATGGGGTTCTGGGCCCCAACCTGTTCGCCCAGGGCGGCGTGTTCCTGCTCAAGAAGAGCTGATTCATCCGGAAGATGGCGTCAGCACCACGCGCGCGCCCTTGGGCAGGGCCTTAGTCGCGGGCGCGTAGAGCGACTTGGCGGCCTCCACCACATGCACGCCGCCGATGCCGCCGAACAGTCGGCGCCCGATCGTTTCCCAGTTATTGCCAGAACCGGTCACGCTTTCAAATGGCGGCGCGTAAAGCGCGCGCGCCCAGCGCCCGGGCTCGAACAACGCCTCCTTCAACCGGCCTTCCAGCTCCATCTTGGAGAAGGGGCGGCCATGGCCGAAAGGCGATGTCTGCACCTGGGCCCACAGGCTGGCGCGGTTTGGCGCCACCAGCAGGATGCGCCCCTCCGGCGCCAGCACCCGCCAGAGCTGGCGGAGCAGCGCCCTGAGGCTTTCCGACGATTCCAGCCCATGCACGATCAGAATGCGATCGAAAAAGACGTCCGGAAAAGGCAGCGCGTCTTCCTCGCACAACAGGGCGGCGTTCCTGTCCTCGGGCCAGGCGATCACACCAAGGGAAGCAGGCATGGCGGCGATGGCGCGCTCCACGCCACGCAGGGCGCCCATGTAAGGCAGCGCAAAACCATAGCCCAACAGGCGATAGTTGCGCACATCCGGCCAGAAGTTCTGTATTTCGCGCAGGATTGCCCGCCGCGCCAGCTGGCCCAGCGGAGTTTCATAAAAGGCGGCAAGATCACGGACACTTTCCGGCACGGTTGCAGAATAGGGCGCTTGTTCGTTTGTTCAAGGATTGGCTTTTGCTAAACTTGGCAGGTCAAGGAGACGTCATGGCGACAGAAATCGAAATCGTTCCCTGTCTGAGCGACAATTACGCCTATCTGGTAAAGTCGGGCGAGGTTTGCGCCGTGGTGGACCCGTCGGAAGCCGGCCCCGTGCGAGCGGCTCTGGCGAGGAAGGGCTGGACGCTCACCCATATCCTCAACACCCATCATCACCTGGACCATTGCGGCGGCAATCTGGAGCTGAAAAAGAAAACCGGCGCGGTGGTCGTGGGTCCGGCCAAGGATGCTGCGCGCATTCCCGGCCTGGATGTGGGTGTGGACGAAGCCTCAGGCTGGGAATTCGATGGCCGCAAGGTCAAGGTGCTGGAAGTGCCCGCCCACACGCGCGGCGCCATCACCTTTGTGATCGACGGCAATGCCTTTACCGGCGACACGCTGTTCCTGATGGGCTGCGGGCGGCTGTTCGAAGGCGATCCTGAGATGATGTGGACCAGCCTTTCCAAGCTGATGACCCTGCCCGATGACACCAGGATTTATTGCGGCCATGAATATACCGAAAGCAATGGCCGCTTCGCCTTGACGCTTGAGCCGGGCAACAGCGCCTTGCAGACGCGCATGGCCGAGGTGAAAGCCGCCCGCGCCAAGGGTAGGCCGACAGTGCCTGCGACCATGGGGCTGGAGAAGCAGACCAATCCGTTTCTGAGGCCAGATAACGCGGAAATCCGCGGGAGTCTGGGTATGGAAAAAGCTGGAACCGTCGCCGCCTTTGGCGAGATCAGAGCGCGGAAGGACAGGTTCTAATGCTTCCTGGCGCTGTCTGAATCGCGGCCATCAAAAAGGTGAGGAGCGGTCCCATAGGGACGAAATGGTGTCACGCTACGCTGTCGCTAGTGACGGACCATTTCGAGCGACGAACGCCCTGAGCTTGGGCGAAGGGCGGGTGGCGCAGCTTAATGCTTTTTGGCGCTATCAGAATCATCGCCATCGAAAGGTGACGTCACGATGTCGCCCGTGGTGGTGACCACGCTGGCGCCCGCATCCACCACATCGCTGGCGGCATCCACCGCGATGCATCCCGACAGGAAAACGGTCATGGTGGCGATGGCCGCAAGCGTGACCGGTACGCGCGAGAAGCTGTCCATGATTGCTACCTCGAAAGTCCTGCTGATTGACAGGGCGCAAGCTTACCCACCCAATGGTCAACACATCGCTAACCATGATTGTCCGCATGTCCGAAGTTCTCTTCGCCACCCGTCTTTACAAGGCTCGCATCGCGGCACACGCCTCTCTGGGCAAAACCTGCCTGGGCATTGCTGCGGAAGACAAGGCTGGCCAGCGCTGGTCGCGCGACCATGGTTATGGCGGCTACACCTCCTATGCCTCGCTCAACGACCTGCCACGACGCGCCAGCCCGATCGACGAACTGGAGCAGAAGATCGCTGCCCATGTGAAGGCTTTTGCGCGCGAGCTGCAGTTCGACCTGGGTGGGCGCAAGCTTGTTCTCGATAGTCTCTGGATCAATGTGATGAACAGGGGCGCGATCCATGCGCCACACATCCATCCCCATTCGGTGATCAGCGGCACCTATTATGTGAGCGTGCCGCCCAGGTCGGGCGCCATCCGCTTCGAGGACCCCAGACTGGCCATGATGATGGCCGCGCCGCCCCGAAAGCCGAAGGCGCGGACGCAGAACCGGCTGTTCGTGGATGTGCAGCCCAAATCAGGCACACTGCTGTTGTGGGAAAGCTGGCTGCGCCATGGCGTGGAAGCCAATGGGGCGCAGGGGCCGCGCATTTCGATCAGCTTCAATTACGGTCGGGGATAGGACCTGCCCCTCAGCCGCTCTGACCCGGAAAGCGCGTGTGGGCGCCGCCATAGCCCCAGTTGATCTGGCCGGGTTGCGGCCCGTCGACGGTGCCGCCGCCTTCCCAGGTCTTGCAGGATTTGTCGATGGACGAGCGGCCGCCATTGGTGTCGTTGGTCTGATGCGCGGCCCTGGCACGCTCACGTTCTTCTGGGGACATCCGCGCCGTCTCCGCGCCCGGGCACCCCGGAGCGTAGCCGCCCTGGCCCTGCGCAAGAACAGGCGCCGGAGCGGTTGCAGCCAACACCAGCAACCCGAGCATGGACAAATCGAATTTGCGCATCAGGTCCTCCTCACGATGGAAGGATACTAGCGTGCTCCTGCGCGCCTGCCGAGCGGGTCGGAGACGGGCCGCCATCCGGCGCCCTGACACCCTGTCGCATGAGGCCGCTCCGGTTTTTGGGCGCTCAGCCGTGCCCGCGACGGATGATGCCTTCCAGCTTGGAGGCAAGCTTGGAGACGAAATGCTCGCGGTCCCAGGCGACCCTGGCCTCGGCGAGAATCCTCTGGCGCGCCTCGTCTGGCAGATGTGGCCAGGCGGCGATCACGCCTGCCCCCAGCCGGCGCACCAGGCATTCGTCCTCGGCCGGATACTTGAACTGTTTCTCTTCCACGAACGCCATGCGCGCACGCCCTCTGCTAGCGGTTGGTAATCGGGCCGGGCGAAGCGGGAACTTCGGCGCGACGGCATTAAAAACTCGCGGAGAGCGAAAGCTCAATCCACGTAAAAGCCTAGATCAGGTCTGGCGGCGTTGGGAACGGGGAATTTTGAGGAACCTCAA
Organism: Rhizomicrobium sp.; assembly: GCA_036488555.1. Lineage (GTDB taxonomy): Bacteria > Pseudomonadota > Alphaproteobacteria > Micropepsales > Micropepsaceae > Rhizomicrobium. The sequence goes on from DASXHL010000025.1 coordinate 85,314, forward strand.
AGTTCCCAGGGGTGGAATTGCAAGCGCTGGAGATTTTGTGACGTGAGCAGGGTTGCTAGCGGCAGCGTGGCAACGAGCGACGTGTACAAGACGTACACGAGCGGTCCGTAGCGCCAGCGTGCGGACGCGACGCCCTCACGGCGCAAAGGATCAGCGCTTGCCCTTCTTTTGGCGTTCCTTGCGCGCGGCGTATCTGGCATCGCGCGCCGCCTTCTGCTCGGCCAGAAGCTGGACCAGCTTCTCCGCCTCCTCGCGCTTCTTGGCTTCGGTGGCGGCCTTGGCCTCTTCCTCTTCCCGGCGCTTGCGCTCTTCCTCTTCCTGGCGGGCGCGCTCGATGGCCTCGGCGGCCAAACGCTTTTCCTCGGCGCGTTGGGCCAGACGCTCATCGCGGGCCTTGGCGATGGCCAGGCGTTCCTGGGCGCGCAGGTCAGCGGTCGCCTTGGCGGCTTCGGCGCGGGCCTTGGCCTTGGCAAGCATTTCGGCGCGCGCCTTGGCGGCCGTATCGAGGCGGTTGGAGAATTTCTCGTCGTCTTGGCGGGGCATTTTTCTCGTAAACGTCAAAAATCTTCAGGTTTCAAGAACACGCAGGGCGGGCGGCAGCGGGCGGTTGGCCCCATCCACCAGCACCACGCGCGGCTGGAAGGATTTGGCTTCCGCCTCCTCCATCCGAGCATAGGCAACGATGATGACAAGATCGCCCTTCTGGGCGAGCCGTGCGGCGGCGCCATTGACGCCAATCAGGCCCGAACCTGCCGGTGCGGGAATGGCATAGGTGGTGAACCGCTCGCCATTATTGATGTTGAGCACGTCCACCTGTTCGTGCGGCAGGATGCCGGCGCGCTCCATCAGGGCGACATCCACCGAAATGGAACCTTCATAATGAAGGTCGCACTGGGTCACCGTGGCGCGGTGGATTTTGCCCTTGAGCAAAGTGAGCTGCATCAATTGTCCAAGAAGCTTCTGAGCTTCCGGCTCCGGCTGGGATGCTTGAGCTTGCGCAGCGCCTTGGCCTCGATCTGGCGGATGCGCTCGCGCGTCACGCTGAACTGCTGGCCCACTTCTTCCAGGGTATGGTCGGTGTTCATGCCGATGCCGAAGCGCATGCGCAGCACGCGCTCCTCGCGCGGGGTCAGCGTCGCCAGCACCCTTGTGGTGGTCTCGCGCAGATTGGCCTGGATGGCAGCGTCGATCGGCAGGACCACATTGGGATCCTGAATGAAGTCGCCCAGATGGCTGTCTTCCTCGTCGCCGATGGGCGTCTCGAGGCTGATCGGCTCCTTGGCGATCTTGAGCACCTTGCGCACTTTTTCCAGCGGCATGGCCAGGCGCTCGGCCAGTTCTTCCGGCGTCGGCTCCCGGCCGATCTCATGCAGCATCTGGCGGCTGGTGCGCACCAGCTTGTTGATGGTCTCGATCATGTGCACCGGAATGCGGATGGTGCGCGCCTGGTCGGCGATCGAGCGGGTGATCGCCTGCCGGATCCACCAGGTGGCGTAGGTCGAGAACTTGTAGCCGCGGCGGTACTCGAACTTCTCCACCGCCTTCATCAGGCCGATGTTCCCCTCCTGGATGAGGTCGAGGAACTGCAGGCCGCGGTTGGTGTATTTCTTGGCGATCGAGATGACGAGGCGGAGGTTCGCCTCCACCATCTCCTTCTTGGCCTGGCGCGCCTCGCGCTCGCCCTTCTGGACGAACTGCACGATCTTGCGGAATTCGCCGATCTCGAGGCCGGTCTCGCGGGCGAGCTGGTGGATGTTGCCGCGGATTTCCTTGACCTTGTCCTTGTCCTTGGCGACGAGGTTCTTCCAGCCCTTGGCCGAGAGCTTCGAGACGCGGTTGAGCCAGCGCGGGTCGAGCTCGGAGCCCTGGTAGTTCTTCAGGAAGTCCTCGCGGACGACGCCGTAGCTTTCCGAGAGCCGCATCAGCCGGCCTTCGTAACCGACCAGGCGCTTGTTGATGTCGTAGAGCTGCTCGACCAGCGCGTCGATGCGCGCCTGGTTGAGGCGCAGCGACTTCACCTCGGTGATGATCTCTTCCTTGAGCTTCTTGTACTTGCGCTCCTGGGCCGGCGACAGCGCGTCGGACTTGAGCTGAAGCTGGATGTCCTGGTCCTGCAGGCGGCGCAGCCGCTTGAAGGTGTCGGCGATCTTGTCGAAGGTCTCGACCACCTTGGGCTTCAGCTCGGCCTCGATCGCGGCAAGCGACAGCGAGTTCTCCATGTCGTCGTCGTCGAAGTCGCCCTCGCCTTGCTGCTGCTCGCCACCTTCGCCGCCTTCGCCATCGGCTGCGCCGGGCGCCTTGAATGCCGGCGCCTGCGCGGGCTGCGACGGCGGCGCGGCCTGCGGCTGCACCACGGTGAGGTGCGGACCGGATTGCGGCGCGCCTGATCCGTTCTGGCCCGGGATCGGCTGGCCGTCGGGACCGACCGCCTGACCGTTCTGGCCGTTCTGCATCGCCATGTTGTTCTTGGCGTCGGGGCCGGCGTAGGTCGCCTCGAGGTCGATGATGTCGCGCAGGAACACCTTTCCGGTGTTCAATTCGTCGCGCCAGATGATGATGGCCTGGAAGGTCAGCGGGCTTTCGCAGAGGCCCGCGATCATCGCCTCGCGGCCGGCCTCGATGCGCTTGGCGATGGCGATTTCGCCTTCGCGGGACAGAAGCTCGACGGAGCCCATCTCGCGCAGATACATGCGGACCGGATCGTCGGTGCGCTCGGCCGGCTCCTTGCCGGAGGTGGTGACCAGCGCCTTGGGCTTCTGCTCGACCAGCTCGCCGTCGCCGTCGTCGTCATCCTCCTCGGCGTCGGCGGGCTTGACCTCCTCGTCGTCGGCGCCCTCCTCCTGCTCGACCACGTTGATGCCCATCTCGTTGAGCATCGCGTAGATGTCCTCGATCTGGTCGGAGGACACTTCGCCCGAGGGCATCACCTCGTTGATCTGGTCGAGCGTCACGTAGCCGCGCTTCTTGGCGGCCTTGATCATTTTCTTGACGCCGGCATCGGTCAGGTCGAGCAGCGGCAGCGGCGTATCGGGGGCGCCTTCGCCCTCCTTCTCCTGGGTCTCT
>DASXHL010000008.1:0-19118 GCA_036488555.1 Rhizomicrobium sp.
CCTGTGCGAAGGTGTTCTCGACATACAGATCACGCCAGTCCCTATATCCGCCGACAAGGCCGCTGGCGCTTCCATCGGCGGCAATCTTCAGCCGGATCCGTCCCTGATGGAAATCGGCGTCGCCGGTCTGGTCGTAGAACCAGGCGATGTGCGGGGCGTGCATTTCATCGACCTGTTCGGTTTCGACCACGCCGTTGCGGATTTTCGCCTTCAGCCGCGTATATTGGGCCGGCTGCAGGATGCGATAGGAATAATCCGCCGCTACGCTGCTGCGCGCGTCCTTCACGATCTTGTCGGGGGAATAGCCGATTTCCAGCACGGCATTGTCATCGTTCAGCGGGTCTTTGGCGCCCGACAGCCGGATGACCATGGTGTAGAGGCCTTCCTGCATCTTGTCATTGGCGCGCAGGTCCAGCGTGGCATTGCCGCCGCCGCGCCACGGCGCGTCGCAGCCCCAGGCGCGATACAGCGCATTGTCGATGCCCTTTTCGCCGTCGGGGCTGATGAAGTCCTTGGGCCCGATCCTGCCATCCAGGTTGAAGCCGTCGCCAAGGGTGCTGGTCACTTCCGGCTCGCCCGGATCCTCGGCCGCCCAGGGATTCACATAGGTCTCGATGCCGCGCTTGTAGCCGCGATAGGCCATCGCCCGGACCCAGATATGGCGGCGGGTCAGGCCCGGGGTCTTGTTCTTGTCCAGGCCCGGGGGATTGGCGATCCAGTCGATCTCCTGCTGGCTGCGCCATGCCTGGCGCGCCACCGCGATCTTGGTCTGTTCGGGGCTGGCCAGGTGAACGGTGCTGCCATGCGGGCAATCCACGCCGGGCTCGACCTCCGCGCCGCGGGTGTAATCAGATCGCCCGCCATAGCGGAAGGCATATTCGTAGGTGCCCACCACAAAGCCACGGGACCAGGGCGCCGCCGCCGCGGGCCAGGCGGCGCCGGCCATGCCGAACGCCAAGGCGCAAATCCAGAGACGTTTCCTGAAGATCATGATTCCCCCGTCTTGTGCGTGGGCTGACAGACCGATGGGGGACATTTTAGCGCAGAAACCGGGACAAAGGAAAAGGGCCGGATTCCCCACTTCGAGGGAAGAAACGGCTTAAGCCGGACAGAATTTGGCGGCGATGCTATTCCACACGAACCTTTCGGGCGTATTCGGACAGCCTGACGCGCGCCATAACACAAGGGAAACCAGGCAAAAGGCCAGGGCGCCCGAGGCGGCATCCACGAACAGCCTGATCGCGCCCGTGCCCCCCAGCCGCAGGTTGATGGTCCACACGATAGCCGCCATGGCAACGGCGGCGAGTGCGGGCCGCCATATCGAAAGCAGCAATGTCCTGACAGGAAAATCGACCGTCCTTGCCACGATAAGGAACAAGGCCGGGGCGAGCGCGAGCGTCACGACAAATCTTGCCGCCGCCACATGGGTTGGATTTCGTGTCGCAAAGCCGACCAGGAATACCGCCACCGAAAGGCATATGAGCCTGGTCCATTGCAACTGCGCCGAGATTTTCGCGCGTCCGGTAACGTCGAGCGCCGAATACACGCTGCTGCTCATCGACAGGATGCCCGCGGAAAGCGCCAGAAACGGAATCAGGGGCTTGGCCCCAATCCATTTCGCGCCCAGCAGCACGTCCACGATGTCATTGCCGCAAATGGCCACGCCCACGCTGGTTGAAATGCATATCACGGCACTCCACTGAAACACGTTCAGGTAGACGCTGCGCATTTTTGCGGCATCGGATTGGACAGAGGCCATCACGGGAAACAGCACCGCGATAATGGGCCCCAGGACTTCCACCGTGAATAGCGAGCCGACGTCAGATGCGACCGCGTACCGCCCCATCGCCGAAGCGCCGGAAGCCCCGCCAACGGCCAGCTGGTCGACTTGATCGTTCAAGGAAAGTCCCAGCGATCTGATCGATGACCAGATGGAGAAGTGCCACATTTCACCCAACCGTGCGAGGGACAGGCGAGGCCGGTAGGGCGACACGATAAAGCTCATTGCGACCGTTACGGCCTGGGCGCCGACGATGCCGATCAGGAGTGCCCGATAGTCGCGAAATATGATCGCTGCCGTGATCGTCATGGGAACCGAAACCAGCTTGCTGGCCACAAGATAGGCAAAGTAGCGATCGAACCGCAGATCGCGGCGGAAATTCAGAACGCCGGTGTTTTCAAAACCACTGAGCAGGGAGCGCAGCGCCAGCCACTGCATGGCCCCCACCGCGCGAGGCTCATGAAAATAAATTTGCGTAAAGGGTGACAGCAGCAGAATGACGACAGTGACTGCCAGGCCGATCAGGATGGACATGGTCCATGCCGTATCGAAATCTTCCCGTTGTGGGCTTTGGTGCTTGATCACCAGAAGTTTCTGGCCGGAGTCGGCCAGGGCCTCGATGAGCCCGACCACTATCATGGCCATCGCAACAATCCCGAAGTCGGTTGGATTGAGCAGCCGGACAAGAATGTAAGTGTTGACCAGGCCGATAAGCCGGACGGCCCATCGAAGCCCCAACATCCAGGCTGAACCCTTGGCCAGCGCCGTTCCGATGTTTTCCGTTGAATCGGCGGTGGTCATCCGGCCAGGTCACAAAGCTAATTGGAAAAGAAGGGGCGAACTCTCCAGCTCAGGCATTGGGCTGCCCGATGCGCGACACTCAGCAGATCGAAACGCCGCAGCGCGCCCTTGAACAGAGGATATTCATCGCCGGCGTATTTTCTTTTGTAGGGGGTTACTCCACCGCCGAAATCGACGACCCGCACGCCATGGGCCGCCGCCGATTCCAAAAGGTTGAAAAACAGGATGTGGCCGGGTCCAAAACGGCGAAGATCCTGATTGAATACGGGAAACCAGATGTGGAGCAATTCGCCTGTGCGCAGGGCCAGGTTGGATGCGATCCACGTATCGCCGCAGTACAGGGTGGACAGGATTGCCTCGCAATTCTTGTCCTGCGTGGCGAGCAGCTCCGACAGAAGTGCTCTGGCCCAGGGCGGTTTCAGCGCGTCGGGACGGCGCGTCCGCTGGTACTGCTTGCGCTTTCGATCGATCAGCCTGTCGAGTTCCAGGGTGGGGTTGGCGGCCTGCCACTGGAATTCCATCGGTCCGCGCTTGAGCACGAGTTGACTGCCCAAACGCCCGACTTCCTTGACGAACTTTTTGTTGGTCTTTCGCAGATGCTCGACATAGTCACTGAAGCTGGGCAGTCCTATGTGCATCCCCTGGGTGACGGCTCCCCGCCAAACGGGGAGGCCATTCTCTGGCAGGGGAAGGTGATCAAACGAGAAGACGGAAAGCCCGGTGGCCTTCAACAATTCCCGCTTGTTCAAGGGATGGCGCATTCCGCCGATGATTCCAAAACAATCGGACAGGTGGCCGCCGGGCTTTTGCGCAATTCCCGGTATCAGTCTGCTATGGCGCTCGAAGGGAAAGATGGCTTGAACTTCGTCGCCATCTTGTAAAATCGCAACGAAAACCGCTCCTCGAACCTTATCCACTGCGCGGCAAAATTCATATGTCGTGAACGGACTCCTGAGCGCCGTTTCCCGGGCATGAAGCTGATGCCACTGCTCGATCTGGCAAGCCGTCAGATCCTTCAATTTGAGCGTTGACCAGCTCGCTCGTTCTTTTTGACCGAGGCGTGCCACAAGCTGTGAGCCCTGCCAGACTTCGATATCGTGACTGCCTCTCGCGATTTTGGCCTCTCTGAGTGCGGCTTGATCATCGACGCATACAAAGTCCTGTACCCGGCGGATTTGTCCGGAGCTGTTGAAAAAGTGAAATTCGTAGGTCGTCACAGCCCCTCCCGACACTGTTGCGGGAGTGCTTCCGCGAGGGTCGGCCATATGTTGCCTTTCGCGGCGCCGCGCGCTCGCGCGCCATGTTTGCGTATCAGTCGTTTGGCCCGGTCAAATTCTTCTTTTTGGGCCACGGCCCCACCTCAACACTGGCCCTCAGCAGAAGGTTTGTTACGGGTATGTTAACATTGTAACGCGGGCGACGCCATAAAATGCGACATAGTTGAGTGCATTTGGCACATAATCGATCCATAAACGCTTGGGCGCGCTGGGCTAAGGCCCTCAGGATATGGGGAAGGTGCGCTCCTGCCCTGGCGGCCGTTTCGGCCGTTGGCCGCTGACAGCGGTAGGCAAAACCGGCAAAATGAAACAAAAGGCCCGGTGGTTTCCCACCGGGCCTTCTGCATTTTTATTGGCGCATTTCTGGCTGTGGATGGCCGGGTCGCGCGCTTCGCGCTGCCCGGCCATGACAGGGCTTAGAAGTCCATGTCGCCCATGCCGCCCATGCCGCCGCCGCCCGGCATGGCCGGGGCTGCGTCCTTCTTGGGACGGTCGGTGATCATGGCTTCCGTGGTGATCAGCAGGCCGGCCACCGAAGCGGCGTTCTGCAGGGCCACGCGCACCACCTTGGTCGGGTCCACGATGCCGGCTTCGATGAAGTCCACATACTTCTCACCCTGGGCGTCATAGCCATAGGTGTTGGACTTCTGCTCGAGCAGCTTGCCGACGATGATCGAGGCTTCCTGGCCGGCATTGGAGACGATCATGCGGATCGGGTACTGGATCGCGCGGCGCACGATGGCGATACCCTGGGTCTGATCCTCATTGTCGCCGGTCACGTCCTTCAACGCCTTGGCGGCATAGAGCAGGGCGGTGCCGCCGCCCGGGATGATGCCTTCCTCGACCGCGGCCTTGGTGGCGTTCAGCGCGTCATCAACGCGGTCCTTGCGCTCCTTGACCTCGACTTCCGTGGCGCCGCCGACGCGGATCACCGCAACGCCGCCGGCCAGCTTGGCCAGACGTTCCTGCAGCTTTTCCTTGTCATAGTCGCTGGTGGTCTCTTCGATCTGGGCCTTGATCTGGGCGACGCGGGACTGGATGTCATTCTTCTTGCCGGCGCCATCGACGATGGTGGTGTTGTCCTTGTCGATCTTGACGTTCTTGGCCTTGCCCAGCATGTCGAGCTTGACGTTCTCAAGCTTGATGCCCAGATCCTCGCTGATGACCTGGCCGCCGGTGACGACGGCGATGTCTTCCAGCATGGCCTTGCGGCGGTCGCCGAAGCCCGGGGCCTTGACGGCGGCAACCTTCAGGCCGCCGCGCAGCTTGTTGACGACGAGCGTCGCCAGGGCCTCGCCTTCGATTTCCTCGGCAATGATGAGCAGCGGACGGCCCGACTGCACCACCGCTTCCAGGACCGGAAGCATCGGCTGTAGCGAGGTCAGCTTCTTCTCATGGATCAGGATGAGCGCGTCGTTCAGCTCGGCGATCATCTTGTCGGGGTTGGTGATGAAGTAGGGGCTGATATAGCCGCGGTCGAACTGCATGCCTTCGACCACATCCAGCTCGGTCGCCAGGCTCTTGGCTTCCTCGACCGTGATCACGCCTTCATTGCCGACCTTCGCCATGGCCTGGGCGATCATGTCGCCCACTTCCTTGTCGCCATTGGCGGAGATGGTGCCGACCTGGCCGATCTCTTCGTTCGACTTGACCTTCTTGGAGCGCTTCTTGAGGTCGGCGACGACGGCTTCCACCGCCTTCTCGATGCCGCGCTTCAGGTCCATCGGGTTCATGCCGGCCGCAACCGACTTGGCGCCTTCGCGCACGATGGCGCGGGCCAGCACGGTGGCGGTGGTGGTGCCGTCGCCGGCGATGTCATTGGTCTTGGAGGCGACTTCGCGCACCATCTGCGCGCCCATGTTCTCGAACTTGTCGGCCAGTTCGATTTCCTTGGCCACGGTCACGCCGTCCTTGGTGGTGCGGGGAGCGCCGAAGCTCTTGTCGATCACGACGTTGCGGCCCTTGGGGCCCAGCGTCACCTGCACGGCGTCGGCCAGGATGTCGACGCCACGGAGCATCTTCTCACGCGCGTCGGCGCCGAATTTCACGTCTTTGGCTGCCATTGGATAGTTCTCCTAATCTGATTGGGATGTTCGTGTTGTGGGCGGAGCTTTTTAATGCGCTACCGCTTCGCTACTTGAGCGCAGTTACTTCTTCGCCTTGCGGCCTTCCAGCACGCCCAGAATGTCGCTCTCCTTCATGATCAGGAGCTCTTCGCCATCCAGCTTCACTTCGGTGCCCGACCACTTGCCGAACAGCACATAGTCGCCGGCCTGCACGGTGGTGGGGACCAGCTTGCCGTTATTGTCCGGGGCGCCGGGGCCGACCGAGATGACTTCGCCTTCCTGGGGCTTCTCCGCGACGGTGTCGGGGATAATGATGCCGCCTGCGGTCTTCTGATCTTCCTTGATGCGGCGGACCACGACGCGGTCGCCAAGCGGACGGAATTTCATTGGGATCCTCTTTCCTAAGTTTTTGAAACTATGGGATTATTGACATGACGCAGCACTCGCACCCGGTGAGTGCCAAGGCCGCGCCCCGTATTTAGGTAGGCGGAAGAAACCGGTCAAGCCGGGCGCGCCCAAAAAAGGCCGTTTGGGGCGGGCGGCGGGGCTGAATAGCCTGACAGGTTTGGGGTCTTTTCGGGGTATTTCGGCTTTTGCCGCAACGGCTTGTTGCCCGTCACGTTGTTCATGTGCGGTTCAGCCGGTGTGCCCCAATCTGCAATCCAACTGAGGGGCCTCGGGTTTGAGTAAGGAGACCAAGATGAAGAAAATCGCGAAAATCGCCCTGAGCGCGCTGGCGGTGGCGGGTGTTGCCACGGCGACCACGGCCGCCGTCACCACTCCTGCCGAGGCGCGAGTCGCGGTCGGCATCGGTATCGGCGTGCCCGCCTATTATGGCGGCTATTATGGGCCGGGGTACGGCTACTGCGACCCTTATTACGGCTGCCCCTATTACGGTCCGGCCTATTACGGCGGCTATTACGGCCCAAGCGTCTACTTCGGCGGTGGCTGGGGTCACGGCTGGGGTGGTCGTGGCTGGGGTGGCGGCTGGCATGGCGGCGGTTTCCATGGTGGCGGATTCCACGGTGGTGGCTTCCACGGCGGCGGTCATCGTTAAGCGTTGAATTCGTCAATAAAGAAACGGCCTCGCATATGCTGTGCGGGGCCTTTTCTTTTGGCAGTCTCAACAGTTCTGATGGGCGCGTCCGTACGCGTCTTTCGCTGTCGCTCAAGACCTACGGACGGCCGGTTTCTTTTGTGCGCGTACTGACTTTGTGTGCCATCGCGCATCGGACGAACGCCAACACATGACACGGACACAAAGAAAACATTATCGGTTCAGACAGGGTTCAGCGCGCGGCGTTCATTCTCATCATCAAAGCCCAACCAGGGCGGTAAGATGGAGACGACCATGAGACAGATAGTCAAAGCGGCCCTCATCGCCTTCGGTGCGCTGGGCGCGTTGGCGGGCACCGCCAGCGCGCAGCCTTATCAGGAGGGCGGTTACTATGATCAGGGCTATGGCCCTGGTTACGACCAAGGCTATGGACCTCCACAAGGCTACGGACCAGATCAGGGCTATGCGCCGGATCAGGGCTATGGTCCCAACCCCGCGCCCTATTCCTATTACGGCCAGGGCTATGGCGCGCCGGCGCCCTATGACGACGGCTATGCCGACAGCGGCTATGGCTATTGCGATCCCTATTACGGCTGCCCCGACGACTATTACGACCTGCCGGTGTTCGACGGTTCGATCTTCTTTGACGGCGGCTGGTACAACGGTCCCTTCTTCTGGCGCGACTTTGGCGGCCATCGCGAATTCTGGTTCCATGGCGGCTGGCGCGGCGCGCAATTCCGTGGCGGCCATTTCGGCGGTGCGATGGGCCGCGATTTCTTCGCTCGTCGAGGCATTGGCACTTTTGCCCGTGGCGGCAACTTCGGCGCCCGCGGCGGCGGCAATTTCGGGCATCAGAACTTCGCCCGCTTCGCGCCGCAGGGTGGCTATCGCCAACCCGGCTTCAATAGCTTCCATGGCGGCTTCGCCGGGAGCAGCAGTTTCAATGCCCAAGCGCGCGGCAATTTCGGCGGCTTTGCGGGCCGTGGCGGCTGGAACCATGGCGGTGGCGGTTTCCAAGGCCATTTCCAGCAGCAGGCCCAGGCCTTCCATGGCGGTGGTGGTGGTGGGTTCCATGGCGGCGGCGGGTTCCATGGTGGTGGCGGCGGCTTCCACGGCGGTGGCGAGAGCCACGGCGGCGGCGGTGGCGGCCATGGCGGCGGCGGTGGCGGCCATGGCGGCGGCCATCGCTGAATAAGCGGAGCCACGACGGGCTGTTCAGTTCAGGTTCAGGTGGCAGAGATCATCTTGTGCGCACATGCTGCCCTTGGAGGATGAGATGAAAAAGCTCGGCATTGCAGTGGCAGCTCTTTTTTTGGCGACGGCACCAGCCATGGCCCAGCGTGGCGGTGGTGGACATGGCGGCGGCGGTTTCCATGGCGGTGGCGGATTCCGCGGCGGCGGTGGTTTTCACGGCGGCGGCGGATTCCGCGGCGGCTTTGGTGGTGGGTTTCACGGCGGCTTCCGGGGAGGCTTTCGCGGCGGTTTTTATGGGCCGCGCTTCGGCTTCGGTTTCGGCTGCTGCGGTTACTCGCCGTACTACGATCCCTTCTACTGGGATTCCTACTATTACGGCATGCCCTACTATCCCTATTACGACTATGGCTACGATTATGGCCCGCCGCCCCCGCCCCCGCCGCCGGATCAGGAAGGCTACAACGCGCCGCCGCCGGACCAGCAACCGCAAGGTTCCTGGCACGTGACCCAGCGCGAGGGTGAAACCGATTACGAGCTGCCCGACAGCGTGCTGTTCGACTTGGACAGCGCGCATGTGTCAGGCGGCGCCGACCAGGCGCTGCAGGAGATCGTGACTGCGGCTCATGATTCTCCGCGCGCGCAGTTGGTGGTGGAAGGCCATACCGATACATCCGGCACCCACGAGCACAATCAGGCGCTTTCGGACGCCCGCGCCCGCGCCGTGGCCGATGTCCTGGTGCGCCAAGGCGTGGCGCGCGAGCGCATCCGCACCGAAGGCATGGGCGAGGCGGGTCTTGCGGTCCAGACCGGCGAGGGCGTGAGCGAACCGCGCAACCGGCGGGTGGTGGTGCGCCTGATCAATGGCAACCTGGCGGGCCGCGATGAGAACGAAGAACCCGCGGAACCGCCGAATTAGCCGCTTTAGGTCCAGCGCCGGCAGAGGTGCAGCCGGTAGAGATGTATTTGCGTGAGCCGCGCATGGTGCCGAAACGCTGGGGGGCGTTGCCTTGGCGGCGGGGCGTCAGTTCAGGATGCCCAGCTTACGCAGGGCCTGTTCAACCGGCGCAGCAGCGACTTGAGCAGGCTGGTATTGCGTGGGGTGATCATCGCGCGTCTCCGATCGTGTTGCTCGCGTCGATAGCTCCACGGCGACGAGCAATATGTCATACCAGCGCGATTCATTGCCCGCGAAACACAGAATGTGGATCGCCTGGCCCTTGCTTTGCCAGCACCCGCTAAACAGGGTCGTCTGTTTCTCCTTTGCCGGATCGCAAAAAAGGACCGTCAGAACATAGTCCTCAACTGGATTTGCCTGCAAATACAGCGCTTCATCCCAGCACGTGGCTATCGGCTTGGGATTGCGGTGAAACGGCGTTTCGGAGCGCAGCAGGAAGCCGCCAATGCGCGCTTCTCTGTATCTGCGCGTCGTACCGTCACGGCATTCCATTTGCTGCTCGACCCCCTTGCTCTCGATATAGGGGGTAAGCTCCGTGCGAAGTTGTTCTGCTTTTTGCTGTCTCGTGAGCATTGGCAAATCCCCACATAGATCAGTCCACACCATACATTAGCAGATTCCGGAAATAACGGCGAGTTCCGGGATTGCAGAAGCGGGTGTCTGTCGGATCGGCGCTCCCGGCATGCGCGCACAGTACGCTCACGACCAGGAACCATGGTGGATTGCCTCACGCACCTGTTGCCAGCTTGTCTGTCACCGAAAACTTGGCGCGGATGTTGGGTTTAGTCACTATCGCCATGAAAATTATGGGAATTGCGCGATAGAAACTTTGAAGGGCGTGGCGGTTCCGAATTAACCGCTTCTTAACCGGCGAAAAACCGGGTCGGCAGATTTTTCCTGGTTAATACATTGGAAACAGGTCGCTGGGATTATGCGCCCATGAGCGACCGCATTTCCGCTGTCACCCGGGTCCTCCTGACCCTCTGCGTCTTCTTCGTCTGCGCCACGTTGGGTGCAGGCCTGGCGCTGTTCACGGGCTGGCCGGTGGCGATCCTGTCCGGCATCGTGGGTTTTGTGGTGGTGCAGCAGATGCTGTCGGGCTTTGCGCGCCGCCGCGACAAGCATGCGGTGGCCAAGGAACTGGCGCATCTGCGCAAGAGCCACCTGGAATTCGAGACCGCGCTGCACGAGACGCGCGCGCGGCTGGGCGAGATCGGCGGCCAGATCGAGCAGCGTGCCGGGGCCCAGGAAAAAAAGATCGTCGCCGAGCTCAAGGTTCTGGAAAACCTGATGCGCGATTTCGCCGGCAAGGTTTCCCACAGCGCCGCGGCCTTGCCGCAGGAACCGCAGAGGCCCCAGCGCGGGCCGGCCTCGGCTTATCTCAACACGCTGGGCGACAAGGACGAACTGCTCGAAACCATCCGCTCGTCGCTGGAGGACAATCGCGTCGATCTCTACCTGCAGCCGATCGTCAGCCTGCCGCAGAGGAAGCTGCGCTATTACGAGGCGCTGTCGCGCCTGCGCGACAAGAACGGCCAGATCATCATGCCGGCCCAGTACATGCAGGTCGCGGGCCAGGCTGGGCTGATGAGTGTGGTCGACAACCTGCTCCTGTTCCGCTGCGTACAGATCATGCGCCGCCTGACCCAGAAGAGCCGCGATATCGGCATTTTCTGCAACATCTCCGGCGATACCCTGACCGACAAGGAATTTTTCCCGCAGTTCCTGGACTATATGCGGACCAACAAGGATCTGGCCGGCCAGATCATCTTCGAGTTCAGCCAGCAGGCGGTGAACCAGGCGGGGCTGGAAGGCGAGCGCAATCTCACCACCCTGGCGAATATGGGCTTCGCCCTTTCCATGGACCATGTCGAGACCCTGGCGCTGGATTTCCTGCGGCTCAAGGCGATCGGCTTCCGTCATCTGAAGGTGCGCGCCACCACGATGCTGCGCGGCATGAACAATGCCGGCGCGCCGGTCGCGGCGGAAGATTTCAAGAAACTCCTCAGCCGTCACGGGTTGAACCTGATCGCCGAGCGCGTCGAGGATGAAAAGACGGTCGTGCAGCTGCTCGATTATGCGGTGGACTATGCGCAGGGCTATCTGTTCGGCGAGCCGCGCGCCGTGCGCGAAGATTCGCTCAAGCCGGTCAGTGCCTTGGAAGCGGCGCCGGTTGTTTCTTTCAAGAAAGCTGGCTGAAACGGCAGGGCTGATCTAATCTCGCCAACGGGCAGGCGGGGCCATGAGCAGGAAAGTCTTCCTCAGCTATTCCAGCAAGGATCAGAAGATCGCGGCGGGAATTTGCGCGGCGCTGGAATCGCGCGGCCATCCCTGCTGGATGTCTTCGCGCGACGTGAAGCCGGGCGAGAACTTCCAGGGCGCCATCGTGCGCGCCATCCGCGATGCCGGCGTGATGGTGATGGTGTTCTCTTCCAACGCCAACAATTCCGACGAGATCAAGAAGGAAATGGCACTGGCCAGCCAGTGCAAGCTGATGGTGATCCCGGTTCGCGCCGAGGATGTGCTGCCCAGCGAGGATTTCACCTACGAGCTGGCGACCCGGCAATGGATCGACATGTTCAACGATTGGGATTGCGCGATCGATCAGCTGGGTCGGCAGATCGATGTGGCGATGCCCGGGGTGGCGGTGCCCGTAGCGGCAACGCCGTCTGCCGCGCCCAAAGGCAATAGGCGCCGCTTGCCGCTGTTTGCCGGCGTTGCCGCCATCGTCTTGGCCAGCGGCGCAGCCGCCTTCTGGCTGACGCGACCGTCTTCGCCGCCGCCGCAAGCCCCGCCCGCGACGCGCACCGCCGCAGCGCAACCCACGCCGCCGCCAGCGGCGATGGATCCGGTCAAGCTGGAAAGCGACCTGTGGGATTCGGTGAAGGACAGCGACGATGCCACCGCACTCCGTTCCTATCTGGCGAAATATCCCGATGGCGTATTCGCGGCCGCCGCCAGGGCCAAGCTTGCGGCCTTGAAAAAAGCCGCGCCCGCCAGGACGGCGCCAATCCCGCCTGCGGCGCCGGCAAAAAGCGATCCGGCGCAATCCCAGCCGCAGGCCGTTCCCGCAAGCACCTCCGTGTCGCCCCCCGGCACGGCCCTTAATGCGCAGGTGCAGCAGGCCGTGAACATGGGCCGCCTGGCGGAACAGCGCGCCCGCGCGCTGGCGCAAAAGGCCGAGGTGATCGCGAGCCAGGCTCAATCCGGCGCGCCCGGTTTTGGCATCAGGAACGGGCGCGGCGCGTCCCGCTGGGCGGGAAGGTTAGCTGCCGAACACACCGGGGGTCTGGGCGTGATCACCTACGCCAACGGCGATCGCTATGCCGGCGGCACGCGCGACGACAAGCGTTTCGGCATGGGCATTTTCACTGGCGCCTCCAACCGCATCTATCGTGAACGGGTGGGCCAGTTTGTCGCCGATGAACTTGATGGCTATGCCGTGGTCTATCGCAGGGACGGCCGTGTGCGTGTCGGTCAGTGGAAGAACGGCGTGATGAACGGCTATGGCGCGTTGCTCGACGGCAATGGCGGCGTGCTCGAGCAGGGCCTCTATGCAGATGACAAGCTCGCGACACCCATGAAGGGCGACTAGGCGTCTTTTGCGGCATTGACGGAAGGTCGTGGCCCATGCCACCCCTTTCACGATGCTTCCCCGCCTGATTTCCGGTCTTTCCGAAATCGCGCCCAGCCATGACGCGCTGATATGCGACGTCTGGGGGGTGGTGCATGACGGCGCGCGACACCATCCTGCCGCGGCGGATGCTCTTTATCGATTCAAGGAAAAGCACGGCCCGGTGGTGCTTCTGACCAATGCGCCGCGCGTGCCGGCCGAAGTGGCGATCCAATGCGCCAGCTATGGCCTGCCGCCCGACTGTTATGACGCCATCGTGTCGTCGGGCGGTGCCGCAAGGGACCACCTTGCGGCACGCGCGCGAGAGCGGAGCCTGCCGCTCTATTACATCGGTCCTGACCGCGACCTGCCGATGATCGCGGGCCTCGATATCCGCCGCACCGGAATAGAGGAGGCGGAAGTTGTGCTGGCCATCGGCCTGCGCGACGACATGACCGAGACCCCGGACAGGTATGCCGATGAACTGGAAGCGATGCACAGGCGGGGGCTCGCGATGATCTGCGCCAATCCCGACCTGGTGGTCCACCGGGGCGACAGGCTGGTCTATTGTGCCGGTGCGCTGGCCAAGGCCTATGAAACGCTGGGTGGCGAGGTCATCTATTACGGAAAGCCGCACCGGCCGATCTATGATTCGGCGCTGGCCGCGGCAGTCCAGGCGGCGAAAGCCGTGGGCAGACAAAGCCCCAAGCGCCCCCTGGCGGTGGGCGACGGGCTTCTGACCGACATCAGGGGCGCCAACGGGGCAGGGCTCGAAGCCCTGTTTATCGCCGATGGGGTTCATGGCGAGGACACCCGGCCCTATACTGTTGAACATATGCAGTCCCTGTTCCTCCGGTTCGGGGCTGAAGCCAGCGCCGTCACACGCGCGCTCAAATGGTGAGGCGATGACGACGGTTTATCTGGACGAACTCAAGCCCGGCATGTCTGCGAGCATGGAACAGGTCGTCACCGAGCAGCACATCCAGCTGTTCGGCGAGGCGACCGGCGACATGAACCCGGTGCATTTCGACGAGGACTTCGCGCGCAAGACCGTGTTTCGCGGCCGGGTGGCGCATGGCGCGCTTTCGATCGGCTTCATCTCGGCCTTGCTGGGCACCAAGCTGCCGGGCAGTGGCGCGATCTTTCAGTCCGCCAGCATCGTGTTCAAGCTGCCGATCCGGATCGGCGACAAGGTGGTGACCACCGCCACGGTGCGCGAGGTCAATGGCCGCACCGTGGTGATGGACTGCGTCTGCAAGGTGGACGATCGGCTGGTGCTGGAATCGGAGGCGCATGTCCTGGCGCCCCGCCGGCCGGCTGCGAAGGACTAGGGTTGCGGATATTCCGACATTTCGACGATTTACCGCCCGCCCTGCGAGGCGCGGTGGTGGCGATCGGCAATTTCGACGGCGTACATCGCGGCCATCGCGCCCTGATCGCGGAAGCCAAGACCCTGGCCGATGCCCGGCGCAGCCCGCTTGCGGTGCTGAGCTTTGAGCCGCATCCGCAGGAATATTTCCGGCCATCGCCGGAATGCTTCCGGCTCACACCCTTGCGCACCAAGGCGCGGCTGCTGGCGGATCTGGGGGTGGATGCGCTGTTCGCGCTGACCTTCGACGGCGACATGGCGCGGCGGACGCCGCAGGATTTTGTGATCAAGGTGCTGGTGGAGGGGCTTGGCATTTCCGGTGCCGTGGTCGGTCATGATTTCGAATTCGGCCAGAAGCGGGCTGGCAATCTGGCGACGCTTGCCTATATGGGCGAGATGGAAGGTTTCAGCGTTACCGCCTTTGACACCGTCACCGCCCATTCTTTCAATGAAAAGAGTGATGACGAAAAGATTTCCTCTACCCTGATCCGCCGCCTGCTGAAGGAGGCCAAACCGGAAGAGGCGGCGCGGCTTTTGGGGCGGCCCTGGGCGGTGGAGGCTCGCGTCGAACATGGCGACGCGCGCGGCCGAACCATGGGATTTCCCACCGCCAACATGCATCTGGGCCACTGCCTGGCGCCGGCCTTTGGCGTCTATGCGGTGCGCGTCAACATCCTGGAGGGCGACCGCGCTGTGGCGCGCCATGACGGTGTCGCCAATTTCGGAATACGTCCCATGTACCAGGTCGAAGTCCCGCTGATGGAAACCCATCTGTTCGATTTTGATGGCGACCTGTACGGCAAATATCTGTCGGTGGAACTGATCCGCTATATCCGGCCGGAGGCGAAATTCGCCAGCCTTCCCGATCTGGTCGCCCAGATCGGGACCGATGCCGCCAACGCCCGGGAAATTCTGGCGAAAACCCCCTAGTGGACGGTTTGGGCACCCCCTGTTAGAAGCGGTGCCCCATGTCCCAAAAGTCCGAAAAACCCGCCGAATCTCCCGATTACCGGGCGACCCTGTTCCTGCCCGCCACCGATTTTCCCATGAAGGCGGGCCTGCCCGAGGCTGAGCCGAAATGGCTGGCGCGCTGGGCGGAGATGGACCTGTATGGGAAGCTTCGGTCGCGGGCCAAGGCCCAAGAGGAAGCGGGCAAAAAGAGACCTCTGTTCATCCTGCATGACGGCCCGATCTACGCCAATGGCGACATCCATTCCGGCACCGGGCTCAACCACATCCTGAAGGATTTCGTGGTGCGCTCTCAGGGCATGCTGGGCAAGGACGCGCCTTACGTGCCCGGCTGGGACTGTCACGGCCTTCCGATCGAATGGAAGGTGGAAGAGAAATTTCGCGAGCAGGGGCAGGCCAAGGACGACATCCCCAAGGATGTGCTGCGGCGCGAATGCCGCGCCTTCGCCAGCCACTGGTTGAAGGTGCAGCGCGCCCAGATCGAACGGTTGGGCCAGATCGGCGATTTCGAGCATCCCTACACCACCATGACCTTCAAGGCCGAAGCGGTGATCGCCCGCGAAGCCATGAAGTTCGTGGAGAACGGGCTGCTCTATCGCGGCTTCCGCCCGGTGATGTGGTCGCCGGTGGAAAAGACCGCGCTGGCCGATGCCGAGGTCGAGTATCACGAAAAGACCTCGCCCACGATCTATGTGAAATTCCCGCTGGTGAAATCGTCACCGGAACTGGCACACACCTTCATCGTGATCTGGACGACCACGCCCTGGACCATTCCCGGCAACCGCGCCATCGCCTTCTCGCCGGAGATTTCCTACGGCCTCTATCAGGTGGCGGACGCCACCGACGGTTCGCTGGCGCGTCCCAGTGAGCAGCTGCTGCTGGCCGACACCTTGGCCGAGCAGGTCGCCAAGCACGCCAAGGCGGTGCTGAGCCGCGTGCGCACCGTCGAAGCCGATGAATTGAAATCGCTGGTGGCGGCGCATCCGTTGCGCAGCTTGGGCTATACGTTTGAGGTGCCGGTGCTGCCCGGCGCCCATGTCACCGCCGACACCGGCACCGGATTCGTCCATACCGCGCCCGGTCATGGCGAGGAAGACTTCGAGCTCATCATGTCGGTCTATCCCGACTATGCGCGCACCAACCCCGATGCCTTCAATGTCGTGCTGCCTGATGGCAGCTTCGCCGCCACCGTCCCGGCCTTTGCCGGCAAACGCATCCTCACGCCGGAAGGCAAGGATGGCGACGCCAATGGCGCGGTGATCAAGGAACTGATCGAACACGGCAAGCTGCTCGCCAAGGGCAGCATGCGTCATTCCTATCCCCACAGCTGGCGCTCCAAGGCGCCGGTGATCTTCCGCGCCACGCCGCAATGGTTTGTCGCCATCGACAAGCCCTTTATCAACGGCAAGACCCTGCGCGAACTGGCGCTGACGGCGATTGGCGAGACCAAATGGTATCCGCCGCGCGGCGCCAACCGCATCGGCTCGATGGTGGAAGGCCGTCCCGACTGGGTGCTGTCGCGTCAGCGCGCCTGGGGCGTGCCGCTGGCCATCTTCGTCGACAAGAAGACCGGCGAGGTGCTGAACGATCCGGCGGTATTCCGGCACATCGAACAGGCTTTCGAGGCCGAAGGCGCCGATGCCTGGTTCACGTCGCCGGCGTCACGCTTTTTGGGCGAGGGCCGCAATCCGGACGATTACGAGCAGGTCACCGACATTCTGGATGTCTGGTTCGATTCCGGCTCGACCCATGTCTTCGTGGTCGAGGACCCGATCGATCCCAACTGGCCCAGGGCGGACCGCGCCGACTTGTATCTGGAAGGCTCCGACCAGCATCGCGGCTGGTTTCAGTCCTCATTGCTGGAAAGCGTGGGCACGCGCGGCCAAGCGCCCTATCGCGGCGTTCTGACCCACGGCTTTGTGCTGGACGAGCAGGGCCGCAAGATGTCCAAGAGCCTGGGCAACACGCTCGCGCCCCAGGTGATCGCGGAAAAGAATGGCGCGGAGATTTTGCGCCTGTGGGCCGCGTCCTCGGACTTCACCGAAGACCTGCGCATCGGCCAGGACATCATCAAGGCCAATGTCGAGGCCTATCGGCGCCTGCGCAACACCGTGCGCTTCATGCTGGCCAACCTGTCGGGCTTTTCCGAGAAGGAACGCATCGGTTACGACAAGATGCCGGAGCTGGAGCGCTTCATGCTGGCCAGGCTCGCCGAACTCGACGCCATCGTGCGCAAGGCTTACGAGAATTTCGATTTCGGCCTGGTCAATTCCACCCTGTTCAATTTTTGCACCAACGACCTGTCGGCGTTCTATTTCGACATCCGCAAGGATGCGCTCTATTGCGATCCGGCGCATGCCACGCGCCGCCGTGCCACCCGCACGGTAACGGACGAGGTCTTCCGCCGCATCGTCACCTGGTTCGCGCCCATCCTCTGCTTCACCATGGAGGAAGCCTGGGTGTCGCGCTTCCCCGATGACAGCGTGCATTTGAACGACTTCTTCGCCGCGCCGGCGGAATGGGCCAATCCTGACCTGATCAGGAAATGGTCGCGCATCCGCGACCTGCGCCGGGTGGTGACGGGGGCTCTCGAATTAGCTCGGACCTCTGACAAAGAAGAGCTAAAAATCGGCGCTAGTCTTGAAGCTAGGCCTACCGTTTACGTCATGAATGAGGACGATTTTAAGATCATCTCGTCCGTTCCGTTTGACGAAATTGCGATTACTTCGGGAATCGAAATTCGAAATGAACAGGCGCCTAACGCCGACATAGGCTCAATCGCAGATTTGGAAAAACTCAAGATTCAAAATCCTGGAAGGAAAATTACAACAATCCAGTGGGGCAATGACGGCCCGGCAGAGAAAGCCGATGTCTTTGGGATTCAAGTTCAGGTCATGAAGGCGTCAGGCGGGAAATGCGCGCGCTGTTGGCGGGTGCTGGAGGAAGTGGTCCACCACCCTGACACCCATCTCTGCGACCGCTGCACCGATGCGGTCGCCGCCCTGGAGCCGGAATGACCGCCGCCGCCCGGAAAGGCTTGGAGCCCCGCGAAATGGGGTTGATCGCCGCCGCCCTGTCGCTGGCGGCCGATCAGGGGTTCAAGCTGTTCATGCTCTATGGCGCAGGCTTCGCGCACATGCTGCCGGGGCAGGCCGTGCCCGTATTGCCGTTTTTTAACCTGGTGATGGTTTGGAACCCGGGCATTTCCTATGGCCTGTTCCCCGCGTCCGGACGGCTGGGAACTTTCCTGCTGATCGGCCTGTCGGTGGTCGCGGTGACCGTGCTGAGCTGGCTTCTGTGGCGCGCCACCAGCCGTTCGCTGGCCATCGGTTATGGCCTGATCATCGGGGGCGCACTGGGCAACAACCTGGTGGATCGGGTGATTTACGGGAAGGTCGCGGATTTTTTCCACTTTTACGGCTTCGGCTATGACTGGTATGTGTTCAATATCGCCGACCTGACGATCACGCTGGGGGCCATAGCCATCCTGTATGATGTGCTTCAGCCGCAGGATCCGGGCCATGAGGTTTGAGATGAGATTGTTGACCACCATCCTGGCCTTGAGCGTGGCATGCGCCGCGCTGAGCGGCTGCGACTCGCTGCGCAAGGCCGCCGGCCTGAACAAGAAGTCGCCGGACGAGTTCGCCGTCACCACCAAGGCGCCGCTGATCATTCCGCCCGATTTCAATTTGCGTCCGCCGTCGCCGGGCGCCGCTCCGCTCAACCAGACCGATCCCACGTCATCGGCGGAAGTGGCGATGTTCAACACCGAGGATCCCGCCACCGCGGCGGCGCAGATGCAGGGCAATTATTCGCCGGGCGAGAAGCTGCTCTTGGCGCATGCCGGGGTGCAGAACGCCGATCCCACCATCCGCGCCCAGCTGCAGTCGGACCAAAAGAATATGCAGGGCGCCGATTCCAGCTTCACCGACCGCATCCTGGGCAGTCCCGCCAAAGCCGCGCCGCCGCCCAAAGGCGCGGCAGCGGCGGCCCCCGCCTCCAGCGACAAGAGCAGCGGCGGCTGGTTTGACTGGTTC
>DASXHL010000037.1:0-99531 GCA_036488555.1 Rhizomicrobium sp.
AGCGGGCCTCGACGGCAGTTCCTTTGCGATGCCGTTCTTGAACGACCGAGATCGGGGCACTGATCGTGCATCTGCGTCGCGAACGGACGTGTGCGGATGAGCGCCTTACGAGCCCGCGGAGTTCACAAGGACACGCGTCGCAGCCGCAGGGAATTTCCCACCACGCTGACGGACGAGAGCGCCATCGCCGCCGCGGCGATGATCGGCGACAGCAGGATGCCGAAGCTGGGATAGAGGATGCCCGCCGCGATCGGCACGCCGGCGGCGTTGTAGCAGAAGGCGAAGAACAGGTTCTGGCGGATGTTGCGCATCGTCGCCTGCGACAGCCGGCGCGCGCGGACGATGCCTAGA
This sequence comes from Rhizomicrobium sp., assembly GCA_036488555.1. Taxonomy (GTDB): domain Bacteria; phylum Pseudomonadota; class Alphaproteobacteria; order Micropepsales; family Micropepsaceae; genus Rhizomicrobium. Next base: position 352 of record DASXHL010000037.1, read on the forward strand.
AGGTCGCCCTTGAGCAGGGTGACGCCGGCGCTCTCGATCGCCACGTCGGTGCCGGTGCCCATGGCGATGCCGATATCGGCGGCCGCAAGCGCGGGCGCGTCGTTGACGCCGTCGCCCGCCATGGCGACCACGCGGCCTTGCGCCTTCAGCCTTTCCACCACCGCGCCTTTCTGCTCGGGCAGAACTTCCGCCTCGACATCGGCGATGCCGAGCTTGGTCGCCACCGCCAGCGCGGTGGTGCGGTTGTCGCCGGTCAGCATCACGATGCGCACGCCATCAGCGCGCAAATCGCTGAGCGCGGCCGGCGTGGACGGCTTGACCGGATCGGCGATGGCGATGATACCGACCGCCGTGCCGTCCACCGCGCAGAAGATGGCGGAGGCGCCGTCCTGGCGCAGCGCATTGGCTTTTGCCGCAAGCGGCGTCGTGTCGATGCCAAGTTCGCCAAGCCAGCCGGCATTGCCCAGCGCGATGCGACGGCCTTCGACCACCGCCGACACGCCCTTGCCAGATGGCGCGTCGAAATCGGTGGCGGCCGGGATGGAAAGACACTTCGCCCGCGCGGCCGCGACGATTGCCGCGGCCAGCGGATGTTCGCTCGCCTGCTCCACACTGGCGGCCAGCCGCAGCATGTCATCGGCGGCGATGCCATCGGTTGCCATGTCCACGACGGACGGCTTTCCTTCGGTCAGGGTTCCGGTCTTGTCGATCACCAGCGTGTCGGCGCGCTCCAGCCGCTCCAGCGCGTCAGCATTCCTGATCAACACACCGGCCTGGGCGCCACGCCCCACACCGACCATGATCGACATGGGCGTGGCCAGGCCCAGCGCACAGGGACAGGCGATGATCAGCACCGTCACCGCCGCAACCAGCGCATAGGAAAAGCGCGGCTCGGGCCCAAAGATCATCCAGGCCGCAAACGCCGCCAGCGCCGCCGCAATCACCAGCGGCACGAACCAGCCCGCCACGCGGTCGGCCAGGCGCTGGATGGGCGCGCGGCTGCGCTGGGCCTGCGCCACCATCTCCACGATGCGCGCCAGCATGGAGTCGCGCCCCAGCTTCTCGGCGCGGACCACCAGCGTGCCCGAACGGTTGACGGTGCCGCCGATCACGCGCGCATCCTTTTCCTTGGTCACCGGCATGGATTCACCCGTCACCATGGATTCATCGACCGCCGAACGGCCATCGATCACCACGCCGTCCACCGCGACCTTCTCCCCCGGCCGCACGCGGACCAGATCGCCCAACACAAGCGCGTCCAGCGGCACTTCCTCTTCGCCGGTCCCCGTGATCCGCCGCGCCGTGCGGGGCGCAAGATCAAGCAGCGCGCGGATCGCGCCCGAGGTGCTTTCGCGCGCCTTCAGTTCCAGCACCTGGCCCAAAAGCACCAGCACGGTGATGACGGCGGCGGCCTCGAAATAGACATCGACCATGCCGCCCGCTCCGCGAAAGGCGGGCGGGAAAAGACCGGGCGCGAGTGTCGCGATCACGCTGTAGCCAAAGGCCATGCCGGTTCCGAGCGCAATCAGTGTGAACATGTTGGGGCTGCGGTTCGTGAGCGAGGCCCAGGCGCGCACGAAGAAAGGCCAGCCCGCCCACAGCACCACCGGCGTGGAAAGCAGGAACTGCACCCAGACGCTGACCGATGCCCGAATAAAAGAAGCGAACATGCCGCCCAGCATGTCGAGCGCCACGACCGGCAGCGCCAGCACCAGCCCGATCCAGAAGCGCCGGGTCATGTCGATCAGTTCGGGATTGGGTCCGCCGCCGGCGGCGGCAATCACCGGCTCCAGCGCCATGCCGCAGAGCGGACAGGCGCCTGGCCCATGCTGCCGGATCTCCGGATGCATGGGACAGGTATAGATGACGTCTGCGCCTTGCGGGGGCGCGGGCGGCGGCGCGTGATGATGGTGATGGCCGTGGCAATGATGGGATTCATGACCGTGGTGATCATGATGATCATGACCGTGGCTCTGGCTGCCGCTGCAGTGCCGGTGTTGATCCTGCGCGTCCATGTCGTGCGCTCCTTCCAAGACCCCAACCTGCCTGGTCCGCATATACCCCATTGGGGTATGCAACGACAAGCGCAGGCCAGCATTGCAAAGCGCGCCGAAGATCCCATCACTTGCAGAAACTGAACGAACGCCGCCAGATGCCTTGATCCGGCGCAAGGACGCTATTTGATGGTGAAGTTCAGGGAACCTTGTGTGCTGTGACCATCATCGGCGGACAGCGCGTGCCAGGACAGCGTCCATTTGCCCGACATGAACGGGCTGGTCGGACGCGCGGTAAGCGTCTTGCCATCGTCGGAAACCGTCGCCGCGGCCGTGGAAACACCCATTCCGTCGCCCATGGAGAGCTGGAACCCTGAAGACGCCGGCGCGATCTTTTCGCTGAAGGTGAGCCTGATGGTCCTGGGTGCGGCAACCGTCGCATCGGCCGCGGGATTGGATGCGACCAGTTCGGCATGGGCGAAGACTTGCGTTGACGGCAGCAGCAGACAGAGGATGGCAAAGACTTGTCCTGGACGCATGATGGCGCTTCCCTCATGAAGGGCCAGTTGCGCACCGGCCCGCGATGTGAGATATATACCCCAGCGGGGTATGAAATGCCACATCACGATCCGAAATTGATCACACGTCTTTCCCGCATCCAGGGCCAGGTCGGCGGCATCGCCCGCATGATCGAGGATGACCGCTACTGCATCGACATCCTGACCCAGATCCAGGCGATCAAGGCGGGCCTGCGCAAGGTGGAGGAGGAACTTCTCAAATCCCACTCCGACCATTGCGTCGCCGCCGCCATCAAGAGCGGCGATGTGAAGGATGCGCGCGCCAAATTCGCGGAACTGGTGGAACTGTTCGGCAAGACCGCGCGCTGAGCAGTTCGCCCGATGAAGAAGCTCACCGTCCTGCTTCTGCTTTCGGCCACGCCCGCCGCCGCGCAAGATGCCGGCAACATGGCGATGCACGGCGCCTTCGGCTCTTACGCCATGAACCGCGACTCTTCGGGCACAAGTTGGCAGCCCGACCTTGGCCCTGCCATGGGCGAGATGACCATGGCCGGCGACTGGATGCTGATGGACCGCGTGTCGCTCTTGGGCGTCTATGACTATCAGAGCGGCCCGCGCGGCGGCGAAATGGTCTTTCCCGCCGGCATGGTGATGGGCATGGCCCAGCGCGATCTCACCGACGGCATCCTGGGCGGCGGCACCATCGGCTTTCGCGCCATGGTCAGCCCCGATCCCTTCATGGGACGCGCCGGCTATCCCCTGCTTCTGGGAAGCGGCGAGACGGCGAACGGCGCCACGCCCCTGATCGACCGCCAGCACCCGCACAATCTGATGATGGAACTGGCGGCCACCTACAGCCGGCCGATCGACGATAAAACCTCGGTTTTCCTTTATCTGGGCGATCCAGGCGAACCCGCGCTGGGGCCGTCTGCTTTCATGCATCGCGCCTCGGGCATGGACGATCCGGCCGCGCCCATCACCCATCACTGGCTGGATTCCACCCACATCACCTTCGGCGTGGCGACCTTTGGCATCGTGCGCGGCGACTGGAAGCTGGAAGCGTCGCAATTCACCGGCCGCGAACCCGACCAGTACCGTTTCGATTTCAACGCGATACGCATGGATTCGACATCCGTGCGCCTGTCCTACAATCCCGACGAGCACTGGTCGATGCAGGTGTCCTGGGCCCATCTCAACAGTCCCGAACAGCTCGATCCGCAAGCAGACGAACGGCGCACCACGGCGAGCGCCACCTATGTGACCGATTTCGGCGAGGAAAGCTCGCTGGCCGCCACCCTGGCCTGGGGCCTGAAAAGCGAGAGCAACGGCCAGAACCTCAACGGCGTGCTGGTGGAGGCCGAGCTTGTGCCCGCCGACCTGTGGACGCTCTTTTCCCGAGCCGAATGGGAAGAGAATGCCGAACTGGTGACTGACAATTTTGGGGTGGGCCAGATCAGCCGCGTGGGCGATTTCACCCTGGGCGCCATCCGCGACGTCCGGCTGGACGATCACTGGAAGTTCGGCCTGGGCGCGCTTTATGCCTTCGACTTCACGCCCGGTCATGCGGACTATGGCGCCAGCCCCCATGGCGTGATGGGATTTGTGCGGCTGATCGCGGATTAGTCTCACAAGCAATCATCCGCGCGCTTTGCGTGCGTCATTTTGCGCGCGCCATATACCCCTGGGGGTACTTGTCCATATACCCTGGTGGGTATAGATGCCCCACCGAGGCCGCGTGAAAACGGTCTCGTCGTTTCAACCATCAGGGAACCAGATGAACCCCCAACCTGGCAGTCCGGCCGCCGATTGCGACAGTAGACGCTTTGCGTCCGCCGCCGTTTCGCCGGCCTTTGTCCGGGATGTGTTCGAGGTCACGCCGGCGCGCACCGCGCTGGTCTGACGCCGCGACCGCCTCCCGGGCTTGAGCCAATCGCTTAAGCAACAGGAGGCAAATATGACTTTCAATTTCCGCAACTGGCCTGCCGGCCACGACAATGTCCGTCCCCTGCGCGCCCGCCTGATTGCGCGCTGGCAGCGCGGAGCCGACGGCAAGCTTGAGTGCCGCTGGCTGCACCAGCCGTCCCTGCACGTCCCGGACTGAGCCACCCGTCGACACGCATCAGGACTCACGCATCATGTCACTCGCAGAACTTGAAATATCTCCGCAAGCCGCCGTGCTGGATGAAGCCCATCTGGGCGACATCCAGGGCGCGCTTGGCACCGTCAGGAAGGGCGATCACGGCCCAAGGGCGGGATGGCGCGCCCGGCTGACGACGCTGTTGGCCATCCTCGGCCCCGGCCTGATCGTGATGGTCGGCGACAATGACGCGGGCGCCTTCGGCACCTACACCCAGGCCGGACAGAATTACGGCGTCACGTTGCTATGGACCCTGCCGCTGCTGATACCGGTGCTTTACGTCAACCAGGAAATGGTGCTGCGGCTGGGCGCGGTCACCGGCGTCGGCCATGCGCGGCTGATCCTGGAACGGTTCGGAAAATTCTGGGGCGCGTTCAGCGTCATCGACCTTTTCCTGCTCAACGCCCTCACCATCATGACGGAGTTCATCGGCATCAGCCTGGCGCTGGATTATCTGGGCGTGCCCCGGCTATGGGGCGTGAGCGCCGCCGCGTTGCTGGTGATGGCCGCAGCCGGCACGGGCAATTTCCGCCGCTTCGAACGCTTCTCGCTGATTCTGGTCGCCGGAAGCCTGTTGCTGGTTCCGGTGTTCCTCATGGTCCATCCGCCCTATGGCCAGATCGCCCAGGCGCTGGTGCGTCCGGGCCTGCCCGCGCATGCGCCGCTTGGCGATGTGATGCTGCTGATCATCGCCATTGTCGGCACCACGATCGCGCCATGGCAGCTTTTCTTCCAGCAGAGCTATGTGATCGACAAGCGCATCACGCCGCGCTTCATCCGCTATGAGCGCATCGACCTGTGGCTGGGCATCGCGCTGGTGGTGACCGGTGCCGTCGCCATGATGGCGTTCGCGGCGGCGGCGTTCGCCGGCAAGCCGGAATTCGGTCATTTCGCCGATGCCGGCGCCGTCGCGGCCGGGTTGGAGAAATATGCCGGCCATGCGGCGGGCGTGCTGTTCGCGCTCGCCCTGATCGATGCCTGCATCATCGGCGCATCGGCGGTATCGCTTTCCACCGCCTATGCCATTGGCGATGTGCTGTCGCTGAAGCATTCTCTCCATCGCCGGCCGGCGGACGCCAAGGCCTTCTATGCCGTGTTCTTCGGACTGATCGCGTTGTCGGCGGCGCTGGTGCTGACGCCCGGCATGCCGCTGGGGCTGATCACCAATGCCGTGCAGACCCTGGCCGGGGTGCTACTTCCCAGCGCGACCGTGTTCCTGCTTCTGCTTTGCAATGACAAGGCCGTCCTTGGTCCCTGGGCGAACGGCCGCGCGCTCAATCTGTTCACCGGCGGCGTGATCGCCATGCTGGTGATGCTGTCGGTGATCCTGACGGCGGCGGTGCTCTATCCGCAAATCACCGGCGGCCAGATCCTGCTCATCCTGGGCGGCGGAAGCCTTGTTGCGCTCGCCGCGGCTGTGGCCGGGCTGGCAAGGCGCAAAGATGACGCCGTCGCCATGCCGGACCGGCGCCAGCGCGAAACCTGGCGCATGCCGCCGCTGGCGCAATTGCCACCCCGGCATTTCGCTGGCTGGCACCGCGCCTGGATGGCGGTGCTGCGGCTCTATCTCATCGTCGCGGGTGGACTTGTCCTGCTGCGCATCGTCCAGCTCGCGACGACAAGAATGTGACGAGGCTGTTTCTCCCGGAGAGACGGAGGTTTGCATGAGCCACACCTATCGAGCGACACCACCCAGCTTCTGGCTCAGGCTGGAGTGGTTCATAATGGTGCGGATCGAAGGATGGGTTTTCAGCCACCGCAGGCGGGGGCTCATCCTCAGGCAGATTGTGGCGCTTCTGGATCGTGCCTATAGTAATCGCCAAAAGCATGTGACCGTGAAGAAATCATGCTGTTCCCACTGGCGTCACCAACACAGTCACGGATAATCGGGGCGGGGGAACCATGAACATACAGCTGTTCTATAATACTGCGATCGCCCTCTTCACCGCCTTCGTCCTGGGCGGGCTGATCGGCTTCGAGCGCCAATGGCGCCAGCGCACCGCGGGGCTCAGAACCAATGTGCTGGTGTCGGTGGGCGCGGCCGCCTTTGTCGATCTGGGCCTGCGCGTGGGCGCGGCCGATGGCGCCGTGCGGGTGATCTCCTATGTGGTGTCGGGCATCGGCTTTCTGGGCGCGGGCGTGATCATGAAGGAAGGCGCCCAGGTGCGCGGCATCAACACCGCCGCCACGCTGTGGGCCTCGGCCGCGGTGGGCGCCTTTGCCGGCAGCGGCCAGCCGGTGGAAGCCGCCCTGGTCGCCGCTTTCGTGCTGGCGGGCAACACCCTGCTTCGGCCCGTGGCCGATTACATCAACCGCAAGCCCATCAGCCCCACCAGCACCGAGGCGGTCTATCGCATCCATGTCACCTGCATACCCGACCGGGTGTCGGAAGCGCGCGACCTGCTGCACGAGGAGCTTGAGCAGCGGCAATATCCCATCCGCGAGATCGAGACCCTGTCGGAGACGCCGGAGCTGATTGAGCTGGCCGCAACGATCGTGCCCAACACCGCCAATCCCGAAGTCCTGGATGCGGTGACCAGGCATCTGGAGCGCCACGCGGCAATCGAAAGCGCGACCTGGACGGTGAGTACGGAGTCGTGAGGCGGAAGAACCGCGTCGGGTGAAGCCAAGTCTGTCAAATTCACTGGCGTCAATCCGAGGGGGCTGGACGATTATGAAGTTCGTACCGCGCTGACGATGAGGCATCGACTGGCGAGGACGGGATGATCGCATCGGGATTGCCCCTTATGAAATGGAAATAGGCCTTTGCGTCCGGACCGTGCGGCTCTACAATTACCCTCGTGTCCGTGTGTGTGCATCGCGCCTCATGGACGTCAGCGCCCGACCGACATGTCGCGTATCTCCAACGTTATCTCCAACGACAGAGGATCCGATCATGCGCTTCAAACTCGCTTTATTTGTTTTGGCCGCATCCTGTCTTCCCGCTGCCGCGCAGTTGAATTCGCCGCACCTGACCCAGGGGGCAATCTCGGCATTGCGCGGCCGCGCGCACATCATGGAAGGGGCGGAAGGGACCTATATCGAAATCGAAATGCCCAACGCCACGCGTCGGGTTGTCGGATACATTCCCTTCGGGGATGAGCCTACCTTCCCCAAATTGGCCGATGCGGAAGGCCGCACCGTGGAAATCTCGGGCATAGTGGGCCTGGACGGCGGTGCCATGATCACGATGACCGACCCAGCTCAACTGGCGGTCCTGGATTGACCGGGAGTGACGATCCATGAAGAAGCTCGGCGCGGCGGCGACCGTCTTCACATTGACGTTTTCATCGTTGGCAATCGCACAGGTTGGCCAGTCGTCCGACAGTTACTCGCACCTCAATCGCCCGCCGCCGCAGCCTGCCGCGCAAATGTCGCCCGAAGCCACGGTGGCGGCCGCCAGGCAGCGCATCGAGACCGACAAAAAGGCCGGCAAGGTGCCGGATCGCAATACACTGCAAATGCTGCTTGCCGCCCAATCCGCGCTGAAGGACGAAGCCGGCATGGCGGATACGCTGGAAGAGCAAGCGGCAGACTATAACGATCCGTCCGACTGGGCCGAGATTATCGACATCACCTTTGGCACCAGGGGCCTGCGCGACCAGGACGCGATCTGGCTGGGCCGGCTGTCGTACGTAGTCGGCGCGCGGGTACCGCCCGCCAACGCCAACACCGTCGGCACAATCGCCGGCCAGCACGGCTTTTTTGGCGACGCGGTGGCGGCCAATGCCCATGGCGGCCAGGTGGATCCCGACCCTGGCCCACGCGCCGACGCCGACAAGAAGACCATGCCGGACCAGATCGCCCAGCAACAAGGGCAGGACGGCGCCTATAACGCCAAGCTGGCCGAGGCGCTCTATGGATACGGCATGTATCCCCAGGCAGAGGCCGCAGCGAGACTGGCAATTCAAAAGGGCGGCAATCCCGATCCTTCGGAAGCGCCGATGGTGCTGGGCCAGGCGCTGACGGCGCAAGGCAAGTATGACGATGCGGTCGTGGCGTTCGGCCAGGTCAGCGGCGGTGGGCCGGTTACGCCACGCATCGCACGGCTATGGGCAGACTATGCCAGGATCAAGAAGCGCGGTTGATATCGCGGTCAGTCATATCTACCTGGCCTTCCGTCTCCACGATCCGATAGCTGTCTTATCTATCAGCCTGTTGGGTTCTATCAGCCCATTGGGAGCGCCAATTGTCTTTTCTTGTTCGTGCGCCGCGCCAGGCGCAGCGCGGCGCCCAATCCACCAAACCCGATCAGCATCATCGCCCAGGTCGATGGCTCCGGCACGGGGACAAAGTCCATGCCGTGCGGAGAGTCGAGCCCACTCAGCAGCGCCGACTCGACGTCGCCGGTGGTCGGATCCACCAGCGCGACCTCGCCAAGGCCGCCGATCGCGACAATGGGCGTGTTGGGATCAAGCCCGCTGAGCCACACCTTATCGACCGTATTGGCGCCGGTTTCGGTGACATACAGCCATCCCGACGTCGCACCGGGGAAAATCACGTCGTCAATCCCCGAGACATTATTTCCCCCGCTCGTGACCGCCACGTTGGTCACTGTCTGACCCGGTGTCCCCGGATGCGAAATGAGGGTGAACTCCCCGACCGGGTCGCAACAACCCGGCCCGTCACCCTCGGTCGTCAGGACCAGATTGCCGTTTGGCGTGCTCTTGAGGCTGTCTATGTCGGGTTCGTTGGTGCTCGAGGTCAAGCCGGTCTGCTGCGCCGTGAGGATCGTTGTCGTGGTCAGCGATCCCGTCGGGTTGTTGCCCTGGTTGAGAATTTGGAGCACCGGATCCGTCGGGTTCGCTGGATTCGTGTAACTGAGGTATACTTGGCCATTGAGGAAAGCCACATCGTCGTAGCCGCGGCCAGTGCCGCCATTTGGCCCATAGGAGTATGGCGGGCCGTATGTCAGCGGGCTGAAGACGGCATGCGTCGTCGGGTCAATGAACGACAGTGTGGCGTTGCCGTCGTTGTTCTGCAACGCCCAGATCATTCCCGTGACCGGATTGAACTTCAGCCCATCGGCCAAGCCCTGAATCGTATAGATCTGCTGGACGGTGCCTTCAGGGCTGTATTGCACGATCGTGCTGTTTCCCGAGGCGCCGGTGGAGTCGGCGCCGTTGCCGTATTCGACCCAGATTGAGCCGTCTCCACTGGTGATCGAATCTGGTTGCGTTCCGCCGACCGCGGCGCCTGTCGCGAAAATCTCGGCCTGGGCGGACCCGCCGACCGCCAGAAGCAATGCGGCTATTAATAGGCTCATTCTGCCGTACAGCATGCGCTATTTCCCTTTGATCAGGAGTGAGGCCCACCTTCACGACAGCAAATCATGCTCGCATGCATTCGTGACCTGCCATTGACAGTTGGGTGACGCCCCCCGTGAGGGCGCAAGCGCAACTCCCATGCACAAAAAAACAAGGTTCCGGTCGCGTATCGCGTCCAAGGTTCCCTTCCCTGTGCTGCTTGATGGGGCGCCAGAAACAGCGACGCAATTGCCAATGCAATTGGAAGCAGCCTCGCCTCAAGAGCGAGGAGAAACGCTAACCAAGGTTCACCCCGCGCGCGCGGATATCGCGCACCATGCGGTCCACCAGCTGGGCGTGACGGTGCATCAGATCGCGGCGCACGCCCACCCGGTGGGGATTGCCGGATGACAGGATGACGCCGTCCTCCCGTTCCATCAGCAGGCCGACCTCGATCAGGTGATTGATGCGCCGGCGCACAGTCTCCAGCGGCAGGTTGGTGGCGCGCGACACCGCCGCCCGGCTGATGCCACGGCGCATGCTGTCGGGCTCGACCAGGCCCGCATACTGGCGGCTGAGCGCCGGGTCATTATCGATATGGGAGACATTGGCCGAACCCACCGCGATGGCGATGATATAGTCGATAGGGTCCAGCTTTAGTTCCTCGGGCATCTGGGCCGCGTCGCCCAGAAGATTGAGCAGGAAACGGATCGCGGCGCGGCTGATGATCTTGACCCGCTCCTCCTGCTGGCGCGCGTGCGCGCTGACGGCGGCCTGCGCGACGTCGGCGGCGGCAAGCGGTACGATCTCCGCATGCTCCGGCACGCCAGAGCGCATGTTGTGCAGAACTGTGGCGGATTCCTCCGGCGGCGCCCAGTCGGCGAAATGCACCAGCGACACCCGCCCTTCCGCATCGGGATGCAGGGGCACGCTGATGGTGTCGAAGAAATAAGGCGTCTGCGAATTCAGCAACACTTCACGCGTGGTGCGCAGCAGCGCACCGGCGCCGATGGCGTTGATCCGGCGCAGGCGCTCGCCACGCAGTTCCGGCGGCACCAGGCCGATCCAGTCCATGCCGGTCAGATCCAGGCCGACGGCGCGCACCAGCGCCTCGCCCATATGGGTGACCGGCGCGGTCCCCTCGGGCGTCAGCAGCGTGATCATGATCAGGGGCTGAAGATATTCCGCATGCGGGCCGGGAAAGGCGCCAAGCGTCGGCAGTTCGCCGCCGCTCCATTGGTCCAGCCACAGTTCGACAAATTGCAGGCTGCGCGGGGCCAGACCCATAAGCTCCACGGCAGCGCGGACGGCGGCCTTGTCGTACGACATGACAGAAAAATTCTGGCAAAGGGTGGATGGGAGCTACGCCACACTCGTTAACGCAACATAGTTTCAACGCGCGGTGGGGCTCATCACTTACCCAGTCCGGGTAAAAACCATTAAACCACTGAATCGACGAAAATAAAAGCCGAAAGACCCATTTTGGGTGCATTTCGGCACAGCCGCGGGCCGCGTGGGTTCGGCGGCCGGCGAACCGCAGCATTTGAAGCGTCAGCGTGAAGGGCTGCTTAACCTGATGGCCGTACCATACAGCCCGAGGGATAGGCAGAATTCAGAGGCATCGGGCCATGTCACGACCGCAGCCTGTTGCGTTTCCGGTAACGGAAAATCGCCGCAAGCATGAACGTTCGGCGGTGTCGCTGGACGGTCGCCTCTTCGTGCCGGCAGAGGAAAGCGAACAGCCGTGCCAGGTGGTGGACCTGTCGGCCGGCGGCGCGCGCGTCATCTGCGAGGATGTTCCGCCCTGCACGACCTATGTGATCCTCTATGTGAACGGCTTTGGCCGCTTCCCCGCCATCACCACCCGCTATAGTGACGGCGCCATCGGCATGCGCTTCGACATGACCGAACACAAGCGCGCGCGACTGACCCGGCAGATCAAGGCCTATCTCGAGGCCGGCATTGTCGGCGTGACCAACCTGCGCCGCTACAAGCGCGCCCTGGTTCCCGCCCAAGGCACTTTCCTGCGCGAAGACGGCCAGGAAGTCGCCTGTATGATCCGCGACTTCTCGCTCCAGGGTCTGTTCGTGGAAACCAATATCCGGCCGCCTTTGGGCGAAATGATCTCGATCGGCCATCACAAGGGCCGCGTGGTGCGGCACGAACGAAATGGCGTCGCCATCCAGTTCGTCACCCAGCGCGGCCGCGCGCCCCGCACGGATGAGAGCTGAGATGGGCGTCGACCGCACATTCCGCAGCCTGGCCGCGCTGTCGACAGCTTCGACCAGCCGCGTGCTGAACCTTTTGGCGATCACCAACGCGCATGCGCAGGACAGGGAGTTCGTCGCCAATCCCCTCTTCTCCTCGCCCATGCTCAACAGCGCGATCATCCTCAAGCATCGTCTGCGCGCCGACGAGGTGGACCTGATGCTGAACAACCGCGCCATCGGCACCAAGGTGATCATCCCCTTCGAAAAGACCGACCTGCGTTCCGGCGGCAGGTCGTTGCTCGTGGGCCAGAGGGGCTATGAGGAGATGCTGCGCGAGGCCGGTCACTATGGCGAGCGTTACGACTTCGAATATGACCTCAAGGTTCTGCGCCTGCTCGACCAGATCCCCTCGCTCGATCCCTTCCTGCTGCGCGAGCACCTGCGCAGCAACGATGTCTGTCCCGACCCGCATTATTTCGAGATTTCCGACGCCGACCAGAAGCGCATGTTCGAATATGCCGCCGCCGAGATCCGCCGCCTCACCAGCCTGGCGGTGGCGCGGGGCAGCACCAGGCGCAGCGACGGCACCAGCCGCCTGGTCTCCGCCCTGCTTTCCACCGAGGTGGACGAAAAGCTGGAACCGCTGCGCACAACCCTGCAGCTGGGGCCGGACCAATTCCGCGAAGGCGTGTTCAGCTGGCGCGGCTTCATCTATTACAAATGGAACCTGGTGGATTTCTGGCCCGACCTGGTCAAAGCCCTGCAGCAACTCAAGACCATCGTTCCGCTGCGCTCGATGGACCACGACCAGCGCGCCTATATCACCCAGGCCAAGCAGGTCATCCTCAACGGCGCCAGGAAGAACAGCGCCGACATCAAGAACATCATCAGGGTCTATGACACCGCCTATGACACGATGATCGCCGAGCGCGATCCCCGCAAGTTCCGCGAATTCCTGTTGAGCGCGCCGGCCATGTTCCTGGAGATCGGCGAGAAGATGGGCGCGCTTTCCCACATCACCAGCTTCTGGAAATACCGCTTCCCCGAAGGGGCGCCCAAGAGCGTGGACTGCGACGAGCTCACCACCATCTTCCAGGATTTCTCCAAGGGTTTCCTACTCGAAAACAGGCTGGCAGCCGCCTGATCGGAACAGCATCCCATGTCACAGGCCGGTTCACGTTACGCCCTTCTCAAGAACCTTTCGAACAGCGCCTCCAGCGACGAGCGCCGCGAGCTCCTGCGCCAGGTGACCGACGCATTGACCAACAATGCGCGGGCGCCATCGGAAGCCGAATTCGCCGAACTCGACGAGGTCCTGACCCTGGCGGCATCGGAATATTCCACCCAGGTGCGCACCGAATTCGCCCGCCTTGTGGCGGCCAGCGTCACCCGCTTCTGTCACGCCAGCGAGCAGTTCGCGATGGACGACATCGAGGTCGCCCAGCCGGTGCTGCGCCATTCCCGGGCGCTGAGCGAGGAAACCCTGCTGCGCGTGGTGGCCGAGAAGAGCCAGGCCCACATCCTGGCGGTGACCAAGCGCGACGGCGTCAGCGAAAAATTGTCGGAAGCCATCGTCAGCAAGGGCAGCGACGAAGTCGTGTCCTCGCTTCTCGCCAATGAACGCGCCCGGATCTCGGACACCACCTATGAAGTGGTGGCCAGGCGCGCGGAGACCAATCGGCTGCTGCAAGCGCCCTTCATCCGCCGCCAGGGCGTGCCGATCGACCTGCTCAACGACCTTTACCTCAAGGTGGAAAAGGACCTGCGCAAGGAGATCATCCAGAAGTTCGATTCCGTGCCGCCGGCCGATCTGGAAAAGGCGTTCGAGAGAAGCCGCGCCCGCGTCACCACCGCCTTCCGCCAGTTGCCGGAGGACATGGCGCTGGCCAGGAAGCGGCTGTCGCTGATCGAATCCAACAAGCAGCTTCAGCCGCCGATTCTGCCCGCGCTGCTGCGCGAGGGCAAGGAATCGCGCACCACCTTCAAGCTGGCGCTCGCCAGGCTGGTGGATGTGCCCTTCGATGTGATCGAGCCGGCTGTGGATACGCCCGATCTCGACACGCTGGCGCTGCTCTGCCGCGGCGCCAATTTCGAACGCGCCCTGTTCGTGACCCTGGCCATCGGCCTGGACACCACCGAAAAGGGCCTGGGCCGGCTCGACGAATTCGCCAAGCTCTATGAGAGCGTGCCGGTCGCGGCCGCCCAGCGCGCCCTGCGCTTCTGGAAAGTGCGCAGCGTCAACTGAATTTGGCGCGCATGCAATTGCAATCAGGTTTCTAAGCCAACGGCATTAGCCGAATGGGGCACGTTCGACTATTCTCGGTGCCGATGATTGGCCGCGGGCATCGCATGAGAATCCTGAAGCAACTTGTGGTCGCAATCTCACTTGCTTGCACGGCGGCGGCCATCGCCCAGGATCGCGGCGTTGCCATCCAGGGCGATAACGTGATGCAGGGGTGTCGGACGCTTGATGCCTGCCTCGTCCTGCTCGATCAGTTCGCGAAAAATACCCAGCCCGGGGTCTACTATCCGGATCACGACCGGATCGCCCCTTACCTGCAACGTTTTGGCGAGCCCGCCAAGCAGGCCATGCTCACGCGTGCCAATGGCGCCGATCCGCGGTGGCGCAGCCTGGCCGGCGACGTTCTGGCAGGATGGCCGTCCTTCGTGCCGGACGACGTTCCCGCACTAAAGTCGGCCCTGATCAAAGACCCAGGGGAGATGGTTGCCCGGGCGCTGGCAAAAATTCCGACACCGGAAGCGATTGACGCTCTGGCTGAAGACGTCAAGGAACATGGCACGCAGAACCAATCCGGTTTCGCGCTGGGAAAGATCGGCCCCCGCATTTTCCCAAATCTGGTGCGCGCTCTGGAAGACGACCATCATTGGGTCGAAACGGCTGCGCTGCTGAAATCCCTCCCGGACGAATGCGAGGCGCGGGCTCCCGGCCTTGCCCGATCGGCGCTGGATGCGGGCCAGCCGCTCCAGAGGCGCCTGGCGTCCTTGCGTGCGATCTACGGCTGCGGCTATCCCGTCCGCGCCGCCGGACCGCAACTCGCGCCCTTGCTGGACGCGCCCGAAAAGCCAATCCGCGATCAGGCGTTCGTTGTGCTGCTGCATATGCGCGATAGCGCCGTGCTGCCGCGACTGGTGCAGTCCTGTATCGGCAGAGGAGGGCTCGAGTCGCAATTCAGTTCCCCCCTACGCACCTGCGAAAACGACATTGCCGGTTTCGGTGCGCGCGCGCAGGCGTTCGGTCCTGCGTTGCTGGCGCTCACTGCCTCCCCCAACGGGCAGACGCGCGCCCTGGGCGCGGCGCTTCTGGGTTATATCGAGTACCAGCCGGCCGCATCCACCCTGACCGCATTGCTGAAGGACCCCGACTGGCGGGTGGTTTATGCCGCCGCCCGCTCCCTGAGCTGGCTGAAGGCGAAGGAGGCGGACGGCGCGCTGCAGAATGTGTCGCGCACGCACTGGCTGCCGGAGGTCCGGCAGATGGCGCAGGATGCGAGCCAATCTTTCGAACCTGGCGGCAAGCCGCTCGCGAAACCGCTGTATCCTGCCCGTCCCGATGATCCCCTGCCGCGCCCCAATCTGGAGGTCAACGCCGTCCAGGTTCCCGACACATCGCCCTGCAAATCCGGCCGCTGGCGTTATCGGGAAATGAACTTCCGGGAGCCCCGGGAGCGCACAATTGAAATTGCCCTGCCCTCCACCGGCAAGGCGAGTGGCGGAAGTTTGAGTGCCAGGGATATCGGAGAATTCGGTGGCGGACTGTTCTGGACGCCGCAGGGCGAGAAACCCGAGACACTGTACGAAACCAATGCGGTGGCGCTGGCCCGGACAAACAAGGACGCGGTGGCGGCGTTTGGCGAAATCGGGCCGTATATCGATATCGACGAAAATGGAAAACACCGGCAAGCCATGAGCAATGGCCCATCCGGTCATGGCTTTGTCCTCAGGGTAAAGCGCGACAGCAACGGCGCCTGGTCGTTGTCGGAAATCGCGCGCCTGCCGCGCTCACCCGATGTGATCGCGGACATCGCGCCCAACCGCTTTGCGGCCTGGGTTGGAGGCCGGGCGATCGTGTTCAATCTGCATAGAATCGAAGGCATCGCGGATTGCGAATAGTCGACTCGCTGCATTTTCTGATGCCATGCTCGGAGTTGCCTTCGCCATGGCTGACTTGGACAATACGTTTTCGAACTGACCCGCTACAAAAAATCCGCCCCCGCTTTTCGCGGGGGCGGGTTTCTCCACCGAACGTCAAATACCTTCAGTCATCCGGATATTCGTCGCGATACCGCGGCGGAGGCGGTTCGACATAACCCCGGTTCTCGGCTTCCTCGCGCTCGCGATAATATTCGCGCGCCTCGCGACGGCAGTCGGCGCGATTGTTCGAGTTTCCGATGGCGTTACCGATCAGGCCGCCACCCACGCCGCCGATCACCGCACCGGCGATCGAGTGCGAGGCAAGCCCACCCACCGCGGCGCCGGCGCCCGCGCCCAGCACCGTCTCGCTGCCGGTGTCGTGGTTGCAGTCCGCATAAGCGGCGGTTGACGCGCCCAGCACCAGAACGCCCGCGACGGCCAGTTTCGCAATGGTTCTCATGGTTCAATCTCCTGGTTCAGCAGCGTTGCCGCCGCTGAAAGAGGAAACGAAGGGCCCGGTTCGCTGTTCCCGCCACATATGAGGCATCACCGGGGCAGTCGAATCATGGCTATTCTCAGCCACTTGCATCGAGGAGCCGACCGTGACCTGGACCTATATCGCCCCCATCGCCCTTCTGTGCTGCTCCAATGTCTTTATGACTTTCGCCTGGTATGGCCAGCTCAAATTCCCCGCCACATCGCTGTGGATCGTGATCCCGGTCAGCTGGGGCATCGCCTTCCTGGAATACTGTTTCGCGGTTCCCGCCAACCGCATCGGCCATCAGGTCTATTCCGCCGCCCAGCTCAAGACCATGCAGGAGGTGATCACGCTGGCGGTGTTTGCGATCTTTTCCATCACCTATCTGGGCGAGGCGCTGAAATGGAACCACATCGTGGCTTTCGGCTTCATCATCTGCGCCGCCTTCTTCGCCTTCCATAAGTGGTGAGGGCACAAGCGGTGAGGCCTTATTCGTCGGCCTCATCGCCCATTCGCGGCGGATCGGGCCTGAGATAGACGATCAGGCAACAGATGCAGATGCCAAGCCCGGCCAGCGGATATTTCAGCGCGACCAGGGCCGCGATGGCGAAAAGGCACAGTGTCCCGAACGAGCGGACGCGCATGCCCCGGCGCGCAGCTTGCGGCACCTCGTTCGCCGGCGCGCTCTCGATCAGCTCCCGGATCAGGGCGATGTAGGTGACATTCACCAGGAAGAACACGCCCGCATAGAAAGCGACGGGCCGGGGCGCAAGTTCGCTCACCGCCATCCAGGCGGTGGAAAAGGGCAGCAGCGAAATGGAAAACAGATGCGCGAAATTGAACCACAGCAGCCGCGGCGTCGCATGGCTGGCATAGCGCATCAGGTAATGGTGATTGATCCAGACGATGGCGATGAAGACATAGCTCACCGCATAGCTCAGCCAGGTGGGCCACAGCGACAGAAGCGCCGCAAAGCTCGGCTCGCGCGGCGCGTGGAGATCGAGCACCAGCACGGTGATCAGGACCGCGAACACCCCGTCGGAAAAGGCGCTCAGCCGCTCCGGGGTGGCCTTGTGCAATCGGCCGGGTTTCCTGTGGAGGCCGCTCATTCCGCGTCGCGCCGGCGCACGACGAACACCTGCCAGGCGACCGCGTCCCAGGCATTGTGGATGCCGGTGAACAACAGAGCCAGGGTGGCCACGCCCACGCCGAACATCGCCTGGCGCACATGGCTGATGGAGGCCAGGCTCGACAGCGTCAGCGCGCCATAAGCCAGGAATGGCAGAAGGATGTGGAATATCCGGTCCTCCCAGTCGAGCCGGTAGGCTATCTGGCGGTGCATGTTGAAAACCGTCACCGCCATATAGATCAGCCCGCCCAAGCCTACCGCGCCACCGCTATAGGCGCCCACCGCGATGTCAGGCCAGGGTACCCGCACCAGGGCCGCGATCAGCAGGCAGCAGCAGAAATGAATGATGGTCGGGGTGGCGAAGGCGCGGCCTGCCTCCGGGCTGACGGCCGACGGCTTTTCCGCGATCAACGTCATGACCACGAATTGCAGGCCGATCAGCGCGCCCGCGGCCGAGCCCACGATCACATAGAAACTGTCCCAGGCGTTCAGGTCCGCCATGCATTCTCCCCGCCTCTGCGGGGTAAATCATAGCGGAATTGCCGGAACGCGCGACACCACTGTCATCCCCCTGCCTTCGCGTCGCGGCGCTCAGCCGGGGATGACACCGTTAGAGCCGCGTCAGCTTTTCCAGCTTTTCGGGATAGCGGTCGCCTTCCACCTTGATCTTCGCCGCTGCGGCGTCGATCTCCTTCAGGTCGCCGGCGGAAAGCGTGACCTGTGCCGCGCCGATATTCTCTTCCAGCCGGTCGAGCCTTGTGGTGCCGGGGATCGGCACGATCCAGGGGCGCTGTGCCAGAAGCCAGGCCAGCGCGATCTGCCCCGGCGTCGCATTCTTGCGATTGCCGATCTCGGCCAAAAGGTCCACCACCGCCTGGTTGGCCTTGCGCGCCTCCACCGTGAAGCGTGGCAGGGAATTGCGGAAATCGCCCTCGCCGAAACTCGTGCTCGCATCGATCTTGCCGGTCAGGAAGCCGCGTCCCAGCGGGCTGAACGGCACCAGCGCGATGCCCAGCTCTTCCAGCACCGGCAGTTCCTCGTCCTCCACGCGCCGCCACCACAGCGAATATTCGCTCTGCAGCGCCGTCACCGGCTGAACCGCGTGCGCGCGGCGGATGGTGGCCACGCCCGCTTCCGACAGACCGAAATACCGGACCTTGCCTTCGGCGATCAGGTCCTTCACCGCGCCGGCCACATCCTCGATGCCCACATCGGGATCGACGCGATGCTGATAGTAGAGATCGATCACATCGGTCTTCAGCCGCTTGAGCGAGCCTTCCACCGCCTGTTTGATGTGGTCGGGGCGGCTGTTCATGCCCGGCGCGCTACGCGGATCCTTGCCGGGGCTGATGTCGAAGCCGAATTTGGTGGCCAGCACGATCTTGTCGCGCACCGGCGAAAGCGCCTCGCCCAGGAGGGTTTCGTTGGTGAAGGGGCCATAGACCTCGGCGGTGTCGAAGAAGGTGACGCCACGCTCCACCGCCTGGCGCAGCAGCACCGTCATCTCCTTCACATCCTTGGGCGGACCCAGCGAGAAACTCATGCCCATGCAGCCCAGCCCGATGGCCGAGACTTCGGGCCCGTATTTTCCCAATTTGCGCGTTTGCATCTCTCTCAACCCTTCAGTGAAGCCATGTCGATGACAAAGCGGTAGCGCACATCGGCCTTCTCCAGCCGGTCGAACGCCGTGTTGACGTCTTCCATGCGGATCACCTCGCAATCGGGCAGGATGTTCGCGCGGCCACAGAAATCCAACAGTTCCTGGGTCTGGCGGATGCCGCCGATGGGCGAACCGGAGATGCGGCGGCGGCCGAACAGCAGCGGCAGGCTGTCGAGCTGTTCCATGGGACCAATCTGGCCCACGATCACCAGAGTGCCGTCGATGTCGAGAAGCGGCATATAGGGCATCACGTCATGGCGCACGGGCACGGTGTCGATGATCAGGTCGAAGCTGTTGGCCGCCTTCTCCATTGCCGCCTTGTCGCCGGAGATCAGATAGTCTTCGGCGCCCAGTTCCCTTGCATCGGCTTCCTTGCCAGTGGTGCGGCTCAGGACCGTGACCTTCGCGCCCATGCCATGGGCGAGTTTCACCGCCATATGGCCCAGCCCGCCCAACCCGATCACGCCGACGCGGCTGCCCGGCCCGACATTCCAGGTGCGCAAGGGCGAATAGGTGGTGATGCCGGCACACAACAGCGGCGCCGCGCGCGACAGATCCAGCCCATCGGGCATCCGCAGCACGAATTCCTCGCGCGTCACCAGATGCTTGGAATAGCCGCCCTTGGTGGGCTCGCCATCGATGCGGTCGGGCGAGGAATAGGTCAGCGTCATGCCCTCGCGGCAGAACATCTCCTCGCCCTTCAGGCACTGGTCGCAATGCTGGCAGCTGTCGACCATGCAGCCGACCGCGACATTGTCGCCTTTCTTGAACCTGGTGACGGCGCTGCCGACGTCGGTGACGCGGCCGATGATCTCATGGCCCGGCACCAGCGGGTAAAGCGACATGCCCCAGTCGTTGCGGGCCATGTGCAAGTCGCTGTGGCAGATGCCGCAATAAAGCACCTCCATCGCCACGTCATTGGGACGAAGCGCGCGCCGTTCAAAATGGAACGGCGTCATGGCCGCACCCGCGGACGCCGCCGCATAACCGATGGTTTTCATGTCACCACTCCCTCAGGATCCGGACGGGAAAATAAAGGCTCACCCGTCCAGCGATTAGTCGCTAGAATGCGCATGAACTTATATCGGGAATTCATGAATGCGACGGGAGGAACTGGGCGACCTGGCGGCCTTCCTGGCGGTGGCGGAGGAAAAGAGCTTCACCCGCGCCGCCGCAAGGCTGGGCATTTCGCAATCGGCCTTGAGCCATACCATCCGCCGGCTGGAGACGCGGCTGGACTTGCGGCTTCTGACCCGCACCACGCGCCGGGTGGCGGCAACCGATGCCGGCGAGCGGCTGATCGAAACCCTGCGCCCGGCGCTGGCGGAAATCGACGGCCGCCTCACCGCGCTCAGCGCCCTGCGCGAAAAGCCCGCCGGCACCATCCGCATCACCTCCAGCGAGCATGTGGCCGAAGCCATCCTGTTGCCCACGCTGACAAAGCTGCTGCCCGACTATCCCGACATCAAGGTCGAACTTTCGATCGATTACGGCCTGACCGACATCGTGGCCGAGCGCTTCGACGCGGGCGTGCGGCTGGGCGAACAGGTGGCCAAGGACATGATCGCGGTGCCGATCGGGCCGGAGCAGCGCATGGCGGTGGTGGGCACGCCATCCTATTTCGCGCGTCACGCCGCGCCCAAAACCCCGCAACAACTGTCCGAGCACATCTGCATCAACCTGCGCCTTCCCACCCGCGGCGGGCTTTATGCCTGGGAGTTCGAAAAGGGCGCGCGCAAGCTGAACGTGCGGGTGGAAGGCCAGCTGGTGTTCAACACCGCGCGCCTGATCGTCCAGTCGGCGATCGCGGGCATGGGGCTTGCCTGCCTGCCGGAAGATGGGCTGAAGGACGAGATCAAAAGCGGCCGGCTGGTGCGGGTGTTGGGTGACTGGTGCCCGCCCTTCCCCGGCTATCACCTCTATTATCCAAGCCGCCGCCAGCAATCGCCTGCCTTCGCGCTTCTGGTCGAGGCGCTGCGCTGGCGTCCGCGCCCCCCAAAAAAAGGAACGGCAAATTGAACTCCGGCTCCGATTCCGCGTTTGGCAGCTGAGGCCGACGGGCCGCGATCCCCGTGACAAGGCTCACGCAGGGGGCGGAACCGCCTTCAAGAGCCCCGTCCTGGAAATCCCCCGGGATTCCGGCGGGGCTCTTCTTTCGCCCGCCCCCAACTCCCTTGAAACGACAGTTTTTCATACGTAACTGACACGCTGTCAGGTCAGGTGTGGCTTTTTGCTGACATCAGTATCATTACGTAGGGATAACGCTATTGCGACAAGTTGATACAATTTGGTATATATTGCGACAACGGGTGTCCGGATCGACCGGCCCCGGGAGGGCTGGGGGCCCTATATGACATTGGCATTTATGACACTGGCGCTTTTGGTGGGCAGTTCCGCTTTCACTGTCGCGAAATTGCTGTTCGACGAATGGCAGGCGCGACGGCCCGAAAAGCGGAACGGATGAATCAGATTGGGTTCAGCATGGTGAACATTTATCAGATCGGAGCGATCCTGTTCGTTGCTGTCGGTGTCCTGGGCTCGGCGCTGGCGATTGCCTGGCGCGACGCCAACCGCAATCACCGCCGCGTCACCATCAGGAAGGACTGAAAAGTCAGGCCGCGCAGACGGCGCGCCGGGCCTGCCTGAGCGGCAGGATCACCGTGATCTCGGTTCCCACATTTTCGCGGCTGGCCACGACGACCCGGCCGCCATGTTCCGCGGCCAGCGCCTTGACCAGCGCCAGGCCCAGCCCCGTGCCTTCGCGCGCCAGCATCGGATTGTTGGATGCCTGCTCGAAAGGCTGGCCGATGCGCGCCAGAAGATCGGCGGGAATGCCGACGCCTTCATCGCGCACGCTGATTTCCACATGGTCATGCCGCGCCTCGAGCGTGAGCCAGACGCCGCCGCCCTCGCGCGAGAATTTGACCGCGTTGGAGAGAAGATTGAGCAGGATCTGCCGGAAGGCGCGCTCGTCGGCCTCGGCCTCCAGCGCATCGCCGGGAAGCCTGGCATGCACGGTGATGCGGCGCTCTTCGGCGCGGCGGCGGATCATGGTCAGACAGTGCTGAGCCGGCGCCTTCAGGTCGAAGACCTTGAAATCGGCGGTGAACCGGCCGGCCTCGATCTTGGCCAGATCCAGAATGTCGGACACCAGGCTGAGGAGATGGCCGCCGGCGTCATTGATCAGCCGGGCATATTCCTCATAGCGCTCCGGCAGCGGCCCGAAGGTCTTGTGCAGCATCAGTTCGGAAAAGCCGATCACGGCGTTGAGCGGCGTGCGCAGCTCGTGGCTCATATTGGCCAGGAATTCCGACTTGATGCGGTTGGCGGTCTCGGCCGCCTCGCGTTCGGCTTCCAGCCGCCGGCGCTCGGCCGCGCCCTGGCGCTGGGCCTTGAGGGCGCGCGCGAAAAGACCGATTTCGTCAGCGCGCGCGCGCAGGCTCAGCGCCGTCTCGATATCCTCTTCCCTGCCGACGGTCATGGCGCGCGTGATGGCGTTGAGCGGCCGGATCACCCGCACGAACACGATCGCCGCGGCGAAGGTCGCCAGCCCGATGGAAAGAAGCGTCCACAGCAGCGCCACCGCCAGGTCGTGGCGCACATTGGCCAGCTTCTCATTGGCGCGGTCCTGCGCCACCTGCATCGCCGTGCGCGATACCTGCATCAGGCTGCCCAGCGCGGGGTTGGACAGGGCCAGCCACTGGCGGTCGTTGATATGGGGATCGCGATGGCGGGAGAGCTGGTCGATGATGCGCCGGTGAAGGGACAGATAACGCCCGAAATATTCGCGGTTGGCGGCCGCGATGGCGCTGGCCAGCGCCGGTGGCGCGACGCCCTGATCGGCCGCTTTTTCGATCATCTGCCACGGCGCCTGGATGCGCCCGCTGACGCTGGCGAAACCCTCCAGCTCTGCCATGCTGGGGGCGCGGTTCGCCGCGATCAGATTCGCCATGGTGCGGCGTTCGGCGCCCGCGCTCACCCGCACCAGCCAGGCGATGTCGCTGATGTGCGCCATCTCGCTGAGGACCGGTCCGCCGGCGGCGATATCGCGAGACAAAATGGCAGCCTGGGCGTCGATCAGGTTCAGGATGCGGTACGCGGCCGAGGTCGGATCATAGATCAGGCTGTGGGAGCGCTTTTCGCGCGGGCCCTTCACCGCCGCCACGATGACGGGAAACAGATGGTCGTCGAACTTGACGGTTTCCACGGCAAGCTGCTGTTGCAGCCGCGGTGAGATGCTGGGATTGCCCGAACGCGCCATCTCGTCCTGGACATGGCGCAGCACCGCCATGGTCTGATGGTGCATGTCGGCAAGCTCTTTGAGATGCACTTGTGTGACCGGCAGCGGATCGGCGATCGACGTATCGATCACGCCAAGCTCGACCCGCACCGCTTCGCGCACCAGGACGATGTCGCGGGCGATGCGCGCGCTGGACAGAATGCGGGAGGTGTCGCGTTCCTGCCGCCACGCATCCAGCGCGCTCAGGACAAACACCGTCACCAGCACGAGCACCAGCATGCTGGTGACCAGCGACAGGAGCAGCGAGGCGGACAGAGCGCGCTTCATGCAGGCGCAAACCGTAGTGGGGCACTGTCGCCAAACCTTTAATCGACGTGCATGTGCGGATGGAGGTCGGATTAATCCCGCCTTTACGCTGTCGCCCGCCAAATGCATGGCGCAAGCGCAAATTCTGTCGCGCATTTACGACATGGAAATATCTCTGCGACATATTACGACAAGTCGGGAGCGGCAGACCTCGCAAATCCCCGCTTCCTGCCGGAGAGGTCCGGCCTTCGATCCCCGATCCCCGGACCTCTCCACCATCCCTCAATGCGCGCGGTTCACGGCAGGCTCCTGATTGCGGGCGGTTACAAGTATGCTTGTTGACATACGGCAAGCGTTCTTGTAGATTTCCACCATGAACATGCTGCAGGCCATCCAGCGGGGCGCCGCCGACGCCGCCCGGCGCATGCGATGCCTGCCCTGCCCCTTTTGCGGTTGTGACCCGCCGCTTGCCTCCCGCATCGCCGGCCGCTTCGTGGTTGCCTGCGAAAACGACGATTGCGACGTGGGTCCCCAGGTCGCCGGCGACAGCCCGGAAGACGCCTGGGCCCGCTGGAACAGACGGGCCTGATCCACGGTCATAACCGGCTGGAAACGGCGGGTGAGCCAGTGTACACCCCTCGCATCCGTAAACGCGGTTTGCGTCCGCCGGCTTAGCTCAGTTGGTAGAGCACCTGATTTGTAATCAGGGGGTCACAGGTTCGAGTCCTGTAGCCGGCACCAGATTTGTTCCCGGTGCAATACACGCACGCTTCGGGGTAATCACGTTGAATGTTTCCTCCCGGTTTACCCTGTACTGTCACTGTCGCCCCCAACGGCTACGAAGATTGAACCCAATGGCTGACGCGAGACGCACCTCTCCTGGCGAGAAAGACGAGATTGTCGGAAGCTCCGGCACGCTCGCCAAAACGCTCAAATGGGCCTCAAGACCTGTCACCAAGGATTTCGAGAATGAGAAACCTTGGTCCCTATGCAAAAAGGTGTTTGTCGTCGGCGGCGGCGCACTCGTTTTGTGGGCCTTGATCATTGCTGCCTTTTGGTTCCTTTGGCACATGATCGGCAGTCTGGCGAAACCGATCTAACCCTGCCCTCAGGTGGCGGTCACGGCGGACACGTTGTCCCGCGAATTGCGAGGGACGAATATTTTGCGTTCATGCGTCAACCGCGTGTGCAGCGCCCGGCAAAGCCGTTAGCGCAACTGCAGTCGCCAATCTCGCGGCGCCACTTCAGCATTCGAGCCCGTTGTCAAAAACGAGATCGGAATTTGGTTACCGTTCCGGTTCGCCTGACCACCACCGACCTTGTGCGCAGATTCTGAAGCGATTTGCAATTTCACTTCGCAAACAGTGTTTGCGTGTAAGCGGACATTACACGCCAGGATTTCTTTAACCTTCAAATCCTCAGCGCTCGGGAAAATCGCGAACTGGTGCGAACATTGCTTGCATTGTTCCAGCATAAGCGCGCACACGGAACAAATTGGAGCAACGGAATGCTTGACAAGTTTAACTTCATGGCCTTTGCAGTCACAGCCGTTGTCCTTTGCGCAACTTGCACGCAAAGCGCATTCGCGGGCACCATTCTTAACGAAAATTTCGACGCGCTGCCGTCCGCGCTGACCGTAACCTCCGCTGGCGCCTTCTCGGCCATCGGTGGAACAAATGTCGATGTCGTCAATAACACGATGGGCTATGGCGCGCTTTGCGCCGGGCCGGAATCGGGAAACTGCGTTGATCTGGCCGGCACTGGTGGCAATCCAAACGGCGTCCTGCGCTCAAATACCGAATTTGGCCCTGGTCAATATTTGCTGAGCTTCGACCTTGTCGGTTCCGGGCGCGGCCAGACCGACGCGACCGACGTAACCTTCGGCGACTACAATCAAACATTCACCCTTGCTTCCAGCGACACCACAAATGGCATCGTCATGGATGCGCTGGTGACCTTGTCGTCAGCCGGATACCTGACCTTTTCCGAGAACCCCCTCGGCGGCAATGGCAATATCGGCAATGTGCTCGATAACGTTGTGATTTCCACTGCCCCTGCCAATGCCGTTCCCGAACCGGTCACGCTCTCGCTGTTTGGCGCCGGTCTGGCAGGAGCGGCCGCGCTGCGTCGCCGCAAGAAGGCCAAAGCTTAAACGGCTTCGATACCAAGTCGCGCCGGCCCTATGGGTCCCGATTGGCTCCACTCGTATACCTGCGCGACGAATGGAAACGGCGTGTCGGGAGCCCCTATAAGTTCCGGTCCCGGGTTTTGGCGCAAAAGCGATCAATTGGTTTAAACTGCCAATATGAGCGAACCACCTATGATTGTGCCGCTCAAAAGACGGGCGTGATGCCATGGCCAAATTGAACCTCGAGCGTAGTCTGCTTTCAAGCCGCGATCTGGGAGGAGTATCCAGCGTAACGCTGTTGGCGTTCGCCCTCGTCGTTTGCCTCGAATGGTGCCTCTTGATGCATCCAGGGGCCTAGCGCTTCCCAGGTCCCAATACCGTCCCTCGAGACGGCTTCACCAACTGGGTTGGGCACCGATCCAGCCTGTTGCGAATTTACCGATAAGAGCCAGATGATTGGCGGCATTGCGCATCCAATGGCTTTTCCATGCCAGTGCCCCGCTTTGCTATGTCTTTCGGCGACTGATCGAGATTAGTCAGCAACCGGTGGGCGAATGTCGTTGCCAGTTGCCATTGCCAACCAGTCTCTTGCGATTGATCGAGCTCTCCTCGCTAGTACTAGTGGACGTTTTTCTGACGACAAGTCAGCTTCGACATTAGCGCGTGACTGACATGCTCGCCCTGCCAAAGACTCGTGTACGCTAGCGAGAGCGAAGCCAGGATGGGGGTTAACCAAGACAGCGTTTCAATCGCGGAGTATGGTTAAAGCTTGGGAAGATGGGGCTCCCGTGCCCTACCTTTGGGAGGGGCTTCAAAAATGAGAGCGATATTTCAGCGGATTTGGATCGGTATAATTGTAGCCGGCGCTTTCACATTCGCGCCAATTAAAGAGGCCTCTGCGAATGCAATGGTCGATGTCCGTGCGGATTGGAACGTCGCGCTGCAAGGCATTTTGCCTAATGGGATCAGCATCTCGTGCATCGGAGCGGCGGGCGGTGTGCAAAACCAGTGCGGTGCTGGCTTAAGTTTATTCGTTTCAAACGATTCCGCGTCACTTGAAACTTTTCATGTGAGTTCTACCGGCGGGCTCGCAATCACAAATACCTCCGACCTCGGATATAGTGGCGTCACACTTCTCTTTCGCACGGATTTCAGCGCTTTTAATCCCGGTGGCCCTGATATCGGCGCCAGCATAACTTATCCCGGACTGGAAGATGCTTCGTTCTCGAGCTCGGTGACTGGAACTGGCGTTGACGATTTTCACAGTTGCGATACAGCTGGCAGTAGTGGCTTTGGCGTAAATTTTAGCCCGTACACATGTGGCGTCCAATCGCCGGATTCTAGTGAGGAACAATTTTCTGTAGCGCTCCCTGCCCCGGGCACGACAATAGACGTTAGCCCATATACTATAAATATCAGCGCATCTTTGATTGGCATCCCCGAGCCTGCCACGTTGTTTTTATTCGGCGCAGGGTTCGCCGCTGCATTCGAAATTGCTCGCCGCAAGAAAAAGATGGAGTTGGTCTAACCGTCTAGGTGTGCTTGCTGCATATTGGAGATCCAGTTTCAGAACTGGTGGCAATTTCCCCAAAGCATGAATCCTCCTCGCAATTTCTGGATCTTTGCAGGCCGCAATCGGTCTCAGAGCACAGATACGGCCGCGTTTGACCGCCGAAAGGAAGCCAATGGCCAGCACAGCCCCGGCCGTAAATAGCCAGGTCCAGGGGTAGCTGATCCCGGATCGGCGCTGCTACAGTTCCACCTTTGGGCATGGGGCATGAGCAGCAATGGATGAGACCAGGGTCGTGACGTTCGCCAGGGTGGCCGATTTCGGGCTGGATGTCCGGGTCCACTGCCTGGAGGTAGTCGATGGCCAGGAACAGGGCCGCACCATCATCATCAAGGAAAACGGCGCCACGCTTGGCCGCAGCCCGCCGGCCGACATCGTCCTGAGTGATTCCGAAGTTTCCCGTTCGCATTGCCGCTTCACGGTCGTTGACGGCATCCTGCGGATGGCGGATCTCAATTCCACCAACGGCACATTCCTGGACGGGATCCGCGTGTCGGGGGAAGTGCCGGTGCCGGTCGGCGCGATCCTGCGCATGGGGCGCCAGACGCTGAAGCACGAGCACAGGACGGAAAAGGAAATCCTGCAGCGGGACGAATTCGACCGCGAGATCAAGAAAGCCAATGCCTATGTCCAGGCCCTGCTGCCGCAGCCCATCGTGGAAGGGCCGATCGAGGCGGAATGGGTGTTTCAGCCCTGCTCCAAGCTCGGCGGCGACGCCTTCGGCTATGGCCCGCTCAATGACAATGAATTCCTGGTCTATATGATCGATGTTTCCGGCCATGGCGCCGGCGCGGCCATGCACAGCGTTGCGATCATGAACCTGCTGCGCAAGCGCGCCCTGCCCGGCGCCAACATGGCCGAACCCACCGAGGTGTTGACCGCCTTCAACGCCATGTTCCCCATGGACGACCATGCGGGGATGTATTTCACCATGTGGTACGGCGTTTACAACGTGACCAGCCGAGAGCTGCGCTTCGCCACGGCCGGTCATCATCCCGCCTTCCTGGTCGGCCCCGGCCAGGAACCGGTTCCGCTGCGTACCCGTGGCGGCCTGGTGGGGGCTGATCCGGGTACGGTCTATCGCGCCGCCGCCGTCACGGTGCCGCCGGACGCGTCTTTTTATCTCTTCAGTGACGGGGTTTTCGAAATCGTCACAAAGGACGGGGTAGAATGGGGATTGAACGACTTTCTGCGGCTGTTGCCGGCCACCCCCGTTGAGGGGCAAAACGAAAGCACGGGCATATTTGGGCAGGTCCGCGGTCTGGCGCGGGCGGGCGAGTTGGATGATGATTTCTCGCTCCTGATTCTGAGATTTCATTGAAGGATTTGAGCAGGTGGAGGGCGCAATGGAGATGCAGCACAGTGACGTCGGTGATGTCCGCAAAGTCACCTTGAAGGGGCGGCTGGACACGGCGGGCGTGGATATGATCGAGACCCGCTTCGGCGCGGCCATCGCTGCCGCCGGCAAGAATACGGTGGTGGACATCACCGAAGTGACCTTCCTGGCCTCCATGGGCATCCGCATGCTGATCGCGACCACCCGGTCGCTGACGCGAAAGGGCCGCAAGCTTGCCCTCTACAACGCCACCCCGGCGGTTCGCGAAGTGATCGAGACCGTCGCCCTGACCGACATCATTCCGCTTGCCGCCAGCGAAAGCGAAGCGGTGAGCATCGTTACGGGCCAGGCTGATTGAAGCACTGGTCGCAACATCTATCGGGCTTGCGGTCGGCCGAGACCGTGGACGGGAAACTGTCGCTGGTGCTGAACAACACCCTTGCCGCCGTGGATGACGGGCGCCAGGAGATCCTGCGCTTCATCGGCGCCGTCGACGACATGGCGATCAACCGCCTGGAAACCGTGTTCGAGGAGCTGGTGACCAACGTCATCCGTCACGGCTTCGAACGGATGTCCAACCAGTCCATCCATGTCCTGGTTGAACGCATGCCCGGCGCAATCCAGTTGACGCTGGAGGATGACGGCGTTCCCTACAACCCGCTGGCGGCGGTGATGCCGGCGCCGGCCCAGAGCATCGAGACGGCGAAGGTCGGCGGCCTGGGGATTCCGCTGATCGTGAAGCTGTCCAGCAAGCTGCAGTATGAAGAACTGCACCCGGCGGAAACCATGGCGTTTCGCCCCCGCAATCGCGTCATCGTGGCGATAGCGGTCTGATACTTACAGTTTGGCCGCATAGGATGCCGCGTAGAGCGCATTGACACTTTGGTTGGTGGCCTTCGCCTGGGCGACAGCGGTGCTGAGATCGTCAAGATCGTTGGCCGTGGCAACGTGTTGCGCCAGCGTATCCAGTTGGCTTGACATTGCCTTGGCCTGGGTGGCGTTGTCCTGCCGAAGCTTGTAGGCGTCCTTGCGCGCCTGGGAAGCCAGGAACCAGGGCTTCTCAACGGCGGCAAGACTGACCACCTGGTCGATCACGGCTTTGGTGGCGGTTAGCGCAGCATCGAACGCCTTGCGCTTGGCAGCGATATAGGCCGGCTTCGCGACTTCCATGTCCTGCTTGAAGGTGGCGAAGGCGACGATCGCGCCGCGCGTATTGTCGATGCTCTGTCCGGCATCCTGCGCGGTGAGCGCGAGCTTGGCATCCAGATCGGACTTGCCGGTCTGGAGCTGACGCGCGGCGTCGTTGTCCGGCATGGCGTTGGACGGGTCGGCCGACGGATCGACGGCGCGCCAGGCCCGCTTTTCCGCCCGCGCCAGGACGCGGGCTTCCGCCTTGGCCATGGCCGCGGCCACCGTGCCCTGTTCGGCGCTATCGCCCTTGGCGGCAAGACCGGCCAGCTCGGTCCTGGCGGCTGCCAGGGTCGTGATCTCCGCATCGGGACGGCCGGCGGTCTTGGCGGCATCGATCAGCGCGTCCATCTTCCCCAACACCGTCGGAGCCGCCGCCGCCGCAGGCGCCGCCGCTGTCGCGGGCGCTTGCGTCGTCGCGGGCTCCGGCGCGCGGTGCAGGACAAAGGACACCAGCGCGGCCAGCACGATCACCCCGGCCCCCACAGCCAACACCATCATCGGCAGGTTGCGTTTGCCTTTCGGCTTCGCGGCCGCCGCTTTCGGCTTCGCGGCAGCCGTCGCGGGCACGGGCGCCGCTTTCGGCTTCGCGGTCCCTGTCGCAGGAACGGGCGCGGGTACAGGCGCCTGCGCGAATGCGGGAAGCGAAGCCATGGCGGCGGCGATGCGCGTCGGGTCATCGATCGGCGCCGGTTCCGGCTCCTCGCCATCGAACATTTTGAGCCAGGCGGAAATGCTGCTCGGCCGCTCCATCGGCCGCACCTTCATGGCCGCGTCCACAGCCTTGGTGAAGACGCGGCTGAAGCCCGGCCATTCGCGCGTGGACAGCACCGCACTGTCCTCGCCATGCATCCGCTCCAGCACTTCCGGCGGCTTTTGGCCGGTGACGCACTGATAGAGAACCACACCCAGGGCGTAGATGTCGGTCCAGGGCCCTTGCGGGAAACTCTTTACGTACTGCTCCAGCGCGGCATAGGGCGGGGTGTAGAAAGTCACCTTGGTGTTGGTGGCGTTGCCAGTCTCGAAGCGCGCCGAGCCGAAATCGATCAGCACCGCCCGGCCATCGCGGTTGATCAGGATGTTGGCGGGCTTGATGTCGCGATGGAGCACGCCGGCCTGGTGGGCGCGTTCCAGGCCAGTCGCGATCGGCTTGATGATCGCCAGCAGCCCGGCCTCGTCGAAGGTCTTGCCTTCATGCAGGAGCTGCGAAAGCGAGATGCCGCTTTCAAAGTCCATGACCATGTAGGCGGTGCCGTGGATCTCGAACAGGCTGCGCACGGAAACCAGGTTGGGATGGCGCTGGGGCTGGGAGAGATTCCAGAGGATCTTGGCTTCCTCGATGAATTTCTGCCGGCCGAGCTGGTAGATTTCCTCAGACGAGGAATCCGTGGGCGCCACCGTGGTGCCATCGACGCGATCGCTGATGGCGCCGGGAAAATACTCCTTGATCGCCACGGATTCGCCGAAGTGGATGTTCTTGCCGCGATAGACGATGCCGAAGCCGCCGACGCCCAGCACTTCCTCCAGCCGCCATTCCCGCAGGATGGAACCTTCTGGTAATGCCTTATTGTGATAAGGTGCGCCCATTAGCCCGCATCCTTGACGTCTTGCCCCGGCGCTAAGGTACATAATTGCCTAACATTTACCAGACATCCTGCGTCCGGCAGGCAGAGTCCGTTTGTATCGGGTGGAATTGGCTCACGATGCGTTTTGAACAGGCCGCGCGCAGCCATGTGGGGTGCCGGCGCAAGAACAATGAAGACGCCCTGATATGCCGGCCCGAAATCGGCCTGTGGGCCGTGGCGGACGGCATGGGCGGCCACGCTGCCGGCGATGTGGCCAGCGCCCTGGTCGTCGAAAGCCTTGGCGATGTGGCCGCGCGGGCCGGCATCGCCGCGCTCCAGAAGGCGGCCGAAGAGGCGCTGGGCCGGGCCAATCACGAGATCTACCGGCTGTCGGTCGAAAAAGGGCGCACCATGGGCTCCACGGTGGTGACCCTGTTGGTGGAAGCCGACGGATTTGCCTGTCTGTGGGCCGGTGACAGCCGTGCCTATCTTTTGCGTGAGCGCGTCTTGCGCGCGCTGACGCGCGACCACAGCCTGGTGCAGCAACTGGTCAACAGCGGCGACCTGACGCCCGAGGCCGCCCTGAACCACCCCAATTCCAACATCATTACCCGCGCCGTCGGCAATTTGCCGGCGCTGGAGATCGAGCATGGCGCCGCCGAGCCCATCCAGGCGGGCGACATCTTTCTGCTGGCCAGCGATGGCCTGACGCGCCTGTTGAGCGAGGCGGAAATGGCCGAAGCCGATACGGCACCTGACCTGGACAGGCTTGCGGACCGCTGGGTGGATATGGCGCTGGAACGCGGCGCGCCGGATAATCTGTCCTTTATCCTGCTGCGGGTGAGCGGGGTCTAAGGGGCCCGCATCGCGGCTATCTCCGAATGCGCGATGTTAACCGCAAGAACCGACATGCCTTGCCTGTGACGGCGATGCATTCTAATGATGATTGAAGCTTGGTGCCGCTGTGGCCGCCAGTCATTTGTTGCACGCTCCCAAAAGACATTTACGTGACGACCTTGAGCAAACGGTTGTTTGGTTGCTTGTTGGTGCTTGCGACATCAAGCGCGGCCGACGCCCAGGACGCATCCTCCGTGGCCAAAGTCAGTGCGGGCACCGCCGCGATAACTGCGGCCGTGGTGCTGCTGCACGGAAACGGCAGTACATCCTCCACATCATCAACTGAGGGCGTAAACGCCTTCTCATCAACCGAGGGCGTGAACGCCTTCACCGGCTCGGATATCGGGAGGGGCGGAAACGCCAGTGGCGCGACATTCGCCGGTTACGGCAACAATCCGCCGAACAATAGTGGCGCGCCGGCCGGAAGCGGACCCCTGGCGCCGGGTGGCGCGGCGGGGATACAGACCGCAGGCAATGGTTCATCATATGAAAGCAGCGGGGACTCTTCATTCTTCTTATATGCAAACCCTGGCCTGGACATCACGATTGTAACCAGCGCAATCGCAACACTTTCGACCGGCAGCACTTCAACCGCATCGACCGGCACAAGCCCGTAGAGCCACGAGGCGGCTCGCGCAAACGAGCGATGGCCCTGCCGGATTTCTCCAGCAGGGCCAAGGCGATCTAATCGTGATGATGCCACTCGCCATTGTTCCAATAGCCGTGATGCCAATCGTGATCGGCATCGGCTTCGTGCCAATGGTACTGAGCATCGCTCCTGTGGGAGTCGCCCCATTTGTCGTCGTGGAACGAAAGTTTGACGTCCGGATAATGTACTCTTGAGTCGGTATGCCAGCAGTCGCCATTGCCGTTGCATGCGGTGTAGGCCAAAGCCGGCACGGCGCTGATAAACACCGCACAGCCGAGAACCAAGGCCGATGAAACTGCCACGAGAGGGCTTGATGCGCGCATTGATGGTCTTCCTTTCAAAAAGCCCCATGGCAGGACAACGCAAGCCACCCAATCCAGTGCCCACATTGGGGCAAATTCCGTCGGCTGCCCGCATTTTCGCCCGCCCCACGGCGCGACCATTGAACCACTGAGCGACCGGCAACCCCAGTGGTTGCTCAGCAACCACAAGGGCCTGCCGGCGCGACCGTTGAACCAATGGACCGCCTCGTGCGTTAGGCCAGCGATGAATCGTGTCTCCCGCCTCATCCTGCTCTCGGCAACCATCAGCCTGGCAAGCTGCACCACCCAAACGCCGCCGCCTTCGGCGCCGCCCATGACACCCCCGGCCGAGGCGCCCCAGGCTTCCGAGGGACAGCCTTTCTTCACCCAGGCCGGCATTGCCTCCTTCTATGGCGCGGCCCATGACGGCAACCTGACCGCCAGCGGCGAAACCTTCGATCAGCACGACTTCACCGCGGCTCATCGCACGCTCGCCTTCGGCACGGTGGTGCGCGTCATCAACACCGAGAATGGCCGCTCGGTGAAAGTGTCGATCAATGACCGCGGTCCCCATATCAGGGACCGCATCATCGACCTGTCCTACGCCGCCGCTCGCGCCTTGGGGGTGGGCAAGAACGGCCTCCTGCATGTGCGGCTGGAAGCCTTTCACGGCGACCAGGCTTCCTGAAGGCGATTGCAGTCATCGGCGTCTCCGGCATAGCCTGATCCCGCTCAGGGAGGAGACAATGAAATCAAAAATCGCGAAAAGCGCGACAATCGCGGCGCTGGTCGGCATCGGCTTTATGGCCGGCATGGCCGCGACATCGGTGACCAAAGCGAAGGCCCCGCGCTTTCCCGAACTGGCCGTCGAACAGCTCAACGACCAGCAGCGCCCCATCGCCGACCGCATTATGAAATTCTCCAGGATCGGCATCGGCGGGCCCTATCACATCTGGCTGCGCTCACCCCAGGCCGCCGAACAGATCATCAACCTGATGGACTATGTGCGCTTCCATTCCACCGTGCCTCCCCGCTTGCGGGAATTCTCCATCATGATCCAGGGGCGGATGTGGCGCAGCCAGGTCGAATGGGCCACCCATTACGATCCCGCGATCAAGGCGGGTGTGTCGGCCGAGACGCTGGCGCAGCTCAAGACCAATACGCGCCCCACGGCCATGCAGCCCGACGAGGCGGCGGTCTATGACTTCTGCACTGAGCTTTTCACCAGGCATGCGGTGTCGGATGAGACCTATGGCCGGCTGCATCAATATCTCAACGACCAGCAGATCGTGGACCTGACGGTGCTGCAGGGTCTCTATGTGACGGCAGCCTCGACCATGGCCATGGCTGACCAGGGCTTGCCGTCAACGGGCTGGGACCTCGCCTTCAAGCCTGGCGAACCGTAACCGGCATGAACAAAAGCGGCGCCCGAAAGGCGCCGCTTTGCATTCCCGGCGACGGAAGCCTGTCAGGCCTTCTTCTTGCGGCGGAGCACCGCCGCACCGACAAGACCGGCGCCAAACAAGGACAGGGTCAAGGGCTCAGGCACCGTGCTGGTCGGACCGCCGATCAGCTCGAAAGCAAGATCCTGGGGCAGGCTGCCAAAGCCGCCATTGACCGAGTTGGGCGACGTGGTGGATTCCAGCTGGACACCCGCAGGCGCGGTGGATGTCGTCTCCCAGCCCCATGTCCCGTTCGGCTCGGCGTTCAATTCCTGAATTTGCAGCCAATATTGCGTCCCGCCGGTGAGCGCGAAGGGCGAAATCGTGCCCGAGTACGCATATTCGTCCCAGCCGCTCGAGCCGCCGATCAACAGGCCGGTCGCCGTCTGGCTGCCGCCAACCGCAGCGGTATCCAGTATACTGCCCGGCAGGCCGCTGCTATCCGAATAGATGGTGATCTCGAAAGTGGACGAGCCGCAGGTCGTGGCCGGAAAGCAACCGCCCCACCAGTTAAGACCGGTGACGGTGTCGTTGCCCGACAAGCTGAAGCTCATCGCCGTGTCCGCGGGCGACTGGGAATAAATCTGCCCGCCCTGGTCCGGCGCTCCGCCGTTATAGATTACCGCGGCTTGTGCGCCGCCCACAGCCAGCATCACGCCGGCGAAAATGACCGCGCCAATCAGCTTCATTGTCATGATGTCCGCCCCGGAAGAGTCCGCCTGACCAGGTCTTAGCAAGGTTAATGCCATTAGTTCCCAACCAGACTTATCAACAGGTTGGAATTCCAGCCCGCCGCCCTTTGTAAAATGTTCTGACAATATGGGCGCTTTTTCCGGCCATAGCCGCGCGGCGATGCGGACACCGCGAGGTTGTAGGTTGCAGACAAAATCCAGCACAACCGGAATTCAGGCATCCTTAACCCGCCCGCGCTAGCCTGCACCTGGAACCTCTGTGTGGTGTGTCAGATCATGTTCCTGGATTCCTTCGACCTGGGTTATGTGCCGCGTATGCGTGAACGCCGGGCAGAGCCGCGCCGGCGCGTGATGCAGGATGCCGAACTGTTCATATCCGGCGACGACATCACCCTTCCCTGTTTCGTGCTGAACATCTCCGCCAACGGCGCCGGCATAAAATGCGACCTGATCCCGCGCGCCGGCACGAAAGTCCGGCTCACCATGCGTGATGGCTACAGCTTCGATGCCGTCACCGCCTGGTATGGCAGGGGCCAGCTCGGCCTCCGCTTCACCGCTCCCAACGATCAATAGCAAACGCGTCGGCCGGTCACCGTTTGACATCGGCCGAATATTTCCATATTCCATGAAATATGGATGCAACACATGCCGTGATCGGGCTTTCCGCGCTCGCCCATGACGGGCGGCTGGCGATCTTCCGCCTGCTGGTGAAGGCGGGGCCCGACGGCATGGCGGCGGGCGACATCGCGCGCCGGCTGGCGACAGCGCCCAACACCATGTCGGCGCAGCTTCTGGTGCTGTCGAATGCGAGCCTGATCGGTGCCCGGCGCGAGGGCCGTTCCATCATCTATGCGGTGGATTTCGAGCGGATGGGGGCGCTGCTGCTGTTTCTCACCAAGGATTGCTGCGGCGGGCGGCCCGAAATCTGCGCCCCGCTTGCCGATGCCGTGACCTGCTGCCCGCCAAAAAAGAGAGCTCGATCATGAAACGCCTGCACCTGCACATCGCCGTCGAGAATCTGGAACAGTCGATCGGCTTCTATTCGGTCCTGTTCGGCGCCGAGCCCAGCGTCCGCAAGAGCGACTATGCGAAATGGATGCTGGAAGATCCGAAAGTGAACCTGGCCATTTCCCAACGCGGCGTTGACGCCGGTCTGGATCATGTCGGCATCCAGGTGGAGACGGATGCGGAGCTTCGCGATCTCGCCACCCGGCTGAAATCGGCCGGTCAATCGACCAGCGACCAGGAAAGCAGCACCTGTTGCTATGCCCAGTCGAACAAGTCCTGGGTCACCGATCCCTCCGGCTTGCGCTGGGAAACCTTCTTCACCTTTGGCGAAGCAACCGTCTATGGGGAGGACGACGTTCCCGCCGCAAAGCCGAAGGTTCAATCCTGCTGCTCACCCTCCTCCAGCTGCTGCTGAGATCGCCATGGATACCCCATACAACGTCCTTTTTCTCTGCACCGGCAATTCGGCGCGCTCGATCCTGGCCGAAGCCATCCTCAACCGCATCGGCAAGGGCCGCTTCCATGCCTATTCCGCGGGCTCCTATCCCAAGGGCGAGGTCAATCCCCACGCGCTGGATCTGCTGAAGCGGCTGGATTACGACACCAGTGCGCTTCGTTCGAAATCGTGGGACGAGTTCGCTGCACCGGGCGCACCAAAGATGGATTTCGTGATCACCGTTTGCGACGACGCGGCGGGGGAAGTCTGTCCGATCTGGCCGGGCCAACCGGTAAGCGCCCATTGGGGCATGCCCGATCCGGCGGCAACAAAAGGCACGCCATCGGAGATCGCGCTCGCCTTCGCCGAGACCTATCGCATGCTCGACAATCGCCTGAGCCTGTTCGCCAACCTGAAGATGACCGGGCTCGACCGGATTGCCCTGCAGAAAAGCATCGCCGACGTCGCCAAAGGCGAATGAGCCGACTGATGATCCGTCCCCTGGTCGCCGAATTCCTCGGCACGCTGATCCTGCTGGCCACGGTGGTTGGCTCCGGCATCATGGCCGAGCGGCTTGCAGACGGAAACACGGCGATTGCCCTGCTCGCCAATGCGCTGGCGACCGGCGCCGTGCTGGTGGTGCTGATTACCATTTTCGCGCCGCTGTCGGGGGCACATTTCAATCCATCGGTCACGCTCTATTTCGCGCTGCGCCGCGAGATCGCCTGGCCGCACGCCGCCGCCTACATGCCGGTGCAGGTCGTCGCGGCGGTCGCCGGAGTGTGGCTGGCCCATGCCATGTTTGCGATGCCAGTGCTGGAAGTCTCGACCCATCTGCGCGACGGGCCGGCGCAATGGCTGGCCGAATTCACCGCCACCTTCGGCCTGATCTTGACCATCGCCGGCGGCATCCGCTTTGCGCCCGCCGCCATTCCCATGCTGGTGGGGCTCTACATCACCGGCGCCTACTGGTTCACGGCATCGACATCCTTCGCCAATCCCGCCGTCACCCTGGCGCGCGCGCTGACCGAAAGCTTCGCGGGCATCGCGCCACAGTCGGCGCCGGGCTTCATCGCCGCCCAGCTCCTGGCCGCGCTGGCGTCGGCCTTCACCCTGCCCTGGCTGTTCGCGCGAGAACGCTGACGCCGGCTATTGGAAATAGCCGATCTCGTCCAGCATCTCGTTTTCGCGATCGTCATGGGTATAGATCTCGACCTTGAAGTCACCCTCGCGCGCCTCGAAGGCGCGATAGATCGCGATCGCGCCTTCGATGTCGGGAACATAGGCCGCGAAAAAGGGCGAAGGATCGTCCACTTCGTAAACCTCGACCCAGCGCGCGGCTGGCGGCGGCACAAGCGTCCATGACGCCGCTTCCGTGGCGGAAACCTCAAGCACCTCACCCGCGGGCAGCCGCATCACAAGCAGGCGGCCATCCTCTTCCGCCCTGTCCAGCACCACGGCTTCGGCTTCGGCGCTGCTGCTCTGCGCCCCTTTCAACAGGTCGCCGATCTGGAAACCTGGGCTTGTCTGTCCGCCATGCGAGGGCAGCGGCACTTCGGGCACGGATCCGGGCATGATGAGACATCCTTGTGAGCAGACTGGCGCACAAGGAGTATCGCGCCACCTTGTCTTTAATGCGACAAGCAAAAGGCCGGTTCCCGCGCGCTTACCGTCTGGGCGCCACCATCTCGGTGATGCGCGGCACGGAAGTGTCGCCAGTATAAAGATTGCCGGCCGAATCCATGCCCATGAAGTTGGTTTCCATGAACTGGCCTTCGTCGCGGCCGCGGCCCTTGCCGATTGCGCCCAGCACATTGCCGTCGCGGTCGATATGGATCAACTGGCCGTCATTGCCGGTCGCCACCCACAACTCTCCATGGCGGTCGAAATAGACCGCACATGTCAGGTTCTTCATCGACAGCGTCTTGATGAACTTGCCCTCGCCGCTATAGACCACCAGGCGATATTGCTCGCGGTCGCCGATCCACACATCGCCATTCCTGGGATCGACCGCGATGCCATGGGCCATGGTGAACTTCCCCGGACCCCAGCTGTTGCCGTACCACTGGTTGATGAACTTGCCGGTCCGATCCAGGTGCAGGATGCGCGACGCACCCACGACGTTGGCGGGATCGGGCGTGTCCACGTCATCGGGGCTCTCATCGGCATGGCCCTCGCTGATATAGAGGTCGCCATTCCTGCCAAAGGAAATGTCCATCGGCTGCCACAACAGGCGCTGGCCTTTGGATTCATCCCAGTCGCCGCGTTTGGCGCGCGTGCCGATGGTCATCAGCAGCTTGCCCTCGGGCGACAGCTTCATCACCACCGAGCCGTCGGCGTCGCAGATCCAGACATTGTCCGCGGCATCCACCGCGATGCCGTGCGCTTTAAAGATATAGCCGATCACATCCGGGCTGATGGTGCGGATCAGCTTGTGATGGGAATCGAACTCGAACAGCTGCGGCTGGCCTGGCGCATTGCGCTCGAAGGCCCAGAGATTGTCTTTCGAATCCACCGCCACGCCCGACATGCCGCCATGCAGCTCATTGGGCAGCGCAAAGGGATAGGCGAAAGTGTAACCCGTGGTCTGGTTCCACACCACGCGGTCCACCACCGGCTTGCCGCCGCCTCTGGTGGTGGAGCAGAGCGGAGAATGGGCGCAGCGCGGCACCGGATTCTTGACCGTGGATGCCGGCGCGGGCATGGCCAGTGCGCTCTTGCATTCACCCGACAGCTTTTCGGA
The DNA here is from genome assembly GCA_036488555.1 of Rhizomicrobium sp. GTDB lineage: Bacteria > Pseudomonadota > Alphaproteobacteria > Micropepsales > Micropepsaceae > Rhizomicrobium. Next base: position 40,378 of record DASXHL010000037.1, read on the forward strand.
GATGCGCGTAAGACAGGCGCGCGCTCCGCCCTCCTTGCCGATGCAATATTGGCCGATCTCGCTGCTGCAGGCCTCTAGCTGGCCGCCCTTCTCGCCGCCAAGCTCGGAAATGTTGGCCGATTGCGACTGGCGCACGATGCTGAAGCCGGGCGAAGACTGGGATTGGGGCTCGGCCAGCGCCCGCCCCGCAACAAGCCCCGCGATACCGACGGCCACGGCAATGAAGGACGATGCGCGCATGCTGCCTCCCCGCTTTTTATTTTTGGGGAGCCTAGCGCCTGACATGCGGACGGGGAAGCCAGGCTAATGCACGTGGCCGCTCGGTGTCTTGGACTGCATCTCCACGATCAGCCGCGCCACGCATTTCCAGCGATTGAAGCCGTCAACGTCGCCGCCATCGATCGCGGCATCGGCGCGCTTGAGCGCCTCGGCCTCGGCTGCTTCGCCATGCCCTTTCAACAGCTCCGCCGCGATGCGCCACAATTGCCCCGTGTCCATGACGTCACCCTCGCCCAGGCCGAGGCGCGGCATCGACCTCGTTGCTGGCGCCGTCCGAATGCGGCGTCACCCGCATACTCCAATGGATACTCAACACATCCTCCCCCAAGGATTGGTGGAAGATGAACACAGGATTAGCTTTGTTTACAATTATAACATCGCCTCAACCTTACCTGAGAATCAGTCTCAACTTTCAGGGGGTCGGAAAAACCACTGTTTCCGGCAAATCCGGCCGCCATGGTATGAAACCAATCTCAGAACGTCAGAACACCGGGGGAAAGATGAAACGCCTTCATGCCGAAAAGACATTGATCTTGATCGCCGCGCTGCTGCTGACGACCGCCACAGCCCAGGCCCAGACGCTGGCATCGCGCGTCACCCATTACGACGTGAGCAAGACCGCCAATCTGAAGGCGGTGCATGACGGCGCCGGCACCATGAATTTCGGTCCTCTTATGACCGACAAGACGCTCTCGACCAACCTGCTCTTCCTGCATCGCGGCGTGCTGCATCCCCATTCCGGCATCGGCCAGCATTTTCACAATCACTGCGAAGAGATGTTCGTGATCTTCGACGACGAGGCGGAGTTCACCATCAACGGCCGCACCTCGACCCTGAAAGGCACCTGGGGCGCGCCCGACCGCATGGGATCGAGCCACGCCATCTACAACCCGAGCGACCATGACGTGGAATGGATGAACATCAATGTCGGCATGTCGAAGGTCTATGACGCCTTCAACCTGGGCGATGACCGGGTGGGCGCGCCCAAGGACAAGATCCCGCAATTCGTCACCATGCATCTGGACAAGGCACTGCTGAAGCCGACCAACATCGACGGCGTGTCGCGCCGGCGCGCGCTTGGCCCCAGCGTGTTCTACACGCCCTGGTCCTACGTCGATCATGTGCTGATCGCGCCCGGCGCCAGCCTGCCCGAGACCCGCTATGCCGACATGAGCGAGGCTTATTATGTGATCTCCGGTGACGGCAGCGTCACGATGGATGGCGAGACCATTTCGATCAGGAAGGGCGACGCCATTCCGGTCGATCTCAACCAGGCCAAGAGCTTCAAAGGCGGCAGCGCCCCGCTCGAGTTGATGATCATCGGCGTGGCCAAGGACATGGCGGTGAAGAATGCCTTCGCCGCCAATCCGGACAATGAGAATCCCGAACGGCTCTTTGCCGTGATCAACCAGAAGCGGTGAACAACAAGCACACCCCACCTGTCATTCCCGGCGAGCCACGCGACCACGCGTGGCGAGGGAAGGGAACCCAGGTGGGAAACATCTATAGGTCGTTGATACCTGGGTCGTTTGTACACTGTCGTTACAAACTCCCCTCGCATCTCGTCCATACGCGTCTTTCGCTGCCGCTCAAGACCTATGGACCGATGCTCGGCCGGGGATGACAAGAAAAGCAAAGGAAACGCCATGAACCGCCGCCTCGCCACCCTCGCCTTCTGTCTCTTCTCCACCACCGCCCTGGCGCAGACACCGCCCGCACCGCAGGGCGACGCGCCAACCGTGCCCAACAACCCCGATTATTCGGCAGTGGTGGAAGGAAAGCCCATCGACAGCCGGCTGAACGAGAACAAGCGCGACCATCCTTCCTTCCCCGAACAGACGCGTGCGCCCTATCACAAGACGGCCCCCTACAAGACCACCGAGATCACCAGCGCGCTGCACGCGCCCTGGGCGCTGGGTTTCCTGCCCGATGGCAAATTCCTGGTCACCGAGCGGCTGCCCGGCGCGTTGCGTGTGATCGATTCAAGCGGCAACATGGCGGCGCCCGTCACGGGGCTTGAGACGCTGACACCGGGCTGGCCCGAAACCGGCCTGTTCGATCTGGCGCTCGATCCCGACTTCGCGCGCAATCACCAGATCTTCCTCACCGCCTTCGGCTTCGATCACGGCATGATCAGCGGGCTTCTGGTGGTGCGCGCCACCTTCAACGAGGCGTCCAATTCCGTCAGCGACGTGAAGGTCATCTTCCGCTGCCATCCCGAAACGCCCAATGACGCGCGCTCGGGCGTGGGTACGCGCTCGGGCGGCCGCATCGCCATCGGCAAGGATGGCTATATCTACATGACCGTGGGCGACCGCGATGCCGGCACCTCTTTCCCCTGGCGGGTGGCGCAGACGCTCGATACCGACCTGGGCAAAATCATCCGCATCGCCAAAGACGGCAGGCCCGCGCCCGGCAATCCCTTTGCCGGCCAGGAAGGCGCGTTGCCGGAAATCTGGGCCATCGGTCAGCGCAGCCAGGAGGGTCTTGCCTTCGACGCCAGCGGCCAGCTGTGGGAAGTCGAGCATGGCCCGCGCGGCGGCGACGAGCTCAACCTGATCAAGCCCGGCGCAAATTACGGCTGGCCCCTGATCAGCCACGGCATCGACTATCCCGGTCCGCCCATCGGCGACGGATCGGTCTCCAGGCCCGGCATCGAAGAGCCGACTTACTACTGGGCGCCATCGACCGCGCCATCGGGCGTGGCCTGGTACAACGCCAACCTGTTTCCCGAATGGAAGGGCAGCATGCTGGTCGGCATGCTGCGCGGCAATTCGCTGGAACGGCTGAAGATCGTCAATGACAAGGTGGTCAACGAAGAACCGCTGCTGACCGATGTGCATATGCGCATCCGCGATGTACGGGTGGGGCCCGACGGCGCGGTCTATGTGCTGACCGATGGCGGCTTGTCATCCATCACCGACGACACCAAGGCCAATTCGAAACTGCTGAAGCTGACGCCGCAATAACGCGGCCTATGCTGTCATCCCCGGCCGAGCATTGCGCGAGCAATGCGAGGGGAAGGGGACCCAGGTGGGAAACACAAACCCGGTGGCAACCACCTGGGTCGTTCGTACGCTGCCGCTACGAACTCCCTCGCACTCACTTGCATTCGTGCTCGCCGGGGATGCCAATAAAAATGGCACCCTTCACGACGGCGCGGCGCGCTTGTCCGGCGCCTTGAGAATGATGTCGCTCACCGCCCGCGGCTTGTACCAGGCCCATGAGAATGTTCCCAGCGCCGGGGAAAAAATCTGGAACGCATCGGCAAGTCCCATCGCCGAGAACTACCGATGAACCATTTTCAATGGATCGACACGTGCCTGCTGACGTTTTCTCACGACAGCGTCGACCACATGTCATGGACATCGAAGAAGAAATCTTAGCCCGCGTTCAAGCAACAAAGGTCTGGGACAAGCAAGCCAGGTTGGAAGATTTCCAGATCAAGGCGGCTGACAATGGCTTCGTACTCATCAATCTGAAAACCCGGCGTGCCTATCTGATTTACGATGAATTCAGCGAACTGCACGATTGGGAGCAGCTTTTTCCCGACGGCCTTGAAGAAAAGATAGAGTACTCAAGACGAGCCGCGCGAGGCCCGTACAAAATGCTAGGGCTGCGCTAACCCAAAAGCCGATGGGTGAAAACCTCACAGCAGGTCTCTGGTGCGGTTGATACACCGTACCAGCACGCCGTCCTCCCATTGCACCCCCTGCTGACCTGATGCTGCCTTCCCGGAGGCAGGCGTGGCGGTTACTGTCGCCGCCGGAAAGAGGATCGATGAGCGAACCATCCAGCGACAACAAAGGCAAACAGGGCAATCTGGCCGGCATGGTCATCGTGGCCGTGCTGGTCATCGTTGTGGCGTGGCTGGCGCATGCGCTCTACAAGAATCTGCAACTGCAGAAATGCGAGCTGGAAGGCCGGCACGACTGCACCGACCTGCCCCAGCCGGACCAGTGAGGGAATGATGCGATACGCGCATATCAGGTGTGGCGTTCGCACGAAGCCGATGTGATCCGTGAAATGAACGCCTTCATGGACGGGCTGCATTGATGCGTCGCGGGATTTTGCACCGCGAGATAAAGCAACAACATGGATGTCGAAATGTCAGCAGTCTGAATATCGCGACGATTGCGCGAGTTCCAATCTTGAAACCCGCTCAGGTAGCAACCACATTGGGACTAATTCCATCGGGAAACAAAATAGTTCCAACCTGGAAGCGATACAGCATCGTGAACCGCGATCAGACCAAATCGAGCATTGCTTCCACTACACGAATGGAAAGAGTGCTTCAGGGCTCGGGAAATTATCACGCGATGGAATCGGAAAATCAGGAACGCGTGATTGTGCGCAATGTCGAGGATCTGGATTCTTTCCTTCGACTGCTCAATCCGCATCAGTCGCGGACCGAACGCGAAAGCGAAATCGCCAAGCCGATATGGTCGCGGCGCAAGGCGTACACATTCATTGCCGTGGCCTCTATCATCGTGTGGGCGGCGATCATCGGGGCCGGCCTCTATGTGATCCGTCTTTTTGAGAGCTTGTGAAAGGCTGCCCTCCGGGGCGCCTGCGCCGTGACGCGGGCATCCATCCTGCGATTGGTCTAACCCGCGGACCGGCATTGGCATTTGGGCTCAAGGAATCTGGGCTCGCCCTCGCAGCGATCGTTCCGGCCTGATCGGCTGCCTGGCCCGGCTGCTTGACTCGGAACCCCGAACACCGACACCGTCTTCCATCCCAATCCGAGGACTGTCATGGTCCGCCCCGCCGCTTTCATCGCATTCCTGCTCCTGCCGCTGGCCGCCCAGGCCGCCGATATCACCGGTACCTGGCAGACGGCCGCGCCGCGTTACGTCTTCACCATCGCCAAGACCAAGAGCGGCTATAACGGCCAGTGGTACAATCTGGGTGAGATGGACGGCAGCCTGAACGGCAATCCGCTCAACATCAGCCTGGACGGCGGCACGCTCACCATGACGCCCGTGCGCACGTCCGGCGCCTTCACCGGCAGGATTTCCGCCGACGGCAAGACCATCAGCGGCGACTGGGGCGCGCACGATCCCACCCCGCTGGTGTTCGAACATGCGACCGCCAGAACCGCGCACGCGATCGATCCCTCGCCCCACAAGGTGCGTTTCGTCACCGTCGCGCCCGATGTGAAGCTCGAGGTGCTGGATTGGGGTGGCGACGGCCCGCCTCTGGTCTTCCTGGCCGGGCTGGGCTTTACCGCCCATTGCTTCGATACGTTCGCGTTGAAATTCACCGGCCGTCACCATGTCTATGCCATCACGCGGCGCGGCCATGGCGTCTCGAGCTGGCCCGCGCCCACCGACGCCAATTACGACGCCGACCGGCTGGGCGACGACGTGCTGGCGGTGTTGGATGCGCTCCATATCGACAAGCCGGTGCTGGCGGGCCATTCCATCGCCGGCCAGGAGCTCAGCTCCATCGGCACCCGCCATCCCGAAAAGGTCGCGGGGCTTGTCTATCTCGATGCCGCTTACGGCTATGCCTTCTACGATCCCACCAATCTCCTGGGCGACAGCGCCGTGATCGAGGCCGTCATCCGCCGCGACCTCGATCAGCTTCGCACCGCCCCGCCTGCCCGCGCCCACGAACTGGTGGCGGACATCCAGGCCACCACGCCCTTCCTGGACAAGGACATGGCGAGCAAGGCCACGCAACTCGCGGCGGCGAAGGACGTGGCTCCGCCCCCGCCATCACCCCGCCAACAGATCGCGGTGGCGATCGAGAGCAACGCGCATCCTTATGGCGCGCTCAAGGCGCCGGCGCTGATCCTGGCCACCTATCCGGTGAAATGCGCGCCCAATTGCGATACGCCTTTCGCCAAGGCCTTGTTCGCGGCCGTCCAGCAGCAGGTCGCCTTCGTCACCGCCCTGAACCCCGGGGACAAGCTGGTCAAGCTGCCCTATGCGGACCATTTCGTCTGGCGCTCCAACCCCGACCAGGTCGAGCGCGAGATGAACACTTTCATGGATGGGCTCAACTGAACCGGCTTTATCGCCGCCGTCAGGAAAAGTACAAAGGCAATGGCTACAAGGGGCAAAAGCGAGGGGAAATCCGCCGTGGCAGTCGATAAAATCTGGAAAAACAACCCGGAAGCGCATGACTATCCGGCGGCGCATGACTATCTGAGCCTGGTCCTGGAAGAGGCGGTCGTGCGCAAGATCGTGACGGCGCTTCGGCGCGCGCCCACCGTGCACTTCAAGGCCAAGGACCTCTTGCGCGCCAGCCAGTTGTCGCTTCTGCCGCGCGAGAACATCCATGTCAGCACCGACCTCAAGAAGATCAAGAAAGGCAAGGCGCTGTCGCCGGTGCTGCTGGTGCGCGGCAATGCCGGCCTAGGTGCGCCCATGACGGTGGCCGACGGCTATCACCGCATCTGCGCGAGCTGGTACCGCGACGAGAACATCCCCATCGCCTGCCGCATCGTGAGTTTGCCGCGGTAGGCGGTTCCTCAGCCCGTCCGCGACTTGAATCTCGCAATAGTTACCGCCGACGACGCGGGTTGATCGTCGGCGCCGCCGGGCTGCTCAAAGAGCCAGCCCACCGTCAATCGTCAGGCTGGAGCCCGTCATGTAGCCGGACTCTTGGCTCGCCAGGTAGGCGACAAGACCGGCAATCTCGTCGGGATCGCCGACGCGTTTAAGCGGGACCAACGGCGTTATGCTATCGATGTGCGCTGCCGTCATGTCGGTGAGCGTCGGCCCTGGCTGGATGTTGTTCACGGTGATGCCACGCGGGGCGAGGTCCACCGCGATTCCCTTGACCATGACGGCCACCGCCGCCTTGGTCATCGCGTAGACGCTGGATCCGGGATAGCCGCTCCGAACCGCGGTGTTGCTGCCGATGGTGATCACGCGGCCACCCTTGGAGAGATGCGCCGCTGCCGCCTGGATGGTCAGGAAAACACCCCGCACGTTGACGTTCAGCATGAGGTCGAGTTCCTGCAAGCTGACGGCTTGAAGATCGCCAAGTCGCAGGATACCCGCATTGACGACAACGATGTCGAGATGACCAAGTTGGGCGACTGCCTGGGTGACGGCGTCTCGGATCGCCGCTGGGTCCGCGCTGTCAGCCTTGATCGCGACGCCGGTTCTGCCTTCCTTCTCGATCGCCCGTACTGTGTCGGCTGCTTTGTCCGGCGCTGACACATAAGTCAAACCGACGTCGGCGCCTTCTCTCGCCAGGCGCCGGGCCGCAGCAGCACCGATGCCACGCGACCCGCCGAACACCATCGCGACTTTACCGGTCAGTTTACGATCTTCACGCATTCCAGGCTCCTTTATTGATCGATCAGTCCATAACAGTCCGCACGAAAGGGCGAATGGTTGTTTCAAGGGGTCAACGAGATTTCAGGCGTTCGACGGCAAACCGTGCCTGAGCCCGAAGCGAGGCGGCGTCGATGCCACCACGAGCCGCGAGCTGGATGCTTTGCATCATCATTTGGATGAACGAAGCTGCCGCAGCACAGTCCAGTGAGCGATCTATCTCACCCGCCGCCTGGCCTTCGCTCAGGCGTTCCACCAATCGGCGGTGGAGGACAGGAGAGGCTTTGGAGCGAAGCGCCGCAATGTCGGGATCTGCCGAGCCGAATTCGCAGATGGCGCCGACCCCCAGGCAGCCAAGCGCCCGAATATCGTCATCGCTGCTGATGAGTCCCAACAGCAGCGCCTGAATTCCGGCGATCGGAGACTTTGCGCGATTGAGACGTTGTAAATGTCCCGCGACAGTCGTCCGCTGATATTTCTCCAGCGCCTCCAGATAGAGCGCTCGTTTATCCTGAAACGCGTTGTAGAGGCTCTGTCTGGCGATCCCCATCGCCGCCAGCAGATCCTCGGTTGAAGTGGAGGCGTAGCCTTTGGCCCAGAACACTTCAGTGGCCCGCTCCAATGCTTCTTCACGATCGAATTCTCGCGGTCTCGCCACGCAATCAATTATGGCTATTATAGACTGATGTGTCAATAACGAATAGGATCCTCTCCCGTGGCCCGCCTGATGTCCGCTCCTGGCGCAAAGCGGACGTGGCGGCTCAAGGTGCTGCAAGCCCTGCTCCGCAGCGGATTAGATCGATGTTGCGTTCACAAGCACGTCGCTGGTGAACTCAATGAATGTCCGCACCTTCGCGGCCCTGAGCTGCCGCGAGGGATAGAGTGCGTAGAGGGGAAATACTTCACCCGGCCAGTCTGGAAAGAGCTCGATTAATCGACCTTCTGTGAACAGATGGCCTGAACCAAGGGCCATGATCTGAGCGATCCCAACCCCCGCTTCGCACGCGCTGAGCATGGCGCCAACGTCCGACACCATCAGGCGAGCCGACGGTTTGACGGACAGGATTTTGCGACCTTGACGAAATTCCCAATCGAATGGTCGTGCATTCGCCGCATCGTAGAACTCTATGCATTGCAGCTTCTCGATTTCGGACGGGTGTTTCGGTCGGCCATGGCGTGCAACAAACGCTGGCGATGCTAGCGTTAGAATGCGCGTTTCAATCATTTTGCGCGCGATAAGGGAACCGGCTGGCGGATCGCCGAAGCGTAGTGCCAGGTCGAAGCCGTCGGCGACCAGATCGCCGACATGATCCCGCATGATCAGTTCGAGCCGAACCTCGGGATAGCTGTCGAGAAACCTGGAAATCTGTGCGGCCAGCACCACACGCGAAAAAAATGGATCGACATTGACCCGAAGGCGCCCGCGCACGATGCCTGCCGCGCCCGAGGCTGTGACGGCGGCCTGCTCAATCCCATCAAGATGCGGTCCGACGTCCTCATAAAGGCGTCTTCCTTCGTCTGTGAGAGACATGGTGCGTGTCGTGCGCTCAAGAAGCCGCACGCCTACCCGCGTTTCCAGCCGCCCAATCGCCCGACCAACACCAGAGGATGTGAGACCCAGCGCCTCAGCCGCACGGGCCATCGAACCAGCCTCGACGACGGCCATCAGGACCGTCACACCGGAAAGAAGGCGAGCGTCATAGGGCATGGCGATTACGGATTCCTAGTCCGAAGTGTACGTCCACTTCGGCGCTACGATCAAGGAAAAAGCCATGACATTGTCTTTTCGACAGCGGGCGATCGGACCAATTCCGCCCGTACCACACAGGAACCGGCAAGGGAGACACAGCATGACCAGAAGCATTCGCAGTTTTCGGCAGGCGCTTGGAATGGCGGCGATCGCCACCCTCGCTCTTGGCGCATTCCTGGCCCCGGCGGGGGCCGCTAATCAAACGGGAGACAGCACCATGACGATGAAGCAAGACCTCGCGAACCGCGAGAAGGACATTCACTGGCCGGAAGGATTCGACCCGTCACGGGCGGACCTGTTCTCGCACAACGCGCTTCTGATCAACGCTTCGTGCGAGCGCATCTGGGGCCACATCATCGACGCGACGAAGTGGCCGCAATGGTATCCGAACTCGAAGGACGTGCGGATCGACGGCGGCGACATGCTCAAAGGCGGCACCGTGTTTCATTGGTCGACGTTCGGCCTGCCGCTCGAGAGCAAGGTCAACGAGTTTGTGCCATATACGCGCATTGGCTGGTACGGCTATGCGCCCGGAACGGCGCCGACCTTCTATCACACCTGGTATCTGAAGCCGCAGGGCGACGCCTGTCTGGTCGTCACCGATGAGGTCGGCAAAGGCAAAGACGCGGCGCATCTTCGCGAGACGGATGAAAGCCTCATGCATCGCGGCCATGATCTGTGGCTCGCGACCCTGAAATGGATGTCGGAAGGAAAGTGAATCGCCGCTTGCTGCCGGGGCCACGGCTCCGGCGGCCTTTCGGTGGTTTCTCCATGAGCCCCTACGTCAAAAATGCTGCCCCGAGCTGCAAATAGCTTATACCCTTCCCCTTGGGGGGCCGAAGGACAGGCGCGCAGCCGTCCATGGCGACAGCGTATGGACGCGCCCCGCGGAGGAATTACGACACTACCCAAACCTGTTGCGCACCGCGCTTTCGATGCGCCCGCCGACAGCGAGCAGCGCCACGATCAGCAATCCGCCGATCAGCGCCGGTCCCCAATAGCCCATGCCGCAGGCCGCCCCCAATCCGGCTGCGGCCCAGATCGAGGCCGCGGTGGTCAGTCCTTCCACCGTTTCCAGCTGGGCGTGATGCACGATCACCCCACCACCCAGGAAACCGATGCCGGTGACCACGCCCTGCATGACGCGCGAGGGCGCGGCCGTGTCGCCGCCCGATGCCGCCACCAGCACCGCCAGCGCGGTGCCGACACAGACGATGGCGATGGTGCGAAAGCCCGCCGACTTGTGATGGATCTCGCGGTTGATGCCGATCACCGATCCGATCGCCGCCGCCACGCCCAGCCGCAGGAGGATTTCTTCCCAGCCCATGACGTCCCCTATGTGGTGACCATGGCCGCCAGCGCCGCAAGCATCTCGCGCATGGCGGTGACCACCTTGTCGTTTTCCACGCCATGGCGTTTTGCCAGCCAGGCGGGATCGTTATAGCCCAGCCAGGTCTTGCCGTCCTGGTCCTGCCACACCAGCGCCTTGAGCGGCAGATCGATGCCCATTGTCTGCTGCGCCTGCATCAGGGGCGTGCCGCCCTCAGGCTTGCCGAAGACCAGAAGGTCGGTCGGCCGAAGCTCCAGCCCCGCCCTGGCGGCGGCGCCCGCGTGATCGACATGGGCTAGAACCGCAAGGCCCTTTTCGCCCAGCGCGGTCATCAGCTTCTGCATGGTCTCGCCCGGCCCGTGCGCGCTCGCAACCACGATCAATCCTTCCGGCATGGCTTTCTCCATATTGGCCTCACATTGGTCACGGGCCAATCCTGACCTTTGGCGCGGCCGGCGCAACCTCAAATCCAGGTCCGCCAGCATGGTGGTGCAGGTCGCGTCAGGCTTGTCGCCGCCGCTTTTCATGGTTAGCCAAGAGTAAAGAGAAGTTCCGGATTTCGACGCATTTCCCAACGAGACCTTAAAGCGGCGCGCGCTTGAATGATGCCTTGTTGCGTCGGATTCGGGCGGGAACGCTTTCAATGGATTTTCTGGATTTCTATCACGTCAACGATCGGCGCACGCATCGCCGCTTCGCCGTCGCCATGTCGGCCAGGCTCTATCACGCCAATGGACGCTTCAGCCTGTGCTCGACCGCGGACCTGTCGCTGGCGGGCGCGGCCGTCCATCTGGTGGGCTGTACTCCCCAGCCCGTCATCGCCTTCGGCAGCGACGAGACCGGCAAGGTCGCCGTCACCGGTTTTGATGTCTGCGATCCCTTTGTGCGGCTGGTGTTTGAGGCCTCGAGCGAAAGCCGCGCGGTGATCAAGCGGGCGCTGCGCGCGCTGGGCGACCGCCACATGATCCAGCCCCTGCCGACGCGCCGCGGCGAGCGGCTTTCCACCCGCAATGTGATGCTGACCCGCAGCGACGGCTCGCACATGATGTGCGACATCCTCGACATGGCGGCCAACGGCATGCTGCTCGCTGGCAGCATCAGGCCGCCGCTCGGCGAGCGCGTCAGGCTGGGCAAGACAACGGGTATCGTCGTGCGTCACGACAATCACGGCTTCGCCATCCGCACCCTGGACCGCGCCGCGATGGCCGGCAAAGTGGTGCGCTTTCCGGGAATGTACCGCCAGCCCACCCCGCCGCCCTCGCCCAGCTTCGACGGCATTGCCTGAGCCTGGCGGATCATCCAGGGGCCGCGCCGGCCTTGCGGATGGCGTCCAGCAACGCTTGCGGTGCGAACGGCTTTTCCAGGAACAGCGCGCCATCCAGATCGGCGGTCTCCGAGCGAAGATGGCCCGACATGACGATGGCCGGCGGCCGATATCCCCGCTTGCGAATGCGCCTCAGGATATCGACGCCCGTGCAGCCGCCGAGCCGGTAGTCCACCAGCAGCAGATCGCCGGGAAGAAATTCCGCCCGCTCCAGGGCGGGCTGCGATCCGTCCCAGCTTTCCACGGCGTATCCCAGGGTTTCCAGGAGCAGCCCGAGAGACTCACGCATCGCGCAGTCATCGTCGATCACATGGACTCTGCGGATATCGCCCATCACACCGTCTCCTGCGCCGCCGCGATCAGGGTGAAGCGGAAGACGCTGCCGCGCGGGGAATTCGCCTGCGCCCACAGCCTGCCGCCATGCGCCTCGATGATCGTGCGGCAGATGGGAAGCCCCAGCCCCAGTCCCTTCTCCTTGGTGGTGCGGAAGGGCTCGAACAGATTGTCACGCATATCCGGGGGAATGCCGATGCCGCTGTCGGCCACCGATACCGTAACCGCATCGCCGTCAGGCGCCGCGCTCACCAGGACTTCGCGAACCGCGCAGCCGGCGGTGGCCTGCACAGCATTCGTGACCAGATTGATCACCACCTGTTCGAGCTGGATGCGATCGGCCATCACCCTGACCGGCCCGGGACAGGGCTGGCAATGGATCCGCGCGCCGGCGCTGTCGCCACGCTCGCGCACCAGACCGACCGCCTTCAGCAGGACGTCATTCAGGCTTTCGGGGGTGAGCGACACCTCGCCCGTCACGGTGAAGCGGCGCATCTTGCGGATGATCTCGCCGGCGCGCAGCGCCTGCGCGGCGGCTTCGCGCAGAATATCGGCAACCCTCTGATCGCCGGCATTGTTGCGCGCCACCAGCAGGTGGTGACCGGCGGAGCAGTAGCTGGTGATGGCGGAGAGCGGCTGGTTCAGCTCATGCGCCAGGGTGGAAGCCATGGCGCCCATGGCGCTGAGGCGCGAGACACGCACGACCTGCTCGCGGGCCGACTGAAGCCGCGCCTCGGCCTCCACCTGGCCGGTGATATCCATGGTCAGGCCCAGAATGCGGCTGTCTTCGCCGTCCGGATCGTGGCCGCCCAGAACCCTGATCCAGCGCGTCTCATTCCCGTCGCCGCCAACCGCCAGCTTGAAATCGAAGGTGGCATTTTCCCGGACGGCGCGCCGGATCTCGCTGTCGAATACGCCAAAGGCGCTGCCCATCTGGGACGGAATATCCGCCAATCCGTAGCTGCCGGCAGGATCGGGCCGCAGGCCAAAATGCTTCTGGCTGAGCGGCGAGAAATAGCCGGTTCCGGCTTTCCCGTGAAAAAACCAGGTGCCGACACCCGCCAGTTCCTGCGCCAGGCGCCAGCGCGCCTCGCTTTCGGCCAGCGCGAACTCGGCCTTCTTGCGCGCGGTGATGTCCTGCACCATGGAGACGAATTCCACCGGCTCACCGGCCTGGCTGCGCACCAGGCTGACATTGAGCGCCACCCAGCGCATCTGCCCGTCTCCGGTCACGATGCGTTCCTCGCGCTCGACGGAGGCGCGGCGGCCCTCCAGCATTTCCCTTGTGGCCTGCTGCATCGCCTCCCAGTCCGCCGCAAGCGTGATGTCTTTGGGGCCGAGCGACAGCATCTCCTCGCGCGAGCGACCCGCGATGGCGCAGGCCGGCTGGTTGGCCTCGAAGAAACGCCTGTCCAGTGTCGAACGGGCGATGCCGACCTGGGTCTGATCGAAGACGGCGCGGTATCGCGCACTCGCCTCCTCGGCCGCGTGCCGCGCCTCCCGCCAGGCCTCCTCGGTCTGACGCTTGTCCGCCAGCCGCGCCAGAAGCAGCATCATCACCGACAGGGTGGCGACGAAGAACTCCATCTCCCAGACATGGCGTGTATCGTGCGGATAGAAGGGGCCAAGGCCATGCGTGCTGGCGTAAAGCGCGATGAATGCCACGATCGCGACGAAGACGGTCACGCCGCGCGCATGAAAAGCCAGCGCCGCCCACACCAGCAGCGGCAGCACCGTCCATGCGAGCGCATCGTGCAAACCCGACAGATAGACGATGGCCGAGTTGACCACCGTCGCCAGCAGCATGGCCGAGAAGTGCAGCGCGCGCCGCAAACCCGGCCAGCGCGGCGGATCGCAGATCCAGGCCACCAACAGCGGCAGCCAGATCAGCACGCTCAGGCCCAGCCGGAGCAGCGCGCCGGCAAATACATCCGTGGGCGGAAAGACCTTCCTGACCAGGGCGAATCCAGCGGCCCACGCGCAGGTCATGACCCATGCCGCCATGCCGCCCATCAGCGAAAGGACGCCGATCTCTTTTGGCATCATGCCGGGCCGTATGGACAGGCCGGACCTGTGCTGCATCCCGGCGATTGTCAGTGCGCTGGCCGCCACGGCCAGGACCAGCACGATCTGTTCCGGCAGGCTGACCGGCGGCGGGGCGACCAGGAAGCCCAGCAAAAGCCCGGCCGGCGCAAGGATGCAGCACCACGGATCGCCGATGATAAGGGCTGACAGAACCGCCCCCAGCAGCCACATGATGGGCAGGGCCGAGGGCGCGGGAAACAGACCGAACAGGGGGCGCGAAACAAGCCCGCACACAAGCGCCAGCAGGGCGCAAAAAATCCGCATCCGGACCTTGGCCGACAGGCACAGCCCCGCGAACCGGATATCGCCAAGCGCGCGAACCGGCAGTTCGAGTATCTTGGTATCAGGACTACCCACCGCCGCGCCGACCTTCTTTTGGCGCCTCCCTCCGGCACCCTGCCATATATGTTGACGCTCGCAACCCCTGCCGGGGTATCCGGGTCTTATACTAAGGGTAATTACTTAGTGCAGCCGGGCGCCGCCGGCCGGGTGACAGGCCGCGGCCGCCATGCTAACAGCCAGCCTCCATTGGGGAGTAGCCGCCCGGCATCCAGGTGTCGCGGTTTCAAAATTCGCCCAGGGCTCGATATCGAGATCCTGCGAATTTGCGGAACCGGGCACCCGGCGCGACCGGGCTGCGCGTCAACACACTTGGTTTGCTGCGATGAGCGGCAACGCCATGGTGCGCGGAGCCTTCAGGGCATTGGCGAGACCAACGGTCGGATCCTGGCCACGCCGACGCCGGGGTTCGGTCCGTTGTTCAAGCCGCTCGGCCTGGAATTGTCATGGAAGTCTTTCTGATCGCCTTTTCCACAATCGCCATCGCCGAGATTGGCGACCGTACCCAGCTTCTGTCGCTGTTCCTGTCCGCCCATTTCCGCAAGCCCTGGCCGATCACCGCCGGCATCTTCGTGGCGACGTTGGCCAATCATGCGCTGGCGGGCCTGTTGGGCGTGTGGCTGGGGCGCTATCTCACGCCCCCGGTGCTGGATGGGGCTGTCGGCGTCAGCATGCTGGCGATGGCGGGCTGGACGCTTATTCCCGACAAGCTGTCGGGCGACACCAATATCCTGTCGCGCGGCGCCTTCCTCACCACGCTGGCCGCCTTCTTTATCGCGGAAATCGGCGACAAGACCCAGATCGCCACCCTGGCGCTGGCGGCCGGCTATTCCAACCTGCCCGCCATCGTGGCGGGCACCACGCTGGGCATGATGGCCGCCAATATTCCGGTGGTGTTCCTGGGTGTGACCTTCGCCAAACGCCTGCCCATGAAGCAGATCCATTATGTGGCGTCGGTCCTGTTCGCTCTTCTGGGTCTTTATTTCATCGCCAGGGCGGTGGCGCACTGGCCGGGCATGGGCTGATGCGGCGTGCTTTTTCCCGATCCTACGCGGAAGCGACGATCACCTGGGGCGAATGCAGCTGAAAGCCGACGATCATGGCGGTGACGCGGCGCCAATAGGCCGCCTTCTCGTCCGCGCAGATCAGGGATTCGAGATAGGCATTGTCGCTGGCGCGTCGCGCCGCGTCGGCGCCGAACATGCCCAGCATCGCGTAGGCCATTTCCTTTTCGGCTCTCAGCTCCGGCATCGAAATCTCCATCAGCGCGTGACATCTTGAACCTGAAAAGCACCACTGAAAATTGTGGAACTTGCGTAGGTAGATCTACCTAGATGCCGGCCGGACGGGCCGGAGCCTGACTGGCTGCTCCGGCCTGCCCTGCCCAGGGACGGGACACCCGTGTGGCGCGAGGCCCCGTGTGATCAAACCCTCTGCATCGGCGCGCGGTGCTTGGGATGGGCCACCGTCTTCATCTTCTTGATGGCCCGGTGCTTCTGGATCAGCCGGATCTTTTCGGCTTTCTTCACCATATGGGTCTTGGTCTGAAGCTTTACGGTATGGGTGACGGCGGGCCTTGGCTTCGCCGTCATGGCAGTGGGCGCCGCAAGCGCCAGCGCCGGGGTGAGCGCCACGACAAGGGCCCCGATGAATATCTTGCGCAACATGGTCGTTTCCTTTCGACAGCCGGAGCGGAGTGGATTTCCGCTCTCGTTGAGGAAACGCTAGCGCCGGCGCCTTGAACCGGTCCTGAATGGAAACCGGCGGGATTGTGCCGATTGTGTCAGCTTTGCGCTCAACGTCCCCAGGAACCCTTGATGCGTAACAAGCGTTGCGTCAGGGACATTCGGTTGGAGCATTCCATGAAGAAAGCCATTCTTGTTTTTCTCGGCTGCGTGACGCTTGCAGCCTGCGGGGGCACCACCGAAAAAACGGTTGTCGTCAATCCGCCTCCGGGTTCCACCACCGTGGTGGATCAGAACGGTCACACCCATGTGGTGACGCCGCCGCCGCAATAACGGATCAGGCCGTTTTTTCGCGCAGGCGCGACAGGGCCACGATCTCTTCGCGCGTGCGGCCCGAGCCTTCGCGGTTGAGCGCGGTGGCGAGGAAACAGAGCAGAACCGCGATCATGTTGTTTTCCAGGATCAAGGACGCCTCGCCTTCGCTGGGCATGATCGCCTGGAACGTCACCAGCAGGGGCGACAGCCACAGCCACCATAAAAAGCCGCGCAACTGCTGTTGATGCAGCAGCGACTGGCTATAGGCGGCACGCAAGGAGACGAAATCCTGTCCCGGCTCGCGGCGCGGCGCATCCATCACCAGCCACAGCGCAGTCACCGCGAATGTCGCCGCCAGCAGGTTTAGCATTGGGCCGTTCACTGTCAGCGCCGGCACGGCCATTGCTGCCAGCGCCAAAAGCATCGCTTCCAGCCGGTTGCGGCGGATCACCCGGCGGCGATGCTCACACCACATCAGCCGCATCTCGGCCATAGAAAGCCGCGAGCCCAGCCACTTGTCGCGCCGGTCGCCGTCCAGGATCAGGCCGGTGCGCACAAGGCAGAGAAACAGCGACAAGGGCGCGCCCAGCATGAAACAGGCGACGCCGATGAAATGACCCTCGCGCGCATCGGGCCAGCACAGGGGCAGCAGTAAGGACAGCAGCACGCCGGCGAAAGATACCAGCACCGCGGCGCGCAGCGCCTGGCGGTGTGACGGCCGCGCCGGGGGCTGCCAGGCCTCGCGCAGCAGAAGCAGCGGCAGCAAAGAGGCGGCCAGCACCGGGGCCACGCACCAGAACAACAGCCCCGCCTGCAGTATCAGGGCAGGCAGGTTCAGGTTGCGCCGCATCTGGCTGAAAACCACATAGGGTGCTGCCCTCAGCGCCTCGCGCAGCAATTCCTTTTCGCTGGCGCAGCTTTCGCGCAAATCCCCCATCACGCTTTCGCGCGCGCCGGGCGGGATCAGGAGCGCTGCCAACCTTTCTCGCCAAGAGGTCAGCGCCGCGGCTTCCATGCCCCGCCCCCAAGCTCTTCCATGATGCCCTGGATCGCCCGGCTTACGGGCTTGGGCGCCCCAAGCTCTTTCACAATGGTCTGGATCAGGCGCTGGGCGGTCTTGGCCGCCTCGCGCAGCGCCTTCTCGCCGGATTTCTCCAGCCGGTAATGGCGGCGCGAGCGGCCGCCGCGTTCGGGTGTGGGATCGGACAGCCAGGAGGCGATCAGCCCCTTGTCCTCCATCCGGTCGAGCGTGGCATAGACCGCGCCGCGCGCGATCTTGCGCGGCTTGCTGAGTTCCTCGACCTTGGCGTGGATGGTGACGCCATAGGCGTTGTCGCCCAGGGCCAGGATGGCGGTGAGAACGACCTGTTCGAACTGGCCGAGCGAGTCCATTAGGCATACACTGTAGGAATAACAGGCGGCGGGGTCAAGCAGGCCCTCGTATTACTACTTACGCAGGCTGCGCATCCGGTTAGGGTTTGGGAAAGCCTCGGCTGTCAGGATCGCTCGCGTCACGGATTTGCCTCCTATCCCCCGGAGCGGCCAATCCAGCCCAGAGAGCGAGAACAGACCCCGAATTGTCGCTCTCTGGACAATGTGGGGCGGGCGGGCGCATGCGAGTATCTTGCGCCCGCCCAGCCCATTTTCCCCTCGCGCTAGCTTGGCCCGCCCTTGGAGACGGAGGCGACCGTCATCTTGCCGCGCAGCAGGTCCAGCGCATAGGCCAGCTGGAAATCGTCATACTTCTTGCCCGGCGCGGCATAGATCACCGGCGCGTTCAGCCGCGAGGCCGGCACCGGCTCGCCCGCCAGATGCCCTTCAAGACCGGCCTCGGAATAACGCTCGGCCTTGGGCACCTCATCGCCCTGCGCCACCTGGATGTCGGGAATGATGCCCTGCGCCTGGATGGAATGGCCCGACGGCGTGTAATAGCGCGCGGTGGTGAGCCTGAGCGCCCCGCGCCCGTCACCCAGCGGAATGATGCTCTGCACCGAGCCCTTGCCGAAGCTGGTCATGCCCAGGATGGTGGCGCGCTTGTGGTCCTGCAGCGCGCCCGACACGATCTCTGACGCCGAGGCGGTGCCGGCATTGACCAGCACGATCACCGGCTTGCCGTCGGTGATGTCGCCCGGCTTGGCGTCGAAGCGCTGGGTGTCGGCGTTGTGGCGGCCACGGGTGGAAACGATCTCGCCGCCATTGAGGAAGTCGTCCGACACCTCGACCGCCTGATCCAGAAGCCCGCCCGGATTGTTGCGCAGGTCCAGCACATAGCCGCGAATGCCCGGCCCGATCTCCCTCTTCAGCGCCCGCACCGCCTTTTCCAGCCCGGCGGCGGTCTCTTCATTGAAGCTCGGCAACCGGACATAGCCGACATCGCCTTCGCGGCGATGGGTGACGGCCTCGAAGGGCACATTGGCGCGCACCAGCGTCACGTCGAACGGCTTCTTCTCGTCTGCGCGCAGGATGGTGAGCACAACCTTGGTGCCGACAGGTCCGCGCATCTTGTCGATGGCGTCATTGAATTCCTGCCCCTGCACCGCCACGCCATTGATGGCGGTGATGTGGTCGTCCGGCTTGATCCCGGCCGCCGCCGCCGGCATGCCGTCCATGGCGCTCATCACCCGGATCACGCCCGCATCGGGCGAAACCTCGATGCCGACGCCACCGAAATGGCCCTGGGTGCGGACCTGGAAATCTCCGCCAAAGGATTTGGCGTCCATATAGGCGGAATGGGGATCGAGCCTGGCCACCATCCCCGCGATGGCGGCATTGACCAGCTTGCTGTCCGGCTCGGGCTCGACATATTCGGCGCGCACCTTGGCGAAGGCTGTGCTGAACAGATCGAGCTGGGCATAGGCCGTCGGCTCGACCGCGCCATGGGCGGCAAGCGCAAAAGCACCCGCCCCCAGCACAACCCCCACAATCGCGTAGCCGGCCGGTTTCATCTCAAGGACGATAATATAGGGGAATTTCGCCGGAAATCTTGGTGTGCAGCCGATAAAGGCCGGTGGAACCCGTCAGGTAGACCGTCTTGCCATCCTGGGCGAATCCAATGTTTGCAACGATTTCCGGGATAATCAGTTGGCCCAGCACCTTGCCCTGCGGCGAAATGATGCGAACGCCGCCCGGCCCTGTCGTCCAGATATTGCCGGCGCTGTCGACTTTCAGCCCGTCGGGCACATCCGGCGCGCTGCCGGGATATTTGATGATGGTGCGCGGGTTCGACAGCTTGCCGCCCGCCCCCACGTCATAGGCGCGCAGATACATGTCGGGCATGGAGTTCGACACATAAAGCGTCTTGCCGTCGGGCGAGAAGCCGATGCCATTGGGCTGGGTCATGTCAGTGATCACTGGCGTCAACTTGCCGTCGGCATAGCGCCACACCGCGTTGAACTTCAGCTCCTTCTTGGGGTCGGCGTCCATCTTGGGAAGGCCGAAGGATGGATCGGTGATCCACAGCGCGCCGTCCTTGGTGAAGACCAGGTCGTTGGGGCTGTTCAGGCGCTTGCCCTGATACTTGGACAGGAAGGGCTTGAGGTTGCCCTGGTCGTCCATCCGCTCGATGGTGCCGATCGCCATGCGGGTGAGCAGGATCGAGCCGTCCTTGTCGGTGACCATGGCGTTGGAGCCGAAATTGCCATCGGGCGGCGCGTTCTTCATGCCGCCCGAATCCTTCAGGATCACCGTCACCTTGCCGGTCGCGGGATCGTAGTTCCGCACCTTGTCACCGCGCACGTCGGAGAACCAAAGCTTGCCCTCCTTCCACATCGGGCCTTCGATGAAGATGAATCCGCTGGCAACCTTCTCGATCTTGGTGCCGGGGGCCAGGATATTGTCCAGCGCCGGGTCCATCTTCTTGATGGACGTTCCTTGCGCGAACGCAGGAAGCGCCAGCAGGCATAGCGCCGGCGCGAGATACTTGAACATGAACCCCTCCGATTTTTGAGGGAGCTTACACAGGGAAAATGCGGCCTGTCATCCCCGGCCGCCCTTGTCATTGGTTAAGCCAGCGTCAGCCGGGCTGCCTCCCGGCTATTCGTAACGCAAAGCGTGAACCGGATTGGCATTGGCCACGCGCCAGGCATGGACGATCACCGTGGCCCAGGCGATAGCGAGCGCCCCTGCCCCCGCCGCCAGGAAATAAACAGGACTGAGCGGAATGCGATAGGCGAAGCCCAGCAGCCAGCCATGAAGATAGTACCAGGCCACCGGCCAGGCGATGGCATTGGCGATCAGCACGGGAATGGAGAACTGCCATAGCAGCAGAAAGACCAGATCGCGGGTGCGCGCGCCGAAGGTCTTGCGCAGCCCGATCTCCCGCGTCCGCCGCTCGGTCGAAAAAGCGGCCAAGCCGAACAGGCCAAGGCAGGCGATGAAGATGGCGATTCCCACAAAAACCGCGAACATTTCACCCTGGCGTTCATCGGCTCCGTATTGCTTGCCGTAAGCGTCATCCATGAGCCAGGGATCCATGGCCTTGGTTGGCGCGAACTGATGCCAAGCATGTTTTATAAAAGTCAGTGTTTGTTGCTCTGTGCCGGGACGCAGCCTGACAAGCACTGACGCTAGAACGTGCGGGTCGTAAATATACATGGTTGCCCGCGCCCGCTCCCGCACGCCGCCGAACTTGACATTGGCGAGAACGCCGACGATTCGGACATGGGACTTGTCAAGGATGATGGTTTTGCCGATCGCTTGCTGTGGCGTAAAGCCCATGCTCGCCGCCGCCGTATCATCGACAAGAATATTGCGGCCATCATTTGCCCCTTTTCCGGTATCTCCATTCGCATCGAACTCGTCCAGCGCCCGTTCCCGGGACAGCAATCGTCCCGCAACTAGCCGCGCGCCCAGAAGGTGGACCGTATCGGTGCCAATGGTAAGCATGTTCAAGGCGACCAATTCCGAACGACCAGGCACCCGCACTGACAGCATTCCCAGACCATATGTCCCGAACGGAACCGCATTGCTTACCGCCACGTCCAGAATACCCGGGTCGTACCGTAGTCTCTGAAGGAAGTTTTCGCCGCCACCCAGCGTGATCAATCCCTCAGTGGGTACGACCAGCAAATTGTCTTTGCGAAAGCCTAGATCAATGCTGCGCGCAAAGCTGATTTGGCCAAAGACGACCATGACCACGATGCCCAGACCGATGGATACGGCGAATTGCAGAACGACCAGGGCGGTGCGCAACCGCCCCGAGCCGGCCTGTCCGACACTGTTGGTACGCAACACCGCAACTGGCTTGAAGCTCGACAATACCAACGCGGGGTAGCCGCCGCTGATCAAGCCCGCGGCGATGGCGATGCCGACAATGACCAGCAGAAACTGCCAGTCGCGGGCATAATGCAGACCAACGGAATGCTGAAGAAGGCGGCCAAAGGCCGGCTGCAGTATCTCCACCAGAGCCAGCGCCAGTACCAGAGACAGCATCGCCATAAGCACCGCTTCTCCCAGAAACTGGGCGATCAGTTGCAAGCGGGCGGCACCGTGTGTCTTGCGTATTCCGATTTCGCGTGCCCGCATCAAGGCGCGCGCGGTCGCCAGGTTCATGAAGTTGAAACAGGCCAAAAGCAGGATCAGAAGGCCAACGATGCCGGCGCCATAAAGCGTAGCCAGGCTGCCGGGCGGCTTTTCATTGAACCTCCAATGACCGGAGGTGAGATGCACATCGGCAAAGGGGGTTAGGTGGAACCCCCAGCGCTGGCTTCCCTTGCGACTATCGTTTGGCTCAGGCGGAATGGCGCGATCCAGCAAAGGCGTCATCTTCGAAATAACGGTCTGGGGCTTTGCGCCCGGCGCCAGAACGACATAGCCATAACCGTCGCCTCCGAACCAGGTCTGCTTGTCGCTCAGAACCATTTGGTCCGTGATGGATGTGTTCGGCACGAAGACATCGCCATCGAAATGTGAGTTGTGGGGAATGTCTCGCAATATCCCCGTTATCCTGAGGGGAACCAGGCGCCTGCGACATGCCATAATGTCGGCAGCCGCCTCGCAATTCGGCATGGTTCGAATGATTTTTCCAATTGCGTCGTCTATTCCGAAATACTTTCGTGCCACGCTCTGCGACAGGACCGCGGATTCCGCGTCCCGGAAAACGCTGCTCGGATCGCCTTTCATCAGCGGCAGCTTGATGATGTTGAAGAAATTCGGTTCCACGAAAGCAATCTTCTCCCGGAATTGGCGGTCACCGGTAGAAAGCGTCTCGTTGAAGTAGTGAAGCCTGGTCATTGCGGCCACTTCCGGAATCGCGTCATGCATGGCTGCCGGCAGTCGGAATGGCACGAATGCCATTGCGAATGGATCACGTCCTTGGAGGTAGGACGTCTTCTCGATCCGGTAGAGGTTTTGCGTGCCGGGAATCCATTTGTCGTAGGACAGCTCATCCCGGATGAACAGGATGATGAAGATCACGCAAGCCAGCCCAACCGCCAGGCCGCAGATATTGATGAAGCTGTAGAGCTTGTGCCGGATGATGTTGCGCAGGGCGACGAGAAGATAATTCCTGATCATGAATCCCCATCCCGTTGCAGCGCATGCCTTGCATTAAGCAATGGGCGTGCCTGAGGCTAAGCCATGTTTTTCAGATACTTAGGGATAGGTCGGCCCCATCCACTGTCCGCCGGCGCACAGTTGACCGCGCACATGTCCGTTTCCGGACAGTCAGCGGCCGGCGATCACGTTTCCAGAATCGTATTCGGCAGCTTGTTCTTCGCCGGGCCGTCGGGCGGGAAATGCTCGGCCAGTGCGGCGCCGCAGATCTCGATGCCTTTGACGAAGCCGTCGCCCGGCCTGCGCGCCTTGATACCGTCCACCACCGCGGCGACGGCCGCCATCCACGGCCCATCGCCCACCGCCTTGTGGATGTTCTCATGCGCCACCAGCTCCACCCGCCGGTCGGCAAGGCTGGCGAAGATCAGCACATGCGGCTCGCTGCGCGACAGATGAAGGCCCGCGGCGGCGAAATGATGCCGCGCCGCCTGGCGCACATGATGGCGGCGCAGGAAGTCGGGCGTCATGGCGCGGCGCACCTTGGGCAGCGAGACGATCAGCACCACGACCAGGAACAAGCCCGCCTGCAGCAATCCATAAGTTGAGAGCACACGCAGGATCAGCCCTTCCATGGCGCGCGCACTGTCATCGGTCCAGCTGGAGAAAATCGAAGCCATTGCCAGCCGGTGCAACCCCATCAACACCATCGCGGGCGGGCCGACCAGCGCCGCCACCGCGCCCCACATCAAGGGCACCTCGCGGTAATGCGACACGTCATGCGCCAGCACGCAGAAGATCTCGCCGCGGGTCTTGGACTCCGCGTCCTCGATCGCGGCGCTGATGCGGTCCTTGTCGTTCTGACTCAGCATCACCAGTTCGCCCCTACCAACTTCCCGACGCGCCGCCGCCGCCGAAGCTGCCGCCGCCGCCACCCGACCAGCTTCCGCCGCCGCCTCCGCCATCGCCCCAGCCGCCGCCGCGCGGCCCGCCGCCCATAAACAGGAAGGGCAACAGACCCCAGCCGCCGAACACGCGGAAGATGGCGATGAAGATGAAGAGCAGGATCAGGAAGCCGGCGATGCCGCCGCCCTGCTCGCCGTGGCCCTGGCGCTGCTGCTCGGCCGCCGCCGCGCGTTTCTCGGCCTCGGACGTGTCCAGTGACAATTGCTGGATCAACGCATCGACGCCCGCTTCCACCCCGCCATTGAAATCGCCGGCGCGGAATTTGGGCAGCACCTGTGTCTGGATGATCACTTCCGACAGCGCATCGGTGACGATGGGCTCAAGCCCATAGCCGACTTCGATGCGCACCTTGTGCTCGGTGGGCGCGACAATCAGCAGGATGCCGTTGTTGAGCTTGGCCTGGCCGATGCCCCAGGCGCGGCCCAGCTGATAGCCATAGTCGGAAATCTCATAGCCCTGCAGCGACGGGATGGTGACGACCACCAGCTGACGCGACGTGCCCTGCTCCAGCGCCGCCAACTTCTGCGTCAGGTCAGCCTTCGTCGTCTCCGACAGGATGTTCGCGTCATCGACCACCCGCCCGGTCAATTTCGGAAAATTCGGCAGCGCCGGGGAATCCGGCGCTGCCGTCGCGGGGACGATCAAGCAGAGGAACGCGAAGACGGCTGCCAGAAACCGCATCAGAGGTTACGGCTTGGCGCCGGGCTGCGCGGCCGCGGGCGAAGGCGGCGGGGCTGATGACGTCGCACCCGGGAAGCTCACCACCGGGGCCTGTTGCGCGGCCGCGTTGGCGGCGAACGGCGTGGCCTGTTTGTAGCTCTTGTACATGGTCGCCGCCCATAGCGAACCGGGGATGGTCACCAGTTCGGTGTTATAGTCCTGCACCGCGCTGTTATAGTCGCGGCGCGCGATCTCGATGCGGTTCTCGGTGCCTTCCAATTGCGCCTGCAGCGCAAGGAAGTTCTGGTCGGATTTCAACTGCGGATAATTCTCGCTGATCGCCATCAACCGGCCCAGCACGCCCGACAGCTTGTCCTGCGCCTCCTGGAACTGTTGGAATTTCGCCGGATCGTTGACGGTGGAGGCATCGATGCTGACATGGGTGGCCTGGGCACGCGCCTCAGTCACCCCGATCAGCACCGACTTTTCCTGCGCCGCATAGCCAGCGACCGTGTTGACCAGGTTGGGGATCAGGTCGCTGCGGCGCTGATAGGCCGCCTGCACGTCGGCCCAGCGGGCCTTCACATTCTGGTCCTTGGACGGGATGTTGTTGACGCCGCAGCCGGCCAGCGCGAAGGCCAGGCCCAGGGCGGCAACAAGCTTCGGAATCTGTTTCCAAATCGTCATAGGCGCTCCTTTTGGGGCTAATACCCGCGCCGAAATGTGGGGAATATCCAAGGTTCCGCAAGGGGGTATATTTCGCCCGCGCGGGCTTGATTTCCGGCCCGCCCTGCTTAGCCCTAGATCGCCACGCCCTTGGGCGCGGTGAAGATCGCATCCGTCACATTGCCGGTGTTGAGAACGCCCTGCGGCTCAAAACACAGAACCTCGGCTTCCTGGTCGGCGCAGGTGCGATGCTCGGTGCCGCGCGGCACCACGATGCAGTCGCCGGGCTTCATCGCAACAACATGGTCGCGGAATTCGACCCGGAATTCACCCTTCCAGACCATGAAGAACTCGTCTTCATCCGCATGCTGATGCCAGGGGAATTCGCCGCACACCTTGATGAGCTTGATCTCCTGCCCGTTCAGCGCCGCGATCACCTTGGGCCGCCACTGCTCGGTGAAGAGCGCGAACTTCTCGTCCAGATTGACTTTATCCGTCACGCGCTCCGCGCCCTCGATGCCCGCAAGGCTGAATCTGGCATTCGCTCAAATCATCACAAGTCGAGCGCAGGCGCCAACGGCAGCGACACCCCACAGCGCGCCAGCACGCCACGCAAATCCAGCACCGGCGGAAACACTTCGTTGTTGTGACAGCAGCCTTGCGCGTCATGCGCCGCCTGCTCCAGCTCCACGATGCGCTTGTCCTGGGCAAAGATGCCTTCCGTGAACCAGGTGACCAGCGGCCACAGCAGATGGGTCAATCCCGGAATGCGCGACTTCCTGACCGACAGATAGCCAAATGTGCGATTGCTGCGCTGGGCAGCGTCCATCGGCGTGTAGCAGAGCCACACATCTAGCGCAGGCTCTTCCCCCTTCACCCACACCTTGAGCGACTGATAAGGATAAGAGGTGCGGATGGTCATCAGGTCGCCGCCCGCGCCCTTCCTGCCCATCATGTTGCGGATGGCGTTCTCGCCCATGTTGGAACATCCCGCTTTGCGGGTGAAAGTATAGTCCACCTCGCACCAGTCCTCGCCGATCCGCCGGTCCAGGCAGCTGGCCTTCACCTGCCCCATCAGGCTCCTGTGCAGGAACTGGTGGTTCATGTCGAACAGGTTCTCGTGCATGAAGGTGTAGTGGCAGGCGATAGTGCGATCGAGCCGGCGCGTCTTGTAGGCGGTATCGGATTTCGAACCCAGCGCCACCGGCGCGCGCGCCTGCGCCAGCGCCGGATCGCCGGGAAACACAAAGACCATGCCGTCTGTCTCACGCACCGGATAGGCGCGCACGCCATTGGGCAGGCGCGCCTGACCCATCCCTTGGCCCACCCCTTGGCCCATCCTTTGGCCCAGATAGGGCACGTCCACACAGGCGCCGGCGCAATCATAACGCCAGCCGTGATAGCCGCAGCGCAATGTCTCGCCTTCCACCGCGCCTTGCGACAAGGGAACCTGGCGATGGGCGCAGCGGTCTTCCAGCGCATGAAGGGCACCCGAACTGCCGCGATAAAGCGCGATGGGTTGCCCGGCAAAGTTGCAGGCGAAAACCTTGCCCCGACGGACATCGGAGCTCCAGGCCAGCGGATACCAGTAATCCGGGTTCGCGCCCATAAGCCTGAGATCGGTATGCCCGCGGTCGATGTCGCCGCTCAGGGCAGCCCGGATGTTCATTGGCGATACTTTCTTGAATGCAGATTAAGCAGCCGGCGCACCGGATGGTTCCCTGCAATTGTTCTACTGGTTGCGCGGCGCGGGCGCGCGCCTGATCGCGGCCGCCCTGACGGGCGCGCCCTGCTGTCTGGCCGACGCCAGCAGCGGCCCGCAATTGGCGTCCTTGGCCAGGCCCGGATCGATGAAGGCCAGGATGGCGGCGAAAGGATTGACCACGCCCAGCGCGAGGGCGATGCCGCCCTGCGCCGCCGCCGGTCCCGCCGCCACGCCCAGCGACGGATGCGCCCATGGTCCCTGCATGGTGATGGGCGCGCGCAGGCGCATCAACTGGAAGTGTTTGGGCTTGCCCTGCAGCTTCATATCCAGCGTCTCGTCCTTGAGGTTGATGCTGCCCGAACCATCCACCCGGACCGGATCGGTATCGATCACCATCTGCTGGCTGGTCATCACGCCGTTCTTCGCGTCAAAATTCGCCACCGCGCAGCGCAGGTTGGTGTTGGAATTGTCGCCCGCGAGATTGAGGCTCAGCGCCGACAGCACATCGATCCCGGTCCATTCCGCCAGGCTGTGGCGCATGCCGCCCTGCGGCACCACGGCGGTGACGGTGCCGCTGGCGCTGGCAGCGGTGTCATGCACCGATTTGCCGGTGCCGGTCAGCACGGCGCGCGCCTCCATCACGCCCGAGATCGGCTTGTCGCTTCCCTTGATGAAATTCTCCGCGTGAATGTCGGTGACGCGCGCATCGACCGAGGAGGTGGGAATGTCCTTCCTCGCATCGATCCTGATCGAACCGGCCAGCTTGCCTTGCGTGAAGCCGAAGGCCAGCGGCTTCAGGTTCAGGACGCCGTTCTGGACGCTGATATGGGTGTCCAGGCTGGTGAGCGGAAAGTCGCGCGAGGCGACCCGGGCGACGGAGTAATCCACTTCCGCATTGGTGCGCTTGAGCCGCTCGGTATGGAGGGGCGTCTCCGGCAAGAGATAGCGGCTCGCGACCGGCCGGGTCTTGCCGCCGCCGACCAGCGGTCCCAGGTCTTCCAGCGCCAGCACCCGCGAGGCCATCCTGCCCGCCAGCGCCGGCACATTGCCCGACATGTCCGCCGTCAGATCGCCGTGCAGGTCGCTCTTGTCCATCACCGCGCTGATGTCGTTCAGCCGGTAATTGGCGCCGTCGCGCTCCACCGATAACCGCATCTGATAGGCTGGCGTGTTGGGCAGGACCACGCCGGTGAGGAAATACAAATCCGACAGGGTCGGGCCGCTTACTTCCACGGCGGCGGTATAGCGGTCCATGTGAAAGGGCTCGGTGATGGTGCCATGGATGACCGCATGCGTGGTGCCGGCCTTCAAGTCGGCCGTGAAGTCATAGGGCTTGGCCTTGTTGACATGGATCAGCGGTCCGCCTTTCACATTGGCCAGGAACTTGCTGAGATTGAGCGTGCCGTCGCCGGTCAGTGAAAAGGCGCCGTTACCGGCCGCCAGACTTTCCTGCGAATTCACCGTGCCGTCGAAATGAAGCTTGCGGATCGCATCGTCGATGCGGATGTGGCCGTCGTTGATCAGCAGGCGCTGGATGGGCGGGATGTGCCAGGCCTGGTTGCCGGAATTCCTGGAGTCAGGGCCGTTATCCCAGTTGGTGCGCCCGCCAGCATCGCGCACCAGAAGAATGTCGGGCTGGTCGATCCTGACCAGCGGCACCACCAGTTCGCCCCACAGAAGAGGCAGCAGCCGTACCTCGACACGGAAATCCTTCGCCGTCGCGGCTTGCGGCTGACCTGCCTGTGCTGGCTGGCGTTCAGCCATCCAGGACGGGTTGCCGACATAAACACCGCCGGCTTCGGCGCTGGGCTGCCAGGTGAACAGCCTGACCGCCAGATTGCCATCGATGCGTACCTCCCGGCCCGTCTTGTAGGAAAGCCAGCGCCCGAACGGTCCGCGCATCTGGTTCCAGTCCAGGAAATAGAGCGCGAAGACCGCGCCGACCAGAAAACCCAAAAGGACCGTGCCGCTCCACTTGAACAGTCCCCGCCAGGTGAACTGAAAGTCGCGGAAGTCCGAAATTATGCGCTCCCGCACTGCCGCCTTCGACCAGCCATAGGCGTGATGGTTCCCGTGATCCGTAACAGACATGTCAAATCAATCACTTAAGGGTGGCGCTCTCCAATTTCGTAACGCCCCAGCCGGCATACGGCTTCAACAAAGGTGAAACTTTCTCGATGACTGCTACGCTGCGCCAACCCGGCGTCGTGGTTTGGAAGCGCGCAAGGACGGATATCGGGCTGAAAGCGCGCTTCGAAGCCAGAATGACACCGGGAATCAACGAGTTGCCAATGCCCCTCGATTCCGAAATTTGCTTGGAACCCGATATCGAGACAATGCGAATTTCGGAATCGGGACATTAGCCATGGAACCTTCCGAAACCATCGTGCGCCGTCGCCCCTTCACCGCCTGGACTTTGCTGAAAGAGGGCGTGGCGTCCTTCATTGAAGACAACGCATTGAGCCGCGGGGCGGCGATCGCCTTTTATGCCGTCACCGCGATCGCGCCGGTGCTGTTCATCGCCACCGCCATCGCCGCACTCGGCCTGGGCCAGACCGCCACCAGCCAAGAGCTGCACCACCAGCTCACCCGCATCATGAGCGCGGATTCCGCCGATCTGGTGCAGCTCGCAATCCTGCATGTGCGCCGCTCGACCCACACGCTCGCCGGCAGCCTGATCGGGCTGGTCACCCTGGTGGTGACGGCCTCGGGCTTCTTCACCGAGATCGAGGACGCGCTGAATGTGATCTGGGACGCGCCGCGCCACGAAAGCTATTTCTACCAGCTATTGCGCGGGCGGGTGATGAGCCTGGTGCTGGTGATCGGGCTGGGCTTTTTGCTGCTGTTCTCGATGCTGGTCGCCACCGGCATCCGCCTTGTGGGCCACATGCTGGCCGGCAATACCGACGTCTCGGGCCTCCTGATCGGGGCGGCGAATGTGGGCTTCAGCTACCTGATCGTGTCGCTTCTTTTCGCCGCCATCTACAAGCTGCTGCCCAATATCCAGCTTTTGTGGCGCGACGTGCTGGTGGGAAGTTTCGGCACCGCGCTGCTGTTCGAGGCGGGCCAGACCCTGATCGGCTATTACCTGGCCAACCTGATCACCGCCAATATCTATGGCGCGGCCGGCGGCATCATCGTGCTTCTGATCTGGGTCTATTATTCGGCGCAGATCTTTCTTCTGGGGGCGGAGTTCACCAAGGTCTGGACCAGCCATTACGGCAGCCGACGCAGCAGGAGC
Source organism: Rhizomicrobium sp. (assembly GCA_036488555.1). Classification (GTDB taxonomy): domain Bacteria; phylum Pseudomonadota; class Alphaproteobacteria; order Micropepsales; family Micropepsaceae; genus Rhizomicrobium. The sequence goes on from DASXHL010000037.1 coordinate 70,840, forward strand.
TGACCGGAGAATGGCCGCAACGCGCGAAGTGAACCTGCCTGCGGAACAAACGCGACACCTTTTCGCCCGATTCATGCGGCACTGATTCATCACATCTTGGCCGGGGGGCCGGGAGTGAAACCATGCAGAACAATTTCGGAAAACTCGGCGCGAAGCTGGGCGCATTGGGACTTGCGGGCGTGGTGCTGGCCGGCTGCGGCACCGATCCCGGCGAGCGCGGCCTGTCGGGCGGCCTGATCGGCGCCGGCACCGGCGCGGCCATAGGCGCCATGGCCGGCAACGCCGCCACCGGTGCGCTGGTCGGCGGCCTCGGCGGCGCCGCCATCGGCCTCTTGACGTCATCCAATACCATCGATCTGGGAAAACCGGCCTGGCGCCGGCAGGCATCCAATCACCACCGCCATCGCCATTACGCCCGGAACGACTGCAGCACGCGCGAGACCCAGACGCAGCGCATCACCACCTGCCCCAAAGGGAAGGGATAAGGGCCGTCAGCGCCGAACACGGGTCATGGCATGGTCGGGTGCGTCCGTTCCCCGGACGCCGCGCAACTTTTGAGTAACATCTTCTTCGGGGACATTTTTCCGGCGCTTCAGCCTTTTTCAATCGGCCCTCGCCCAAAATCGGGACATGTCCCGTCCCTCGCCCATCCTCGGCCTTGCCGTCCTCTTCTGGCTGCTGTTCGCCCTGCCCGCGCTGTTGCTGGCGCACAGGAACGGCTGGGCGGTGACGCTGGATACCGACAGCGCCATGCGGCTGGTCCAGGTGCGAGACCTGCTTCACGGCCAGTCCTGGTTCGACACCACACAATGGCGGATGAACACGCCCTTCGGCCTGGCCATGCACTGGTCGCGTCTGGTGGACGCGCCGTTGGCGCTTCTGATCCGGCTGGCGGGCGAGAAATACGCCCTGGTGCTGTGGCCCCTGCTGGTCCTGTTGCCGGTGCTGCTAGCGCTGGCGCGCATCGCCGAGAGACTGGGCGGGCCGATGGCGGCGATCACCGTCCTGATGCTGGGGCTGATGGCGGCGGAAGTGGACGGGCTGTTTTCGCCGGGCAGTATCGATCATCACAATGTCCAGCTCGCGCTGATGCTGTGGACCCTGCTGTTTCTGATCGAGCAGCGCCCGCGCCTCGCCGCCCTGTTCGTCGCTCTCGGTCTCGGCGTGGGTCTGGAGAGCCTGCCCTATGCGGCCGTTGCCATTGCGGCCGCGGCGCTCTGGCTGAAAGATGACAGCCTGCGCGCGAAGAATTTCGGACTGATGCTCGCCGCCAGCGCGGCTGTGCTTCTCTTCACCGCCACGGCGGCGCGCTATCGCACGGACTTTGCCTGCGACACCTACTCGCTTTTCTATGCGCTCGAGCTTTGCGCCGGCGGGCTTGGCCTGGCGCTGATCGCGTGGCTGCCGCGTCACCGGCCTTGGGCTGTTGCGGGGCTGGCGCTCGGCCTTGTGATACTGGCCGTGGCGACCAATCCCTTGTGCCTGGCCGGACCCTATGGCGGCATGGACGTGCGCCTGAAGGCGCTGTTCCTGTCGCGGGTAAGCGAGGCCGAACCGGCGTTGCTGATTGCTCGAAGCGCACCGTCGGAATTCGTCGCCGCCTTCGCCTATGGCTGTTTCGCGCTGGCGGCCGCCGTCTTCGCCCCGCGCGGCCGCGCCCGTCTTCTGGTGCTCGCCTTCGCCGCCATGGCGCTGGTGGTGGCGAGCCTCCAGATCCGCGCCTCCTCTTTCGCCATCCTCTTCGCCCTGCCCGGATTGGCCGCGGCGCTGTCGCGGCTGAAGCTGATGCCGTCGATCGCGGGCCTGCTGCTGGGAAGCCAAGTGTCCTTCGCCGCCGCGGGCGTCCTGGTCGAAGGAACCGAACGTCAGAACCGGCGGCTCAACAGCTTCTCCCGCCAGGTCGATTGCAACAGCGACAAGGCGATGGCGCTGCTGAACAGACTGAGCCCAGGCCGCGTTGCCGCCTTTGTCGATCAGGGGCCGGCCCTACTCGCCTATACCAAAGACGCCGCCATCGCCGGACCCTATCATCGCGATGCTGCCGGCATCCTGGACACCTACGCCATCTTCGCCGGACCGGCGCCGCAACAACTGCTCAAGGCGCGCGGCATTTCCTATGTGATGACCTGCGCGGCGTCGCCGGATTGGGATGTCTATCGTCTCAAGGGTGGACTGATCGCCCAACTGGCGGCGGGACATGTGCCCGCCTGGCTCTCACCCGCCGGCCGGCTCGGCGACGTCGCGGTCTATCGGCTGGCCGCGCGGTAGAATTTACAGGGGGCCAGCACTGTTTCGCGAGCGGTAGCCTCGCGCTCGGTCAGGATCGCGATAACCCGGTTCCAGATTCCCGTGCTCGGGCGATCAGCCATCACGCGCGCCAAGCTGGCGCAGGTCATGGCCTGATCGAGGGCACCCGCCCCATAGGCGCCATACAACTTGTGAGCGATGACTTCTTCGGGCGACACACGACCCCCAGCCGCAAAAAACATCCCCAAGTTTCTGTAACACCGGATGACATGGTGGAACAATCATTAACCACGATTTTTTTGGAAATTATTCTTCAAAAACAATGACCTGACATGTTCATGGCGGAAGTAAAACGTTCCACCCTGGCACAATCTGAAGGGCCGATAGCAACACAAGCAGAAGCTGTGGCGTGATGGCAGTTAGCGCCACACAACCTGTTGTTATCCATGGTTGAAAATGTCAGTTTTGCAACTGCGACTGGCAGTCGGCACTTCACAGCGCCAGAACGTCAGAGCGTGTTGGCGGAAGCAAGTGCGGGCAGGCGCACAAAGGCCTGGGCGGCGTCGGCGGCGCGTTTGGCGTCGGCCGCCGTCATCTGGCCCTTCAGGAATTCGGCACGCGCCTTCGATGCCTGGTCGCCGGCCTGGGCCGCGATGCCATACCATTTCAGCGCCTGGCGCGGATCCTGGTGCACACCGGTGCCGCGCTCATACATCACCCCCAGATCGAAGGCGGAATCCACATAACCGCGTTCGGCCGCGGCCGTGAACCACTGCGCCGCCTTGGCCTCGTCCTTCTTGGTGCCCAGGCCTTCGGCATAGGCAATGGCGAGATTGTGCATCGCCTTGAGATTGCCTTTGCCGGCTGCTGTTGCGAACCAGGCAAACGCGCGTTCGGGATCGGCTTTGACCACTTCGCCCTGTTGATAGAGCGCGCCCATCAGATACTGGGCCACCGGCTCGCCGGCATCGGCCGCCGCCTGACTCCAGCGCAGCGCCGCGCTCGCATCCCGCGCGACGCCCTGCCCGCGCAAGAATGCGAGCGCGAGCCGCGCCTCGGCTTTGGCATCGCCAAAGTCCGCCGAGGCAATGGTTTGCGCCAACGCGCCCTGGGCGGCATGGCGATGGCTTGTGCCCGCGCCCTGCCACTGCGCCATGCGATCGTTCTGGGTCGCATGCGCGGTGTTGCCCAATGTCAATCCGATACAGATGAACAGCGCCACCAGCGACAGGCCCGCAATGGCCAGCCAGCGGATGCGCCCGTTATTCGCCCGAGGCTTTTCCTCTTCGGCCGATGCGGCATGGGCGGCGCGCGTCCTGTCGCGGACGCTCTGCAACACATCCGCCATCTCCTGTCTGGAAACGGTGGCGACCGGCAGGGGCTCCAGCGCCAGCACTTCGCTTGCGGGCTTTACCTCTTCGGCGGGTTCCGGCGTCTTCGTCGCGGCTTCTGCTTCCGGCGCCGCTTCCACGCTTTCGGCCGGCGCGGCTTGTGGCCCGATCTCGGGCATCACCGGCGCGAGCGCCACTGGGGCGGGCGCCACCGGCTCCAACGCCAGCGGACGCGGATCGGGGCTCAGCGCGGCCGGCTCGGCGCGCATGGCCGCGAGCCTTTCCTCCAGTTGCGCGATCACGCGCGACTGTTCGCGATGGCTGGATTCGGCGCGCGCTTCCAGCGCCGTCAGGGCACGTTCGAAAACCCTAAGGCGGCGCTCAAGCCAAGCGTCGGGTGTAGAAACGGATGTCTCTTGCTCCGTCTTAGGGTTCTGGGGTTCAGGCAGCAGCGGCATCGCCGCCACCGGCGCGGGTTGCATCGCCACGACCGGCTGCGGCGCCGGGTTCGCCATCATGGCCGCCATCAGCGCGGTCTTGCTGCTGAAATGCGCGCGGAACTGAAGACGATCGACGCCGGCTTCGCTGCACAGCGCGCCGATCGAGAATTTGTTGTCGCCACGCAGCACCATGGCGCGGGCTGTCTCGATCAGCCGGTCGCGCGCGTCATCTGCGGTCTGTGGTTCGCCGTGGTTCATACGGCGAAGCTAGACCGGCCTCTATTACCGGTCGGTTTCAGAAAAGATGCAATTCGATCTGAGTTTTACGCAGTTCTACGTAGCTTGAACATGTTTGATGCGCGCGGTCTGCTGCTTCTGGTTCACCATCCGCATAAGGACCATGATCGCCAGAATGGTGGCAACATAGACGATCAGCTGGGCGCCGTTGGGTGCTTCGCTGTAGCCGACCAGCGTGTGCAGTAATCGTCCCGTCACACTGTCTTCCTTGATCAGCCAGGATGTGTCCCAAACCGTGCCAGTGAAATATTCCAGCCACCCGCCATTCTGCAGGAAAATCACGGCCTGGGCCGCCATGCCCGCCGCAAGCAGGGTGATCAGCCCGCTGGTCACCTGAAACAGCTTGCCCGGCGGAATGGTGAGAAGACCGAAATACATCAGCGCCGACACGCCTGCGCCCGCCACCAGGCCCAGCGCCCCGCCCGCCACCATGGCGGTGGCAGACGTTCCGCCCTGCGCGGCAATCCCATAAAGGAACAGCACCACTTCCGAGCCTTCGCGCAAGACCGCCACGCCGACGACGATGGCAAGCGCGGCCAAGGTCCGCTCGCCGGTCTTGACCTGATGGCCCGCGGCCTTCAGTTCGCGCGCCATCTCCCGGCCATGGCTTGCCATCCAGACATTGTGCCAGGTGAGCATGCAGACGGCGAGAAGCAGGATCGAGGCATTGAAGAACTCCTGCCCCGAACCCTGGAACAGGCCGGCAAGCTCACCGGCAAAGGCCGCGACCAGGCAGGCGCCGAACACGCCGCCACCCACGCCCAGCATCACATAACGGCTACGTGCGGGAACGCCGGCGGTCGCCGCCAGCACGATGCCCACGATCAGGCCGGCCTCGATGACTTCACGGAAGACGATGATAAGGGCTGAAATCATGACGCATATTCCTTGTCAGCCGAGACGCGAGGGATTTTGGCATCTGGCCAGGAGCGAGGAGCGATGTGGGCTAAGACGCCCATGAGCGACGAGCGACGCCGCCAGAGGGCAAAGGACCCGCGTATCATTCTGCGACAACCACGCCCTGCGCAGTTGCGGCATGATACTCGCCCATGAACGGATACTTGCCCGGCGCCAGCGCGCGCAGGCGCACATTCCCCTTCTGATGACCCGGCACGACCTTTTCCACCTTCAGCGACGAAGAGTCGAATTCATCCGCCGTGTCGTCGTCATTGGACAGGACGATCATGGCGGGCTGGTTGGCTTTCACCTTGATCACCGACGGCGAGAATTTGTGGTTCTTGAGCGTGACCGAGATCTGCGTATCCGCAAGCGCGGGGGCGGCAGCGATCAGGAGGAGAGAAGCCAGAAGTTTGACGGGCGTTTTCATTTCGCACTCACAAGGTTGGAACTGTTCGGATAGGCGAAATCCCATTTCGCGGTGATCGGCTTCCACCAGTCGGGCACGCCATTGTCCTTGCCGGTCTGGCGGTACATGCCATGGGCGCTGGGCGGGGAGACGATATAGGTCAAATGATAGTTACCCGGACCGGCCATCTCGGCGGCGCCGATATAGCGCGGCCCGGCCTTGCCGGCGGTGGGATAGAGCAGGCCCGACTTTTTGTAGGTGGGCTCGCCGTCCTTGGTCAGGGTGAAGCTGATCGAAAGATAGGGAATGAAGCCGGTGAACCCGTGCGCATTGTCCCGGGCGGCATGGACATCGGCGGTGAGAAACACCGAATCCGGCGCCAGACTTGTGGGCGGCCGGTCGAACTGGACGGCGGTCTCCATCCCGGGTGCGACTTCGATCCCGTCGCGCGCCAGAGGTGCGCCAAGGTTTGCAGCCTCAGCGGTGGCGGGTAGCAGCAGGGCAAGCAAAAAGGCGTAGGCCGGACGCATGAGCCGCGCTTTTCGGGTTCCAGTTTGGGTATATAGGTGCAACTCATTCTCATGTACAGGGCCGGAGCCCCTTACCGGGATTAAATCCGCCCAACCTGCTGCCGATCTCATGCTGGTGTCCCAATTCCGAAATTCGCCGCCTTTTCCGGGCTTTCCGCCCGGCGCGGCTGGGCTATGCTGCCGCCCAAAACAGGACAAGGCGTTAGGCGAAAGCCGGACCGCCTTTTCAAAAAGGGGAAGCGTCATGGAAGTGCTGGTCGAGAAGATGCTGGGCGATTACGAGCGGGGCGTCTTGAGCCGCCGCCAGCTCGCCGCCACCCTGGCAGGCCTCGCCGCCGGCGCGGCAACCCTGGCCACCCCGGCACGCGCCGCGCCCAGCCTGAAGGCCATCACCCTCAATCATGTGACCGTGCGGGTGCCCAACCTGCAGAAGACCTCCAAATTCTATCAGCAGTTCTTCGGCATGAAGCTGGCGCAGCAGTCGGAGACCATCCACATCCTGTCGGTGGGCGACAGCTTCTTCGGCATCGAGCAGAAGCCCGATGTGGCGGCGCTGGATCATTTCGATTTCGGCATTGAAGGCTGGGACGCCGCCGCCATGCGCGCCAAGGTCGCCGCAGCCGGACTGAAGCTGACGCCCGGCGCGCGCGGCGACGAGGAAAGCTTCAAGTTCAACGACCCCGACGGCTTTGTCGTGCAGGTCAACGGACCCAAATATACCGGCCATGTCGGGCCGGTCACTAATCCCCAGAAGTAGAGGTTCCCATGAAGATCGTGACCGCCCTGCTGTTCACCACAGCGCTGGCGACATCCGCCTTTGTTGTTGCGGCTCCCGCCGACGCCGCCGACCAGACCCAGACATTTGCGACCTCTGCTGGTCCGGTGAAGATCACGCCCATCTATCATGCCGCGGCGAAGATCACGGCCGGGTCCGACACCATCGTGATCGACCCCGCCCCGCCCGCGAAAATCGATGGCGCGGGTCCCGCCGACCTGATCCTGATCACCGACATTCACGGCGACCATATGAACGCCGATGACGTGAAGGCGCTGTCGAAAGACGGCACGGTAGTGATCGCGCCCGCCGCCGTGGCCAAGACCATCACCCAGGCCAAGGTGATCGGCAATGGCGACAGCACGACCTGGCACAAGTTCAAGATCACCGCGGTGCCGATGTACAACATCAACCACAACCAGCCCAACGGCCAGCCCTATCACGACAAGGGCCGGGGCAACGGCTATGTGCTGAATTACGGCGGCAAGAATTTCTATTTCGCCGGCGACACCGAAGGCACGCCCGAGATGCGCGCGCTCAAGAACATCGATGTCGCCTTCATTCCGATGAACCTGCCCTATACCATGACGCCGGATGAAGCCGCCGATGCGGTCAAGGCGTTCCATCCCAAGGTGGCGATCCCCTATCACTACAAGGGCCAGGACATCACCGTGTTCAAGAAGGACCTGGAAGGTTCGGGCGTCGAGGTGCGCTTGCTGGATTGGTATCCGTGAGCCGCGGCGCGCGTTAGCGCGTGAGCAGGTCCGGTGGACCTGCGAAAGCGGCGAACGCCGCGAGCTTGGGCGAGCGGCAGTGCAATCGTTTCTATGTTTGAGGGGCTGACATGAAAAAACTCGCATTCGCCGCCATGCTCATGGCTCTGGCCACACCGGCCTTCGCGCAGGATGAGGTTTCGTTAAAGGGCGCGATCGACATCCATGTCCATCAGGACCCCGACAGCGCCCCGCGCGCCATCGACGCCGATGATGTGGCGCGTCAGGCCAAGGCGGCGGGCATGCGCGCGGTCGTCCTGAAGAACCATTGGGAAGACACCGCCTCACTTGCTTATATGGTACGCAAGATGGTGCCGGGCATCGAGGTCTATGGTGGCATCACCCAGGACATCGCTGTGGGCGGCATCAATCCCGAAGCCGTCAAGCATATGGCCGACATGAAGGGCGGCTATGGCAGGATCGTCTGGCTGCCCACCTTCGACGCCCAGAACCAGGTGAAGGACAAGGGCCCGGAAGTGAAAGTGTCGGAGAATGGCAAGCTGCTGCCCTCCGTGCTCAAGCTGCTGGATTATATCGCTACGCGAAAGCAACTGGCGCTGGAGACCGGCCATGTCTCCGCCGAAGAGGCGCTGATGGTGATCAAGGAAGCCAGGGCCCGCGGCATTGCGCATATCGTGTGCACGCATGGCATGACCGGGCCGACCAATCTCAGCGTTGCCCAGGCGCAGGAAGCCGCGAAGATGGGCGCCTATATCGAGATGGTCTATGGCGCCGTGCTGGACAGCAAGGGCAAGACCACGCTGGAGCAATATGCCGGCTGGATAAAGGCGGTGGGGCCGGCGCATGTCATCCTGGCCACCGATCTGGGCGGGGCGCGGCCCTACCCGCGCCCGATGCCGACTGCGGGGATGCTGGAATACATGACCAAGCTGCACCAGCTGGGCATTTCGGTGGCCGATATCAATATGATGGCCAAGACCAACCCGGCCATCGTGCTTGGGCTGGATGTCAAGTAAGCGCCTCTTGATCCTGGCCGCGATTGCGCCACTGGTATGCTGGTCGTTCTTGCCGATATGATGCGCGCGGTCTGCGAAAAGAAAGCGGCCATGAGCGAACTTGACGAACTCACCACCGAACTCGAACGGAGGTTGCGAAAGGGAGAAGGACAATGAAAATCCTTGCCTGGGGCGCGCTCGCCGCCCTGGCTGCTGTGATGGGTGTCCAGGCGCAGCTGGCTGTCACACCTTGCGCCGATCTCACCGCTCTCCAGCTGCCGCATGTCACCATCAGCGAAGCCAGCATCGTGGCGGGCCCAGGCGGCGGCTATTGCAAGGTGTTGGGCGCGGCCCATCCCACGCCCGATTCCGACATCCGTTTTGAAGTCGTGATCCCGCAAAACTGGAACTACCGCTATCTGCAGGTCGGCAATGGCGGCTTTGCCGGCGTCATCCCCGAACGCGCGATGATGGCGCTGCTTGCCCAGGGTTATGCCGTGGCCGGCACCGATGACGGCCATCAGGACACCGTCAATACCGACGCCGGCTGGGCGCTGAAACATCCCGAAAAGGCGATCGACTTCGGCTATCGCGCCATCAAGGAGACCACCGACGCGGCCAAGGCGATCATCATCGCCAACAAGGATGTGGCGCCTCGCTATTCCTATTTCCAGGGCTGCTCCGACGGCGGGCGCGAGGCGCTGATGGAGGCCCAGCGCTATCCGGGCGATTTCAACGGCATCATCGCGGGCGATCCCGCCAATCACTGGACACACCTGCTGGCCGGCGCGGCTTTCGGCTATCAGGCGCTGACCGCGACGCCGGACAGTTTCCTTTCCCTCGACAAGCTCAGGCTGGTTGAAGTCGAAGCGGTGAAACAGTGCGGCGACGAATTTGGCGTGATCGAGGACCCGCAGGCCTGCCGCTTCAATCCCGACAAGCTGCGCTGCGCATCGGGCGACGCGCCAACCTGCCTGACGTCCGCGCAGATCGCGGCCCTGCGCAAGCTCTATGACGGGCCGAAGAACCCACGCACCGGCGAAAAGCTGATCGCGGGCTTCTCGCCTGGCGGCGAAGGTGAGGACAATGGCTGGAGCCGTTGGATCACCGGCGCCACGCCCGACGGCAAGGATGCGCTGATCTACAAGTTCGCCGCCAACTTCTTCGGCAATATTGTCTTCGCCGATCCCAATTACGACCTCAAGCGGCTGAATTTCGATTCAGACATCGCCGTGACCGACGCCAATGCGGGCCCGATCTTCAACAGCTACAATCCAGACCTCTCGGCCTTCCGCGACCATGGCGGCAAGCTGATCCAGTATCACGGCTGGGCCGACCCCGCGATCCCGGCGCAGGACTCGGTGGACTACTGGTCACTGGTACGAAGCAGGATGGGAACGACCGACACTTTCTATCGCCTCTTCATGGCGCCCGGCATGCTGCATTGTGGCGGCGGGCCGGGGCCGAACATCCTGGCCGTGCTGCCCGCCATCAGCGCATGGGTCGAGCAGGACAAGGCGCCCGAGATGATCATCGCCACCAAATACAAGAACAGCGACGCCACGGGCGGCATCGAACGCACTCGCCCGCTCTGCGCCTATCCGGCAAAGGCGCTGTGGGACGGCACGGGCGACAGGACCAAGGCGGAAAGCTTCCGCTGCGTCGAAACCCGATAGCGTGCAAGTTCTGTGTAACTTGATTGCGCCGCATTCATTAGGCGCGGGCGCGTGCACTCGCTAGCCTCGCGCCATGTTGCGCAAAGCCGTCGCCGTTGTTCTCGGCCTGACGCTGCCGCTTCCCGCGCTGGCCGATCAGGGCCTGCCTGCAGGCAAACCCGCCGGCGTGCAACGCGCGCAGATCACCGAGAGCAACGGCATCATCGCGGTAGGTGCCCTGGTACTGATCACCGTGGCCGGCATTGCGCTGGCCAGCCATGCCTACCAGCTCCCCGGCGCCACCGCCGCAACCTCGACCCAGCCCTGAACCGGTCCGGCCGCTCGCCTAAGTTCGCGGCGTTCGGCGCTCAAATCGCGCCACTGGCGCGATTTGCCCGCGCCGCTACGCTGCCGCCAGGCGCCGCCGGTCGCGCCTCACCCTGTCGGAAAAGTCAGGCTTGCGCGTAGGATTTGCCGGGTTATCCCGTTCATGGAACCGTGACGGCAGGCGAAAATCTTGGTGGGGGACACGGATGATGCCTTGGTGCTTGAGGTCGCCCGCGGCGACCGGCTTGCCTTTGCCCGTCTGGTGGAACGCCACGGCGCCCGGCTGATGGCGCTGGCGGTGCGTATTGTCGGCAACCGGGCTGTGGCGGAAGAGATCGTGCAGGAAGCATTCACCCGGGCCTGGGTTGCGGCCCCCAACTGGCGCCAGAAGGGCGAAGTCGGCCACGCCTTTGCCGCCTGGCTGTCGCGGGTGACGACCAATCTGGCCATCGACCAGGTGCGAAAGCCCAGGCCCCTCGCAATTGAGGACGCACCCGAGCCGCCCGATCCCGCCATCGGCGCCGAAGACGCGGTGATCGCCAGCCAGAGGCTTCTGCGCCTCCGGGCGGCGCTGGCCACGCTTCCCCCGCGCCAGCGGGCGGCCATCGCGCTAACCTATGACCGGGGCCTGTCGAACAGCGAAGGCGCGGCGGCGCTGGAAACCAGCGTCGGCGCGTTCGAACTTCTTCTGGTGCGCGCACGCCGCGCGCTCAGGATCGCCATGACGGAGGATGAGGCGTGAACGACGAGGAATTTCACTCCCTGCTGGATGAACTGGGCGGCGACCCCACCCGCTGGCCCGAGCCCCGGCGGCGGGAAGCACAGGCGCTGCTGGCAGGGTCCGCGCATGCGCGCGCCAGCCTGAAGGCGATGCAGGTGGTGGAAAGCCTGCTTGCCCGCCCTGCCCCGGCCCTCGACACCAGCAGGATCGCGACTCGCGCATCGCAGGCGCGCCAGAGCCGCCCGCTGCTGAGCTCGGCCTTGCGCAAGGTTTCTTTCGCGGCGCTGGGTGTGGCTGCGCTTGCCGCCGGCATCCTGGTCGGCATGACCCCGCCCAGCGGCACCGCCATTGTCGGTTCGGTGCAGATGGCGCTGAACGGAGGCACCGGCGATGTCTGGTGACCGGCGCTGGCTGATCGGCGGTCTCATCGTCTCGCTACTGGTCAACCTGTTCCTGGCGGGCGTGCTGACCGGCCGCTTCCTGTTTTCGCCGCGCCAGCCACAGGTCCAGGCCGCCGCGGTCATGCGAGCCGACGCCATCCGCCAGCTGCCCGAGGAAGAACGCCTGCGCTACAATGTGGTGATGGCGGCGCAAGGCCCCGCGCTTCGCACCGGCCGCCTGCGTCTGCGCCAGTTGCGCCAGCGGGTGCGCGAGGCCATCGCCGCGCCCCATTATGACGCCGCCCTGGTGGCCAGGCGCTTCGAGGAGCTGCGCAACGCCCAACAGGCCCAGCAGACCCTGCAGCAGAACGCGCTGGCCCAGGCGCTGGGCCAGCTCAGTGCCCAGTCGCGCGCCTCGGTGATCCAGGCCGAGACCGACGCGAATAGTAACCGCTAAACGAGCGATGTTTTTGGTCTAGGCTCCGCGCCGCACGTCGCGCAGGTGCTGGGCCGCAGCCTTGCAGCCGTCCGACAACTGGGCCTGATGCGAGCGCAAGCACATCATGATCTTGCCGCCACCGGATTCGGAACCGGCGCACAGGCTGCGGGCATCATCGGTGCAGGCCTGGCGCATCGCCTGGCGCGCCGCCTTGAGTTCGGGCGAAGGCTTGCTGACACCGCCGGCGGGCGCTTGCGGCGCGGGCGCCTGCTGTTGGGCAAGAGCGGGAGAAAGGGAAAGCAGCAGGGCCGCGGCAATGACAAGGTTTTGGCGCATGAATATCTCCGTCAGGGCCCACCAACGGGAACGAACGCGCGGTTCTCGCCAACCCTACGCGACGAAAGCAAATATGTTTTGGTGGGCGCACCTGCAAATCTGTGGTGTCCTCGCACGACACGACACGACGTGATTTGACTGCAATCCATCCGGCCGGGGGACAGGCCCGTGAAGATTTTCGCGCTGGTGGTCGCAAGCATCCTGGCAGGGGTGATGCTGCTGGTGGGTTCATCCTATATCGACATCTATGTCCGGCTGTTCGAGGCAAGTTTCTCGATGCGCCCGGTCACGACGCTCAGCGTGGTCCTGGCGGTGGCGCTGCTGTTGTGGCTTGGCCCGCGCTGCTTGCGCTCCGATTCCTAGAAATCAGTGCTCCCGGTGCGCGCCCGAGCCATGCACATGGCTGAAGCCGTTCGCCGCCACATGCTGGAAGTGATGGCCCTCGTCGCGGTGGAAGTTATGGCCGGCATCGGCGTACCAGAAGGCGCCGTCATTGCCCCAATAGCCATCGGCGAAGGGGCCGTAATAGCCGTCATAATAGCCGTCGTAATAGTCGGGGCCACCGGCCACGCCCACACCGACCGTCTCGCGGCCGGCGCAACCCGTCGCCGTGATCAGAACCAGAAGAGCCCAGGAGGCGTCGCGGGTGCCTTTGCGCATTTCCTACTCCACACACTTGCGCCCGATCGAATGCATCAACGAACGAAGCGCGCGGAAGTTCCCGCACCTCAGTCTGGAGCGAAGAGCGGGATCAATCCGGCCGCAGCGCCCGGGTCAGGAACGATGTCAGGTTCCTCACCATCTCCTCCCGGCAGCGGCCGGAACGGTGCGCCTCGCGTCCCGTTTGGTGCAACGCCCCCACGATCGCCTGGCCGATGATCTCGGCATTGAAGGAGGGACTGGCTTTGCCATCGACCACCGCCTCGCGGATCATCTCGGCCCATTCATCGCCCCACTGCATCACCAGCGGACGCGCCGGAACGCCTTCGGCGTCGATGACACATTCATCCGTGAGCGCCGCGCGCAGCACGCCCGGATGATTGTCGGAATAGTCGTACATCGCGTTCAGCATGGTGGCGATGCGGTTTTCCAGCGTCGCGCCGGGCTGGCGGCGGGCGCGCACATGCGCGTCCAGCTCCTGGCGCGCGTCTTCCACGAAAGACAGGAAACAGGCGCGCTTGTCGGGATAATGCAGATAGAAAGTGCCGTGGCCCAGACCCGCTTCGCGCGCAATGTCCTGCGGACGTGTCGCGTCATAGCCGCGTTCGACGAACAGTTTTCTTGCCGCCAGTTTCAGACGCGCCAAGCTCTCCGGCTTGCGGCGGCGTCCCTCCAGGCTGATCCCCACTTGCCCCATGCTCCCCCCATCCGGGACAGCAACTTTCCGTGCGGTAACGCTACCTGTCAACCGGCACGCGCGGATAAGATGAATTCTACCGCACGCGCGAAATCGCCGCCAGCCATCCGCGATAAAGCCGATCGCGTTCGGCTTTTTTCATCGCCGGAACAAAACGGCGGTCCAGCACCCATCGCGCCGCGATATCTTTTTCGTTGCGGAACAATTTCGCGCCCAGCCCCGCCAGATAGGCCGCGCCCAGGGCGGTGGTTTCGGTGACCCGGGGCCGTTCCACCTTCAGCCCCGTGAGATCGGCCAGGCGCTGGCAGAACCAGTCATTGGCCACCATGCCGCCATCGACCTTGAGCGTACGCAGCGAGCGTATGCCGCCCGCCTGCATGTCGCGCCGCATCGCTTCCAACAGATCGCGGGTCTGGTAGCAGACCGCATCCAGCGCGGCACGCACGATCTCGTTCCTGCCTGCGTCGCGCGTCAGGCCCAGGATGGCGCCGCGCGCGGTCGGGTCCCAGTAGGGCGCGCCCAGGCCGGTGAAGGCCGGCACGAAATAAAGTCCCTCCGCCGGTTTGGCGCGCTTGGCCATCGCCTCGGTGTCCGGCGCCTGCGCCACCACACCCAACTCGTCGCGCAGCCATTGCACCACGGCGCCGGCGATGAAGATGCTGCCCTCGATGGCATAGTGTTTCTGAGCGAGCGACGTCGCCAGCAACCGGTTCCGGGAGCGCGGCACGCCCCTTCCCGTATTGACCAGGGCAAAACAGCCGGTGCCATAGGTCGATTTCACATCGCCCGGCGCAAAACAGGCCTGGCCGAAACTCGCCGCCTGCTGATCGCCCGCCACACCCAGAATGGGGATGGCTTCACCCAGGAGCATGGGATCGCTTTTGCCGAAGTCGCTGCTGGACTCGCGCACCTCCGGCAGGATGGCGCGCGGCACGCCGAACAGTTTGAGCAGCGACGGGTCCCAGGCGCGGGTCTTGAGATTCCACAGCATGGTGCGTGAGGCATTGGTGACATCGGTGGCATGGACCGCGCCCCTGGTCAGGTTCCAGATCAGCCAGCTATCGATGGTGCCGAACGCTATATCTTTAAATCTGTCGCTCCCGCGCCGCTTCAACCCTTTCACATTCTTGAGCAGCCATTCGAGTTTGGTGGCCGAGAAATAGGGATCGAGCAGAAGGCCGGTCTTGCGCGTGACGGCCGGCTCCAGCCCGCGCTTCTTGAGCTGGACGCAGCGGGGCGCGCCACGCCGGTCCTGCCAGACGATGGCATTGTGCAGCGGCGCGCCGGTCTTTTTGTCCCAGATCAGCGAGGTCTCCCGTTGGTTGGTGATGCCGATGGCGGCCACCTCGCGCGCTTCACGCCCTTTCAGCACCGCCTGGCAGCAGGCCAGCGTCGCCTGCCAGATCTCGGCCGGGTCATGTTCGACCCAGCCATTGGCGGGATAGATCTGGCGCAAAGGTATCGCGTGACTGGCGAGCGGATGGGCCTCGCCGTCGAACAGGATCGCCCTGGTCGATGTGGTGCCCTGATCGATGGCCAGAAGACAGGATTTTTGCCCGCTCATGCCTGCCAGTGCCCCTTCACGTTTCGCACGATCGTCATATCGCGGGTCCCCAGGCGAATTCCGGACCCGAAGGAAACCGGCAAGTTATTGAATTCCGGCGCCGTTCGGGTTTCGACCGCACCACGAGCCCGATACCGGGATCATGGCGGGCCTGGAAATCCGACGCCACAAGCCACAAGTTTTTTGCGTCACGCGCAAGAGTCTTAATCAGCTATTGCCGGAACGCAATGTCAGTGGATGC
Source organism: Rhizomicrobium sp. (assembly GCA_036488555.1). Taxonomy (GTDB): domain Bacteria; phylum Pseudomonadota; class Alphaproteobacteria; order Micropepsales; family Micropepsaceae; genus Rhizomicrobium. The sequence continues at coordinate 86,515 of DASXHL010000037.1, forward strand.
CGGTGTATGCCACAGCCGGCATGGGCCGCGGTTCGGATGTCGGCTCATCTGCCCCAGCTTGGCTCTTTTCCGCTTTCGACGCCAATTCCAAGGCCACCAGCAAAATGTCATACCAGCGCGAATGATCACTCGCGAACGCAGAGACGCGCATCTGATCATTTTTGCTGTGCCAGCACGCGTTGAACATCGTAACCCAATTCCGCCTTGCCGGGTCATCGATGCTGCGGCGAAAAAGGACCGTAAGAACATAGTCTTCGATCGGGTGGGCCTGCAGATGCAGCGCGTCATCCCAGCATGAAGCCATAGGCTGAGGGTTGCGGTGGAATGGCGTGACGTAGCGCATAATGAAACCGCCAAGGCTCGCCTCCCTGTATCTGTGTTTCGTGCCGTCGTGACGCTCGAATTCCTGCTCGACGCCGCATTTCTGGATATAGGGGACAAGCGCAGACCGGAGGTACTGCGCTTGTTCATGGCTCGTGAGCATTGAATGATTCCGAATCCACGCTGAGATGCGAATATTAACGATCGCGGGCAGCAGCGCAGCGACGCAGGTGAATCGCGCCTGTGTATAAGCCCCTTCCAGAAAGCAGAAGGAGCGCGCCAATGCCGGTTCACATGCGGCATGGATGAGCACTCGATGGCAAGTCGCCAGACAGCCGCAGAAACCCCCGCCAAGAGGCGTGTTCAAGACAGTGGCCGCAGGCGTGACGAGACCATTCGCGCGTCCGAGTTGTTTACGCTGTAAGAAATGATTACAGCCTGTTGGGCCACGCAAACCTAACCATTTGGAATTCCTCGATACATCGATACGGTATGGTTATTGCTGGGATACCGTCGGCGTGATTTCGAAGGAACTCCCAATGTCCCGTTTGATTAAGGTGGCAGGATTCCTGCTCTTGGCTGCGGCTGGCTCTGCAAATGCCGATACGATGTATTCGTCCCAGACGGCTTTCAATGCAGCCATAAGCGGGGCCACGACGATCACCTTCAACGGATTAGCTCCTGCTGGCAATTTCGTCTTTTATGGCACAGGATCCTTGACCCTGTCGGGCGTCACGTTCACGGGCAATGACCAGATGTACGTAATCGACCCCACATTTTATGGGTCATCTTACCCCGGTGGCGATTTCCTGACCTCTGACTATGCATCGCCGGACGTAATCACTGCGACATTACCTTCCGTGACGGCGGTTGGCTTCAATCTTGGTGGCTTGTTCGATAATAGCTTGGCGATCAACGCCTTCACGATCCTGCTGTCGGACGGATCTTCATTCACTGTCGATGTACCGGGCAACGAGTCAATTCAGGATGGCACGCTGGGCTTTTTCGGCGTTACGTCATCGACGCCGCTGACCTCGATCCGGATCAGCTTGCCCGACAGTCCTGCCTATAATGCAATCGACAATTTCGAGTTTGCGTCGCCAAGCGCGGTTCCCGAACCCCTCACCCTCTCGCTCTTCGGTGCAGGTCTTGCTGGCGCCATTGCCATGCGCCGGCGCAAGGCGAAAGGCTGATCGGTCTCAAATCCTGAATCTGAAGCGGCCACGGGGTGGCTGCCAGCCTCCTGCACCTTGGCGTCAGGACTCCGCGACCATTTGGTTCCAATAATCGGAACATCCCGAGAACCTCATGGCGGGTCCTTAATCAGCTGTTAATGGTCCCGGGTTAATGGTTTTGGAGTCAAGGGGCCGAAAAGCGGCTTTTTTCTGCAGAAGGCATGGGGACCTGACGTGGGGCTTACCGCACACGACATGAGCGACATGGGCAGGCTTGCCCAGCTCGCCATGAATCCACAAGGCGGCGCGTCCCGCGAAGAAATCTATCTCGCCGTGGCCTCGCTCTACCGCATTCAGGGTGCGGGGCTGAACACGCGCGAGCGCGAGCTGATGCGCGAAATCCTGCGCCGGCTGACCCGCGACGTGGAAATGGCGATCCGCATCGCGCTGGCCCAGCGCCTGGCCGAAGACACGACCGCGCCCCATGACCTGATCATGCTGCTGGTGGACGACACGATCGAGGTCGCCCGCCCGCTGATCCTCAATTCTCCCCTGCTCACCGAAAGCGACGTGCTCCGGCTGATCGCCGACGCAGGCGTCGCCCATCAGGAAGCGGTGGCGGGCCGCCCCAATATCGGCATTCCGGTCACCGATGCCCTGGTCAGGTGCGGCCATGACTCGGTGCTCCTGGCGCTGGTCCGCAATGCCACCGCCAGGATATCAGACAGGGCCTTCGCCACCCTGGTGGAAAAGTCCAAGGCCCTGACCGGCCTGCAGGGGGCCCTGATCCACCGTTCCGACCTTCCACCCAAGCTTGCGAACAACATGTGCGAATGGGTGTCGGACGCGCTCAAGGACCATATCAAGGCCAACTACACGGTCGCGCCCGCCAATCTCGAAGCCGCCCTCACCGACGCCAAGCTGGCGGTCAGGAGCGAACCGGCCGGACCGACCGAGGTGCCCGCCGATAGCGCCCAGAAGCTGGTCGACAAGCTCGCCGCCAGCGGTCAGCTCAAGGCCGGCTTCCTGATGCGCGTGCTGAGCCAGGGCCAGACCGATCTGTTCGACCTGGCTTTCGCCAAGCTGATGAACATGGATCTCGCCGCTTTCCGCATCGCCTTTTACGAGCGCGGCGCCCCTGTTGTGGCGCTGGCCTGCCGCGCCGCCGGCATCGACCGCTCAGTCTTCGCCACCATCTTCAACCTGTCGCGTCAGTCGCGCGGCTTGAGCACGGTTCTGAGTGCGCCCGACACCGCCGCCGTGGACAAGGTGTTCACCACCGTGACGCGCCAGGCCGCGATGGACGAGTTGCGCACCATCTGACGCGCGCCTGCTTTTTGCGCCACGGCCCCGCTATGCTAGGGTGAAACCCTCTCCCGGGGCCTTTATGACCAAACTGCATTTCACCGCCGTGCCGCATGCGGAAGAATCCGTCGCGGCCCTGATCAAGCGCTATGGCGATGCGGGCCCCGACAATTGCGACGTGGTGGTTGCGCTGGGCGGCGACGGCTTCATGCTCCAGACCCTGCACAGCTTCACCGGCAAGGGAAAGCCGATCTATGGCATGAACAAGGGCACGGTCGGCTTCCTGATGAACGAATTCCATGCCGACGACCTGGTGGAGCGGCTGGCAGTGGCCGAGAAGGCGGTGATCCATCCCCTGCTGATGACCGCGCACACCCAGTCGCGCTCGGTGGAAGCGCGTGCTTTCAACGAAGTGTCGCTTTTGCGCGAGACCCGCCAGGCCGCCAAGATCCGCATTCTGGTCGATGGCCGCCCGCGAATCTCCGAGCTGATCTGCGATGGGGTGCTGGTCTCCACCCCGGCGGGTTCGACCGCCTATAACCTCTCGGCGCACGGGCCGATCCTGCCGATCGACGCCGACCTTCTGGCGCTCACCCCGATCTCTGCTTTTCGTCCCCGCCGCTGGCGCGGCGCGCTGCTGCCGCACCGCGCCAAGGTGCGCTTCGAGATGCTGGAAAGCAGGAAGCGCCCTGTCAGCGCCGTGGCCGACGATTTCGAGGTGCGCGACGTCACTGCCGTGGACGTGGCCGAGGATCGCGCCATCTCCATGACCATGCTCTACGACGCCGGTCACAACCTGGACGAGCGCATCCTGGCTGAGCAATTTTCTGATTGAAGTCACCCCTCCGGCCTTCGCTGGCCCCAGGGCCAGCTACGGCCACCTCCCCAATGCCAGCGCGCTTCGCGCGCGCTTGGGGAGGTAAACAGCCCCTGTTTAGGTGCTTCACGAAGGCTTAATGGCCGTTAAGCTAATGTCCGGGGCGCGCTCTAAGACGGGCGCAAGGGCACTGGGCAATGAGTGGCTACCGTTTCGAGCGGCTGAAGATTCTTGTCGTGGACGACAATGTCCATATGCGCAAGCTCGTCACCACCATCCTGCAGGCCTTCGGCGTCGTACAGATCTACGAGGCCGACAACGGCGACCATGCCTGGACGGCGCTGCGCGATTCCAACCCCGACGTGATCGTGCTGGACTGGGTGATGGAAGGCATGTCGGGCATCGAGCTGGTCAACATGATCCGCACCAATCCCGCCTCCCCCAATCCCTTCGTGCCGGTGATCATGCTGAGCGGTCATACCAGCGCCGAGCATGTGCACGAGGCGCGCGACGCCGGCATCAACGAATTCATCGCCAAGCCCGTGTCGGTCAAGACCATGATGTCGCGGCTGGTGGCGGTGATCGAGAATCCCAGGCCTTATGTGCGCACCCACCGCTATTTCGGCCCATGCCGCCGGCGCCGCGGCGCCGAGGACTATCGCGGACCCGAGCGGCGCACCGACAACGGCAAGCAACAGGCGGCGGAGTAACAGCCATGTCCAACCGTCGTCCGATCGAGCTCTTCATGCCCCCCAACATGCTGAAGGCCAAGGTCGGCGGCGGGCTGGGCGGCATCGACATGGCGGCGACGAAGCGCGCCGATGAGGCGCTGGAAGAGCTGAAAAGCCAATTCGCCGACTGGATCGCCGACGACGTCAAGAAACTGATCGACGCGCGCACGCGCTACAGCCAGACGCCGGATGCCGACAGCCGCGCCGCGCTTTTGCGCGCCGCCCATGACATCAAGGGCCAGGCGCCCACCTTCAATTATCCCCTGATCGCGCGTGTGGCTGCCACCCTGTCGCGCCTGATCGGTGAGCTGCCGGCCAAGGCCGCCATCCCGGTGGCGCTGGTGGATGCCCATGTCAACGCCGTCCAGGTGATCCACAAGCTTGCCCTGCAGGACACCAACGACAGGACGGCGCAGGCGCTGTGCGCCGAACTCGACGCGCGGGTCCAGGAAGTGCTGGCGAAAAAGTAGCCGCGATTGCAGGCTGCCGATCCCAGGCCTAGGCTTGGACCATGGCAGCGGCTTTGCGGATATGGCTGATGCTTTTCGCGATGATCTCGCTCACCGCGATGCTGGGATTCACCGTCGCGCCCTTTTACGAAGCCGGCGTGCGCGCACTGGGGCTTGAGCCGGAGATCCAGCCTTCGATATGCGGGGAAGATGCCCCCTGTTACGGCAAGGGCGGCGGAGATGCATAAGCACTGCTGCACCAACTGTCATTCCCGGCGAGCCACGCGACCCTCGCGTGGCGAGGGAAGGGAACCCAGGCGGTTAGAATCCGCCCAGTCTTACCACCTGGGTCGTCCGCACGCTGTTGCTACGAACTCCCTTCGCGCCGCTGATCGCGGCGCTCAGCCGGGGATGACAAGTAGTTAGGACGTCTTGTCCTTCGCGTCGGACAAAATCCCCAACAGGCTCGGCGCGAAGCTGATCGCCGAACTGGGCGTGGCGCCCTGGCTCAGAAGACCATTGCCAAGCCCGCCGCCCAGCGTGCCCAGCTTGGGGTTCAGGGCCAGCAGATTGCCGAACATGCCCTGGCCGCCGCCCGGCTGCCAGTTCATCACGCTGGAAAGCAGCATCTGCACTTCCGCGCTTTCGGCGCTCGACACTTTCAGGCGCGCGGCATGGGCGGGGGTGATGTCGGCAAGCTCGGCCACCCGCACGCTGCCCTCGCCGCCCGGCTGGCGCAGCGCCCAGTCATAGACCTCGCGCACCGTCTTGGGCGCGCCGTCGCTGTGATAGAAAACGGTCGTGTTGGCGGCCGCGGCCTTGGGGAATTCCGCCGCGGCATTGGCCGATGGATCGCTGCCCATCAGGTGGATCAGCCGGCAGGCCGCTTCGGGCCCCAGGAAATGGGCGGCATAAAGCTCGCCGCCGCAGACATCGCGGCCCAGATGCGCGCGCATCTTGTCCTGTGTGGTCTTGGCATATTCGCCCGCCATCAGGGCGCAGACTTCCGGGTCCTTGCGCAGATTGAGGATGTCGTGCCGCTCGCCCGCCGGCGCGTGATAGCGGCCATCGGCATCCTTGGTGATGGCGGAGGCGTAATTGCCCAGACCGTACTGGGCGCCATATTCCTTGACTAGGCCAAGCCAGGTCTGGTCGACGAACTGAAACAGGCCGGCGGCCGAGGAATGGCTCGACTGGGCGTTTGGTCTCAGGCTCGACTCCCGCATCGCGGTGCCGAGCAGGTAATGGAAATCCGATCCCGTCGCAGCGGCGGCATTGCGCAGCGCGGTGACAACGGAGGAGCGTTCTGCCCCCAAGGTGGATGCGGCTTCTGCCTGCATGGACTCTACAAATGGTTGCGCGGGCTTTGGCCTTCTGCCGCCCGGCGTCTCCCGTTTTGCCGCTTTATAGTTAACGATCGCTTACCATATGGGTTGACTGGGCCGCGCGGACGAGCGGCGCGTCGGCGGGCGCGGGGTACGCAACCGGATCGCTATGGCCCCAGACCGGACCGGGCCAGGCGGGGTCGCCCTTGCGCCGGCCGATCACATGGACATGAAGCTGCGGCACCATGTTGCCCAGAGCGCCGACGTTGAGCTTTTCCACGCCGGGCAGCGCCCTGACCAGTCCGGACAATTCCACGATCTCTTTCATAAGCTGGAGCTGGTCGTCTGCCGACAGGTCGGCGATCTCCACCACGCCAGCGCGGCGCGGCACCAAGAGGCCCCAGTGATAGCGGCTGTCATTATAAAGAAAGAGCCGGCTGAGCGGCCAGTCGGCCAGCTTCACCGTCAGCGAGGTGATGACGGGATCGACGGTGAAATCACTCATGGCGTGTTCCTTTTAAATCTGCGCGGATCGAATGCGGCAATGACCTGCCCCTTGCCCAGGATCAGGTCGGTCATTTCCTGGGCGATTGCCGGCGCAAACAGGATGCCGTTGCGATATTGGCCGCTCGCCACAAAAAGTCCGGCGTCATGCGCCGGGCCCAAAAGCGGCAGGCCGTCAGGGCTTTTGGGGCGAAGCCCCGCCCAGTGATCAGCCAAATCCCAGTCCGCGACTTCGGGCATCAGCCTGGACGCCCGCGACCACAGATGCTCGCGCGCGGCATCGGTCGGGCTGGTGTCGAAGCCGGCTTCCTCGACGGTGGCGCCGACCAGCAGGCGGCCATGACGCGGCACGCAATAAACGCCCTCGCCCCACACCACCGGCGCCGGCAGCCGGGTCGGGTCGGGTGGGGCCAGCGCGATCATCTCGCCCTTCACCGGCTCGATGGGAATGTCATCCAACAGGCCGGTCCAGGCGCCGGCCGCGATCAGCACCGCGTCGGCGTGATAGCGGCGATAGGGACTTTGCACGCCGGACACCTTGCCGTCGCGCATCTCGAAGCGCACCGCCGCCTCATTGGGATAAAGCGTGCCGCCGGCTTTCAGGAAGGCGATGGCCAGCGCCTCGCCCAGGGCGCGATTGTCGACATGGGCTTCGCCGGGCGACCACAGCCCACCGACCGCGGAACCCAGCAGCGGCACCAGCGACCGGGCGTCTTCAGCGCCCACGATCTTCAGCCCGCCCTGAGCCCTGGGCCGCATGGCTTCCAGTTCTGCCCCGTCGGCGGCGAGCAGTAGCGCCCCACTGGAAGACAGATACACCGCCCGGCCACTGGCCTCTTCCAATTCGGCGGCGAAGGCAGGCCAGAGCGCACTGGCGCGAGCGGCCAGCGCCCGTTCGGGATCGGTGGCGTCTTCCAGCTCGGCGGTGATGGCCAGCATGCCGGCCGCGGCCCAGCTTGCCCCCATCACGGGCTGGGCCCGTTCCAGGATGGTGACGGTGCAACCCGCCTGCAGCAGCCGCCAGCCGATGCCCAGACCGGCAATGCCAGCGCCGACGATGACGACGTTCACGCCCACCCCTCCCCTGTCAGGACTTTCTGTGTCCAAACAATGCGATAGCGGAGAGGGTTCAAGTGATTCTGCAAGAGGGCCGTAATGGCTCGCACGGCCATGACAGCAGAAACTTGGCCGCAGGCGGCAGGACATGAAAGGGTCATGCAGACTCTATAGCGGCTGGCCCTTTTGGGTGCACCCGCCAAACCCCATGTAACGGCCATGCTTCCTCCACGTATTATGGGGGCCATTCAGGAAAGGTTTCGGATCATGGAAAAGGCACTATTCGGCGCCGGCTGCTTCTGGGGCGTGGAGGATTTCTTCCGCCAGGTGCCCGGCGTGATCGAGGCCGTCTCCGGTTATGCCGGCGGCACGACACAGAATCCGACCTACAAGCAGGTCTGCAACGACGACACCTATCATGCCGAGGTGGTGGAGGTGACATTCGACCCATCCAAGGTCAGCTACGCCACCCTGGTGGAGCTGTTCTTCCGGATGCACAACCCCACCCAACTTAACCGCCAAGGGCCGGACTTCGGCACCCAGTACCGGTCAGTGATCTTCACCCATGACGCCGAGCAGGCCCGCATCGCGGCCGAGATCAAGGCGAAGGTGGACGCCTCCGGCAAGTGGAAGAAGCCGGTGGTCACCCAGATCGAGCCCGCCCCCGCCTTCTGGAAGGCCGAGGATTATCACCAGCGCTATTTCGAGAAGCATGGCGGACATTGCCATGTCTCGTATGCGGAGCTGGCAGAGGAGGACGCCCGATAGGCCCTGCCGCCGCTCGCTCAAGCTCGCGGCGCTCGACGCTCAAATCGCGCCACTGGCGCGATTTGCCCGCGCCGCTACGCTATCGCTAGGCGTCGCCGGTCGCGTCTCTCACGGCGATGTTCCCGTTGTGGATGTCGAGGTGGACGTTGAGCTCGTATTGGGCGCGCCCGCTACGCCGTTGCCCGCGGTGGCCAGCGCCACGGTGATGCCGACCAGGGCCGCACCGGCGACGATGAACATGGCGTTGCCGCCTTCGAATTGCGCGTTGTGCACGCCCGCGGCCTTTCCCGGCGCAAGCGGTGCGGAGTTTACGTCGGCAAGCGCGCCCGTGATGGACGCCGCAAACATCAAACTGGACAAAATCGTGGCAGGGGCAATTTTCATCACAACACTCCGAACCGCCCCCAGAAGGAAGGCAGAGAACCGCAGAGTGTTCCGCATTGGCAAATTAAACCGACGATAGAGAGGAACTTCGCGCCAGGTCTACTTTCCGGCCGCGTTCTTCACCGCAAAACCGGCCGCGACGGAGCTTCCATCCGACAGCTTGAGCAGCACGCCGACCTTCGATCCCACTTTCATTTTCGCGTTGGGGTTGTCGCACATCAGATGATAGCCGCCGGGCGCGAAGCGCACCGTGCTTCCGGCGGGCACGCTGACCTTGTCCACCATGTCCATGCTGCTCATGCCGCCCTTGTTCGACGACTGGTGGATCATCAGCATGCCGCAGGCATCGGAATCCGCGCCCACGATGGCGATTTCGCGCCCCGTTCCATTATAGGCGGTGAAATAGCCGCCCGCCGGCAGCTTGCCCGGCAAGGCGCGGAACCAGCCGTCGGTGACCTCGAAAGGCGCGGCCTGCGCCACGGTCGTCATCATCAATAGCGCCATCACACTAAGCCGCTTCATTTTTGCTTTCCTCAAGGGCTGCCTTCTCCTCATTCAACCGCATGGTCACCAGCACCACGATCATGGCGGTGAAGCTGGTCAGCGTTCCGGGCAGCCAGATGATCAAGCCGCCATAATGTTGGTCGTTCAGCGCGGTCATGTCCAGCACCCGCCCACAGATGGTGTAGACCGGATAGATGTCGTGCTCTGTCAGCGACAGGATCGCGCCCAGCACCATCTGCGGCAGTTCGATCACCAGGATCAGAGCCGCGCGCATCAGGTGCGACAGACGCGCCGGCGGTTTGGCGCGGCTGTCCAGGATCAGCGACCAGAACATCACGCCATTGATCGCCATGGTCCAGTTCATCAGCTCATAGAGGTTGGCATCCAGCATGACGCGGGTGTGGATCTGCGGGATCAGCCAGAAATAGAGCAGCCCCACGAACAGGAAAGGCGCCATTGCAGGGTTCTGCAGGACATTCATGGTCGCCTGCACCGGGCGCGACGTCACGACCGGTTTCAGGAAATCGGGCATGCCCGCCCACAGCACCGGCCCGCACATGCCCATGGCGATCAGGAAGGCGCCCGCATGATGCAGCACGAAATGCGCCCAGCGATGCACGAAGAACATGTGCTGGGCGTAATAGTCGATGCGGGTCTGCAGCACGATGTAGAAACTGGCCACACCCACCACGAAACAGGCCAGCCGCCATGTGGGCGGATGCCGGTCCTTCGGCAGCAGCTTCAGCCCGCGCGCGAACCAGATGAAGGTAAGCGTGGTGGCGAGATATTCCGGCCAGGAAAATTCCCAGGGCAGAAACACCGGCAACTCGGCCGGATAAAAGCGGCAGATCACATAAAGCGCCGCGCCCACCAGCAGCACGGCGATGTACCAGAACGGAATGCGCCTCACGGCTTCTCTGCCGAAGAGGTGCCCATCAGCCGGGCCATGTCGTCGCGGCCCTCGCGCGCATAGGCGTCGCGCACCGCTTCGCGGTCGGCTTCTTCGCGGTTCTGGGTCAGCTTGTACTTGCCTTCGAGCTCGGCGATTTCCAGCTCGAAGCCAACGATGCCCTTCAGCATCGCCGCGATATAGCTTTGCGGCGCTTCGTCTATGGTCCAGGGCTCGGGCCGCGGGCTTTCGTGCGTCTCGCTCAGCCTGGTGACATGGGCGCGCAGCCAGTCCGCGTCCTGCAGCCAGCGTATGCGGCCTTTCGCATGCACGGTGATGTAATTCCAGGTCGGCACCGCCTTGCCGGTCTCAGCCTTGCTTGGATACCAGCTGGGCGAGACATAGGCGTGCGGACCCAGGAAGATCGCCAGCGCCTCGCCCTCGCCCGCTTTCCACACCGGATTGGCGCGCGCCACATGACCGCGCAGCACATTACTCTCCAGCAACATGGGCAGGTGGTTGGCCTCGAGCCCCCCTTGCACATCGTGCGTCACCAGCGTGGCAAAGCCGATCAGCCGGATGGCGTCGTGCAGCACTTCGGGCCGGGCTTCGCGGAAATGGTCGGGGATATACATCAGGCCGCGATACTATGCGCGTCGCCCCATTCCGCGAAAGCGTGATAAGGACGCGGCGACCATGCGGAAACTGGCCCTCATTTTTGCGCTTTTTCTGGCCGGCTGCTCGAAGCCCGCCGCCTGGCACATGACCGACATCACCGACGCCATGCCGGGGCTCGCTTTCCATATGTCGCAAGACGGCCGGCCCGTTACCGCCGAGGATTTCCGAGGCAAGGTGCTGGCGCTTTATTTCGGCTACACCCACTGCCCCGATGTCTGCCCCACCACGCTGGCCAACCTGACCGACATGGCGGGCAAGGTGCATTCGCCCGATCTGCGCATCCTGTTCGTGACCGTGGACCCGGACCGCGACACTGACCAGGTTCTGGCCGATTACGCCAAGGCCTTTTCACCTGAGGTCTTGGGCCTGCGCGGTGGCGCCAATGAATTGGCCGATCTGGCCCGGCGCTACCGCGTCGCCTACACCGTGACCAAGGGGCCGCCTTACGAAGTGATGCATTCCAATGCGGTGTTCTTCTTCGACAAAGACGGCCGCGCCCGCCTGGTCACCACCGACACGACCGATACCGCCGCGATGGCGGACGACGTGAAGCGGCTGTTGAAGTAGCTCTGAATGTCATCCCCGGCCGAGCGCCGCCATGCGGCGCGAGGGGAAGGGGACCCAGGTGGAAAGACCGGGCGGATTCTATCCACCTGGGTTCCCTTCCCTCACCTCGCGCTCATCGCGCGAGGTTCGCCGGGAATGACACCGGTAATCAGATATGCAGCGCGGCACCGTCCGCAGCGAGCACCGCTTCGTGCATCATCTCGGACAGAGTGGGATGCGGGAAGATGGTGTGGCCCAGCTCCTGGTCGGTCAGCTCGCCGGTCTTGGCGACGACATAGCCCTGGATCAGTTCGGTCACTTCCGCGCCGATCATGTGCGCGCCAAGCAACTCGCCGGTCTCGGCGTCGAACACGGTCTTGACCAGGCCTTCCGCCTCGCCCAGGGCGATGGCCTTGCCATTGCCGATGAAGGGGAACTTGCCCACCTTGATCTTTTTGCCGGTGGCCTTGGCTGCGGCTTCGGTCAGACCGACGCTGGCAACTTGCGGCCAGCAATAGGTGCAGCCCGGCACGTTGGAGGTGTTGAGCGGATGCACACCCTTCACGCCCGCGATTTTCTCGGCCACGATCACGCCTTCATGCATGGCCTTGTGCGCCAGCCAGGGCGCGCCCACCAGGTCGCCGATGGCCCACACGCCATCCACGCCGGTTTCGCCATACTTGCCGGCCACGACATGGGTCTTCTCGACCTTGATACCCGCGGCCTCCAGGCCGATATTCTCGACATTGCCGACAATGCCCATGGCCAGGATCACCCGGTCCACGGTGACCTGTTCGGTCTTGCCCGCCTTGTCCTGAAGCGTGCAGGTGACGCTGTCCGCCCCCTTGTCGAGCTTGGTGACGGTGGTGCCGACCTTGAGCTTCATGCCCTGTTTGGTGAAGGCCTTGGCGGCGAAGGCGGAGATTTCCTCGTCCTCCACCGGCAGCACACGGTCCAGCACTTCGACTACGGTCACTTCGGCGCCCAGGGTGCGATAGAAGCTGGCGAATTCGATGCCGATGGCGCCCGAACCCACCACCAGAAGCGACTTGGGGAAGGATGGCGGGATCATCGCCTCGCGATAGGTCCAGACCAGCTTGCCGTCGGGCTCAAGCCCCGGCAGCGTGCGGGCGCGCGCGCCCGTCGCCAGCACGATGTTCTTGGCGGCGACGTCCGTCGTCTTGCCGTCTTTCGTGACCGTCAGCTTGCCCTTGCCGGTAAGCTTGGCCTCGCCCGGAATGACGGTGATCTTGTGCTTTTTCATCAGGAAGCTGACGCCGTCGGAAAGCTGTTTGGACACTGCGCGGCTGCGCGCCACGATCTTCTCGATGTCGAACTTGAAATTGTCAGCCGAGAAGCCGAACTCGTTCAGCCGGTGCATCAGGTGCCAGATCTCGCTCGAGCGCAGCAGCGCCTTGGTCGGAATGCAACCCCAGTTCAGGCAGATGCCGCCCATGCGGTCGCGCTCGACCACCGCGGTCTTCAAGCCAAGCTGGGCGCAGCGGATGGCGCAGACATAGCCGCCCGGTCCGCCGCCAATCACGATCACATCATATGTGTCAGCC